>NZ_RKMB01000005.1 GCF_003797765.1 Ramlibacter sp. WS9 | reverse complement strand
ACCCCGGCTACCCCGTCCGCCGCCGCATCCGGTGCCAAGCCTGCAGCCAAGGCAGAAAAGAAGGCCAAGAAGGCCAAGAAGGCCACCAAGAAGAAGGCCGCTGCCAAGGAAGAAAAGAAGTCGTAATTCACGGCGCCGTTTCTGGAAATGCCCGCTGCGCGCGGGCATTTTGTTTTTGCGAGCCAAAATCACCGCCATGACACGACTCACCACCGCACTGGCCGCGTTTGCGCTGGCCGCAGCCATCGGGCCCGTGCACGCCCAGGAAGCCCAGATGAACCTGCCGCGCGTCAAGCTCGCGGCCGGCATGCATCAAATCGATGCCCAGGTGGCACTGTCGCCCGACCAGCGGATGATCGGCCTGATGTTCCGCAAGGACATGCCGCAGCACGAGGGCATGCTCTTCGTCTTCGAGCAAGCCTCGGTTCAGTGCTTCTGGATGAAAAACACGCTACTGCCGCTGACGGCCGCTTTCGTGGCGGACGACGGCACCATCGTCAACCTCGCGGACATGAAGCCCCTGGTGACCGATTCGCATTGCTCCACGAAGCCCGTGCGCTACGTGCTGGAGATGAACCAGGGATGGTTTGCGAAGAAGGGAATCAAGCCAGGCGCGAAACTCGCCGGCCAGCCCTTCAAAAACTAAAAAGGACAAGGGCCGCAAAGCGGCCCTTGTTTTGTCTGGAGCGTAGCGGATTAAAAGTTGCTTTCCGCAAAACCCCAGTTCACCAGCTTGTCGAGGAAGGTCTCGACGAACTTCGGGCGCAGGTTGCGGTAGTCGATGTAATACGCGTGCTCCCACACGTCGACGGTGAGCAGCGCCTTGTCGGCGGTGGTCAGCGGTGTGCCGGCGGCGCCGGTGTTGACGATGTCGACGCTGCCGTCCGCCTTCTTCACCAGCCACGTCCAGCCGGAACCGAAGTTGCCGACGGCCGACTTGACGAAGGCTTCCTTGAAGGCCGCATAGCTGCCCCACTTGGCGGTGATGGCCGCGCCGAGGGCGCCAGAGGGTTCACCACCGCCGGCGGGCTTCATGCAGTTCCAGAAGAAGGTGTGGTTCCAGATCTGGGCGGAGTTGTTGTAGATGCCGCCGGAGGATTTCTTGATGATCTCCTCGAGCGTCATGCTCTCGAACTCGGTGCCCTTTTGCAGGTTGTTGAGGTTGACCACGTAAGCGTTGTGGTGCTTGCCGTGGTGGAACTCCAGCGTCTCCTGCGAGTAGTGCGGCGCGAGCGAGTCGATCGGGTAAGGGAGCGGGGGCAGGGTGTGTTCCATGATTTCCTCTTGGCTTGTTGGTTGTCTGTGCAGGTTGCCTTGTGCAGCCGTCGATTCTAAGAACTATTTCACGAGCGCGGCGCAACCGTCAAAGCAACCTCGCCGTCGGCGAGGGCTGCACGAAGGGCCTGCCCTGCATGGGTTTGGTGCACGCTCGTCACGGCAGCGCCCTTCTCATCGGTGAGCAGCGCGTAACCGCGCTGCAAGACGAGGCGCGGATCGAGCAGTTCCAGGCGGATGCGCGAATGCTCCAGAATCTGGGCCGCCCGCTGGGCCCTGCCCTGCAAGGCCCGCTTGAGCTGCAGCTCGGCCGCTGCGACACGTCCACGCTCCTTTTCCATCCGCCCCAGAACCGCATAGCGCAGCCGGTGTGCCGATCGGCCGAGCCGCAGCTGTTGAGTGCCCATGCGGGCGAGCGGCCGTCCCAGGCGGGCGGCGGCGATGTCGAGCCGCTGGTTGCCGGCGTCGAGGCGGCGCCACAACGAGTCGAGCAGCCGAGCCTCGATTCGCGCCACGCCGCCCAGCCAATCGGCACGCGCCTGCGCAGCCAGCTCGGCTGCGGCAGTGGGCGTCGGCGCGCGAACATCCGCGCAGAAATCGGCGATGGTGAAATCCGTCTCGTGGCCAACGCCGCAAACGAGCGGCACGGGGCTCTGCACGATCGTCCTGGCGAGCTGCTCATCATTGAACGCCCACAGGTCTTCGATCGAACCGCCGCCGCGCACCAGCAAGATCACGTCGATGCGCCCCTGTTCTGCGAGACGGTACAGATCGGTCAATGCGCGCACCAACTCGGCGGGCGCCTGTGCGCCCTGCACTGCTGCCGGCGCGAAAATCACCGGCACGTGGGGCGCACGCCGCGAGAGTGCCGTCACGACGTCGTGCAATGCGGCCGCGCCACGTGACGTGACGAGGCCGATCGCACGGGGCATGGCGGGCGCCGGCCTCTTGCGGCCAGCATCGAACAGCCCTTCCGTTTCCAGCTTGGCCTTGAGTTGCAAAAACCGCTCGAACAAGGCGCCCTGCCCGGCACGCGTCATGCTTTCCACGATGAGTTGCAGGTCGCCGCGCTGTTCATAGACGCCCAGCCGGCCCATCACCTCGACCATTTCGCCGTCGCGAGGCTGGAAGTCCATGAGGCTCGCCGCGCGGCGGAACATCGCGCAGCGGATTTGGCCTTGCGGATCCTTGAGAGAGAAATAGCAATGCCCGCTGGCCGCGCGTGAGAAGCCCGAAACCTCGCCGCGGACCGCGACAGGATTGAACCGCGCCTCCAGCGAGTCAGCAATGGCGCGGCACAGCGCACCAACTTGCCAGATTCGCGGCGCCAAACCTAGGGAAGACTGCTCGTGCATCAGCAAATCCGCGCCTTGCAAGCTGGACGGGCAGTGGGTTTAGTCCACAGCGCACACCACTTGACAAGCTGCGGAGGGGTTTCCCCGCAGAACGCTGATTCTTCCGAGCAAGTGACTGTTTTCATTGATCTTTTTCCTGCTCAATTTGTCATCGATTTGTCATGTCGAAGGCTTGGCGCGGCTTCGCGGGGCATGGGGGGCTGGTTCTGCACAAAGTTATCCACAACTTCTGTGAGTCGCGTCTTACGGCCGCTGGATGTTTTCCTACAGCGCGCATGGAGTACACGATAATCGCCGCAACTCAAAATTCGCAGTCGCGCGGAGAACCTTCCCCTTGTTTTCGATCATACAAGCCGCAGGCTGGCCGATCTGGCCGCTGGTTGCCTGCTCCATCCTCGCGCTCGCCCTCGTCATCGAGCGTTTCATCAGCCTCAAGACCGCCAAGGTCGCTCCGCCGAAACTGCTCGACGAAGCGCTGGCCGTTTCGCGCACCTCCGTCCCCGCACCCGACGTGGTGCGGCAGCTGGAACAGAACTCCGCCCTCGGCGAGGTCCTGGCCAGCGGCTTTCGGGCGCTGAATTCCGACCCGCGCTGCAGCGAGGTCGACTTGCGCGCCACGATGGAAAACACCGGCCGCGCCGTGGCGCATCGGCTGGAACGCTACCTGAGCGCGCTGGCCACCATCGCATCGGCGGCGCCGCTGCTGGGCCTGCTGGGCACTGTCATCGGCATGATCGAGATCTTCGGCTCGCAGTCCGCTGCGGGAGGCGCGACTGGGGGCAATCCGGCGCAACTCGCGCACGGCATTTCGGTCGCGCTGTACAACACGGCGTTCGGCCTCATCGTCGCCATTCCCGCGCTGATCTTCTGGCGCTACTTCCGGGTTCGCGTCGACGACTATCTGCTCACGCTGGAGCTGTCGGCCGAGCGCTTCGTGCGCCACCTGAACTCCATCCGAGGCAAATGAATTTCCGTCCGCGACCGAAGGAAGAGCCGGAGATCAACCTGATCCCGTTCATCGACGTGCTGTTGGTGATCCTGATCTTCCTGATGCTGTCCACCACCTACAGCAAGTTCACCGAGTTGCAGTTGAAGCTGCCGGTGGCCGACGCCGACGCGCAGCGCGACTACCCGAAAGAGATCATCGTTGCCGTGGGAGCCGACGGCCGCTATTCGATCAAGGGCCAGCCCGTCACGGGCCGCAGTGTCGAGTCGGTGGCCCAGGCATTGCTCCAGGTGCCGGGTGCCGGCAAGGAAAGCGTCATCATCATCAGCGCGGACGCGACGGCGCCGCACCAGTCCGTCATCACCGTGATGGAAGCGGCACGCCGTTCCGGCATGGTGCAGATCACCTTCGCCACGCAATCCTCGGCCCAGGCCGGGTCGAAGTAGCAATGGCGCAGGTGCTGCAGCGCGCGTGGCTGCGGCGCGGTGCGCTGGCCTGCCTGCTGTGGCCCTTGTCGCTGGTATTCGGCGCGCTCGCGGCGCTGCGGCGTGCCGCTTTCCAGCTGGACCTCTTGAAGCGCCATCGTGTTGCGGTGCCAGTCATCGTGGTGGGCAACGTGGTGGCCGGCGGCGCGGGCAAGACGCCGGTCGTCATGGCTTTGGTCGGGCATTTGCGCGGCCGGGGCCTGGCGGTGGGTGTCGTTTCGCGCGGCTATGGCCGTAGCGCCGCGGATTGCCGCGAAGTGAGCTTCGAAAGTCTTCCCAATGAAGTCGGCGATGAACCGTTGCTGGTCGCACGAACGTCCGGCGTACCGGTCTTCGTCGCGCCGAGCCGGGCCCAGGCGGCCAACGCATTGCTGGCCACGCATCCGGCCACACAAGTGATCGTGTGCGACGATGGATTGCAACACCACGCGTTGCAGCGCGACGTCGAGATCTGCATTTTCGATGAACGCGGCATCGGCAATGGCTGGCTGTTGCCGGCCGGTCCTCTGCGCGAGCATTGGCCGCGAAAGGTAGACCTTGTGCTGAGTGCCGGCGCGCCGCCGGGCATCAGAGGTTTCACGGCGCGGCGACGTCTCGCTTCGCATGCGGTTCGTTCCGATGGCACGCGGACCCTGCTGGCCGATCTCGCCGGGCGCCCGTTGACGGCCGTCGCCGGGATCGCCAAGCCGGAGGCCTTCTTTGCCATGCTGCGCGAGCAGGGCCTGCAACTGGCCCGCACGCTGGCCCTGCCCGACCATCACGACTTCGCCGAAGACCCCGCCGAAGGCCACACAGGTGACTTGCTCTGCACCGAAAAAGACGCCGTCAAGTTGTGGCGCCTGCGGCCCGACGCCTGGGCCGTGCCGCTGGCGATGGAGATTGACGCCGAATTCTGGCGCGCGCTGGATGGCCTCGTCGATGCAAAGCTATCATCAGCGCATGGACCCCAAACTGCTTGAGCTGCTGGTGTGCCCCGTCACCAAGGGGCACCTCGATTACGACCGCGAACGTCAGGAACTGCTGTCGCGTGCCGCGCGGCTGGCCTACCCGGTCCGTGACGGCATTCCGGTGCTGCTGGAAGAAGAAGCCCGGACCTTGAGCGACGAAGAGCTGGAGCGGCTGCCCGCGCGCACGCCGCTGGTCTGAGCACCGGCCAGCATGGGCTTCCTGGTTCTCATCCCCGCGCGGCTCGCATCGACACGCCTGCCCGACAAGCCGCTGGCCGACATCGCCGGCAAACCGATGGTGGTTCGCGTCGCCGAACGCGCGCGCGGCTCGGCGGCAGAACGCGTCGTGGTCGCTGCCGACAGCCCGCTTATCGTGCAAGCCTGCCGGGCGCACGGCGTCGAAGCGCTGCTCACGCGCACCGACCATGCGTCCGGGAGCGACCGCCTGGCGGAAGCCTGCGAACTCCTTGGCCTGGCCGACGCCGCCGTGGTGGTCAACGTCCAGGGCGATGAACCGCTGATCGACCCGGCGCTGATCGACGCCGTCGCCGCCGCCCTCGAAGCGCGCAGCGAGGCCAGCATGAGCACGGCAGCGCACGCCATCGCCAGCTTCGAAGAGTTCACCAATCCCAATGTCGTGAAGGCTGTTCTGGATGCGCAAGGCTTCGCACAGTATTTCAGCCGCGCGCCGATCCCGTGGTGGCGCGACGGTTTCGCGGCCGGCAGCCAAGCCCTGCCCGATCCCGCGCCGCTGCGCCATGTCGGCATCTATGGCTACCGCGCCGGGTTCCTGCGCCTGTTTCCGCGCCTTTCCCCCGCGCCGATGGAGCAGGCCGAGGCCCTGGAACAGCTGCGTGCGATGTGGCACGGGCACCGCATCGCGGTGCATGTGTCGGACAGTGCGCCCGGCATCGGCGTCGACACGCCGGACGACCTCGCGCGGGTGCGTGCCCTCTGGGCAGCGGCCGGCACGTAAGGCTCCGCAAGGGGCACGCATGCTATCCTTTGCACCAATGATGCGCGACGGCCGCCCGCCCTTTGCGTGACCCGCAGCGCCCGCCGATTTCTAACATTCCGAGGACTTCCATGAGACTGATTCTGTTGGGCGCGCCCGGCGCAGGCAAAGGCACGCAAGCGACCTTCCTCTGCCAGAAGTACGGCATCCCGCAAATCTCCACCGGCGACATGCTGCGCGCGGCCGTCAAGGCCGGCACGCCGCTGGGCCTGGCCGCCAAGAAGGTCATGGATTCCGGCGCGCTGGTGAGCGACGACATCATCATCGGCCTGGTCAAGGAGCGCATCGCCCAGCCCGACTGCGCCAAGGGCTTCCTGTTCGACGGTTTCCCTCGCACCATTCCGCAAGCCGATGCCATGAAGGCGGCCGGCGTGAAGCTCGACTTCGTGCTGGAGATCGACGTGCCGTTCGACGCGATCATCGAACGCATGAGCGGCCGCCGCTCGCACCCGGCGTCCGGCCGCACCTACCACGTCAAGTTCAACCCGCCGAAGGCCGAAGGCAAGGACGACGTGACGGGCGAACCGCTGATCCAGCGCGACGACGACAAGGAAGAGACCGTGATGAAGCGCCTGGAGGTTTACGCGGCCCAGACACGCCCGCTGGTCGACTACTACTCGAAGTGGGCCAACTCGGACCCGGCCAACGCGCCCAAGTACCGCGCGATCCAGGGCACGGGCACCGTCGAAGAGATCACGGCACGCGCCCTCAAGGCGCTGGAAGGCTGAGCGCCGGCGACGAGCCGCCTCTAGCCGGTTGCGCCCCCTGAGGGGGCAGGGCGAAGCCCGTGGGGGCTCCAAGTATTCAGGCCGGGCTGGAGCGCAAGCCGTAGGTCCTGCCGTCCACGAACAGGTATTCGGCGCGCAGCACCGCCTCGCCCTTCTCGTCCTTCAACGTGAAGCCGAGCACCGACATCGAAGCGCCCGGCTTGATCTCGGCCACTTTCCACAATTCGAGCCGCGTGAGCGGCGCAAGCTCGATTTCCCATCGGCGGTCGCGGCGCTTCGGCAACGCCGCCTTGGCTAGCAATGCCTTGCCGTCCACGGGCGCGGTTTGCGCGGGCAAGGCACGCTGGGCCAGATCGGCGGGCAGTTTCAGGTCCGCCGGTACTTCCAGGATGAGCTCCGCGTGGGGGTTCTGCCACTTGGCGCTGACCACCTTGCCTTCAAGGTAAATCGGCCTGTCCTGGTCGAAGCTGCTCCACCCATGATGGGCCCAGGCGAGCCCAGGCAGCCACAGCGACGCAAGGATGAAGGGACGGCGTTCCATGGCGATCTCCCATTTTGCAAACCTCAAAGATACGCGATCCAGCGGCCGCACGTGATGACGGCCAGCCAGATCACAGTGGAGAGCACCATCTGGGCGCGGGCAATGCCGTCGAGCAAAACGAGCGATCCGCGTGCATGGAACATTGCCGCGTTGCACGCGGCGGCCAGTAACAGCAGCATCTTGAGGGTGAAGGCGCGGTTGGCCAGCAGTTCCCCGGGCCGGGTGGCAAACATGAGGAGGCCCGAAGCCGCTGCCAGCGAGACGCCGGCAAGGGCCAGTCCCAGGCTCAGCCGGGCCAACGGAGCCACCGGCAGCGCCGCGCCACGCCCGAAAACGCGCATCTCCAGCAGCACCAGATTGCCAACCAGCAAGGCAATGCCGAAGATATGCGCGATCTCCAGCGCCGGATATGCCCACGGATGGGACACGAGTGCCGCGAACATCAGGCCAGCAGCGAAAGCATCAATTCGACGCGGGCTTTCACCGGCGCAACCGCGCTGGCCGGTAGCCGATCGCCGGCATGCGCAATCACCTGGCCCTCCGCGCAGCGCGTCGCCCGCACGACACGCACGCCCTTCGCCGCGGCGGCCTGCAGCGCCGCCATCAGGTCGGCACTGACCGTGCCGTTGCCCGTGCCGGCCACGACCAGGCCATCGACCCCTTGCGCGACCAGCGCCTCCACCATCGCGCCACCGGCGCCCGCGTGGTTCATGACGATCTCCACGCGCGGCCAACGGCCTGCCGAAATGACCTTCTGCATCACCGCCGTTGCGCCCGCATCCGCCGCCGGCCAGTCGCGCAGCAGGCGCAACTGGCGCTCTTCGACGTAACCAACCGCCCCCGCATCGCCGGAGGTGAAAGCGTCCAGCCGATAGGTGTGCTGCTTGGCAACGTCCACGGCGCCGTGGATGGTGCCCGCGCAGACCGCCACCACGCCCCGGGCGCCCTCGGCCAGTGCCACCGACATTGCATCGACGATGTTCTGCGGGCCGTCGGGCACCAGCGCCGTTGCCGGCCGCATGGCGCAGGTCAGCACCACCGGTTTCACCGGCGCCAAGACACAGTGGAGGAAAAAGGCCGTCTCCTCCAGCGTGTCGGTGCCGTGCGTGATCACCACGCCGCGGATGTCGTCCTGTGCCAGCCAGTGGGCGCATCGAACGGCAAGCTTGCGCCAGATGTCGAACGTCATGTCCTTGCTGTCGACCTGCGCCACCTGTTCGGTCACGAGCGAAAAGCCCTGGAGCGCAGGAATCGATGCCAGCAGCTCATCCACGCCCACCTGGGCCGCCGTGTAGCCGACGTTGTCGTGTGCGCTTGCGGCCTTGCCTGCCAGGGTGCCGCCGGTCGCCAGAACCGCAATTTTTTTGCCCGTCACTTGCGCACTTTCAAAAACTGTTTAAAAATACAGCTACTGGATATCAAAACAGTGAGATATCAAGTAGGAGAAATCAGCATGCTCGATTCGCCCAAACTTACCGCCCGCCAGCAACAGATTCTGGACCTGATCCAGAGCGCCATCGCGCGCACCGGCGCACCGCCCACGCGCGCCGAAATCGCCTCCGAGCTGGGCTTCAAGTCAGCTAACGCGGCCGAAGAGCATTTGCAGGCGCTCGCCCGCAAAGGCGTGATCGAGCTGGTCAGCGGCACCTCGCGCGGGATCCGCCTGCAAAGCGAGGCCCTGAGGTCGATCAATGAATCCCGAAACAAGCAGTTCTCCCTGCCATTGCAGGGCTTGGCCCAGCTGGCCTTGCCCCTCATTGGCCGCGTTGCGGCAGGCTCGCCGATTCTCGCGCAGGAGCACGTCGACCAGACGTATTACGTCGAGAACAGCCTGTTCCAGCGCCGGCCCGACTACCTGCTCAAGGTGCGCGGCATGTCCATGCGCGACGCCGGCATCATGGACGGCGACCTGCTCGCCGTGCAGGCCACCAAGGACGCGAAGAACGGGCAGATCATCGTCGCGCGCCTGGGCGACGACGTCACCGTCAAGCGCTTTCGCCGCAACAAGCACCTGATCGAGCTGCACGCCGAAAACCCCGATTACCCCACCATCGTGGTCGAGCCCGGCGAGCCCTTCGAGATCGAAGGCCTGGCCGTCGGCCTGATCCGCAACACGATGCTGATGTAACGTTTGGATGGGGCGCCGCAGGTGGCGGGCGTATGGCGTTGGAGCCATCACCCTGCGGCGACCCCTCCTGTTCCCAATCCTGCCTGTGTTCAAACTCTGAAGTTCAAGGAGAGTCGCATGGGAATCACGTTGTCCACGTTCGGCGGGTTGTTGGGCCCGTTGCAAGGGTTGCTGGGCTGGTTGGCACCGCGCGCATCGCGTGCCGTGCCGTTGCCGCGTGGCAGCCGGTCTGGCGTCGGGCCGTCGCCCGCCACCCGGCTGCGCACCGCGCACCCGGCCGTTGTCGCCAGGCCCTGTGAAAAGTCCAAGCGGCCATTGCGGGTTGTGCGCGTGGTCGAAGGCATGGGTGCTTCGGCCAGCGCCGGGCGCATGTTCATGTCCGGGCGCATGGCCGACGTCTGCGCCGAGCTGGACCGACTGGCGGCTCTGGAGGCCGCGGCCGGCTAAGGAGCGAGCTACCTCAGGCGCGGGCTGCAGCGCCGGCCAGGAAGTCGGCCTTGCCCAGCTCTACGCCGTTGTTGCGAAGGATCGCGTAGGCCATGGTGATGTGGAAGTGGAAATTGGCCATCGCCCAGTGCTTGAGGTAAGCCTCGCCGCTCATGGTGCGGGTCTTGTCCTTGCCGACGGGAAACGTGATGTCCTTGTCTTCCGTACCGTCCATGCGGTCGTTGGGCACGCTGTTCAGGTAGTCCACTGTTTTCTGGATGCGGGCCTTCAGGTCGGCAAAGGTCGCTTCCGTATCTTCGAATTTCGGGGCCTCGACGCCGGAAATGCGGGCCACGCCATTCTTCGCCGCGTCGCACGCGATTTGCACTTGGCGTGTAAAGGGAAGCATGTCCGGCGCAAGGCGGAATTGCAGCAGAGCCGTGGGGTCGAATTTCCGGGCCTCCGCATGAGCAGCGCCGCGGTCGAGGATGTGGCTCAGGTTGCCGAGCATGGCCTTGAAGACGGGCAGGCTGGCGGAAGACATGGAAATCGTCATGGTGTGAGCTCCTGGTAACAGAACGAAAGCGCCGACTCTAACGCCAAGCCACAGGATTTGCTGGCCGCGGTGAATCAGGGCTTGGGGGCGAGGCACAATCCATGCATGAACATTGTGATCCTCGACGACTACCAGGACGCGGTGCGCAAACTTCGCTGCGCCTCCAAGCTGGAGGCGTATCCGGCCAAGGTCTATACCAACACCGTCAAGGGCATCGGCCAGCTGTCGGTGCGCCTGCGTGACGCCGACGTCATCGTGCTCATCCGCGAGCGCACCCACATGACGCGCCAGCTCGTCGAGAAACTGCCGCGTCTGCGCATGATCGCGCAGACCGGCCGAGTCGGCTCGCACATTGACGTACAGGCTTGCACCGAGCGCGGAATAGCCGTTGCTGAAGGCGTGGGCTCACCGGTCGCACCGGCCGAATTGACCTGGGCACTGGTCATGGCCGCCACGCGGCGCCTGCCTCAGTACATCAGCACGCTCAAGCACGGCGGCTGGCAGCAGTCGGGCATGAAGTCCGCGTCGATGCCGGCCAACTTCGGGCTCGGCGTCGTCCTGCGCGGCCGCACGCTCGGCATCTGGGGCTACGGCAAGATCGGGCAGCTGGTGGCGGGCTACGGCAAGGCCTTCGGCATGCACGTCATGGTCTGGGGCAGCCAGTCCGCGCGCGAGAAAGCGGCAATGGACGGCTACGAAGCAGCCGCCACCCGCGAGGAATTGTTTGCCGAAAGCGACGTGCTGAGCTTGCACCTGCGGCTCTCGGACGAAACATCCGGCATCGTGACGCTGGAAGACCTCGGCCGCATGAAACCCACGGCCCTGCTTGTGAACACCTCTCGCGCCGAACTGGTTGAGCCCGATGCATTGATTGCGGCCCTCAACCGCGGCCGACCGGGCTTGGCGGCGGTCGACGTCTTCGAAAGCGAGCCGATCCTGCAGGGCCACGCCCTGCTACGCCTGGAAAACTGCATCTGCACGCCGCACATCGGCTATGTGGAACTGGACAGCTACGAGCTGTATTTCGGCGCCGCTTTCGATAACGTGGTGAATTTCGTCAAGGGCACGCCCAGCAACATCGTGAACCCGGGCGCGCTGCAGATGCGGCGCTAGCGGCCGTCCGGCCAATGACAAATGACCCCCGGCTGCCGCCGGGTATGACAAATGACAAGAATGGGCAGGCCTCCACGCTAGCCTTTGTCATCTGTCATCAACGCGAAGCGAAGTCATTTGTCATCCACCACCGCACTTGAAACCCCGGCCGTTCGAACGGGGCTGCCTGCGGTCCTCTGGCCCCTGCTGTTCGGCAATTTCGTGATCGGTACCGGCGTGATGGTGGTGCCGGGGACACTCAACGAGATCAGCACGTCGCTCGACGTCTCGGTGGCAACGGCCGGCCAGTTGATTTCGGCGGGCGCGGTGCTCATGTGCCTGGGCGCCCCTCTGCTGGCGGCCTTGGCCGCGGGCTGGGACCGGCGCCGCCTGCTCGCGATCTCCATGGTCTGGTACGCGGCCCTGCACCTTGCGTGCATCGCGGCGTCGAGCTTCACTGCGTTGCTGCCGCTGCGCGTGGCCGCCATGCTGGCACCGGCGATCTTCACACCCCAGGCGGCAGCCTGCGTCGGCTTGCTGGTGCCCGCCGAGCAGCGCGGCCGCGCGATCACATTCATCTTCCTGGGCTGGTCGGTGGCCTCCGTGCTGGGCATGCCGCTGGGCGCTTACGTCGGCGGCACGCTGGGTTGGCAGAGCGCGTTCGGCCTGGTCGGTTTGCTCAGCCTCGTCAGCGCGGTCTGGGTCTGGCGCGCGATGCCTGACGGCGTGAAGCCGCCCGCGCTCACCGCTGCGGCCTGGCTTGAGACCCTGCGTTCGCGCGCCCTGATGCTCTGCGTGCTGGTCACCGTGCTCTATGCGGCCGGCCAGTTCGTTCTCTTCTCGTATTTCGCCCCGTACTACAAGCAGAAGATCGGTATCACGCCCGGCGAGCTCAGCTTGCTGTTCCTGTGGTTCGGCGCGTTCGGCTTGATCGGCAACATGCTCATGTCGCGCCACATCGACCACTTCGGCGCCTCGCGCGCGATCATGCTGGCGATCGGCCTGATGGCGGTCAGCCTGCTCTTCTGGCCGTTGGGCACCAATCTCGTCATGGCGGCGCTGATCTCCATCCCCTGGGCATTGGGGTGCTTCTCGTCGAACTCG
The DNA here is from genome assembly GCF_003797765.1 of Ramlibacter sp. WS9. Lineage (GTDB taxonomy): Bacteria > Pseudomonadota > Gammaproteobacteria > Burkholderiales > Burkholderiaceae_C > Ramlibacter. Next base: position 272,103 of record NZ_RKMB01000005.1, on the reverse strand, counting down.
GCGCAACAAGCCCGGCTGGTGGCGATTGCGCCGGCGCTCGCTGCCGCGTCCATTGCGCTCAATTCCTCCGCCATGTACGCCGGCCAGGCCATCGGTGCGGCCAGCGGCGGGTGGCTCATCGTCCAGGCCGGCATGGACACGTTGCATTGGGCGGGCTTCGCGGGCCTGGTGCTGGCGATGGCCGTGAGTGCCCTGGCCACGCGCTACCAGGGCACGCACCGCGCCTGAAGCGGCTGGGCGGCTACACGATAATCAGCCGCATGACTCTTCTCTACGACACCGTGGGCGTGGTCGGCGCGGGCGCCATGGGCCGCGGCATCGCGCAGATTGCCGCGCAGGCGGGCAGCACCGTCAGGCTTTACGACACACAGGCCCCGGCCGTCGCGAAAGCCCGCGACGAAATCTTCAGCCAGTGGGATCGCCAGTTGGAGAAAGGCCGCATGGATGCGGCGGCCGTACAGGCCTGCAAGCAGCGCCTGCAAGCTGCCGGCGCGCTCGCAGACCTGGCCGACTGCAAGCTGGTGGTGGAAGCGATCGTCGAGCGCCTCGACGTCAAGAAATCACTGCTCGCGCAGCTCGAAGCCATCGTCGCGCCCAGCGCCGTGCTGGTCTCCAACACCTCGTCGTTGTCGGTCACCGCCATCGCGGCCGGCATGGAGCGGCCCCAGCGCTTTGCCGGCTATCACTTCTTCAACCCCGTGCCGCTGATGAAGGTGGTGGAAGTGATCGCCGGGCTCAAGACCGACGCTGCCGTCTGCGAAGGGCTGGCCGCCTATGCGAAGCAAATGGGCCACACACCCGTGCAGGCGCAAGACACGCCCGGCTTCATCGTCAACCACGCGGGCCGGGGCTACGGCACGGAAGCGCTGCGCGTGATCAGCGAGGGGATCACCGATTTCGCGACGGTGGACCGCATCCTCAAAGACCAGGTCGGCTTCAAGCTTGGCCCGTTCGAGCTGATGGATCTCACCGCGCTGGACGTTTCGCATCCGGTGATGGAGTCGATCTACCAGCAGTACTACGACGAACCGCGCTACCGCCCGAGCGTGATCACCGCCCAGCGCCTGGCCGGCGGTGTCGTCGGCAAGAAGGTCGGCGAAGGTTTCTACCGCTATGTAGACGGCAAGGCGCAGGTCGCACCTGAGCAGCCGGTGCCGCAAGTAGACGAGATGCCGCCTGTGTGGGTTTCCACCCGCGCCGCGCGGCGCGCCGAGTTGTACCAGTTGCTGAAGGACCTGGGCGCAAAGGTCGAAACCGGCCAGTCGCCCTCCCCTCAGGCGCTGACCATCGTGGCGCCCCTCGGTTTCGACGTGACCACGGTGGCAGTCGTCGAGCGGCTCGATCCGGCGCGCACCATCGGCATCGACATGCTGATCGACGACGCGGCTACGAAGCGGCGCGTTCTGGCAACCAACCCCGCCACGCGCGCAGACATGCGCGATGCCGCACATGCCTTGTTCGCGCGTGACGGCAAAGCCGTGAGCGTGATCCGCGACTCGGGCGGCTTCGTCACCCAGCGCGTCGTCGCGACCATCGTCAACATCGCCGCCGACATCTGCCAGCAGCGCATCTGCAGCCCGAAGGACCTGGAAACCGCCGTGACGCTGGGCCTGGGCTACCCTCTGGGCCCGCTCGCGATGGGCGACCGCTGGGGCCCCACCAACGTGCTGGAAGTGCTCTTCAACATGCAGACCGTCTATGGCGATCCGCGCTATCGTCCGAGCCCCTGGCTGCGCAGGCGCGGCGCGATCGGCCTTTCCCTGTCGCACGTCGAGGACTGATCCATGCCCGCTGAACTCAAGAGCACCAGCCGGGGCCGCACCATGGTCCTCGCCATCAGCAACCCCGAGCACCGCAATGCACTCGGGCCGGAGATGTACGCGGCGGGTGTCGAGGCGCTCAGCGTCGCCGAAAGCAGCCCGGAAGTTCGTACCGTGGTGATCACCGGTGAAGGCAGCCTCTTTTCGGCGGGCGGCAATTTGCAACGGCTGCAGGCCAATCGCGAGCAACCGCCCGAATTCCAGGCCCAGAGCATCGAGGGCCTGCACGCGTGGATCGAGGCCATCCGCACCTTTCCCAAACCCGTCATCGCAGCGGTCGAGGGTGCGGCAGCCGGGGCCGGTTTCTCGCTCGCGCTCGCCTGCGACCTGATCGTCGCGGCCGACAACGCGGTGTTCGTGATGGCTTACAGCAACATCGCGCTGTCGCCCGACGGCGGCGCCACCTGGAGCTTGTCGCGCGCCCTGCCCCGCCAGCTTGCCAGCGAGCTGTTGCTGACCGGCGAGCGCCTGAGCTCGCAGCGCCTGCATGAGCTGGGCGTCGTCAACCGTGTCACGGCGCCCGGTGCGGCGCTGGAAGAAAGCCTTGCGCTGGCCGAGCGGCTCAACGAGCGCGCACCGAATGCGCTGGCGAGCATCAAGGAACTCCTCAACGACGCCGCGGGCGCCACGCTGAGCCGCCACCTGGCCGACGAGCGCGACCATTTCGTTCGCAACCTGCACCATGCCAACGCCGGCATCGGCATCGCCGCCTTCCTTGCGAAGCAGACTCCGCGCTACGAGTAGCGCGAGCCCGGGAGTCTTGCGGGGGACAACCCCGTTGTTTTCGGCCGGTCCCGCGGGCGACAATGGGCCCAGCACCAGTCACTCAAAAGACAGACCATGGACGACCCCATTCTTACCATTGAAGAACGCGAGGCGATCAATTCCGGTCGCTGGTTTTCTTCCCTGTCACCCTCACTTCGGCACGACATCCTCCGATGCGCCTACGTCAAACGCTACAAGGACGGCGAGCTGATCTGCGCGCGCGGCGATCCGCCCGAGCAATGGATCGCCTGCGCGAAGGGCGCCGTGCGCGTCAGTTCGACGGCGATCTCGGGCAAGCAGGTGACGCTGACCTACGTGGAGCCGGGCATCTGGTTCGGCGACGTCGCGATCTTCGATGGGGACCGGCGCACGCACGATGGCTATGCGCATGGCGACACGACGATTCTCTGCGTGGCGCGTGGCGACTTACGCAAGATTTTGAGCCAGCACACCGAGCTGTACGAGGCGATGCTGCGGTTGCACGCCCGGCGCATTCGCCAGTTGTTCGGCCTGGTGGAAGACCTGAACACGCTGCCCTTGCGCGCGCGGCTGGCCAAGCAACTCACGCACCTGGTGCGCAGTTATGGCGTGCCTTCTCTCGCGGACGGGCGCGAAGTGCGCATCGGCCTGCAGCTCGCCCAGGAAGAGTTGGCGCAGTTGCTGGGCGCGTCGCGCCAGCGCGTGAACCAGGAGCTCAAAGCGATGGAGCGCGAGGAAGTGATCCGCATCGAGCCGGGCGGCCTCGTGGTGCGAAATCGCGAGGCGCTGATGCGCATCATCGACGCGGACGCCTGAACCTCCGCACATGAACATGGATACACCTTGAGCGAATTCGACCATTTCATCGGCACGCGCCCCGTCTCCGACAAGCACGCCTTCGACATCGCGGCCCTCACCGCCTGGCTCGAGAAGAACCTCGAGGGTTTCGCGGGGCCACTCACCGCCCTGATGTTCAAGGGCGGCCAGTCCAATCCCACCTACAAGCTGGTCACGCCAAGCCAAAGCTACGTGATGCGCGCCAAGCCGGGCCCCGTGGCCAAGCTGCTGCCGTCGGCCCACGCCATCGAGCGTGAGTTCGCGGTGATGAGCGGCCTGGGCGGCACGGACGTGCCGGTGCCCCGCATGCACTGCCTGTGCGAAGACGAATCCATCATCGGCCGCGCCTTCTACGTGATGGAGTTCATGCAGGGGCGTGTGCTGTGGGACCAGGCCCTGCCGGAGATGACGCCCGCCGGCCGCCGCGAAATCTATGACGAGATGAACCGAGTGATCGCGGCGCTGCACACCGTCAAGTTCGCCGACCGTGGCCTGGCCGGCTACGGCAAGCCGGGGAACTACTTCGACCGCCAGATCGGCCGCTGGAGCAAGCAATACAAGGCTTCGGCCGACGGCGCAGGGCCGATGTCGCAACCCATCCCCGAGATGGAACGGCTGGTGGAATGGCTGCCCGCCCGCATCCCGGCCGCGGCCCGCGACGAGAGCAAGGTGTCGATCGTCCATGGCGACTACCGCCTCGACAACCTGATGTTTCACTCGACCGAGCCGCGCGTCATCGCGGTGCTCGACTGGGAGCTGTCCACGCTGGGCCACCCGCTGGCCGATTTCAGCTACCACTGCATGTCGTGGCACATCCCCCACGCCGCGTCGCGTGGCATTGGCGGCCTTGATCTTCAGTCTCTGGGCATCCCGGGCGAAGACGAATACATGCGCCGCTATTGCGAGCGCACAGGCTTGGCCACCGTCGACGAGTTGAAGGCCGACTGGAATTTCTACATGGCCTACAACCTGTTCCGAATTGCAGCGATCCTGCAAGGCATCGCCAAGCGCGCGGAGGCCGGCACGGCCTCCAGCGCCCAGGCGGCCGCATCCGGCGCCGGCGCGCGGCCCATGGCCGAACTGGCCTGGAAATTCGCGCAGCAGGCCTGACCCGCACCTCACCGTATTACCCCCCGAAGGACGCACCATGGATTTCGAATACTCGCCCAAGACAAAGGAACTGCAGGCCAAGCTGCTGAAGTTCATGGACGACCACATCTACCCCGCCGAGGCGGAGTACGAAAAGGAACTCGAGGCCAACACGCAAACCGGCAAGCGCTGGACCGCGCTGAAAACCGTCGAGAACCTCAAGGTCAAGGCGCGCGCCGCCGGCCTGTGGAACCTGTTCCTGCCGGTCGACAGCGCCTCGGCGTCCGGCTATGAAGGCGCCGGCCTGACCAACCAGGAATACGCGCCGCTCGCCGAGATCATGGGCCGCGTGCCATGGTCGAGCGAAGCCTTCAACTGCTCCGCGCCCGATACCGGCAACATGGAAACCATCGCCCGCTACGGCTCGGAAAAGATCAAGGAGCGCTGGCTGAAGCCGCTGCTGGAAGGCCAGATCCGCTCGGCCTTCGCGATGACCGAGCCCGAGGTGGCCTCGTCCGACGCCACCAACATCTGCACCCGCATCGAGCGCCAGGGTGACGAGTACGTCATCAACGGCCACAAGTGGTGGATCTCCGGCGCGGCCGATCCGCGCTGCGCCGTCTTCATCACCATGGGCAAAACCGACCCGGAAGCGCCCCGCCATTCGCAGCAAAGCATGATCATCGTGCCGGCCGACGCCAAGGGCATCCGCATCGTGCGGCCGCTGTCGGTGTTCGGCTACGACGACGCGCCGCACGGCCACGTCGAGATGTATTTCGAGAATGTGCGCGTCCCGGCCGACAACATCCTGCTGGGCGAAGGCCGCGGCTTCGAGATCGCGCAAGGCCGCCTGGGCCCCGGGCGCATCCACCACTGCATGCGCCTGATCGGCCTGGCCGAGCGCGCGCTGGAGCTCATGTGCAAGCGCGCCCTCTCGCGCGTGGCGTTCGGCAAGACCGTGGCGCAGCAAAGCGTGACGCAGGAGCGCATCGCCGAAGCGCGCTGCAAGATCGACATGGCGCGCCTGCTCACGCTCAAGGCGGCGTGGCTGATGGACGTGGCCGGCAACAAGGTTGCCAAGAACGAAATCGCGATGATCAAGGTGGTCGCGCCCACGATGGCCTGCGAGGTGATCGATTGGGCGATGCAGGTTCACGGCGGCGGCGGCGTCAGCGGGGACTTCCCGCTGGCAGCGGCCTATGCCGGTGCGCGCACCTTGCGCTTTGCCGACGGCCCGGACGAAGTGCACCGCAATGCCATCGCCAAGTGGGAACTGGGCAAGTACGGTGCGTACGGCCGCGACACGCAGCCGGCGATCACGCGCGGCGGCTGATCAACGGCGCGGCGGCTTCGGCGGCTGCAACTGAAGCGCCGACTCGCACGCCGCCGTGAAGATCTGCGCGGCGTGCTGCAGCGTCGTGAGGCTTGCCGGCGTGTATTCCATGCGCAGGTAAGCCTTGCCATTGAGCAGCAGGATCATGAACGGCACCTCGGCCGAAGGCGCCGGCTTGGGCCAATTCAGAATGAGGTCGGCAAGCGGCGCGTCCACCCAGGTCTGGGCGTTCTCTCGCTTGTCGGTCAGGACGCAGCAGCGATCCCAGAACTCGCGAGGAAGGCCGTCCCACCCCACCTCGTCGTACATGGCCAGCCAGCGCATTTCTTCCGGCAGGGTGCTGTCCACCGACGTCTGCAGGTCGTCGGTATAGATCTGGTACGCACGCTTTTCGAGTGCTTCCTTGAGCGGACGGTTGATCACCAGGACGGCAGTGTCGTTGCTGATGCCAAGCTCACAACGGGCGCGCAGCTCCTGGCCCAGGATGTAGTTGCGTGTGGGCCGGCCCAATTGCAGCCGCCAGGGCTTGCCACCGACCTTGCCGTCCAGCGCAATGTTCTGGCTCGCGCCGTCCACCGAAAAAGCAAAACCCTGGGTGCCCGCCCATTCGGATACCGGCCCGTGCGTCAAGTGCAGCGCCGACTCTTCCTGCGGCGCCTCCTTTCGCTCCCTTGAAAAGGCCTTCTTGATGCGATCGAACATGGTCCGGGCGTTTCACCTAAAGTCGCATTATTAGTTGAAACCCGGCCCACACGCACATTCAATGATCGACGTCTACTCCTGGGCGACGCCCAACGGCCACAAGATACACATCATGCTGGAGGAGTGCGGGCTGCCGTACCGCGCCATTCCGGTCAACATCGGCACCGGCGACCAGTTTCAGCCGGACTTCCTCAAGATCAGCCCGAACAACAAGATCCCGGCGATCGTCGACCCGCAGGGCCCGGACGGGGAGCCGATCTCGCTGTTCGAATCGGGCGCGATCCTGGTGTACCTGGCCGCCAAGACGGGCAAGTTCATGCCCAAGGCCGACCGCGAGAAGTACCAGGTGTTCGAATGGCTGATGTTCCAGATGGGCGGGGTCGGGCCGATGCTCGGGCAGAACCACCACTTTCGCCTCTACGCGCCGGAAAAGCTCCCGTACGCGATCGACCGCTACACCAACGAGGCAAAGCGACTGTATGGCGTGATCGACCGGCGCCTCGCGCAAAACCGCTACCTGGGCGGTGCGGACTACTCGATCGCCGACATCGCGACCTTCCCGTGGCTGCGCAACTGGAAGAACCAGGGCATCGCGCTGTCGGACTACCCGCACCTGCAAGCCTGGTTCGATGGGATCGCCGCGCGTCCGGCGGTGAAGCGCGGTGTTGAGGTGCTGGCCGGCTTGCGCAAGCCGATCACGGACGACAAGGCGCGCGACATCCTGTTCGGCAAGACGCAGTACGAGCGGCGCTGAGTTCGAGGGCGGGCAGGCTCGCGGCCGGTGCGTAGCCCGGCTACCTATACCAAGGTCGTAGACCGCTCATCCCCCTGGTGGGTTTTCCATCCCTCGGTCCGAGCGGAACGTACGCATGTGCAATGGCGGCACAAGCCGGGCGCGCCTACTCTCCATCAAAGCCGATGGAGATCACAGATGCAGAGAAAACCGCTTGTCGCGATCGTGGACGACAACGAATCCATTCGCGAAACCACGAAGGACCTGCTCGAATCCGCGGGCCTGGATGTCGCGACGTTCGCTTCCGCGGAAGACTTCCTGGGTTCGGCGCCGCTGCCGGACCTTTCATGCGCAGTCGCCGACATGCGCATGTCCGGCATGAACGGGTTGGCACTGCACGAGCACCTGCTGGCAGCCGGCACGCCGGTTCCCATCATCCTCATGACAGCCTATCCGGACGAGCGCGCCCGCGCACGGGCGCTCGAAACAGGCGTGGTTGCCTACCTCACCAAGCCGTTCACCGACGCGGAGCTGCTCGGCTGCATCGGCGCCGCAGTGCGCGAAAGGAGTCGTTGAAATGGCCGCTTCAATGGACAGCGCTGGCGACAGCATGTTCTCGCAATTCGGGCGGAACGAAGCCTATCTGCGCCAGGCGTTCTCTCGCATCGCCATCGGCGCTTTGGCCTGCGACCGAAAGGACGGGCCCAATCGACTCGAATCGCTCCTGTCCGGCGAGCGGCCTTGCCCCGAGGAGCTGCGGCACGTGCGCATGAACATCGCAGCATCGGCTGCCCGCCTGCCCATCACCCTGGAGATGGCACCAGCGCTTCCGCAACTTCTCAAGCGGGTCCAGCTTGTCTCCCCGGGCATCCTGTCGACGACCGGGGCGCTGCGGTCCCTGGTCCTGATGCCGCAATGGGACCCCAAGTTCGTCACGGCATTCACGGAATCCGGTTTTCTTTCGTGCGACCGGGCCATCGAGCAGGCGCGCTGGAAATACGATTTGCGCGACATGATGGCCATGCAGCATGGCGGATCGGCCTGGGAGTTGCTCGAACATTGCCGCGCCGTGCTCGCGTGCCACCAGACGAAGCAACCTGTCGACTGGGACGCCGTGCTGAACGAGCTCCAGACGCTTGTCGCGTGGTTTCCCGAACTTCAAACGATCCGGCTGCTAGAGCAGCTCTACGTGAGACTCCACGTACTGCACATGAAGAGCGTCATCGTCGCCAGGTCCTGGCTGGACTGGCGTGCACGGATCAGCGATGCCGGGCCATCACTCGCCGCCATGCAGGGAGCGCGCCATGCATGAAGCCAACGCAAACCGACGCCAGTTGCGCATCCTGGTGGTTGACGACAACCGCGACGCCGCCGACATGCTGTCGGCATTGCTGGAGCTCAATGGGCACCAGACGGCGACGGCCCACAACGGCCTGGATGCGGTCGTGGCGGCAACACGGGCGCGGTACGACGCGGTGGTGCTCGATCTGTCCATGCCGCACATGGACGGGTTCGAAGCAGCCGCCCTCCTCCGGCAGCTCGAGCCGGCGCCCTTGCTGATTGCCTGTAGCGCCCAGGACGACGCCGAGTCCCGCAGGCGCACCGCCGACCTGGGATTCTCCGCGCACCTGGTCAAGCCCGTCCCGATCGATGCCGTGGAAGCGGCGCTGACTTCAACCCACCGGCCGAGCCGAAGCGGCATGACCCAGGAGGTCTCCCATCCGGACGAGCTCGGGCAGTGACCGCGCCCGCATCTTGCGCATGATCTGGCCGCGATGGACCTTGACCGTCACCTCGCTCACGCCGAGTTCGCCGGCGATCTGCTTGTTCATCCGCCCGAGGATCACCAGCGCCATGATCTCGCGTTCGCGAGCGGTGAGCGATGCATACCGTTCTCGAAGGTCGTCCATGACGATGGCGTCGCTGCGTTGCGCGCGGTTGCGTTCGATGCCGGCGTTGATCGCATCCAGCAGGTCCTGGTCGCGAAAGGGCTTGATGAGGAACTCCACCGCGCCGGCCTTGATCGCCCGGACCGACATGGGGACGTCGCCGTGGCCGGTGATGAAGATCACCGGTATGACGATGCCCGCCTGTGCGAGCTCCTGCTGAAACGTGAGGCCGCTCGCTCCCGGTAACCTGACGTCGAGGACGAGGCAGGCGGGTGCGTCGGGACGGTCAGCGTCGAGAAATTCCCGGGGCGAAGCAAACGCGCGAGCCGCCAGCCCGACGGACTCGATGAGGTCCTGCACGGCCGCGCGCATCGAGGCGTCGTCGTCGACGACGAACACAATGGGGCGTTGCTCTGCCATTTACGCCACCTGGTGCAGTGCCGGCAACGAAAACCGGAATGCGGCGCCGCGCGGCCCGTTGGGCGCCACCCACAGCCGCCCGCCATGGGCTTCGATGATGGAGCGGCTGATCGACAGCCCCATCCCGATCCCGCCTTCCTTGGTCGAGTAGAAGGCCTCGAAAAGTCGCTCCATTTGCGCGGGATCGACACCAGGCCCCGAGTCGCGCACTTCCACCGTCACCGTGTTCGCGTCGTCGCGAATGGAAGCAATCGCAATCTCACGGCGCTTCGCGCCGTTGGCCCTCATCGCGTCGATCGCATTGACAAGCAGGTTCAACACCACCTGCTGGAGCTGAACCCGGTCACCCTCGATCGGCGGCAGGTCGAGCGCGAGCGACGTGTCCAGTGAAATGGCGTTGCGGCGCACCTCGTCGCGCATCAGCGCGATCACTTCGAGGATGGCCGCGTTCACGTCCACGCGATCCGTGCGGGGCGCCTGGCGATTGACGAGCGCCCGAATGCGGTCGACGACCTGGCCCGCGCGCCTGCCGTCGGCCACGATGCGCTGCAGCGCGGACCGGGCTTTCTCCATTTCGGGCGGCTGGGCCGCGAGCCAGCGTGTGCACGCGGCGGCGCTTGCGGTGATGGCACCCAGCGGCTGGTTCACCTCGTGCGCGATGGAAGCAGCGAGCACCCCGAGCGTCGCCACGCGGTTGACACGCGCAACCGCCGCCTCGGCGTCGCGAAGGGCCTCGGCGGCGAGCTTGTGGGCCGTCAGGTCGCGCGTGATGGCCAGGGCCGCCTCCACGTGCTCGGAATCCAGCCGCAGCGGCGTGTAGATCACCGAGTAGTAGAACCTGCCGCTCGCAGTCGTGAACCATTCGGTGAGCGACACCTGCTCGCCCGCGAAGCAACGGTCCATTCCGGGCTTGAGGATTTGTTCGAAGACCTCGGTGCCGTGGAGATCCCGCACGTGGAGGCCGACGATCTTCTCGGCAGGCATTTTCCAGTTGCGCTCGTAGACCGGGTTGAGGCGCCGATAGCGGTAGTCCCTGCCGATCACGGCCATGGCGTCGGGAGCGCTCTCGAAGATGTGCCGGTTCAGCTGCTCGCTCGCGCTCAGCTCCTCCTGGGCCCGCCGCAGTTCCGTGACGTCTTGCAGCGTGCCAAAGGCTCGCAGGGCGCCGCCGGCCGGGTCTCGCGTGGCCTCGCCCCGGCTGTGGACGATCCGGACTTCGCCGTTCACACGAAGCGCGCGGAATTCGAGGTCGAATCGTCCATCGCCGTTCCCCGCTGCCGCGAAGGTCTGGGCCAGCCTCACCCGGTCGCCCGGGTGCACCAGGTCGATGACCCGCCCCTGCCAAGGCGCGAGCGCATTCTGGTCGAGGCCGTGGATGCGGCAGGCTTCATCCGAAAGCCTCATGCGCTGGTTGCGCACGTCCAGCTCGAAGTAGCCCATGTGGCCGATGCGCTGTGCCTCTTCCAGCTTCTGTTCGCTTTCGCGCAAACTGCGAAAAATAAGCAGGCTCGTGAGCGCGTCGTCCAGGCGACGGCCAACTTCTTCGAACAGGCGCCTTTCCTGCTCGCTCCACACCCGCGCATGTGAGCACTGGTGCAGGCCGAAGAGGTAGGCGCTGCGGACCTTGGGCCGTACCGCCATCACCATCTGCGAACGAACGCCGAAGCGCTCGGACACCGGCGCGGGCACGGGCACCCCGCAGCCCGGGCCGAACAGCACGGCACCGTCGACAGCACCAGCCCTGCGAAACACATCGGCCATCTCCGCGTCGACCGGCACATCGGCGTCCAGGGCGAACGCGCCCGCGTATTGCGGCTGCGTATGTTCCATCACGGCGCGCCAGCACTCGGCGTCCGGATCGCACGGGTAGACGAGCCAGGCGCGGTCGCACGCAAAGACCTCCAGCACGGCGTCGAGCACGTCGCTCATCATCCGCTCGAGGTCGTTCGTCCCCTGCATGGCGCGGTTGATGCGATCCAGGCTCTCCAGGAGCCAGAGGTGGGCGGCCCGCTCCTCTTCCGCCACCTTGCGGTCGTGAATGTCCGTGTGGACGCCGTACCACTTGAGCACGTTCCCCTGCTCGTCGCGCAGCGGCACGGCGCGGCCCAGGAACCAGCGATATTCGCCGTCGTGGCGGCGCAGGCGCACCTCCTGCTCGAACGGCTCGCCGGTGGCGATGCTGTGGCGCCGCGCTGCCCTGTAGCGGCCGGCGTCGTCGGGGTGCACCGCTTCCTTCGAATTGGCGGCAGCCGGTCCAAGCCCGGTGTACTCGTGCCAACGCCGGTTCCCCATTGCATTGCGGCCGGAGGCATCGGTCACGAAGGCCATGGCCGGCATGGTTTCGATGATGTCGCGAACCTCCTGCTCGCGCTGGCGCAGCATCTCCTCTGCGCGCTTGCGTTCCGTGATGTTCCGGCCCACACCCCGATAGCCGACGAAGGCGCCGGCGTCGTCGAACACCGGCAGGCCGGACACCGCCACATAGCGCTTGCCGCCCTCGGCCGTTGGGCGTGCCAGCTCGAAATCCCGGAAAGGCAAATGGGCGTCCAGCGCTTCACGGTGTTTGCGCCAGGCCTCTTCGTCCGGCTCCAGGTACGGGACTTCCCAGCGCGTCTTGCCGAGCTCCGAGCCGGGGACGGGCCACTCCGTGGGAACCGCAAGGTCGAACTCCTGCCGCACGAAACGATGCTGCGCATCGGATTCCCAATACACGTCGAAAGAGAATTGCACGAGGGTGCGAAAACGCTCTTCGCTCTCCCTCAGCGCTGCTTCGGTGCGCTTCTGCTCGGTCACGTCCTCGCAGGCCACCAGCAGGACCGGATGGCTGCGCAGCATGACGGCGTTCGCGATCTCGCGCACCCAGAGCATCGAGCCGTCCCTGCGCAGCTTGCGAGCCTCCCAGCGCAACGGGCGGCCGAGGTTGGCAAAGCATGTCTCCGCCTGCTTCTGCACGAAGGCCCGATCGCCCGCGTGGAACACGTTCAGCACCGGCTGCCCGACCAGTTCGCTCACGGCGTAGCCGAGCTGCTGGGCCCCGAATGGATTCACGGAAACGATGGTGCCGGCGTTGTCGACGATGAAGTACATCGTCGGGTTGGCTTCGAAGGTGGCGCGCCAGTGCTGTTCGAGCTCGAGTTCAAGCTCGGTGCGCCTGTGCTCGGCGGTGGCGTCTGGCGTCCTGGCCAAGGCACGCGCCGGTTCGCTCGTCTGTGCGCTCTGCGGGCCCGGTGCGCGCGGCAGCGCTTCCTGACTTTGTTTCGCAGCCACCAGTGGGCTCCAATCGCTAGGCGAAGGTGTAACTGCGATTGTGCTCCGCTACGCGGGTGTTGTCACTTGGGGCGGCTCGGGATGGGATTGGGGCCGTATGGCCTGCCCGGAGGGAATCGAACCCCCGACAACCTGCTTAGAAGGCAGGTGCTCTATCCAACTGAGCTACGGGCAGGTGTGTGGCCCCACGTTTCTCACTTCGTGTAGTGCACTGCCCCCCGAGGGGGCCCTCGCGGCTAGGGGCGGCCCGTCGTCGCTCGACGGACAAGATTTCTGGTCGGAGCGATAGGATTCGAACCTACGACCCTCGCGTCCCAAACGCGATGCGCTACCAGACTGCGCTACGCTCCGAAGCCGCTATTCTAGCTGGGCGGCGGGGCTTCACAGCTTGACGTACTGATATTCCACCGGCTGCGCGTTGATTCCGCGGTCCGGCGGGGCGATCCACGCTGCCATCTTGCCGGGCTCGACCACGCGCTGCATCAGGCTCTTGACGAAAGCTATGTCGGCATCCGTCGGCAGCCAGCTGTCCTTCTTCGCGTCGAATTCGGCTTGGGTGATGGGCTGGCCTTCCGGGTTGGTCGGGATTCCCGACCAGGCGCCGACCTGGCGGCGGAACCGCGTGGAAGGCAGCTTCAACTCGAAGTTGATGCCCGCGCGCTTGATGCCCATGTTCCAGCGCGTGATGCCGACGTTGCAGTCCTTCACGTACTCCAGGCGCGTGATCTCGTTCATGCCGTTGCGGGTTGAAATCGTTTCCGCCTTCAAGCCGCCCTTGCCGTCCGGCACCTGGATGGTCATTTCGGTTTCAGCTTCGACGTGGTCCGCGAACTTCGCTTCGTCCGGCCGGCCCTTGATGCCGTTGCTGAAGTAGTTCGCGGCATTCGAGGAAGCTTCGGAGCCGAACAAGTCGAGCGAACTGGTGAACCAGAAATTCATGAACCGCTGGATCGTCGGCAGGTCGATCACGCCGGCCTTGCGCAGCGTGGCGACGTCGTCGGTATCCAGCTCCTTCATCACTTCGAGCGTCCGCTTGATGACGCGGCCGACGCCGGTCTCGCCCACGAACATGTGGTGCGCTTCCTCGGTCAGCATGAAACGCGTGGTGCGCGCCAGCGGGTCGAACGCGCTTTCGGCGAACGACTTGAGCTGGAACTTGCCGTCACGGTCGGTGAAGTACGTGAACATGAAGAACGACAGCCAGTTGTCCATCGGCTCGTTGAAAGTGCCCAGGATGCGCGGCTTGTTCGGGTCACCGCTGTGGCGCTCGAGGAGTTCTTCCGCTTCTTCGCGACCGTCACGGCCGAAGTGCGCGTGCAACAGGTAGACCATGGCCCACAGGTGGCGGCCCTCTTCCACGTTCACCTGGAACAGGTTGCGCAGGTCGTAGAGCGAAGGCGCGGTGTGGCCGAGCAGGCGCTGCTGTTCGACGGAAGCGGGCTCGGTGTCGCCCTGCGTCACGATCAGGCGGCGGAAGGTCGAGCGGTATTCGCCGGGGACGTCTTGCCAGACGTCCTGGCCCATGAAGTCGCCGAAACCGATCTTGCGGTTCTCTTCCTTGTCCGCCAGGAAGATGCCCCAGCGGTACTCGGGCATGGGGGTGTAGCCGTAGCTGGCCCAGCCTTGCGCGTCCACGCCGACGGCGGTGCGCAGGTACACCTCCTTGGCCTTGAAGTCGCTCGGGCCCATTTCGTCCCACCAACTCAGGAAGGCGGGCTGCCAGTGCTCGAGGGCGCGCTGCAGCTGGCGGTTTTCGCCGAGCTGGACGTTGTTGGGGATGAGGGCTTGGAGGTCGATGTTGCTCATGATGTCTTTCAGATTCGCTTCCAGTCGAACTTGGCTTTCTTGCCGGTGCCGAAGAGTTTCAGCGCGCCGTCTTCGCCCACCGCATTGGGGCGGATGAATATCCAGTTCTGCCATGCCGAGAGGCGGCCGAACACGCGTGTTTCCATCGTCTCCTTACCGGGGAAGCGCAACGAAGCTTCCATGCCGGTGAGTGCATCGGGCGAGAGCGAGGCACGCTCTTCCAGCATGATTCGGATCTCGTCGTCCCAGTCGATGTCGTCGGGCGTCAGCGTTACCAGGCCCAGGGCCAAGGCCTGGTCCGCGCGTAGCTGGCTGTCCTGCAGGCCTTGCAATTGGGCGAGCGTCTGTTCGTCCTCGTAGAAACGCGTCGCGAGGCGCGTGAGGCCGTTGACTTCTGGATAGCGGCCGAAGTTGGCGCCATTCAGCTGCAGCGCGGGGGCGGCGTCGGGCGAATCCGGCAGGTCCAGCATGTAGATGCGGTCGCAGGCCAGCGCCAACTCGAAGAAAGTGCCGGCAAAGCAGGAACCCGCATCGACCAATGCGATCAGCGAGCGGCTGGTCACGTCGATGCGCGCCAGTGTACGGCGCAGTGCGCCCAGGGCCTCGCGCACCAGCCAGTGGCTCTTGTGCTGCTCGAGCACGGCGTCGGCTCGCATCACCAGGTTGGCGTCGCCGCGGGTCTTGATCACCCAGGTGCCGACTTCCAGTTCGTTGGTGCGCAGGTTGAGGATGGCGTCGTCCAGTTCGCGGGCGAACTGCAGCGGCCACCAGTTGGCGCCGGCGGCTTCGATCGCCTCCGGCGTGGACTCGATGGCGGCCTTGGGCGCGTTGACGGTGATGGTCGCAATGCGCGTCGCGCGGTCGACTTGCGCATCGACGGTGGCGTAGTGATAGCCGGTTTCGTCGATGGTCACGGTGACGGGTGTCAGCTCGATGCCCTTGCCGCCCGCGCGCGTCGATTGCGCGCGCAGCGCGGCGATCTCGCTGTCGATCAGCTGGGTGAATTGCTGCGGCTTGGCGTTCGAGTCGATCAGCTTCCAGTCTTTCGCGCGATCGGCACGCACGCCCTCGCTCGTGGTGCAGAAGATGTCGGCCAGGTCGCGGCGCACCTTGCGCTTGTCGGTGACGCGGGTCAGGCCGCCGGTGCCGGGCAGCACACCCAGCAGCGGTACTTCCGGCAGGCTCACTGTGGAGGCGCGGTCGTCGACCATCGCGATGCGGTCGCAGGCGAGTGCGAGTTCGTAGCCGCCGCCGGCGCAGGCACCCGTAACCGAGGCCAGCGACTTCAGCCCCTCGTTGCGCGAAGAATCTTCGAGCCCGTTGCGCGTTTCGTTGGTGAACTTGCAGAAGTTCACCTTCCAGGCGTGCGTCGACAGGCCCAGCATGTAGATGTTGGCGCCGGAGCACCAGATCTTTTCCTTGGCGCTTTCGAACACCACCACCTTCACGGCCGGGTGCTCGAAGCGGATGCGGTTCAGCGCATCGTGCAGTTCGATGTCCACACCCAGGTCGTAGCTGTTGAGTTTGAGCTTGTAACCCGGCTTGATGCCGCCGTCCTCGTCGATGTCGAGTTTCAGTCGCGCCACGTCGCCCTCCACCGCCAGCGTCCAGTGCCGGTAGCGGGAAGGATGGGTGGCGAAGCTCACCAGTTCGCGCTCGCCCTGGCGGAACAAAAGGGGCTCTGCAATTGCGTTCATGGCACGGCTCTTTCCAAGTCTTTGAGTGATTGTTTGACGCTGCGCGCAGCCGTGTCCACCACGGCATCTGCACGCGCATAGAGGGCTTCGCGGCTCGCCAGGATGCGGCGGAGGTCTTCCATCGCTTCCGCGCTCGCGCCGCGAGTCGTGTCGAAGGGCCGCATGTCGCCCTGCGCGACGACACGGCTCATGTGTTCTTCGGGGTTGGCCTTGAGCCACACGCAATAGAAGCGGCTTTGCAGCAGGTCGAACGTTTCGCGCTCGCTCACGATGCTGCCGCCGGTGGTCATGACGACGCCGTCGGCGTGGTCTTCGGCGATGCGGAACAGCGCACGGCGCTCATAGCGGCGGTATCCGGCCTGTCCGTGCAGCAGCAGGATTTCATTCATGCTGGTGCCGGCCTCGCGCTCGATCTCGCGGTCGAGTTCCACGAAGGGCACGCCGCGCTGCGCGGCAAGTTGCGCGCCCAGCGTCGACTTGCCGGCGCCGCGCAGGCCGATCAGCGCGACACGCTTCTCGCGGCCCTGCTCATCGCCCAGGCCGAAGCTGCCGGCGAGCAACGTGTAGGCCTGGTCCAGTTGCGCATCGTCCAGCCGCGACAGCAAGCCATGCACGCGGCCCAACGCCGGCCGGGGCGCGTCCTGCAGCAGCTCGAGGATGGTGATGTTCAGCGCCCGGGCCGCCGCTTCCAGCGAGTTGATGGAAACATTGCCCTTGCCTGTTTCCACGTCCGCGAGGAAACGCTCGGACAGGCCCGAATCGGTGGCCAGTTGCTTGCGCGTCATGCCGCGCCGGGCACGCCAAGCCCGAACGCGGGCGCCCAACTCAGACAGCGTGGCCTTGGCATCGTGGTCGGTCATCAATTCCATGGAGGTGGATTTTTTTGGAACAAAGCTTGCGTTAGATCAAGATTGCAGTATACTTCCTGAAGCCGCACCGTCAAGCAGTTTATTGCACGTGCAGGCCCCGGGCCCCAGATCGGAGACACGATGAAGTTGAAAATCCTTGTCGGAACCATGACCAGCACCGCTGACTATGTAGCGCAAGCGATCCAGATGGACTGCGCCGACCTGGTGGACCAGATCGAAGTGGTGTTGATGGACGGCCTGGACATCAGCGCATTCGATGAAGATGCACTTTATCTCATCTGCTCGTCGACATACGGTTCAGGTGACGTGCCGGACAACGCCCGCCACCTCTATGACTCGCTGGATGCGCAACCCAAGTACCTGGGCCACGTGCGCTATGGCGTGATCGCCTTGGGCGACCGCACCTACCTCAACACCTTCGCCTTCGGCGGCAAGAAATTCGACGAGCGCCTGCAGGGCCTGGGCGCGCAGCGCATCGGCGAAGTCTGGTGCCACGACGCCAGCGCCGGCACCCTGCCCGAGGAAGTGGGCACCGTCTGGTGCCGCGAATGGCTCACCCAAGCGCTGGCCACCGTGCAAGCCGACGCCTGATTGCCCCGTCATTACCCTCGCCATGCACCTCAGCCGCGCCGACCACAGCTCCAGCCCGCCCCGGGTCGACATCCCGAGCGACTACAACGCCGCGCACGACCTGCTGGCACGCAATGCCGCCCGCTCCGAGAAAGTCGCCTTTGTCGACGCCGCGACGGGCGCCCAGATCACTTACGGTGAGCTCACGGACCAGGCCCATCGCTTTGCCAATGCGCTGCGCGCGCACGGCTACGCACCTGAAAGCCGCGTCATGGTGGCGATGCACGACACACTCGAATGGCCCGTCGTGTTCCTGGGCTGCATCCTGGCGGGCGTGGTGCCCATCGCCGCCAACACGCTGCTCACTGCCAAAGACTTCGAGTTCATGCTGCGCGATTCGCGCGCGCAGGCGCTCTTCGTGTCGAAGGCGCTGTTGCCGGTTTTCGAGCCGCTGATCGCTGCCATCCACACGCTGAAGAATGTATTCGTCGCCGGGGACGGTGGAAGCGAATCGGTCGCGGCATTGATCAAGTCCGGCGCCACCGCGTTGCATGTGACCGACACGCGCGCCGATGACGCCTGCTTCTGGCTCTATTCCAGCGGCTCCACCGGCACGCCCAAGGGCACCGTGCACCTGCACAGCCACCTCGTCCAGACGGCCGAGCTGTATGGGCGCGGCGTTCTCGGCATCCGCGAAAATGACATCGTGTTTTCGGCGGCCAAGCTGTTCTTCGCCTATGGCCTGGGCAACTCGCTCACCTTTCCCATGAGCGTGGGCGCCACGTCTGTGCTGTTGCCTTCCCGGCCGACACCTGCGGACGTCTTCGGTACGCTGAAGAGGTTCAAGCCGACGATCTTCTACGGCGTGCCCACGCTCTATGCCGCGTTGCTGGCAGACCCGGTGCGGCCCCAGCGTGCCGAGCTGGCGCTGCGCGTGTGCACCAGCGCCGGCGAGGCGCTGCCCGCCGAGATCGGCAAGCGCTGGACCGAAGCCTACGGCTGCGAAATCCTCGACGGCATCGGCTCCACCGAGATGCTGCACATCTTCCTTTCGAACCGGCCGGGCGAGGTGCGCTATGGCACCACCGGCAAGGCCGTGCCGGGCTACGAGCTCAAGATCGTGGCCGACGACGGGCATGAATGCGGCGTGGGCGAAATCGGCGAACTCCAGATCAGCGGCCCGAGCGCGGCCCTGATGTACTGGAACAACCGCGCCAAGACCAAGGCGACGTTTGCCGGGGAATGGACGCGCAGCGGCGACAAGTACACGGTCGACGCCGACGGCTACTACACCTACGGCGGGCGCAGCGACGACATGCTCAAGGTCGGCGGCATCTACGTGTCGCCGTTCGAGGTGGAGGCCTGCCTGATGTCCCACGCCAGTGTGCTCGAAGCCGCCGTGATCGGCGTCGCCGACACGGACGAGCTCGTCAAGCCCAAGGCATACGTCGTCCTCAAGCAGGGCCAGGCCGTGACGGCCGAGGAGCTGCAGGCGCACGTGAAGGGCCTGCTCGCGCCGTACAAATACCCCCGCTGGGTGCAGTTCGTCCCCGAGCTGCCGAAGACCGCGACGGGCAAGATCCAGCGTTTCAAGCTGCGCAGCGCAGCGCCGGCCGCTTGAACGCGTGGCCGCGAAATCCGGGTAAGCCAGCATATGCGCGCTCGCGTCATGCGGTAAAAATGCTTTAAGCTTAAATTAAATAGCGCCGCCAGATTCCCCAGAAACCATAACTGCCGAAGGAACGCCCATGACCACCCGCCGCCTCGTCCTCACCCGCAGCGCCGCCCTCGTCGGCGCCGCGTCCACCGGCCTGCTGCTGCCCCAGATCGCCCGCGCGCAAGGCAGCAAGGTGCGCGTCGGCCTGATGCTGCCGTACACCGGCACCTTTGCCCAACTGGGCGTCGCCATCGAAAACGGCGTGCGCATGGCCATCGACGAAAAAGGCGGCAAGCTGGGCGGCCGAGACATCGAGTGGTTCAAGGTCGACGATGAGTCGGACCCGTCCAAGGGCGTCGAAAACGCCAGCAAGCTCGTGCAGCGCGACAAGGTCGATGTGCTGATCGGCACGGTGCACTCCGGCGTGCAGATGGGCATTCAGAAAGTGGTGCGCGACAGCGGCGTGCTGAGCCTCATCCCCAACGCCGGCGTGCATGCCGCGACTCGCGCCTTGTGCGCGCCCAACGTGTTCCGCACCTCCTTCACCAATTCGCAGCCCACGCTGGCGCTGGGCCACGCCATGATGGCCAAGGGCCACAAGAAAGCCGTGTGGATCACGTGGAAGTACGCGGCCGGCGACGAGGCCTTCGAAGGCTTCAAGGAAAGCTACACCAAGGCCGGCGGCACCATCATCAAGGAGCTGGGCCTGCCCTTCCCCAACGTCGAATTCCAGGCGCTGCTCACCGAAATTGCTTCGCTCAAGCCCGACGCGGTAGCCTGCTTCTTCGCCGGCGGCGGCGCGGCCAAGTTCATCCGCGACTACGCGGCGGCGGGCCTCAAGGGCAAGATCCCGCTGTACGGCTCGGGTTTCCTCACCGAAGGCGTTCTGGACGCAGCCGGCCCGGCAGCGGACGGCATCATCACCACCATGCACTACAGCGATTCGCTCGACACGCCGCGCAACAAGCAGTTCCGCACGGCCTACGCGACCCGCTTCAAGCTGCAGCCCGATGTGTATGCCGTGCAAGGCTACGACACGGGCCAGCTGCTGGTGCAGGGCGCCGCCGCCGTGAAGGGCGACTTGAACAGCAAGCCCGCGCTGTACAAGGCCATGGAAAGCGCCGTGATCGACAGCCCGCGCGGCAAGTGGACCATGAGCAAGTCGCACAACCCGGTGCAGGACATGTACCTGCGCGTCGTCGAGAACAAGGAAAACAAGGTGCTCGGCGTGGCCGCCAAGGGGCTGGCCGATTCCGGCGCCGGTTGCAAGATGGGCTGAAGCCGGGTTCACCTTAGACTGTCATGCCGGACCTGATCCGGCACCCATAGACGCACGCCACGATGGATGCCGGGTCAAGCCCGGCATGACAACTCCACACGCCCATGACCCTCTCCACTTACCTCCTCTACGTCGCCGCCGTCGCCCTGCTGATCGTCACACCGGGCCCGACCATGCTGATGTGCATGACCAATTCGATCAATCACGGCCCGCGGCGGGCGATGACTTCGGTGGGCGGTGCCGTCACGGCCGTCCTGTGCGTGATGGCGCTGTCGGCGATGGGCCTGGGCGCACTGCTCGCGACTTCGGAGGCTGCGTTCACAACCGCCAAGGTGGTGGGCGCCGCTTACCTGATCTGGCTGGGCATCAAGACGTTCCGCAGCACCACGGTGCTCACACCGGGCCGCGACACTGCAGGCTCCTCGGGCCGCTCGTTCTACCTGCAAGGCTTCCTGGTCGGCGCCAGCAACCCCAAGGCGGTGCTGTTCTTCGCCGCGTTCTTCCCGCAGTTCCTCAACCCCGCCGCGCCCATCGTTCCGCAATTCGCATTGCTCGCCCTCACCTTCATGGCGTTTGAATTCACCGTGCTCACGATGTGCGCGCTGGGCGTGGCGCGATTGATGCCGCTGCTCAAGTCCAGCGGCCCGGTGCGCTGGATCAACCGCGTCTGCGGCGGGATGTTCACCTTGATGGGCGGCTTGCTGCTCCTGACGCGCCGCTCTGCCTGATGGATCTCGCCAACTTCCTGATCCAGCTTCTCAACAGCGTCCAATACGGGCTGCTGCTGTTCATGCTGGCCGCCGGCCTGACGCTGATCTTCGGCATCATGGGCGTGGTCAACCTGGCTCACGGCAGTTTCTACATGCTGGGCGCATACCTTGCATGGTCGCTCTCCAGCATGACGGGCAGCTTTACGCTGGCCATCATCGGCGGCGCCGTGCTGTCCGTTGTCTTCGGCCTGGCGCTGGAGCGGCTGCTATTCCGCCACTTCTATCAGCGCGACCACCTCGACCAGGTGCTGCTGACCTTCGGCCTGATCTACATCTTCGAGGAAATGCGTTCCATCCTCTGGGGCGATGACGTGCACGGGGTGAAGATTCCCGAACTGCTGTCGGCGTCGATCCCGCTCACCGACAACATGTCGTACCCCGTCTACCGGTTGTTCATGTCGGGCGTGTGCATCGCGCTGGCGATCGGCCTGTACCTGCTGATTTCCAAGACCCGCCTGGGCATGAAGATTCGCGCCGGCGCGTTCAACCGCGACATGACGGAATCGCTGGGCATCAACATCAAGCTGATCCACACCATCGTGTTCGCCATCGGGGTCGCCCTGGCCACCGTCGCCGGCATGATCGCTTCGCCGATCTCCAGCGTCTACCCGAACATGGGCTCGCAGGTGTTGATCATGTGCTTCGTGGTCGTGGTGATTGGCGGTATCGGCTCTGTCCGCGGGGCGTTGATCTCGGCCTTGCTGGTCGGCCTGGTCGACACGTTTGGCAAGGTGCTGCTGCCGCAGGTAGCGGGCATGCTGGTCTACATGCTGATGGCTGCCGTCTTGCTCTGGAAACCTGAAGGATTGTTCAAGCAATGAGCGCGGCCAAAGCCCACCTCGAAGTGCTGCCGCGCAGCCTGCAAATCGTGCTCGGCTTGGGGCTGGTCGCCCTGCTCGCCTTCCCTTTCGTCTCCACCGACTTCTATGCGCAGATGGTCGCGCGCATGATGATCCTCGCCATCTTCGCGATGAGCCTGGATCTGCTTCAGGGCGTGACGGGCCTGGTGTCGCTGGGCCACGCCGCGTACTTCGGCCTCGCCGGCTATGCGCTGGCCTTCCTGACGCCCGCCGGCGAAGCGGTCAGCCTGTGGTGGACGCTGCCGGTGGCGGTGCTCGCCTCCGGATTGGGCGCTTTGGTGATCGGGTTCTTCGTCGTCCGAACACATGGCATCTACTTCATCATGGTGACCATGGCGTTCGCGCAGATGGTCTTCTACCTGTTCTTCGACAACAAGGTGCTGGGCGGCTCGGACGGCATCTACGTCAACTTCAAGCCCGACGCGGGCGTGTTCGACCTGGAGAACAAACGGGTCTTCTACTACTTCACGCTGGCCGTGCTGCTGGCTGCCTACGTCTTCCTGCGCCGCCTGCTCTGGAGCCCGTTCGGCCGGGTGCTGGCCGGTATCCGCGTCAACGAGCACCGGATGCGCGCCATGGGCTACGGCACCTTCGGCTACAAGCTCGCCGCGTTCACGCTGGCCGGCGCGCTCGCCGGTCTCGCGGGCTACCTGTGGGCCGCGCAGACCGGCTACGTCAACCCGGAGCTGATGGGTTTCCACATGAGCGCGCACGCGATCATGATGGTCATCCTGGGCGGCATGGGCAATTTCGCAGGCGCGATCGTCGGCGCTTTTGCCTTCGAATACCTGCTGCATGTCTTCAAGGATCTGCCCACCATCGGTTCGGTGAACCTGGGCAAGCACTGGCAGCTGTGGATGGGCATCTTCATCGTGCTGGTGGTGCTGTTCGCGCCGCGCGGCCTGCTGGGTGTCGTGGAGCGGCTGTCGCGCCGCAAGGATGGCGCCGGTGAGTGAAACGCTGCTTTCCGCCCAGAATCTCACCAAGCGGTTCGGCGGCCTCGCGGCCGTCAACGACGTGTCGGTCGACCTGTGGCGGGGCCACATCCATGGCGTGATCGGCCCCAATGGCGCAGGCAAGTCCACGCTGACCAATCTGCTTTCGGGCGACATTGCACCGACATCAGGCCGCGTCACCCTCGGCGGCCACGATGTGACCGGCTGGAAGCCCGAGAAGATCTCCCGTGGCGGGCTGGGCCGCAGCTACCAGAAGACCAACATTTTCCTGCCCTTCACGGTGTGGGAAAACGTGCGCCTGGCCGCGCAATCGCGCACTCCGCATCCAGCGGCCTGGCTGCGGCGCGCGACGGACTTCAAGGAAAGCAACGAGCGCGCAAACGAGGCCATCGAACTGGCAGGGTTGCAGAACCGAAAGAACGCCATCGCGGGCACCATCAGCCACGGCGAGCAGCGCCAGCTGGAAATCGCGATGACGCTGGCCACGAATCCCAATGTGCTGCTGCTCGACGAACCGCTGGCCGGCATGGGCACGGTCGAGGCCGAGCGCATGGTGCAGCTCTTGCTGCGCATCAAGCCGCTGCACGCCATCATGCTGGTGGAACACGACATGGATGCCGTATTCGCGTTGGCCGACCGGCTCACCGTGATGGTCAACGGCCAGGTGATCGCCAGCGGCACGCCGGCCGAAGTGCGCGCCGACGCGAACGTGCAATCCGCTTACCTCGGGGAAGAACACTGATGGCCGCGATGCTCATCGAAGCCAAAGGCCTGCAGACCTATTACGGCGCCAGCCACATCCTGCGCGGCGTTGACTTCAACGTCGCGCGCGGCGAAACCATCGGGCTGATGGGCCGCAACGGCATGGGCAAGAGCACACTGCTCAAGAGCCTGATGGGGCTGGTCAAGCCGCGTGGCGGCACCGTCTCCATCATGGGCCGTGACATGACAGGACGCCCGCCCTATGAGATCGCGCAGCTCGGCATCGCCTACGTGCCCGAAGGCCGCGGCATCTTCGGCAACCTGAGCGTGGTGGAAAACCTCAAGATGGCGGCGCGGCCCGGAACGAAGGGTCAGCGCGACTGGACATACGAGCGCGTGCTGGAGACCTTCCCCCGCCTCACGGAGCGCCTGGGCCACGGCGGCCAGCAGCTTTCCGGCGGCGAACAGCAGATGCTCACCATCGGCCGCGCGCTGATGACCAACCCCGACGTGCTGATCCTCGACGAAGCGACGGAAGGCCTGGCCCCGCTGATCGCGCGCGAGATCTGGCGCATCTGCGGCGTGATCCGCGAATCCGGCATTTCAAGCGTGATCGTCGACAAGAACTGGAAGCACGTCACGCAGATCACGGACCGCAACGTCATCCTGGTAAAAGGGGAAGTCGTGTTTGCCGGGACTTCCGACGAACTGCGCAGCAAGCCGCAGCTCCTGGAGCAGTATCTCGGGGTTTGAGGGCAAAGGGCCGCCGGCGCCGGCGATCGCGGTTAAAAGGGCAATCTGCCGTACTTGGCTTTCAGAGCCGTTTTTTCCAGGCGCGATCGCTCTTCCGCCGCCCCGCCCTTGCTGATCGCCATCATCCCGGAATATTCGTGCTCGATGCGATGGACCAGCGGCAGGGGCTTGTCGATCGGGACCAGCGGAGTGCCCTGCCGCGCGATGATGGCAAGAATCGGTCGGAAGTCCCGCAACAGGGCCGGCGAGCGCGGCGCGGTCTGTTCCATCACGTGCACGCGGCGCAGGCCCTGTTCCCTGGCCCGCCCCAGCCAATCGTGATCGAGGTGGTACCGGTACTCCACGTCCATCGGCCCGACCCGGCGGCAGGCCTCGGCTTTGATGAGCCAGCTCGACGGCGTCGGAAAGTCGGAGATGCCCAGGTACTTGCCCTCCTGGTCGCGGACCACCTGGTTGGAACTGTGCATGTCGGCGTCGACCCGCGCCATGGCATCCAGCGCGGACTGGCAGAAGCCTTCGCTCCAGCTATCGTCGTCTTCCAGGAAGGCGATGTAGTCGCTGTCCGCCAGTGCCAACGCCGCGTTCAATGCCGCAGCCTGGCTGGCCATCCCTCCGCGCGCGAAGCGCAACGCGATGGGACTCGCACCGCCGGGGAGCTCGGGCTCCGCCGCGCCGGGGTCCAGCCCGACCAGGATCCGGAACTCGATGGGCCGGTTGGCCTTCTGCTGGGCCACGGACGAGATCATGCGCGCCAGATACTCGCTCTGGCGCGGCTGGCTGCGGGACGGGGTGACGATATCGATGCGCATTGCGGGTTTTCTTGCTTGGGCTGTCGCGGCGATGCCGCCGCGCGGATCGCGGATTTTCCCACAGGCGTCGGAGCGCTTTCTGCTCAGCCGCAGCAGGAGCGCTGGGTAAAATGGGTGAACTCCACGCACCTTGAGAAGCGCGTTCCATGAAATCACACGAGACCGGCTCAGGAGCCGCTGAAGCCGCGCAATGAACGGTCCGCTCTGGGCTGTCACCAGTTACTACAACCCGGCTGGGTATCAGCGCCGCAAGGCCAATTACCGCCTGTTTCGCGAGCGCCTCCCATTGCCGCTGCTGACCGTCGAGTGGTCTCCCACCGGCGAGTTCGAGCTGCGCCCGGGTGACGCCGACATGCTGGTCCAACTCAGTGGCGGCGACGTGATGTGGCAGAAGGAACGCCTGCTGAACATCGGGGTCGGCCGGCTGCCGCCGCAGTGCACGCATGTCGCCTGGGTGGACTGCGACCTGGTCTTCGAGCGCGAAGATCTCGGTGATGCGGTCCTCGCCGCGCTCGAAACGGCGCCGCTGGTGCAGCTCTACGACCGAGTCGCCCACCTCGCTCCCACGCCGCTTGATGCGCTCACGCGGCCCGCGAACTGCACGACCGGCCCCGTATTGTTCGAGCGCGAAGGTGCGGCGTCGGCGCATGGGGCCGCTGCGCGCGCCTGCCGCCCGTCGCCACTGTCCGTCACGTTCCAGGATCACGACCACTTGGGCACCAAACCCAGCGTTGGCTTCGCATGGGCGGCGCGCCGGCAATTGCTCGAGCGCCACCCGCTTTTCGACGAATGGGTGATCGGTGGCGGCGACAGCGCGTACTTTTACGCGGCCGCCGGCATGCCTGAGCAGGTCATCAGGAATCACGTGCTCGCCGATACGCATCGCGACGATTTCCTGCCCCGCGCGCGCGCGCTGGCCAATGCAATAGCGGGGCGGATCGGCCACGTTCCGGGCCGCCTCTACGCGCTGTGGCACGGCAAGCTCGAAGATCGCCGCTACCGTTCGCGCTATTCGATCCTGGCCAAACACGCGTTCGATCCTCAACGCTTTTTACAGCGTAGTGCGTCCGACGTCTGGGAGTGGTCGGGCGCACCTCACGGCCTGCCTGACGAAATCCGTGACTATTTTCATCAGCGCAAGGAAGATGGCCCGATCCCGGGTGTCAGCCTGGAATCCGCCGAGCCCCGATGACTCGCTCGCGATGACGCACCCTGAACCCACGTTGGCCCACACTGAGCAGCCGCTCTGGGCTGTCACCAGCTACTACAACCCCGCCGGATACCAGCGCCGCAAGGCCAATTACCAGCTGTTTCGTGAGCGCCTCCCGTTGCCGCTGCTGACGGTCGAGTGGTCGCCCACCGGGGATTTCGAGCTGCGCCGCGGTGACGCCGATATGCTGGTCCAGCTCAGCGGCGGCGACGTGATGTGGCAGAAAGAACGCCTGCTGAACATCGGGGTCGGCCACCTGCCGCCGCAGTGCACGCGCGTCGCCTGGGTCGACTGCGATCTGGTCTTCGAACGCCAGGACCTCAGCGACGCGATTCTGGCCGCGCTCGAAGCGTCATCCTTGGTGCAGCTCTTCGACCGTGTCGCCTACCTCGCGCCCACGTCCCTCGATGCGCTCGAACGGCTTGGAAACTGCGCCAACGGGTGCATCACGTTCGAGCGTGAAGGCGCCGCGTCCGCGCATGGGGTGGCCGAGCGTGCCGGCTTGCCGCCGCCCGATCCGACGGACATCGAAGACAACGACCCCCTGAGACCTAAACCAAGCGTCGGCTTCGCATGGGCGGCACGCCGCGAATTCCTCGAACGCCATCCTCTTTTCGACGAGTGGGTTGTCGGCGGGGGCGACAGTGCGTATTTCCATGCGGCGGCAGGCTTGCCCGAGCGGGTCGTGGACAGGTATGCGCTCGCCGGCCCGCTTCGAGACCAGTTCCTGGTGCGCGCACGCGAACTTGCCGGCGCGGTCACGCGCCCGGTCGACCACGTTGCGGGCCGCGTGTTCACGCTGTGGCATGGGAAGCTCGAGGATCGGCGCTACCGCTCGCGCCACTCGATTCTCGCCCGATACGGGTTTGATCCGCATCGATTCCTGCAACGAAGCCTGTCCGGAGTCTGGGAATGGGCGGACGTGCCCGACGGCCTGCCCGACGAGATCCGCGCGTACTTCGACCAACGCAACGAAGACGGCGCGACCCCGTCGTCTTCGCCTGAACTGTCCGCGTCACGATGATCCACCCTGAATCCACCTCCAACCGGGCAGCCCAGCCGCTATGGGCCGTCACGAGCTACTACAACCCGGCCGGCTTTGAGCGCCGCAAGGCGAACTACCACCTGTTCCGCGAGCGCCTGCCGCTGCCGCTGCTGACGGTCGAATGGTCTCCCACCGGCAAGTTCGAGTTGCGCCCCGGTGACGCCGACATCCTGATTCAGCTCACGGGCGGCAACGTGATGTGGCAAAAGGAGCGCCTGCTGAACGTCGGCGTCACGCAGCTGCCGCCGCAGTGCACCCATGTCGCGTGGGTGGACTGCGACCTGATCTTCGAGCGGGAAGACCTCGGCCAGGCGATCTTGGCCGCGCTCGACGCGGCACCGCTCGTGCAGCTGTTCGACCGTATCGCCTACCTCGCCCGTACGCCGCTCGATGCGATGCCTCGGCTCGGAAGCCGCACGGCGCCGGATGTCACATTCGAGCGCCAGGGCGCGGCTGCGGCCCATGCAGCCGCGGCGCGCAGCGGACAGCCGGCGGCGGCCGTTCCCGTGGCCACCGAGCATCCGGACGACTTCAAGCGGATGCCATGTGTAGGTTTCGCATGGGCAGCGCGACGCGAACACCTGGAGCGTCATCCGTTATTCGACGAGTGGGTCGTCGGTGGCGGCGACAGTGCGCATTTTCATGCGGCGGCAGGCACGCCCGAGCGTGTCGTGGAAAACCATGGACTCGCGAGCCCGCATCGCGACCAGTACCTGCCGCGCGCCCGCGAACTCGCCAATGCGATCGGGGGCCGGATCGGACACGTTGCCGGCCGCGCCTTCACACTGTGGCACGGCAATTTCGCCGACCGCCGCTATCGCTCGCGCCATTCGATCCTCGCACGCCACGGGTTCGATCCGCGCCGTTTTCTGCAGCGCAGCGCCTCCGGAGTGTGGGAATGGGCAGACGTGCCCCATGGCCTGCCGGACGAGATTCGCGCCTACTTCGAGCAGCGCAACGAAGACGGCCTGGTCACGGCCTCGGCCTGAATTGCCGTTGATGGCGATGACTCCCCCGTATACATCCCCCGGCCGGCCCGCCGGCCCGTTCTGGGCCGTGACGAGTTACTACAACCCCGCCGGCTACCAGCGTCGCAGGGCCAACTATCGGCTCTTCCGCCAGCACCTGCAACTGCCCCTGCTGACCGTCGAATGGTCACACGACGGCCGCTTCGAACTTGGGCCTGGCGACGCCGACATCCTCATCCAGCTCGATGGCGGCGACGTGATGTGGCAAAAGGAGCGTCTGCTCAACATCGGCATCGCCCGGCTTCCGGCGGAATGCACGAAGGTGGCGTGGCTCGATTGCGATGTCGTGTTCGAGAACACGGCATGGCCCAAGCAGGCCTTGGCGCAGCTCGAAAACGCCCGGCTGGTGCAATTGTTCGAGCATGTGGTGCACATCATGCCTACGCCGATCGAGCGCCTCTTGCAGGACGCATCGTGGCGCGGCGCCGGCGTCCTGAAACGGCGGACGAGCACCGCACGCTTGTACTGCGATGCCAAGTCAGCCGGCAACATGGACATGTTGGGCGTGCCGCCGGAGGGCCAATCGTTCGCCTATCCGGGCAGCAACGGCCATGCGTGGGCCGCGCACCGCAGCCTGCTGGAGGACCATCCCCTGTTCGATGCCTGGGTGCTCGGCGGCGGCGACGCCGCGTACCTGTATGCGGCAGCAGGGCTGTCGGCCGATCAAATCCGGATGTGCGGCCTCGCCGCCGCGCAGGCCTCGCATTACCTGCAACGCGCAGCACCTCTCGAACGTGCGATCGACGGCCGCCTCGCCTGGGTACCTGGAACATTGCTCCACCTGTGGCACGGCGATCCCGCAGACCGCAAGTATCGCGAGCGGTACACGATTCTTGAGCGGCACGGTTTCGATCCGCGCCGCTTCCTCAAACGCAGCGCCTCCGGCGTGTGGGAATGGGCAGACGTTCCCTCTGGCCTGCCGGACGAGATTCGCGCTTACTTCGAGCAGCGCAACGAAGACGGCCTGGTCACGGCCTCGGCCTCGGCCTGAGCGCGGTGTCAGCCCCCCTGGGCAGCTCGCGCACGCCGGCGAACGAGCGTGACGCCGGAATCCAGCGCGAAGTCCATCACCTGAAGGTCGGAGCGCTGCTTGAGCACGTCGATGTACTCATGCACCGTATGGACGTAGGGCTTGTCTTCCCCATAAATCAGGCTGGTCTTCCGCCGGATGCTGTCGTGGAACAACACCACAGCGTCTTCAGTGAGCCGCGACGCGAAAGCCTCATGGTCGAAGCGAGCCTGTTCGGCGGAGTGAAAACCGTCGACGAACAGCATCGACACCGATGTGCCATTGCGATGCTCCACCGTCTCCGCGTACTGCTGCGTGGTCATCCTGTGATGGTCGACGTTGTCGAGGCCGAAGCTGGCGAACCAGGCGCGCGTGCGTTCGGGGTCAGCCCAGAAGTCGTCGGCCAGGGAGGGATCGATGAAGGTGACCCGGCCGCCTTCGCCGTTGTCACGCAGCGCCTGTGCGAGGATGATCGGCACGAAACCGCGCCAAGAGCCGATGCACACCGCGTGCGCCGGGCGCTCCACGCGCACGAGCGCGTAATAGAGCCAGCCCAAGCCGATGTTCGCGTCGCCGAGTCGCTGGCCGTGCCCCATTCCGCGAAGTTCTTCGTGCCCTAGAATCCTCGCCAGCCAATCCGAATCCATTGTGAAAAAGTCCCATGCAAACATGAACAAGCAGGGCATTCTACCGGCGCAGCCGCGGCCGATCGGGACACAACCGCAAGCATCGGTATTCAGCGCGGGGCCCGCCTGGGAGCGCCTCATGGGCTGCGCTTTCGGGATACCTCAGTCGGTCCTGCGGGGCACCGTGACGGCCACCGGCGCGGACGCCGCGTCGCTCGATGCGCTGGAGGCGTGGATGGAACACACGCTCGGTGCGCCGTTGCCGGACAGCGCGCCGCCGCGCGGCAACGCCCGGGCGGTGGCGTGGCGGGCCGTGCATTGGTCCATCGCCTTGCAGCGCCATCACGGAATGGCGCTGTCTTCGACCTTTCGCCTCAAGGACAGCACCGATGCCGGTGGCTCGACGTCCGCAACGCGGTTCTTCGTCGCGATGCCCTTCGTGCACGTCGACGCGAGCACCGCGGCGCTACGCTGGGTCGAACGGACGATCGCCTGGTTCGCCCGCGGCGGCCATGCGGCCCAAGCCGCCGAAGGACGCGGCGGACCGGACATGAGCGATTTCCCAGCGCTCGCGCGCGCGTTTTCCCACATTGCCCCCAAGGGCCAGAATCGCCCGTACATCGTGCAGCACGCCTACGACACGGGCATCCCGGTGCGGCATGTGTTCGAAGGGGTATGGCGCCTGGGCACGGGCCGGTCGGCACGGCTGCTCGACAGCTCCATCACCGACCGCACGCCGTCCATCGGCGTCAAGATCGCAGGCAACAAGGCAGCGACCGCCGTGCTCCTGCACCAGGCGGGAATGCCCGCGCCCATTCACGAGGTGGCGGCTAGCGCGGATGACGCCGTGCGCATCGCCAACCGGCTCGGCTTTCCGGTGGTGGTGAAGCCCGCGGATCGCGACGGCGGACTCGGCGTGTTTGCCGACTTGCGCGACGAGGCGATCGTGCGGCAGGCCTTCGAATCCGCCAGCCGCCATACGCGGGCCGTGCTCGTCGAAAAGCATTTCGACGGCGTCGGCCACCGGTTCACCGTGTACGGCGGCCGTGTCGTCAAGGCCACCCGCAAGCTCCCCGGCGGTGTCGTCGGCGAGGGTGGACGCACGGTCACCGAGCTCGTCGCACTGGTGCAGCAGCGGGCGCGTGAAGCGCCGCAGCACGCCAATCCGCACGAGTTGCTGGTCCTGGACGATGAGGCCCGCGGGATGCTGGTGCAGCAGGGCCTGTCGCCGGACAGCGTGATTGCCGACGGCGAATTCGTCAGCCTGCGGCGCCGCAACAATGCGGTGACCGGGGGCTCGACCACGCTGCTCGAACTGGACTCCGTCCACCCGGACAACCATCGGCTGGCGGTGCGCGCAGCGGAGTTGCTCGGGCTGGACTGGGCCGGGATCGACCTGTTGATCGAGGACGCCGCGCGGTCCTGGATCGAGTCGGGCGCATTGATCTGCGAAGTGAACGCGGCGCCGCAAGTCGACCGCCTGACCGCCGGCCGGATCGTCGACGCGCTGTTGGGGGGCGATGGCCGCATCCCGGCCCACCTGGTGATGCTGAACGCAGAGGTGGATCCTTCGCCGGCCGGTCCGCTGGGCGAGTTGGCGCGCAAGCTCGGGTGCCATGGCTTCTCGTCGGCCGGCGGCGTGTGGATCGGTGGCGAGTTCGCCGCAGCTGCGCAGGAAGGCGGCTACCAGGCCGCGCAAATCCTGCTTGCAAACCCGCGCGCGGAATCCGCGCTGTGCGCCATGACAGCCACGGAGATCGTCCGCTGCGGCTTGCCGGCCGCCCGATTCGACTCGGCGTTGACCCTGGGCGGCCCAGCATCGTCCGAAACCGACGAACGCACATTGCAGACCGCCCTGTGGATGATCTCGCCGCACCTGCCGAGCCGCGGCAATGAGGAGCCCGCTGACGCGGCCCGCGATGTCGCTAACGGTACCTTGCCGACGTGATGAACTGGGAAAAGGCTTCGCACCAGATCACCACCGTGGTGTAGCGCGTGAGGTCCGTGCCCGGCGGCAGCGCCACGATGAAGTTCTCGAAGGTCTTCACGTCCGCGACCTCCAGTGATGCGCCCTTGAGGCGCTTGAAGTCCTCCGCCGTCTCCACGAACTGGGGCACCAGGTACAGCTTGTAGGCCGGCCCGGGTGCGACGCGGCCCATCAGCGAGATGCTCGCCGGCCCCACCGCGAGCGCGCCCTGCCCCCAATGCAGCGCGTCGCTGCCCTTCAATTCGCGCTTGAATTCGCCGCGAAAGCTCGCCGCAGCGGACGCCGCCTGGACTTCCGCTGCGCCGGGCGCGGGCGGGGCAGCCAGGATCGGCAGCAGGTAGATGCCCAGGGCGGCACCTGCGGCCAGAACCAGCAGGTGCGTCAACGAGAGAATGAGAAGTCGCTTCATGCGAGTGGGTCGCCGCGGGGCCGAAAGTCTTTCACTCCGGGCAGTTCAGGCCCTCGCCGGTGACATGCTCACCCAGGAAGTCCAGGAAGCGCCGCACCGCCGGCAACAGCCCGCGGCGCGAAGGAAACACGGCGTGGATCACGCCCGGGCGAGGCGCCCAGCCTGGCAGCACCTGCTCCAGTTGCCCCAGCCGAAGCTCGCGCCGGCACATGTAGTCGGGCAGCACGGTGATGCCCAATCCGCTGAGCACAGCGTGCTTGAGGGTCATCAGATCGTCCGCCGTGTAGACCGGCCGGTGCGGGAAGTCATGCTCGCGCCCGTTCGGGCCCGCCAGCTTCCAGAAGGCCTTGCCGTCCGTTGCGGACATGGCCAGTGTCTTGAGCTGGGACAAGTCTTCGGGACCTTGCGGCCGCCCTTCACGCTGGAGCTGTGCGGGGCTGGCCACGAGCAGCCCCTGCGTCATGCCCAGGTTCTTCACGATCAGGCTGCCGCTGTCTTCAACCGTCGGCCGCACGCGCAACGCGACGTCAATGCCGTCCTGCACGAGGTCGACCACTCGGTTGTTCACCTCCATCTCGACGCGCACCTGCGGGTGCTTCTCCAGGAACAGCGGGATCAGCGGGCCCACCGTGGTCTGCGCCAGCGTGACGGGACAAACGACGCGGATCGTGCCGCGCGGTTCGGACTGCACTTGCGCAACCGCTTCGGAGGCTGCATCTGCCTCTTCGCGCATTGCGGTGCTGTGGCGGTGAAAGATTTCGCCGGCTTCCGTCAACGACAGCTTGCGTGTGGTCCGCTGCAGCAGGCGCACGCCCAGCCGCGCTTCCAGCTCGGCGACACGCCGGGACAGCTTGGACTTGGGCACGCCCAAGGAGCGGCCCGCCGCCGCGAACCCACCCCGGTCCACCACCTCGGCAAAGTAGAGCATGTCGTTGAGGTCTTGCATGGCGATTGTCCTATTTGAAGAACAATCTATCGCAAATTTGCCGACTTATCAAACATTGGATCAATCTCCACAATTATCCCTAAGGCCAAACCCGGCCCCCCAACAGGAGAAAACGTCCATGAAGCTGCTTCACATCGATTCCAGTCCCCTCGCCGGCAACTCGGTTTCCCGCCAACTGACCGAGCGCACCGTCGCCCAATGGCGTGCCACCCATCCCCATACCAAGGTCGAATACCTCGACCTGGCCAAGGACGCGCCGAGCCACCTGAACATCGATTCGCTGGGCTTTCGCACCGGTCCCAATGCCGGTGGCCTGTCGGACGTGCAGCGCCGTGAGAACGAAATCTCCGAGAAGCTGGTGACGCAGTTCCTGGCGGCCGACGTGATCGTCGTGGGCGCGCCCATGTACAACTTCTCCGTGCCGACTCAGCTGAAGGCCTGGATCGACCGCATCGCGCAAGCCGGCCGGACGTTTACCTACACCGCCACCGGCCCCAAGGGTCTAGCTGTGGGCAAGACCGTGATCATCGCGTCGACCCGCGGCGGCGTGTATTCCACCAACCCGGCGATGGCCGGCCTGGACCACCAGGAGAGCTACCTGAAGACGGTGTTCGGTTTCCTGGGCATCACCGACATCCGTTTCGTGCGCGCCGAAGGCGTCGCCATGGGCGATGAAGCCAAGGCCAAGGCGCTGGGCGGCGCCGAAGTGGAGATCAAGACCCACACCGCTGTCGCCGCCAACCAAGGCGAAGCGCAACTGGCCGCATGATGAGTGACGCCGTGGGCAGCTATACTGCCCACGTGCGCTTCATGAATCTTTCCGCGATCACGATGATTACCATGCCCTTCTGGGGCGTGGTGGTGAACGCGTTCCTCTCTTAGCGCATCCCACCCCACCCCGCCAGAACGGCCGGGGTTGGATGTTTTCTCCGGGCCGCAACGGCCACCCACGGAGAAAACGAGAATGCAGCTTCCCTCCCCCCATCGCAACGCGCTTCGCGTCGGCCTGCTCGGCTTCGGCGTCGTCGGCTCGGGCACCCACTCGGTCCTCACGGGCAATCGTGCCACCATTGCGGCCCGCGCCGGACGCGCCATCGAGCTGGCCATGATCGCCACCCGCACGCCGGCCCGTGCACGTGAGGCGGTGAGTCCGGAAATTGAAGTGCTGGCCGACGCCCGGGACCTGGTGCAGCACCCGGCGGTCGACGTCGTGGTGGAGGCCATCGGTGGCACCACAGCGGCCCGGGAACACGTGCTGGCCGCAATCGCACACGGCAAGCACGTCGTAACGGCCAACAAGGCGCTGCTCGCGCTGCACGGCGACGAGATCTTCGGGGCGGCGCGCGAACGCGGCGTATCGGTCCATTTCGAAGGCGCGGTCGCCGTCAGCATCCCCATCGTCAAGGCCCTGCGCGAAGGGCTGGCGGCGAACGAGATCGAATGGCTCGCCGGTATCGTGAACGGCACTTCCAACTACGTGTTGACGGAGATGCGCGACCGGGGCCGCAGCTACGAGGAAGCCCTGGCCGACGCGCAGGCCCTGGGGTACGCCGAGGCCGACCCGGCGCTGGACGTGGATGGCGGGGATGCCGCGCACAAGCTGGCATTGCTCGCGGCCATCGCGTTCGGCGGCGGGCCGCGCTTGGGCGACATCCACGTGGAAGGCGTCCGCCATGTTCAGGCTGCCGACTTCAAGCACGCCGCACGGCTGGGCTACACGATCAAGCTGCTGGCGGTGGCCCGCAGGAGCAGCCGTGGCCTGCAGCTGTACGTGCATCCCGCTCTCATACCGTCGAATGCGCTGCTCGCGCATGTCGACGGCCGCATGAACGCCATTCTCGTCAACGGCAATGCGTCCGGCGTGACGATGCACTACGGCGCCGGCGCCGGCTCGCGTGAAACGGCATCGGCCGTCGTGGCCGATCTCGTGGACCTGGCGCGTGCGCGCGACTCAGGTTTTCCGCCTTGCGTGCCGCCGCTGGGATTCCATGAACAGACGGGGGCTCAGCGCATCGCCCCGATGGCGTCGCTGCGCCTGCGCCACTACCTGCGGATTTCGCTGGCCACGCCGTCGGCCGCGCCTGAGATATTGCGTGCAC
Organism: Ramlibacter sp. WS9; assembly: GCF_003797765.1. Lineage (GTDB taxonomy): Bacteria > Pseudomonadota > Gammaproteobacteria > Burkholderiales > Burkholderiaceae_C > Ramlibacter. The sequence goes on along the minus strand of NZ_RKMB01000005.1, from coordinate 236,182 downwards.
TCGCCATCCACGACATTGAAGTCGAGAAGTACACGGCAAGCGCAAGCGAGGCGGTGCTGCTCACGCGCCCGACCGAGGAAGGCCGCATGGCGGCCGCGGTGAGCGCTCTGGCGGACCTCCCCTCCGTGCGCGGTGTTCCGGCTCGTTTGCGGGTAGAGGACCTGGTCGCCTGAACGCCTGACCGCGGCTGCCCGATACGCAGCAGCTCTGCTGCGAACACAACAAGGGCGCTGCTGGATATTCAGCAGCGCCCTTTCTATTTCACGCGCCTTCGCACCACAAGCGTTCAGCCCGCACCATTCGATCCACGAGCTGCGCTGAGTAGCGCACCGATCCAGGTCCAAATCGTCGGTCCTCGTTCGTTTCGGCTGGCACACGTCTTGCTCAGCATAACTTGTCATAACGAGTTAGCCCAGCCATGACCAGCAAGCGAGTTTTTGGCGGCCTGAGGGCCGTCGCCACCCACGCACAGGCGTCCACGCCGACGACGGACCTGCAGGCCCTGGCCCCCGCGCCGCTGTACGAGCAGATCAAGGAAGTGCTGCGCTCTCGCGTGCTCGACGGCACTTACCAGCCGCACGAACAGATGCCTTCGGAGAGCGAAATGATGGCTGCGTTCGGCGTCAGCCGCATCACGGTGCGCCAGGCGCTCAATGATCTGCAGAACGAGGGCCTGATCTTCCGCATCCACGGCAAGGGCACCTTCGTCTCCAAGCCCAAGGCTTTCCAGGACTTGGGTCGGCTGCAGGGCTTCGGCGAAGCCATGCGGCAGATGGGCTACGAAACCTTCGCGCGCGTCGTTTCCATCCGCCACATCAAGCCCACGCCCCAGGTGCAGGAAAAATTGAAGCTGCCCAAGCGCGCCAAAGTCACCGAACTGCAGCGCGTGCGCTTCCTGAATAGGGAGCCGATCTCGCTCGACATCACCTATGTGCCCACGCACGTCGGCATGAAGCTCGCCAAGGAAGATCTGGCCTCGCGCGACGTGTTTGCCATTCTCGAGAACGACTACGGCCTCTCGCTCGGCCACGCCGACCTGCAGATCGGCTCGACGCTGGCCGACGAAAACCTCGCGGCGCAACTGAAGGTCGAGGAAGGCTCGCCTGTGCTCGTGATCGAGCGCACCACCCACACATCGGACGGCATGCCGATCGACTACGAGCACCTGTACTACCGCGGCGACGCGTTCCAGTACAAGGTAAGAGTCGACCGCGTGCCCGTCCAACCTCTTTGAACCCCAGGAAGGCAGGCATGAACACGATCGAACTCGAATACGACATCGTCGTCGTCGGCGGTGGCACCGGCGGGCCCATGGCCGCGGTGAAGGCCAAGGAGAAAAATCCGAAGCTGCGGGTGCTGCTGCTGGACAAGGCCAACGTCAAGAGAAGCGGCGCCATCTCGATGGGCATGGACGGCCTGAACAACGCCGTCATCCCCGGCCACGCCACCCCCGAGCAGTACACCAAGGAGATCACCGTTGCCAACGACGGCATCGTCGACCAGAAGGGCGTGTACGCCTACGCCAGCAACAGCTTCGGGATGATCGAAGAGCTGGACCGCTGGGGCGTGAAGTTCGAGAAGGACGAAACCGGCGACTACGCGGTGCGCAAGGTGCACCACCTGGGCAGCTACGTGCTGCCCATGCCGGAAGGCCATCACATGAAGCGCGTGCTGTACCGCCAGCTCAAACGCGCGCGCGTCGAAATCACCAATCGCGTGGTTGCCACGCGTCTGCTCACCGGGCCGTCGGGCGAAATCACCGGCGTGATGGGCTTCGACTGCCGCACCGCCGACTTCTACGTCATCAAGGCAAAGGCCGTCGTCATCTGCACCGGTGCCGCCGGGCGCCTGGGCTTACCGGCTTCGGGCTACCTGTTCGGCACCTACGAAAACCCGACCAACTGCGGCGAGGGGCATGTGATGGCCTATCACGCGGGCGCCGAACTCACCAACCTGGAATGCTTCCAGATCAACCCGCTGATCAAGGACTACAACGGCCCCGCCTGCGCCTACGTCACTGGCCCGTTCGGCGGCTACACCTCCAACAACGCCGGCCAGCGCTTTATCGAGTGCGATTACTGGAGCGGCCAGATGATGATGGAGTTCTTCAACGAACTCGAAGGCGGCAAGGGCCCGGTGTTCCTCAAGCTGGACCACCTGGCCGAGGAGACGATCAGCGAGATCGAGCACATCCTGCACACCAACGAGCGCCCCAGCCGCGGGCGCTTCCACGAGGGCCGTGGCACCGACTACCGCAAGAGCATGATCGAGATGCACATCTCGGAGATCGGCTTCTGCTCGGGCCACAGCGCCTCGGGCATCTGGACCAACGAGAAGGGCGAGTGCTCGATCCCGGGCCTGTACGCGGCCGGCGACTGCGCCAGCATTCCGCACAACTACATGCTGGGCGCGTTTGTCTACGGCAAGTTCTGCGGCGAGAACGCGGCGGACTATGTGTCGGGCACCGAGGCGCCGCGCATCGACGCGAACAAGGTGCAGGCCGAGCGCGAGCGCATCGCCGCGCCGCTGTCGCGCAGCGAGGGCCTGACACCCTTCCAGGTCGAATACAAGACCCGCCGCATCGTCAACGACTACCTGCAGCCGCCCAAGGTCACCCGCAAGATGGAGATCGGCCTGCAGCGCTTCGGCGAGATCCGCGAGGACCTGGAGTCGATGGTCGCCGAGGATCCGCACGAGCTGATGCGCGCGATGGAAGCCCACACGATCCGCGATTGCGCCGAGCTGGCCGCGCGCGCGTCACTCTTCCGCACCGAGAGCCGCTGGGGCCTGTACCACCTGTGCGTGGACCACCCCGAGAAGGACGACGAGAACTGGTTCTGCCACACCAACGTCACCAGCGACGCCAACGGCAACGCCGTGTTCCGCAAGCGTGCCGTCGAGCCTTACGTCGTCGAGCTCAACGAGCAGGAAAAGACCGCCTACCAGCGCCTGCGCGTCGCCTCCCCCGCCCGCGCCGCCTAACCAGGAAAAACACATGACCATCGCCATCACCCGAACCCAGGCCCCTGTCGTGGTCGACGAGGACAAGTGCATCGCCGACAAGGGTTGCACCGTCTGCGTGGACGTCTGCCCGCTCGACGTGCTCGCCATCGACTTCGTCAAGAACAAGGCCTTCATGAAGTTCGACGAATGCTGGTACTGCATGCCCTGCGAAAAGGACTGCCCCACCGGCGCGGTGCACGTGAACATTCCGTACCTGGTCCGGTGAGGGCGAAATGAGTATCGCCGTCCCCGCCACCATCCACGACCGGCTGCGCAGCCCCGACGCCGGCGTGCGCCGTGTCGCCGTGATCGACCTGCCCTACACCGATGAAGAAGACGATGTCGCGCCGCTGCTCACAGCCGCCCTGCGCGACCCCGATGCGCAAGTGAGGCTGGAAGCCGCCAAGGCGCTGGAAGGATTCGAAGAGCCGGAAGTGCTGCGTGAGCTCGTCCCGCTGCTCAAGGACAGCGATGCCGCCGTGCGCGAAGCCGTCGCCCTGACCTTGGGAGAGTTGAAACTCGCCGGTTCGGCCGCCACTCTTCTGCCCTATTTGAGCGACGCCGACAGTGGCGTGAAAGCCGCGGCACTGCGAGCGGTCAAGGCCTTGCGCGTGCCCGAGGCCTTCGAGCCGGCGATGGCCGCACTGCAAGACAAGGACGCGGCAGTGCGCCGCGAAGCCGTCGGCGTGCTGGGCTACCTCAAGCGCCCACAAGCCATCGGCGCATTGACGCAAGCCGCCGCGCATGACGAAGAGGCCGAGGTACGCCGCGTCGCGGTCGGCGCCCTGGGGTTTGCCGGGGAATCGGCCGACGTCAGCGTCCATCTCGCCCTGAGCCACGCCCTGGCCGACCCGGCGTGGCAGGTCCGCGAGGAAGCGGCCACCACGTTCGGCAAGCTCGGCTCGGCGCTCGGAGTGCAGGACCTGGTGCAGGCGATGGAAGACGAGTACTGGCAGGTTCGCGTCAAGTCGGCGCGCAGCCTGGGCAAGCTCAAGGCCCGGCCCGCGGTACCCGCGCTGTGCGAGGCTTTGCAACACCCCGTCAGCAATTTGCGCAAGGAAGCTGTCATCGCCTTGGGCGAGATCGCCGACGCCCGCGCCATCACGCACCTGGAACGCGCGCTGCAAGACAGCGACCCCGACGTGCGCAAGCTGGCCAAGCTCGCTCTCACCAGCATGCAGATGAACGGAGAGCCGGTATGACCCACGTCGTCACGCAAGCCTGCATCTCATGCAAGTACACCGACTGCGTCGCCGTCTGTCCGGTCGATTGCTTCCACGAAGGCCCGAACTTCCTGGTGATCGACCCGGCCGTGTGCATTGACTGCGGCGTCTGCATCCCGGAATGCCCGGTCGAAGCCATCCTCGAAGAAGCGGACCTGCCCGCCGATCAGCATGAGTACATCGCGCTCAACGCGCAGCTCTCGGCCAGGTGGCCGGTGATCAGCCAATCGCGCGAGCCCCTGCCGGACGCCGACGCCTGGGCGCAGCGCCAGGACAAGCGCGCCCTGCTCAGCGAGAACGCTTAAGTGGTACCGAACTTGCATCGCCCTTCGGAAGATTTGTGAAACCAGCCTGGAGATCATGATGACGTCGTTTATTCAAGCCAAGTTAGCGCCCCTGGCCTTCGCCCTCGCCCTCGCCCTGCTGCCGGGCCTGGCGCAGGCAGCCGACAAGCAGGTCGTGACGATCGGCATCGGCACGCAGAACACGACCACTAACACCGCCACCGGCGGCATCGTGATCAAGGAGCTCAAGCTGCTGGAGAAGCACTTGCCCAAGACCGGCAAGTACGCCAACATCGAGTGGAAGCTCGACTGGCAGAACTTCACCTCCGGGCCGCCCGTCACCAACGGCATGGTCGCCAACAAGCTGCAGATCGGCATGATGGGCGACTACCCGCTGCTGGTGAACGGCGCGACCGGCCAGAGCAACAAGGGCAATGAAACGCAGCTCGTCGCCATCATTGCCTACAACGCGTTCGGCGCCGGCAACGGCGTGGTGGTGCACAAGGACAGCCCGTACTACGAACTGGCCGACCTGAAAGGCAAGAACGTCTCCGTGCCCTTCGGCTCGGCAGCCCACGGCATGATGCTGCAGGCCATGCAGGAGCGCGGCTGGAAGGACGACTTCTGGAGCCTGGTGAGCCAGAGCCCGGAAGTCGGCACCACCAACCTGCAGGAAAAGAAGATCGACGGCCACGGCGACTTCGTGCCCTTCGCCGAGCTGCTGCCCTACCGCGGCTTCGCGCGCAAGATCTTCGACGGGGCGCAGACCAAGATCCCAACCTTCCACGGCGTGGTGGTCCGCAAGGACTTCGCCGACAAGTATCCGGAGGCCGTGGTCGCCTACGTCAAGGCACTGATGGAAGCCAACGACTGGGTGCGCAAGGACCCGAAGCTCGCGGCCACCAAGATCGAGGAGTGGACCAAGATCGAAAAGGAAGTGGTCTACATCTTCCTCGGCCCGGGCGGCATCCACACGCTGGACCCGAGCATCAAGCCGCGCTGGCTGGACACCATCAAGACGGCCTACGGCGTGCTGAACAAGCTGGGCCGCGTGAAGGAGTTCGACATGAACGCCTGGGTCAACGAGAGCTATGTGCGCCAGGCCTTCAAGGAGCGCGGCCAGGACTACGACTCGCAGAAGCAGACGCTGGCCAACTACGACATCGCCGGCAGGGACCCGATCTGCAAGACCGCCGTGACGCGGCCGAAGGAAGCCGGCGAGATCTGGCTGGCCGGCGGTGAGATCGTGCCCGTGAGCTCGCCGACCTGCCTGCTCGCCGGCATCCGCCAGTACGAGAGCGAGAAAAAGAAGGTCGCGGTGGCCTATGTGTTCGACAAGGAACTGGGCATCAAGGTATTCGCCGACAAGGCCTTCTACGCGATTGAGTCGGGGCCCAAAGGTCCTGTTGCCGCGCCCTTCCTGCTGAAGAAGGATGCCGAGGCCCATGCGGCCAAGTCGGGCGGCAAGTTCGTCACCTACACCGACGCACTGAACCTGGTCGGCGCGAAGATGGCGGTTGCCACCGCGGGACGCTGACCGATGCGCACAGCCCAACTGATCGACGCCGATTTCGCCGGGGACATCCCGCCCGCGCCGGCCGCGACTGTTTCGCTGCTGCCGGTCGGCGCGCAACTGGAGGCACGCAACGAATCGCCCCCGCCTTCAGTTGCTTCGCAACCCCGGCGCGCGACCCAGTGGCTGCAAGGCCGGCTCGCCGGCTGGCTGCTCGCAGGCGTGTCCATCGGCAGCGTGCTGCTGCTGTGGCACCTGGCGACGCTGTACCGGTTGGACTTCTACATCCGCTTCAACAACATCCCCACGCCGGCGCAGGTGTTCGACAAGGTGATCGAGGTCAACCGTTCGGCCAAGTTCATCACCAGCATCGGCATCAGCGTGCGGCGCATCCTGTTCGGCTTCGCGGTGGCCACCGTGCTCGGCGTGGGCCTGGGCATCCTCATCGGCCGTTATCGCCTGGTGCGCCAGCTCGCGATGCCGGCGATGGAGGTGTTCAGGCCGATTCCCGCTATTGCGTGGGTACCGATGTCCATCATGCTGTGGCCCAGCAACGAGGTCAGCATCGTGTTCATCACTTTCCTCGGCGCGTTCTTTCCGATTCTGCTGAACACCGTGCATGGCGTCGAAGCCATCGACCCGGTACTGCTGCGGGCCGCGCGCTCGCTCGGCGCGAAGGAGCGGCGCCTGCTCGCGCACGTCGTGCTGCCGGGCGCGCTGCCCCACATCTTCACTGGGCTCGCGGTGGGCATGGGCGTGGCCTGGGTGTCGCTGATCGCCGCCGAGATGATCTCCGGCCAGTTCGGCATCGGCTACTTCACCTGGGAAGCGTATTCGCTCATCACCTATTCCGAGATCGCGCTGGGCATGATCACCATCGGCGTGCTAGGCCTGTTGTGCAGCGGCGCCATCCGCTTCGTCGCGCGCATCTGCATGCCCTGGCAGGCGTACTCCACCGGGGGACGGACATGAACATCGTTTCGCCTCCGGCCTCGCTCGGCCGGATCGACGTGCGCAACCTGGGCATCCGGTTCCAGACCAAAGCCGGCAGCATTGACGCCGTGAACGACGTGTCGATCCACGTCCAGCCGGGCGAGTTCGTCTCGCTGATCGGCCCCTCGGGCTGCGGCAAGTCGACGCTGCTCAACGTCGTCGCGGGCTTTCTCGAGCCGACCTCGGGCCAGGCGATGCTGGACGGGCAAACGATCCGCGGCCCCGGCTCCGACCGCGGCGTGGTGTTCCAGCAGTACTCGCTGTTCCCCTGGATGACGGTGCGCAAAAACGTCGAATTCGGCCTCAAGCTCAAGGGCTTCTCGGCCAGCGAACGCGAGACACAGGCGCGCACCCTGCTGGGACTGGCTGGCTTGCTCTCGTTCGAGAACCACTACCCCGACCAGCTCTCCGGCGGCATGAAGCAGCGCGTGGGCATCGTCCGCGCGTTGGCGACGAGCCCTCAGGTGCTGCTGATGGACGAACCGTTCGGCGCGCTCGATTCCCAGACCCGCGTGGTGATGCAGGAGATCCTGACCAACATGTGGCAGCGCCTGCGCATCTCGGTGCTGTTCATCACGCACGACATCGAGGAGGCGGTGTTCCTGTCCGACCGCATCTACGTGATGACGGCGCGGCCGGGCCGCATCAAGTCCGAGATCGTGGTGCCGTTGCCGCGTCCGCGCACACCCGAGATGACGGCGACGCCGCAATTCGTGCAGCTGGTGCGCACGATCAAGACCCTGATCCGTGAGGAAAGCCTTGCGGCCATGGGCGGGGAATTGTGCGACGGTGGCCTGGGCGGCCTGAGTACCGAGGTCGGGCCGCAAGGCGTGGCCCACCTCGTGTGATGAGCGCTACTACCGCCTGGCCCCTGGACGTGACGCTGCACGCGGCGTCGGGCCGTCTCGACGTGCTGTGGAGCGACGGCCTGCTCGGCCACCTGGGCGGCGCCCAGTTGCGCGCCGCATGCAAATGCGCGGCATGCGAGAACGGGCGCCGCACCGGCCGTCCTCCCGTGGCCGCCGCGGACGCCGCGGTGACCCAGCTGCGCCCGGTCGGCGACATGGGGCTGCAGCTGATCTTCAACGATGGGCACGACCGCGGCATCTACCCGTGGGCGTACCTGCACGAACTCTCCGCACCATGAGCAACCTGTTCGACGCGCGGGTCCTTTCCGTTCATCACTGGACCGACCGCCTCTTCTCGTTCACCACCACGCGGGACCCCGGCTTTCGCTACCAGAGCGGGCAGTTCACCATGATCGGCCTGATGGTCGACGGGCGTCCGCTCCTGCGCGCCTACAGCATGGTCAGCCCGCACTACGAGGAAACGCTGGAATTCCTCAGCATCAAGGTGCAGGACGGGCCCCTCACCTCGCGCCTGCAGCACGTGCGGCCCGGCGACACCGTCGTGGTCGGGCGCAAGGCCTCGGGCACGCTGCTGCTGCAGAACCTGCTGCCGGGCGGCACGCTCTGGCTCCTGGCCACGGGCACCGGACTTGCCCCTTTCATGAGCGCGATCCGCGACCCGGAGGTCTACGAGCGCTTCGACAAAGTGGTGCTGGTCCACGGCTGCCGCCAGGTGAGCGAACTGGCTTACGACCAGCTCATCACCCACGAGCTGCCGAAGAACGAATTCTTCGGCGAGCAGGTCTCGAGGCAATTGCTGTACTACCCGACGGTCACACGCGAATCGTTCCGGCACCAGGGGCGCATTCCCACGCTGCTGGAGACCGGCAAGCTGTGCCACGACCTCGGCCTGCCGCCCCTGGACGCCACGCGCGACCGCTTCATGCTGTGCGGCAGCCCCGGCATGCTCAAGGACACGCGTGCCCTGCTCGACAAGCTCGGGCTCGCCGAGGGCAACATGAGCCACCCCGGCCACTACGTCATCGAACGCGCGTTCGTGGACAAATAGGCCGACGCCATGCGCGCCCTGATGCTGCGCTTCATGCGCGCCGGCTGGAGCCAGCAGCAGCTCATCGCGGCGCTTCCCGGCTTCACCACCTGCGTGGTGATCGCCCTGGCCGCCGGCTACGCGGCCGCGCAGACCGGCGCGCCGCCGATGTTGTGTGCGCTGCTCGTCGGCACGGCGCTCCACTACCTGAGCGAGGAAATCCGCACCGCACCGGGCGTAGTCTTTTGCGTGCGCGTTGTCCTGCGCCTGGGCGTGGGCTTGCTGGGCGCGCGCATCACGGCGGCGGAGATCGCGGCGTTGGGCTGGCCGAGTGCGTTGATCGTGATCACCGCCGTCGCGACAACCTTGCTGTGCGGCCTCGCGCTGGCCAAACGGTTGGGCCTTTCCACGCAGATGGGCGTGCTGGCGGGCGGCGCCACCGCGATCTGCGGCGCGTCGGCGGCGCTGGCGATCGCGGCCGTGCTGCCCAAAGACAAAGCGCTCGAGCGCGACACACTGGCCGTGGTCGTTCTCGCGACGCTGCTTTCCACTTTGGCGATGCTGGTGTATCCGCTGGTGGCCCAGCATCTGGGGCTGTCCCCCACGGCAGCCGGCCTGTTCCTGGGCGCAACCATCCATGACGTGGCGCAGGTGGTGGTGGCGGGCTACACCTTGGGCCCGGAGGCCGGCAACACTGCCGCGATCGTCAAGCTGTCCCGCGTCGCCTTGCTGGCCGCGGTCGTCGCGGGTGTGGTCTGTGCCTTCCGGAACAAGCATGACAGGGATGAAGCGCAAGGCAGCGGCGAGCTGCCGCCGCTTGTGCCGAGCTTTCTCATCCTGTTCCTGCTGCTGGCCCTCTTTCAGTCGACAGTGGGCCTGTCGCCACGCGTCCAGTCCTCCTTGAACGACCTGTCGAATGCCTGCCTGTTGATGGGCGTCGCGGCCCTGGGCATGAAGACCTCATTCGCGGCAATCGCCCGGGCAGGCTGGCGCCAAGCCGCGCTGATGCTGGGCACCACGGCCTGGATCGGCGCTGTCGTGCTGGTCGCGGTCGCCTGGCGCATGCATTGACCCTCACGCATTTCGACACCCCAGGCCGCGGCCGTGAGCCCCAATACGTCAAGAATGCGGTCGTGCAGCGAAGGCGTGCGCATGGCATCTCCTATTTGCGGGTGTAAATCTGGTCGAAGCTGCCGCCGTCCGCGAAGTGCTCCTTGTCCGCCTTGCCCCACCCGCCGAACGCCTGCTCGATGGTGAACAGGTTCAGCTTCGGAAACTGCTTCGCGTACTTGGCCTGTGCTTTCGCCGAAACGGCGGGACGATAGAAATTCTTGCCCGCGATGTCCTGGCCCTCTTCGGTGTAGAGGAACTTCAAGTACTCCTCGGCCGCGGCGCGCGTGCCCTTGCGGTCCACGTTCTTGTCGACCACGGCGACGGGCGGCTCCGCCAGGATGGAGATCGACGGGTAGACCACGTCGACCTTGCTGCCGAATTCCTTCTCCAGCAGGTAGGCCTCGTTCTCCCAGGAGATGAACACGTCTCCCTGGTTGCGCTGGGCAAAGGTGATGGACGAGCCGCGAGCACCCGTGTCCAGCACCGGCACGTTCGAGTAGAGCTTGCCGACGAATTCCTTGGCCTTTGCCTCTCCACCGTACTTGCGCTTGGCGAATTCCCATGCCGCGAGATAATTCCAGCGCGCACCGCCCGAGGTCTTTGGGTTCGGCGTGATCACGCTGATGCCGGGCTTGACCAGGTCGTCCCAGTCCTTGATGCCCTTCGGATTGCCCTGGCGCACCACGAGGACGATGGTCGAGGTGTAGGGGGAGGAGTTGTGCGGCAGGCGCTTCTGCCAGTCCTTCGCCAGCCAGCCGCCGTTGTTGGCCAGCGCATCGATGTCGCCGGCCAGCGCCAGCGTCACCACATCGGCGTCGAGGCCGTCGATGACCGAACGGGCCTGCTTGCCCGAGCCGCCGTGCGACTGCTTGGTGGCCACGTCCTGTCCGGTCTTGGCCTTCCAGTGGGTGGCAAACGCCTTGTTGAACTCGACGTACAACTCGCGCGTCGGGTCGTAGGAAACGTTGAGCAGCGTCACCGGTTGCTGGGCCAATGAAGGCAGCGCGGCCAGGGACAACGCGCCGGCCACGGCAGCGGCCAGGGGAATCTTGATAAAGTCGCGGCGAAGGGTCATGACAGTTTCTTTCGGGTTCTGGTAATCGACAGAGCCGATTCTGGGAGCCCGGTCCCGAAACTGGAACGACTGAGTTTTCACTTGTTTATTCGCACAAGCTTATTCGCGAAACCATCCAAAGAGGCGTCCCCATGGCTCGTACCGTCAATTGCATCAAGCTCGGCAAGGAAGCCGAAGGCCTCGACTTGCCGCCCTACCCCGGCGAACTCGGCAAGCGCATTTATGAGAGCGTCAGCAAGGAAGCCTGGGCCGCATGGCTCAAGCAGCAGACCATGCTGGTCAATGAAAACCGGCTGAACCTGGCCGATGCGCGGGCGCGGCAGTACCTCGCGCGGCAGATGGAAAACCATTTCTTCGGCAGCGGCGCCGACGTGGCCCAGGGCTACGTGCCCCCCGCCCCGTAATGTCCGGGCCGGGCGGGCTCGAGCAAGCCCGCCACCTGTTCCTGCACGGCTGCGGCTTGCCGCAAGCGTGGGCGGGGCAGCCGCATTGGCGGATCCTGGAGACCAGCTTCGGCCTGGGGCTGAATTTCCTGGCGGCATGGCGCGCGTGGAAGGACGATCCGGCGCGGCCGCGCATCCTGCACTTCGTCTCTGCCGGGGTGCAGGCCGTGCCCGCTGCCGACCTCGTACGGGAAACGGCGCTGTATCCCGACCTGGTGGGTATGGCCCAGGAACTCGCCGCGCAGTGGTTCGGCTTGACGCCGGGCACGCATCGGTTGGTTTTCGAGCAAGGCCGCGTGCTGCTCACCCTGTTTGTCGGCGACGTGCGCGACGGGCTGCGCCAGCAGCCTTTCCACGCGGATTCCGTTTTCCTGGGTGGTGCCGACTCCAAGGACAGTGGTGCGGCGTTGGACTTGCACGCGCTCAAAGGCATCGTCCGGCACTGCCGGCGCGGCACGGCGCTCGCGGCTTCACGAGCAGACGGCGACTTGCTCCGCAATCTCGCGCAGTGCGGCTTTTCGGTGAAGCAGGCCGAACGCACGCTGCCTGAGCGGCTTGGCATCGAAGCCGTCTTTGCGCCGGCATGGGAGCCCAAGGGCCAGCGGCCGCGCAACGTGGTGGAGCCAGGGCACTGCGTCGTCATCGGTGCGGGCCTTGCGGGTGCGTCCGCCGCCGCGAGCCTCGCGCGAAGAGGTTGGCAAGTCACGGTTCTGGACGGCGCCGCGGAGCCCGCAGCCGGCGCCTCGGGCCTGCCGGTGGGGATGATCGCGCCGCACTTTTCGCCGGACGACAGCCTGTTGTCGCGCCTCACCCGATGCGGAGTCCGCGCCACGCTCCAGCAGGCGCGCGCCCTGCTGCGCGACGGCGAGGATTGGTGCCTGACGGGCGTGCTCGAGCATCGGCCGGGGGCGGATGCGCCTGCGGCCGATGCACAGGAAGCATGGCAACCGTGGACCCGAGACGCCGATGGCGTGCAAGTTTCCGCCGCAAAACTCGCCCCCTCGACCCACGCCTACTGGCATGAGCAGGCGGGCTGGATCAAGCCGGCGGCGCTGGTGCGCGCGTGGCTGGCCCAGCCAGGCATCAGGTGGCGTGCGAGCACAGCTGTCGAACAGGTCGTCCGCTCGGGTGAAGGCTGGCAAGTGCTGGGTGCGCAAGGCGAGAGCATTGCGTCAGCCGATCTGGTCGTGATCGCCGCGGCGCACGCCGGCGCAAGACTGCTGCCCATCCCGCTGCCGCTGCAACCGATCCGCGGGCAAGTGTCGTGGGCCCATGAAGCGGGCGAATCACTGCCGCTGTTTGCGGTCAACGGCAACGGGCATTTCATTCCGCACGTGCCGATTGCCGGGCGGGCCGCCTGGTTCTGCGGCTCAACTTTTGACCGCGATGACCAGGACCTTGCCGTGCGCGAAGCAGATCACCAGGCCAATTCGCAGCGCCTGCACGACCTGTTGCCCGCCGCTGCGCAGGAACTCGCACCAACATTCGCGAGCACCGAACTGCGCGCCTGGACCGGCGTGCGTTGCGCCTCCGCCGACCGGCGTCCGTTGCTCGGCGAAGTGCAACCCGGCCTGTGGGTCAGCACAGCGATGGGGTCGCGCGGGCTGACCTTTTCGGTGCTGTGCGCGGAGCTGCTGGCTGCGCAACTGCACGATGAGCCATTGCCGCTGGACCGCAAGCTCGGACAGGCGCTGGACGTGAAACGGGCGCACCAATAATTCTGTCTTGACAGAAATAACTGGCAGATCTAATCTTCGGTCATGGAACTCAGCGCCACCTCCCAGAAATTCATCCTCCACTGGGGCGAAATGGGCACCCGATGGGGCGTCAATCGCACGGTCGCGCAGATCCATGCCCTGCTCTATCTCAGCGGCAAGCCGCTGCCGGCCGACGAGATTGCCGAAACGCTGGCGGTCGCGCGAAGCAACGTGAGCAATTCGATCCGCGAACTCCAGGCCTGGAACCTGGTGAAGATGGTGCATGTGCTGGGCGACAGGCGGGACCACTTCGAGGCCAGCACGGACATCTGGGAGCTCACCCGCACGATCGTGCGCGAGCGGAAAGAGCGGGAGATCGAACCGACGATCGACGTGCTGAAGGACCTTCTCAACAGCCCGGAGCTGATGGTGGACGGTTTGGAGCGAGCGGCACGGATCAAGGAGATGCTCGTGATGCTCGAGTCGTTGTCGGCGTGGAGCGACGAGATGCTCCGGCTCGACACCGAAACCCTCACCAAGGTGCTGAAACTCGGCGCCAAGATCCAGAAACTGATCCGCGGTCAAACGACCGGCGGCACCGACGCGCCGCCCGTGAACGAGGTGGGCGCGGTGATCGGGCCGTAACGCCCCTTTTTTTGCTCGATCATTTCTGTATTGACTGAAATTACTGTCTTATCGATTTAATCATAGCCATGAAGCAATCCCGAAACGACTACCCACTCACCTTGCTGTACGACGGCGCGTGTCCCATTTGCCGGCTCGAGATGGACCGGCTTGCACAGCTGGATGGTTTACGGCGGCTGGCGTTCGTGGACATCGCCCTCCCCGGCTTCGACGCTGCGAAATACGGTGCGAAGGTCGAGGACATGCAACGCCTGATTCACGCGGTGCGGCCCGACGGCACGCTGGTCGTCGGTGTCGAGGTGTTCCGGCTGGCTTACGGCGCTGTGGGATGGGGCTTGCTGTTCGCACCCACGGCCTTGCCCGGGGTGAGCTCGATTGCCGAACGTGCCTATGCAGTGTTCGCGCGCAATCGCTACAAGGTCTCGGCGCTGCTGCAGCCCTTGCTGGCACGCATGGCCGCCGCGCAGGCGGCCCGGCGCACAGCCGGCGCATGCGCCGGCGATGTCTGCGAATCCACCAACGAAAGGACAGCATCATGAAAGTCGTCGTCTTCGGTTCGACCGGCCTGCTCGGCCGCGCCATCGTGAAGGAGCTGGCCGCGCGCGGTCACCGGGTTCTGCGCGCCGGGCGCAGGGACGCCGAACTGCCCGTGGACTTCCGCTTCGACCTGGACGCGGCGAATCTGCGCACCGTCGTTCGCGGCGCGGACGTGGTGGTCAACGCGGTCGGCATCCTGATCGAGCGCGACGGCAACACGTGGGATGTCGTGCACCGGCGGGCTGCCCAAGCGCTCGCGGCCGCCTGCGCCGCGGAGCGGGTCGCACGCATCGTGCACGTCTCGGCCCTGGGCGCGGGCACCGGCATCGCGGGCGAATACATGGCCAGCAAGTTGGCGGCCGAGCAGGCCTACGAGAGCGGTCCGGTCGACTTCGCGATCGTGCGCCCGGGCCTGCTGGTCGACCCCGCCTGTCCGAGCACGCGCCTGTTTCGCTGGCTGGCACGCCAACCGGTGATCGCGCTGCCGGGCGTCTTTCATCCCGGCGAAAGTAGGGTCCAGCCGATACAGGCGACGGACGTCGCGCAGTGCGTGGCGCGCATCGCCGAACATCCAAAGGCGCTGCGGCGTGTTATCGAACTGGCGGGCCCGCGTGCAATGACGTACCGCGAAATGCTCGCCAGCTACCGCACTGCGCAGAACAAGGGCGCGCCCCTGTGGATGCCTGTGCCGTGGTGGCTGATGAAACTCACGGCGCGGCTGGCACGCATCGTTCCGCAGAAAGTGTTCAGCATCGACACCATGCGCATGTTGCAGGCGGGCTCCGTCCCGCAAGCAGGCAACGAGGTGCGCCGTTGGCTGGGGCGCGACCCGCTGCCACTGCTGCCGGCGGGCGAACCAGCGCCCGACGCGGGCTTGTTAGCATCGGCGGATGTCCCGCCCCTTGCGAACACTTGACGTCGCGGTTGCCGGCGCCGGCTTTGCCGGCCTTTCCGCAGCTGCCTTGCTGGCCCGGTCCGGGCACCGCGTCACCATCTTTGAAAAGTTCGAGACGCCGCAATCGATAGGCGCCGGCATCCTGGTGCAGCCGAGCGGCCTGGCCGCCATGCGCATGCTGGGCATCGACCAGGAGGTGCTGCGCCGGGGCGACCGCATCGATCACCTGTTCGGCGTTACGCGCAGGCGCTGGCCGGTGGTGAACGTGCGCTACGACAAATGGCAGCCCGGATCGTTCGGCGTGGGCTTGCACCGCGGCGTGCTGTTCGACAGCTTGTGGAAGCTGGCCCACAGCTGCGGCGTGAAAGTGGTGACAGGCCACGAGGTGCGCGAGCTGCAGGCACTCCAGGACAAGCACGACCTGGTGGTCATCGCCGATGGCAGTCGATCGACGCTGCGCCAGCAGACCAGGCTGGCCTGCAGCGATCGCATCTATCCCTGGGGCGCAGTGTGGGCTGTGCTGGACGATCCCAAGCGGGAACACGGTTCGACCCTCTGGCAGTGGTACCGAGGCGCAAACCAGATGCTCGGCATCATGCCGACGGGCGTCGCGCCGGGGCGCGATGTGCCCGTCGTCAGCCTGTTCTGGAGCTTGCACGCGAGCCGCTACGCTGCGTGGCGCGAGGCCGGGCTCGATGCGTTCAAGCGTGAGCTGCTGGCGCTGAACCCGGCGTGCGGCCCGCTGTTGGACCAGATCACTTCGCTCGATCAACTGACCTGGGCCCGCTACCACGATACCGTGATGCCGAGCTATCACACGGACCGCGCGGTCGTCGTTGGCGACGCCGCCCACGCCACCAGCCCGCAACTCGGCCAGGGTACCAACCTCGCGCTGCTGGACGCGGTGGCGTTGCGCGATTGCGTCGACCGGGCCGACTCGGTGCCGCAAGCCCTGGAGCGCTACACCCAGCTGCGGCGGCGCCACCTGCACTTCTACGGGCAGGCCAGCCGCTGGTTGACGCCGTTGTTCCAGTCTGACTTGCGCTTGTTGCCGTGGCTGCGCGACATGTTCATGAACGCCGGGTGCGCATTGCCCGTGGCCGGGCGTCTGACGCGGCAAGTGTTGGTCGGTGTTCAACAGGGCTGGTGGCCGGGGCAGACGCTTGAACTTTCACCAGTGCTGCCCGTTGGTGAACAACCTGTGCCTGTCGCTGGTGAAGTCGGGACCTGAGCCAGCCCCGCACAGTCGATGCGTGGGGCGTTAAACCCGCTCTAGCAGAGCCTGCAGCTTCCCCGGATCCGGCCGCGTGCCGAACAACCCCTTGGCCCCGCGCAGCCACGCGCGGATCTGCTCCGGAAATGAGGGTTGCGCCTTGGTCAGAATAAGGTGCTCGATACCGGGCTTGGCCTCGCCGAGTTCTTTCACGAAAGCCCAGCCGTCCACGTCGGGGAGCGACAGGTCAACCAGCGCCACGGCGTACGCATGCGCGCGCGTCAGCTCCAACGCCTGCGCGCCTGTTTCGGCTTCGTCGGCCTGCGTCAGGTCGGCCAGCGACAGCCGGGCGCGCATGTACAGGCGAACGTCACGGTCGGCGCTGGCGATCAGCGCGCGCTTGACGGGCGGCAGGTCGGGCGGCAACGTGTCCGCCATCCCGCTGTCGCGGCCGAGGTCGAAGTCCAGCGGGTCGGACGGCGCGAAGAGCTGGTCCATGGCGTTGACGACTTCGGGCCAGGAGATGGGCCGGTGAAAGGTGCGCCACGCCTCGGCGGGCGCCACCGCGCCGACCCAGATCAGCTTGAGCTTGTGGTTCCTGGGCGTTTCGAGTTCGACGTGGGCCTCGAAGCTTTGGCCGTCGATCAACGCCAGTTGGGGCGGTTCGGGGTTGTCGGCCAACCACAGCGAATAGATGGTTTCGCGCTGCTCCGACAGCCGGAACACGGTATTCAGCGCGTGGCGTTCCACGTCGGTGAACCCGATGACTTTGACGAAAACCCTCTGGGCCATTTGGCTTTTCAAGATGAGCTGGCAGGACGCACCGCATTATGGCGGGCTGCCGCCCACGGGCCCAAACCCCCTTATCCGGAATTTGCTTTTATCCCCCCGAAAAGCCGCACCAGCACTGGCGCATAAGCTTATCCGCATATCGCGCGAACTAAAAAATAGTTTGTTCCCATAAGGCTGTCTCTTAGAGTCGCGCCCATGCACGACTTCGCCTTTGTCTTCGCCGGATTCTTCGTAGGCCTGGTCGTCGGCCTCACGGGGGTCGGCGGCGGTTCCCTGATGACGCCCATCCTGATCTTCGGGTTTGGCATCAAGCCGTACCTCGCCATCGGCACCGACCTGCTGTTCGCTGCCGCGACCAAATTCGGCGGCGCGGTCGGCCTGGCACGCTCGCGCCATATCGACTGGCCCGTGGTAGCGCTGCTGTCCGCCGGCAGCATTCCGGCGGCGCTCGTCACCATTTTCGTCCTGCACCGCCTGGGGCCGGCCAACCCGGCTGTGCAGTCCGTCATGACCACCACGCTGGGCGCCGCACTGCTGCTAACAGCAGCCGCGACACTCTACAAGGCAATCAAAGGCAAGAGCATCCCGCGCGAAATCGACGCCGAGCAGATCGCGCAGGCCATCCGCCCACGCCACTGGGTGCAGCCGGTGTTGTTCGGTGCTGCCATCGGCACACTGGTCTCGCTGACCTCGGTGGGCGCCGGTGCGATCGGCGTCACCGTGTTGATGCTGCTGTATCCGGCGCTGCCCTTGCCGCGCATCATCGCGGCCGACATTGCCTATGCCGTGCCGCTGACGCTGGTCGCCGGCCTGGGCCACGCGTCCATCGGTTCGGTCAATTGGCCGCTGCTGGGCACGCTGCTGATCGGCTCCCTGCCGGGCATCTGGCTCGGTTCGCGCCTGGTGCGCCATGCCCCGGACCGGGTGATCCGCTCCCTGCTGTCGCTGTTGCTGGCCTATGCCGGCGCCCGCCTGATTTCGATCTGAAGAAGAGAGAGAACTAGAACATGTACCAGTACACCGATTTCGACAAACAGTTCGTCCACAACCGCGCCGCGCAGTACCGCGACCAGCTGGAACGCCACCTGGCCGGCAAGCTGAGCGGCGACGAGTTCAAGCCGCTGCGCCTGCAGAACGGCTGGTACATCCAGCGTTATGCCCCGATGCTGCGCATCGCCGTGCCCTATGGTGAGCTCTCCAGCGTGCAGCTGCGCGCGTTGGCCACCATCGCGCGCGAGTACGACCAGCCCACCGCCGAACTCCTCCAGCACGCCCAGGAAAAGCAGGACACGCTCGGGCCGGTCGCCCTGCCCCCCAGCTACGGCGGCGGCTCGGTGCGCTCGCAACTGAAGGTGGGCTACGGCCACTTCACCACGCGCCAGAACGTCCAGTTCAACTGGATTCCCCTCGTCAAGAGCGCCGATGTGATGGACCTGCTGGCCAGCGTCAACATGCACGGCATCCAGACCAGCGGCAACTGCATCCGCAACATCACCAGCGACGAGCGCGCCGGCATCGCGGTGGACGAGATCGCCGATCCGCGCCCTTACTGCGAAATCATGCGCCAGTGGAGCACGCTGCATCCCGAGTTCGCCTTCCTGCCGCGCAAGTTCAAGATCGCCGTCACCGGCGCCGCCGAAGACCGCGCCGCGACCTTCTGGCATGACGTCGGCCTGCACCTGGTCAAGAACGAAGCGGGCGAGCTGGGCTTCCGCGTGCTGGTCGGCGGCGGTATGGGCCGCACGCCGGTCATCGCCACGGTGATCCGCGAGTTCCTGCCCTGGGCCGAAATCCTCAACTACCTCGAAGCCGTCGTGCGCGTGTACAACCGCTGGGGCCGCCGCGACAACATGTACAAGGCGCGCATCAAGATCCTGGTGAAGGCCGAAGGCCAGCGCTACATCGACGAGGTGGAAGCCGAGTACAAGCAAATCGTGGAAGTGGACGGCGCGCCGCACACGATCACGCAGGCCGAGCTGGACCGGGTGGCGGCTTCCTTCGTACCGCCCGCACTCAAGCGCGATCGCAAGGGCGCCGAAGCCAAGGTGCACGACATCATGCGTGCGGGCGCCGAGGCCGATCCGGAATACGACCGCTGGCTGCAGCAGAACGTGGCCGAACACAAGAACCCGGAACTGCGCGCCGTGACGCTGTCGTTCAAGCGCCTGGGCCAGGCCCCCGGCGACGCGACCGGCGCCCAACTGGACGTCGCGGCCGAATTGGCCGAGCGCTTCTCGGCCGGTGAATCCCGTGTCACGCACGACCAGAATCTGCTTTTGCCCTGGGTCCACCAGGACGACCTGCCCGAGCTGTGGCACGCCGCCCGCAAAGCCGGCCTAGCCAAAGCCAACATCCGCCTGCTGACGGACATGATCGCCTGCCCCGGCGGCGATTTCTGCGACCTGGCCAATGCGCGCTCGCTGCCGATCGCCGAAGCGATCACGCAGCGCTACCAGGATCTGGACGAGCTGCACGACATCGGTGAGATCGACCTGCACATCAGCGGTTGCATCAACTCCTGCGGCCATCACCACAGCGGCCACATCGGCATCCTGGGCGTCGACAAGGACGGCAAGGAGTGGTACCAGGTCACGCTCGGCGGTTCGGACGGTTCGCTCCTGTCCGGCGCGCCCACGCCCGGCAAGGTGGTCGGCCCGTCGTTCTCCGCGGCCGAAGTGCCGGAAGTGATCGAAGCCGTGCTGGACACGTATCGCCAGCAGCGCCAGACCACCGGCGACAAGGCCGAGACCTTCATCGACACGCTGCGCCGTGTCGGCATCGAGCCGTTCAAGGCCGCAGCCAACAGCGCGCGTTTCGCCGAAAAGCAGGCAGCTTGAAATTGACAACCATGAAACTGAACCTGATCTCCCCGGCCGAACAAGTGCTGGTGTCCGTGGACTCGAAGGTCCTGCAGCTGGCCAACGACTCGGATCCGCGCGAGCTGTCCCTGGACGGTGTTGAGCGCATCGAACTGAACTTCCCGAAATTCGCTGACGGCCGTGCCTTCAGCCAGGCCTTCCTGCTGCGCCGCCGCTTGGGCTTTGCCGGCGACATTCGCGCAACAGGCGAGGTGTTGATTGACCAGCTCGTGCAGCTGGAACGCACGGGCTTTTCCAGCGCCGTGCTGCGCGAGGACCAGGACATGAACGACGCCAAGCGCCAGTTCGAGCGCTACGCGGCGTTCTACCAAGGCGATGCCGTGAAAACCGCACCGAGGTTCGCCCATGCTTGAAAGCCTCGACATGAACATCGATCTCGCCAAAGTCAACGCCGAGCTCGGCCGCGACGCACAAGGCTTGGTGGCTTGGGCCCTGGGCCTGGGCAAGTCCGCGATCGTCACCACGAACTTCCGGCCGTTCGAAGCCGTCATCCTTCACATGGTCACGCAGGTGAAGCCTGACGTGCCTGTGGTCTGGATGGACAACGGCTACAACACCGAGGCCACCTACCGCTTCGCGGACGAGGTGACGCGGCAGCTGTCGCTGAACCTGCGTACCTACCTGCCTCTGCGATCCCGCGCGCACCGGGAAGCGCTCGAAGGCGCGATGCCGACGCTCGACGATCCGCGCCACGAGGCCTTCACGATAGAGGTCAAGCTGGAGCCGTTCGCGCGCGCCCTCCGGGAAACGGCGCCGCAGGTCTGGTTCACCGCGCTGCGCGCCACGGACACCGCCGTTCGGGCACAGATGGAACCCGTGTCCATCAATCCGGATGGCCTGATCAAGGTCGCCCCGCTGCTCCACTGGACGTCCAGGGATCTCCATGCCTACTGCCAGGCACATGGGCTGCCGAACAACTTCGACTACTTCGACCCGACCAAGGCTGAAGACAACCGCGAATGCGGATTGCACATCGAGCACTGACCTATGAACGCCCGTACCGAACCCCAATTGCTCGGCAAGCTGAGCAACAAGCACCTTGACGCCCTGGAAGAAGAGACCATCTTCATCCTGCGCGAAGTCGCCGCCACTTTCGAGCGCCCGACGCTGCTGTTCTCCGGCGGCAAGGACTCGCTCGTCCTGCTCAAGTGCGCAGAAAAAGCTTTCGGCGCAGGCCGGATCCCGTATCCGCTGCTGATGATCGACACGGGCCACAACTTCCCGGAAGTGACCGACTTCCGCGACTTTCGCGCCAAGGAGCTGGGCGCCGAGCTGATCGTGCGCAACGTCGAGGATTCGATGAAGCGCGGCACGGTGCGCCTGGCCCACCCGGGCGAGTCGCGCAACGTGCACCAGTCTGTGACGCTGCTGGAAGCCATCGAAGAGTTCCGCTTCGACGCGCTGATCGGCGGCGCGCGCCGCGACGAAGAGAAGGCCCGCGCCAAGGAGCGCATCTTCTCGCATCGCGACAGCTTCGGCCAATGGCAGCCCAAGGCGCAGCGCCCGGAACTGTGGACGCTGTTCAACACGCGCCTGGCGCCCGGCGAGCACTTCCGCGTGTTCCCCATCTCCAACTGGACCGAGCTGGACGTGTGGCAGTACATCGAGCGCGAGAACATCGCCCTGCCCTCCATCTACTACGCGCACCAGCGTCAGGTGATCGAACGCAAGGGCCTGCTGGTGCCGGTGACGGAACTTACCCCGCCGCGCGAAGGCGAAGAAGTCGTGACCCGCACCGTGCGCTTCCGCACCGTGGGCGACATCACCTGCACCTGCCCGGTGGACAGCCCGGCGGCCAACGCCGCCGAAGTGGTGGTCGAGACGCTGACGGTCGAAGTCAGCGAACGCGGCGCCACCCGCATGGACGACAAGACATCCGACGCTTCCATGGAGAAGCGCAAGAAGGACGGGTATTTCTGATGAGTGCGCTTTCAACTCCTGATACGGCAACATTGCACGACCACGTCTCCGCGCTGAAGTTCATCACCTGCGGGTCGGTGGACGACGGCAAGAGCACGTTGATCGGACGTCTGCTGGTGGACAGCAAGGCCGTGCTGCAAGACCAGCTGGCCGGTGTTCAACGCTCCGGCGAGACCGACCTGGCGCTACTCACCGACGGCCTGTCCGCCGAGCGCGAGCAAGGCATCACCATCGACGTCGCCTACCGCTACTTCGCCACGCCGACGCGCAAATTCATCATCGGCGACGCGCCGGGGCATGAGCAATACACCCGCAACATGGTCACGGCCGCTTCGAGTGCCGACGCCGCCGTCGTGCTGGTCGACGCGACCAAGCTGCAATGGCAAGACCCGAAGATGGAACTGCTGCCGCAAACGCGCCGCCATTCCCTGCTGGTGAACCTGCTGCGCGTGCCGTCCATCGTGTTCGCGGTGAACAAGCTCGACGCCGTGGAAGATCCGACGGTCGCCTTCAATAACATCAGCGGCGCGCTGCAGGCGTTCACCGAAGCCGCCGGCATCGCCGCGCGCGCCATCGTTCCGATCTCCGCGCTCAAGGGCCACAACGTGGTCGAGGCGCAGCCCGGCTGGTGCGGCTATCAGGGCCTGTCGTTGCTGCAATTGCTCGAAAAGCTGGACGTAGTGGCCGCCGAGACCGATGAGGCCTTTGCCTTCCCGGTCCAGTGGGTGGAAAAATTTTCGTCTTCCTCTGACACAAGTCAAGGACGCCGCGTTTTTTGGGGCCGCGTCGCCACCGGTTCGATCGAGCCGGGCCAGCAGATCAAGGTGCTGCCCAGCGGCCAGACCGCCACGGTGGCCCAGGTGCTGAACCACGTGCGGGAGCCCAAGAACGTGCCCGCCGGCCACAGCGCCGGCATCGTGCTGGACCGCGAAGTCGACGTATCGCGCGGCGACTGGCTCCTGGCGCCCGGCGCCGCGGAGCCGTCGCGCGACATCTCGGCAACCATCGCCTGGATGGACGATGAACCGCTGGTGGCGGGCCGCGTCTATTGGGCGCTGCATGGCCATCGCTGGGTCAAGGCCAAGGTCAAGCGCATCGTCCACAAGCTCGACGTCAACACGTTGGCCGAGGCCGACGCGACGCAACTGGAGCCCAACTCCATCGGCCACATCGACCTGGCCTTGCAGGAACCGCTGGCCACACTGCCGTACGCGCGCTCGCGCATCCTCGGTTCTCTGGTGCTGGTAGACACGGCCAGCCACAAGACCTCAGGGGCTGTGCTGGTCAGGTGACAGGGCCTTCTTCCGCGAAGCCCTAAAATCAGGGTTTCCCCCTCTTTCGCTAAGCAATTCCAAAATGACTCACGTCGTCACCGAATCCTGTATCCGCTGCAAGTACACCGACTGCGTGGACGTCTGTCCCGTCGATTGCTTCCGCGAAGGCCCGAATATGCTGGTGATCGACCCGGACGAGTGCATCGACTGCGCGGTCTGCATCCCCGAGTGCCCGGTCAACGCCATCTACGCCGAAGAGGATGTGCCGCCGGACCAGATGAACTTCATCAAGCTCAACGTCGAGCTGTCTCAGCAGGCCGGCTGGAAGAGCATCACCA
Organism: Ramlibacter sp. WS9; assembly: GCF_003797765.1. Lineage (GTDB taxonomy): Bacteria > Pseudomonadota > Gammaproteobacteria > Burkholderiales > Burkholderiaceae_C > Ramlibacter. The sequence goes on along the minus strand of NZ_RKMB01000005.1, from coordinate 212,449 downwards.
AGCGCAAGCCGGCGCTCGAAGACGCCGAGGAATGGAAGGACAAGACGGAGAAGCTCAAAGAGCTGGTCCGCTAAAGGGCGATGGAACCGCAACTCAATCAAGAAGTGGTCAAGACCGCAGCCGCCCACGACGGCCCCATCGAAACCGATGCGGTGATCGTCGGCGCTGGGCCGGTCGGCCTGTTCCAGGTGTTCGAACTCGGCCTGCTGGAGATCAAGGCTCACGTGATCGACTCGCTCGCCTATCCGGGCGGCCAGTGCGTGGAGCTGTACCCCGACAAGCCGATCTACGACATTCCCGCCGTGCCCGTGTGCACCGGCCAGGAGTTGACGGACAACCTGCTGAAGCAGATCCAGCCGTTCGGCGCCACGTTCCACTTCGGCCAGGAAGTGACGACCGTGCAGCGGCAGGACGACGGGCGCTTTTACGTCGAGACGTCGAAGGGCACGCGTTTCCTCACCAAGACCATCTTCATCGCCGCCGGCGTAGGCGCCTTCCAGCCGCGCACGCTGAAGGTCGATGGCCTGGACAAGTTCGACGGCACGCAGCTCCACTACCGCGTCAAGAACCCGGCCGAATTCGCCGGCAAGAACCTGGTCATCGTCGGTGGCGGCGATTCCGCGCTCGACTGGTCGTTGAATTTCGCGGCTGAAGGCGTGAACAAGGCCGAGAGCGTCATCCTGATCCACCGCCGCGACGGCTTCAAGGCCGCGCCCGCTTCGGTGGCCAAGATGAAGGAGCTGTGCGATGCGTACGAGATGCAGTTCATCGTCGGCCAGATCACCGGCTATGAAGAGAAGGACGGCAAGCTCACCGGCGTGAAGGTCACGGGCTCGGACGCCGTGACGCGCGTCGTGCCGCTGGATGTGCTGCTGGTGTTCTTCGGTCTGTCGCCCAAGCTCGGGCCGATCGCCGAATGGGGCCTGGACATCGAACGCAAGCAGGTGAAGGTGGACACGGAGAAGTTCGCCACCAACACCCCGGGCATCTTTGCCGTGGGCGACATCAACACCTACCCGGGCAAGAAGAAGCTGATCCTCTCGGGCTTCCATGAGTGCGCCCTGGCCGCCTTCGCCGCCGCGCCCATCATCTTTCCCGAGAAGGGCAAGATTCACCTGCAGTACACGACGACCAGTCCGAAGCTGCACAAGGTGCTGGGCGTCGAGTCGCCGGTCTTCGATTAAAATCCGCTTTCGCTAGGGGTGTCGGCGCTGCGCAAGTGGCGTTGACTGAGAAAGTCCCTTTGAACCTGATTGAGGTAATCCTCGCGCAGGGAAGCAAGCTCACCGGCGGCGCCCTCTCCTTCTCTCCGGGCGCATCGACGCCAAAGCAAGCCGACCTGCCATTGCGTTGAAGGAAAACGTCATGGCACTCTTTTCGAAATCGAATACCGCCCTTGCGGTGACCGCCCTGTTGCTGGCCGCCGCGGCCCAGGCCCAGGAGACCAGCCTCAAGCCGGTCGTCATCACCGGCCGCTCCGAAGCACCGGCCGCGGATATCACGGGCTTCGGTGACGTCCCTCTGAAGGATGTCCCGGTGTCCGCGACCATCATCGGCCGCAAGCAGATCGAGGCCTCCGGCGCCCGGCGCCTGGCCGACCTCACGCAGTTCGACGCGTCCGTCACCGACGCCTACAACGCGCCAGGCTACTGGGATTTCATCTCCATCCGCGGCTTCACACTCGACAACCGTTTCAACTTCCGCCGCGAAGGGCTGCCCATCAGCGCCGAGACGACGATCCCGCTGGACAACAAGGAACGCGTCGAGATTCTCAAGGGCACGAGCGGCATCCAGGCCGGCACGAGTGCGCCGGGCGGCCTGGTCAACTACGTGGTGAAGCGCCCGACGGAACAGGACCTGCGTGAAGTGAAGCTCGAGCTGAGCAGCCGGTCCAGTGTCTTGGCCGCAGCGGACCTGGGCGGACGCTTTGGTGCCGACCGAGCGTTCGGCTACCGCCTGAACGTCGCGCACGAGAGGCTGCGGCCGCTGGTGCGAAACATCGACGGCGAACGCAGCCTGATGGCGCTGGCGACGGATTGGCGCATCAGCCGCGACTCCGTGCTGGAAGCAGAGGTCGAATGGAGCCACAAGACCCAAGCCAGCCAGGTGGGCCTCAGCTTACTGGGCAACGCACTGCCTCCGCCCATGGACCCGCGCCTGAACCTCAACAACCAGTCGTGGGTGAAGCCATCGGTGTTCGATGCACTCACCGGCACGCTGCGCTTCAGTCAGGGCTTGGGCGCCGACTGGCGCTGGACCGCGCAACTTGGGACGCAGCGCCTGAAGAACGACGACTACACCGCGTTCCCGTTTGGCTGCGGCGCAGAGGGAAATTACGACCGCTATTGTTCGGACGGCACCTTCGACTTCTACGACTTCCGCAGCGAGAACGAGAAGCGTCGGCAAAGTGCTGCTTTGTTAAACCTCAAGGGCAAGGTCACAACCGGCTCAGTGGCGCACGACCTTTCATTCGGCCTCCTTTCAAGCAAGGTGCGTAACCGCGTGCAGCCTCAAGCCTTCAACTGGGTGGGCACCGGCAACATCGACGGCACTGCGATCGTGGGCGAAGACCCGACTGGGTTCCCGAGCACCAACCGCGATGAGCGTTCGCTCGAGTTCTCGGCGCAAGACGCCATCCACTGGAATGACCGCTTCACCACGTGGCTCGGCGTGCGGCATACGCGCCTGCGCCGTGAAAGCGTGCTGACCAATGGGGCCGACCCCATCTCCTACGATCAGCACCTGACCACTCCGTGGATTGCAGCCAGCTACAAGCTCTCACCCACCGTCACCGCGTACGCGAGCCACGGGCAAGGCATGGAGTCGGAGGTCGCACCCGCCAATCTGAAGTACAGCAACGCAGGCCGTCCGTTGCCTGCGTTGAAGAGCCGCCAGACGGAAATCGGGCTGAAGGGTGAGCTACAGCATCTGCGCTGGAACGCCGCGCTGTTCGACATCGTTCGGCCGGTGGCCGGCGACATCGGTGTTTGCGGGGAATCCGGCACCTGCGTTCGCCAAGCCGATGGCGATGCTCACCACCGCGGCCTGGAGCTTTCCGCGGGCACGCAAACCGGGCCCTGGACCCTGGACGGCGGGTTGACACTGATCGACGCCAAGCGCCAGGGCAGCACCGTCAATGCCGCGATCAACGGCAAGCGTCCGGTCAACGTGCCGAGCCAGATCTTGCGCGCAGCTGTCGCGTATCGCGTGGCCGCCGTGCCGGGCCTCACGCTGCAAGGCCAGGCCTCGCACGAAGGCCGCCGCGCAGTGCTCCCCGACGAATCGGTCATGCTGCCCGCATGGACGCGCTTCGACGCGGCCCTGCGCTACGAGCGGCAGATCGGCAGCACGGCGACCACGTGGACGCTTGGCATCGACAACCTCGCGGATAAGCGCTATTGGAAGGAATCCCCCACCAGTTTCGGCCACATCTACCTGTATCCGGGCGCGGCGCGCACGGTTCGCGTGTCGGTTACGGCCGCACTTTAGGATCGGCAAAAAATAACGCTATAATTCGAGGCTGTTCCTCGATAGCTCAGTTGGTAGAGCGCCGGACTGTTAATCCGTAGGTCCCTGGTTCGAGCCCAGGTCGAGGAGCCAATAAAATCGAATCAACGCCCTGCGCCGAAAGGCCCAGGGCGTTTTTCTTTGCCTGCTCAAGCATGGGCGCGCACCTCGACACTCACGCCAAATGGGAGCTTGAAAGGACATTCCGCCTATCGGAAGTGGTATGCCCCTACCATGCGGCGCGCGACGCCGCACGTTCCAATAAGAGCACGCGGCCCGCATGCGGCCGCGCGGAGGCTCAGATGTATTTCTCCGAACAGGACGTAAGACCGGCGCACGTAGAGAGGCAAAGCGAAAGCAGCCTGCTCGAAGTGATGGACGCCTTGGGCGACAGCAAGTGGGCGATAGCGGCGATCACGTGTGCCGGAATCGCCGCCGCGCTCCTCTACATCGTCGCCGTGCCGCCCACCTACGAAGCTTCCGCCCTCGTCCAGGTCGAGGAAGTCAAGGCCGCCAGTGCGGGGATGGCCAGTGCCTACACCGAGGCCGCCAGCCTCTTCGAGAATCGCTCGCCGGCCGTGGCCGAGATCAGCATCCTGCGCTCGGGCCCCTTGCTGCTCGACGTGGTGGACCGCCTCGGTCTGGACATATCGGCACGGCCGAGGTACCTGCCGGTGATCGGCGAGTGGCTGGGCCGCAGAGCGACCGCGCCTTCCCGCCCCGGCTTTCTCGAGACGACCGGCTATGTTCATGGCAATGAGTCGATCCAGGTCACCAAATTCGTCGTGCCGCGCGAACGCGAGGGAGAGCCGTTCTCGGTGCTCCTGACGGCCACCGGCTACGAACTGCGGGACCCCCTTCACCGGCTCGTCCTCAAGGGCACGCCCGGCAAGCTGGAAAACTTCGGCACGGGAACGGGAACGGGCCAGATACTCGTCGCTTCGGTGGCCGGCCGTTCCGGCGCCGAATTCAGGGTGGAGAAGCTCGGGCGCAGCGCGGTGATCGAGAAGCTGCAGCGGCGCCTCAAGATCGAGGAACAGGGAAAGCAGTCCGGCATGCTGCGCGTGCGGCTGGCCGGCAGCGACCCGGAGATGGTCGCCAAGACAGTCAACCAGATTGCCGAGTCCTATCTGCGGCAAAACCTGGAGCGCAAGACCGCAGAAGCGGAACGAGCGCTCGAATTCGTCGAGGGCATGCTCCCACACCTGCGCAATGAGATCACGCAGGCCGAGGCAAAACTCAATCGCTTCCGCAGCCGGAACACGGGCTTCGAAATTACCGCGAAGGGCAAGCTCGCGCTCGACCAGTCGGTACGGGCGGAAACGACGCTGCACGAACTCCAGACCAGGCGCCGCGAACTGGCCGCCAACGCCCTGGGGAATGAACATCCCAGGATGCAAGCGCTGGACGCCCAGATCACCGCAGCCACCGCGGAGCTGGGAAGCGTCAACCGGCGCATCAGGGTGCTGCCCCCAAAAGAGCAGGAAACGCTGGGCATGTCGCGCGAACTGAAGGTCAAGTCCGACCTGTACGTGAGCTTGCTCAACAGCGCGCAACAGATCCAGCTGGCCAAGGACGGGAAAGTTGCCAACATACGCGTCGTCGACCCCGCATGGCCGCCGCAGGAGCCGGCCGGCCCGATGCCTGCGGCGCTGCTTGCGGCCGGCACAACGGGCGGCATGGTCCTCGGCGTGCTGTTCGCGCTGCTGCGCAAGAGTGTTCGCCGCGGCGTGCAGGAGCCCGACTGGATCGAGAGCCATTCGGCCATGAGCGTGCTCACCACCGTGCCTTTCAGCAAGGCCCAGAAGCTGCTCGCGCGCCCGGCAAAAGGCGCGCGCGGGGGTGCGCGCGTCCTGGCCCTTCACGCGCCCCAGGATCCAGCCGTGGAAAGCTTGCGCAGCATGCGCACGGCACTGCAGCGCAAGATGCCCACCGCACGCTCCAACATCGTGCTGATCACCGGCCCGACTCATGGGATCGGCAAGTCGTTCACCAGCATGAACCTGGCCGCGGTGCTCGCCGCCTCCGGGCGCAGGGTGCTGATCATCGATGCGGACATGCGCAAGGGGCATTTGCACGACGCCTTCGGCGTACCGGCCGCTCCCGGTCTGAGCGACATGCTCATGGGCCTGAAGCGTCTGGGCAATGCGGTGCACCGGAACGTGGTTCCGAACGTCGACTTCATTGCGGCAGGCAGCCCAACGCCGACTCCGGCGGACCTGGTGACCACCCGTACCGCCGAACTCCTGTTGGCCGAAGCTTCGGCGGCCTATGACTATGTCGTTCTCGACACCCCCCCGGTACTGGCCACCTCGGAGGCCGCGATCCTGGCCCAGTGGGCAGGCGCCGTGTTCCTGATCGCCCGCGCGGAAGTCACCAGCCTGCGCGAACTGCACGAGTCCGAAAAGCGCCTTTCACAGCGCGGCATTGAAGTGGACGGGGTGATCTACACGGGAGTGGATGGCTCCAAGCGGCGCAACGCCATCTACAGCTACGGCAGTTCCGAATACCTCAGTGCGCACTGACCGCACCCTCCGACCGACCCTCCATGACCCGGAAAGCGCGCGATGCCTTCCACTCTCGGACTTGCGGCGGCTGTCGGCTTCGCTTCGAGCCTGTGCGTGAGCCTGGTGCTCGTCAACACGCAGCGCTGGCACGGATCGATGACGCTGGACAGCACCATCGGCCTGCAGAAGTACCACACCGCACCGACACCGCGCATCGGTGGGTCGGCCATCCTGGTTGCAATGGTGATTGTCGCGGCGATCACACCGCGTTCGACGGCGTCGCTGCTGGCACTCATGCTCATATCGGCGATTCCCGCCTTCGCGGTGGGACTCATGGAAGACCTGACGAAGAAGGTCGGTGTGCTGGAGCGCCTGCTGGCGACCCTCTCCAGTGGCGTGCTGGCCTGCCTGCTCACCGGTGCGATGTTGCAACGCACCGGCATCGCGGCGCTGGACACGCTGCTCGCATTCACGCCCTTCGCGGTGATGTTCACCGCATTCTGCGTCGGCGGCCTGGCCAACGCCATCAACATCATTGACGGCTTCAACGGCCTGGCCGCCGGCGTCGTCGTCATCATCCTGACGGCGTTGGGTCTCATCGCGGCACAGGTCGGTGACACCCAACTCGCGTGGGCGTGCTATCTGATCGCCGCGTCCGTGCTGGGCTTCCTCGCCGTGAACTGGCCTTCGGGCAGGATATTCCTGGGGGACGGCGGCGCCTACCTGCTCGGCTTCCTCGTCGGTTGGGCCGCGGTCATGCTCGCAGTGCGAAACCCACAGGTTTCCCCGTGGAGTCCGCTGCTCGCCTGTGCCTACCCGGTACTCGAAGTGGCCTTCTCGTTCTATCGGAAAAGCCGACGGGCCGGCTCGAGCCCAGGCCAGCCCGACCGGGTGCACATGCACATGCTCGTCTACCGCAGGCTGGTGAGAATCCGGCTGCCCGGCTGGCCGCAACGCCTGCAGAACTCGATGACCAGTCCCGTCGCATGGCTGTACACAGGCACGACAGCTGCGTGGGCCGCCGTCTTTCCCCAAGACACTCCCATGCTGGTGACGGGCCTTGCGCTCGCCGCTCTGGGCTATTCGCGTGTCTATACTCGCCTTGCGAAGTTCCGCTGGTTGCCGTTCCCGTCGCAATCTCGGGCACGGCCTTGGCCGCAACCTGAAACGACCATGTCGCCAATGTCGCCGACACCCCATCGCCCTCAGGCCAGCGCACGGCCGGCGCGGCCCTCTCGTCCGAGGCCTGCGATGCCTCTGCGCGGCGGCAAGCCCGTTCCGCGGATGATGCGTTTGATGTATCTCCTGCTGGGCGCAAGCTCGTGCATTACGTTCATCGAGCCGGCCCCGTTCGAGGTTCTGGCGCTGTTCCTCGTGCTCGTCCATGCCGCCAGGAACATGAGAGACCCATGGTGGCGGCTGGCGGGCCCGATGACAGCCACGATGCTGGTGCTGTTGGGCCTGTTCTTGATCCTGCAGTTCGTTCCTGTCGCTCTGCAAGCGCGCAGCCCGGCCAGCTCGGCTTTCTATGCCGGAGTGACCACGATGCTGATCATGATCGCCCTCCACCTGGGCCAGCTCCACGGGCAAGGAGATGTCAGGTTTTCCGCCTTCCTTGCGGGCTATGCCGGCGCCGCACTGGTCTGCGCTGCACTCGCAATCATCATGCTGCACCCTGCAATCGCCCCGATGGCGGACATGCTGCAATCGGAAGGCAGGCCGAGGATCTTCTTCAAGGATCCGAACGTCTTCGGGCCGTACCTCATCCCGGCGATAGTGATCTTTCTTGAAGCAGCCGGACGTCGACGCGGCGCGAAAACCGTCCTGTTCGTCCTGTTCGCCGTCATTTGCGCGGCGGGGGTCATCGCCACCGCCTCTCGCGCGGCGTGGGCCAACCTGGCCATCGTCCTGGCCATGTACGGGGCTTTCTCCAGCGTACGGCAAAAGGCAATGCTCGCGTGCGCGGCACTGCTCGCTGCAGCCGTGGCAATCCCTGCCGCGGGTCTGCTGATCGACCATGACCAGGATGCGTTCGACCTCTACAGCAGCCGCATGCAGCTTCAGGAGTACGACACCTATCGCTTTGCAAATGCGCAAGAGGCCATCGAATTGGGCTTGCGCTACCCCGCCGGTGTCGGACCGGGAGAGGTAGTCCACTATCTCGCGGGGTGGGATCCGCACAATACCTACGTGCGCATCTGGGCCGAGAACGGCCCCGTCGCTCTGACTCTTTTCTCGGTCTTCCTGCTTCTGCTGGCTGCACACGCACTGCAGGAATGCATGGGCGGACGCCGGTTGCACCCAGCCTTCATATGCGCATTCGCGCTTCTGGCGGGCGCGCTGGTGAACGCAGCCGTCGTCGACACGCTGCACTGGCGCCACTTCTGGATCATCCTTGCTGTCTGTGTGTTTTCGTTCAACCGCCGCTCGAGTCCCGATAGCCCGCGCCGCGCACCGGTCCCGCGCGCGCCCGTGAGATTCGCCAAACATCATCCCTGAAGCAGCAGACTTGCCTTCCTCGCCGATCGGCCATAGACCTGTTCGACCTGCTCTGCCATGCAGGCGGCACTGAACTCGCTTTCGAACCTGCGCCGTGCCGCGGCTCCCAGGCGCGCCCTCAGAAGCGGATCGGAGACCATCCGCTCCACGGCGTCCGCGATCGCTTCAGGCTCATGGCTGGTGAGGAGGCCCTCTACCCCGGGCGTGATCTGGGCGCGAATTCCCGGAAGGTCACTGGCGACGATGGGCAGGCCGGCTCGCATGGCTTCGATCACCGAAATCGGTTGGCCCTCGTGATCGGACAGCAGGACGAACACCTGGCATTGAGCGAGCCTGGCATCGACATCGGAGATATCACCGCAGAAGCTCACGCAGGACAGGCCGAACGCCGTGGCTGCTTCGCGCCATTTCGCCAGCAGCGGCCCACCACCGGCCAGCACTGTCTGGGGCGGGGCCATGCCGCGTGCCTGCAGGACACTCAGGGCCTGCAACAGCAGATCGTGTCGCTTCGGAGCGGCCATACGGGCGACCATGATCAGCGTTGCCGGCAAGCTCGACGGCTGTGCACGCAGGGCGCTGTCGGAAACACCGTTGGAGATCACGCTGACCCGCGCCTCTGGCATCCCCAGCTTCATTGCGAGCTCCCGTTCGGCGTGCGAGACGCAGATGACATGGCTGCTGAAGGGTGCCAGGACCCGTTCTCCAGTAAAAGCACAAAGCCGGCGAACCCGTGGGACCTGCGGCTTGAACGCGAAACCGTGCACCGTGTAGACGACAGGAATGGCTGCAAGCCAGCCGGCCATGCGGCCGACGGCCGCTGCCACGGCACTGTGGACGTGGATCACGTCGGCACGCCAGGACTTGGCATGGTCCGCGATCTGGTGCACGCTGGCGAGCAGCGAACGCACCGAGACCGCATTGCTGAGCCCCGGAATGGATTCGACGCGTATGTTCATCGAGGTCAGCGCATCACCCAGGGGCGACCGCCCGCCTCCGCCGATCAGCACGAGGAAGTCGCAGCGATGGCGAAGCGCCCCGCAAAGTTCGGCGACATGCGTCTGGGCCCCTCCGAGTTCACCCTTGGTGATGACGAGAACGACGCGCATCTGAGCTCCAGTGCCTGTCCGCGCCGCTAGGTGCTGGCTCCGCCATCGGCTTCCAGCAGCCGGGAGGTGTATCTGACGGCGACGATGAACGTGAGCCCGCGAACAAGCTCGGCGATACCGATGGCGATCCATCCCATCAACGGGTACAGCAGCATGCTCGCCGCAGCGGCCGCAGCCACCTGCATCATGGCAATGAAGAGGATGGTTCCATGGCGCCGCATCAGGTACTGCAGCAATATGTCCGCGAAGCAGAGCACGCTCAGCCATCCCCCCGCCAGGAAACACCCTGCGAGCACGACAACGGTATGTTGCAGTCCGATGCCGAGGTGATGGCCAGGCACAGGCAGACCGAAGTAATACACCAGAACAGCGGCAGCAACCCAGGCCAGCGTGAGGCCTGCGAACGCCACGTGCAGCCGCCACGTGACGGCCCTGCACCAGGCCCGGAAGGCCGGCATGCCCCCGGCGTCGAGTTGCGCCCGCGCCGGCGTGAAAGAATACTGCTGCGTCGCGACCAGCACGACGGCGACGATACTTGCCATGGTCCCGGCCAGGGCGGTTGCCGCCAGCACCTCCGTGTCACCCGCCCGCACGGCAGCCCAACGCCCGACCATCACGGAAAGCGACGAGAACGCCAGGGCCGTCGAGAGGGAAAGACCGGCCTTGAGCGTCGGGCCTACCTGATCCAGATTGCCGCCCTGGGTCAGGAGATCGCGCCAGAACCTGCGGGGCCGCATGTCGACCACCACAACCCAAGCGGCCATTGCCGCTGCGGCGGCGACGAGCGAGAGCAAGAGTTGCCCGCCGGACACCATGCCGACGGTGTATACGCTGATGAAGATCGCGCACCGATAGGTCTGGGATCGCGCACCGCGGCTCACCTCCATCGCTCGCTGCAGTTCGCCGTGCATGATGTCTGCCACGTTTTCCACGCACTTGATGAGCGCCAGCGCCACGGCCAGAGAGAGCAGAAGAGGACCGGAGTGGAGCATGCCGGTGGCGATCGCTGCGCAAGCGACGAGGAACACGCATCCGGCCAGCCGCAGCTGCACGAAGAGCGGGAGCAGAGACCTCTCGCCCTGGACCACATAGATGGTGCGCAACTGCAATTGCGCGATCATCGCGAGCGGCCAGACGATCGATTGCGCCAGGGCGAGCGTCGCGAGGTCGGCCAGAGGCGCCTTCGACGCCGCAAGCCAGGGGATATAGACCTGCATCGCCGCGAAAATGGTCTGGCTGAGCGCTACCTCCGAGACTTCCCAGTGCGCTGATTGCGCGACGGCGCTCACGGGCGCACGTGTCGCAGGCGCAGATGTCACAGGCGCAGGTGCTTCGGTATGCGAGGCATGGGCCACGCATGGGTCGGGTGATGGGCTGAAGGAGACAGGCTGCAGCGACGGCAACCGTTCGGTCCTCGCCACGAACTGCGTGTTCGTCAGCACGTGCAGGCGCCCCGCCTCGCGCTCGTCGGCGACGAAACGGAGAATCTCCTCGAGCATCTGGAACATGTCATGCCCGTCGACGAAGTTTTCGGGGTGTGTCCACGCGTGAACGATGCCGCCGCCACTCGCCGCGTCCCGGAGCATGTTTTGCCAGCGACGAACGGTAACGGCCGCCGGAACGCTTCGCCTGAGCCCATGCCTCCAGTTCAGGAAGCGGCCAGCTGGGAGCGCGATCGGAATCTTGTCGTTCCAGTTTTCGTTCCAGTTGAAGTCTTCGCTCGGCGACAGCAGGTTGAACTCACTGGCTAAATTGGCCGCCCGACTGCTGAAGGTTCGCTTTTCGCGGTATGCGGTAAATCCATGTTCCGCCAGCAGGTCCTGGTGAGCAACCTGGTTGCGGGGGAACACGAATGTGCTGACGGAGCCGTCGCTGAAGGCCGGGACCCTGCGGCACATGGCCAGCTCGGCATCCAGCGCGGCCCGGGTGGCATAGGAAGCTCGCCACGGCAGATGCGAAAAGCCATGAGAAGCGATCTCGTGGCAACCTGGCTCACGCACCATGTCGAAACAGTACGGCCCGAACCAGCCTTGCCCCTTGTCTTTTTCTATGGCGGCCAGTGCACGACCGATCCACGGTTGCGCTCGAGTCCTGAGTTCCTCCATTTCCGGCCGCAGCCGGTCGAAACGCTCAGCGGTCAGGGAAAACGCCGCAGTGAATGCGAACGTGGCATCGATGCCGTACTTCCGCAGAAGCGACGTGAGCCGCCAGTAGATCGCTTCGAGGTTGGACGTCGTGTAGAGCTGCTGGTGGCGCTCGGTGAGGCAGTCGGTCAGGCCCCACTTGCCTTCGCAGTCGAAGCTGAGCATGAACGTGCCCACCCTGCCGCCAGCCCCTGAAGGGAAACTGATCCTGTCCAGGCCTGCCTGTCGGGGGAGTTGCATGCGAGTCTCGCAAATGTCCACGCCGTCCATATTGACGTGGCTCCCGAGCACCCGCATGGGAGTGCTGCACCGAACTGGATAGGCAAATTGTCCTGGCGCGGCACTACCTGGAAGGTCCAGGCAGCGCCGCGTCCTGTTACATCACTGGCCGAGCGGCGTGTTCAGCTTGATCGTGCTGGGCACCCAGACGTTGGCGTTGTTGCTGGCGAAGGTATTGCCGCTGAGGTGAATGCCGTACACCGTGCCAGCGCCTCCGAGGTTGTTCACGGCGACCCCCTTGTTGAAGCCACTGATGGCGTTGTTCAACAGCTGGATGTTCGTGCTCGGGTCGTCCTTTTGCCACAGGTAGATGCCCATGTCAGGCTTGGTCGCGTTCAACGCCTTGATGGTGTTGCCGCTGATCGTGCCGTGCTTGAAGGCGTAGTTGCAGTCGATTCCGGTTCCACCTGGCGGCACCGTGATGATGTTGTTGGTGATAGTCAGGTAATCGCCACCGGTATCGCCCACGGACAGACCGCCCATGAGCGTGTTGCCAGTGAAGTTGATCGTGTTGGCGCCAACCTGCTCGATCCAGGCCGATTGCAGGCCCCCGTTGCCCAACGTTCCCCCGGTGAACGAGTTGTTCCGAACAGTGACGTTGGTGCTGTTCTGGCCCACCACGAGGGAGGACCAGTAGTTCCTCCCCACCGTGTTGTTCTCCACCACGTAGCCCGTGCTGTTGAAGATGTAGATGGCGTTGCCCCATGTACCCTCGTAGCCGTGACTCGAGGCGGGCAAGACACCGGCACCCTCCATCGTGTTGCCGCGCACGACAAGGTTCGTCGCGTTGACGGCAGTGATGTGCTGGATCGACTTGTACGCCGTGGTGTTCTTGAACGTGTTGTTCTCGATCACGCCGGCGGTCAGGTTGTTCGCATCCATGCGGATGGGCTGCCAAGCCTCCAGGAAGGTGTTGCCGCGGATCTGAATCGACGGGCTGCGGTAGGTCCAGATGGCCTGGGCCGGGGCGTACTGGAACGTGTTGTTCTCCAGCGTGACGTTGGTACCGCCGGAAATGTTCATCAAGTTCGCGACATCGTTGCCCTCGAGGCTGAACCGGTTGGCATAGTTGCCGTCAAAGGTGATCCCCCGCACGGTAAAGCTTTTGTCCACCGAGGTGATGAAGCGGCCGGTGTAGGCCGTGGCTGCCTTGAAGGTGACCTGTGCACCGGCTGCCGGCGCGATGACCTGCCCGTTGCGCACGGCCAGCTCCCCGCTGATCATGTAGACGCCGGAAGGGATCGTCGCATTCAGGCTGGCCGCGAGCAGCGCATTGACGCGTGCCGTGCCGTCCGTATAGACCGGTACGGTTGCTGGCGCGGGCGCCGGGGCGGGTGCGGGTGCGGGTGCCGGTGCCGGTGCTGGTGCTGGTGCTGGTGCTGGTGCTGGTGCTGGTGCTGGTGCTGGTGCTGGTGCTGGTGCTGGCCAGACCACTCTTCTTTTCATCGGACTCTCTGCATCCGATGGGCTGCTCGGCACGCCGGCTGTGACGCTCTCGGTTTCGACAGCGACGGCCGTGGCGTCCACCGACTCCTCTGAGCCGCCGCCGCCGCAGCCGCTCAGAGCGGCCGCGCAAATGATGGGAAGAGAGATCAGCAAGGTACTTCTATGCATTTGAGTGTAGATTGAAAGGTGGTGGAGAGGGGAGCTACCCCAGCGAGTCCGGTGGGTAGCCATCGGTTGCCCTGCCATCGATGCCACAAGAATTTGCGTCCACCTCAGCAGTGGCCCGAATGTGACCGGGATTGGATAGCTCATCCACACGCACAAGTAAGGCGCGTTACTGTCGAGTTACGCTACGTCGTTAAATAGTGCACGGGGGGTGCTGTACACGCATCCATAAACCCACGCTCACTATTGTTGAGTCACGACAGCCGTGACAGGTACCTCAGCAGCAATGTTCGCGCGTGCGCATGGCGGGCCACAAAAGGTTACGTAACGGATGAGGTTCGCCCCCATGTCGCAGCTCGGTGGCCGGACTGCCGTGCCTCAATGAGAGGACATTCCAGCTATGCGATGTGGTGCGCCTATCCCATGCGCCGCACGCGTCGCTGCGCTGAAATAGGCGCATGGACCGCAGGACCTCAGTCGATGCACGCCGAGTCGTATTGCTGGGCGGCGCTTATGGAACGTTGGCATTGGCGCGGTCCCTCAAACGCGCAGGCTTTCAGGTTTGGCTGGTCGCGGACGAGACCCGATGCGCATCTTTCTCCAGCGCTGTGCAGAAGGTCATCCATTGGGGCGGCGCCAACCACCCGCAGGCAATCGATGAGCTCGAAGGCATTGCACGCGCGAACGCTCTGGCCGGCAGCATTCTCATCCCCTCAGCCGACCCTGAGGTCCGACTGGTGTCGCAGGCTCATGAGCGTCTCTCCTCCCTCTTCGTCGTGATGACTTCGGATTGGGAGCATCTGCGCTGGGCGTGCGACAAGGCGCTCGCGTACCAGCGCGCGAAGGACCTCGGGCTGGGCGTGCCGCGCGTCTACGCACACGCTTCGTTTGACGACCCGAACCTCAAGGAGCTGCAGTTTCCCCTCGTGCTGAAGCCCAGCATGCGCTTGCGCGAGAACCGCCTCACTGCGGACAGGGGCTGGCGGGTGGACGACCGCGACGGCTTCAAGGAACGCTACAAGACCGCCTGTGAACTCGTTGGTGCCGAACACGTGATCGCGCAGCAGATGATTCCAGGCGACGGGGAGCATCAGCAGTCCTATGCGGGGCTGTGGGACTCCGGGGAGCCGGTCGTGAGTCTCACGGCCCGCCGCCTGCGTCAGTACCCCGTCGAATTCGGCAGCACGTCGACGTACGTGGTGACCGCCCATCTCCCGGAAGCTGCCGCCGCGGCCGAAACCTTCCTGCGGTCGATCCGTCATCACGGGCTTGTCGAAGCGGAGTTCAAGCACGACCCGCGCGACGGCATCCTGAAGCTGCTGGACGTGAACCCACGGCCCTGGAACTGGCTTGGGCTTGCCGGGGCGGCAGGCATCGACTTTGGGGCGGCCATCTCCTGCGTGGCGTCCAACCGGCCGGTTCCGAAGGCGGATGTACGCGAAGGCGTGGCCTGGATTTTCGTGGCCCGCGACCTGGTCGCGGCCGCGCAATCCGGCCGGCTTCGCCCGAGGGCGATCCTCGGCTATGCAGCGACATGGGCTCGCGTTCGCAGATTTGCGTGCCTCAGCTGGACAGACCCGCTTCCCGGCATCGTCGACCTTCCCGCAACCTTTGCCCGGATGCTGTATCGGCGCGGCAAACGTCCAGGCGCCTTGGGTGCCGGGGCGGGAATTCGCCATTAGGGCAAGCCATGCGCAACACCGACATCGTGGTCGTCGGCGGCGGGCTTGCTGGCTCGACGGCCACGGCAATGCTGGGGCGGGCCGGATTCGATGTCGTCCTGGTCGATCCGCACGCGGTCTACCCACCCGATCTTCGCTGTGAGAAGCTTGACGCGGGACAGGTCGCAATCTTGCGGCGGACAGGCCTCGCCGAGCTGGTTCTGCCGGCCGCGACATTCGACGGCGAATGCTGGGTTGCGCGCTTCGGCCGCGTTGTCGAGAAACGCCCCGGCGACCAGCACGGCATCCTCTACGACACCCTGGTCAACACGGTACGTGCCACCATCCCGAAAGGCACGACATTCATCTGCGGGAAAGTCCAGGCGATCGCGAACAGTCCCGACCTTCAACTGGTGACCCTTGCGAGCGGCGATTCAATTTCCGCGCGGCTGGTCATCATCGCGAACGGCCTCAACAGCGGCTTGCGTCAGACGCTCGGAATGACGCGCGTAGACGTCAGCAAGTGCCATTCCATCACGCTCGCATTCGACTTGACGCCAGTGGGACGGGCAAGCTTTGACTTCCGCGCTCTCACCTATTACCCGGAACGTGCTGCGGACCGCCTCGCGTACCTCACCCTGTTCCCGATCGGTCCGGCCATGCACGGCAATCTCATGGTCTATCGGGACATCGGCGATCCGTGGCTGCGAGACATGCGCGAACAGCCCCTGCCGGCGTTGCTCTCGGTCATGCCGCGGCTGGGGAAATGCATTGGCCGCGCGCAAGTTGCCGGCCCAGTCAAGATTCGGCCCGCGGACCTTTATGTCACGCAAGGGTTTCTTCAGCCCGGCATCGTGCTGGTCGGCGACGCATTCGCCACTTCCTGCCCTGCCGCCGGCACCGGCGCCGACAAGGTTCTGACCGATGTGGAGCGGCTGTGCAACGTCCACGTCCCCCTCTGGATGGCGTCGGAAGGCATGGGCACCCGGAAGCTCGCGTCCTTCTATTCCGATCCGGTCAAGATCGCCTGCGACCACCGTTCCTTCAAGGCGGCGTTCAGTCTCCGCTCGATTTCGACCGATGAAGGCCTGCCCTGGCGCGCCAATCGATGGGCGCGCTTTCTCGTCCGGCTGGCGGCCGGTACAGCCAGGAAAACACTGGCACACCGACCCCGGCTGGGTGCGACCCGCGCAGAACCACAAAAAAGCGCAACAGCGGCCGCCGGAACGCACGATGACCTGACGCTGGCCGTCGTCTCCGACGCCGATGGCCTCGGTGCTCTGGGACCCAACTGGAACCGCCTTGTGCTTGCGGCCAAGCGTCCCAGCCCGTTCCTGCTGCATGAATGGGTAACAGCATGGTGGCGGCACTTTGGTGCAGGGGCCACGCTGGCGGTGGTGACCGCCACAAGGGGGTCCACGATGGTCGGTGTGGCGCCGATGTTCATCCGCAGGCACCGCGGCCTGCGGGTCTGCCGTCTGCTGGGCGGCCATGAGAGCGCGCTGGGCGACTTCCTGGTCGAGCGCGACGATGATGGGTCAATAGCCCGCGCACTGCTGGACCGTGTTTCACGGCTGCCGTTCGACTACCTGGACGTGTTCGGGGCACCGAGTGGGGGCGTGCTGTCGCGGCTTGCGGCGCAAGGTGATCTCACGGTCCTGCCGCGGGTCGACGCGCCGGTGCTGCGGATGCCCAACGGCTGGGCCGCGGTCTACGACGCCCGCATCTCGTCCAAGAAGCGCAATCTCCATCGCCGCCGGTTGCGGCAGCTGGCGACGCTCGGCGTCGTCGGCTGGACGACGGCGCGCACGCCCGACGAGGTTGCGGCCGAACTGGAGCACGCGTTCGAAATCCACGCGCTGCGCTGGCAAGGCCGCCCCGACGGCTCGACCTTCGGCTTGGCCGAGCGGCACAATTTCCACCGCGACGCCGCACGCGCACTGGCCGCGCAGGGCGCGGCCCGGATACTGACGCTTCGCCTCGACGGGCGACCGGTCGCGTTCCACTATTGGTTCGTCATGGGCAAGACCATGTACGTTCATCGCCTCGCGTTCGATCCCGAGCTGGCGCGATTTTCGCCGGGGCAGGTCACGCTGCTGCAAGCCATCGCAGACGCCTCGTCGGAGGGCGTGCGGCGGGTCGAGTTCCTAGGCGGCAACGAGCGATACAAGGTCGAGTTGGCCGACAGCTTCGAACCGCTGCACGAAGTCGTCGGCTTGCCCAGTGGACTGATGGCGCGCGTTGCCATTCGTGCCGTGGTGTTCGCGATCGCTTTGCGTCTTCGCCTGAAACAAAACGAGCGCATCCATCATGTGTACATGGAGGGACTGTCATCGGCTCGCCGCGCGATGGGTCGCATCGCCGTCACGCTGCGGAATGCATCGGCGCGCCACCGCGGGTGACTCATGCATCGCATCGACGTCAACTTCGGCACACCTGAATTGGACCTGGCGGGGCAGTGGGCCGCGCTCAGCGGGCGGTCTGCCGGCAACGTGTTCATGGATCCAATCGCGCTCAGGGTTGTTTGTTCCACACACTTCGCGAACATGCACGTGCTGCTGGCCTGGCTGCGGGATGCGCAGGCGCCTCGCCTCGTCGGACTTTGGGCACTTCAGGATGTCCGCGTCGCTCCACTGGGGCCGGCGTTCCTGGCGACTCCGCCCTACAACTACGCCTTCCTCTCGAACCCTGTGATCGATCCGGATTTCATGGATGACGCCGCCGCGGCGTTTCTCGATGCGATCGATCAGAACCCGCATCTGCCCAAGCTACTGCGCCTTCGTTGCCTCGATGCGTCTTCGGATTCGTACGCAGCCATCGTGAAGTCATTGGTCGCACGCAACGCGCGGATCGTGGAACTGGGTGAACGCCAGCGGGCGTTCGTCACACGGGAATTCGGTGTGAAGAGGTCCGGATCGACGCGCAAGAAGCTGCGCCACAACTGGCATCGCCTTTGCACTTTGGGCCAGGTCGAGGTCGTGAATGATCGCTCCGAGTCCGCGGCGCGGGATGCTTTCGAGGTCTACCTCGCCATGGAAGCAGCGAGCTGGAAGGGCGCTCGCGGAACGGCACTGCTGTGCAACGTTGCCGATGCAGCCTTCGCGCGCCAGCTGATCGCTGCACTTGCCGCCGAACGCAGCGCCTCGGTCGCCCTGCTCAAGGTCAACGGTCGCGCCATCGCTGCCCAGGTTCTGCTCTACGGCGGTGCCATGGCCTACACCTGGAAAACCGCGTTCGACTCAGGCTACGGGAAATTTTCACCGGGAGCGCTGCTGGTCGACAGGCTGACCGAGCAGCTATTCGCCACGGATGGCATCGATGCGATCGAATCGTGCTCACCGAACGGCGGGTTCATGGCCCAGATCTGGGACGGCCGCCGCGCAACCGTCGATCTGGTTGCCGACCTCGGCTGCGGGAACTCCTCACTCCGATTCAACGCTCTGGCGAACGGTGAGCGCGTGCTTGCGCGCCTTCGGCATGTTCGCAATACGCTTCATGCCGTTGGAGAAGAGGCGATGAGACGGCGGCGGGCCTGGCTGTGACCTGGCACGAGTCCCGTCCCGAGACATGATTGTTCCGTCGTCACTGGGGCATGTCCCGGAGCTTGCGCTTGAGTTTGCTCACGAGCCGCGCGTCGCCCGTCATCGAAGCCACCCGCGCCAGCTCGTCCCGCGCTTTGGTGGGTTCGCCGTTGCGGGCATAGGCCAGCGCCAGATAGCGGTGGATTTCGTCGAAGCCACTGGTCAGTTCTTTCGCCGTCTCCAGCGCGCCGATCGCCTGGCGGATCTCGCCGTCGTTCAGGTGCCGCAGGCCCATGCCGATCCAGTGATAGGGATCGCGCGCGCGCCCGGCTTCGATTCGGCGCGCAAAACGCTGCGCCTCGGCAGTGCGGCCCTGTTCCATCAGCAGTTGATGCAAGGTATGAAGCGGGACGTCCGCGGTGTCCGCCAACGCGATCGCGCGGTGCAACAACTCCTCAGCTTGCGCCAAGAGGCCCGCGTCGCGGTACAGCACGGCCAGGTTGCCGTAAGGGGCCGCATAGCTGGGGTCGGCCTCGATCGCGGCCTTGAAGTGCGCATAGGCCAAGGCTCGCCGCCCCTTGCCGAGGTGCTCAGCCGCGACGTTGTTGTAGTAGCGCGCCAGCAGGCCGTCTTCCGTCAGCGGGCTACCCGGACGGCGCGAAGCGAAGTCCGGGTCGAAATCGACCACCACGTCGCGGGCCTCCGCGTCCCTCAGGTCGCGGTGGGCTCGCAGGAACATCACGTTGACGTGCTGATTCACCACGTCGAGCTGGCCGCGCCGGTCGAACACGGCCGGTGCCCGCACCTCCTGGGTCTGCACGGCCATGCCCAGCACGCGCGCTGCCGAATAGGTCATGACGGTGAGCGACAGGCAGTCACCGCGCCCGTTGCGCCAGGTTTCCGCGGCGGTGGTCGAATGCCCGGCGGCGTAGCCGAAGCGCTGCCGGTCTTCGCCGAAGATCAGCGCCAGCAGGTGCTTGAGCCGCTGCGGTGTGGTCATCTCCTGGACCCGGGGACTGGCCAGGAGGGCCGTGAGTTCCGGGTCGGCCCGGAACAGTTCGTTCTTCCCGACGGTCACCAGCGCCGGGCTGTATTCGAAAGCCTGGTCCTGCCAGGGCAGTGGGGCCGGCGCGACCGGCGCACTCGCACATCCCGCGAGCCCCGCGAGTCCCAAGACGCAGATCACCGCAGCCAGTGCGTAACGAATCATGGAGACCTCCAACAGGAACGAACTCTCCATCCACAATAGCAGCGTGACCAGCGATCTCAAGAGTATTTGCCCGGCGCCATGAACCTGCCCTGGCTCGACCCCGGTGATTCTTTTCCCGATGCCGCGCGGGCGTGGGATGCCGCCCAGCCTGCCCCGGGCCTGCTGGCGGCCGGCGGCGCGCTGGACATCGACAGCCTGCACCGCGCGTACTCGGCCGGAATCTTTCCCTGGTTCAGCGAGGGCCAACCCATCCTGTGGTGGAGCACCGACCCGCGCATGGTGCTCTTCACCGATGAATTCAAGCTGCACCGGTCGCTGCGCAAGACGCTCGCACGGTTCGTGGCCGATCCGCGTTGCGAGGTGCGCGTCGATTCCGCTTTCGACGACGTGATCCGCGCCTGTTCGCAGTCTCCGCGGGAGGGCCAGTCGGGCACGTGGATCCTGCCGCAGATGGTCAAGGCGTACGAAGCTTTCCATCGCGCGGGCTACGCGCACAGCGTCGAGGCCTGGGTCGGCGGGCGGCTCGTGGGCGGGCTCTACTGCGTCTGTATCGGCCAGGCCGTGTTCGGGGAGTCGATGTTCACGCGCGTGCCGGATGCGTCCAAGATCGCGCTGGCCGGGCTGGTGGCCTTTTGCCGGCACCATCGCATCGGCGTGATCGATTGCCAGCAGAACACCCAGCACCTGGCGTCGCTCGGCGCGCGCGAGATCGCCAGGGCCGAATTTGTGGCGCAAGTCGCACAGAACGCAAAAAAACCCGCACCGCCCTGGCGGTTCGACCCCGTATACTGGAACGGACTCCTGCCGCCGAAGCCGCCAGCGTGACACATCTCAAGGATCTTCCGCTACAGACCCTGCAGTTCTATGCGACGGCCCCGTACCCGTGCAGCTACCTGCCGGGCAGGCAGGCCCGCTCGCAAGTGGCCACGCCCAGCCACCTGATCCACAACGACGCGTATTCCGACCTGGTCACCAACGGCTTCCGCCGCAGCGGCATGTTCACGTACCGGCCGTACTGCGACGGTTGCCGCGCCTGTGTTCCGCTGCGCGTACTGGCCGACCCGTTCCAGCCCGATCGCAGCCAACGCCGCGCCTGGACCAGGCACGGCAACTTGCAGGCGCGCGTACTCAAGCTGTGCTTCGTGCCCGAACACTACCATCTGTACCTGCGCTATCAGACTGGCCGCCACGCGGGCGGCGGCATGGACCACGACAGCATCGACCAGTACACGCAGTTTCTCTTGCAAAGCCGCGTCAATTCGCGACTGGTGGAGTTCCGAGAGACCCTCCCCAACGGCTCGCCCGGCGTGCTGCGCATGGTGGCCATCCTGGACGTGCTCAATGACGGCATCTCGGCCGTGTACACGTTCTACGAGCCCGACGGGGCGGCCAGTTACGGCACCTACAGCGTGCTCTGGCAGATCGACCAGGCGAAGCGGCTGCGCCTGCCCCACGTCTACCTGGGCTATTGGATCGGGCAAAGCCCCAAGATGAACTACAAGGCGCGCTTCACGCCGCACGAAGTTCTGGTCGATGGGCAGTGGGTCGCGCCTCCGGCGGACGGCATCTAGAAGTCCGCTCTCTTGCCTCTTTGCCCACCGGGCAAATTTCACATGATAAAATCCTGTGAATCCATTCCGTAAGGTGCCATGAGAAAAAACGACACTGGCGCGCCCGCCACTCCGACGATCCAGGTGATCGAACGCATGTTCGCCCTGATCGACGTGCTGGCCTCGCGCGAGGATGCCGTCTCGCTCAAGGAAATCAGCGAGAAGACCGGCCTGCATCCTTCCACGACGCACCGCATCCTCAATGACCTGGCCACCGGCCGATTCGTTGATCGGCCGGAAGCCGGCAGCTACCGGCTCGGCATGCGCCTCCTGGAACTGGGCAACCTGGTCAAGGGCCGGCTGAATGTGCGTGACGCAGCGCTGGTGCCCATGCGCGAACTGCACAAGCTGATCCAGCAACCCGTCAACCTCAGCATGCGCCAGGGCGACGAGATCGTGTACATCGAGCGCGCCTACAGCGAACGCTCAGGCATGCAGGTGGTGCGTGCCATCGGCGGCCGCGCCCCGCTGCACCTCACTTCCACCGGCAAGCTTTTCCTGGCCGCCGACGACCCGCAGCGCGTTCGCGCCTATGCAACCCGCACCGGGCTGGCGGGACACACGAAGAACAGCATCACGCAGTTGCCATTGCTGGAGCGGGAACTGGCGAAAGCCCGCCAGTACGGCATCGCCCGCGACAACGAGGAACTGGAGCTGGGCGTGCGCTGCATGGCCGCCGGCATCTACGACGACCAGAGCAAGCTGATCGCGGGACTGTCGATCTCCGCCCCCGCCGATCGCCTGGACGAAGGCTGGCTGACCAAGTTGCAGACCACGGCCAATGAGATTTCGTCGGCGCTGGGGCATAAGACGCCGACGCTTCGCGCGGCATAACCCAAACCCAAAAAGGACAAGGCCCCAACGGGGCCTTGTTTTGTCTGGAGCGAAGCGGTTGCTTAGCGGTTACGCGGTTACCCGTTGACCTGCCGAACAACCGTGCTGCCCGCAGGCGCCGTCACGGGGTTCGACTCAACCCACTTGCGCACGCGCTCGGCGTCGCCCAGGCGGCTGAGCTTGCCGGCCGAGTCCAGGAACACCATGATGAGTTTGCGGCCGGAGATCTTGGCCTGCATCACCAGGCACTGGCCCGCTTCGGAGATGTATCCGGTCTTCTGCAGGCCAATGTCCCAGCCGGCGTTCTTCACCAGGCGGTTGGTGTTGTTGAACTGCAAAGTGCGGTTGCCGACAGCCACCTGGTGGCCGGGCGACGTGGAAAACTCGCGCAGGACCGGATCGTTGTAGGCGGAGCCGACCAGCGTGGCCAGATCATGCGCGCTCGACTGGTTCTTGCTCGACAGGCCGGTAGGTTCGACGTAGCGCGTGTCCTTCATGCCGAGCATCTTGGCCTTGGCATTCATCAGCGACACGAAAGCGTCCATCCCGCCCGGGTAGGTGCGGCCGAGCGCGTGAGCGGCGCGGTTTTCGCTGGACATCAGCGCGAGGTGCAGCAATTCGCCGCGGGTCAGCATGGAGCCGACCTTCAGGCGCGAACGGCTGCCCTTTTCGGTGTCGACATCGTCCTGCGTGATGGTGATCATCTCGTCCATCGGCAGCTTGGCTTCGCTGACCAGGAGGCCGGTCATGAGCTTGGTCAGCGAGGCGATCGGCAGCACGGCCGAATCGTTCTTGGAAAACAGCACTTCGCGGGTTTCCTGGTCGATCACCAGGGCCACGCTGGACTTCAGGTCGAGCTGGTCTTGCACCGAGTGCAGGCCGGCGATCTGGCCGTAAGAGGGGCGGGCCGGCACCTGGGCGACGCGGATCACGGAAGCACGTTTGCCGGCGGCGAAGGAGCGCATGACACGCTTGCCGGCAGTCTGGCTTTTCTTGGCGGCTGTGGTGCCCTTGCGCGGCGCGGCGTCGGCGGCGACGGGGGCCAGCCCGATGACCAGGGCGGCCAGGGCCACGGAATGAAAAATGCGGTTCAGGGTGGTCTTTTTCATCGCCAACAAGACTTTGCCGTGCATCAGTGACCCTTTAAACGCTACAACCAGATTCGAAGTTTACGGCGGAAGAAAAAGTTACGCAAGATCAATGACTTATGTAACTTTCCTAATTCCTTGCACTAATTATAGGGAAACGGCTCAGCCCTGTGCGGCCACCCGATCAGCTTTACTCTGTAACTTGTTCAGGGCGCTCAGATAAGCCTTCGCCGACGCCACCACGATGTCCGGGTCGGCGCCCACGCCGTTGACGACCCGCCCCGAGTTCTGGAGCCGCACGGTCACCTCCCCCTGGCTTTCGGTCGACCCACTGATGGCGTTGACCGAATACAGCACCATTTCGGCTCCGCTCTTCACGTGGCTTTCGATGGCCTTGAGGGACGCGTCCACCGGGCCGTTGCCGTCCGACTCGCCCCGCACTTCCTTGCCTTCGACCGTAAAGACGATGGACGCGTGGGGCCGCTCGCCGGTTTCGCTGTGCTGCTTGAGGGAAATGAAGTGGTATTGCTCCTGCTCGTGGGTCACGCTTTCGTCGCTGACCAGGGCCAGGATGTCCTCATCGAAGATCTCGCTCTTGCGGTCGGCCAGTTCCTTGAAGCGGTTGAATGCCGTGTTGACGTCGGCCTCGCTCTCCAACTGCACGCCCAGCTCCTGCAGGCGCGCCTTGAAGGCATTGCGGCCCGACAGCTTGCCCAGCACGATCTTGTTGGCGCTCCAGCCCACGTCCTCGGCCCGCATGATCTCGTAGGTGTCTCGCGCCTTGAGCACGCCGTCCTGGTGGATGCCGCTGGCGTGCGCGAAGGCATTGGCGCCGACCACCGCCTTGTTGGGCTGGACCACGAAGCCGGTGGTCTGGCTCACCATGCGGCTCGCCGCGACGATGTGCTTGGCATCGATGCCCAACTCCAGCCCGAAATAGTCCTTGCGGGTCTTCACGGCCATCACGATCTCTTCCAGCGAGCAGTTGCCGGCACGCTCGCCCAGGCCATTGATCGTGCATTCGACCTGGCGTGCCCCGCCCAGCTTCACGCCCGCCAGGGAGTTGGCCACCGCCATGCCCAGGTCGTTGTGGCAATGCACCGACCAGATGGCCTTGTCCGAGTTCGGCACGCGCTCACGCAGGGTCTTGATGAACTGGCCGTACAGCTCCGGCACCGCGTAACCCACCGTGTCCGGCACGTTGATGGTGGTGGCGCCCTCGGCGATCACGGCCTCCAGCACCTTGCACAAGAAGTCCATCTCGCTGCGGTAGCCATCCTCCGGCGAGAACTCGATGTCGCCGCACAGGTTGCGCGCGAATCGCACCGACTGCTTCGCCTGTTCCAGCACCTGGTCGGGCGTCATCCGCAGCTTTTTCTCCATGTGCAGCGGCGACGTCGCGATGAAGGTGTGGATGCGGGCCCGCTCGGCGCCTTTGAGGGCTTCGGCGGCGCGAGAGATGTCCCGGTCGTTGGCACGCGAGAGCGAGCAGATGGTCGACTCCCGGATGGAATTGGCAATCAGTTGCACGGCTTCGAAGTCACCGTTGGAACTGGCGGCGAAGCCAGCCTCGATCACGTCCACCTTCAGACGCTCGAGCTGGCGCGCGATGCGCAGCTTCTCGTCCTTGGTCATGGAGGCGCCGGGCGATTGCTCGCCATCGCGCAAGGTGGTGTCGAAAATGATCAGTTTGTCTGCCACGAGATTTCCTTCTTGTGTTCGGAGTGGGCCCGCTGCAAGCCCGAAACGATGGCCTTGAGCGAAGCCGACACGATATTCGAATCCATGCCCACGCCGAACAGCGTGCGGTCGCCGACGCGCAGTTCGAGGTAGGCCACGGCCTGGGCATTGGCGCCCGAGCCGATCGCATGCTCATGGTAGTCGAGGACGCGGATGGTTTCGCCGCAAGCCGCAGCCAGCGCCTCCACGAAAGCGTCGATCGGGCCGTTGCCGGCGCCCTGGATGCTGACCTTCTTGCCCGACACTTCCACCTCGGCCGCGAGCCGGACCCGGTTGCCGGCCATGCCCTTGGCCTCTTCCAGTACCTGGTGCTGCGGCGACGGGATGCTGCGAATACCGTACTCGCGCTCGAACAGCTCGAAGAGGTCTTGCGCCGTCAGCTCCTTGCCGGAGGCGTCCATCACGGTCTGCACGACCTGGCTGAACTCGATCTGCAGGCGGCGCGGCAACTCCAGGCCGAATTCGCTTTCGAGAAGGTATGAAATGCCGCCCTTGCCCGATTGGCTGTTGACGCGAATCACGGCCTCGTAGCTGCGGCCCAGGTCTTTGGGGTCGAGTGGCAGGTAAGGCATGTCCCAGATGTCGCCGTCATTGCGCGCGGCGAAGGCCTTCTTGATCGCGTCCTGGTGCGAGCCCGAGAACGAGGTGTAGACCAGGTCCCCCGCATAGGGGTGGCGCGGGTGGACGGGCAGTTGGGTGCAGTGCTCGGCAGTGCGGCGGATCTCGTCGATGTCGGAGAAGTCCAGGCCCGGGTCCACGCCTTGCGAATAGAGGTTCAGCGCGACGTTCACCAGGTCGAGGTTGCCGGTGCGCTCGCCATTGCCGAACAGGCAGCCTTCAAGGCGGTCGGCACCGGCCATCACGGCGAATTCGCCGGCGGCGGTGCCTGTGCCGCGGTCGTTGTGCGGGTGGACGGACAGCACGATGGCGTCGCGCCGCGCCAGGTTGCGGTGCATCCACTCGATCATGTCGGCAAAGATGTTCGGCGTGGAATGCTCCACCGTCGACGGCAGGTTGACGATGCACTTTCGCTCGGGCGTCGGTTGCCAGACCTCGGTCACCGCATCGACCACGCGCTTGGAGAACGCGAGCTCGGTGCCCGAAAACATTTCAGGGGAATACTGGAAGGTCCAATGCGTCGCCGGCTGTTGTGCAGCCAATTCCACAAAGAGTCTTGCCTGGCTTGTGGCCAGTTCGACGATGCCTCCCTCGTCCAATCCCAGAACCACCTTGCGCATCACGGGCGCGGTGGCGTTGTACAGGTGCACGATGACGCGCTTGGCGCCCTGCAGCGATTCGAAAGTGCGGCGGATCAGCGGCTCGCGGGCCTGCGTCAGCACCTGGATCGTCACGTCGTCCGGAATGAGGCCGTCGTCGATCAGCTTGCGGATGAAGTCGAACTCGGTCTGCGACGCCGAAGGAAAGCCGACCTCGATCTCCTTGAAGCCGATTTCCACCAGCGTCTCGAACATGCGCAGCTTGCGCGGGATGTCCATCGGCTCGATCAGCGCCTGGTTGCCGTCGCGCAGGTCCACGCTGCACCACACAGGCGGCCGGGTGAGCACGGCATCGGGCCACGTGCGGTCGGTCAAGCGCACCGCCGGGAAGGCTCGGTATTTGCTGGCAGGATTCTTCAACATGGTCATCTCTCGTGAGTTTTGAAAATTTGCGGGTCAGATCTTCAGCTCCGCCCCCAACTGTTCAAGAAAACCGGCAGCCCCAAAGAAAAACGGCCCGCTGCAGGTGCAAACGGGCCGTCGAGTGAGGTTTTGCGCGTGCGCTACCGTCTCCGCCCGGAGGGGATTAGCAGTAGGGCCAGCGAAATTCGGTTCATGTATTCAATGTAGCACAAGTTTTAGCGCGTGGGCCTTGCGGCGCGCGATGCCCCTCATCACCGATGGAGACCGCTCTCCTCAGGCTCATCGGTGGAAGTGCTGATCACGCTGGTTTGCTGCCCCTTGAACTTGCGCCAGCCATAGAGCACGTAGCCTGACAGGCCATAGACAACGAACAGCGCGAACAACACGATGGGCGGGTGCACATTGATCACGGCGATGCCCAGCGCAATGGCGACGATCACCACGAAGGGCACGCTCTTTTTCATCTGCACGTCCTTGAAGCTGTAGAACGGCACGTTGGTGACCATCGTCAGCCCGGCATAGAGCGCGACGACGAACATCACCCACTCAACCTGCGAGCCCTTGACCTCCATGTCATTCAAAAGCCAGATGAACCCCGCGACGATCGCCGCCGCGGCCGGCGACGGCAGGCCCTGGAAGTAGCGCTTGTCGACCACGGCGGTGTTGACGTTGAAACGTGCAAGCCGCAGCGCGGCGCAGGCGCAATAGACGAATGCCGCGAACCAACCCCAGCGTCCCAGGCCTCTCAGCGCCCACTCGTACGCGACCAATGCAGGGGCGGCGCCGAAGGACACCATATCGGACAGCGAATCCATCTGCTCGCCGAATGCGCTCTGGGTGTTGGTCATGCGCGCCACCCGCCCATCCAGGCTGTCGAGAACCATGGCGCAGAAGATTCCCACCGCCGCCAGGTCGAAGCGGTTGTTCATGGCCATCACGATCGCGTAGAAGCCGCCGAAGAGCGCCGCCAGCGTGAACAGATTGGGCAGGATGTAGATGCCCTTGCGGCGCTTGCGGACCACCAGCCCTTCGGTGGGCGTCAGGTCGTGGTTTTCGTTGCCATGGTGCATCCGCAGGAGTGTAACTGCGGGGCCGCGGCGGAACCGGCTTTGCCGGGCCGCTCGCGGCGCCCCCTTGAGGGGGAGGCGGCCGAAGGCCGCTTCGGGGGTGGGCTCAGTTCCTGGTCTGGTCGACCAGCTTGTTCTTCTTGATCCAGGGCATCATCGCGCGCAGCTGCTCGCCCACGGTCTCAATCTGGTGCTCGGCCATGATGCGGCGCTTGGAGATCAGCGTCGGCGCGCCGGCGCGGTTTTCCAGGATGAAGCTCTTGGCGTATTCGCCCGACTGGATGTCCTTCAGGACCTGCTTCATGACCTTCTTGGTCTCGTCCGTCACGATGCGCGGGCCGGTGACGTACTCGCCGTATTCCGCGTTGTTCGAGATCGAGTAGTTCATGTTGGCGATGCCGCCTTCATAGATCATGTCGACGATCAGCTTGAGCTCGTGCAGGCACTCGAAGTACGCCATCTCGGGCGCGTAGCCGGCTTCCACCAGCGTCTCGAAGCCGGCCTTGATCAGCTCGACGGTGCCGCCGCACAGCACGGCCTGCTCGCCGAACAGGTCGGTCTCCGTCTCTTCGCGGAAGTTGGTCTCGATGATGCCGGCCTTGCCGCCGCCATTGGCCATCGAGTACGACAGCGCCAGGTCGCGGGCCTTGCCCGACTTGTCCTGGTGCACCGCCACCAGGTGGGGCACGCCGCCGCCCTGGGCGTAGGTGCCACGCACGGTGTGGCCGGGGGCCTTCGGGGCGACCATCCACACGTCGAGGTCAGCGCGAGGCGTGACGAAGCCGTAGTGCACGTTGAAGCCGTGGGCGAACACGAGGGACGCACCCTGCTTGATGTTCGGCTCGACGTCGTTCTTGTACACGGTGGCGATCTGCTCGTCGGGCAGCAGGATCATGACCACGTCGGCGGACTTCACCGCGTCGGCGACTTCAGCAACCTTGAGGCCGGCCTTTTCGACCTTGGGCCAGGAGGCGCCGCCCTTGCGCAGGCCGACGATGACCTTGACGCCGCTGTCGTTCAGGTTCTGCGCGTGCGCGTGGCCTTGTGAGCCGTAGCCGATGATCGCGACGGTCTTGCCCTTGATCAGGCTCAGGTCACAGTCCTTGTCGTAATAAACCTTCATGGTCTTTCTCTCCGTTGAAATTGGTTAAGTGTGTTCAGACGCGCAAGATGCGTTCGCCTCGGCCGATGCCGCTGGAACCCGTACGCACGGTCTCCAGGATCGCGCTGCGGTCGATGGCTTCCAGGAAGGCGTCGTTCTTGCCCTGGTCGCCGGTGAGTTCGATGGTGTAGCTCTTCTCGGTCACGTCGATGATGCGGCCGCGGAAAATGTCGGCCATGCGCTTCATCTCCTCGCGCTCCTTGCCGACGGCGCGCACCTTCACCATCATGAGCTCGCGCTCGGTGTAGGCGCCCTCGGTGAGGTCGACCACCTTCACGACTTCGATGAGCCGGTTCAGGTGCTTGGTGATCTGCTCGATGACGTCATCCGACCCGCTGGTCTGGATCGTCATGCGCGACAGCGTCGCGTCTTCGGTCGGCGCCACGGTGAGCGATTCGATGTTGTAGCCGCGGGCAGAGAACAGGCCCACGACACGGGAGAGAGCGCCGGGCTCGTTCTCCAGCAGAACTGCGATGATGTGTTTCATGTTGTCCTCCGGCTCCTCATTTCGCTGCCCTCCCCCACCGGCGGTAACCGGTGGGCTCGGCAAGCGATAGATTCGCCGCTTTACGGTTGGGATGCGGGTTTAGAGATCTTCGGAGCCCAGCAGCATCTCGGTGATGCCCTTGCCGGCCTGAACCATGGGGAACACGTTCTCCGTCGGGTCGGTGCGAAAATCCATGAACACGGTGCGGTCCTTGAGCTTGCGCGCTTCGCGCAGGGCCGGCTCGACGTCCTTCGGGTGCTCGATCAGCATCCCGACGTGGCCATAAGCCTCGGCGAGCTTCACGAAGTTGGGCAGCGCGTCCATGTAGCTGTGGCTGTAGCGGCCCTCGTAATCGAGTTCCTGCCACTGGCGCACCATGCCCAGGTAGCGGTTGTTCAGGGAGACGATCTTGATCGGCGTGTTGTACTGCAGGCAGGTCGAAAGCTCCTGAATGCACATCTGCACCGAGCCTTCGCCGGTGATGCAATACACCTCGCTTTGCGGCTTGGCCAGCTTGATGCCCATGGCGTAGGGGATGCCCACGCCCATGGTGCCCAGGCCGCCGGAGTTGATCCAGCGGCGCGGCTGGTCGAACCGGTAGTACTGCGCGGCCCACATCTGGTGCTGGCCCACATCCGACGTCACGTACGCGTCGGCGTCCTTGGTCATGTTCCACAAGGTCTCGACCACGTACTGCGGCTTGATCACTTCGGTGTTCTTGCGGTCGTAGCGCAGGCAGTCCTTCTTGCGCCAGCCTTCGATCGTGTCCCACCAGGCGCCGAGGGCGTCGCCGTCCGGCTTGGTGTTGGACTCCTTGATCATCGCGATCAGCTCGCTGAGCACATCCTTGACGTCGCCGACGATCGGGATGTCGACCTTGACGCGCTTGGAGATGCTGGACGGGTCGATGTCGATGTGGACGATCTTGCGTTCGTTCTGCGCGAAGTGCTTGGGGTTGCCGATCACGCGGTCGTCGAAGCGCGCGCCCACGGCCAGCAGCACGTCGCAGTTCTGCATCGCGTTGTTGGCTTCGATGGTGCCGTGCATGCCCAGCATGCCCAGGAATTTGCGGTCGCTGGCCGGGTAGGCGCCCAGGCCCATCAGCGTGTTGGTGACCGGGTAGCCGAGCATGTCCACGAGCTGGCGCAGCTCGGCCGTTGCGTTGCCCAGGATCACGCCGCCGCCGGTGTAGATGTACGGGCGCTTGGCAGCCAACAGCAGTTGCAGCGCCTTGCGGATCTGCCCGCCATGGCCTTTGCGCACCGGGTTGTACGAGCGCATCTCGACGCTGGTCGGATAGCCGGTGTACGCGGTCTTGTTGAAGGAGATGTCCTTCGGGATGTCCACCACCACCGGGCCGGGGCGCCCGCTGCGGGCGATGTGGAAGGCCTTCTTCATGACGTCGGCCAGCGTCTTCACGTCCTTGACGAGGAAGTTGTGCTTGACGATGGGGCGCGTGATGCCCACGGTGTCGCATTCCTGGAAGGCGTCCAGGCCGATGGCATGGCTGGGCACCTGGCCGGTGATGATCACCATCGGGATGCTGTCCATGTAGGCCGTCGCGATGCCGGTAACGGCATTGGTGACGCCCGGACCGGACGTGACCAGCGCGACGCCGACGTCACCGGTGGCGCGCGCATAGCCGTCTGCAGCGTGCACGGCCGCCTGTTCGTGGCGCACCAGAACGTGCTGGATGGTGTCCTGCTTGTAGAACGCGTCGTAAATGTGCAACACCGCGCCGCCCGGATAGCCCCAGACGTACTTGACGTTCTCGGCTTGCAGGGTCTTGACGAGGATTTCCGCGCCGCGGAGTTCGAGAGTTTGGCTGGCCGTAGCGGCAGCCGCGGAACTGAGTTCCGCCTTGGACATTTCCATGATCAACCTTTGCGATTTTCTCTGACGAAAAACCTTGGGTGCTCCTCGCGCGCCCTTGTGAGGCCGGTACGGAACTTAGAACCACAGACCATGGACGCGCTTATCGCAACGCCGGATCAGGGCTCGTTTGCCTTTTGACTTGCGTGTGCATTATCGCACTGCAACACGCCGCCCTCGCGAGAAACCTGGATCGCAATGCCATAATTTCTGGCTAACGGTACGCAAAGCGTCCCGGACATACCAAAAAAACGAGACCCGCGGCCGACCAGGCTCCCACTCCTTGGCAACCGAACGAGAACTTTCCGACTTCCTCAAGAGCGTGGAAAAACGGGCCTTCAAGCGCTCGATCTACCACGTGCGGGACGAGGAGGCCGCGCTGGACATCGTGCAGGACAGCATGATGAAGCTGGCCGAGCACTATGGCGACAAGCCTCCCAACGAGTTGCCGATGCTGTTCCAGCGAATCCTGTCGAACTGCACGCTCGACTGG
Source organism: Ramlibacter sp. WS9 (assembly GCF_003797765.1). Lineage (GTDB taxonomy): Bacteria > Pseudomonadota > Gammaproteobacteria > Burkholderiales > Burkholderiaceae_C > Ramlibacter. The sequence continues at coordinate 180,411 of NZ_RKMB01000005.1, read as the reverse complement.
TTTCGCCGCCAGAAGACCCGAAACGCCCTGTTCTCGAACATGAGCGACTTCGAATCCGCGTCGGAAGACGGCGATTTCGATCTTCTTGAAACTTATTCCTTTGCCGAAGGCTCACAACAGGCTGAAAGTGCGGAAGATTCCACGCGGCGGGCACAAACCTTGCGGCAAATCGAATCGGAAATCCAGGAGTTACCCGCCCGTCAACGTGAAGCCTTCCTGATGCGTTATTGGGAGGACATGGACGTGGCAGAGACCGCCGCGGCCATGGGCTGCTCGGAAGGCAGTGTCAAGACACACTGCTCTCGCGCAGTCCAGGCCCTCAGCAAGGCACTGAAGGCAAAGGGAATACAACTATGACGAATTCGCCACTCACCCAGCAACTGCAGGACCGTTTCGGCCGGCAGGTTGCCGCGCGCCTGGCTGCCGGAGCAGCCGAGCTCCCCTATGACGTTACCGAAAGGCTGCGCGCCGCGCGCGTGCAGGCCGTGGCCCGGCGGAAGCCCGAGGCCGTGTTCGCCGGCGCCGTGTCGGTTTCTGGCGGCGCCGCCAGCCTGTCGTTCGGCGACCAGGGCATCGGCCTGTGGGGTCGCATCGCCTCCGCGCTGCCGCTGGTGGCGCTGGTTGCCGGGCTTGTGCTGATCCATACCATCCAGAATGACAACCGTGCGAGCGAGGTGGCCGAAGTCGACGCCGCGCTGCTCACCGACGACCTGCCTCCCGCGGCCTACGCCGATCCGGGCTTCGTGCAGTTCCTCAAATCCGGCAGGGATTAAGGCCGCGATGGCCGATTCCGTCGCTTTGCCCCGGCAAAGGTCCTGGCGCATCGCCCTGGCCTGCCTGAGCGTGGGCGCGGTTGCCGTCGCCGCCTTGGCACAAGTGCCACCGCCCCCTGCGCCCGCCCCCGTTCAACCCGCGTCACAAGCAGCCAGTGCGCCGGTCAAGCGAGCGGTCGCGCCCAAGCCTGCCGCCTCGGCAATCAAGGCCGCCGCCAAGCCGGCCACCAAACCGCTTTGGACCGAGCTGACCGAGCCCCAGCGCCAGGCGCTGGCCCCGCTCGCGCCGGCATGGGACGGTGTGAACGAGGCGCAGAAGCGCAAGTGGCTGGCCCTTTCCCAGAACTATCCCAAGATGTCGGGGGCCGAGCAGGCCAAGCTGCACAGCCGGATGACCGAGTGGGCCGCGCTCAGTCCGGCCCAGCGGACCCAGGCCCGCCTGAACTTCGGCGAAACGCAGAACCTTTCGCCCGACGACAAGAAAGCGAAGTGGGAGGCCTACCAGGCCCTCTCGCCCGAAGAGAAGCGCAAGCTCGCCGCAGGCGCCGCCAAACCGCCGGCCACGGCGGCCGCCGTCAAGCCGGTGCCGGCGCAACAGCTCGCCACGGTGCCGCAGCCCAAGCAGGTGGTCAAGCCGCCCCGCATCGCCGCCGGCGCCCACCAGGTGGACCAGAACACCCTGCTGCCGCAGCCGGCCCAGGGCGGCCAAGTCAACTGAAGGGCCTCGTCCTGGACCTCACCGCTCCCAGCCTGCGGCGGCGCATGGCCTGCTGGACCTACGAAGGCATCCTGCTGTTCGCCGTGGTGTTCGTCGCCGGCTGGCTGTTCAGCACGCTCGGGCAGATGCGCGAATCCATGGATGCGCGGCGTCCGCTGCTGCAGGCTTTCCTGTTCGTGATTTTCGGAATCTACTTCGCCTGGTTCTGGGCCCGTGGCCAAACCCTGGCGATGAAAACCTGGAACATCCGGGTGGTCGACAAGGCTGGCCACCCCATCAGCCAACTGCGCGCGCTGTTGCGCTACCTGTGCTGCTGGCTCTGGTTCCTGCCGCCGCTCGTCGTGCTGGCTCCGCTCAAACTGCGCGCCCCGGAAATCGCCGTGCTGGTGCTCGGCTGGGTCGCTGTTTGGGCCGTGCTCAGCCGGTTCCATCCCCAGCGGCAGTTCTGGCACGACGCCCTGGCGGGCACCCGCCTCGTTCACTCGGCGCCCTTGAGCCGCTAGAGTTTTGTCATCCCATTGGGTGACAATGCGGCCATGTCGTCGCCTCCCGAAGCCCTCGCTCCCGCCAATCAGCAAAAGTTCCGCACCGGCCTGAACCGGGTGTGGCATGCCGCCGGCTATTCGCTGGCCGGTTTGCGCGCAGGCTGGGGCGAAACCGCCTTCCGGCAGGAAGCGCTGGCGTCCATCCTCCTGCTGCCCCTGGCCTTCTGGATCGGCCGCGGCTGGGTGGAGATTGCGCTCCTGGCCGGCTCGGTCCTCATCGTGATGATGGTGGAACTGCTCAATACGGCCATCGAGACGGCGATCGACCGCATCGGCCCCGAATGGCACGACCTCTCCAAGCGCGCCAAGGACATGGGCAGCGCGGCCGTGCTGCTCAGTCTGGTGCTGTGCGCGGGCATCTGGGTTGCGGCATTGCACCAGAGGTTCTTCTCATGACCCTGCCGGCGTTTTCGCTGTGCGTCTATTGCGGCGCGCGAACGGGCAACTCCCCGGAGTTTTCGCTTGCCGCGCAGGCAGTGGGCCGCTGGATCGGCGAGCAAGGCGGCCAGCTGGTCTATGGCGGCGGCAACAACGGCCTGATGGGCGTCATGGCCAACGCAGCCCTCGCAGCCGGCGGGCGCGTGGTGGGTGTGATCCCGCATGCGCTGGTGGAAAAAGAGTGGGCCAAGCTCGACTGCACAGAACTGCACGTGGTCGACAACATGCATGAACGCAAGCGCCTGATGGCCGAGCGTGCCGACGCCTTCCTGGCGCTGCCCGGCGGCATCGGCACCTTCGAGGAATTTTTCGAGGTCTGGACGTGGCGCCAGCTCGGCTACCACGACAAGCCGGTCGGCCTTCTCAACCTCCATGGCTATTACGACGCGCTGCTCGCCTTCCTGCAGTCGGGCGTGAAGCATGGCTTCATGACCGACTGGCAGATGGATCTGGTGCGCGTCGGCGCGGACCTACCCGAACTGCTGCAAAGCCTGGTGGAAGCGGCCAGCATGGCGCCGCGGCAGACCAGCCTTTCGCAGATCTGAGGGCGCACGCGGGGCCCCAGGGTGGAAACATCATGTCGCCCGCGGAAAAAATCAAGCGCCTGAACCGCCTCTATGCCGTGTCCAGCGGCATCAACGAGGCCATCGTCCGCGTGCCCGACGAGCGCCAGCTCTACGAAGAGGCCTGCCGCATCGCGGTCGAGCGTGGCGGCTTCCTCATGGCTTGGGTCGGCCGTGACGAACCGGCGCGGGCCCGTCTGATGCCGGTAGCGCGCTGGGGCGCCGACGACGGCTACGTCGATGCGATCCGCATCAGCACCGATCCGCTTTACCGCGAAGGCCTCGGGCCGGGCGGAAAGGCGTTCCGCACGGGGGCGCCGTCCGTTTGCAACGACATCCAGGCCGACCACGAGTTCTTCGCGTTCTGGAAGGAGGCGCTGGCGCGCGGATTCCGCAGTTGCGCGGCCTTTCCGCTCAAGCTCGACGGCCAGGCGGTCGCCGTGTTCTTCGTCTACGCGGGCGAGCCGATGTACTTCGACGAGGACGAGATCACCCTGCTTGCTTCGCTGGCCGAGAACTTCTCGTTTGCGATGGCGTCGCGGGAGAAAGACGCGCAACGGCGCCGCGTGGAAAACGCGCTGCGCGCGAGCGAGGCCCGCCTGCGCGCGGTCATCGACAACGAACCCGAGTGCGTCAAGTCGGTCGCGACGGATGGCACCCTGCTCGACATCAACCGCGCCGGGCTGGACATGATCGAGGCCCCTGCGGCCGGCGCGGTGACCGGCCGCATGGTGTCGGACCTCATCCACCCCGACGACCGGGACGCCTGGCTCCAGTTGCACCGGCGCGTCGCCGCCGGCGGCACGGGCCGGCTGCAGGTGCGCGCGACCGGCCTCCAGGGCAAGACGCTGTGGATGGACACGCACGCGGCGCCCCTGCGCGCCGAAGACGGCAGCGTGGAAAGCGTGCTGTATGTGACCCGCGACATCACCCAGCAACGGGCATCGCTGGAAAAACTGCAGCACAAACAGGCACTGCTGTCCATGGCGAGCCGGCTGGGACGGATCGGGGCCTGGGAAGTCGACCTGCCCACGCGTACCGTCACCTGGTCCGATGAACTCGCGGTGATCGTGGGCATGCCGCCCGGCTATTCGCCATCGGTCGAGGAAGGCATGGCGTTCTGCGCGGCGGAATACCGCGAAGGCGTCGTGGCGGCGTTCGACGAGTGCGTCGGCCGCGGCACGCCGTTTGACATGGAACTGGAAATCGTCGATGTCCGCGGCCGCCGCTTGAGCGTGCGCTCGATCGGCGAAGCGGTCCGCGACGCGTCGGGCGCCATCGCCCGGGTGCAAGGCGCGTTCCAGGACACCACCGACCGCAAGATTGCCGAGGCCGAGATCCACCAGCTCGCCGAGCGGCTGACCACCACGCTGGAGAGCATCACGGACGCCCTGGTGACCGTGGACGCCGACTGGCGCTTCACCTACGTCAACCACGAAGCCGAGCGCGTGCTGCGCCGCAGCCGGGCCGAATTGCTCGGAACCAACATGTGGGAGGAATTCCCGCAAGGGCGCGGCACGTCGTTCGAAGCGGCGTACAGCCTCGCGCTGCAGGAAGGCCGCACGGTCGAACTGCAGGAGTTCTATCCGCCGCTGGACACCTGGTTGGAGATACGCGCCTATCCGTCGCGCCAGGGCGGCCTCACCGTCTACTTTCGCGACGTGGGCGAACGCCGCGCCGCGCAGGATGAAATCTTGCGGCTCAACGCGGAGCTGGAGCTGCGCGTGCGGCAGCGCACCGCGCAGCTCGAAATGGCCAACCAGGAACTGCAGGCCTTCTCGTATTCCGTGGCCCACGATCTGCGCGCGCCGCTCGCCGCGATCGGCGGCTTCGGCTATGCGCTGGAGAAGGAAATGCCCGCCGGGGCCAGCGACAAGGCCCGGCACTACCTCAACCGGATGCGCGAGGGGGCAAGCCGCACCTCGGAAATGATCGACGCCCTGCTCTCGCTGGCCCAGCTCTCGCGCGCCGAGCTTCGCTGGGAGCGCGTCGACTTGTCCGCCATGGCCCGCACGGCCCTGCAAACCTGTTGTGAACACCCGGCCGCGCGGGAAACGGATTTCTGCGTCCAGGAAGGGATGGCTGCGCATGGCGATCCCCGGCTGCTGCAACTGGTGCTGGACAATCTCCTGTCGAATGCCTGGAAGTTCACGGCCCTGGCGGCACGCACCGAGATCGCCGTCGAGGCCATCGAAGGGCCCGAGGGGGAAACAGTGTTCTGCGTGCGGGACAACGGTGTCGGGTTCGAGATGGCCTATGCCCAAAACCTGTTCGGTGCTTTCCAGCGCCTGCATCCCCAGACGGAATTCCCGGGCTCGGGGATCGGGCTCGCCAACGTGCGGCGCATCATCTCGCGGCACTCGGGCCGCATCTGGGCCCACTCGCGGCCGGGCGAAGGCGCCAGTTTCTACTTCACGCTGGGCGACGAACCGGCCTAGTCCCTTTCGCCGCAAGTTCATGGATGCCTCTCATCTACGTGGGGATCTGAGACCTCGCAGCAAAGCTGTGCGCGGGCGGGCTGCGGCGCGATGGCTACGGCGTTCGGCTTCAGTGCTTCGCACCTCCTGCCGAATTCCTTGCGCCGGGTGACCCCGCGACCCGCGCGGCACAACTCGCCTGCGCTTCGCTCCGGGCTCAAACAGGTGCCGCGAGCATGAAACGGTCGCACGGCTTGAGCCGTGCTGGGTCGCGGAGTCACCCGCCGCAAGCGCCTGGGCTTTATTCGCGCCGCAGCCCGCCCACGCACAGCTTCGCAAACCATCGAGGCACGCCGCCGGTGGACGGCCAACGCTTCACCTGTTCGCCCCAACATTGGCGCGCCACCGCCGGCACGCCACCGTCTCACTGCAACGCCGTGCATGGCCGGGCTGCGGCGCGAATAAAGCTCAGGCGCCCGCGGTGGACGGTCTTGCGGCCCAGCGTCGCTTGCGACGCGACCGTCTCATGCTCGCGGCACTTGTTTGAGTCGCAGCGAAGCGGAGGCGAGTTGTGCCGCGCGGGCCGCAAGACCGTTCAGCGCGGGGACTCCGGCAGGAGCTTGCGATGAGCAAGCGATGCCGGACGCCGTAGCCATCGCGCCGCGGCCCGGCCATGCACGGCGTTGCCGCGAGGTCTCCGAACGCACCAACGCGAAGGGCACCCGCCCTACACTAACTTAAACCGCCGATTCGTCCGTTTCGCCGGTGCGGATGCGCACGACGCGCTCCACCGTGGTGATGAAAATCTTGCCGTCGCCGATCTTGCCGGTGCGCGCTGCCTTGACGATAGCGTCGACGCAGCGCTCCACGTCGTCGTCCTTCACCACCACTTCGACCTTGACCTTGGGCAGGAAGTCGACGACGTACTCCGCGCCTCGATACAGCTCGGTATGGCCCTTCTGGCGGCCGAACCCCTTGACCTCGGTCACCGTGAGGCCCGTCACGCCGCAATCGGCGAGCGCCTCACGCACTTCCTCGAGCTTGAAGGGTTTGACGACGGCGGTGATCTGTTTCATGGCGTGCCTTGGGAATCCGGTGGAAAGGGTTAAGCGCGGAATTTACCGGTTATAGGATAGCGCCAATCCTTGCCGAAGCTACGATGGGTCACCCGAATCCCCACCGGCGCCTGCCGGCGCTTGTATTCGTTGATGCGGATCAGGCGGGCGACACGCTCCACCACGGCGCGGTCGAAGCCGGCGGCGATGATCTCTTCCACGCCCTGGTCGTTCTCCATGTAGCGCCCCAGGATGGCGTCCAGCACTTCGTAGGGCGGCAGGCTGTCCTGGTCGGTCTGGTCGGGCCGCAATTCGGCGCTGGGCGGCCGGGTGATGATTCGCTCGGGGATCGGGCTGATGCCGGCGCCGTACGGATCGTGGATGTTGCGCCACCGTGCCAGCCTGAACACCGTGGTCTTGAGCAAGTCCTTGATCACCGCGAAGCCGCCGGCCATGTCGCCGTACAGCGTGCAATAGCCGGTGGCCATCTCGCTCTTGTTGCCCGTGGTCAGGACGATACTGCCGAACTTGTTGGACAAGGCCATCAGGAACACGCCGCGGATGCGCGCCTGGATGTTTTCCTCGGTCGTGTCTTCGGGCAGCCCCTTGAACTCGTTCGCGAGCGAGGCCTTGAACGCTTCGAACTCAGGCGAAATCGAGATCTCGTCGTAACGCACGCCCAGGCGGTGGGCCATGTCGCGCGCGTCGATCCACGAGATGTCGGCCGTGTAGGGCGACGGCATCATCACCGCGCGAACCTTGTCGCGGCCCAGCGCGTCGACGGCCACGGCCAGCACGAGCGCCGAGTCGATGCCGCCGGACAGGCCGAGCAGCACGCCGGGGAACCCATTCTTGCCGATGTAGTCGCGCACGCCCAGCACCAGCGCGTCCCACAGGTCGGCTTCCGGCGTGCGCTCGTGCGTCATGTTGGCGCTGAGTTTCACACCGCCGTTGACCCGGTTCGCCTCGATGTAGAACAGATCCTCCTGGAAACCCGGCGCACGCCCGCACAGTTCGCCCGCGGCATTCACGGCAAACGATGCGCCGTCGAACACCACTTCGTCCTGGCCGCCCACCAAATGGGCGTAGATAACCGGCACGCCCAGCGCCTGGGCCCGCTCGGCCATCCGCGCCACGCGCTCGCCGCCCTTGCCCACGTGAAAGGGCGACGCGTTGATGACGGCGAGCACCTCGGCGCCGGCTTCCTTGGCCAGCTGGCCGGGCTCGTCGAACCAGGCGTCTTCGCAGATCAGCAGACCCACATTCACGCCTTCGACCCGCAACACGCAGGTGCCCTGCCCCGGCGTGAAATAGCGCCGCTCGTCGAACACCTGGTAGTTGGGCAGCTCGCGCTTGGCATACGTCTCGAGCACGCGGCCTTCGCAGAGGACGCTCGCGGCGTTGAAGCGCCGCTGCACCGCCACCGATTTGCTGCGGATGTCGCCGCCCATCGGGTGGCCCACGACGACGTGCAGCCCTTTTAACCCGGCCAGTTCGCGGGCCACCGTTTTCACGGCATCATCGCAAGCAGCGATGAAGGCCGGGCGCAGGAAGAGGTCCTCGGCCGCATAGCCGCAGATCGACAGCTCGGGCGTGAGCACGAGGCGTGCACCCTGCGCGTACGCGGTGCGCGCCGCGTCGATGATTTTCTGGGCGTTGCCGGCCGTGTCGGCCACGATGAAGTTGAGCTGTGCAATACAGAGTTTGAGAGCCATGGCGACGTGAAAAATAGCTCGAACGATTATGTCACCCGGGTGCTGGGTTCAGTGCTCGAGGTGGATCCGGCGCAATGGGACACGTTGCTGGGCCGGCAAAGCGCGCCCAGCCCATTCATGCGCCACGCGTACCTGGCCGCCATGGAACGCAGCAAGAGCGCGTCGCCCAAGACCGGCTGGACGCCCAGCTTCGTCACGCTTTGGCGCGGTGGTGAACTTCAGGCCGCCTGCGCCCTGTACCTCAAGGATCACTCCTACGGCGAGTACGTGTTCGACTGGGCCTGGGCCAACGCCTACGAGCAGCACGGCTTGGCGTACTACCCCAAAGCGCTTGTCGCCCCACCGTTCACGCCCGTGCCTGGCGCGCGCCTGCTGGCGCATGACGCCGCGGCGCGTCGGGCCTTGTTGGAAGCCGCGCTGGCGTGGTGCCGCGCACAGGGGCTTTCGTCATTGCACCTGCTCTTTCTTGCGGACGAAGACGTCGTTGCCTGCGAACACGCGGGGATGATGTTGCGCCACACCGTCCAGTTCCATTGGATGAACCAGTCCTGGCGCGATTTCGACGGCTTTCTCGCGAGCCTTGCGCAAGAAAAGCGCAAGAAGATCCGCCAGGAGCGGCGCAAAGTGGCCGAGGCCGGCGTCACGTTCCGCTGGTCGCTCGGCACCGGTATCTGCACGGCCGATTGGGACTTCTTCTACCGCTGCTATGAACGCACCTACTACGAACACGGGAACGCGCCCTACCTCAGCCGCGATTTCTTCCGCCGGATGGCGCAGGACATGCCTTCCAGCTGGCTGATGTTCGTCGCCGAGCGTGGGGGCGATCCGATTGCCTCCAGCCTTATCGCCATCGGCGAAGCGCACGGAGAAAAGATCGCCTACGGCCGCTACTGGGGCGCACTGGAACGCGTCGACTGCCTGCACTTCGAGGCTTGCTACTACCAGCCGCTGCAGTGGTGCATCGAGCACGGCTTCGACCGCTTCGAAGGCGGCGCGCAGGGCGAACACAAGATGGCCCGCGCGCTGCTGCCGGTGAAAACAACCAGCGCGCACTGGCTTGCGCATCCCGCGTTTGCCGACGCGGTGGAGCGCTTCCTGGAACGCGAAGGCCAGGGCATAGGGAATTACCTTGAGCACCTGGAGCGTAGAACGCCATTCCGCCAGGGCTAAACTGGCGGCAGGAGACAAGCACAATGAAATCCCTGAGCGGCCTGGATGCCACCTTCCTGTACCTGGAAACGCCCGAAACGCCGATGCACGTGGGGTCGCTCAACCTCTACGAGCTGCCCAAGGGCTTCAAGGGAAGCTTCCACCAGGCCGTCAAGGCGCACATCGCGAAGCGCCTGCACCTCGCGCCCATCTTCAGCCGCCGGCTCGCTTTCATGCCCTTCGACCTGGGCCACCCGATCTGGGTCGAAGCCGACCAGGTCGACCTGGACTTCCACATCCGCAAGGTGGCGGGTGGGCAGCTCACCGTGAAACAGGCCGAGGGCATGGCGGCCAAGCTGCATGGGCAGTTGATCGACCGGGAACACCCGCTGTGGGAGTTCTACGTGTTCGACAACATCAAGACACCTGCCGGCATGGGGGTCGAAGGCAAGCTGGTGGGCTTCTATTCCAAAATCCACCACGCGGCGCTCGATGGCAAGGGTGGCACCGTGTTGGCCAACGCGGTGCTGGACCTGAGCGCCACGCCGCGCGAGGTCGCGCCGGCGGACCCGTCGCGCAAAGGCCGCAAGCAGGGCGACTTGAAAATCGGCGAAATGATCGGCGCTGTGTTTTCCAATTCGCTCGCGCAGTACGCGAAGCTCGCCCGCTCGCTGCCCAGCGCAGCCACGTCATTGGGCGGGGCGGTGGCCCGGCAGTCCATCACCGGCGGCGACAAGGGCATCACAAGCCTACGCCCCAAGTCCCCCATCAGCCTCGCGCCCAAGACCGTGTTCAACGTCGGCATCACGCGCCACCGTGTGTTCGCCACAGCCAGTGTGCCGCTCGCCGAATCCAAGGCCATGGCCAAGGCGGTCGGTGGCAGCTTCAACGACATGGTGCTGTGGATCTGCTCCACGGCTCTGCGCAACTACCTCGAGAAGTACGCGACGGTGCCCAAGAAGCCATTGGTCGCCGCGATGCCCGTCAGCCTGCGGGAAGAAAGCAACAAGGAGCTGAACAACCAGGCATCCATCACCGTGGTGGACCTGGGCACGCACCTGGCCCACCCGATGAAGCGCATGAACGCCATCATGGCCTCGACGGCCAAGGTCAAGCAGGCGCTCGTCAACCTCAAGTCCGTGCTGCCGACGGACTACCCTTCCCTGCTGTCGCCGTGGGTGATGGGCGGCGCCGCCAAGGCGCTGTTCAAGACGTACGGCAAGAGCGGCATCGCCGACAAGCTGCCCACCATCGCCAACGTCGCCATCAGCAACGTGCCGGGGCCGCAGGTGCCGCTGTATCTGGCCGGCGCGCGCATGCGGACGTTCCATCCGTTGTCGATCGTGATGCATGGCCTCGCGCTCAACATCACGATCCAGACGTACGCCGGGAGTGTCGACTTCGGCGTCATCGCCGACAAGAAGGCCGTGCCGCACGTGCAGGCGCTGGCCGACATGATCGAAGCAGCCTTCGAGGAAGCGAAGACGCTGTTCGTGACGCAGGAGCCCGAGCCTGCCGCCATCAAGACGACCAAGACCATCAAGGTCGCCGAGCCGCGCAAGAAGCCGGCCGCAACCGTGGAAACCCGCGCGACGGCGCGCAAACGTCGCGTGCGCGACGCCGTTTCTGGGTGAGCGACTCTAAAGAGCTGCCATCGCACGCACTGCTCGGCGATGCCGTGCGCAAACACTGCTAGGGTGCATCCGGGCCGCCATGAGTTCAGAGGCAAGGACGGCTCGCACAACAAGGAAAGCAGTTCAACGCATGCTTATGGCAACTTCCAGACCGAGACCCAACCACGACCTTCCCCCTCCGAGCCTGGCGCTGCTAGCGCTCGAATGTCGAGCCCCGTTTGAGTTCGGTGCCTTGCTGCCCGCGTGGCCCGCCCTTTCGCGAGCGCCGGCCAGCGACGGGCACACCGTTCTGGTGTTTCCGGGCCTGTCGGCCAGCGACGCAACCACCGTTCCGTTGCGCGGCTACCTGGGCACCCTGGGCTACAAGACGGCCGGCTGGAGCCAGGGCTTCAACTTCGGTCCGCGGGCCGGTGTGCTGGAAAAAGCCAAGCGCGATCTGCGCGACGCGTGCGACGCCAGCGGGCGCAAGGTCAGCCTGATCGGCTGGAGCCTCGGCGGCGTCTACGCACGCGAGCTGGCCAAGGAATTGCCGGACCTGGTGCGAGGCGTGATCACGCTGGGCTCGCCGTTTGCCGGCCCGCCCAAATCGACCAACGCTTGGCGCGTGTACGAACTCACCAGCGGACGCAGCATCGATCGCGAGCATGAGCAGTTCAACCTGCCGGTGGCGCCACCGGTCCCCACCACCAGCATCTACTCGCGCAGCGACGGTATCGTGGCCTGGCAAGGCAGCATCCAGCAGCCCGACCACGACGAGACGGAGAACATCGAGGTGGTTGCCAGCCACATCGGGCTGGGCCTGAACCCGAGTGCTTGGTGGGCGGTGGCCGATCGGCTCGCCCAGCCCGAGGGCGCGTGGCGCCCGTTCGAGCGCACCGGCCTGTACGGGCTGAAGAGCTTCATCTATCCCGATCCGGCGCGCTCCTGAGCGGCCGGGCTGCTCACCACGGCTGCGGCTGCAGACCCCGCGCGATCAGTGCGAAGGCCGGCGGCAGCAGCAGCCAGGTGCCGGACTTCGGCATCAGCACCAGGACACAGCAGGCGGTGAGCAACATCGCGATGCCCAGGCCCAGCGGCAGCTGCGCCTGGGCCTTCTCCAGCGCGTCGATCACGGCGCCCAGCAACAGGAGCAGCAGCCCGGCGATCATGAACCACGCGGCCTGGCCCCGGTCCACGTGGCCGCGCACGACGTTGAAAAATCCCGCACCGGCAATGTCCTGCCATGCGGCGCGGTGAACGATGAGGGCTACCGGCATGTGGATCAATCCCACTCCGACCAGCCATCTGCCAATCCATCTGTCCATGATTTCCCCTTCTTCTTGCGGCTGCGCCTTGCAGCCGTGACAGCACTGTGCCTCGGCCCGTTCGGCCCGTCTTGAACGATTCCGGCACCGGCGGCGCGCTACCATGCCGGCGTCACCATGCCGCCTGCCGATCAAACTCTCGCCGCCACCGCGCGCGTCGTCGCGCCGCCGACGCCGCTCGCGTCCTGCGTGCGCGCGTTCGTCATCCGCGACACGACCGGTCGCCTGCCGTTGCCCGCGAACCAGCGGCTCAACCACTTTCCGGCTTCGGCCATGTGCAGCGTGAGCTGGATCCTCGAAGGCAAGGTCCAGGTGCCCGACGGTGCGGCCGCGTTCCCGCCCGTGGCGCTCGGCGGACCGCGGACCCGGCCGCGCGTCAGCTACAACCCCGGCCCGGTGCATGTCTTCATCGTGCTGTTTTTCCCCCAGGCCCTGCATGCGCTGACCGGTCTGGACATGTCGCAATACACCGACCGCTTCGTGGCGCTGGAAACCGTGGCTGCAAGCCCGTGGCAAGCGCTGTCCCGGCAGGTGATGGAAGCGCCCGGCGACGAAGCGCGGGTGGAACTGCTCAGCAACTTCCTCGGTCCACGCTGGCAAGCTGCGCGCGCCGCCGGCGCAGCGCCGGGCAGCAGGCTCGGTGACTGGGTCAACAGCCTGGCCATGCACGTGGCGGCGTCGGGGTGGGGCCGCAGCGCGCGCAACGTCGAGCGGCGGATCAAGGTCTGGGCTGGCCAGCCGCTGCGCGGCCTGCGCCGCTTTCACCGTGCGGAGCGCTCCTTTCTCGAGACGCGAGCCAGCATGGAAGCCGGCACTGTCTCCTGGGCCGAGGCGGCGGCCGAGGGCGGCTTTGCGGACCAGGCCCATCTGTGCCGCGAGGTGCGTGCCGTCACTGGCATGACGCCGACCGAACTGGCGCGGCGCATCAGGGATGACGAGAGCTACTGGGTCTACCGCATCTGGTCCTAGCTGCCGAGCCGCAGCCCGGCGCAGGATTCAACCGACACGCGTTGACAGCCGGCGCCGACGCCGTGGCCGGCACCTCTGCGGCCCAATTTGCCCATGCATTACGACAAGTCCCTCCACCGCGACCACGTGAAGTCGGAGGCCGTGCGCAGCATCGGCTACGACGAGCGCGAATGGGTGCTGCAGGTGAGATTCAACAACGGCAAGCTCTACAACTACTTCCGCGTGCCGCCCCATGAATTCCACGCTCTGCGCGGCGCGGAATCGATCGGGGCGTACCTCAACCGCGAGATCAAGCCCTACTACGAGTATGAAGAAGCCGAGACAGAAGCGTCAGGCGGCTGAGGGCCTCCCCTCGCAAACTCAGCCGTTCTGTTTCTTGTAGTTCTCGATGCCTTCCAGGATTTCCTGGCGCGCCGCGTCAGCGCCTTCCCAGCCGAGGATCTTCACCCACTTGCCGGGTTCCAGGTCCTTGTAGTGCTCGAAGAAGTGGGAGATGGTCTTCAGGCGCAACGGGTTCAGGTCTTCCGGCTTTTGCCACTGGGTGTAGATCGACAAAATCTTGTCGACCGGCACGGCGAGGATCTTGCCGTCCTGGCCCGCTTCGTCTTCCATCTTCAGGATGCCGATCGGGCGGCAGGTCACCACCACGCCGGGGATGAGCGGGACGGGCGTGATCACCAGCACGTCGCACGGGTCGCCGTCGCCACTGATGGTCTTGGGCACGTAGCCGTAGTTGGTGGGGTAGTGCATGGACGTGCTCATGAAGCGGTCCACGAAGATGGCGCCGGTTTCCTTGTCCACTTCGTACTTCACGGGATCGGCGTTCATCGGGATCTCGATGATCACGTTGAAGGCGTCGGGAACGTTCTTGCCGGGGGAGACTTGATCGAGGGACATGGTTTTCTTTTGGGTGAATGCAGGGATAACAAAGCCTAGGATTAACCCTGATTTTACTTTCGTCAGCCTTGCTTTCCTCGGCCCGACGCAAATCCGTCACAGGTTTGCGCTTATATTCCGCCGGTTGGCCAATCGTCTCCGCCCCGGTTCTCGGGGGGCTTGCGAGGAAGCAACGCAGCGGAGGCACCGCTCGCGTGGCGCCTCTAAGCACGTTACTCACAGCGAAACAACGTAGGAGAAAACCAAATGACAGGCAATTCGGCGCTGATATTGGCGCTCGTGTGCGGCTTTGCGGCCGTCGCTTATGGCTTCTGGGCTCGAGGGTGGATTCTTTCGCAGGACGCGGGCAATGCCCGCATGCAGGAGATCGCGGCGGCCATCCAGGCCGGCGCGGCGGCTTACCTGGCGCGCCAGTACAAAACCATCGCCATCGTCGGCGTGGTCCTCGCGATCCTCATCGGCGTCTTCCTCGACACGCAAACCGCGGTTGGCTTCATCATCGGCGCAGTGCTTTCTGGGGCTTGCGGCTTCATCGGCATGAACGTGTCGGTCCGCGCCAACGTGCGCACCGCGCAGGCGGCCACCAAGGGCATCGGCCCCGCACTGGACGTCGCCTTCCGCGGCGGCGCCATCACCGGCATGCTGGTGGTGGGCCTGGGCCTGCTGGGCGTCACGGCCTTCTACTGGTTCCTGGTCGGCAACGGCAACATGACGCCGGACAAGGACCTGGCCAAGCTGCTGAACCCGCTGATCGGCTTTGCCTTCGGCTCCTCGCTCATCTCGATCTTCGCGCGGCTGGGCGGCGGCATCTTCACCAAGGGCGCTGACGTCGGCGCCGACCTGGTGGGCAAGGTGGAAGCCGGCATCCCCGAAGATGATCCGCGCAATCCGGCCGTGATCGCCGACAACGTCGGTGACAACGTCGGCGACTGCGCCGGTATGGCGGCCGACCTGTTCGAGACCTACGCCGTGACGCTGATCGCCACCATGGTGCTGGGCGCTCTGCTGGTCAAGGGCGCGGCCACCAGCGCCGTGCTGTATCCGCTGGCGCTGGGCGGCGTGTCGATCATCGCCTCGATCATCGGCTGCTTCTTCGTTAAGGCCAAGACCGGCATGGTCAACGTGATGCCCGCCCTGTACAAGGGCCTGGCCGTCGCCGGCATCCTGTCGCTGATCGCCTTCTACTTCGTCACGACCTGGCTGATGCCCGACAACGCCATCACCGCCACCGGCACGCAGATGCGCCTGTTCGGCGCCTGCGCCGTCGGCCTGGTGCTGACCGGGGCGCTGGTCTGGATCACCGAGTTCTACACCGGCACGCAGTACTCGCCGGTGCGCCACATCGCGCAGGCTTCGACCACCGGTCACGGCACCAACATCATCGCCGGCCTGGGCGTGTCGATGC
This sequence comes from Ramlibacter sp. WS9, assembly GCF_003797765.1. Lineage (GTDB taxonomy): Bacteria > Pseudomonadota > Gammaproteobacteria > Burkholderiales > Burkholderiaceae_C > Ramlibacter. Next base: position 164,829 of record NZ_RKMB01000005.1, on the reverse strand, counting down.
GTTCCACGGCCTGGCCGGTGATCTGCGTGTGTATCGCGATCCTGCTGTCGTACAAGCTGGCAGGCCTGTTCGGCATCGCCATCGCCGCGACCTCCATGCTGAGCATGGCGGGCATCGTGGTGGCGCTCGACGCCTACGGCCCGATCACCGACAACGCCGGCGGTATCGCCGAAATGGCCGACCTGCCCTCTTCCGTGCGCGACGTCACCGACCCGCTGGACGCCGTGGGCAACACCACCAAGGCCGTGACCAAGGGCTACGCGATCGGCTCCGCCGGTCTCGCGGCGCTCGTGCTGTTCGCCGACTACACGCACAAGCTGGAAAGCTACGGCCAGTCGATCAGCTTCGACCTGTCGGACCCGATGGTCATCGTCGGCCTGTTCATCGGCGGCCTGATCCCCTACCTGTTCGGCGCCATGGCGATGGAGGCCGTGGGCCGCGCCGCCGGTGCCGTCGTGGTCGAAGTGCGCCGCCAGTTCCGCGAGATCAAGGGCATCATGGAAGGCACGGCCAAGCCGGAATACGGCGTGGCCGTGGACATGCTGACCAAAGCGGCCATCAAGGAAATGATGATTCCGTCGCTGCTGCCGGTGGTGGTGCCGATCGTTGTCGGCCTCGCGCTCGGCCCGAAGGCTCTGGGCGGCCTGTTGATGGGCACGATCGTGACGGGCCTGTTCGTCGCCATCTCCATGTGTACGGGCGGCGGCGCCTGGGACAACGCGAAGAAACTGATCGAGGACAACTTCGTCGACAAGGACGGCGTCACGCACAAGAAGGGCGGAGACACGCACAAGGCCGCCGTGACCGGCGACACCGTGGGCGACCCGTACAAGGACACGGCCGGCCCGGCCGTGAACCCGCTGATCAAGATCATCAACATCGTGGCGCTGCTCATCGTGCCGCTGGTGGTGAAGTTCCACGGCGGCGAAGCGACGGCTGCGCCGAAGATGGAAGCTCCGGCGGCGGTCACGGCGCCGGCTGCGCCGGCTTCGGCGACCAAGTAAGGCTGTCATTGCGGCCTTGAACCGCAATCCAGAAAAAAGCCCGCGATCGCGGGCTTTTTTTCGTCCGCCACTCGCTGTCTTGGCTGGAAAGCCCAGTGCGATACTGCGACTCAAATACACAGGAGAGGAACCCCCATGGCATACAGCAACGTTCAGTTCATAGGCTACGTGCTCGACACTGCACCGGCATCGAACCCCGATGGGTCGAGGACTTATCTCGGGCTGAGCAATCCGCAGCTCGACATCGAGGCGCGCTGCGACCTGATGCAGCGCGCGATGCAGGCTGCGCGGGATGCGGTGTCCCGGCAGTCTCCGCCCCCACCTGCGGACACGCTCAAGGTCTTCATGGCACCGGCGGGCTTTTTTTGCGGTTCAACGGGTGCCTATCAGCCGGACGACGTGGAGAAGCTCCTCACAGCGCTGCAACGCGTCGCCAGTGACCCGCAATGGCTCGATTGGGTGTTTGTCTTTGGCACCGTTGCGGGAGTCTCCCCTTCCAGCGCCGAAGCCGACTACAGCTTCGTGCTGGTGCAGCAAGGAGGGGTTGCCCTCCAGGCGAACACCGGCCTTCGGCTGGTGATGAAGGAACTGGCGTCGGGCGTGGATTCCACCGCCAGCGCTGCCGGCCCGGGCGGGGTGCTGGTGGGCAGCGCTCCGGAGGCGCAGCAACAACAGGCCGCATACGACGGCGCGGGCATGTTCGAGCTGGCGGGGTTGACTTGGGAAGTGGAGTCGCGGGAAGGCTCGGACGATGCCCCGGACCGGCTGCCAAAGCCTCCCCAGCTGCCGGGCAAGAAGCTGATTCAGCTGCAGCTCGTGCCCTCGCGCGGCGTGGATATGGCGGATTGGCACGTGATCACACAGCCGGGTGGCTACGTGTTTCATTGCGATGGCTTCGGCGCTGCCAGCCGGTCCACCTTGACGCAACAGGTCCCGCCGCCGGTCAATATCCCTGCCGCCAGCAGCATACCGGTGGGCGATGCCTCCATCGCGTTGCAAAGCACTTCGCCCGCAACGCAGGTGGCGATCAGCACCCTGTGCCCCGGGGGCCCGGGCATGGTCAACATCTATCCGGCATCCGCCCTACCGGTACAGCAAACGGCGCCGGGGACCACGGTACGGCTGGTATGGCAGGCCAGCGCCGACTACCAGTTTATTTTTCTGCTGGTGTACAGCGACAGCGGCAACTTTGCGACCTTGCTGTGCGAAATCCGCAGCCGGAAAACCGATTTTCACGGCAACAACTATTACCTGCCGTTGTCGCTGCAAACGCAGGATTCATTGGCGCAGGATGTGCGCATCCAGATGCAGCTGAGGCCGGGCAGCGCGCCCTATGCGGGCGCTGTCTGGTGCAAGATCAACGTCCCCGGCTTCGTCTTCCAGGGCAACGCCTTTGAATTCAGTGCCAATGCCAGCGGCTTGCCGCCCCTGACGGTCTGGTGAGCAGGCAAGCGAAGAGACTTAAGCCCGAGTGACCGCGCGCACGAGCGCGCTGGACGGCGCCACCAAATCTTGCAGACTGGCCACCCGGTCCTGCTCGATGTATTGCAGGATCATTTCGTTGATGCCGCCCACGATCGCCATCGCCATATCGTCGGTGAGCGGCTCGCCTTCCTGCCGGCTGCCTTTGGCGTTGACGACGGTGAGTATGAAGTCGGCGATCTCGCGATTCACGCGCCGGCGCGCCTGCAACCCTTCGGTGCCCAAGCCCAGAATCTCGATGAACAGCGTGCGCATCAGCACCGGGTTCTGCGCCATGCATCCGAGGTATGCGGTCAGCGCGTGCCCGATCTGCGCCTGCCATTCGTGCGCGGGGTCGATGGAATCTCGCAGCACCTTGAGTGCGTTGTGGCTCGCGGCCCCGTACAGCGCAATCAGGCATTCGGACTTGGTCGAGAAATGCTCGTAGAACGTGCGGCGCGACACGCTGGCCTCGCGGACGATGTCTGCGATGGTGGTATCCGCATAGCCCTTGGCAGCCACGGCGTGCGCCATGCCTTCGAGCAGCCGGTGGCGGTGCTCGTGAACTTGGGCTTCGGTTTCAGTTTCGGTTTCCATTTCGACCATGGCGCGATTTTCGCGCCTGGGAGCGCTGGTACTTGACAGTACCAACGCATCACTCCATCATATAGCCGTCGGTACCAAGACGTACCCGTACCATCCACCCAGGAGTTTCTGAATGACCGACCTCGTCGTGCGCCGCCTGCTGATCGACATGGAAGCGCCCATCGCCCGCCACTGGTGCGGTGGCGACGCCTTCCGCACGGCGTTGTTCAATGCACTCTCGATGAGCTTCCCCGTGGGCGAGCAGTTCTTCATCGATTCCGTGCGCAACGGCTTCAAGGCCTTGCCCGCCGACAAGCAGGCGCAGTTTCGCGACGAAGTGCAGGGTTTCGTGGGCCAGGAAGCCACGCACCGCAGGCTGCACAGCCTGTATAACGCCCACCTAGAGAAGCTCGGCCTGGTGAACGAATGGGAGCCCCAGTTGCGTGAACAGCAAAAACTGCTGGACGGCATCGATCCGAGGCACCATGTCGCGGCCACGGCCGCGAACGAGCACTTCACCGCCATCATGGCCGACTGGATGCTGCGCAACCCGGACCTGCTGGGCACGCAAGATCCGCGGCTGGTGACGCTGTGGCTGTGGCACAGCGCCGAGGAGTCCGAACACAAGAGCACCGCCTTCGACATCTACCAGGCGCTGGGTGGCAACCACGACTGGCGCATCAAGTGGTTCAAGCGGATCACCATCGTCTTCCTGCGCGGAACCCTGCGCCAGACGATGGTGAACCTGAAGAACGACGGCACGCTGTGGAAGTGGAGCACGTGGAGGAGCGCGGTCTCCTATCTGTTCGGCAAGCGCGGCCTGATCCGCGAAACCTACAAGCCCTGGCGCGAGTACCTGCGCGAAGACTTCCACCCCAGCCAGCAGGACAGCAGCCGGTCCGAGCGCTGGCTCATCGATCACAGCGACCGCTACACGCCGGTAGGCACGCCGGCCTGACCGACGCAATCAGCGAGAAGGCGGCTCCTGCCATACGTCCATCGGCAGCCACTGGGCCGGCAGGCTGATCTCGACGTTATCGCGGGTGCCGCGCTCGCGCAGGAAGGCCATCGATTCGTCGAACCGGTCGAGCGGTATGGGCATGGGCTGCATGGGCCCGTCCGACGGGATCCATAAGTCGTCCCAGTGGATCGGAATCACGCGCCTGGCCTTCACGCCCGCGACCACCTCACGCCAGTACGCATCGCGATAAGCCGCGTCGCGCATGCCCAGCGTGCCGATGCCCAGCATCACCACATCGGCTCGCACCTTGGCCAGTGCGCCGGGCTCGAAGCCCGCGCTGCCGCTGATCAGCAGCGACTTGCCCTCGTGCTGCACCAGGATCGCGTAACTCTGGCCCTCCTTGTAGTCAAAGGCTCGAACCGGCGGCACCAGCGGCTTGTCGATCACGCCGCCGGTAAATCCCGTAGGCGCATGGCGCGACGGAAACAGCGTCACCGTGAAGCGGCCGAAGCGCATCGGCTCATTCATCTTTGCGACGGCGATCTGCGCCGCCGGCAGGCCCCAACCGCGCCCGACGTTGGCGGTGGACTCCGAGCCCAGCAGCAGCGCGCCGGTGCGGCGCGCCACCTCGGGCGCGTCCATCACGTGGTCGTAGTGCGAATGCACGGGGATGATCGCCGCGAGCTTCTTCACGCCGGCGCGCTGCAGGCCCTTGCCGATCGCGTCGAGGTCGGGCTGCACCTTGCCTGCAAACACCTGCAGCTTGCCGGGGCGTGAGAAAAAACCGTCGGTCATGATGGCGGTCTCACCGTCGTCCAGCAAGACCGTCGCGACGCCAAGGAAGCTGACCTTGACGGAGACGGGGGGCGCCGCCGGCCTGGCGTCCTGCTTCCACCCCAAGGTCTCGTAAGGGACCATCGAGGGGTGACGATTGACGATCCACGCCAGGGCTCCCACCGCGAAAACCAGCAGAGCGAGCAGGCCAAGGAGTACTTTCTTAAGCATGGCCCGCATCGTAAACGGGGCGTGGCCTTTCAAGCAGAATGTTGGCATGCAATACCACTACATCGCCAATGCGGCACGGCCCACCGGCTCGGGCCGTACGATCCCCGTGATCGACCCGTCGGACGGCCAGCCCTTCGATGAATTGCAGCGCGGCGACGCCGACGACATAGCGGCAGCTGTGCGCGCCGCGCGCCAGTGCTACGAGAGCGTCTGGAGCAAGCTGAGCGCGGCCGAACGCGGGCGCCTGCTCATGCGCCTGTCGAACAAGATTGCCGACCACGCGGAAGAACTGGCCGCACTCGAGCAGCGCGACTGCGGCAAGCCGACCAAACAGGCGCGCGCGGACGCCGTGGCGCTGGTGCGCTACTTCGAGTTCTACGCCGGCGCGTGCGACAAGTTGCACGGCGAGACCCTGCCCTACCTGGATGGCTACAGCGTGTTCACCTGGCGCGAGCCGCACGGCGTGACGGGGCACATCATTCCCTGGAACTACCCGATGCAGATTTTCGGGCGCAGCGTCGGTGGAGCACTCGCGGCGGGCAACGTGTGCGTGGTCAAGCCGTCGGAAGACGCTTGCCTGTCGTTGATCCGCGTGGCGCAGCTCGCCGCGGAAGTGGGCTTTCCGGCGGGCGCGATCAACATCGTCACCGGTTTCGGCCATGAAGTGGGGGACGCGCTGGCTCGCCATGAAGGCATCGACCACATCAGCTTCACCGGCAGCCCCAAGGTGGGCACGCTGATCCAGCAGGTCGCGGCGGAACGCCATTGCCCCGTCACGCTCGAGCTGGGCGGCAAGAGCCCGCAGATCATCTTCGAGGACGCGGACCTTGACGCGGCCTTGCCGATGGTGATCAACGCCATCGTGCAGAACGCGGGCCAGACCTGCTCGGCCGGCTCGCGCCTGCTGGTGCAGCAATCGATCTACGAACCGCTGCTGGAGCGTCTGGGCCAGACCTTCGAGAATCTGCGCGTCGGCCCGGCCGTGATGGACCTGGACGTCGGCCCGCTGATCCGCGCCACGCAACAGCAGCGCGTGTGGGATTTCCTGTCGGACGCGCATGTCGCCGGCATCGCGACGGTCGCGCAGGGCCAGGTCGTGGACGAAGCGCCTGAGACCGGCTATTACCAGGCACCGACGCTGCTGCGCGACGTGCCGGTCAATCACCGCCTGGCGCAGGAAGAAGTGTTCGGCCCGGTTCTGGCCGCCATGAGTTTCCGCGACGAGGACCAGGCTGTGGAACTGGCCAACGCCACGCAGTTCGGCCTGGTGGCAGGCGTCTGGACGCGAGACGGCGGCCGGCAGTTGCGCATGGCCAAGCGCGTGAGGAGCGGCCAGGTGTTCATCAACAACTACGGCGCGGGCGGCGGCGTCGAGCTGCCTTTCGGCGGCGTCAAGTCATCGGGCTACGGCCGCGAGAAGGGTTTCGAGGCGCTGTACGGCTTCACCACCCTCAAGACCGTGGCGATCAAGCACGGCTGAATCCCATCCGAATCCCATCCCCACACGCAGTACGAGGAAGACGACTATGAGAGTCCAGAACAAATCCATCATCGTCACCGGCTCCGGCGGCGGCATCGGCGAAGGAATTGCCAAGCGCCTGGCGGCCGAAGGCGCGAGCGTAATCGTCAACGACATCAACGCCGCTTTGGGCGAGAAGGTGGTGGCTGAGATCAAGGCCGCAGGCGGCAAGGCGTCGTTCTTCGCGGCGGATGTGACGAAGTCGGCCGACGTCAAGGCATTGGTGGACGCCGCCGTGTCACGCCACGGCAAGCTGGATGTGATGGTCAACAACGCGGGCTGGACCCACCGCAACCGCCCCGCACTGGAAGTGAGCGAGGAAGAGTTCGACAAGTGCTTCGCGGTGAACATGAAGAGCATCTACCTGTCCACCATCCACGCCGTGCCGGCTTTCCGCGCCAACAAGGGCGGCAGCTTCATCAACATCGCTTCTACCGCCGGTGTACGGCCGCGGCCGGGTTTGACCTGGTACAACGGATCGAAAGGGGCCGTCATTACCACCAGCAAGTCGCTGGCCGCTGAGTTCGGCCCGGACAACATCCGCGTCAACTGCATCAACCCGGTGTTCAACCCGGATACCGGCCTGTCGGCCGAGTTCGCCGGTGGCCCGGTCGACGAGGCGCGGCGTGCAAAATTCCTCGCGTCCATCCCCTTGGGGCGTTTTTCCACTGCACTCGACGTGGCCAATGCCGCGCTCTACCTGTCCAGTGACGAAGCCGCCTTCATCTCCGGCGTCTGCATCGAGGTGGACGGCGCCCGCTGCGTGTAGGGTTATTCCAGGCTCCCGGCGACAATAGCGGCATGGCCGAACGCGTGATCCCGCTCATCGACCAGCGCTTTGCCGCGCTGGCCGCGCGCGTGCCCGCGCAACCCCTCACCGCCACCGGCCTGCTGTCCGACACGCTGGGCCGCCCCTTGCGCGACCTGCGCATCAGCGTCACGGACCGGTGCAACTTCCGCTGCAGCTACTGCATGCCCAAGGAAGTGTTCGACAAGGACTACCCCTACCTGCCGCATTCGGCCTTGCTGTCGTTCGAAGAGATCACGCGGCTGGCCAGGCAGTTTGTCGCCCACGGCGTGCGAAAGATCCGGCTGACCGGCGGCGAACCGCTGCTGCGCAAGAACATCGAGATCCTGATCGAGCAACTGGCCGCACTGAAGACCGTCGACGGCGAGCCGCTCGACATCACGCTCACCACCAACGGCTCGCTGCTGGCGCGCAAGGCCAAGTCGCTGAAGGCCGCCGGTTTGCAGCGCGTGACGGTGAGCCTGGATGGCCTGGACGACGCCGTATTCCGTTCGATGAACGACGTGGACTTTCCGGTGGCCGAAGTGTTGGAAGGCATCGCGGCGGCGAAGGACGCGGGCCTGGGCCCGATCAAGATCAACATGGTGGTCAAGCGCGGCACCAACGACCACGAAATCCTGCCGATGGCCCGGCACTTCAAGAATTCGGGACATGTGCTGCGCTTCATCGAATACATGGACGTAGGCGCGACGAACGGCTGGCGCATGGACGAAGTGCTGCCTTCCGCAGACGTGGTCAAGCTGATCCACGCCGAGCTGCCGCTGGTGCAGTTGGAGCCGAGCGCGCCCGGCGAAACGGCCGAACGCTGGGGCTACGCGGACGCAAATGGAAAGCACGCGGCGCATGCGGGCGAGATCGGTGTGATCAGCAGCGTGACGCAGGCCTTCTGCGGCGATTGCAACCGCGCGCGCCTGTCGACCGAAGGGCAGCTGTACCTGTGCCTGTTCGCGACGAAAGGCCACGATCTCAAATCCCTGCTGCGCGGGGGTGCGACGGATGAAGACCTCGCATCGGCCATCGGCCATATCTGGCACGGACGCGACGATCGCTATTCGCAACTGCGCAGCACCATGGCGCCGGACACGGGCGCCGGCAAGCGCCGCGTGGAGATGAGCTACATCGGGGGTTGAGTGATAGCAGTGTCTGACATTACGGGAGTGATCCTGGCCGGCGGCCGCGGCTCGCGCATGGGCGGGGTCGACAAGGGCCTGCAGAATTTCAACGGCATGCCGCTTGCGCTGCACACGCTGATGCGCCTGTCGCCCCAGGTCGGCGAGGCGATGATCAACGCCAACCGCAACCTGGGCGCCTACGAGAGCTTCGGCGTGCCGGTCTGGCCGGACGTGCTGTCCGACTATGCCGGCCCCCTGGCAGGCTTCCTCACCGCGCTGGAGCGCTGCGAAACGCCATGGCTCGTCACCGTGCCATGCGACACGCCGCTGTTCCCGGACGACCTGGTCGCGCGCCTCGCCCAGGCGGCGCACGAGCAGGATGCCGAAATTGCAATGGCCGCCGCGCGAGAAGAAGACGGCCAGATCCGCACGCAGCCCGTGTTCTGCCTGCTGCGCCTGGAGCTGCTGGAGAGCCTGGTGCGCTTCACCCAGGGCGGCGGGCGCAAGATCGACGCGTGGACGGGCCAGCACAAAACGGCCATCGTCCCCTTCGACTTGCCGGGCGACGGCGCACAGGCTTTCTTCAATGCCAACACGCTCGCCGAGCTGCACCAACTCGAACAGGGCCGATGAAGACGCTGGACGAGATCGCTTCGCAACTGCAGGGTTATGACCCGCAGGCCTTGAGCGCTGCCGCCGTCAACGATTTCCTTGCCAGGCTGGTGGAGCCCGTCACCGCCATCGAGCAAGCGGGCATCTTCGACACGCTGGGCCGCGTGACTGCCCAGGACATCATCTCGCCCGTGAGCGTGCCACCGCACGACAACTCGGCGATGGACGGCTTCGCCTTCGATGGCGCGCAGTTGCAAGCCGGGCGACCGCTCACGCTGCAAGTGGTGGGCACGGCGCTGGCGGGCAAGGCCTGGCAGGGCAGCGTCGCGCCGGGGCAATGCGTGAAGATCATGACGGGCGCGATCATGCCGGCCGGACTCGACACGGTGGTACCGCAGGAATTCACGAAAGCGGATGGTGAGAACCGCATCGTCATTCCGCCAGACATTCTCCAGCCCGGCGACAACCGCCGCCACAAAGGCGAGGACCTGCACGAGGGCCGGCCCGCGTTGGCGCAAGGCACCCGCCTGGGGCCCGCGGCGTGCGGGCTGCTGGCGAGCCTGGGCCTGCAAACCATCCCCGTGTATCGCCGGCTGCGTGTGGCCTATTTTTCGACGGGCGATGAGATCCTGAGCCTGGGCGAAGCGCCGCGCGAAGGCGCCGTGTACGACAGCAATCGCTACACCGTGTTTGGCCTGCTCACGCGCCTGGGCTGCGAAGTCATCGACATGGGCGTCGTGCGCGACGACCCTGCCTCGCTGGAAGCCGCCTTTCGCGCCGCCGCGGCGCGAGCCGACGCCATCATCACGAGCGGCGGCGTCAGCGTGGGCGAAGCCGACTACACCAAAGCCATGATGAAGAAGCTGGGCGACGTCGCCTTCTGGAAGATCGCGATGCGGCCGGGGCGGCCCATGGCCGTGGGGCGCATTGGCGAAGCCGTGCTGTTCGGCCTGCCGGGCAACCCGGTGGCGGTGATGGTGACCTTCCTGGCGTTCGTGCGCCCTGCCCTGTTGCGCATGATGGGCAGCACCGAAGCCGCCCCACCCCTGCTCAAGGCGCGCAGCGCCGAGCCGATCCGCAAGAAAGCGGGCCGCACCGAATACCAGCGCGGCATCGTGAGCCGGGCGGACGATGGGTCTTTGAGTGTGAGAATCACCGGCAACCAGGGGTCCGGCGTGCTCAGTTCCATGGTGCAGGCCAACGGCCTGATCGTGCTGCACCACGCGCAGGGCAACGTCGCGCCGGGCGACGAGGTGGATGTGATGATGTTCGAGGGCGCGATCTAGCGATCAATCGAGGCGCACCACCGCGATCGGCGGCAGGTCGCGCGACAGGCACTGCCATGTGTCGCCCGCGTCGTCGCTCACCCACAGGCCGCCGGTCGTCGAGCCCATTGCCAGCGTGCGGCCGTCCCTGCTCACAGCCAGCGAATGGCGATAGACCAGGTGGTAGGCATCCTGTTGCGGCAGCCCATCGCCGTGAACGGAGAACGTGGCACCGCCGTCACGGGTTTGGGTGACGACCATGCGGCCGCCAGGAGCCACGCGCTGTGCGTCCGAGTGCGCGGGGACGAACCAGGCGCGTTGCGCATCGAGCGGATGCGCGGCCACCGCGAAGCCGAAGCCGCTGGGCCGCGGATCGGCGATCGCGTCCCACTTCAGCCCGCCGTTGGCCGACCGGAAGATGCCGCCATGGTGCTGGCACCACAGCACGTCGGGATTTGCCATGCACTGCACCACGCGATGCGCGTCCTGGATGTTCGGGTCTTCACGGCGCTCGGGCGGCATGAAGTCCGCCACCATGCCCGCGGAGGTATTGGTCCAGCTCGCGCCGCCGTCACGGCTTTGCCAGACGCCGCCGCATGAGATCGCGACGGTCACGTGGTTCGCATCGCGGGGATCGACCAGGACGGAATGGATGCCCGCCCAGTCGTAGCCGCCGCCGAACCATTCCCTGCGTTCGGGCCGCTCCCACAGGCTGCTGACCAGCTGCCAGCTGGCGCCGCCGTCGCGCGAGCTGAACAAGCCCGCAGGCAGGCACCCCGCCCACAGGCGCCCATCGGGCGCCGCTTCCAGCGCCCACACCTGGTCGACGGTCCACGGCGTCTCGTCGTCTTTCCACGGCCCTTCGGTGGGCTTGGGCGGAAAGGCCGGTGCCGCGATCTCCTTCCACTCGCTTCCACCGTCCACGCTCTTCCAGAGCTTCACGCCAAAGTGGCCGAGCCGCAGCGCCGCGTAGCACGCGCCATCGTGCGGGCTGGCGGCAAACTGGCTGACCGGTTCGCCCGGAAAGCTCGGCGCCCCGATGTGCCAGCCTGCGTCGTCCTGGCGCACTCTGAAAAGGCCCTTGCGCGTGCCAACCCACAGTGTCTGCATCTCAACCTCCGGTCAGGGCCTGGATCACCATCACCTTGTCTTGCGCGGCCAGGGGAATGTCCAGCTGGGAACGGCTGGCGATCATCCGCGCGTTGACGAAGACGGCCACATGTTTGCGCACGGCCCCCTGTTCGTCAAGCACGTAGCTTCGCAGGGCCGGTGCAGCGAGCAAGGCGCTGTCGAGGGCGGCGCGCAGGGTGGTTGCCGCGACGCTTTGCGGCGGGCAGGGAACGTGGCGCGTCAGTGCCGGAGCGAACTCGACGGTGGGCATGTTTGAATCGTCATCCCGGACTTGACGAGTGCGCCATGAAAGCCGGGGCTACTTCGCGACCAACTCGCCGGTATGCGGGTGAATCTCATCGTCGGTCTCTGCCTTGTTGGCGCCCGGCACCTTGTGCCGCGCGAACAGCATGTACATGGTCGGCACCACGAACACCGTGAGCAGCGTGCCCAACGACATGCCGCCGACGATGACCCAGCCGATCTGGATGCGGCTCTCGGCGCCGGCGCCGGTGGCGGTGGCAAGGGGCAGCGCGCCCAGCACCATCGCGCCCGTGGTCATCAAGATCGGCCGCAGGCGTTGCGACGCGGCCTTGACGATGGCGTCGACCAGATCAAGCCCCTGCTCGCGCAGCTGGTTCGCGAACTCCACGATCAGGATGCCGTGCTTGGTGATGAGGCCGACCAGCGTGATGAGGCCGATCTGCGAATAGACGTTGAGCGACCCGCCCGACCACTTCAGTGCCAGCAACGCGCCGATCATCGACAGCGGCACCGACAGCATGATGACGAACGGATCGACAAAGCTCTCGAACTGCGCCGCCAACACCAGGAAGATGAACAGCAGCGCCAGCACGAACACGATGGCCAGCGCGCCTTGCGACGACTTGAACTCGCGCGAGGTTCCGTTCAGCTCGGTGGTGTAGCCGGGCTTGAGCACCTTGGCCGCCGTCTGGTCCATGAACGTCAAGGCCTGGCCCAACGAGTACTCCGGCGCCAGGTTGGCGGTGATCGACACCGATCGGCGTTGGCCGAAGTGGTTCAGCTCGCGCGGGCTCACGCTTTCCTTCACCTTCACCAGCGCGGAGAGCGGCACCATCGTTTCGCCGCGCCCACGCACGTTGATGCTGTCGATGTCCTCCGGCGTCGTGCGGCCGCGCGCCTCGGTCTGCACGATCACGTCGTACTGTTCGGCGTCACGCTTGTAGCGGGTGACTTGCCGCCCGCCCAGCATGGTCTCGAGCGCCTTGGCGACCACTTCGACGCTGACACCCATGTCGGCCGCCTTGGCGCGGTCCACCTCGATGCGCAGCTCGGGCTTGTTCAGGCGCAGGTCGACGTCGGGCGAGACGATGCCGGGATTCTTCGCGATCTCGTCGAGCATCTGGCGCACCACGCGGTTCAGGTTCTCGTAGCTGTCGGACGTCTGGATGACGAAGTTCAGCGGCCGCTCGCGAAAACCCTGACCGAGGGACGGCGGCGTGATCGGGAAGGCGTTGACGCCCGGCAGCAGGTTGAACTTCGGGCCCATCTCGCGCGCGAGGTCCAGCGTGGTGCGCTTGCGGTCTTCCCAGTCCACCGTGCGGTACACCACGCTGGCCTGCGACACCGTGGGGTTGCCGACGTTGGCGAAGATGCGGTCGAACTCCGGATAGGCCTGGCCGATCTTCTCCAATTCGCGGGCGTAGCGGTTCGTGTATTCCAGGGTCGAGCCGTCCGGCGCGTTCACCGTGGCCAGGATCGTACCCCGGTCTTCCAGCGGTGAAAGCTCCTGCTTCATGGTTGGCCACACCACCGCGATGCCCAGCGCGCTCAGCAGCATGACGCCGATGACCAGCCAACGCGCCTGCAGCAACGTGCCCATGAAAGCCGGGCGGCCCGGCTGCGGCTGCCAGCGCGTCAGCAGCACCCACCGCAGCAACCGCGCATAGCCATCGCCCAGCGCCGTGAGCCAACGCTCCATGTGGCTGTCGAACCATGTGGGGTTGGGGTTGTGCTTGAGCAGCTTCGAACACATCATCGGCGTCAGCGTCAGGGCCACGAAGCCCGACACCAGCACCGCCCCGGCCAGCGCCAGCGCGAACTCCACGAACAGCCGCCCGGTGCGGCCCGGCGTGAAAGCCAGCGGCGCATACACCGCCACCAGCGTCAAAGTCATCGTGATCACGGCAAAGCCGATTTCCCGCGCGCCCTTGATCGACGCCGAGAACGGGTCCAGCCCTTCCTCGATGTGGCGGAAGATGTTCTCCAGCATCACGATGGCGTCGTCCACCACCAGGCCGATGGCCAGCACCAGGGCCAGCAGCGTGAGCGTGTTGATGGTGAAGCCGAACAGCGCCATCAGCGCGAACGTGCCGATCAGGCTGACGGGAATGGTGACGATGGGGATGATGGAGGCGCGCACCGTCCGCAGGAAAACGAAGATCACCAACGCAACCAGCACGATAGCTTCGATGATGGTGCGGAACACGTTCTTCACCGAGCGGTCGATGAAAAGCGAGTTGTCGTTGGCGATCTCGATGTTCACGTCCGGCGGCAAGTCGGCCTTGAGCTTGGGCAGCATCTCGCGCACGCCCTGCGACAGCGTCAGTGGGTTGGCGGTGGCCTGACGGATGACGCCGGCCGAGATCGCCTGCCGGCCGTTCAAGCGCACCGAGCTGCGCTCGTCGGCCGCGCCTTCCTGCACCCGCGCCACGTCGCGCACCTTGACCGGGAAGCCGTTGACGTTCTTGATGACGATCTCGGCGAACTGCGCGGGTCGCACCAGGTCGGTCTGCGACGTCACGCTGAACTCACGCTGCTGTGATTCGATGCGGCCGGCCGGCAGCTCCAGATTGCTGCGGCGGATCGCATCTTCCACGTCCTGCGTGGTCAGGCGAAAGCCGGCCAGCTTGTCCGGGTCGAGCCAGACGCGCATGGCGTACTTGCGCTCGCCGAAGATGCGCACATCGGCCACGCCGGTCACTGTCTGCAGGCGCGACTTGACGATGCGGTTGACCAGGTCGTTGATCTGCAGCGGATTGAGGGTGTCGCTGGTGAAGGCCAGCCAGATTACCGGGAAAGCGTCGGCCTCGACCTTGGCGATGACCGGTTCGTCGATGGCCTGGGGCAAGCGGTTGCGTACGCGCGAAGTGCGGTCCCGCACTTCGGCGGCGGCCGCGTCAGCGTCCTTCTCCAGGCGGAACTTGACGGAGATCTGGCTCTGCTCGGCCCGGCTGATCGATGTGATCACGTCGACCGCGTCGATGCCGGCGATGGAGTCTTCCAACGGCTTGGTGACCTGCGTCTCGATCACCTCGGCCGAAGCGCCCGGGTACCGCACGCTCACCGTCACGACGGGCTCGTCGATCTTCGGGTATTCGCGCACGGAAAGCCGGTTGAAGCTCACCATGCCGATCAGCAGCACCAGCAGCGACAGCACGGTGGCGAACACCGGCCGGCGGATCGCTATTTCAGGCAGTTGCATCGATTCTCCAGTCGCACCGCGCCTAGCGGGTCGCGGCGGCCGGACGGCCGGCACCGCTCAGGGCCACCGTGCAGGGATTGGGCCCATCCAGCCTTGGAGCAGGCAGCCGCGCCGGAATTCCCGGGCCAGCGGCGACAGCCGCCGAAGACGCAGCCGCCGGGGCGCTGGCCGGTCGCGCGACCGCGGGGGCCGAACCGGCGGTATTGTTGGCCGCGGGCGCACCACCCGCCGGTCGATTGAGGTCGAGCACGCGCACAGGCATGCCGTCCTTCTGCACCCTTTGCTGGCCGGCCGTGACCACCACGTCGCCGGGCTGCAGGCCGTCGATGATCTCGACACGGCCGGGCCGGCGGATGCCGACCTTCACCTCGACACGCTGGGCGATCTTGGTGTCCTGGTCCGGGCCATCCACCAGCTTGATGACGAACTGGCGGCCCGCCTGCGGCACGATTGCCTCTTCGGGAATGACCTTCGCGTTGTCGCGCTCGCCGAACACGGCCGTGATGCGGGCGAACATCCCGGGGCGCAGCTGCAGCGTGCGGTTGTCGATGCAGGCGCGGATGCCCACCGAGCGGCCGTTGGCGTCGACCAGCGGGTCGATGGCCTGCACGATCGCGTTGTATTTGCGGCCCGGCAGCGCGTCCAGATCGACCAGCGCCGTCTGGCCGCGCTGGACCTTGGTCTGGAAGCGCTCGGGCAGCCGGAAATCCACGAAGATCGCGTCCATGTCCTCGATGTTGACGATGTCGGCGCCGTCTTTCAAATAGTCGCCTACGCTGATGTTGCGGATGCCGGCGATGCCGTCGAAAGGCGCCACGATGCGCAGCCGCGCCGCGGTGGCCCGCGCGAGTTCCAGCTTGGCCTGCGCCACCTGGAGGTTGGCCGAGCTTTCGTCGACCGAACGCTGGCTGATGAAGCCTTGCGCCACCAGATCCTGGTTGCGCTTGTGGTTGGCCTGTGCGATGGACAGCTCGGCGCGCGCCTGCTGCATCTGGGCCACCGGCAGCTGATCGTCGAGCTGCACCAGCAATTGCCCGCGCCGCACGCGGGCACCATCGGAAAAATTCAGCTGCGTGATGCGTCCACTGACCTCCGGCCGCAGCACCACGCTCTGGCGGGACCGCAGGCTGCCGACCGCTTGCGCGTCGTCGGTGAGCTTGACGACTTCGACGCGGGCCACTTCCACCGCGGGTGGCCGCGCCGGGCCACTGGCGGCTCCGGCCGCAGGCCTGCTGCCGCCCTGAACGACGTCCGTCTTGGGTGCGGCGGGCTTGTTCTGGTACCACCAGGCGAGGCCGGAGGCGGCTGCGATGCCGACAACGGCGACCACGGTGTAGATTGCTTTGGATGCCATGTAGATAAGGAGACCTGACAAATGGCGCGGGTCAGCCGTTACTGATTGTTGCGCGAAAACCCAACTTGCCAATGTAGCAGCGAAGGGCCGCCCCGGAATGCGCGTTGGCCCTGATCCGAGGCGCGTGCCGTGGCGCAGTGCCTGCTTTTACGCCGTCTTTACACTGGCGGCGCGAGGCGCCCCATCGCCACGTCCACCCCCTTGTTGGCCAGCACGTCGGCCCGCTCATTGCCCACGTCGCCGTTGTGCCCGCGCACCCAGCGCCATTCGATCTTGTGGCCACTGCGGTTGACCAACTCGTCGAGCGCCTGCCACAGGTCCACGTTCTTCACCGGCTGCTTGGTCGAGGTTTTCCAACCCTTGGCTTTCCAGCCCGGGAGCCACTCGGTCATGCCCTTGAGGACGTACTGGCTGTCGACGTTCAGCGTCACGGCGCAGGGACGCTTGAGCGCACGCAGCGCCTCGATGACGGCCATCAACTCCATGCGGTTGTTGGTGGTTTCGCGCTCGCCGCCGAACAATTCCTTTTCTGTGCCGCCGGACTGGAGCAAGGCGCCCCATCCGCCCGGCCCCGGGTTGCCCTTGCAAGCGCCGTCGGTGTAGATCACGATTGGGTTCACGAATCTTTTTCCATTTCCATGTAAGTGGGGTGGCCGCGATTGGCCAGGGGAACCGGCGCGGTGGCGATGCCCGGCGCGGCTTTCCATTTTGGGCCGATCAGCTTGATGCCGCGCACTCGCTTGACTGCGACGATGAAATAGACGGCCCCGAAGATCGGCCACCAGCGCGCGCCCATCCTGTCCATCCATTCCCAGCGGTCAAGCCATTTTTCGGCCTTCATGGCCGGCCGGTAGCAACCGAAGTTGCCCGATTCGACCTCGAAACTCAGCAGCCGCAGCCAATCGCGCAGCCGCCAGTAGCCAATGAATTCGCCGGCATCGGGCAGGTACAGCTCGCCAAATCCGAGTCGCTGGTAGAGGTGCGCGCGGCGCTGGCGCAGGCCCCACAGGCTGGCCGGGTTGAGGCAGCAGATCACCACCTTGCCTTCGGGCACGAGAACGCGCTCGACCTCGCGCAGTGTGGCGTGCGGGTCGGTGTTGAGTTCCAGCGAATGCGGCAGCACGACCAGATCGAGGCTGTTTTCCTGGAACGGCAGCGCGGCGAAATCCGTGATCAGCGCGGGCTTGGCCCCGCCCTGCCCATCAGCAGGACGGGACTCGCGCAACGCCAGCCACTTGTGCGGCATGCGGTTGGCCTGCAGCGTGTCGAGCTCGGGCAGGCCCAGCTGCAGGGCATGGTAGCCAAAGATGTCGCCCACGGCACGGTCGAATTCGGCCCGCTCCCACGCCAGGAGGTAGCGGCCGGGCGGGGTCTCGAACCATTGGCGCATTCCTATAATCGGGTCGCTCATGAAGTTAATCCCGCTGCCGGCCTTCCAAGACAATTACCTCTGGGTGTTGCACGACGGGCACCGCGCCGTGGTCGTGGACCCCGGCGACGCACAGCCCGTGCTTGAATTCCTGCAGCGTGACGGACTGCAACTGGAAGCGATTCTAGTCACGCACCACCACCCCGACCACATCGGCGGCGTCGACCAGCTGCGCGATGCCACCGGCGCCAAGGTCTACGGCCCGGCGCGCGAGCGCATTCCCGAGCCGCTGACGCGCCTGCTGGAACGCGACGCCGTCACCGTCCTGGGTTTGCGGTTCGAGGTGATCGACGTGCCCGGCCACACGTCCGGCCACATCGCGTATTACTGCACTCCAGTTAGCGGCCACCCGCTGCTTTTTTGCGGGGACACGCTCTTTTCGGGTGGATGCGGGCGGCTGTTCGAGGGAACGCCCGCGCAAATGCTGTCATCGCTCGACAAACTCGCGGCCTTGCCCGGCGATACGCGGGTCTGCTGTACACATGAGTACACATTGAGCAACCTGAACTTTGCACGGGCCGTGGAACCCGGCAACGCCGAGCTGATCAATTACAGTCAGCGCTGCCAAGAACTGCGCGAGCGAGACCTGCCCACCCTGCCCTCGACCATCGCGCAGGAAAAGCTGATCAATCCCTTCCTGCGCACGCGCCTTCCCGGCGTGGTCCAGGCCGCGCGTGCCTTCGATGCCGCGACACCCGAGGATGAAGTCGCGGTTTTCGCGGCCATCCGACAATGGAAGAACGAATTCAGATGAAGCTGTCCCACATCGCGGCACTTTCGGCCCTTCTGTGGCTCGCCGGCTGCGCCACGCCGCCGGCCGAACAAGCCGCCGGCCAGGCACCTGTCAAGTCCGCCGAAGCCCCGAAGCCTGCCCAGCCGCCCGCGGCCGCGGTCATCCCCTCCGGTCCCCTTCAGCCGATCACGGCCAGCGAAGCGGCCTCGCGCGGCGTGGCCCAGTTGCAGCCGCCTGTCGAACTGTGGGACCGTATCCGCCGCGGCTTTGCCATGCCCAACCTCGAGAGCGACCTGGTGCGCCAGCAGGAGCAGTGGTATTCGACGCGGCCCGAGTACATCCAGCGCATGACCGAGCGCTCGCGCAAGTACCTCTTCCACATCGTCGAAGAACTCGAACGCCGCAACATGCCGACCGAGCTGGCGCTGCTGCCCTTCATCGAGAGCGCGTTCAACCCGCAAGCAGTCTCCAGCGCCCGAGCCGCCGGGATGTGGCAATTCATGCCCGCAACGGGGCAGTACTTCGAACTCAAGCAGAACGTGTTCCGCGACGATCGCCGCGACGTTCTGGCCTCGACACGCGCCGCGCTGGACTACCTGCAGAAGCTGCACGGCATGTTCGGCGACTGGCATCTGGCGCTCGCCGCATACAACTGGGGCGAAGGCAGCGTGGGCCGCGCCATCGCGCGCAACCAGCGCAGCGGGTTGGGCACGACTTATCTCGACCTGAACATGCCCAACGAGACACGCATGTACGTGCCAAAGCTGCAGGCGGTGAAGAACATCGTCGCGCGGCCGGAGACCTTCAAGGCGGAACTGCCGCTGATCGGCAACCACCCGTACTTCCAGACGGTCACGGTGACGCGCGACATGGACGTTGCACTGGCAGCCCGCTTGGCGGACGTGTCCGTCGAAGACTTCAAGGCGCTCAATCCGTCGATGCACCGGCCGGTGATCCTGGCGGCCGGCACGCCCCAGATCCTGCTGCCGTGGGACAACGCAACGGTGTTCCAGCGCAACTTCGAGGCGTACAACGCCGGCCAGTACGCCAGCTGGACAGCCTGGAGCGCGCCTTCGACCATGAGCGTGGCCGAGGTCGCGCGCCGCGTCGGCATGAACGAGGCCGATTTGCGCAGCGTCAACACCATCCCGCCGCGCATGCTGATCAAGGCCGGCTCGGTGCTGATCGTTCCACGCTCGGCCAAGATGCAGGACGACGTGACGAGCCAGGTGGCCGACAATGGCCAGCTCAGCCTGCAGCCGGAAAGCGTCACCCGCAAAACGACGGTGCGGGCCGGCAAGCGAGACACGGTAGCCACGGTGGCCAAGCGCTACCGCCTGAACCCCAGCCAGGTCGCGGAGTGGAACAGCGTCGGCGCGACAGCGGCTTTCAAGGCCGGCCAGCAAGTAGTGGTCTATTTGCCGATGAGAAGCGTTGCGCGCGGCACGCCCCGAGCCGGCGCCAAGCCGGCGAGCATCCGGTCCGCCGCGAAGAAGTCCGGCGCACGTGCCGGTACCCGGCCGCACGCGGGCGCCAAGAAAAAGCGCTGAAAAGAAGCGCTGGAGAGGTGCTGAGCGCGACTGCGGCGGTGTCTCGTGGCGCTGCTGCTGAGCCACGAAACGTCACTTCAGCCGCGCAGGACTGCTCCGACGGGGACTGGCTCCCCTCTCCGATGGGCTGAGCCCGGCATTGGGCGCAAAGTACGGTCACACCTTCCCGAAAGGAGAGACCATGTTCAAGAAAACCCTTCTGGGCGCTGTCGTCGCCGCCGGCTCGTTGATGAGCTTGCTGCCGACCGCCGCCAATGCCCAATACACCGCGATCGTTTCCGTGGCGCCGCCTGCACCCGTGTATGAAGCCGCACCCGCGCCGCGGCACGGCTACGTCTGGGCGCCGGGCCACCATGAGTGGCGCAACGGCCAGTACGTGTGGATCCAGGGCCATTGGCTGGCGGCCCGCACCGGCTACGAATACCGCGAACCCCGCTGGGTGCAGCGCGGCGACGGCCAGTGGGCCCTGGTGGGCAACAACTGGGAACGGCGCGGCCCTGGCGGCGACCGTGACCGCGATGGCATCGCCAACCGCTACGACCGTGACAAGGACGGCGACGGCATCCCGAACGCCTATGACGACCGGCCCAATCGCAACGACCAGTACGCCCGCAACCGCTTCGGCCCTTACGGCGATCTGGACCGGGACGGCATCCGCAACATGGATGACCGCGACCGCGACGGCGACGGCGTCCGCAACCACCGCGACGCCTTCCCTGATGATCGCCGCCGCAACTGATAGCGTCTAGCGCTCGGCAAAAGGCCCGGCCCTGCCGGGCTTTTTGTTGTCAGAGCTTTTCCGTTTCGCCCTGGCGCGGCTGCCACTTCATCAGCCGCTTCTCGATGCGGCCGACCAAACCGTCGAGCACAAGCGCGAAGGCGGTGAGCACGACGATGCCCGCGAAAACCGTGTTGACGTCGAACGTGCCTTCGGCCTGGAGGATGAGGTAGCCGACGCCGCGCGCCGAGCCCAGGTATTCGCCCACCACAGCACCGACGAAAGCCAGCCCCACCGAGGTGTGCAGGCTGGAGAACACCCAGCTGGTCGCGCTGGGCAGGTACACCGTGCGCAGCAGCTGCTTCTGGTTGGCGCCCAGCATGCGCGCATTGGCCAGCACCACCGGGCTCACCTCCTTCACGCCCTGGTAGACGTTGAAGAAAACGATGAAGAACACCAGCGTCACCGCCAGCGCCACCTTGCTCCAGATGCCCAGCCCGAACCACAGCGCGAAGATCGGCGCCAGGATCACGCGCGGCATCGAGTTGGCGGCCTTGATGTACGGATCGAGGATCGCACTGGCCGTGGGTGCGAGCGCCAGCCACAGCCCGAAGACCAGGCCCAGCACCGTGCCGATGACAAAGGCCAGCCCGGTTTCGAGCAGCGTCACCCCCAGGTGCTTGTAGATGTCCGCACGCCCCGGCAGCCCTTCCGGAAACAGCGCATTGGCATCGACCGCGAGTGGCAGGAACCAGGACCAGATGCGCCCTGCTACCTTGATGGGCTCGCCCAGGAAGAAGGCGTATTGCTCGTTGCGGGAGACCAGCTGCCACACCAGCATGAACACCACGAAGAGGCCAACCTGCCAGTAGCGCAGCGTTTTCGCGGACGGCCGGATCACGTTCCACACTGTCATGCCGCCTTCTTCAGCTGCTGCGCATAGCCCTTGAGCACCTCGTCTCGCAGCACCCCCCAGATCTGCCGGTGCAGCTCGACGAAGCGAGGCAAGGTCCGCACTTCGGCCACGTCGCGTGGGCGCGGCAGATCGATCTCGAACTCGCCGATCGGATGCGTCGCGGGCCCTGCCGAAAGCACCACCACGCGGTCGCTCATCGCGATGGCTTCGTCCAGGTCGTGGGTGATGAACAGCACGGCACTTTTCTTCACCGCCCAGATCTCCAGCACTTCGTTTTCCATCAGCTGCCGGGTCTGGATGTCCAGCGCGCTAAAGGGTTCGTCCATGAGGATGATGTCCGGATCCAGCGCGAGCGTCTGGGCCAGCGCCGTGCGTTTACGCATGCCGCCGGAGAGCTGGTGCGGATAGCGGTCGCCAAAACCCGCCAGGCCCACACGCTCGAGCCACGCATTGGCCTGCGCCCGTGCTTCGGCGTCGGCAACGCCCCGGTACTGCAGGCCCACCATGACGTTGTCCAAAGCGCTTCGCCAAGGCATCAACGCCTCGGTCTGGAACATGTAGCCGGCACGGCGGTTGATGCCCCGCAGCGGCTCACCGAAAACCCTGGTTTCGCCGGAAGAGGCTTCGAGCAGGCCGGCAGCGATGTTGAGCAAGGTGGACTTGCCGCAGCCCGTCGGGCCGACGACCGAAACGAATTCGCCGGCGCGCACCTTCAGCGTGGTGTCCGACACGGCGGTGTAGCGCTGCGCCGGTGCGTCCGGCGAATGGAAGGTGACCGTGATTCGATCGAGCTCGAGCGCGTAGGGCGACATGCGCGCGGCCTACGCCTTGAACTTGTCCTTGGCGCGCCGCGCGAACTCGTTGGTGTACGTCCTGCCCAGTTCGATCTTCTCGGGCTTGATCGAGGGCTCGAAGCTGGCCAGCGCCTTCAGCGCCGTCTTGGCGCCTTCTTCCGGCAGCATGCCGTCGAGCGCGATGGCCTCGCGCACCTTGTTGAAGGAAGCCAGGTACAGCGCGCGGTCACCGAGCAGGTAGCCTTCGGGCACGGTCTTGATGATGTCGCTGGGGCCGGCCGTCTGCAGCCACTTGAGCGCATGAACGATGGCATTGGCCATGGCCTGGCAGGTGCCTGGGTTCTTCTGCACGAAGTCGCTGTGGCTGTAGAAGCACGCGGCCGGCATCGGCCCGCCGAACACTTCCTGCGTGCCCTTGAGCGTGCGCGTATCGCTGATGATCTTCACGTCGCCCTTTTGTTCGAGCATGGTCATCACCGGATCGGTGTTGCTCATCGCGTCGATCTGGCCCGAGCGCAGCGCGGCCAGCGCGCCGGCTGCCGTCCCCACGCCCACGTAGCTCACGTCACTGGCCTTGATACCCGCGCGTGACAGCACGAGGTTGGCCACCATGTTGGTCGATGAGCCTGGTGCCGACACGCCGATCCTCTTGCCGCGCAAGTCCGCCAGCGACTTGTAGTTGGGCATGGCCTTGGTCGACACACCCATTGCGATCTGCGGTGCCCGGCCCATCAGCACGAACGACTGGATGTGCTGGTTCTTGCTCTGCATGTTGATGGTGTGCTCGTACGCACCATTCACCACGTCAGCCGAGCCGCCCACCAGGGCCTGGAGCGCCCGCGCACCGCCGGCGAAATCGGAAATCTCGACATCCAGGCCTTCGGCCTTGAAATACCCCAATTGCTCCGCGATGGTCAGCGGCAGGTAGTAGAAGGCAGCCTTGCCGCCTACAGCGATGGAAACCTGCTTTTTCTCCAGCTTGGGTTGGGCGCGCAATGCAGGCGCGCCAAGAGATGCCGCAGCCAGTGCGGCGGCGGACATGAGCGTCCGGCGGCTGATGTTGTTATTCGTCATGGGGAAAGATGAAACCTCTCTGGGCTTGCCAGTGAGGTTAGTCACCATGGTGCAATGCCGCATCGGGAACATCCCGTGCGGGTTTCCACGTAAGTTGTTTCGTCAGCGGTAACCGCAGAACAAGATGCCGATGTTCACCACCAGTGCAAGCGACCAGATCGCGGAGCGAATGGTCGGCAAACCGGCCACGTACATCGCGATGTAGATGATCCGCAGCGTGATGAAGAGCACTGCGAGGATGTCCAGGAGCGCCTGCGGCGCCTGCAACTGGTGGGCAATGACGACGGCGCCGATGAAGAACGGCAGCGCTTCGAAGCTGTTGGCCTGCGCCGCATTGGCGCGGGCTTGCCAGTCGGTCTGGCGTGCCAGCCAGCCACGCGGATCATGGTTGTCGAAGCCGCCTTCACGCCTGGGCTTGCCGAACCCCTGCGACTTGGCCAGCCAGGCACATGCGAAAGGCAGCAGCGCGGCGATCAGCACGCACCAGTACGCCACGGTGAACCGTGCGAATTGCATCGTCAACTCCTCCTCTTATCTCCGGTCTACCAGCGCGTGCGCGATGGTCCCCAAATCCACGTATTCCAGTTCGCTGCCCGCCGGCACGCCGCGCGCGAGGCGCGTCACGTTCAACCCACGCTCTTTGAGCGCGTCGCCGATCACGTGCGCCGTTGCCTCGCCTTCGGCGGTGAAGTTGGTCGCGAGAATCACTTCCTGTACCACACCGTCCGTCGCCCTCGCGAACAGCTTGGCGAGGCCAATGTCCTTGGGACCGATGCCGTCGAGCGGGCTCAGCTTGCCCATCAGCACGAAGTAGAGGCCTTTGAAAGCGGCCGTGCGTTCCAGCGCCGCCTGGTCGGCCGGCGTCTCCACCACGCACAGCTTGCTGCGGTCGCGCCGCGGGTCCAGGCAAGTCGAGCACACCTCGTTCTCCGTGAACGTGTGGCACTGCGTGCAATGGCGGATTTGCGTCGCGGCGCGCTCCAGCGCCTGCGCCAGCACCTGCGCGCCGGGGCGGTCGTGCTGCAACAGGTGGAACGCCATGCGCGAAGCCGACTTCACCCCCACGCCAGGCAGGCGGCGGAGCGCCTCGATCAGGGCGTTGAGGGTGTTGGTGTCAGCCACGCTAGAAGGGGAACTTCATCCCGCCGGGCAGGCCCGGCATGCCGGCCGTGAGCTTGCCCATCTTTTCCTGCGAGGTTTCCTCGGCCTTGCGCACCGCGGCGTTGAAGGCGGCAGCGACCAGGTCTTCCAGCATGTCCTTGTCGTCGGCGAGCAGGCTCGGGTCGATGGTGATGCGCTTCACGTCGTGCTTGCAGGTCATGGTGACCTTGACCAGGCCGGCGCCGGATTCGCCGGTGACCTCGACGTTGGCCAGTTCGTCCTGCGCCTTCTTGAGGTTGTCCTGCATGGCCTGCGCCTGCTTCATGAGGCCGGCGAGTTGTCCTTTGTTGAACATGTCTTCTCCTAGTCAGTTGGGGACAGAGCTAAAGGTCTGTCCCCAAGGTTGTTTCACTTACTCGATACGGGCTTGATGCTTCCAGGCACGATTTTCGCGCCAAAGTCACGCATCATGTCCTGAACGAATGGGTCGGCGAGGATGATCTCCTCGGCGGCCCGCTGTTTTTCGGCGGCGGCTGCGGCATTGCGGCGCGCCGGGCTGTCGGTGACGGTGCCCACCTCGACGCTGAGCTTGACCGCGTGGCCGGCCGCCAGCAGCGCGTTCTGCAGCCTCTCGCGGCTGGCCGGCTGGTTGAGGGACTCGCGTTCCACGCGCAGCATCCAGTGGCCCTCGTCGCGGCCCACCAGCTGCGACTGCAGCCCAAGCTCGCGCACGAGCGCCATGATGGCTTCACGCGCGACCAGGTCGCTCACCGTGGCGTACCAGAAGTCGCCTTCTTCCGTCGGCACCAGCGTCAGCGCCGAAGCCGGGTTCTCGCGGAACGACTCGGCCTGCTGGCGCACGGGCACGCCCACCACTTCGCTCCCCGGGCGGCCGTTGGATGGAACGGGCGGCCGCTGCGCCGGCCGGGCGGGTGCGGGTTCGACCACCGGAAGCACACGGCCCGGCGGCGCGCCCACGGCGGGGACAGCCGTGCGCGCCGGTGCGGGCGCCTGCAGCGGTGCGACTTGGGCAGGGAGTGGTGAGGCGACTTGTGAGGCCACCGGCGGCGCTCTTTCGGTTGCGCGCGCTTCAATCAGAGTTTTTTTTTCCTGCTGATCGCCGTGGCGAACCGCAGAACCTGGCTTGAACGCCAGCAACCTCAGCAGAACCATCGTAAGCGCGGCGTACTCGTCGGGCGCGAGGCCCAGTTCCGCACGCCCATGAAGGCACATGCTGTAGAGCAGCTGCGTCTCGTCGGCGGGCATCGCCTGCGCCAGGCGTGCGATTTCGGCGCCTTCAGGGTCCGTCATGTCCGCGGCCGACGGCACGGCCTGGATCACCGCCATCCGCTGCAGCACCGCGCTCATCTCTTCCAGCGTCGACGCCGCACTCAGCCCGTGCAGGCGCAGCGCGTCGGACACCTCGACCACGGTCTTGCCGTCGCCCTGCGCCAGCGCATCGATCAGGCGGAACACGTGGCTGCGATCGACGCTGCCCAGCATCTGCCGCACCGCTGCTTCTTCCAGCTTGCCGGCGCCGAAGGCAATGGCCTGGTCCGCCAGAGACAAGCCGTCGCGCATGGAACCGCGCGCGGCGCGCGAGAGCAAACGCAGTGCCGGCGCTTCGGCAGGCACGCCTTCCGCCGCGAGCACGCGGACCAGGTGTTCCTGCACCGTCTCCGGCGCCATCGGACGCAAGTTGAATTGAAGGCAGCGCGACAGCACCGTCACCGGCACCTTTTGCGGATCGGTGGTGGCCAGCACGAACTTGAGGTATTCCGGCGGCTCTTCCAGCGTCTTGAGCATCGCGTTGAACGCGTGCCCGGTGAGCATGTGCACTTCGTCGATCATGAAGACCTTGAAGCGGCCCTGCACCGGCTTGTAGACGGCTTGTTCGAGCAGCGACTGCACCTCGTCCACGCCGCGGTTCGACGCCGCGTCCAGCTCGGTGTAATCGACGAAGCGCCCGCTGTCGATGTCGACACAGGCCTGGCACACACCACAGGGCGCGGCAGTGATGCCGCCCTGCCCGTCCGGCCCCTGGCAGTTGAGCGATTTGGCGAGCAGGCGCGACACGGTCGTCTTGCCGACGCCCCGCGTGCCCGTGAACAGGTACGCATGGTGCAGCCGCTGCTGGGTCAGCGCATTCGACAGCGCCTGCACCACGTGCTCCTGGCCGACCATTTCCGTGAAGGTCTTGGGCCGGTATTTGCGGGCGAGCACGACATAGGACATGCGGCGGATTCTACGGGTTGCGCATGGACCACCCCGCGACACCCGAGGGGCATCGCGCACCGCCTACAATACGGTTTGACGGGCCTCCCCGCATGGGGAAGCGGCCAACCGGGTCAGGTGGGGAACCAAGCAGCCCTAACTGTGGACTCAGTGCCGGGGGTAAGGCTCGTCAACCTTCTTCTTGAATCCCCAAGTGAATCAACAACTTGGGCGAAATCAAAGGCTTACCAACGCCTTTTGTATCACTTGCCTGTGTCACCTCGTTCAACTTCAGATCGAGGAAAAGACATGGCAAAGGTTGAAGGACTGAACCTTCGAGGCAGTCGTTGGTACGTCCAGATCATCATCCCTGACACAGAGTGTCGTTCGTGCCTGGATTGCCGAGCGAAGACGCTGGGTAACGGTCGCGATCACTTGGACATCGGCTGAACCAACACCTCGTACCACGCCCCATAGGTGTCGTCCTTAGATTGTCGCGGGAGAAGCCAGACATGCACGGTGTAGGTCGGGTGAACGAACGAGGCGTGCTGGTCATGACGAACGAGTTCGTTCCCAGCCACGCGCCGGAGCATCTCGGTAAGTCCCCCCGACAATTGCCGACGATCCACTGCTTGCGCTTCAGCGTCCAGAATCGACGCAAGCTGACTTTGCGGCCGATGCGGGCTCAACATGAATGCAATCCGATTCAGTGTTCCGCCGCGAAATGCTGCGTAGATGCTGCTCGCGCTGAAGGTCCGACGTTGTCCATCAGGCATCACTACTTCGAGTCGCCGCACACTTTGTTCGACAAAGCACCAATCTTCCTCAGCGACTGCTTGGCAACGGGCCGGTGCGAGTTTCAGGGCTGATTGAAACGAGGGCCGTAGGTCTAAGGAGTGCGAGTCTAGGGACGACGGCGTCGCACGCCACAGCACGCTCACAACCGCCGCAAGGCCTACCCCTCCCGCGATCAAGAATATCCATGCTTTGCCCTTCCGACCCCGCACGGCAAGCACAGTTCCCCCTGCCAATGCGCTGAGCGCGGTGAGAGCCACAGCGCAGAGCACAAGAAACCCAATCAGGCCCCCGGAGACTGCCTCTACTCCGATCATGTGCGCCGCATATCGTGGATGCTCCGCACGACCCCGCAAGGCCACTTCAGGACCACTTCATGGGCCACGGCGGGGGATGGGTGGACAAGAGTGCCGATGAGACCGGCAGTGAAGAACATGCTGGACCTCATCTCGACCACAGCAGATACGCCGTCGCGATGATGGCAAGGACAATGCCCGCCAAACCAGCCCACCAGACGCGAGCGTCTCGCTTCGCACACCTCGTGCAGGCTCGCGCTGTGGTTGCCATGTGCGGCCCTCCCGCAACACGGATCTCCGTCGATTCCATGGGACCCAATTGGACCCCGCAACGGATGCAATTCCAAGAAGTTCTGACGGCCCTCGCTTTGCGGTCGATGAGGCGATCCCAAACGTAGACCGCGACCGCCACAAGAACGAGGAGAGCGAACGTGATGTGCTTGGCTTCCACAGCGTCTACGTGCCAATGCCCCCCACGACCCCGCGAGACTCCCACAGGGAATCTTCGGGGGCATCGAGAGTGATGACCATGTGATGTGCGCTGGCGCTATCGACTGCCGCGACGAAGCGTCGGCAACCAACGCGCCAACCGGTCGCGAACGCGAGGCTGTTCGACAGGCTCAGAGGAGACGGATACTTCAAGCGGTATGTCGGCGTGCGACCTCCCGTCACCCCGCACTGGTGCCTTCAGTTCGTCAAGCACATAGACGATGTCCATTTGGTGCCCCACTGCAAAGAGCGCTTGGTCCCTGCTGTCCGTCGCGTAAATGCCCTCGGTGACCATCTCGCCACTTTCAAGCTGGATGTCCACCGCGTTGATTGGCTCCTCCGGGTCTTGTCCGGCCACGAAGGCGCGACGGATGATTCCTGAGACCCTCCACTTCTGAATCAAGCCGCGCTCCACGCTCTTCCACCATTCTTCGGACCCGAACAGCCCGTGTGTTCCCTTGAGGCCCATGTAAGGGCGAGACGCATCAAGCGTGAGTTGTTGCGCCAAGGCTACCTGCTTGGGGTCACTGGCAAGTTCGTCTGCCAGTCGGTACACGACTTTCATCGGCATGTCATGTTCCCGCAGCAAGGCAGCGACACGACCACCCTCGGGTTCCCTACGGATGCTCGGGGTATGTACCACTGGGCTACTGTGTCCAACTTCGGCACGTTAAGCACCACGCGGTTTACGCTGCAGATCGAGCCACCATGCCAGGGCGTACAGCGGCCCTGAAACGAAGATTCCGAGCACTGCGGCGATGTAGATACCGCCGAAGATGCCAAGAACGATGGCAACCGCGTCGTTCACAGAACCCAGCATGCACACACCTACGCCGTACAGCTGCGGCTCGCATGCTGGAATCAGGTAGGGGGCCACGAACGATATTGCAGCCACGGAGGCTGGCAGCATCAATGCCATTGCGGCGATGCGACGGAGCGTCTTGGGCTGAGGCATGTGACAGCGGTTACAGGGTGGTCGATTCTGGCTGGCTTCCAAACGTCACCATCCTGGCCTTAAAGCCCTTAGATCGCCATGGTGAGGTTTGCATCAGTGAGATGCTACCGGAAGATGATCTGCCGAAATCCTGAAGGGAACACTGCGGGGGTTCTCGGGCTGGAGTGGCGCTCGGCCCGTTGCGGAGCGTCTCACTTCCAGAACTCCCACGCCTTCTTTGGAGACTGAACCCCCTTTGCTCTGCTGCCGAGGAAGCGCAGGTACTTCGGATGTTCCTCCGCGAAGATTTCGCTCCCAGCGGCCATGTACGCCCGCATCAACTCTTCTGCCGCCGAATCGTGCGCGCCCAATTCAAACTGGCACTGCCCCAGGCGAGCATGCAAAAACGCGTTGCCGCTCCCACTGGGGCAGCGCATGGCCTTGGAGAGGTTGTCTCGCCCAACAGCGAAATCCCCGCTCCTGAAATTCGCATCGCCAATCGCAGCAAGAAGCCAAGTGGCTGCTTCCCATTCGGTCCGAGGTTCCGGCAGCAGGTCCCACGCGGCCCAGTACTTGGCGACCGCTTCCGACAACTGCCCCCGCTTTGCATCGGCATCACCGGCAGCAGACAGCCTTCGGACTTCCTCAAGTGTGTCTGCAGGCAGTTCAAGCATCGCCATCAATTCCAATGAACTTCGGTGGCCAGATAATTCCGAATCACGGACCGTACCGTCAGCCCACCCCGCTGGAGAACCGCGTAACGGTATACATTGTCTTGGACGACCACCCATCCATCGTCCAGGTCGGCTCCGGTAATCTGACGCACCATCATTCGGCTTCCCACCTCCGCCCAACCCGAGGTCGCGACGTTCTCGAACTCGTCCACTTCCTCACGCGAGAGCGAGACCAGCGGCATTACCCACACATGGTCCGGCTTTTCAAGCATGGGTTCTCCCATCTCGTAAAACGCATGGCCTCGGGCGTTCTTCATCACGACGCGCTCCACCCTGGGCGCATCGGGCTGCCAAATGATCATCTTCCCGCCCCCAAGCGTGCTGAACTCGCGCTTGCCTGCTTCAATCTCCACGCCGAGTGCAGGGCGTCGGGCGAGCGCACGCCGGACTTTTGAATTTTTCTGACCTTCTGGCGCCGTGGTACCAGACAAAACGCAGCTCAAGAAGGTGCGGAAATACTCCTCGTCTGACGAGAAGCCCTCGTTGCACGGCTTGCACACTCGGACCTTCGGCAGGCCCGGAGGTATCGGCTCGTCCAAGAGGGACTCCGTAGGCGCGTGGTCCCAGTTCGTAGTGAGCCCCACGATGTAGTCGCCGCAGTGAATGCACCAACTCTTCTGCCTCTCGTCCACAAACTCCTCAATCTGAATCATGGGACCCCCCGGACGGATTGCCGGATTACATCACCGAGGACAGCGGTTTGCCGCGCTGTCCTTCCAGAAAAGGAGTTTGGCGGGACCTGTCGGTTTCAGTCCAGCCACGGTAGGCAGATTCACGTCACATGCGCTTGCTGGGAACGCTACGTCCCGCAGCCCCATCGCGTCGAGCGGGTCTTTCAGCTTCCTGATCGGCGCTCCGTCACAGGCAGCTACGGGTGATTGCCCCAGTGAGCGGCTCTTGATCTGGAAATCGGCAGCGTTCACAGTGGCAGCGCACCCGAGCGCGGCAACCACAATCAGAGCGATCTTCATCAACTGCCCTCCTCTCAGCAACGTGACGCTACTTCTCGTACTGCATGTCAACCTGAATCCCCAACAACTTTCCTTGTGGAGAATCATCTTTCAGCTCCAGTACAACATTGTTGCAAATGATGCGCGCGAAATTCCGCAGGGCGCCGTAGAGGCCCAGCCCCCAACTACTCATTTCGCCGCCAGAAGTGCGCGTCCCATTGGCACAAACTCAACCAATCGGCGCTCTGTAGATCGTCCTGTCGCGAATCCGCCCTGCATCTGCGGCTGTGCCCAAAAGCTCTTCACGACTGAAAGCAGGTCACCATCGAAAGGCGTTCCCTGCGCAATGTGAAATCCGATCCCGAGCGCAAATACTTCAAACGCGGTGCCCAGAAATGACCCCTTGAACTCCTGTTTTTCAGTGTCCCATTTCCTGAATATTTTTTCGCCCCCGCTTGCGGCGATGAAATCGAATGTCTGCTTGAACGTCGCCTCAAGTTGAGCAGCGCCGCCAGGATAGATTCCCGCCAAGTGAATAGCTCCATCGTCTAAGACCTGAGAGAAGTCTCTCAAGGCTCCCAGCGTTATTTGGTCGGCTGGCCTCGCGTGAAGCAGGAGAAAGCGCACTACAAGCTCGAGATCAAAGCGCTCTTCGATCAACCGCTCATTGAGGCTAGTCGTCGATACGAAACTGGGATACTGGGCTAAGGCTTCGAACCAACTATAAAAATCGGGGGATACCGCAACCATCAATGCTGAGCGAGTCTCTTGCGGAGTCAACGTAGAACCATAGCTATTCAGGCGCTGGAAAAGGTCAAATTTCGCTTCAGGGGATGAGTCTCGCTTGATGATCTTGACGTCAATTTTTGAACGCTTGATGTCGAGCCGCTGCGCTTCCGTCAAGCTGATTTCTGGGTTCGGGACATCCCAAACCCGTTCCTCTAGGGCCGGCAGATACTTTGTTTTGGTCAAGATTAGGGGTGCAACCTTATTGCCGTCCTTGTCCAACAACTCCCCCTGAAGCTCCAAGATGGTTGAAACGCGCTGAAGCCCATCGACCAGTTCCCA
Organism: Ramlibacter sp. WS9; assembly: GCF_003797765.1. Classification (GTDB taxonomy): domain Bacteria; phylum Pseudomonadota; class Gammaproteobacteria; order Burkholderiales; family Burkholderiaceae_C; genus Ramlibacter. Next base: position 132,772 of record NZ_RKMB01000005.1, on the reverse strand, counting down.
AGTCCCGCTTTCAGTTTGAGCGACGAAGATTGACGGCAGCGGAATGCCCAGCAGTAGGCTTTCAATGAGGCGAGATTTTTGTGTATTGGTCCATCGGAAAAGTCTCTGGTACTCAGGTCGAATTCGCAGTTCCTTGTCTCGATATAGATTGGTGAGCTCACCGATGCTCATGGGGTAGCCATCGGACGCTATCGAGCGCCTAGCTTCTTCAAGCTGTACTTCGAGGTCGTTGGGGGCGGGCACGGTCATGTTCTCCATCCTTCTGTACGGCTGAGCTCGGAGCTTAGAGAAGGAAGCTCCGGGAACACCATCGTCTCGCTGAAGCCCAACTGGGTCAGCGATTTGCTGAGATCGGCACGTTGGCCCTGCACCTCGATGCGCCACAGGCGCGCAGTCTGTTCATGTCCAATTTCCTCTAGGGGCCGGGTGTCGCTACCCCACACCATGAAGGTGCCGCGCTGAGCCACAATGCGTGCCGAGTTGTGCGCACCGAACATCGCAATAGGGGATCTTTTCCGCCGCTTGTTCGTTTCCGGTCTATAGGCGTCGAGCTCATCATCCGCCGTCGTCAGCACTTGAATGGACTCCCCATATTCAGACAGGACAGGGGTAGAGCGATTCCATTCGCCAGGGTCTACACACCACACGACCGGCACGCAGCCGCCCTCGTGCGCGTGCTGCGGTGCGGACTCGAGAGCAAAGTGCGCCGCTACAAAAAGGTTCTCACTCCAGTCGAGCAGCCGCGTCGGCATGCCGAAATGCTGCATCGCAAAGAGATGTTCCCAATCATTCTGGGGATACCCTGCGGGCCAGTAAGCCATGCTGCGCTGCCTGAAACGGGTCAGCAGACGCATTTCTCGCTCGAATACCTGCTCCATGGGCTTGCCGTCGCGCATGATCTTAGGGATCAGCGTGTGCGTGCCGCAACTGATGCCCCGGAACCAAAGAAAGCCCCCTGGGGGTTGCCCATTGGCTATCGCGAGAACTTCTTGAACCAGTCCCGTTATTCCGTTGACTTGCCTTTGCTCAATGGCCATCGTGCCTCCAATTTGCCATCAGCATACAGCGAGGAGCCGGAACTGCTTTCATGGCGAGTGGGAGTGGCCATGCGGCCTAGAGGAGCGCGGGTCGGCTATGATTCGGCTGTGTCACCGGCTTGTATCACCTGGAGTTTTCCTGATCAGCTAAGCCGTTGATTTCATTGGGATTCCTGCAGAGGTTGGCAGCGGTAAGGCTCGTCAACCTCATTCGACAGAAGCGTTTCGGATCAAGGACTTGGCGTCCTCTGGCCGACAAGAAGCGACGACCCGATCAGGGCGCCGGAAGTGAACCGGGTTACTCCACCCCGTCCTTCTTCAGTTCATCGAGCGCCCAACCCTTGTGCGAGGTAAAGAAGAACATCTTCCACACGCCTGCGTCTTTTCTCCATCTGCCGATGACAGGCTCACTCTCGAAAACGGCCTTGTACTTGCCGTCAGTCTTTGGCAAGTGCGCGACGACCTCTCGCATGGCCACCGTTGCGGTGCCGTCCGGCATCATGCGTACTTTCTTCACGTCCTGCGTCAGCTCCGAGTCGGCGAAGTTGGACTTGAACAGAGTCTCCGCGCTCTCACGCCCTTTCTGGCGACCGTAGAAATCCAAGGCTTGGGTGAACCAGATGTCATCACTGAGGAAGGACGACCACGCCGCGAGGTCGTGGCGATTCCAAGCCTGCTGATAGGCAAGCAGACGATCGCGGAGTTGTTTCTCCTCCGGGCTGGGTTGTGCGGAAACGACAAATGATGACGCGAGTGCAACGACGGAGAACGCAGCAAATATCAGACGACGACGTTTCATGATGCGCCTTGATCTCTGCCCGCGTGAAGCTCGGACAGCCCTTTCACTTTAGCGGCCCGTCGTTGTCCGGGTAGGCGTAAAAACCCGTGAACAATGGCCGCGAGCGGCGGTGCCGCAGGCAGTGGTGAGGGAGACGAAGCTGAGCGCGGCAGTGCAAGCCCGGGATCAGTCGCTTGCCTCCACATTGACCTCCAGGCGCTGCGCCGCCTCCATGAGCAGGTAGCTCTTGCCCTCGAACCGACAGATCGCACAAGAATCGTCGTTGTGCCAGTTTGAGCTTTGTGGCCTACTTTCTGCGAGGAGGCTACAACTTATGCGGAAACCGCTTTCATGGACGGCCGCACTTCTCGGCTTGCTCCCCTTGCATTCGAATGCGATGGACTTGGTCGTCGCGCAAAAATGGGCCACAGCCACGTTCGTCAAATACCGCGTGGAAGGTGTGCACAACGCACGCGCGGCCGTCGTTCGGGGTGACTATCCGGGCAATGCGGACGTACTCGACCGCGTCACGGTGGAGTTCACCTGGGACAACAAAAAAGGCGCGATTGTCGGAACGGTCACGGTCGCAGACGCGAAGTCTGATCTCAGCAACATCAAGTCGGACAAGACCAACTGTCCCCCGCCGCAGCTGAAGGACGGGTACGAGCACTTCCAGACCGTGTCGCATTCCCTGAGTTCCAGTGAGCAGGTCCAGATCAAGGGAACACGGACATTCCCCGCGGCAAGCGTTTCCAACTATCCGGCCAGTTGCTCCATGCGGGCCATTCCCGGTGGCAAAGAGGATGTGCTGCTATGGGTGGCCGGAGTCGGACCGGAAGCGCTCGCCATGCCGATCGTGCCGGGCGGGCCCATTGCGGTTGCGCCGGACAGAAAGAGCTTTTCGATCAAGGGTGCCGGCAACTGGGTGTGGACCTATACGCCGACATTGGGGCCGTAGCCACCACCAAGTCCCTTCATCAGCCTTTTGCCGTGCAGCATCGCGCGGGCAATCGCCTGGTCCATGTCGTAGTAGCGGTATTCGCCCAAGCGTCCGCAGACCAGCAGCTGCGGGATCGCTTCCGCCCGTTGCCGGTAGGCCTCGTAGAGCATGGCGTTGGCGGCGTCCGGGAACGGGTATTCGAATTCACCCGGATTTTCGGGCGTGAACGGAAACTCGCGGGTGAGAACGGTGCCGCGCAGCCGGGCCGCCTCTTCCAGCGGCATCATGTACTTCCACTCGAGCGTGCGAATGTGCGCACCGCTGGCGAGACCCGGGTTGTTGACCTGGCCGCAGGGCTGTGCCCAGTCCACGTCGGGCAGGTACTGATGTTCGCGGCGCTGGCCCCGGTAGCCGAGGCGGCCCAGGTCGAATCCGAAGTACTCGTCGATCGGCCCGGTGAAGACAACGCACCGGCCGGCCCGGAAAGCCTCGCGGTCCTGCAAATAATCGACATCCTTCAAGAGGGGGATGCCGTCCAACAAGTTCTCCATGAAATGCGCATAGCCTTCGTGTGGGATGCCCTGGTACTTGTGGCGCATCAGGCGGGGTTCGTCGTCTTCACGCACGTCGAACCGGCGCGCCAGCGTTGCGGAAAGCGCCGTGGCCGCACAGCCCCACTGTTTCTCCGTGTAGCCTTTGACGAACGCTTCGTAGATGACACGGGGCATCAGGGCAAGGGATGCTTCCTCGAAGTTGGCGGGCTTCCCGCGGAAACCCGGCTCCCACTCCGTTCCGATCTCCCGGCGAATGTAGCTGGCGGCAATGGGCCAGTTCTCGAGGCCGCCTTCCACCTGCGACTTCACCACGGCTTCAAACGGGTGAAACCGGGAAAAGCGGTTCACGAAGGTCCAGAGGTCCGCGTCGTTGGTCCGGAAGTAGTGGGGGCCGTAGGTGTGGACGCGGATGCCGCTGGGGTGAACATGATCATGCACATTGCCCCCCACATGAGGCCGCCGCTCCAGGACCAGGACGTCTCGCCCGGCATCCGCCAGCATGCGCGCAATGGTCGCGCCGCTGAGGCCGGACCCCACCACCAGGAACTCAGCGCGCATCAACTCACGCACCCGGTCTTGGATTGCGCTCTCGCGTGTTGACGATGATGCTGTCATAAACACGCATCGATTCAGCCGTCTTGTTCTGCCGGTGCAACAGGCGCGCCAGTCGATGCGCCTTGTCGACCGTCGTGGGTTGGACCGGCCGGGCACCTGCCCAAGGCGACACGTCGAGATATCTCCAATAGGCCTTACCCAGGTCGTTTTCATACCAGGCGTGCCAGGGCTTGTCGCCTGTAATGAAATGAAATACGCCCGGGTTCTCAGGCAGCGCTCTCGCCGTCGGGGTCACATAACAATTCCACCGGGCGTCCAGCAGCCGCAGGCGGTCCTGAAAGAGCAGATTGATCGTGCACTGATCGCCAAAGATGAGTTTCGCCTTGTTCTCCGATGCAAACGCAAGGCAGCGTGCGCCATGATCTTCTCGCCGCCACTGCTCCACATCCAGCAGGATCACGCCGGAGTTGATGTATCGCTCGACGTTCTGCTTGGCCGCCATGGTCTTCGCGGAATAGTCGGATACCCCGGCCACCGCGGCGCCCGCCATGTCGGTCTTGAACAATTCGCCGATGTCTGACGGAACAATCGTGTCGGCGTCCAGGTAGAGCAGCTTCTTCACCGTCTCGGGCAGGATGCGCGGGAGAAGGAAGCGGAAGTAGGTGGCTGTGCTGACGTGGGCGGCACTGGTGCCTTTCAGCGGAGCCATGGCCTGGAGCGCCTGTGAGTCCACCAGGTACAACTCGAGCCGCGCCTTGAATACAGACCTCAGTCGATCGAGCCTGGCGCGAAAAACAGGGTCGGCTTCGTCGGTGACAACGTGGATCGTCAGTTCCGATCCGTCGCCGGCAAAGTTGAGCAAGAGCGATGTCGCGGAAGCGCCGAAGTGCTGCTGATAGTTTTTGTCGATGCAATAGGCTACGTGAACCATGGTCCGTTCTTCTTGATGTGCAGCCCATGTTACTTGAGCGGTATGCCTTGCCCTGGGTTGCCTGACCACACCGCCTCGCGGCGGCTGACCGTAACGTTCGGCTACGTCCGACACACTCCTCCTTTTGCGGGACCTAAAGTGAGTTCATCGTTGGAGGTGAGCCATGAGCACCGTCGCCGCGTGCGGTCCGTCGAACGAAGTTGCCATATCCCGGCTGGCGGTGGCGGCGCTTGCGTTGATTTCACTGGCAGCCTGTTCGGCGTTCGCGGCGGAGGCCGACTCGCCTGACGTGGTCCCCGCGCAGGCCGACATCACGGCAGTTGCAGACCGCAACCGGCCGCAGCTCGAAGTGTCGTCCTCGTCCCTGCCCCGCTTCGACAACACCGACGGCGCGACGCGCACCTCGCGCATCGACATGACGTGGCTGCCTCCACGTCGCTCTGCGCTGGGCTTGTCGGTGGGGATGGTGAGTCTCGACGGGCCTGTCCTTGCGCCCTTCGCACCCCGGCCCGGCTTTTCGCCCAACAGCGTGGACCTGGGCCTGCATTGGCGCTACACGCTCGACAGCGATTACCGCGTCGACGTGACGGCGTGGCGCCGGCTGGTACCCGCGGACGCGTTGACCCTGGTGCAGACGCGGGAACCCAGCTACGGCGCACGGGTGGAAATGCGGCTGGGCGGCGGCGTGCCGCAAAACGGCTTCGTCGCGGAGCGCGGTTTCGTCGGCCTGCAGCTGGAAAGCGGCGCCCGCGTCACCTTGAAGCGCAGCGGTGGCAAACCGATGGTGTACTACCGCTCCAAGTTCTGATCCGTTGCGGCGGCGCCGCTCCACGCAAGCACGCCTTGCGCCGCGGCGCCGCCGGTGGCGAAGCAGGCCGTCAGCAAGTAACCACCCGTCGGCGCTTCCCAGTCGAGCATTTCGCCCGCGCAGAAAACGCCCGGCATCGCGCGCAGCATCAGGTTGCCGTCGAGTGCATCGAAGCGCACACCGCCCGCGGTGCTGATCGCTTCGTCGAGCGGCCGGGTCGCCGTGACGGTGACAGGCAGGCCCTTGATGGCAGCAGCCAGGCGCGCGCTGTCATGCACCTCTTCCTTGGTGAGAAGTTCATGCAGCAACGCGAGCTTGATGCCGTCCAGGTTCAACCGGCTCTTCAGGTGGTTCGACAGCGACCGGGAACCGCGGGGGTGCGTGACTTCGCAACGAACCTGCTCTGCCGTTTTCGCAGGCAGCAAATCCAACTCGAATGTGGCGGACCCGTGGGCCTGTATCTCGTCGCGCAACGGCGCCGAGACGGCATAGACCAGGCTGCCTTCGATGCCGCCGGCGGTGGCGACGAACTCGCCCTGCCGGTAGAACCCCCCGAAGCGGATCGCGACGGACTTGAAAGGCTGGCCGGCGTAGCGTGACGCGAAGTATTCGCTCCAACCGCCGCGCACATCGAAGCCGCAGTTCGAAGGCGCGAGTGGCGCCACGGCGACTCCGCGTTCCTCCAGCAGCGGCACCCATGCCCCATCGGAACCCAGCCGTGCCCAGCTCGCGCCACCGAGCGCGAGGAGCGTTGCATCCGCCTGCGCGGTCGTTTCGCCCTGAGGCGAATCGAAGCGCAGCGCACCTTCATCGTTCCAGCCGCGAAACCGATGGCGCATGTGGAACTGCACGCCCGCAGCGCGCAGCCGATGCAGCCACGTGCGGAGCAGCGGCGCGGCCTTCATTTCCGACGGAAAGACGCGGCCTGAAGTGCCGACGAAGGTCTCGATACCGAGCCCTTGCGCCCAGGTCCGGAGCGCCTGCGCATCGAACTCCTTCAGCAACGGCTCGACCTGCGCGCGACGCGCACCATAGCGCGAAGCAAAAGGCTCGAAAGGCTCCGAGTGCGTGAGGTTCAAGCCGCCCTTGCCCGCCAGCAGGAACTTGCGCCCCGCCGATGGCATGGCATCGTAGACGTGCACTTCGCGCCCCGCCTGCGACAACACTTCGGCGGCCATCAATCCGGCCGGCCCGGCACCGATCACTGCAACACGATTCATTCGACTGCCACCATTCGTCCTTCACCAGTGAGAAATGCCGCCTTGACCACGGCGCCGGGATACGCTTTGGCCACGGCTGTTCGATAGAGATTCATCTTGTCCACGAGTATGGCGTCCGCCTGCGGCCGCGAGTTCGACTTGTAGTCGAGCACCCACCATTCGCCGGATCCGGCGCGCCGCACGAGCCTGTCGATTCGCAGCAGCTCGCCTTCATGGTGCAACGGAACTTCGTTGGCCTGCCAGTCGATGGCCGAACGATCCCACGCCCACGCGCCCTCCCCAGCGCGGATACGCTGCGCCATCGCAGCAGCTTGCGCGGCCACCGACTCGTCCAACGCGAACTCACGAGCCACACGGCGGATGGCGGCAGGCGTGACCGCCCCGGTGGCCCAGCGCTCGAGCAGGCGGTGCAGGGCTTTGCCGAAGCGCGTTTCATCCGTATCCGGCGCGCCTTGCATTCCAGGTGGCTTCAAGGCGGCTGGCGGCGGCTTCTGGTTCAACACGGGCAGTTCTGGCAACAGGAAACGCTCGCCAACGCGTTGCGCCAGAGGGCCGGCTTGCGACACGGGAGGTGCCGCGCCCAGCGTCGCGGCAAATGGCAACAGGCGCTGCCACCAACTCATCTCGCTGGCGATGTACGGCTGCACCGATGAAATCACCAGGCAATAGCGAGCCCGCGTCATCGCCACGTACAGCGCGTTGAGTTCTTCGCGCTGACGGGCGGTCTTTTCCACTTCCAGCGCTTCGGCGCTGCAGGGCGGCGGGCGCGTTTCGCTGGCGATGAAGGCGAAGCGCCAGGGCGCGGGCGCTTCGCCCGGCCACTCGACCACCACGCCCATGGTTTCTGCCCGTGCCGGCGCGCCGTCCGTGTCCAGCATCAACACCACCGGCGCTTCGAGGCCTTTGGCACCGTGCACCGTGAGCAAGCGCACGGCCTGGGCCTCGGACAACGCCGGGGCCTGGATGCCGCCGGCCTTCAACGCACGCACGAAACCGTAGGGCGTCGAATAGCGCGCCCCGTCGACCTGCAAGGCCGCACCCAACAGCGCACGCAGGCGTGACAACACCGTGCCCCGCAGGGGCGCCGGCGCGGCGGCCGCATACCGGGCCAGCACCTCGCCCTCGTGAAAGATCGCGTCCAGCACGTCGTGGGGGGGCAACCGGTCGAGCAGCTTCTTCCACTTCGCCAACTTGGCGGCGGCGTCAGCCAACCCCGGTGCCAAATCAGGCTTCTGCTGGACCAGCTCGAACCAGCTCGTCGGCCGCTTGCCGTCGCGGGCTTCCCGCGCAAGCACCGCAAGGCCTACCAGCACCTCGTCACCCAGCCCGAACAGCGGCGACTTGAGCGCACGCGCAAGGGACAGGTCGTGGGTGGGCGACACCAGCACGTCCAGCAGCGCGACGATGTCCTGCACCTCTGGCGCCTCGCACAGGTCGGTTTTCTCGGGCTGCTGGGCCGGGATGTGCAGCGCGCGCAATTCGTCTTCCATCGCGGCGAGCCGGTCGCGCTTGCGGGCCAGCACCATGATGTCGCGCGGTTCGCGGCCGGCCTGGAGTTCGCTGGCGACCCATGCGGCCGCCTGCCGGCATTCCAGCGCCACAAGCTTTTCTTCCGGCAACTCGCGCGGAACGGTGAGGCTGTCGCGCCAGGACAAGGGTTCGTCCTCGGAGCCGCCGTTCGGCACCGCCCGCGCCATCCGTTCGATGGGTGGCAGGCTCGCGACTGCGCCCACTTCGGCCGATTGCGTCGTGTGCGGACGGAAGCCCTCGTACTGCGCAGCCTCCTGCGCCGCACTCATCACCTGATTGACGACGTCGATCACCCGCGGCGCATTGCGGTGGGTGTGATCGCAACTCAGCAGGTCGCCGCCCAGCCCCTCGACCACGAACTGCTGCGCGGCGCGGAACACCTGCGGCTCGGCGCGGCGGAAGCGATAGATGCTCTGCTTCGGGTCGCCGACGACGAAGACGCCGGGCGCGTCGCCTCCGGCACCGGCATAACCGCTCAGCCATGCGTTGAGGGCTTGCCATTGCAACGGGTTCGTGTCCTGGAACTCGTCGATCAGCAGGTGCTTGACGCGCGCGTCGAGCCGCTCCTGCACCCAGCCCGAAAGCACCGGGTCGGCCAGCATGAATTGCGCGGCGCGTTCGACGTCGTTCATGTCGACCCAACCGCGTTCGCGCTTCAGGTCGGCAAACTGCTCGATCAGGATGCGCGCCAGCCGTGCCATGCGATGGTGATGCAACCAGGCGTCGTGTTGCGCGCACGCAGCCGAAAGCCGCAGCACCAGTTCCTGCGCCGCGCGGACGTGGTCCAGCCCTTGCAGCTTCTCGCTGAATTTGCGCGGTTCGCCCTTTTGCGTAAGCAGCGCATCGAAGGCCGACTGCAGGTCTCCAGCGGCCAGTGCCATCTCCAGCTGAACGCCTTTCGCGGAGAACGTCGGTGCGCTCGCCGCACCCAGCGAACGCGCGGCATCGGCCAACTGCGCCTGCACGCCGGCCAGCCGGGTCAACGCGTCGCAGGGCTCGCCCAGCCCGCCGAACTCGGGAAACTGCTCGCCGAACGGCTTGATCGAGCCTTCGATGACGCCGTGCGTGTCGGCCAGTGCAAACTCGACGCGTTTGGCCAGCGCCGCCAGCAGCGCCTTCTGTGTCTGGAAGCGACCATGGGCGGCAACGGACGCTTCGAAGTCGACGCGCGCGGCGGGCTGCGCAGCCACGACCGCATGAAACCGCCGCCACACCATGTCGATGGCCTCGCTGTCGTCTTCGAGCAGCTCATAGTGGGCCGGCAGCCGCAGTTCCTCCAGCACGGCCAGGGGCGCGTTGCGCAGCAACGCGGCGAACCAGCTGTGGAAGGTGCGGATCTGCACCGGCCTGCCCGATGCAAGCACGCCCGCATAGAGACCCTTCAGCGCTTCGACCTGTGCGCCGGTGGGGTCCGTGATGCCGCGCATCACCAGCTCGCGCACGAGATCTTCCGCGCTGGCATGCGCGAATGCCGCGAGCCAGTCGTGCAGGCGCTGCCGCATCTCGCCCGCCGCCTTCTTGGTGAATGTGATCGCGAGGATTTCGTGCGGCTTGGCGCCCGCCAGCAGTGCCCGCAAGATGCGAGACACCAGCATCCAGGTCTTGCCCGCGCCGGCACATGCCTCCACCGCCACACTGCGGCGCGGGTCGCACGCGATGGCGTAGAAGCGCTCGCGGCTGACGCGTCCGCCGTTGTGTTCGTAAGCCAATACTGCGGGCGCGTTCATGACCAGAAATCCCTGCGGCACAGGCCACGCGCCGCGCAAAAATCGCACGCCTTGCCTTCACCGAGCGCCGGCAGCGTCTCGCCACTGGACACGCGCGCCAGCTCGTCGAGGATGCCTTGCACCAGCAGGTCGCGCGCTTCAACCACATGGACTTGCTCCACGGTCTCCGTCTTGCCGCGCTCGCCCACGTTGATGTACGCGGCGCGCAAGGTGTCGTCATGCAGTAGCGTGGCATAGAAGGCGAGCTGCGTGTCTTCGACCGGTTGCTTGACGCGATCCGCGCTCGTGGCGCGCGCCTCGGTCTTGTAGTCCATCACCATCGCACGGCCGTCGGCCAGCCGGTCGATGCGGTCGATCCGCCCGACCAGCTTGATGTCGCCCAGCTGGATCTCGTGCTCGCTCTCGGCCTTCTGGAACACGGCGCCTTCCTTGGCCTCGTGCGCCTGCAGCCATGTGAGGTAGCCGTCGCGCACCTGGGGCCATGCGGCCGCGAACGGCAAGAACTCGCCTTCGTCGAAGCGCTGCGCCCGCGTCACTTCATCGGCCGTGATGTCGAGCAACCGCGTTCGCGCCGGGCCATGCGGTTCCCAGCTCGCGGCCAGGGACTCGTGGAAGGCACGCAGAACCTGGTGCAGCCAATTTCCGAAGTCGCGCTTGTCCAGTTCGGTGTCGATCTCGTCGGCCTCCTGCAAACCCAATTGGCGCAGCGCGAAGAAGCGGTAAGGGCAGCGGCGAAGGTCTTCGTACGCACTGGCCGACAGCTGCGGCAACGGCAGGAGCCGGCCGACGGGAAGGGGCTTGGGCGTGGGCAGCGTCTCCAGCTCGCGCTCTTCGCGCGGATCGAGGCCGGGCCGCACCCGGCCTTCCAGCTGCAGCACCTGCACCAGGGCGCTGGGCAGGAGTGGCTCGCCGCTTTCGTCACTGCGGCGCAACAGCAGGTCGCACGTCGGCGTCTGCAGGGCGTGCCGCCACCCGGCGCGCAGTTCTGCTTCGAGGGTTTCGCGCGACGGCAGCCCCAGCCGCTCGCGCTGCGCCGCGGTCCAAAGGCCGGGGGGCTCTGGGGACGGCGGCAGGCGCACTTCGTCGCAGCCCGCCATAACCAGTGCGGCGAAAGGCCGGCCCAGCAGTTGGTTGAACGGGAGGATGACGACCTGTTCCTCTTGGGACGGCTCGGGCACGAAGCTCGCGGCCTCCAGCGCCTCGTTGGCCCAGGCGGTGAATTCGGCCAGGCTGAAGCGCCGGCGGGCTTGCGGCAACTCGCCCAGCTCGCCGTGCGCTTCCTCGTCGAGGTACAGGGCCACCAGCACCTTTGCGCCGGCAGCGTCCCTCTCCAAACCGGGCCACTGGCCGGCCGACTGCAGCACGGCACGCAAGGACGCAAGCCATTGCGGCAGCAGCCGAACGGCCTGGAGCTCTTCGCGCCAGCGGTTGGCCTTGTCCAGCAACTCGTGCTGGCCGTCGGCCAGGTCCTCGCGCCGCAAGGTTCGCCACTCACGAACGCCGGCCCGGCGCACACGGCGTTCCAGCGCCAGCACGGTCCATGAAGGCGCATCGGGCGCGTTCTTCAGCCAGTCGATCACGCTGTCGGCACTCGCGTTCCATGCGCTGCCACGCAGAGCCAACATCACGTCGGCCGCTGCCCGCGTGGTGGACAGTTTCCAGCCGGTCTCGTCGCGGATCGCCACCTTGCGCGCGTCAAGCATCGCGCGGACTCGGCGCGTGAGCACGCGATCGATGGCCGCCAGCGCGACCGGCATGCGGCCGGCGTCCACGTGCCGCAGCACGCAGGCCGCCGCCATCTCCGCTTCGGTCGCCGGGTCAGCCGCCTCGTAGACGCTGACCTCGCCGGCATCGCCCGGGATGTCCAACGGCAGCGATACGGCCTTGACCCCGAGCCGCGACTTGAGCGTCTCCACCAACGGCTCATTGCGCAAGCCTTCGACCACTACCAGAAGATCGATGTCGTCGGAAAGCGATGGTGCCAACAGCGCGTCACCGGCGTATGACGAAGCAGCAGCCCATTCGAGCGCCACGCGCGCCACGGCCGCCTCCAGCTGCAGGACCTGGGCATCGAGCCCGCTTGCGACGGCGGCGCGCGCCTCGTCAGCCCACGCCGCGCGCTGTTCCGCAGGCACGCCGGCCGCCACCTCCGCCAATTGCGACGCGGCTTCCACCACGCGGGCGGCAAGCAGGTCGGCGCGCGCGCCGAGCCCCGCATGTTCCAGCCACGTGCGCGCCGTCAGCAGGTCGCGCCCGCGGTCGAAAGAGATGTCGTTCGCGCCGTGTTCGAAGCCCGCTTCGCCGGCCCAGCTCTGCGTCGTCTCGAAGCGCGGCGAAAACCCGCTGGGCACCTGCTCGGCCCAGAAACCGCGAGCGACCGGTAAGAGCTGGAAGTACGGCAGCAGCACGATAGTGCGTGCGGGATGCGCGCAGCGCGCAGCCATGAGTTCGCGCACGCGGCTCATCAATGCTCGCATGGCGCTGGTGGCGTGATGGGTTTGCGCTATCGCAACCATAGCGTGCGGGGAGCCGTCCATACGGGGCGAGGGGGCTTGGTTTCTGTCACAATTCCCTCACTGTACTTGCACAGCCGCAGCACCTTGCCGCGGCACCGCCCCCAGCCCAAAGGAACTCAAACCATGGCCAGCGACCTGATCAAGCACATTTCCGACGCAACCTTCGAAGCGGATGTCCTGCAAGCGGACAAGCCGGTGCTGGTCGACTATTGGGCGGAATGGTGCGGCCCCTGCAAGATGATCGCGCCCATCCTCGACGAAGTCTCGGCCACCTACCAGGACAAGCTGCAGATCGCCAAGATGAACGTCGACGAAAACCGCGACATCCCCGCGAAGTTCGGCATCCGTGGCATCCCCACGCTGATGCTGTTCAAGAACGGCGAACTCGCCGCCACCAAGGTCGGCGCGATGAGCAAGGCTCAGTTGACGGCTTTCATCGACCAGCAACTGGCGTAAGGTTGTCATTGCGGGCTCCGACCCGCAATGACATGTTCCCCGGTTTTTCCTGCATAATCTCCCTCAGTTCACCGGCCCGCCACACAAAGGCGGGCCGGTTCGAGTTCCCCGGCCAGAGGCATCCACGCCTTGTGCCTACCTCCCCCAGATCCAACAAGAACTCCGCCAAGGAGTACCTCCATGCACTTAAACGAACTCAAGGCATTGCACGTCTCTGAAGTCCTGAAGCAGGCTGAAGAGCTTGAGATCGAAAACACCGGCCGCATGCGCAAGCAGGAGCTGATGTTCGCCATCATCAAGAAGCGCGCCCGTGCCGGCGAGCAGGTGTTTGCCGATGGCGTGCTGGAGATCCTGCCCGACGGCTTCGGATTCCTGCGCAGTCCGGACACGAGCTTCACTGCCAGCACTGACGACATCTACATCTCGCCTTCCCAAGTGCGCCGGTTCAACCTGCACACGGGCGACATGATCGAAGGCGAAGTGCGCACGCCCAAGGACGGCGAGCGCTACTTTGCGCTCACCAAGCTCGACAAGGTCAACGACGGCCCACCGGAGCAGAACAAGCACAAGGTGATGTTCGAGAACCTGACGCCGCTGTTTCCCAAGGAGCAGATGCGCCTCGAGCGCGACGGCTTCAAGGGCGAAGAGAACGTCACCGGCCGCATCATCGACATCATCGCCCCCATCGGCAAGGGCCAGCGCGCCCTGCTGGTGGCGCCGCCCAAGAGCGGCAAGACGGTGATGATGCAGCACATGGCGCACGCCATCGCGGCCAACTACCCCGACAGCCACATGATGGTTCTGCTGGTCGACGAGCGGCCGGAAGAAGTGACCGAAATGCAGCGCTCGGTGAAGGGCGAAGTCATCGCCTCCACCTTCGACGAGCCGGCCGCCCGCCACGTGCACGTGGCCGAAATGGTGATCGAGCGCGCCAAGCGCCTGGTCGAACTGAAGAAGGACGTGGTGATCCTGCTGGACTCGATCACCCGCCTCGCCCGCGCCTACAACAACGTCGTGCCCTCATCGGGCAAGGTGCTGACCGGCGGTGTTGATTCCAATGCGCTGCAGCGCCCCAAGCGTTTCCTGGGTGCGGCTCGCAATGTCGAAGAAGGCGGCTCGCTGACCATCATCGCCACGGCGCTGATCGACACCGGCTCGCGCATGGACGAAGTGATCTTCGAAGAGTTCAAGGGCACCGGCAACTCTGAAATCCACCTGGACCGCCGCCTCTACGAAAAGCGCGTGTTCCCCTCGATCCAGCTCAACCGCTCGGGCACCCGCCGCGAAGAGCTGCTGCTCGCCCCCGAGATCCTGCAAAAGACCCGCATCCTGCGCCAGTTCATGTACAACATGGACGAGATCGAGGCGATGGAGATGGTGCTGAAGTCCATGAAGGCCACCAAGTCCAACGTCGAGTTCTTCGACATGATGCGCCGTGGGGGCTGATTGAGTATAATCGTGGGCTTTTTCGCGGAAAGTAGTCCAGATCGTTTGGCCCGGCTCCCGCACACGACCTAAAGGAAGATCATGAAAGAAGGCATTCACCCCAACTACCGCGACGTGCTGTTCGTGGACCTGTCCAATGGTTTCAAGTTTGTGACGCGCTCCTGCGTGCAGACGAAGGAAATGGGCAAGACCGAGGACGGCCGCGAGCTGCCGCTGTTCAAGCTGGACACCTCGAGCGAATCGCATCCCTTCTACACCGGCACGCAGAAGTCGGTGAACGACATGGGTGGCCGTGTCGACAAGTTCTTCAAGAAGTTCGGCAAGTCCGCTGCCGCCAAGGCCGAAGAAGCCGAAAAGGCCGCCGCCAAGTAAGCGGCCCAGTAGGCGGTTTTTCCGCCCCCGAAAAGGCAGCCCGGTTCGCCGCGCTGCCTTTTTTGTTCCCTTCATAATCACGCGCTTGAACCAGCCGACCCCCGCGATCGTTGCCCAGGATGCCGTGCGCCGGCTGCCGCGCGTTGCGCTGCTGCTGTTCTGCCTGGCGTACGTGCTGCCCGGTTTCATCGGCCGCGAACCGTGGAAGAACGCGGACATCGCGGCTTTTGGCTACATGTTCGAAATGGCGAGCGGCGGAGCCTCCTGGCTTGCGCCTCAGCTGCTTGGCCAGCCCCCCGAGTTCGACGCCCTGCTGCCCTACTGGCTGGGCGCCTGGGCCATCCAGGCCGCGCCGTCGTGGCTGCCGGCGGATCTCGCGGCCCGCCTGCCCTTCGTGCTGCTGCTGGCCATGACCTTGCTGGCCACCTGGTACGGCGTCTATTCCCTGGCACGCAGCCCGCAGGCGCAGCCCGTGCCTTTCGCCTTCGGCGGCGAGGCCAGCCCCCCCGACTACGCGCGGGCCATGGCTGACGGCGGCCTGCTGGCGCTGATCGCCACACTGGGCCTGGCCCAGCTCTCGCACGAAACCACGCCCGCGCTGGCCCAGGTGGCTTTCACGTCGGTCAGCTTCTTTGCGATCGCGGCATTGCCCCGGCGTCCGGGCATCGCCATACCCTGCCTCTTCGGCGGCCTTGCAGGATTGGCACTGAGCGGCGCGCCGTCGATGGCGGTGCTGTTCGCGGGTGGCGGACTGGTGCTCGGCTTCTTCGACCGGGACCGGGACGTCGACACCGAGTCGCGCCTGCTCCCGCCCTGGAAGGTCGCCGCGCTGCTCGCGGCCGCCCTGCTCGCCACCGCCGCACTCAGCTGGTGGCTGGGCCTGTGGCAGTGGCGCCTGAGCCCGGACGGCCTGTCACGCGACGCACGAGCGCTGGGCCGCCTGCTTCTGTGGTTCACCTGGCCCGTCTGGCCGTTGGCGCTGTGGACGCTGTGGCGCTGGCGCCGCCAGCTGGCGAGCCGCCACGTCGCCCTGCCCCTTTGGTTCGTGCTGGTGTCCGTGGTGACCACCTTCGTCACGCCGTCTTCCGACCGGTCACTGCTGCTCGGGCTGCCGGCGCTGGCGACACTCGCCGCCTTCGCGCTTCCTACTTTCAGCCGCAGCGCGAGCGCGCTGATCGACTGGTTCACGCTGCTGTTCTTCAGTGGCTGCGCCTTCGTCATCTGGGTGATCTGGATCTCGCTGCAGACCGGCGTGCCCGCCAAGCCCGCGGCCAACGTGGCCAAGCTCGCGCCGGGCTTCGAGCCCAGCTTTTCGCTGGTGGCGTTCCTCGCGGCGCTGGCCGCGACGCTGGCCTGGGCGTGGCTGGTGAAGTGGCGCACGGGCCGGCACCGCCAGGTGATCTGGAAAAGCCTCGTGCTGCCCGCCAGCGGTGCCGCGCTCTGCTGGCTGCTGCTGATGACGCTGTGGCTGCCGGTGCTGGACTTCGCGCGCAGCTACACCACCGTGGTGCGGGGTGTGGCGATGCGCATCGACCAGCCGGGCTGCGTCGAGGCGTTCGGCCTCAGCCGCGCGCAAGCGGCGGCTTTCCGCTACCACGGCAACATGGACCTGCGGAAGGCTTCCAAGCAGCCCGCCTGCCCCTGGCTGATCGCCACTGTCGACCTGCAAGCGGCCATGCCGGTGGCGCTGGACATGCACCGCTGGCAGCTTGTCGCCACCGTCCGGCGCCCCGTCGACGCGCACGACAACGTACTCCTCTATCGGAGAGCCGCCACCAAGTGACCGAGCTGCGCACCCTGGCGCGCCACGCGGGCACCGTGCTGGTCGGCCAGCTCGCCGTGATGGCATTCGGCGTGACCGACACCATCGTCGCCGGCCGTTACTCGCCCGAGGCGCTGGCCGCCCTGTCGGTGGGCTCGGCCGTGTTCATCAGCGTGTTCGTGGCGTTGATCGGCGTGATGCAGGTGCTGCTGCCCGCGTGGGCCGAGCTGTACGGTGCGGGACGCCACGAGGACCTGGGCCAATCGGTGCGCCAGTCGCTTTACCTGTTCGCGCTGGCCACCGTCGCCGGTTTCCTGGGCCTTTTCCTCTCGGCGCCCCTGCTCCACTGGACCGACGTTCCCCCTGCCATGCGAGGCGACGTGCAGGCCTACCTTGCGGCGCTGGCCCTGGCGCTGCCTGCCACGCTGCTGTTTCGCATGTACAGCTCGCTCAACCAGGCGCTGCACAAGCCATTGCTGGTCACGTGGCTGCAGATCGCGGCGCTCGGCCTCAAGGTACCGCTCTCGATCTGGTTCTGCTTTGGCGGGCTCGGGCTGGACGCGCATGGCGCCGTGGGCTGTGCCTGGGCCACTGTCGTCGTCAACTACCTGCTCGTCGGCGGGGCCTTCTGGCTGCTGCGCACGCAGCCGCTGTACGCGCCGTTCGCGCTGTGGCGGCGCATCGAGCCGCCGAATTGGCGCGTGATCGGCCACCACCTGCGCCTGGGCGTGCCTGCGGGGCTGGCCGTGATGGTCGAGGTGACGTCGTTCACCCTGATGGCGCTCTTCATCGCCCGCCAGGGCGCGCTGGCATCGGCCGCGCACCAGATCGCCGCCAACCTCGCCGCTGTCTTCTTCATGTCGCCGCTGTCGATCGCCATCGCAACTTCTGCCCGGGTAAGCTTTTGGCTGGGCGCCGGCGATGCCCGCAAGGCCCGGCATTCGATCCGCAGCGGCTTCAAGCTCGCCCTGGCGGCCGCCCTGGGCATCTGCGTACTGCTCGGCCTGGCGCGCCATGAGATCGCCGCCGTGTACGCCGGCAACCCGGAAGTCGTGGCCGTTGCCGGAGGCTTGCTGGGTTGGGTTGCGCTGTACCACGTCGGTGACGCCGTCCAAGGGGTTTGCGTTTTCGTGCTGCGCTGCTATCGCGTGGCGGTCGCGCCGCTGATCGCGTACTGCGTGTTGCTGTGGGGCGCGGGCCTGGGCGGCGGCTACCTGCTCGCGTATCGCGGCATCGGCCCCTTTGCGCCGATGAACTCCCCGGCAGCGTTCTGGATCATGGGCGCCCTGGCGTTGGTGCTGCTGGCTAGCGTGCTGCCGCTGATTCTGTGGCGTGCTGTGCATGCGTGGCGCCCGCCTTTGCCGTACGCAGCCGGCTAGTAGGGAACTGGATCGCGAACGTCGAGCCCACGCCGGGCGTGCTGTCGATCTTCAGCTCAGCGCCATGGCGCTGCACGACGTGCTTGACGATCGCCAGCCCCAGGCCCGTGCCGCCCGTTTCGCGCGAGCGGCTGCGGTCGACCCGGTAGAAGCGCTCGGTCAGCCGTGAGATATGTTCCGGCGCCACGCCTGGGCCGCTGTCGCGCACCGAGAACTCGCCGCGTCCACCCTCCAGGGAGCGCCACTGGACCTGGATCGAACCGCTGGCGGGCGTGTACCGCACGGCGTTGCTCACGAGGTTGGACATGGCACTGAGCAGCTCGCTGCCCGCCCCGCCGATTTCCAGCGCAGGTGCGTCGCCAAAGCGCAGTTGCTGCGCCTTGCCCAGCAAGCCGGACAGCGCACGGGCTTCCTCTTCGCATTGCGTCATCAACAGGGGCAGCGACGTCCATTCGCCCGCGCCCGGCAGCGGACTGCCTTCCAGGCGCGAGAGCGTCAACAGGTCATTCACCAGCGTCTGCATGCGCTGGGCCTGCTGCGCCATCAACCCGAGGTAGCGGGCGCGGTCTTCTTCCGGCAGCGGCAGGTTTTGCAAGGTCTCGATGAACCCAGTGAGCACCGTGAGCGGCGTACGGATCTCGTGCGAAACGTTGGCCACGAAGTCGCGGCGCATCGCCTCGGCCTGCTCGACGCCGGTGATGTCGCGCGACAGCAGCAGGCGCCGGCCCTGTCCGTAGGGATGCAGGTGCACCGAGATGCGCATCGGCCGTGACGGCGTGCTGTCCCGGCCCTGGATGGTGATCTCATGCGAGAAATCGTTCCCGGCGTAGTAGACGGTGAAGGCCGGATCTCGCACCAGGTTTCCGATCAGCTGCAGCATGTCACGCTGCGGATCGATGCCCAGGTGCTGCGACGCCGTCTGGTTGCTCCATTCGATGCGGCCCTGGGCGTCCAGCAACACCACGCCGTTGGGCGAGGCCTGGATCGCCGCCAGGAAGTCCTGCAGGCGCTGCTGGGCGTCTTCGACCTGCTGGTCGCGCGCACGCAAGCCCCGGCGCATGCGGTCCACCGCTTCACCCCAAGGACCCAGCATTTCCGGCGCAGGTGCGGGCGAGCCGCGGCGCAGCCACCGCACCACCCGCAAGCCGCGCAACAGGTCCACGGCAAACCAGGCCAAGCCGCCCGCAGCGATGCCGGCAACAGCCCCGCGCTCTGCGCCGAACCACCAGCCCACTGCCGCACCCGCCAGCTGGCAGGCGAAAAAGATACCTATTCGCAGGAACATGAGGTGATTGTGCGTCCGGGCCGCGCGGCCGGGCCTTTCAGGCGGCGCTGGCCGTGGACACCTGCCCCGTGAGGCGATAGCCCGCACCGCGCACGGTCTCGACCATCGCACCCGCCGGGCCTAGCGATTCGCGAAGGCGCTTGACGTGGACGTCGACCGTGCGCTCTTCGATGAAGACGTGGTCGCCCCAGACCTTGTCCAGGAGCTGCGAACGGCTGTGCACGCGTTCCGGGTGCTTCATCAGGTAGTGGAGCAGCTTGAACTCGGTGGGGCCG
Source organism: Ramlibacter sp. WS9 (assembly GCF_003797765.1). Lineage (GTDB taxonomy): Bacteria > Pseudomonadota > Gammaproteobacteria > Burkholderiales > Burkholderiaceae_C > Ramlibacter. The sequence goes on along the minus strand of NZ_RKMB01000005.1, from coordinate 113,201 downwards.
ATCTTCAGCGCCTTGTCTTTCCAAGTGACGCGGTGCGTGGCGGCGTCGAGGGCCAGGCCGCTGATCGTCACCGTCTCATGGCTCTGCTCCGGCGCGCGCCGCCGCAGCACGGCGCGGATGCGCGCCAGCAGTTCCTGCGTGGAAAAGGGCTTGGTGATGTAGTCGTCGGCACCGGCATCGAGGCCGGCGACCTTGTCGGGCTCATCGCCGCGTGCGGTGAGCATGAGGATGGGGATGGCCTTGGCGCGCGCATCGGCGCGCCATTTGCGCGCCAGCGCCAGGCCGCTCTGGCCGGGCAGCATCCAGTCCAGCAGGATCACGTCGGGCAGCACCGCGTCCAACTCCCGCTGCGCAGCCGTGCCGTCCTCGGCCCAGACCGGCTGGAAGCCGTTGTGGCGCAGGTTCACCGCGATCAGCTCGGCGATCGACGGTTCGTCTTCGACAATCAGGACGCGTGGCTGGTTCTTCATGCCGGACTCCCGCTGGGCCGCCCCAAGGGAGGCCAGCCCCCTCGGGGGGCAGCGACGACACGTAGTGCGGAGCGTGGGGGCTGCATCACTTGACTGCGGATTCGATCTCTTCCATCGAAGTATGGCGCACGTCCTCACCCTTGACGATGTAGATGATGAATTCGGCGATGTTCTTGGCGTGGTCCCCGATGCGCTCGATGGCCTTGGCCAGGAACAGCAGGTCCAGGCTGGCGGAAATGGTGCGCGGGTCTTCCATCATGTAAGTGATGAGCTTGCGCACGAAGCCATCGAATTCGCGGTCGATGAGGTCGTCTTCCTTGAGGATGGCGACGGCGGTGGCGGTGTCCAGGCGGGCGAAGGCGTCCAGCGCCTTGCGCAGCAGGCCGGTGGCCAGCTCGGCCGCGACCCGCAGTTCGGAGGCGGGCAGCGCCCGGACGGTACCGCTCTTCTCGATGATGGACAGCACCATGCGGGCGATCTTGCGCGTCTCGTCGCCGACGCGCTCGAGGTTGGCCGTGGTCTTGGACATCGCCATCAGCAGGCGCAGGTCACGCGCCGTCGGCTGGCGGCGGCCGATGATGGAGGAGATGTCGCGGTCGATCTCGACTTCCATCGCATTGACCATTGCCTCTATCTCGACCACCTTGGCGGCCGATTCGGGACTGAACTGCGACAACGCGTACATGGCATGGCGCAACTGCGATTCGACCAGGCCGCCCAGTTCCATGACGCGCGAAGACACCGCGTTCATTTCGCTGTCGAACTGGGAGGAAAGGTGTTTGTCTGGCATCTCGTTTCCTAGTCGGGCTTAGCCGAAGCGGCCGGTAATGTAGTCTTCCGTCTCTTTGCGCTTGGGCTTGAAGAAGATCTGTTCGGTCTCGCCCACTTCCACCAGGTCGCCCAGGTACATGTAGGCCGTGTAGTCGCTGCAACGGGCGGCCTGCTGCATGTTGTGGGTGACGATCACCACCGTGTAGTCGGCCTTGAGCTCCGCGATCAGCTCCTCAATCTTGGCAGTGGAGATCGGGTCGAGCGCGGAACACGGCTCGTCCAGCAGCAACACCTCGGGTTTGATGGCGATGCCGCGGGCGATGCACAGGCGCTGCTGCTGGCCGCCCGAGAGGCCGGCGCCGCTCTGGCCCAGCTTGTCCTTCACCTCGCCCCACAGCGCGGCCTTGCGCAACGCCCATTCGACCCGCTCGTCCATGTCGGCGGAGCCGAGGTTTTCGAACAGGCGCACACCGAAGGCAATGTTGTCGTAGATCGACATGGGGAACGGCGTGGGCTTCTGGAACACCATGCCCACTTTGGCGCGGATCAGCGCGACGTCTTGCTTCGAGGTCAGCAAGTTCTCGCCGTCCAGCACGATCTCGCCTTCGGCGCGCTGCTCGGGATAGAGCTCGTACATGCGGTTGAAGGTGCGCAGCAGCGTGGACTTGCCGCAGCCGGACGGGCCGATGAAGGCCGTGACCTTCTTCTCCGGGATTTCCAGGTTGATGCCCTTCAGGGCGTGGAACTTGCCGTAGAAGAAATTCAGGTCCTTGACCGAGATCTTGGACGCGCTCTCGCGCAGGGTCATGGTGTTGGAAGGCATTTTTCTAGATCCTGTTGCGGGTCAGCACGCGGGCCACGATGTTGAGGCCGAGCACGGCGACGGTGATGAGGAACACGCCGGCCCAGGCCAGCTGCTGCCAGTTTTCGTAAGGACTCATCGCGAACTTGAAGATGGTCACGGGCAGGCTGGCCATCGGCTGCGACAGGTCGGACGTCCAGAACTGGTTGGACAGCGCGGTGAACAGCAGCGGCGCGGTTTCACCCGAGATGCGCGCCACCGCGAGCAGGATGCCGGTGACGACCCCCGCTCGGGCCGCGCGCAGTGTGATGCTCATGATGACCTTCCACTTGGGCGCGCCCAGCGCATAAGCCGCCTCGCGCAAGCCGGAGGGAACCAGCATCAGCATGTTCTCGGTGGTGCGGATCACCACGGGGATGACGATCAGCGCCAGCGCGATGACGCCGGCCCAGCCGGAAAACGACTTGTAGCGGGCAACGATGACCGCATAGACGAACAGGCCGATCACGATCGAAGGCGCCGACAGCAGGATGTCGTTGACGAAGCGCGTGAGCGAGCCCAGCCAGCCCTTCACGTCGTATTCGGCCAGGTAGATGCCCGCCATGATGCCGACCGGCGTGCCGACGAACGTGGCCAGCGCCACCATCACGAACGAGCCCCACAGCGCATTGGCCAGGCCGCCTGCTTCGTTGGGCGCGGGCGTCATCTGGGACAGCGTGGCCCAGGTCAGGCCGGCCACGCCAAGCGTCACTGTCTCCCAGAGGATCCAGATCAGCCAGAAGACGCCGAAGGCCATGGCCCCCAGCGACAAGGTGAGCGCGATCTTGTTGACGCGTTTGCGGCCGGCGTACATGCGTTCGCGTTCGGCCTGCCGCTGCGCGGCCTCGATCAGGTGAGCCCCTGTGCCCGCGTTCATGAACGTGCCCCTTCGCTCTTGCGCAGTTGCGCGAGCAGCAGCTTCGACAGCGACAGCACCACAAAGGTGATGAAGAACAAAACGAGACCAAGGTAGATCAGCGCCGCCTGGTGCATGCCACTGCCCGCTTCCGCGAATTCGTTGGCCAGGGCCGAGGTGATGCTGTTGGCCGCCTGGAACAGCGAAAGCGAATCCAGCTGGTTGAAGTTGCCGATGACGAACGTCACGGCCATGGTCTCGCCGAGCGCGCGGCCCAAGCCCAGCATGATGCCGCCCACCACGCCGGCCTTGGTGTACGGCAAGACGACACGCGATACGACCTCCCAGGTCGTCGAACCGAGCGCATAGGCCGACTCCTTGAGCATCGGCGGTGTGACGTCGAACACGTCGCGCATCACGGAAGCGATGAACGGAATGATCATGATCGCCAGGATGATGCCGGCCGAAAGGATGCCGATGCCCACCGGCGGCCCCGACACCAGCGCGCCCAGGTAAGGCACGCCGGCAAACAGCGTTTGCAGCGGCTGCTGCACATAGGTCGCGAGGATGGGCCCAAACACCAGCAGGCCCCACATGCCATAGACGATGGAAGGCACGGCCGCCAGCAGCTCGATGGCAGTGCCCAGCGGACGCTTGAGCCAGGCCGGCGAAAGCTCGGTGAGAAACAGTGCGATGCCGAAACTCACCGGCACGGCAATCACCAGTGCGATGATCGACGTGGCGATGGTGCCGTAGATCATCACCAGCCCGCCGAATTCCTCGTTGACGGGATCCCACACCGTATTGGTGAGGAAGCCCAGGCCGTACTTCTCGATCGCCGGCCAGGCGCCGAGCACCAACGAGCCCAGGATCGCCAACAGCAGGCCGAGCGTAATCAGCGCGGCCCCCTTGGCGGCCCAGCCGAACAGGCGGTCGGCCAGGGCAGCCGCGATGCGGGGCCGAGTGGGCGGCGGGGTCATGTCGCGCTCGCGCCGCCGCGGCATGGCGCCGGCCATTTCAAGTGAGGCCTCATGGGCCGGAAGTGTAGAGGACACAAGCCCCTCCTCGGTTTGCGCGTCGCGCTGTTGTTATTCCCTGGCGAAACGGGGCTTACTTGACCGCGTAAACCGGCTTGCCGGACGCGTCCTTGATCTCGCCCCAGGCCTTCTCGATCTGCGTCTTCACACTGGCGGGCATGGGCACGTAGTCCAGGTCGTCGGCGGTCTTGTCGCCGTTCTTGTAGGCCCACTCGAAGAACTTGAGCGAGGCAGCGGCCTGCGCCGGCTTGTCCTGCACCTTGTGCATCATGATGAATGTGGCGCCGGTGATCGGCCACGCTTGTGCGCCGGGCTGGTTGGTGAGGATCTGGTAGAACGTCTTGGACCAGTCCGCGCCGGCCGCGGCGGCCTTGAAAGCGCCGTCTTCGGGGGACACGAAGGCGCCGTTGGCGTTCTGCATCTGGGCGTACGTCATCTTGTTCTGCTTGACGTAGGCGTATTCGACGTAGCCGATCGAGTTGGGCAGGCGGCCGACGAAAGCGGCCACGCCCTCGTTGCCCTTGCCGCCCGCGCCGGTGGGCCAGTTCACGGCGGTGCCCTCGCCGACCTTGGCCTTCCACTCGGCGTTCACCTTGGACAGGTAGTTGGTGAAGATGAAGCTGGTGCCCGAGCCGTCGGCGCGCCGCACGGCCGCGATCGCCGCGTCAGGCAGCGCCAGCGAGGGATTGAGCGCCTTGATGGCCGGGTCGGTCCACTTGGTGATCTTGCCCAGGTAGATGTCGCCCAGCACCTGGCCGTTCAGCTTGAGCTGGCCGGGAGCGATGCCCTTGATGTTGACCACGGGGATCACGCCACCGATCACGGTGGGGAACTGCAGCAGGCCCTTCTTGGCGAGTTCTTCGTCCTTCAAGGGCGCGTCGGAGGCGCCGAAATCCACGGTCTTGGCTTCGATCTGCTTGATGCCGGCACCCGAACCCACCGACTGGTAGTTGATCTTGACGCCCGTCGCCTTGTTGTAGTCGGCCGCCCACTTCGAATACAGGGGCGCGGGGAAGCTGGCGCCGGCGCCCGTGACGCCGTCCTGGGCCATCGCCAGGCCGGTGAAACTGACCGCCGCGGCGGCGAACGCAAGGCCGCAAAAACTCTTGTGCATGAGAAAACCTCTCGTGTTTGGAATCGGATGCTGCCGACTGTAAGAAGGCTTTGTGACAGCGCAATGACATCCTCCCCGGTGGGCCGATTCAGGTTTTGTCATGGTTTGGTCACAAACCAGTCACGGTTGTGTCACGCGCCGCACCTACGCTCGGGCGAACCCTTTACTGGAGGAAGAACCATGAACCGCCGCATCCTGATCGCTGCTCCCCTGTTGGCCCTGCTGGCCGCCTGTGCCACCCAGCCCGTGTCCGCCCCTGTTTCGGTGGCCGACACCATCGCCCACAACCCCAACCTCAGCACCTTGAACGGCCTGGTGGCCAAGTCCGGCCTGGCCGACACGCTCAAGGCCACCGGCCCCTACACCGTGTTCGCACCGACCAATGACGCCTTCAAGGCCGTGCCGGCCAAGACCATGGACGAGCTGGCAAGCAACCCGGCCAAACTGAAGGCCATGCTGAGCTACCACGTCGTGCCGAGCAAGATGATGTCGGCCGACATCAAGAACGGCAACGCCAAGACCGCCGAGGGCGGCAATGTGGCCCTGTCCAAGGCCGGCGAGTTCGTGACAGTGGAGGACGCCATGGTCCAGCAGTCGGACATTGTTGCCACCAACGGCGTGGTGCACACCGTCGACCGCGTCCTGATGCCGCCGCGCCGCTGACCCATGACCCACCACGCCATACCCCGCCGGCGGATTCTCGCGGCGGGGGTTGGGGCATTGCTGGCCGGCGCCGCCCCCGCCTGGGCACAGCCCGGACGTGCCACCGGCCGCCCCCTCGCCATCGCACAGATCGTCGATACGTCGGCGGCCCAGCAGGACGTTTCGAAGGATTTCCTGATCGGGTCGCGCGCCGCCTGGCAGGACATCAACGCCAAGGGCGGTGTACGCGGCAAGCCCGTACAGCACCTTTCGATCGAAGTCGATGGAACATTGCCGAGCTTGCAGGCCGCCCTCGCCTCCATCAAGGACAACCCGAATTGCGTCTGCCTGTCCGGCACGTCAGGTGACCCGGTCGCGACCCAGCTGGCCGGCCTGCTGCGCCAGGAAAACATCGCCATCGCGCACGTCGCGCCCTGGCTGCAGAACTCCAGCCTCGAAGTGGACGACCGCACTTTCCCCATCTTCGCCGCGCGCCAGGAACAGATCGGCCATGCGCTGAAGTCGCTCACGGTGATGGGCGTTCAGGATGTCGGCGCCGTCTACGCATCGTCGTCCGAATTCAACCTCTACCACCAGGACCTGGAGCGCATCGCCGGCGAGTTCAAGGTCAAGCTGCAGAGCTTCCGCGCGGAAGGGGAGCTTTCGCGCCTCGGGCAGCGGCTGACTCAAACCACGCCCGCCATCCTGCTGTTCGTCGGTGGCACGCCGGAGCTGGTGCAGTTCACCCAGGGCCTGGACAAGCAATCGCGCCAACGCTATGTGGTGGCGCTGGCCGACGTGAACCTGCTGACCATGATGCAGATGGGAGGATCGCGCAGTACACCGGTGATCGCGACGCAGGCGGTGCCGATGGTCAACTCGAGCCTGCCCGTCGTGCGGTCCTACCGGGAAACGCTCGGTCGCCTGTTCGACGAACCGCCCACCCCGCTCTCGCTGGCAGGCTACATTGCCGCACGCTACACCTATGAAGTGCTCGCGGACATCGACACGGCGCCCACACGTCACAGCGCGCTGCTGGCCTTCCAGCGCCGTGGCGCGACGGACGTGGGCGGCTACCGCATCGCGTTCAACCCGCAGCGGCGCAGCGCGACCTATGTGACGCAGAGCATGTTGACAGTGGACGGCCGCGTTGTGGGTTGAAAAGGCCCAGCGCGGCGCCGGCGTTTGCTATGCTGGCCCGAACATGCAAAACGGAATCCTGCTCGCCGCGGTCGACCTCGGCTCCAACAGTTATCGCCTGGAGATAGGCCGCCACGATCACGGCCAGATCCAGCGCACGGAATACATCAAGGAAACCGTGCGCCAGGGCAACGGCCTCGACGAAGCGCGCAACCTCACGCCCGAGGCCATGCAGCGCGGCTGGGACTGCCTGGCGCGCTTCGCCGAGCGGCTGGCCGGGTTCAAGCGGGCCCAGGTGCGGGCGGTGGCGACGCAGACGCTGCGGGAAGCGCGCAACCGGGATGAGTTCCTGGCCAAGGCGCGGCAGGTGCTCGGCTTTCCCATCGACGTGATCTCCGGGCGCGAAGAAGCCCGCCTTATCTACCAGGGCGTGGCCCACCTGCTGCCGCAGTCGGCCGAGCGCCGGTTGGTGGTCGACATCGGCGGGCGCTCCACCGAGCTCATCCTCGGCCAGTCGTTGGCGGCCAAGGTGACGGAGAGCTACCGCGTGGGCAGCGTCGCCTGGTCGATGAAGTATTTCCCGCAGGGACAGTTCACCGTGCAGGCCTTCGAATCCGCCGAGATCGCCGCCAAGGCCGTGCTCGACGAAGCGCTCGACGCCTACCGCCCGGAGACCTGGGACGTGGCCTACGGCTCGTCCGGCACCATCGGCGCCGTGGCGGACGTGTTGGCCGCGGCCGGGGGGCCCGCAGGAACCATCACGCGGGACGGATTGAATTGGTTGTACGAGCGCCTGCTGGAAGCACGCAGCGCCGACCGCCTGCGGATGGACGGCCTCAAGGACGACCGGCGCCCGGTGGTGGGCGGCGGGGTCAGCGTGCTGCGCGCCGTCTTCGACTTGCTGGGCATCGAAGAGATGCAGGCGGCCCAGGGCGCCTTGAGGCACGGCGTGCTGTATGACCTGCTGGACCGCGAACAGGGCGAGACCGATGTGCGCTCGTCCACCGTGCAGCGCCTGGCCGCCAAGTTCGGCGCCGACCCGGCGCAGGCCCAACGGGTGGGCAAAGTCGCTTGCCAGCTGCTGCGCCAGCTGCGCGCGGGCGAGAGCGCGGCCGAACTCGCACGCCACGTGCGCAAGCTGGGCTGGGCCGCACAGCTGCACGAAGTCGGCAGCGCCATCTCGCACAGCGACTATCACAAGCATGGCGCCTACATCCTCGACAACGCCGATGCGCCGGGCTTCGCGCAGCCGGAGCTGCACCGCCTGGGCCTGCTGGTCCTGGGCCACCGGGGCAAGTTGCGCAAGCTGGAAGCGGACTTTGAAGACTCGCTGTTCGTCCATCAGTTGCTCTGCCTGCGGTTGGCCGTGATCCTGTGCCACGCGCGGCGCGACCCGGACCTGAAGGGCCTGCAGATCCGCGCCGCGGGCCAACAGGTCACGTTGGGCCTTCGTCCCGAATGGACGAAAGCTTTTCCCCAGTCGGCCCACCTGCTGCGCGAGGAAACCGTCGCCTGGCAGAAGACGCCTTGGGCGCTGCTGCTGGCGTGAGCGCCGTTTGCCCATGGATCACGCGGTTTCGAACTATGGCGCGGATGAATCGGGCCTGATCTGCGGCTACCTGTTCGAGACCGGCGCGCCCGCTGTGCCCGTCGATTCGCGCGCGGCGGCCGAGAGCATGGCTCTGCTTCGACAAGCGCCGCCCGCTGACGGCGAAGCGACGCCCCGCTTTCTCTGGCTGCACTTCAATTTGGCACACGCCTCCGCCGTGCGCTGGCTGGAGCGCCACGCCGGCCTGACGCCCACGTTCTACGACGCCTTGAAGGACGAGTTGCGATCCACCCGCATCGAACGCGACGAAGACGCGTTGATCGCGGTCGTCAACGACGTGCACTTCCACTTCTCGTTCGACACTTCGGACATTTCCACGCTGTGGGCCAGCCTGGACAGCCGGGTCGTGGTGACGGCGCGGCTGGCGCCGCTGCGCTCCATCGACCAGCTGCGCACCGCCATCAAGCGCGGCGAGCCGATCCGCTCGACAGTGGAGCTGCTGGAGCGCCTGCTGCGCGCGCAAGCCGACGTGTTGGTGGACATCGTGCGCGGCGTGACGCGCCAGGTCGACAAGGTGGAAGACGAGCTGCTGTCGAACCGGCTCGATCTCAAGCGCTCCAAGCTCGGCGCACTGCGCCGCCTGCTGGTGCGGCTGCAGCGGCTGCTGGCGCCGGAGCCCGCGTCACTGTTCCGGCTGCTGCAGCACCCACCGGCGTGGATGGGCGCGTCCGACACGCAGCAGCTGCGCGAAGCCACGGAGGAATTTTCGGTGGCGCTGCGCGACATGGCGTCGCTGCAGGAGCGCATCAAGCTGCTGCAGGAAGAAGTGGCGGCCATCGTCAACGAGCGCAACAGCCGAAGCCTGTTCGTGCTGACGGTAATGACGGTGCTGGCGCTCCCGATCAACATCCTGGCCGGCCTGTTCGGCATGAACGTGGGCGGCGTCCCACTGGCGCAAAACGACCATGGTTTCTGGGTCGTCGCGGCCATCGTCGCGGTCTTCACCGTCGTGGCGGGCTGGGTGGCGTTCCGGCGGCGCGACGCCTGAGCGCCGGCAACTACCGCACCGTTCAATCCCAGAAGGGCTTGGCCTTGGCGAAAGTTTCGAGTTCGTGCTGGCATTGAGCCGCGTTGGGCGCGCGGCGCGCGGTGTGCCAGCCCGCCCCGAACCATGCCACCGGGTCCCGCTCGGCCAGGCTCCGATAGGCCTCCAGCGCCATCAGCTCATCGTTGTACAGGCCCAGCGCGTCCTGCACCGGCTTGAGCGCCGCGATGAAGTCGCGGGCCCTCTTTGCCGGAAAGAGCGGCGCGACGAACTCGGCCAGGTAGCGCAGCCGCTTCAGGCGCTTGCGCACACGATGCTGCCGGTGCGGGTCCAATTGCTGGAAGCGGCGGCCGTCCCGGACGCCCTGCGCATGCAGCTTCTCCAGCCGCGCGCCCAGCATCTTCAAGGCCTTTTCCGATGGCAGCCCGGCCACCTCCCGCATTTGCGCGGAATGCGTGAATTCGAGCAGGCCCAGCAAGACACCCTGAAAAGCGGGGGACCGCACTGCGGCTTCCAGATCCGGCGGGTCGGCCAAATCCCCGACATGCAGAGCCGGCGCGCCTTGTGCCTCGAGCTGCGGCTGCGTGATGGCTTGCAGGCGGCCGTGATCGCGATGGAGGCCAAGGACCCGGAACGCGTCGACCAGCGGCGCCTCCCAGGCCGGGTCCAGCGACGGCGCAAGCGCACGCAGTTCCCGCAAGGCGCTGCGCAGCCGGCGGACACCCACACGCAGTTGGTGTACGTGCTCCGCTTCGACACTTCCGGCGCCGACCTCGCTGGCGTTGCCCAGCACCTGTTCGAGGCAGGCGCCGATCACCGCGGCCATGATCGCGCAGCCGCGTTCGCCTCGGCGCAAACGCGGGGTAACAGCCTCCACCGCCGGGCCGAAAGGCCGGCCCTCGGCCAGGCGGCGACCCTTCGCCGACTTGCTGGTCGTACTGAGCCACAGGCCGTGCGCGACAAGCCACTCGTGCGCAAGCCGCACCGCGTCCGCGGGATCGCCTTCCAGCAGTTCAAACTCGATCTCGCATAGCGCAGCTTGCGCGTCACCCGCGAGCACCTTGCCGCGGTCGAGCGCAATTTCGATCACGGAACTCTTGCATCGCACTCTGCGCGCGAGGCGCTGCACGTCCGTTTCGAACCTGGACTGCAACACCGGCGCGTCGTCCAGCGACCGGGCCTTGAGCGCCCGTGCAATCCTTTCACCGACCGCCGTATCGGCGTGGCGCGACAGCGAGACATCGGGCACGGCGCCGGCGGGCAGTACGCCGATCGCGACGTTGTGCTCCAGGCGCGCCAGCGGCCCCTCACCGCCGCACTTGGCGGTCTGTACCCAGACTCGCCCTTCCTTGCGCAGACGCACGACGATGCCGGCGGCGGCGAGCTCATCGCCGTGGGTATCGAAGTAGCACGCCCGCAAGCGCTTGCCCGTTGCCCCGCCTTCGCGAACAGCGGCCAGCACTCCCGCCAGCCGCGACGCGGGAATCTCGAGTTTGAGTTCGAACTCAGTCATTGCAGGCCTCACCCGCCATGTTATTCCTCCGCAGGTTCATTCGCGCGTCATGAAGGCGAGGTGTACTCGATCTCCTTCGGAAGGAGGACATGGCCATGCTGCTTCAGAAAACCGAGCGGGCACGCACCGAACTGCGGCCCGGCGTGCGCACGTTGGGCCAGCGCGAACGCAGCTTGCTGCTTCTGTGCGACGGAAAGAAGTCGCTGATGGATCTGCGTCCGCTGTTCGACGGGCTGGGGGAACAGATCGTGCTGAACTTGATGCAGCGGGGCTACCTGGAGCCCCTCACGCGCGAACCCCGGGCCGCGCGGTCCCCGGAACCGGAGGTCGCCGCGCCGTCGCCACCCGCCCCTGTCGGATCCGCCGACGGGTTCGAAGGCAGGCGGTCGCTCGCCACAACCCGCATGTTCCTGTTCGACATCTGCGAGCGCATGTTCGCCCGCCGCGATCCGGCACAGGCCGAGCGGTTCCGCGAAGCATTGCGCGACGCGAAAGACCGCGAGTCGATGCTGGCGGCCGGCCGCGAAATGATTGCCGAAATCGAGCGTGTCGCGGGACACGAGCGAGCGGATTCGATCAGCGAACGCATCGCCATGCTGTTGCCCCTGGAAACGGTATAAACTATATACACCGTTTAACCAGGAGAAAGAAACATGGCAACTGCGAAGAAGAAACCCACCACGGCCGCCAAACCCACCGCCCCCAGCCGCAAGGCCGCATCGGTTAAGCCGGCGCCCCACGCAGCAAAGACGCCGGTTGCGAAGCCCGCGCCGGCGCCAGCCGTGGCACCCGCAGCCAAAGCCCCGAAAGTGGAAAAACCCAAGAAGCCCAAGCTCGTGCGCGACAGCTTCACCATCCCGAAGGCCGAGTACGCCGTGCTCGAACAACTCAAGGAGCGCGCAGCAAAATCCGGCACGCCCGCGAAGAAGAGCGAAGTGCTGCGTGCCGGCATCAAGGTGCTCTCGGTGATGGGCGACGTGGCGTTCGCCGCCGCCCTCGCTGCGGTGCCTGCGCTCAAGACGGGCCGGCCGGCCAAGGACTGAAGCGGTCAGTTCGGCTTCGCCGCGAAGTCGCCCTTCCACCCGGGCGTTGCGATCTGGAGCTGCCCGGCCGATCGGCGGGACAGCGCGAACGTGCTGCCGCCCGCCATCGACTGGCGCAGTATCCAGTGCGCGGCCGGGCCGATGCGGATCCGTCCGATCCGGGCTTCGAGGGCCGCCCCCATCCGGCAAACCACGGCCGGGCCTTCGGCCCACAGGCCTTCATGGGTCTTGTTGAATGCGAGGAAGAGCGCGCCGTCCTTTTCCGTGATGGACACGACGAGCGGCTTGCCGTCGGTCATGGAAGTTTCCTCCCAGCGCAGGGGAAACGGCGAGTCGCCCGCGAGGATGGCCAGCCCTTCCAGCGTCCGCGTGCAGTTCTGCGGGTCGGCGGCAGCGGGGCGGCAAAGGCAAAGCAGTGCCAGCACCAGGAGGAAGTGGGAGGTTGCGCGCGTGGTCACCGGATCACAACACGAAGCCCGCCACCGCGACAAAGTGACTGGCCGTGCCTCCCAATACGAACAGGTGCCACGTTCCATGCGCGTGCCGCAGGCCGGTGGGATTGCGGTAGAAGATCGTTCCCGCCGTGTAGAGCAAGGCCCCGGCCACCAGCCATGCGAGACCACCCGCCTCCATGCGCGCAACCAGCGGGAATGCCATCAGCAGCCCCAGCCAGCCCATGCCCAGGTAGATTCCCAACGAGGGCCGCGCGCCCTCCCCGGCCCGCAGTTCCCGCCGAATGCCGAATATCGCTGCAGCCCAAACCACGCAGAGCAGGCTCCACCCCCATGCGCCCTCGAGAGTGACGAGCGCCAGCGGCGTATAGGTGCCCCCGATCAAGAGATAGATGGCGCAATGATCCGCGCGCTGCCAGATCCGTTTCGCGCGGCCGCGCGTGCTGTGAAACAGCGTGGAGGCTCCGTACAGCGCCAGCATCGACAACGAAAATACGATTGCGGCCACGATCCTGGCGGCATCGCCCCCGCGCAGCGTCTGTTCCAGCAGCAGCCCGGTCCCGGCGAGCGCCAGTACCAGCCCCAGCAAGTGGCTGTAGCTGTTGAAGCGTTCTCCGGCGTGCATGGGCCAGGGCCCCTAGACGGCGTCGGGCGACTGCACCGCCACAACCACCGTCTGCTCGTGGCCGTCGCGTTCGCGGGTACGCAGCCACCAGACCGAGCCCTTGCGGACGGCGCAGGTGCCGTGCTTGAGGTGCAGCAGCCGCGCGATGACGTCGCCGAGCGTCGGCTGGTGGCCGACGATGAGGACGGGATGCCTGGCTTGCGGCCACTGCGCGGCATCGAGCACGCTTTCCACCGGGACGTCGGGCGCCAGTTCCTCGCGCGTCTTGTACTTGCGCCCCAGCGCCAGCACGGTCTGTTCGCAGCGCACGGCGGGGCTGCACAGGATGCGTGTGCCATCGGGCAATTGGCGGTCCAGCCACGCGGCAACGCGGGCAGCCTGTTTTTCTCCGCGAGAGGTCAAGGCGCGCTTCAGGTCGTCCTGGCCTTCGGCAGCGTCTTCGGCTTCGGCGTGACGCCACAAGATCAGGTCCATCGTTCTTCTCGAGAGGTCTAGCCGCGCGGCGCGGCATAGCGTGCCATCAGGGCGGCCTGCGCGCCGTGACCCTTGGGCTCGCCCGCGCCCTTGACGCGCTGGTAGGTGCCGTCGGCCATCAGGTCCCAGGCATCACGGTCGTCGTGCAGGCAGGCCACCAGGCATTCGTCGACGATGCGTTGCCGCAGCTTGGGGTCGTTGACCGGCCACGCGAGTTCGATCCGCCGCAGCATGTTGCGATTCATCCAGTCGGCGCTGGACAGGTAGAGCTGCTCCTCGCCGTCCACCCGGAAATAGAAAACGCGCGAATGCTCCAGGAAGCGGCCGATGATGGAGCGCACCCGGATGTTGTCCGTCACGCCCGGCACGCGAGCTGGCAGCATGCAGGCGCCACGCACGATCAGGTCGATCTCCGCACCGCGCTTGCCCGCACGCACCAGCGCCAGCATCAGCGCCTGGTCGGTGAGCGCGTTCATCTTGAGCACGATTCGGGCGTCTTTCCCCTGCGCCGCCGCCTCGCCGGCGGCGTCGATGCGCTCGAGCAGTTTGCGGTGCAGGTGGAAAGGGGCGAGCCAGAGGCTGTTCAACTTCGGCAGCCGGCTCTGGCTGGCGAGGTGGACGAAGACGTTCTCGATGTCCGCCGTCACAAGCGGGTCCGCCGTGAGGTGGCTGATGTCGGTGTAGAGCTTGGCCGTGCGAGGGTTGTAGTTGCCCGTGGAAAGGTGCGCATAGCGCACCAGGTGCTTGCCTTCACGCCGAGTCACCAGCAGCATCTTGGCGTGCGTCTTCAGGCCGACCACGCCGTACACCACCTGGGCGCCGATCGATTCCAGGCTTTCGGCCCAGTTGATGTTGGCTTCCTCGTCGAAGCGGGCCTTGAGCTCCACCACCGCCGAGACTTCCTTGCCGCGCCGCACGGCTTCGCGCAGCAGGTCCATCAGCTCGGACTCCACGCCCGTACGGTAGATGGTCTGCTTGATCGCCAGCACTTTCGGGTCGTGCACCGCTTCGCGCAGAAAACCCAGTACGCCCTCGAAGCTCTCGTAGGGCTGGTGGATCAGGATGTCGCGCCGCTTGATCTGGTCGAAGAAGGAGCGGCCGGGCACCAGCTGCGCCGGATACGAAGGCTTGTGCGGGGTGAACAGCAGTTGCGGCGCGTCGACGAGGTCGATCAATTGCGCGAGGCGCACCAGGTTCACCGGGCCGTGCACACGATAAAGAGCCTGCTCGGGCAGGTGGAACTGCTGCAGGAGGAAGTTGGCCAGATGCTCCGAGCAGCCCGCCGAAACCTCCAGGCGCACGGCCTGGCCGTAGTGGCGATGCTGCAGGCCCAGGCGCAGGGCCGTGCGCAGGTCTCGCACATCATCCTCGTCCACGGCCAGATCGGAATGGCGCGTCACGCGAAACTGCGAGAACTGGCCGACATCCCGCCCGGGGAACAGGTGTTCCAGGTGCGCGCGGATCACGCTCGAAAGCGAAACGAACAGCGCCTTGCCGCCCGACACTTTGGCAGGCATGCGGATCAGCCGCGGCAGAACGCGCGGGACCTTGACGATGGCGATCTCGTTTTCGCGCCCAAAGGCGTCCTTGCCCGCCAGCCGCACGATGAAATTGAGCGACTTGTTGGCCACTTGCGGGAACGGGTGCGCCGGGTCGAGCCCGACGGGGATGAGCAGCGGCCGCACTTCGCGTTCGAAGTATTCGTGCACCCACGCTTTCTGCGTCGTGCTGCGCTCGCCGTGCGAAATGATGGCTATGCCTTCCTTGGCGAAGGCGGGCATCAGCTCATCGTTGTAGAGCGCGTATTGCCGGTCGACGAGCTGGTGGGTTGCCTCGGCCAGCGCCTCGAACGACTGTACGGTGTACTCGCCCTTGCGGTCGCCCGCCTGCACGGCCGTCAGGTGGGGCGCGGTGCGCACCTCGAAGAACTCGTCGAGGTTGGACGAGACGATACACAGGTAGCGCAGCCGCTCGAGCAGCGGCACGTCGGCACGATGAGCCCAGTCCAGGACCCTCTCGTTGAACGCGAGGATGCTGTGGTCCCGGTCGAGAAACGAAAGGCTGTGGGTCGGCTCCGTGGGCGCTGGCACGGCGGTGGCGGACATGGGGGGAGTTAGCAACATGACAAAGTCATGACAGTGTCGGGGGTTCAGATGACAGTTGTGTGACAGGCGCGAGGCGCTGCGCGAGAGGCTTGCCGGCCGCCCCCTGCGCCGGAACCAGGTGGCCGGCGAAGATCGCGGTGGCGTGGGACCAGCTGAAGTCGAGCGCACGGGCGCGGGCCTCGTGCCGCGGCACCGCCAGCGCGGCATAACACGCCTGCTGCAGATCCTGGTTCATCGCGCCGCCGAGGCTGCGGCCCTGGTCGTCGTAGCGGCCCAGCACTTCGAGCGGGCCGTCCACCGGATATGCGGCAACCGGTGTCCCGGTCGCCATGGCTTCCACCATGACGAGGCCGAAAGTGTCGGCGTGGCTGGGGAATACGAACAAGTCGGCGGCGGCATAGACCTTGGAAAGCTCGTCGCGCGGCAGCAGGCCGAGCCATTTCACGTGGGGAAATTTCTGTTTGAGCTGCGTCTCCACCGGGCCCACACCGCACACCACCTTGGTACCCGGGAAGTCCATCTTCAGGAATGCGTCGATGTTTTTTTCGTACGAAACGCGTCCGACGAACAGCGCGACCGGGCGCGCCAGCAACCCCAAGGGCGGATAGGCTTGTGTGCTCGGATGGAATGGGAACAGTGCAGTATCGACCCCGTGCGTCCAGGCGCGCAGGTTGCGAAATCCCCGGGCATCCAGCATCCGCAGCACACTCTGCGTGGGCACCATGACGCCCGACGACGGCGCGTGGAAGTGGCGCATCAGCGCATAGCCCCACGATACCGGCATCCTCATCGCCGCGTTGACGATCTCCGGAAACTTCGTGTGAAAGGCCGTTGTGAATGCCAGCTTGCGCTGCAAGCAGTAGCGGCGCCCCGCCCAGCCCAGCGGCCCTTCGGTCGCCAGGTGGATCGCATCCGGCTGGAACGCGTCGAGCCTGGCCGTGAGCTGCGCCTTCGGCGCGATTGCGAGGTCGATGCCCGCGTAGCCCGGGCAAGGCCGCGTCTTGAACTGCCCCGGCTGGATCACTTCCAGGGTGTGCCCGGCCAGCGTGAGTTCGCGCACCAGTTCCACCAGCGTGGTGACCACGCCGTTGACTTGGGGTTGCCACGCGTCGGTCACCAAAGCGATCTTCATGCCATCTCCTCTTTTGTATGTGTGTCTTGCATCGTGCCGCCCTCGAGCGAAGGGTTCCAATGCACGAGTTCGAGCCGGCCGTCGAAGTGTTCGACCAGCGCTGTGCGGCTTTCCACCCAATCGCCATCGTTGCAGTAGAGGACGCCATCGATCTCGCGCATCTCGGCGCGGTGGATATGGCCGCACACCACGCCCTGGTGGCCGCGCCGCCGCGCCTCGTGCGCCACGGCCGTTTCGAAATCGGTGACGTAGTTCAGCGCCTTCTTGACCTTGTGCTTGAGGTAGGCCGAGAGCGACCAATACGGCAAGCCCAGGCGGCCGCGCAGGTTGTTGAGGTGCCGGTTGAGCTTGAGGGTGAACTCGTAGAGGTTGTCGCCGAGGTAGGCCAGCCACTTGGCGCACTGGACTACGCCGTCGAAATAGTCGCCATGGATGACCCAGAGCTGCCGGCCGTCGGCGGCCACGTGCACCGCCTCTTCCAGCACCTCGATGCCGCCGAACTGGTGGTTGACGAACTGCCTCGCGAATTCGTCATGGTTGCCCGGCACGTAGATCACCCGGCAGCCCTTGCGCGCACTGCGCAGGAGTTTCTGCGCGACGTCGTTGTGCGCCTGCGGCCAGTACCAGCGGCGGCGCAGTTGCCAGCCGTCGACGATGTCGCCCACAAGATAGAGGTAGTCGCTCGGATGGGCTTTGAGGAACTGCAGCAGCGCAGTGGCCTGGCAGCCGGGCGTGCCGAGATGCAGGTCGGAGATGAAGACGGTGCGGTAACGGCGGCGGACAGCCTCATCGTCGGCTTCGTGCGGGGCGGCGGCACCGAGCTGGGGAAGAATGGTCCCGAGAGCGTCGAAGGTGGTTCGCATCTCAGTGGCCGGGGTGCGCATGACGGTGTCTCATGCGCCCAGGAAGTGCTTGCGGTATCGCGGCGGCAGGTCCGCGATGCGCATCATCATCGGCAGGTCGGCGCTGTTGAAGTCCGGGTCCCAGGCCGGCGGGCCCAGAACCTTGGCGCCCAGGCGCAGGTACCCCTTGATCAGCGCGGGTGCCTCGACATCGAGCGTGCAGTCCAACTCGTCCACCGGCAGCGGCAGACGGGGAAGCACGCGGTATTCGATCGGTGCGAGGTGAGTCTCCTTCAACTGGCTCCAGACGCTGGCTGCCGCGTGGCCGCTCACCGTGCCGTTGTGAAGCATCGGGATGCTGGCGCAGCCGATCATCGTGTCCAGCTTGTTGCGCACCATGAACTCGGCAAGCGCTCCCCAGAGTGCGAGGATGACGCCGCCGTGGCGATGGTCGGCATGCACGCAGCTGCGCCCCAACTCGACCATGCGCTCCCGCATCGCGCGCAATCGCCACATGTCGAACTCCGTGTCGCTGTAGGTGCTGCCCACTCGCAGTGCCTGCGCCGGCGTCAGCACGCGATAGGTGCCGATCACTTCGCCGCTTTGCGCGTCGCGTACCAGCAGGTGCTCGCAGTAGTCGTCGAACAAGTCGATGTCGTGGCCGGGCACCCCTGCGTCCAGGCGCGCACCCATTTCGTTGGCGAAGACCTGGTACCTCAGGCGCTGCGCCTGGCGGACTTCGTCCTGGTGCTGGGCCCACGAAACCAGAATGCCGCCATGCCCTTCAGCGATGCTTTGATGAGGTCGGTGAAGTGACCCCCGTGGAAGCGAAACCGGTGACAGCGGCAGCGTGGGATTGGGCAGTTCGTTCATTCCGGCTCCTGTAGTTGGCTGGAGTTTGTGCGGCCCCGGTGAATCCCATGTGGCAATTCGGTGGCAGTTTGGTGACACTGTCATGCGCCATACCAGCGGCCATGCGCGGCTGCGCGATGCCGCTCCTGGTCCTGCGCGCCGGGCAGCCAGCGCGCGGAGGCAGCGGCGGCACGAAGGGTAAAGTCCAGCAGCGGCAGGTGGCGGCGCAACACACGCTGCTGCCGATGCGCGATCAATGGATTGAAGATGCCGTCCCGCGAAAAGAGTTGGCGCGGGTTCTTCTTGACCCATAGCCAGGAGCCCATCTCCAGTGTCAGCGGCAGGAACACCCGTTCAGGCGATTCGCAGGCATTCAGGTAGAGGTGGTCCCACAAGTCCCCGTGAGCGAGGTACTGGCGGCTCTGCGGCTCGAAGACGTAGTGATGATGGTTGTGGGTCTGCTCGAAGATCTCATGCAGCGCGTGGAGTTGAGCCAGGTGCGCGATGGGGCTGCGGCGATGGGCGAACGGGAACCAGATTCGGTCGCGCATGCCGAAACCCGAATGGCAGTCGAGGGCGAGGCTGAACGCTCGGCCGTGCATTTCGCGCCCTACGGCGTCGCACAAGGCCGCGCTCTCGGCCTCCATCGGCTCACCGCGGCGCCCGCGGTACCACGGCAGCCCGGCGCTGATGCGTTGGCCACCCACCAGCAAAGGCACGGGTTCCTGTGCGTCGACAGGCGCATTGCGCATCAGGTCCACGCCGTTCGGGTTGGCGCGCGTGCCGCGCAGCATGCCGCCCGGATTGACGATCGGCATGAAGACCAGGCGCACCTTGCGCAGCAGTTCGTGCAGGGACTCGTCCCATCGCAGCCGCATGACGAGGCTGTGCAGCCAGGCGATGACCACCTGCGAGCCGATGCGCTCCAGCCCATGCACACCGCCGAAGTAACCCACGCTTGCGCGGGCATCGGGATGGCCCAGCGTCACCAGGTACACCGGCACGGTGTGCCCGCCGTGTGCACGCACGGTCGCGGCGATGGCAACGTTGATGCCGGAGCCCGCCAGGGCAATGACGCGTTCGAGTTCCGCGAGTTCGGGAAGAGGCCCGCCGGCGGTCAGCGGGGCCTCCGCTCACGCAGCCGCCAGAGCTGCAGAGACGCGAACTCCGCGAGGCCCCGCAGCACGGCGGCGCCCAGCGCGAGCATGTGAACCGGATGAAGCGGACGAATGTTCATCGCGCGATGGTGGCGCATCAATATTGCAAAATGATGAAAGACAACAGATAGGGCTTTGAACGACGTGCGCCACGACAAAGATTTCAACAAGAGCACCAATGCTTCGTTCACGGACGTGCTCGGGGCGCGCCTGTCGCGCCGCGGTGTGCTGCGTGTCGGCATGGGGACCGCCGGCGCTGCCGTGCTGGGATCGCTGCCGCTCGTGGGCTGCGGAAGCGGCGGCGACGAACCTGCGCCCGACGTGCCGCTCACCCTCGGCTTTCCTGCAGTCGCCAAGAACCGGGCCGACGCCGTCACCGTGCCGGCCGGCTACACCGCGACCGTAATCTACGCGCTGGGCGATCCGCTGACATCCGCCACCGCCGACTTCAAGAACGACGGTACCGACACCGGTTTCGAGCAGCGCGCGGGCGACCATCACGACGGCATGCAGTATTTCGGCCTCGACGCCGCAGGCACGGCGCGCGACATGTCCGGTTCGGAGCGTGGCCTGCTGGCAGTCAACCACGAGGGCATCACCAGCCAGTTCCTGCACGTTGGCGGCGCCACGCGAAACCCTCGCCCGGCCGCCGAGGCTGACAAGGAGATTCTTGCGCACGGCGTTTCGGTCGTCGAAGTGCGCAAGGTGAACGGCAAGTTCGCGGTCCAGAAGGAATCGCCCTACAACCGCCGCATCACGCCGATGACGCCGATGCAGCTCAGTGGCCCGGTGCGCGGCCACGCCCTTGTGAAGACGAAGTTCTCGGCCTCAGGCAACGATTGCCGCGGCACCATCGGCAACTGCGGCACCGGTTACACGCCTTGGGGCACTTTGCTGACCGGCGAGGAAAACTGGTCCGGCTTCTTCAAGCGCGGCGATGACGAAGCCGCACGCGGCGGCCCCATGGGACGCGACAGCGTGTCGCTGCGGCGCTACGGCGTGACCAAGAACAGCGCCAGCGTTCATGGCTGGGAAACCGCCGGCGCCACCGACCTCTACGCGCGGTGGGACATCACCCAGACGGGCAGCTCTCCAGACGGCACGGACGATTACCGCAACGAGGCCAACACGTTCGGCTATCTGGTGGAGATCGACCCGTACGACAAGAACGCGGCGCTGCGCAAGCGCACGGCGCTCGGCCGCTTAGCCCACGAAAGCGCCGCGTTCGGCAAGCCAACGGCCGGCAAGCCGCTGGCCGCCTACATGGGCGACGACTCGCGCGGGGAGTACATCTACAAGTTCGTCTCTGCCGCGAGCTGGGACACGAACGATGCGTCCCCCGCCGATCGCATCGCCACCGGCGACAAGTACCTGGACAGCGGCAAGCTGCATGTCGCGAAATTCAATGCGGACGGAACCGGCCAGTGGATCGAGTTGAGCATTGCCAACAGCGCGGTGACCACCCACCCCGACTACGGATTCACGAACCAGGGCGACGTGCTGGTCAACGCGCGCCTGGCCGCCGACGCGGCCGGTGCCACCAAGATGGACCGCCCCGAGTGGTGTGCCGTCCACCCGGTGACCGGCGAGGTGTACTACACGCTCACCCACAACGCCGACCGCAAGGTCGACCTGTCGGGTTCGCCTCAGTATGTGGGGGTGGACGCGGCCAACCCGCGCGCCTATACCGACGCGCCGACCGCAGCGAGTACGCCGGGCAACATCAACGGCCATATCATCCGCCTGAAGGAAACCGCTTCCGAGAGCGCGGCGACGGCCTTCACCTGGGATGTCTACCTCTTCGGTGCGCAAGCAGACGCCGACAGGGCGAAGGTCAACCTCTCCGCCCTCACCGCGGACCAGGATTTCTCCAGCCCCGACGGCCTGTGGTTCAGCCCGACGACTGGCCTGTGCTTCATCCAGACCGATGACGGTGCGTACACCGACGCCACCAACTGCATGATGCTGATCGGCAAGCCCGGAGCGGTCGGCGACGGCACGACGCCCACGCTGTCGTACACCAGGGAAGACGGCAGCACGCTTGCGGTGCCCACGCGGATGGGCGCCAAGCCGACCGCCGATACGCTGCGCCGCTTCCTCGTCGGGCCCAAGGACTGCGAGATCACAGGCATCAGCGAGACGCCGGACGGCAAGACCATCTTCGTCAACATCCAGCACCCGGGTGAGACGATCAGCAAGGCAGACCTCGCGACCCCTTCGAGGTACCTGAGCCACTGGCCGGGCAACGCCGGCTATGGGCCGGGCGGCGCGACGGCGCGTCCGCGCTCGGCGACGATAGTGATCACGCGCAACGACGGCGGGCTGATCGGCGCCTGATCCCGGCCGCGTGACACCGTTTCATGGTGCTGTCACGAATGCTTTCTACGCTCGGCGGTTGATCCCGATCAACAACCCAGAAAGCATCGAGAAGAAATGAGCCACGACGAAGATTTCAACAACAGTAGCAACCCCTCCTTCAACGACGTGCTGGACGCGCGCCTTTCGCGCCGCAATGTGCTGCGCGTCAGCATGGGCACCGCCGGTGCGGCCGTGCTGGGGTCGCTCCCGCTCGTGGCCTGCGGCGGCAGCGACGACGAGGCCGCGGCGCCTCTCAGCTTCCCCGCCGTCGCCAAGAGCACAGCCGACGTGCTCACCGTGCCGGCCGGCTACACCGCGACCGTGATCTACGCGCTGGGCGACCCGCTGACGGCAGCGACCCCTGACTACAAGAATGACGGCACCGACACGGGCTTCGAGCAGCGCGCCGGGGACCACCACGACGGCATGGAGTACTTCGGCCTGAACGCCACCGGGACGGCGCGCGACGCGACCGGCTCCGAGCGCGGCCTGCTGGCGATGAACCATGAGGCCTTGACCGACCAGTTCCTGCACGCCGGCGGCACCACGCCCAACCCGCGCCCGGCCGCGGAGGCCGACAAGGAAATCCCGGCACACGGCGTGTCCGTCGTCGAAGTGCGCAAGGTGAACGGCAAGTTCGCGGCCCAGAAAGACTCGGCTTTCAATCGCCGCATCACGCCGATGACGTCGATGCTGCTGAACGGCCCCGCGCGCGGCAACGCGCTCGTGAAGACGAAGTTCTCGGCCTCAGGCAACGATTGCCGCGGCACCATCAACAACTGCGGCACCGGCTACACGCCGTGGGCCACTTTCCTGACCGGCGAGGAAAACTGGTCCGGCTACTTCAAGCGCGCAGACGATGAAGCCGCACGCGGCGGCGCCACGGCGCGCGGCAATGTGTCGCTGGCGCGTTACGGCCGGGCCAAGAACAGCGCGAGCCGCCACGGCTGGGAAACCGCGGGCGCAGAAGACAAGTACGCGCGCTTCGACATCACGCAAACGGGCGCGTCGACCGACGGCTCCGACGACTACCGCAACGAACTCAACACCTTCGGCTACATGGTGGAGATCGACCCGTACGACAAGAACGTGGCCATCCGCAAGCGCACGGCGCTCGGCCGGTTCGCCCACGAAAGCGCCGCCTTCGGCAAGCCTGCGGCCGGCAAGCCGCTGGCCGTCTACATGGGCGACGACTCGCGCGGGGAATACATCTACAAGTTCGTGTCCGCAGCGAACTGGGACGCGGCCGATGCGTCACCCGCGAACCGCATCACCACCGGCGACAAGTACCTGGACAGCGGCAAGCTGTATGTCGCGAAGTTCAATGCCGACGGCACGGGCCAGTGGATCGAACTGAACATCGCCAACAGCGCGATCGCCGCCCATGCGGCGTACGACTTTGCCGACCAGGGCGACGTGCTGGTGAACGCACGCCTGGCCGCCGACGCGGTGGGCGCCACCAAGATGGACCGCCCCGAGTGGTGTGCCGTGCATCCAGTGACCGGCGAGGTGTACTACACACTCACCAACAACAGCAACCGCAAGGTCGAGCCTTCTGGCTCGTCGCAAATGGCGGTGGACGCCGCCAACCCGCGCTCCTACACCGACGCACCGACGGCCGCAAATGCGCCGGGCAACGTCAACGGCCACATCATCCGCCTGAAGGAAACCGCTTCCGAAAGCGCTGCCACCGCCTTCACCTGGGACGTCTACCTCTTCGGCGCGCAATCGGATGCCGACCTGGGCAAGGTCAACCTGTCGGCGCTGACGGCCGACCAGGATTTCTCCAGCCCCGACGGCCTGTGGTTCAGCCCGAAGACCGGCCTGTGCTTCATCCAGACCGATGATGGTGCCTACACCGACGCCACCAACTGCATGATGCTCATCGGCAAGCCGGGCACGGTCGGTGACGGCACGACCCCCACGCTCTCGTACACCAAGGCCGACGGCAGCACGCTCGCGGTACAAACGCGGGTGGGCGCGAAGCCGACGGCGGAGACGCTGCGCCGCTTCCTCGTCGGCCCCAAGGACTGCGAGATCACGGGCATCAGCGAGACGCCGGACGGCAAGACCATCTTCGTCAACATCCAGCACCCGGGCGAGGCGATCAGCAAGGCCAACCTTGCGGACCCGACCAAGTACCTGAGCCACTGGCCGGGCAACGCCGGCTATGGCGCCGGCGGCGCGACGGCGCGCCCACGCTCGGCCACGATCGTGATCACGCGCAACGACGGGGGCGTGATCGGCACCTGAGCGGCCTGACCCGCTCATGCCCCCGTATGATGCGGGCATGAGCGCAAGCACAGCGTCCGCGCCGCTCCAGAGTCGAACCTCCTACGCGCGCGCGGCCCGTCTGGCCGCCGCGTTCGCATGCCTTGCCTATCCCTGGTTGCACCCCGCGGCCAGGGGGCCCACGTACGCCGTCGAGCCCTTGCTGGTCTCGCTGTTGTGCGTGGTGCTGTTGCTGGCCGTGTCGGCGATGGAGGCGCGCACCGAAGTCCCTCGCGTGCTTCCCGCAGTGGCTGCCGCGGGCGCTGTCCTCATCTGGGTTTCCGATTTCGTCGCGAGCGGCAGTTTCGCACCCTCTCCTCCCGCCGTCGCCGCGTGGCTGGTGCTGGCGGCCATCTTGGCCTGTTCGGCGCTCGGCGCGATAGCGCGAACGGGCGAAGAGGTCTTTCCGTGGTCGGCATCGCTTCTCGCGTGGGTCTGGCTGGTCGCCGCGCTCCTCAGCACGGTGATCGCGCTCGCTCAGTACTTCGGCGTATCGGATTGGCTGGGGCCGTTGGCGGCCTACTCGCCGGAGCGGCACGCCTACGGCAACCTGCGGCAGAAGAACCACTACGCAACACTGGCCAACATCGGCCTGCTTTGCGCTGTGTGGCTGACACTGCACGGCAAGCCCGCCCTGCCGCGCTGGCTGGCGGCGGCCGCCACGTTGCTGCTGTGTGCCGGCACGGCCGCTTCCGCGTCGCGCACGGGCGCGGTGCAGCTGATTGCCGTCCTGGGCTTGGCGGCGTGGTGGCACAGGCGGGCAATGTCGCGGGCAGCATGGCTGTTCGTCCCCCTGCTCTGCTACCTGGCGGCGGCGCTGGCGCTGTTTTTTGTTTTCGACGGCGCTGGGCGTTCGGGGCCGAGCCTCGTGCATCGGCTTGCCGGTGATGTGCCTTTGTGTTCAAGCCGCACCGTGCTCTGGCAGAACATGATGCAGCTCGTACTCGAGCGCCCGTGGTGGGGCTGGGGTTGGCGCGAACTTGCCCACTCGTTCTACATGGGCAACTTCGAGCCCCGGTTCTGCGCCTTGGTGTTCAATGCGCACACCCTGCCTCTGCACGTGGCCGTTGAATTCGGTGTGCCGGCCGCGTTGGTGCTGTGCGCAGTGTGCCTCTGGGCCATTGTCCGCGCCCGGCCATGGGCGCAAAGCGACCCGGCCCGCGGGCTGGCATGGGGCGTCATCGCGCTGATCGGCTTGCACAGCCTGGTCGAATATCCGCTGTGGTACGGGCCCTTCCAGATTGCGCTCGGCCTCTGCCTGGGCATGCTGTGCGGCTCACGCACCGGCCTGCCCGTTTCACGCATCGGGCTCGGCTTGGCGGCGGCTGGATTCGCTGCGATCGCGGCCTATGCGGCGTGGGATTACCACCGGGTCAGGCAGCTCTATCTACCCACGGCAGCCCGCGCACAGGCGTATCAGGACGACACCTTCGCCAAGGTGCGGTCGACCTGGCTGTTTCGCGACCAAC
The DNA here is from genome assembly GCF_003797765.1 of Ramlibacter sp. WS9. GTDB lineage: Bacteria > Pseudomonadota > Gammaproteobacteria > Burkholderiales > Burkholderiaceae_C > Ramlibacter. The sequence continues at coordinate 87,443 of NZ_RKMB01000005.1, read as the reverse complement.
TGGCGTACGCACAACTGGCGCGGATTCCGCTCCATGCGGAGACGGCGAAGGACGCTTACGCACTGGCGAGCCAAGTGATGCACTTTTCGCCCGAACCCCGGGTCATCGAAAAGCGCATCGACGCCGCGCGGTTGCTGGGGCTGGATACCGAAGCGGCGGCGGAAGCGGCCCGCTACCGAGCCGCGTTTCCCGTGGCACACGCCGCATGGCTGCGGCGGAGCGCGCCCTCATCGCAATAGCCGGGCGCCCCAAGCGGGGGCGCCCCAGATTCACGGCCTCTTGACGGTGACGGACGTCTTGGCGTTCAACGCCGGGTTGTACGGGTGGCCGGCCAATGTGATGTAACTGACGCCGAACTGCGTCTGTCCCGACTGGCTGCTGATCAGGCCGCTGGTGATGACACAGGTGCCATTGGGGGCCGTGGTGCAGGTGAGTGCACTGCCGCCCACAGAGAAGTTACCCCGCACAACAGCGCCGGACACGAGAACGCCCTTCTGGTTCTTCGCGGCCACCGTGATCGCCGTGCGCCAGCCTCGGCTCTCCCAGCGCGCATTCCCGCTCAGTGCGGCGACGGAGACCGACGCCGGCGCCACGGGAGGCACGGGATCCGAGATGCCCGGGGTGGGATCGGAAATGCCCGGATCCGGGTCCGAGATGCCCGGGTCCGGCGGCGGCGTGACCGGGTTCAGTTCGGTATAGATCAATGCATTGGGCGAACCGGCCCCGGCATCGGTGATCTTGCCCAACGTAGCGGCTGCCTTGATGGTCGCGGCCACCGCGGCTGGCGTCGCCAGCGGATTCGACTGCAGGTACATCGCGGCCAGCCCCGCGATGTGCGGCGCCGCCATGGAGGTGCCGCTCAGCGTTGCGATGGAGGTGTTGGACGTGATGGCGGCGGAAGTGACGGAGGAGCCCGGTGCGAAGATGTCGACGCATGTGCCGTAGTTGGAATACGAGGCGCGCGCGTCCACTCGGGTCGACGCAGCGACGGTGATCGCCGATGGTTCACTGGCTGGCGAGTAATTGCATGCGTTCAGGCTGCTGTTACCGGCAGCCACGCTGACGGTGAAGCCGGCCGCCACGGCATTGGCAACCGCCTGGTTCACCGATGCCGAGAAGCCGCCACCCAGCGACATGTTGATGACGGCCGGCTTGGTGCCATTCGCCACCACCCAGTCGATGCCGGCGATGACGTCGCTCATGAAACCGCTGCCCGTGCAATCGAGCACGCGCACGGGAACCAGCGTCACGCCTCTGGCCATCCCCCAGCTCCTGCCTCCCACGGTGCCTGCCACGTGTGTGCCGTGGCCGTTGCAGTCGTTGGTGCCGCGGCCGTCGAGAATGGCCGTGAAGCCGGGAGCCATGCGGCCGGTGAACTCGGAGTGAGTCGTCAGGATGCCCGTGTCGATGATGTACGCCCGCACACCCGCACCCGTCGAAAAATACGAATACGTCGTGCTGAGCGGCAGCGCGCGCTGGTCGGTGCGGTCCAGGCTCCAGATGGCGTTGTTCACGACGGTCTGGGTCGCCTTCACGATCTGATCGGCCTCCACGTAGTCGACGTTCGGATCTTGCAGCGTCGATTCCAGGAAGGCCTGGACGGCATCGGCCGGCACAGTGACGGCGAAGCCCTTGAATGCCTTCGAGAATGTGTGGCGCACTTGGCCCCGGCCATTGCCCGCCAGGGCGTTGACCCGCTCGGCCGGATCAGGAGCACCGTCGCGGAACCTGACGATGAAGCGGTTACCGCTGGCGGCCAGCGCGGCGATCGACATGTCGCCCCCTGGCGCAGACATCGGCGCCGCCTTCAGGGCACCCTTGACCGCTCCCACGGTCACGAGGGCTTGCTTGTCCTGGTCCAGGTTGAGGCTCTTGATCACCGAAGGCAACGCCTTCTTGGTGGCGTTAACCGCGAGGGCAAGCTGTTGACGCGCCGGCTCGCCGGCGGTCACGGGCGATTCGCCCAGAACGATGGCGGTGGCACGCGCGATATTGCCCAGGACGCCATCGGCACCGGCCTTGTAGTCGGCCATCGGATTGCGGGCGCCCAGGTCCAGATCCTTTTGCACCGTCTCGGCCGCCTGCTCCGGCGTCATGCCGTTGAATGCGACTTCGGCGGCCACCAGCGTGGTGAGCGGGCTGATGACAGCCCGGCCGGCCTTTTGGCGTCCGACGCCGTCCACCTTCACGAACGCCGCGGAGGGAGACATGAGGTGCAAGGGGCCGCGGCCGGCTTCTTTCAACGTTAAACCGGCGTCGTCGGCATCGCGTGCGGTGTCGGGCACTTGCGCGACCAGCATGGCCGAGGCCAGCTCGCCTGCGGAGCGCGATCCGATGGCCAGGTTGAAGCTGCCGTCGGCAGCGGGGGCCGACTCGGGCTCACCCTCGTCGAACGCCTGATTGTTGTTGAGATCGAGGAAAACCTTGGTGCCGCCGCCCGAGCCGGACAGAAGGACGCCATTCAGCTCGGTGCTGGCCGACATGGGCGCCTCGGCACTGCTGCCGCCTCCGCCGCACGCCGTAAGAATGGCGGCTGCAGCGATCAGGCTGAAGGCGCCGGCGAAGATAGAACTGCGATTCATGCTTGGGAATTCCTCCGGGTGCGGCGCTATTTTTTGTCCCAGGCGGGATCGCGCCATTAATACGAATGGGCATCCTAACATTCCCTTTCAATTGCCAAATTAAGGAAATTGCCCACCGGTGCTCATCCGCAGCGCTCTTGCAACAATTCCATATTTCAATTATTATTGAAACATGGAATTGACTCTCAACGTAGTTCACGAGAGCGAGGCCGTCAGGGCCCTGGCGGCATTGGCCCAGGTGCAGCGGCTGCGCGCATTTCGAGCCCTGATCGCCGCAGGGCCGGAAGGAACGACGCCCGGCGCCCTTTCCGAGCAGTTGGGCATCGGGGGCAGCGGGCTTTCTTTCCACCTCAAGGAACTGGCGCATGCGGGGCTGGTGAGCAGCGAGCCTCGCGGGCGCAACCTCATCTACCGCGCCAACTTCGAACGCATGAACGGCCTGTTGGCCTATCTCACGGAGCATTGCTGCCAGGGCCAGGCTTGTGGCCTGAACGAGCCTTCCGGCTGCAGCCCCTGCTGACGGAGCTGACCACATGAACATGGCTGAAGCGCTGAACCTGGGCTGCGTGTGCCGCACGCTGGACTCTGGCCTGCTGCGCGATCAACTCGAGTCGCGCCCCGCGCTGCGCGGGCTCGCGGACGACGTGGCGTCGGGACGCCCCAACCTCTTTTCAGCGACGCCGGTATTCATCTCGGCGCGCGACCACGCCTTGCTGGAAGGCAGCGTCGCGGCATTGCACCGCGCGAGCACCCTCCCCGGCTTCCGTGCGGCCGCGATGGAGCGCGCGCCGGCCATCGCCGCGCTCGGCTTCGGTCCGCAAGGGGTGTTCATGGGCTACGACTTCCACATCAGCGAAGCCGGACCGCGCCTCATCGAGATCAACACCAACGCCGGTGGGGCATTGCTGCACGCCGCGGCGGCGCGGGCCCATCGCGCTTGCTGCGAACCGAAGGGAGAGATGTTCTCGTTCCCGTTCGACCTGGACACACTGGACGCGAACTGGATCGCCATGTTCCACGCCGAATGGAACGCGCAGCGAGGCGGCACGCCGTTGCGCTCCATCGCGATCGTCGACGACGCGCCGTCGCAGCAATACCTGGCGCCGGAATTCCGGATGGCCCGCGAGCTGTTCCTCGCCCACGGCATCCAGGCCGTCGTCGCCGACCCGGGCGAGCTGCAGTGGCGCGGCGGCCGGCTGTGGCACAGCGGTCTGCCTGCCGGAATGCCCGTCGACATGGTCTACAACCGCCTGACCGATTTCGACTTCTCGGCATCCAGCCACGCCGGCCTGCGCGACGCATACACGTCTGGCGCCGCTGTCGTCACGCCGCACCCTCGCGCCCACGCCTTGCACGCCGACAAACGCAACCTGGTCGAGCTGGGCAACGGCGAGCTGCTCGCTTCATGGGGAGTGTCTTGCGAAGACCGCGAACTCCTCGCCGCAACCGTTCCCGCGGCCAGCTTGGTAACGGCTGAAAACGCAGACATGCTCTGGGCGCGGCGGCGACAGCTGTTCTTCAAGCCCGCCGGCGGGTACGGCTCCAAAGGCGCCTACCGCGGCGACAAGCTGACGCGCCGCGTGTGGAGCGAGATCGTCGCGGGCGGGTACATCGCCCAGGCGTTGGTGGCGCCGAGCGAGCGAATGGTCGACGTCGGCGGCGAAGCAACGCGCTTGAAGCTCGACGTCCGCGCCTACGCGTACGCGGGCCGCATCCAGCTGCTCGCCGCCCGCACGTACTCGGGCCAGACCACCAACTTCCGCACGCCGGGCGGCGGCTTTTCGCCGGTCGTCGTGTTGCCCTCCAACTCCACCCCGCAGGCCTGCTGCTGATCCATGACTACACCGCCGATCAACGTCCTCTTTCTGTGCACGCACAACTCCGCCCGCAGCATCCTGGCCGAAGCGACCCTCAGTCACGTCGGCCAAGGACGCTTCAAGGGGTTTTCGGCGGGCAGCAGCCCGCGCGAAAACCAGCAGCCCCATCCGCTCGGCCTGCAGGCGCTGCGCGAGGCGGGCATTGCCACCGAAGGCCTGCGTAGCAAGGCCTGGGACGAGTTCGCCCTGCCGGAAGCTCCGCACATGGACCTCGTGATTACCGTGTGCGACAGCGCGGCCGGCGAGCAGTGCCCCTTCTGGCCGGGCCATCCGGCGACGGCGCACTGGGGCTATGCGGACCCTTCTGCCGTGGAAGGCTCCGATGCGCAAAGGCTCGATGCATTCCGCCGCACCCTGATCGCCATCCGCTACCGCCTCGACCTGCTGGTGGCCTTGCCGGCAGGCCAGATCGACAGGCTCGTGCTCCAGCAAAAGGCGCGCGAACTGGCGGCGTCATGACGCTGGCGCGCAAGGCATTTGCCGAATTCATCGGCACCGCGGGCCTGCTCTGCGCCGTGATCGGCTCGGGCATCATGGCCGAGCGCCTCTCCGGCGGCAACACGGGCGTCGCCTTGCTGGCGAACACGCTCGCCACGGTGTTCGCGCTGTTCGTGCTGATCGAAACGCTGGGCCCGGTCAGCGGCGCGCATTTCAACCCGGTGGTCACACTGGTGATGGCATCGCGCTCGGCGGCGGCGGACGAGCCGTGGGTGCGCCTCGCCATGGCCTTCATCGCGTGCCAATTGCTGGGCGCGGTAGCGGGCGCCTGGTTGGCCCATGCCATGTTCGACATGAGCCTGCTGCAGGTCAGTACCAAACCGCGTGACGGCGCCGGCCAATGGCTTGCGGAGGCCGTGGCCACGGCGGGCCTCATCCTGGTGATCCTGCGCGCACCAGCCGGCAAAGCCGCCGGACTCGTAGCCTGCTACATCGGTGCGGCGTACTGGTTCACGGCCAGCACTTCATTTGCCAATCCCGCGGCGGTGCTGGGCCGAATGTTGAGCGACAGTTTTGCGGGAGTCGCGCCGGCCAGCGCGCCGGCTTTCGTCCTCGCGCAATGCGCGGGTGCAGCGGCGGGTGTCGGGTTGGCGCGCCTGCTGCGCGAAACGCCTCCCGAACCTTTGTGCGCCCCTGGAAATAGCGTTAACAGGCCCTAGAACCGCATGCCGGCGGAGAAACGCACCTTGTCCTGCGGCAGCGGGTTCAAGCCGGTGTCGTAAGACAGCCGCACGAAGTAGCGCGGCCAGTCGTAGCTCACTGACAGGCCCAGACGCTCAGGGCCCCGGCCACCCGTGACCTGCAAGGACAGCGCCTGCCCATTGGCCCAGCGGTAACCACCTGCGATGCGCAGCGCTTCCGCAGGCATCGCTTCGACCAGCCCACTGTCGTACTGCACGCTGCGGCCCACCGACACCTGGGCGAACCAGTTGGCGCCTGCGGCCAGCGACAGCCCCGCCCCCGAAAACTGCGCATCGGCTTGCACCACCGGCGCTATGCGCATCCCGCCGAGATTGAGCGCTCCGCCGCGGTAACCTGCGGACGGTGCCACTTCCGAGACGCCCGCCCGTACCAGGCCGTAGTCGGCAGCGAAACCCTGGGCTGACGCAACCGCCGGGCCCAACAAAGCCGAGGCCGCCAGCAGTTGCAGCAACAAGGTGGGCGGACAACGTGAACGCATGAGTCCAATGTAGACCTTGCGGGCGATTCCGCACAGCTTCATGTCGACGAGATGTCGCTTCAGCGCGACGGGAGGTCATCACACAGGCGCAAGCGGCGTATGTAAAAGTCCTAGGCGTTCCGCACGAATCGGGTCCCCGGCGCGCACTTCACCGCCTGCCAGCACCACCCCCATCACGCCCGCCTTGCGCACCAGCTGGCCCTGCGCGTCGCGGTCGAGCACCGCCGCCATCAGGCCCTTCTGGAAGCGGTCGATCTGCGAGCACGGGTTGCGCAGGCCCGTCACCTCGATCACCGCTTTGCCGATGTGCAGGCAAGTCCCGGCGGAAAGGCCGAGCAGATCAAGGCCGCGTGTCGTGATGTTCTCGCCCAGATCGCCTGGCCAAACGGCGAAACCCGCTGCCATCAGTTCGTCGAACAATTCGGCGTGCAGCAGGTGCACTTGGCGGAGGTTCGGCTGCGTGGAATCGCGTGCCACGCGGGATCGGTGCTTCACGGTTTCGCCCAGGTGCGCATCCCCCTGCACGCCCAGGCCCTGGACCAGCATGATCGATTCTTCGGTGAACTTGCTGAAGCTGTGGCTCGAGCCGCGGTGCACAGCGGCGACGACCGGATCCACCGGTCAGGCCGCCTTGACGGATTCAGCCAGCCGCTCGGCAATGGCCCGCGCTTGCCCGGCGTCACGTGCCTCGACCATCACGCGCAACAACGGCTCGGTGCCGCTCGCGCGGATCAACACCCGGCCGACGCCGGCCAGTTCCGCCTCGGCGCGCCGGGTTTCGGCGGCAAGTGCTTCGCTCTTCGTCCAGTCTTGCCCGGGCTGCAGGCGCACATTGATCAGCGTTTGCGGAAAAAGCGTCACCCCTTCCAGAAGCTGCGCCACGCTGCGGCCCCCACGAACGCTGGCCGTGAGCACCTGCAGCGCGCTGATGAGGCCGTCGCCGGTGGTGTGCTTGTCCAGGGCCAGCAGGTGCCCCGAGCCTTCGCCGCCCAGCAGCCAGCCGCGCTTGCCCAGTTCTTCCAGCACGTAGCGGTCGCCGACCTTGGCGCGCACCACCTCGACGCCGCGCGCTTTGAGGGCCAGCTCGACCGCCATATTCGTCATGAGCGTGCCCACGACGCCGGGCAGCTTCTCGCCGCGGCCCAGCCGGTCGGCGGCCATCAGGTAGAGCAGTTCGTCGCCGTTGTACAAACGACCGTCGCCGTCCACCAGCTGCAGCCGGTCCGCGTCCCCGTCCAGCGCGATGCCCAGATGAGCGCGATGGGCCTTCACGGCTTCGACCAGCGCGTCGGGATGGGTCGCGCCGACATGGTCGTTGATGTTCAGCCCATCAGGCGAGCAGCCGATGCACACCACCTCCGCGCCCAATTCGTGGAAAACCTTGGGCGCGATGTGATACGCCGCCCCGTGGGCCGCGTCGACCACGATCGTCATGCCGCGCAGGGTCAGGTCATTGGCGAACGTGCTCTTACAGAACTCGATGTAGCGCCCGGCGGCGTCGTCCAGGCGCCGCGCCTTGCCCAGGGTCGCCGAGTCCGCCCACACCGGTGGCTCTTCGAGCGCTGCTTCGACGGCGAGCTCCCATTCGTCGGGCAGCTTCGTACCCTGCGCGCTGAAGAATTTGATGCCGTTGTCGGGGAAGGCGTTGTGGCTGGCGCTGATGACCACGCCCAGGCTCGCGCGCTGGGCACGGGTCAGGTAGGCGACGCCGGGCGTCGGCAACGGGCCGAGCAGCACCACGTCCACGCCCGCCGAATTGAAGCCGGATTCCAGCGCGCTTTCGAGCATGTAGCCGGAAATGCGCGTGTCCTTGCCGATCAGCACCGTGGGGCGCTGCTGCGTCCGCTTCAAAACGCGGCCCACGGCATGCGCGAGCCGCAGCACGAAGTCGGGGGTGATGGGCGGCTGGCCCACGGTCCCGCGTATGCCGTCGGTGCCGAAATAGGTTCTGCTCATGAGGAGGAATTTCTGTGGTTGTCAGGATCGGTGGCGATCATCGCACTGTGGACCTTGAGTGCGGCAATCGTTTCCTTGACGTCGTGCACGCGCACGACTTGCGCCCCACGCTCCACGGCGAGGAGCGCCGCGGCCAGGCTGGGGGCCAACCGCTCGTTCACCGGCAAGCCGGTGACGTTGCCCAGGGAAGACTTGCGCGACCACCCGGCCACCAGCGGATAGCCACTCGCAACCAGTTCCTGCTGGCGGGCCAGCAACGCGAAATTCTGCTCCACGGTCTTACCGAAGCCAATGCCCGGGTCCCAAGCGATCCGCGCCGCGTCGACACCGCCTTCGCGCAGCGTCCGAGTCGCCTCTTCGAGAAACGCACGCACCTGAGGCACCGCATCGCCTTCCATGGGCGAGCGCTGCATGGTCTGGGGCTCGCCATGCATGTGCATGAGGCACACGCCGCACGCGGGGTGCGCGCTGATCGCGTCCCGCGCGCCCGGCTGCCGCAGCGCCCAGATGTCGTTGATGATGTCTGCGCCCAGGTCGAGCACCTCTCGCATCACCTCGGGCTTGTAGGTGTCCACGGAAATGGGGATGCCCAGCGCCACCACTTCGCGCAGCACGGGAAGCACGCGCGCCAGTTCTTCCTCGAGCGGAACCGGCGGTGTGCCGGGGCGGCTCGACTCACCGCCGATGTCGAGAATGTGGGCGCCGTCGACCACGAGCTTCTCGCAGTGCTGCACAGCGGCGCCGGTACTGGCGTAGCGCCCCCCGTCGGAAAAGGAATCCGGTGTGACGTTGACGATGCCCATCACCTTGGGGCGGGACAGGTCGATCTGGTAGCGCGATGTTTGCCAATGCATGAGCGGGATTCTTACCGATCAGAAGTACGATCAGAAGTACAAAAGGGCCGCGAGGCCCCTTTGTTTACTCATTCGCGCGGCGCCTCAAGCTGCCGTGGGCGCCGGATCCGCGGCCACGGGCGAACCGCCGGAGCCACCGCTGCCGGACGGAGGCGTGCGCGGCGTCCAGTCCTTGGGCGGACGTGGATCCTTGCCGGCCATGATGTCGTCCAGCTGCTCGGCGTCGATGGTTTCCCATTCCAGCAGAGCCTTGGCCATGGCGTGCATCTTGTCCTGGTTGTCCTCGATCAGCTTGCGCGCAAGGGCGTATTGCTGGTCAATGATGCGGCGCACTTCGCCGTCGACCTTCTGCATGGTCGATTCGCTGATGTTGGTGGTCTTGGTCACCGAACGGCCCAGGAACACTTCGCCTTCGTTCTCCGCGTAGACCATCGGGCCCAACGCGTCGCTCATGCCGTAGCGCATCACCATGTCGCGGGCCAGGTGGGTGGCGCGCTCGAAGTCGTTGGAAGCGCCAGTGGTCATCTGCTTCATGAACACTTCTTCCGCGATCCGCCCGCCGAACAGCATGGCGATCTGGTTAAGCATGTATTCGCTGTCGTAGCTGTAGCGGTCTTGCGCGGGCAGGCTCATCGTCACACCCAGCGCGCGGCCGCGCGGGATGATGGTGACCTTGTGCACCGGGTCGCACTTGGGCAGCAGCTTGCCGATGAGCGCGTGGCCGGACTCGTGGTAGGCCGTGTTGCGGCGCTCTTCCTCGGGCATGACCATGCTCTTGCGCTCGGGGCCCATGAAGATCTTGTCCTTGGCCTTCTCGAAGTCCTGCATCTCGACCACGCGCGCGTTGCGGCGGGCGGCCATCAGGGCTGCTTCGTTGCAGAGGTTGGCCAGGTCGGCGCCGGACATGCCGGGCGTGCCGCGGGCGATGATGCTGGGGGCGACGTCCTGGCCGATCGGAATCTTGCGCATGTGGACGTTCAGGATCTGCTCGCGGCCGCGGATGTCCGGCAGCTGCACGTAGACCTGGCGGTCGAAGCGTCCAGGCCGCAGCAAAGCTGCGTCCAAAATATCCGGGCGGTTGGTGGCCGCGACCACGATCACGCCCAGGTTGGTTTCGAAGCCATCCATCTCGACGAGCATCTGGTTCAGTGTCTGCTCGCGTTCGTCGTTGCCGCCGCCCAGGCCGGCACCACGCTGGCGGCCGACGGCATCGATTTCATCGATGAAGATGATGCACGGCGCGTTCTTCTTGGCGTTCTCGAACATGTCGCGCACGCGGGCCGCGCCCACGCCGACGAACATTTCGACGAAGTCGGAACCGGAAATGCTGAAAAACGGAACCTTGGCCTCGCCGGCGATGCCCTTGGCCAGCAAGGTTTTGCCGGTGCCCGGAGGGCCGACCAGCAGCAGGCCGCGAGGGATGCGCCCGCCGAGTTTCTGGAATTTCTGGGGGTCTTTCAGGAAGTCCACGACTTCCTTCACTTCCTCTTTCGCTTCGTCACACCCGGCCACGTCGGCAAACGTCACCTGGTTGTTGTTCTCGTCGAGCATGCGGGCCTTGCTCTTGCCGAAGCTGAACGCCCCGCCTTTTCCGCCGCCCTGCATCTGGCGCATGAAGTAGATCCATACCCCGATCAGCAGAAGCATCGGGCCCCAGCTGACCAGCAGCGTCATCAGAAGCGAGCCCTCTTCACGCGGCTTGACATCAAACTTGACGTTGTTGTTGATCAGGTCGCCGATCAGGCCCTTGTCGAGGTAGGTGGCCGTGGTGCGGACCTTTCGCTCGTCGGTGGTGATGGCGACGATCTCGGTGCTGCCGGCCTGGCCTTCCTGAATGATGGCGTTCTTGATGCGCTTGCCGCGCACTTCTTCGAGGAAGTCGGAATAGCCCATCACACTGGCCCCGGCTGCGCCGCGCGTGTCGAACTGCTTGAAAACGGTAAACAGCACGAGGGCTATGACAAGCCACACGGCAATTTTGGAAAACCACTGATTGTTCAAACTGCGTCTCCGGAAAGAGTTGGGCCGGCGGCTCGGGGGCCACCGTGCGTACTTGCTGCCCATTCTAGGCGTTTCAAGCCGTGGAATGATGTATTTTCGCGACGCCGGCCATAGGGGAAGCCGCCCTGGCGTACCAAATTCACGGGCACCTCATTTCCCTGGTTTCAACCCGATACCAATGAGGAAAGTTTCGGACGACTTGTCCCGCGAGGCCTTGGGTTTCAGAGGCTTCACGGTCCGGAAAGTTTCCTTGAACTGCTTGACAAGCTCGGCGTAGCCCGCCCCGTGGAACACTTTGGCGACCAGAGCACCCTCGGGTTTCATGTGGCTGACAGTGAATTCGATGGCCAGCTCGACCAGGTGGGCGATCCGCGCCGTGTCCGCCGAGGCTATGCCCGACAGGTTGGGCGCCATGTCGGACACCACCACATCGGCCTTGCGGCCGGCCAGGAGGGTTTCGAGCTGGGCCAGCACCTCCGGCTCACGGAAGTCACCCTGGAGGAACTGGACGCCCTCCACCGGCTCCATGGGCAAGATGTCCAGGGCGATGATGGTGCCGTTGAGTTCGCCCGCTGCGGCGCCCCCCGGCGACAGGCGCCGCCGCAGGTACTGGCTCCAGGCGCCGGGAGCCGAGCCCAGGTCCACCACCAGGTGCCCGGGTTTGACCAGGCTCAAGGTTTCGTCGATTTCTTTCAGCTTGTAGGCGGCGCGGGCGCGGTAGCCCTCCCGGTTCGCCAGCTTGACGTACGGGTCATTGACGTGGTCGTTGATCCACGCGCGGTTGACCTTGCTGCTTTTCGTCTTGATCTTCATTAGGCTCCGATTTTGACAGTCCGCGATGGCGCCGGGCCCCGCGCGAGATAATCACCCCATGCCCCAAATCCAGTTGACCATCGCCGAGCGCAAGGCGCATCGGGCCGAAGCCCACCACCTCGACCCGGTCGTCATGATCGGCAACGACGGTCTTACCCCCGGCGTGAAGAAGGAAATCGACGCCGCCCTGAACGCCCACGGCCTCATCAAGGTCCGCGTGCAAGGCGACGACCGGACCGCGCGCGAGGAGATGTACCAGACGCTTGCCAACGACCTGGGCGCCGCGCCCATCCAGCACATCGGCAAGCTGCTGGTGCTGTGGCGGCCGAAGCCGCCCAAGGCGAAAGCCGAGGCGGACGACGACCGCATGCCCGGCCCGCGCGACTTCAAGGTGCTGAAGTACAGCAAACGCGGCGGCCAGCGGCCGGAAGTGAAGACCCTGCGCGTGCTGGGCAACCAGCGGCTGACGCCCGGCGGTCAGGTGAAACGGGCCAAGCCCAAGCAGAAGTCGATCAAGAAGGGCCGGATGACCTGAGCGCAGCGGTCTTCCAGAGGACCGTGCCGGCGCAGAGCCACTGCACCAGGTGCATCACGGTGCCCACGGCGTGCCATAGCTTCAGGTTTTCGCGCGCCACGATCCGCGGCGCGACCGCGAACTCTGCCAGCAAGGCCAGCAGCACGCCGGCGAAGATGAAAAACAAGGCCCCGCCGGCCCAGTCCATGCGCACCGGCTGTTCGCCGGAGCGCGACGCGAACATCAACACCAGCCCGCAGGCAATCGCGATCCACGCCTGGGCGGCGAACAGTTTTGCAGCGGTCTGGCCAGCCAGCGCTGCCGTCGGCAAGTGCGCGAACAGCAGGGGCACAGCGACAAAGCCGATGGCGGTGAGACTGCCCCACCACAGCGCGGCGGCAAACACCGGGACGCGCTGCTTCCAGCCAGCGCCGGGCCGCCCCAAGCTGGTTGCGCCCCCACCGGGGGCAGGGCGAAGCCCGTGGGGGGCCGTCATTTTTTCAAAGGTAGCTGATCTTGACGATCTCGTAGTGCTTGATGCCGCCGGGCGCCTGCACCTCGGCGGTATCGCCCTCTTCTTTTCCGATGAGCGCGCGTGCGATCGGGCTGGAGATGTTGATGAGGCCCTGCTTCAGGTCGGCTTCGTCCTCGCCAACGATCTGGTAGCGGACCTTGTCGCCGGAGTCTTCTTCTTCCAGCTCCACGGTGGCGCCGAATACGACTTTGCCGCCGGCATCCACCGCGGCCGGGTCGATGATCTGCGCAGCCGAGAGCTTGCCTTCGACTTCCTGGATGCGGCCTTCGATAAAGCCCTGCCGATCCTTGGCTGCTTCGTACTCGGCGTTTTCGGACAGGTCACCCTGCGCACGCGCTTCGGCGATCGCATTGATGACCCAGGGACGCTGCACGGTCTTCAGCTGGTGCAACTCGGCTTTCAGTTTCTCGGCGCCGCGCTTGGTGATCGGGATGGTGGCCACTGACAACTCCATGTTCTAGATGAATGCAAGGCGGGGGCTACCGCGGAGCCGGCTTTGCCGGGCCGCTGGTAGCGCCCCCTTGAGGGGGAGGCGCCAAAGGCGCTTCGGGGGTGAGCGTATTACACCAGTTGGGCGTGCAACTCCTGGAGCGAGTAAACGTCGAGGTTGTCGATGTACTTCATGCCTTCGACGGCGGCTTCCGCCCCGGCAATGGTCGTGAAAGTCGTCACCCGCGCCAGCAGCGCGGAGGTGCGGATGGCGCGCGAGTCGGCAATTGCATTGCGGCGCTCTTCCACCGTGTTGATCACCATCACGATCTCATTGTTCTTGATCATGTCGACAACGTGCGGGCGGCCTTCCGTGACCTTGTTCACGGTTTCGCAGGCAATGCCCGCTTCACCGATGGCCGCAGCCGTGCCCTTGGTGGCGACGATCTCGAAGCCCTGCTCGGCCAGCTGCCGCGCCACGGCGACGGCGCGCGGCTTGTCGCTGTTCTTCACGGTGAGGAACACCTTGCGCACCGCATCGGAAGCACGCGGGAACTTGGTGCCCGCGCCGAGCTGGCTCTTGATGAAGGCTTCGCCGAAGGTCTTGCCCACGCCCATCACTTCGCCGGTGGACTTCATCTCAGGCCCGAGGATGGTGTCCACGCCCGGGAACTTGACGAACGGGAACACGGCTTCCTTCACGCTGAAGTACGGCGGCGTCACCTCATGCTCGATGCCCTGCGACGCCAGCGACTGCCCGACCATGCAACGCGCCGCCACCTTGGCCAGCTGGATGCCGGTGGCCTTGCTGACGAAGGGCACGGTGCGTGAAGCACGCGGGTTGACTTCCAGCACGTAGATCACGTCCTTGCCGTCCTTGTTCTGGATGGCGAACTGAACGTTCATCAGGCCGACGACGTTCAGCGCCTGCGCCATGGCGGCGGTCTGGCGCTTGATCTCGTCCACCGTCTCCTTGGAAAGCGAATACGGCGGCAGCGAACAGGCGGAGTCGCCCGAGTGCACGCCGGCCTGCTCGATGTGCTCCATCACGCCGCCGATGAAAGTCTTGCCGGTCGGGTCGCGCAGGCAGTCCACATCGCACTCGATCGCGTCGTTCAGGAAGCGGTCCAGCAGCACCGGCGAATCGTTGGACACCTTCACGGCTTCGCGCATGTAGCGCTCCAGGTCGCGCTGCTCGTGCACGATCTCCATCGCGCGGCCACCCAGCACGTAACTCGGGCGCACCACCAGCGGGTAGCCCAGGGCGGCGGCCTTCTCCAGCGCTTCGGGCTCCGTGCGCGCGGTCGCATTCGGCGGCTGCAGCAGCTTCAGCTCGTGCAACAGTTTCTGGAAGCGCTCACGGTCTTCGGCGGCGTCGATCATGTCGGGCGAGGTGCCGATGATCGGCACGCCCTCGGCCTCCAGGCCCAGCGCCAGCTTGAGCGGCGTCTGGCCGCCGTACTGCACGATCACGCCGACCGGCTTTTCCTTGTCGACGATCTCCAGCACGTCTTCCAGCGTCAGCGGCTCGAAATACAGGCGGTCCGACGTGTCGTAGTCGGTGGACACCGTCTCGGGATTGCAGTTGACCATGATCGTCTCGTAGCCGTCTTCGCGCATCGCCAGTGCCGCGTGCACGCAGCAATAGTCGAATTCGATGCCCTGGCCGATGCGATTGGGCCCACCGCCCAGCACCATGATTTTCTTGTTGTTGGTGGGCTCGGCCTCGCATTCAGGAACGCCGCCATAAGTCGCGGCCTCATACGTCGAATACATGTACGCGGTGTCGGTCGCGAACTCGGCCGCGCAGGTGTCCACGCGCTTGTAGACCGGCCGGATGTCCAGTGCGCGGCGCTTGTCGCGGATCACCTTGTCGGTGGTCTTGAGCTGTTTGGCCAGGCGCCGGTCTGAAAAGCCCTTTTGCTTGAGCATGAGCAGCGTGGGACCGTCGATCTTGTCCAGCGTCATGGTCTCCAGTTCGAGCTCGATCTTCACGATCTCTTCGATCTGCGCCAGGAACCACTTGTCGATCTTGGTCAGGTCATACACCTCGTCGACCGACAGGCCCATCGCAAACGCGTCGCCCACGTACCAGATGCGCTCGGGACCGGGCGCGCCCAGTTCCTTCTCGAGCACTTCGCGGTCCTGCGTCTTCTCGTTCAGGCCGTCCACGCCGACTTCCAGGCCGCGCAGCGCCTTCTGGAACGACTCCTGGAAGGTGCGGCCCATGGCCATCACTTCGCCCACCGACTTCATCTGCGTCGTGAGGCGCGAATCGGCGGTCGGGAATTTCTCGAAGGCGAAACGCGGAATCTTGGTGACGACGTAGTCGATGCTGGGCTCGAAGCTCGCAGGCGTCGCGCCGCCGGTGATCTCGTTGCGCAGCTCGTCCAGCGTGTAGCCGACGGCCAGTTTGGCCGCGACCTTGGCGATTGGGAAGCCGGTCGCCTTGGAAGCCAGCGCCGAGGACCGCGACACGCGCGGGTTCATCTCGATCACGATCATCCGCCCGTCCTTGGGGTTGATCGAGAACTGCACGTTGGAGCCGCCCGTGTCCACGCCGATCTCGCGCAGCACCGCGAGCGACGCGTTGCGCATGATCTGGTATTCCTTGTCGGTCAGCGTCTGCGCCGGCGCCACGGTGATCGAGTCGCCGGTGTGCACGCCCATCGGGTCCAGGTTCTCGATCGAGCAGATGATGATGCAGTTGTCCGCCTTGTCGCGCACCACTTCCATCTCGTACTCTTTCCAACCGAGGAGCGACTCTTCGATCAGCAGCTCACTGGTAGGCGACGCTTCAATGCCGCGCTTGCAGATGGTCTCGAATTCTTCCGGGTTGTAGGCGATGCCGCCGCCGGTGCCACCCAGCGTGAAGCTGGGGCGAATGACTGTGGGAAAGCCGAGCGACTTCTGCACGGCCCAGGCCTCTTCCATGGTGTGGGCGATGCCCGAACGCGCCGAGCCCAGGCCGATGCGCGTCATCGCATCCTTGAACTTCAGGCGGTCTTCCGCCTTGTCGATCGCTTCCGGCGTGGCGCCGATCAGCTCGACCTTGTACTTGTTCAGCACGCCATGGCGCCACAGGTCCAGCGCGCAGTTGAGCGCGGTCTGGCCGCCCATGGTCGGCAGGATCGCGTCGGGCTTTTCCTTGGCGATGATTTTCTCGACCGTCTGCCAGGTGATGGGCTCGATGTAGGTGACGTCGGCCGTGGCCGGGTCCGTCATGATCGTCGCGGGGTTGCTGTTGATCAGGATGACCTTGTAGCCCTCCTCGCGCAGCGCCTTGCAGGCCTGCACACCCGAGTAGTCGAACTCGCACGCCTGGCCGATGATGATCGGGCCGGCGCCGATGATGAGGATGCTCTTGATGTCTGTTCTTTTTGGCATTTACTTCTTCTCCGCGGCCTGGTCCATCAAACCGGTGAACCGGTCGAACAGGTAGCCGATGTCGTGCGGCCCGGGGGACGCCTCGGGGTGGCCCTGGAAGCAGAAGGCGGGCTTGTCGGTACGCGCCAGGCCTTGCAGCGTGCCGTCGAACAGGCTCACATGCGTGGGGCGCAGGTTGGCGGGCAGCGTCTTCTCGTCCACGGCGAAGCCGTGGTTCTGGCTCGTGATGCTCACGCGGCCGTTGTCCAGGTCTTTCACCGGATGATTCGCGCCGTGGTGGCCGAACTTCATCTTGAAGGTCTTGGCGCCGGAGGCCAGCGCCATGATCTGGTGGCCCAGGCAGATGCCGAAGGTGGGGTAGCCCGCCTCGATCAGGTCGCGCGTGGCTTCGATGGCGTAGTCGCAAGGCTCCGGGTCGCCGGGGCCGTTGGACAGGAACACGCCATCCGGGTTCAGCTTCTTCACGTCGGCCGCCGAAGTCTGGGCGGGAACCACCGTGACCTTGCAGCCGCGCTCGGCGAGCATGCGCAGGATGTTCTTCTTGACGCCGTAGTCGAAAGCGACGACGTGGTACTTGGGCGCGCTTTGCTCGCCGTAGCCCGAGCCCAGCTGCCATTCGCTCTGCGTCCAGGCGTACGACTTGTCGACGGACACGACCTTGGCGAGGTCCAGGCCGCTCATGGCCGGCGCGCCCTTGGCGGCGGCGATGGCCTTCTCGATGAGCGCGGGCGACACTTCTTCGCCCTTCGCCAGGCCGACGATGCTGCCGTTCTGCGCGCCCTTGCTGCGCAGCATGCGCGTAAGCTTGCGCGTGTCGATGTTGGCGATGGCGACCGTGCCCTGGCTGTTCAGGTACTGCGACAGCGTCTGGCTGGTGCGGAAGTTGGATGCAACCAGCGGCAGGTCGCGGATGATGAGGCCGGCGGCATGGACCTTGCTGGCTTCGACGTCTTCTTCGTTGACCCCGTAGTTGCCGATGTGCGGATACGTGAGCGTCACGATCTGCTGGCAATAGCTCGGGTCGGTGAGGATTTCCTGGTAACCGGTGATGGCCGTGTTGAACACGACTTCGCCGGTGGTGGAGCCGGTGACTCCAATCGAATTGCCAATAAAGACCGTGCCGTCTGCAAGCGCCAGGATGGCGGGCGGGAAGGCTCCCTGTTGAGACAAAAGCACTGGGTTCTCCGGATGGTTACGGGTACGCCCAGGTATCAAGTGCGCGGATCGCTCGCGGCGACCGCCGCGTTTGTGCGGGTAGGCAGCCGCCGCGTTTATGCGGCTACTTTCATCAGGGAAGTGGCTTGAATGCGCTAGGCGTACGGGGTTTGCGGGAAAGCCCTTGATTATAGCCGAAGGGCTTCAATTCCTGGCTGCCGCGGCGCTTGCATGGAGGCAAATCGCCGCCGCGGTTGCGACGTTCAGCGACTCCTCGCCGCCGGGCTGGATGATGCGCACAGCCAGCTTCGAACGGGCCGCGACTTCGGCGCCCACACCCTGCCCTTCGTGACCGAAGGCCCAGGCGCAGGGCCAGGGCAATTTGCACTGATGCAGGAACTCGCCGCCGTGCGAACTCGTCGTGATGACGGGCACGCGAAGCGCCTCCAGCGCAACGGCATCCAGCCCCTCGATCAGCCTCAAGCCGAAATGCGCCCCCATGCCGGCGCGCAGCACCTTGGGACTCCACAGCCCGGCCGTGCCCTTGATGGCCAGCACCTGCCCGAAACCGAACGCCCCGGCGCAGCGCAAGATCGCGCCCACATTGCCGGCGTCCTGCAAGCGGTCGAGGACGACGGCCGGGGCATCGGGCGCAAGTTCCGGTGCTGCCGGCAATGTGAGGACGAACGCCATCCGCGCCGGCGATTCGAGGCCGCTCAGCGATGCAAACAGCGTGTCGGCAACAACGACGTTCTTGCCGCCGCTGCGTGACCACTCCGTCGCGGCCAAAGGCCAGAACGATTCGGCGAACACGGCCAGCTCGGGCTGGACACCGCGAGCCACCGCGGCACGGCAAAGATGGTCGCCCTCCAGCCACACCCGGCCCTGCTTGCGATATGCGCCATGGTCGTGCGCCAGCCGCTTCAGGTCTTTCAGCAGCGCGTTGCCTGCCGAGCTGATGAACTGCGGTTCGGTCGTGGTCACGAGACCGTGACGGTCACCGCGTAGCCGTCCTCGCTCTCGAAAGTCGCAGCCACCGGCCCGAAGAACTTGCGGTGATGCCGGCAGGCGCCATGCACGCGCAGCGCCTCCAGGTGCTCGCGCGTGCCGTAACCCTTGTGAGAGGCAAAGCCGTACTGCGGGAACTCCTCGTGCAGTTCCCGGCACAGCCGGTCGCGATGGACCTTGGCGAGGATGGACGCCGCCGAGATCGACTTGACCGTTGCGTCGCCGCCGATCACCGCCTCGGCGAGCACGTCGATGGTCGGCAGGCGGTTGCCGTCGACCAGTACCTTGACCGGCTTGAGGCGCAGACCCTCGACTGCGCGCTTCATCGCCAGCATGGTGGCCCACAGGATGTTGAGGTTGTCGATTTCCTCCACACTGGCCTGCGCCACCGAACAGCACAGGGCCTTCTCGCGGATCTGGTCGTACAGGCGGTCCCGTTGCAGCGGCGTCAGCACCTTGGAATCGGCCAGGCCGCGGATGCGCTTGGTGTCGTCGAGGATCACCGCGGCGGCGACCACCGGCCCGGCCAAAGGGCCGCGGCCCGCCTCGTCCACGCCGGCCCACAGGCCGACCGGGTCCCAGGGCAACTGGCCTTGAAGCGCGCCGGCGCGCCGCTTCGGCCGCGTGACGATGGCTTTGGGAACCGCGCCGGGCTCAGGCTTCGAGGACTTTTGCGATGGCATCGGTGGCGAGTGTTGCCGTGTCGCGTTGCAAGACAGCATGCAACGCTTTGAATTTCTCCTGCACGGCCGCCATTCTGGCAGGAGCCGCTAGCCATTCCAAGAGCGCCGCAGCAAGCGCCTCGGGTTTCGCCTCATGTTGCATCAATTCAGGTACGGCGAATTCGCCGCACAGGATGTTCGGCAGCCCAAGCCACGGCTGAAGCTGCTTGGGCTTCATGATGCGATACGTCAGCCAGTTCACGGCATAGGAGATCACCATCGGCCGCTTGAACAGCGCCGCCTCCAGCGTCGCGGTACCGCTGGCCACCAGCGCCAGGTCGCAGGCCGCCAGCACGGCGTGCGACTGTCCGTCGACGATCTTCAAACCTTGGGTAATGCCCGCCGCGCGGGCCGCCGCTTCGATCGCCGCGCGGCGGGCCGGCAATGCCGGCACCACCAGCTCGAGGGCGGGACGTGCGCGCCGCAGCAACGCTGCAGCGTCGAAGAATCGCCGCGCGAGGCGGCCCACTTCAGAAGCGCGGCTGCCCGGAAGAATGGCCAGCAGCTCGCCGTCCGGCGCGAGACCCAGGGCACGCCTGGCCGCGGCCTTGTCCGGCTCCATGGGGATGACATTGGCCAACGGATGGCCGACGTACGTCGCCGGGATCCCGTGCTGCTTCAGCAACTCGGGCTCGAACGGAAACACGCAAAGCACGTGGTCCACACTGCGCCGGATCTTTTCAGCGCGCTCGGCGCGCCACGCCCAGATCGACGGGCAAACGAAGTGCACGGTCTTGATGCCTTGCGCCTTGAGCGAGGCCTCGAGGTCCAGGTTGAAATCGGGCGCGTCGACGCCGACAAAAAGTTGCGGCTTTTCGTGCAGCAGCCGCTCACGCAGCTGGTTGCGGATGCCGACCAGCTCCCGGTAGTGGCGCAGCACTTCGACGTACCCGCTCACGGCCAGTTTCTCGTGAGGCCACCACGCTTCGAAACCGCGGCGCGCCATCTGCGGCCCACCGATGCCCGCGGCGCGCAGTTCGGGCCAGCGGGTACGCAAACCGTCCAGCAGCAGGCCGGCCAGCAGGTCGCCGGACGCCTCGCCCGCGACCATCGCGAAACGCGGGTCCATGCTCATTGCCGGCTAGCGTGCGATACCGCGCGTCGCGGCGGCGAGGAAGCCGCTCATCAACACCACGTCTTGGGTCGCCTCGGGCGTAGAGGCAGCTAGCGCCTCGATTGCGCCACGCGCCTGTTCCAGCGTCTTGCCTTCGCGGTACAACAGCTTGTGCATCTGCTTCACGGCCGCGATGCGCGCATTGTCGAAATCGCGCCGGCGCAGGCCCACGGCGTTGATGCCGCGTACTGCCAGCGGATTGCCGTCGACGAGCATGAAGGGCGGCACGTCCTGCGACACCGCGCTGGCAAAGCCGATCATCACGTGGGCACCCACCTTCACGAATTGGTGGATGCCGGTAAGCCCGCCGACCGTGACCCATTCGCCGAGCTCCACATGGCCCCCGAGCGTGGTGTTGTTGGCCAGCGTGGCGTGGTTGCCCACCACGCAGTCGTGCGCGATGTGCGTATAGGCCATGATCCAGCAGTCGTCGCCGATGCGCGTCACCGCGCCGCCGCCGGGCGAGCCGATGTTGAAAGTGACGAACTCGCGGATGGTGTTGCGGTCGCCGATCACCAGCTCGCAAGGCTCACCCGCGTATTTCTTGTCCTGGGGCACGGCGCCGAGCGACGCAAACTGGAAGATCCGGTTGTCGCGCCCGATGGTCGTGTGGCCTTCAATGACGCAGTGCGCGCCGACGGTGGTGCCGGCGCCGATGGTCACGTGCGGGCCCACCACAGCGTACGGCCCGATCATGACGCTCCCGTCGATCCGCGCGCCGGGCTCGACGATGGCCGTGGGATGAATCTGGCCCATGGAAGTCGCGTCAGTCGATGGAACGCATCGTGCACATGAGCTCGGCCTCGCAGGCCACGTCGGCGCCCACACGGCCTACGCCCTTGAACTTGTAGATGCCGGCGCGCGCGCGCTCCAGGGTCACGTCCATCACCAGTTGGTCGCCGGGCTCCACCGGCCGCTTGAAGCGCGCCCCGTCGATGCCCACGAAATAGATGACGGACTTTTCGTCCGGCGCGGAGCCTTCACCGGCAAACGACAGCAGAGCCGCCGACTGGGCCATGGCCTCCAGCATGAGCACGCCCGGCATCACCGGGCGGTGCGGAAAGTGCCCGGTGAAAAAGGGCTCGTTGATCGTGACGTTCTTCAGCGCCTTGATGCGCTTGCCGGGCTCGACTTCGAGCACCCGGTCTACCAGCAGGAACGGGTAGCGGTGCGGCAGTTTCTTCAGAATTTCGTGGATGTCCATCATGTCTTGTTCTCCGGCGCCTTCTCCAGCGCCTTGACGCGGTCGCGAAGCTTATGGAGCTGCTTGAGCGTCGCCGCGTTTTTTTCCCAGGTCGCATTGTCGTCGATGGGAAAGATACCGCTGTAGTGGCCGGGCTTGAGGATGGAACGGGTCACCAGGGTGAACGACGAGATGTGCACATTGTCGGCAAGCGTGAGATGCCCCAGGATGCCGGCGCTGCCGCCCACCGTGCAGTGCGCGCCGATGGTCGCGCTGCCCGCCACGCCGACGCAGCCGGCCATGGCCGTGTGCTTGCCGATGCGCACGTTGTGCGCGATCTGGATCAGGTTGTCCAGCTTGACGCCGTCTTCGATGACCGTGTCACCCAATGCACCACGGTCGATGCAGGTGTTGGCGCCGATCTCCACGTCGTCGCCGATGCGCACCGCGCCCAGCTGCTCGATCTTTTCCCAAGCGCCCCCGTTCGGGGCGAAACCAAAGCCGTCGGCGCCGATCACGGCGCCGGAATGGATGATGCAGCGCTCGCCGATCACGCAGCCCTCGCCCACCGTCACGCGCGGCTTGAGCGTCGTGCCCGCACCGATGCGCGCACCCCGCTCGACCACGCACAGCGCACCGATGCGGGCTGTCGGGTCGATGACCGCGTCCGCGTCGACCACCGCGCTGGGATGAATCGCCGGGCCCAATGCCGCGCCCAGCTGCTTTTTCCAGAGCTGCGTTACTCGCGCGTAGTAAAGATAAGGCTGATCGGCGACGATGCAGTCCCCGCGCGCCAAGCCAGCGTCACGCTGTGCGGGCGACACGATCACGCAGCCGGCACGCGAAGCAGCCAGTTGCTGGGTGTATTTGGGATTGCTGAGAAAACTCAGCTGCGCCTGTGTTGCAGATTCAAGCGGCGCGAGGCCTTCGATGGTCCGCTCTGCATCACCGCAAAGCTTGCCGCCCAGTTCTTCAACGATGGCGCCTAGGCGGAGCACATCGGTGCTTTCATCGAGCAGCGTTCAACGCCTTGATCACCTTGTCGGTGATGTCGTGCTTGGGATTGATGTAGACGGCTTCCTGTAGCACCACGTCGTACTTCTCGGCCTCGGCCACTTGCTTCACGACGCGGTTGGCGCGCTCGAGCACCTGCTGCAGCTCTTCGTTTTTGCGCGCGTTCAGGTCTTCCTGGAACTCGCGGCGCTTGCGCTGGAAGTCGCGGTCCTGGTCCAGCAGCTGCTTTTGCCGCTGCGCTCGCTGGCTCTCCGACAGCGTCGGCGCCTCACGCTCGAACTTGTCCGACAGGCCCTTCAACGACGTACCGAGGTCGTTGAGTTCCTTCTCGCGTTTGGAGAATTCCTGTTCCAGCTTGGTCTGCGCGGCTTTGGCCGTGTTGGCTTCGCGGAAGATGCGGTCGGTGTTCACGAAGCCGACCCGGAATTCCTGGGCTTGCGCCTGGGCGCAGAGGGCCAGCGCGCCGAACACGATGGCCAGGCAATGACGGGACAGATGCTTCATTAGAAAGAGGTTCCGATCTGGAATTGCATTCTCTGGATTCTATCGCCAGGGAACTTGCGGATTGGATGAGCTGCGGCGATGCGCAACGGGCCGATCGGCGAGATCCACGACAGGCCCACGCCGACCGAGGCGCGCAGTTCGCTCAGGCGGAACTTTTCGTTCTCGCCATACACGTTACCCGCATCGATGAAGCCGAACATCCGCAGGCTGCGGTCGTTGCCCGCGCCGGGGAACGGCGTGATGACTTCGGCATTCATCGTGATCTTCTTGGGGCCGCCAATGGTCGAGCCGGTCACGTCCTTCGGGCCCAGCGTGCCCTGGTCGAAACCGCGCACCGAACCCAGGCCGCCCGAATAGAAGTGCTTGAACACCGGGAACGCCTGGCCACCGAGGCCCTTGCCCCAGCCGAGCTCCCCGTTGAACGCCAGGGTGAACTGCTTGTTGAGCGGGATGTATTGCTGCAACTGGTAATTGCTGCGCACGTAGCGGGTATCGCCCGCCACGCCGACCTCGCCCGCCACCCGCTGGTAGCGGCCGCTCGTCGGTGCGATGGCGCTGTCGCGGTCGTCGCGGCCCCAGCCGATGGACAAGGGGACCGAGACGCTCTTGTAGCCAAAGCGCTCGGCATACGCGAGGTAGGCGGCCGGGATATTGGTGCCGGGCTTGATCTCGGTGCGCTCGAGGGCGCCGCCGAAGAACACGGTGTCCAGCTCGCTGAACGGGATGCCGAAGCGCAGGCCGGCGCCCGCCGTGGCGATCTGGTAGTTGCCGCCCTGGTCTTCGTAAGGACGCGAGGTGCGGTAGTAGACGTCGACCGCGCGTGAAACGCCGTCCGGCGTGAAATACGGGTTGACCGAGCTGAACGCGATGGTGCGGTTGTACTTGCTGGTGTTGACCTCGACGCCCAGGTAATTGCCGGTGCCGAAGGCGTTCTCCTGCTTGACGGAGAACGACAATGCCAATTTCTCCGCGCTGGAGAAACCGGCGCCCAACTGCAAGCTGCCCGTGGGCTTCTCGACGATGGTGATGGTGAGGTCGACCTGGTCGGGCGCGCCGGGCACGTCGCTGGTCTCGATGTTCACTTCCTTGAAGTAGCCCAGGCGGTCGACGCGGTCGCGGGAGCGCTTGATCTTGTCGGCGTCGTACCAGGAAGCTTCGAACTGGCGGAATTCGCGGCGGATCACTTCGTCGCGGGTGCGGTTGTTGCCGGCGATGTTGACCCGGCGCACGTAAGCGCGGCGCGAGGGCTCGGCCACCAGCACGAAGGCCACGCGGTTGTTGGCGCGGTCGATTTCGGGACGCGCTTCCACGTTGGCGAACGCGTAGCCGAAGTTTCCGAAATAGTCATTGAACGCCTTGGTGGTTTCCGCCACCTTGTCAGCGTTGTAGGCCTCGCCCGGCTTGATCGTGACGAGAGACTTGAACTCGTCTTCCTTGCCGAGGTAATTGCCGTCAAGCCGCACGGCAGACACGACATAGCGCTCGCCCTCGGTGACATTGACGGTGATCGTGATGTCTTGCTTGTTCGGCGAGATCGCGACCTGCGTCGAATCGATGCGGAATTCCAGGTAGCCGCGGCTCAGGTAGTAGGAGCGCAGCGCTTCCATGTCGGCCGTGAGCTTGGCGCGCGAGTAGCGGTCGGACTTGGTGTACCAGGACAACATGCCGCCGGTGTCCAGGTCGAACAGGCCACGCAGCGTCGATTCGCTGAAGGCCTTGTTGCCGACGACGCGGATTTCCTTGATGCGAGCGGGCTCGCCCTCGGTCACCGTGAACGTGAGGTTGACGCGGTTGCGCTCGATCGGCGTAACGGTAGTCACGATTTCGGCGCCGTACAGGCTCTTGTTGATGTACTGGCGCTTCAACTCCTGCTCGGCGCGGTCGGCCAGGCTCTGGTCGTACGGGCGGCCTTCGGTCAAGCCGATTTCCCGCAGCGCCTTCTTGAGCACGTCCTTGTCGAATTCCCGTGATCCGGCGAATTCGACGTCGGCCACCGTCGGCCGCTCCTCGACGATCACCACCAGGACGTCGCCGTTCACCTCCAGGCGCACGTCCTTGAACAGGCCCAGGCCGAACAGCGCGCGGATGGCGGCCGAGCCCTTTTCATCGTTGTATTGCTCGCCAATGCGGAAAGGCAGCGACGCGAAGATCGTGCCGGGCTCGACGCGCTGCAAGCCTTCGACGCGAATGTCGCGGACGGTGAACGGGTCCACGGCCCATGCGTTGGCGACGAACGCCATGGCCACCATGGCCGAAACGGTACGCAGGCGAAAGCGCTTGTATTGTTTTTTCATGAATCAAGGTTGTCCCGCGACGCCGGGGCGGGCGTCGCAGCGGAAGCAGCCACAAAGGTTAACCAAAGAAGCGGGAAATCTGGCGAGCGAAATCGTTGAACAGCGCGACCGAAATCATGGCCAGCAGCACCACGGTGCCGCCGCGCTGCAGGTAATCCATCCAGGCGTCGGAGACGCTCTTGCCCGTCAAGCCTTCCCAAAGATAATACATCAGGTGTCCGCCATCGAGCACCGGCACGGGGAGCAGGTTCAGCACGCCCAGGCTCACGCTCAATACGGCGAGATACAACAAGTAATAAGTCAGGCCCACATCCGCCGACTTCCCGGCGTATTCCGCAATGGTGATCGGGCCGCTCAGGTTTTTCAGCGAAAGCTGGCCGGTCAGCATCTTGCCCATCATGCGCAGCGTGAAGGCCGACATCTCCGCTGTTCGCACCACACCTTTCCACAGACCTTCCAGCACGCCGTGGCGCACGGTGACCATGGCGGGTGGCGCGCCGACAAATGCCTCGATCCGGCCGATGGTCTTGCCCGCGTCGACGGCGGGCGCGGGCTGGACTTCCAGCGTGAGCACCTTGCCGTCCCGGCGCACCTGCCAGGGCTTGGCCACGCCTTTGCCGTCGGCTACAGAGGACCGGATCAATTCGCGAAGCCGCTGCCCATCGATGACCTCTTCGCCCCCGACCGACAGCACCACGTCACCCTTTTTCAGGCCGGCGCGCTGTGCGGCACCGCCGTCCTTCACGTCGCCGATGGCCGCAAGCGCCAGCGGGCCCATGATGCCCACTTCACGGAACAGTTTTTCATCGGCGTTGCTGGCGCGCAGGGTTGAAAGGCGCAGCACGGTTTCAGTCTTCTTGCCGTCGCGATCCACGGCGAAGCGGACGTCGCGCCCGTCCAGGGCGCCGCGCGTCAGCAGCCAGCGAACCTCCTCGAAGGTCTGGATCGGCTCCAGCGCCTCGCCGTCGAAGGCCCCGCTCTCCACCTTCTCGCCACCCAGCAGGCCGGCCTTGTGCGCATAGGAGCCCGCGACTGTGGCCCCCAGCACCGGGCGGGCCTCTTCGACACCATACCAATTGACGCCGGCGTACAGCAGCACCGCCAGCAGCAGGTTGGCCAGCGGTCCGGCCGCGACGATCGCCATGCGCTGGAGAACCGGCTTGTTGCGGAAGTCGCTGGCCACCCCGGCGGCGGGCGGGTCCTTGTCGCCGTTCTGGCCCAGCATCTGGATATAACCGGCGAGCGGGAACAGTCCCACCGCGAAGACGGTGTTCTGGCCTTTGTGCTGGCGGCGCGGCTGCCATTCCCACACCGGCTTGGTGATGAAGTAGAAGAAGCGGTGCAGCGCCGACGATTTGCCCGGCTCGGGCGGGGTCACCGGAAAGGTGGCGATGCCAAAGCGCTGCACCGCCACGCCGCAAGCCACCGCCGTGCGGTAGTGCCCGTATTCGTGGACCGTGATCAAGAGGCCCAGGCCGACGATGAACGAAACAAGTGTCAACATCGAGTCAATCCAGGTCAGTTGCCCAGGCGGGCGATGGTCTGTCCGGCGCTGTCGCGCGAAAGCGCGTCGAGCCCCAGCAAGTCTTCCAGCGACCCGGGCTTGGAGGGGGTGACCGCCTCCAAAGTTGCAAGATTTACCTGGTGGATCTGATCAAAGCGGATGCGGCGCTCGAGGAAAGCCGCCACCGCCATTTCATTCGCCGCGTTGAGCACCGCCGTGGTACCCGATGGCGCGCGCAGGCTCTCCCACGCCAGGGCCAGCCCGGGGAAACGCTCAGCATGCCCGCGGCTGTCCATCGCCTCGAAGCTCATGTCGGCCAGCGCGTGAAAGTCCAGTGCCTGTGCACCAGACGCAACGCGATCGGGCCAGGCGAGGCCATACGCGATCGGCACACGCATATCGGGCGTGCCCAATTGCGCGACGACCGACGTGTCGCGGTACTGCACCATCGAGTGGATCACGCTCTGGGGATGGATCACCACCTCCAGACGCTCGGGCGGCAGCCCGAACAGGAAGCGCGCTTCGATGACCTCGAGCGCCTTGTTCATCATGGTGGCGGAATCGACCGAGATCTTGCGGCCCATCACCCAATTGGGATGGGCGCACGCTTGTTCGGGCGTGACGCTGCGCAGCGTCGCCGGCTCGCGCGTACGGAACGGGCCGCCCGACGCCGTGAGGATGATTTTTTCGACACGCGCGTCCCAGGTGGCCGGGTCTTCGGGCAGCGACTGGAAGATGGCGGAGTGCTCGCTGTCGATCGGCAGCAGCTTGGCGCCGCCTTGCTTCACGGCCTGCATGAACAGGTCGCCGCCGACCACCAGCGCTTCCTTGTTGGCCAGCAACAGGCGCTTGCCCGCGCGCGCCGCCGCCATGCAGGATGCGAGACCCGCGGCGCCGACGATCGCGGCCATCACGGCATCGACCGACTCATGCGAAGCGATCTCTTCCAATGCGTCCGTGCCCCACGACACGTGAGTGTCCAGGCCGCTGCTCTCGATTCTGCGTGCGAGTTCACGCCCGGCCTCTTCACCGGCCATCACGGCAATCCGCGGCCGGAACTGCGCGCATTGCTGAACCATCAGGTCAACCTGGCTGGCCGCACTGAGTGCAAAAACCTCGAAGCGCTCCGGATGCCGGGCGATCACGTCCAAGGTGTTCGCCCCGACCGAACCGGTGGAGCCGAGAACCGCGATTCGCTGTTTCATCAGACTAGGTTGCAAAGGTGGCCAACATCATGGCCAGGGGCAACGTGGGAAGCAGCGCATCGACGCGGTCCAGCACGCCACCGTGACCGGGCAGCAGATTGCTCGAATCCTTGGCGCCCGCGCTGCGCTTGATGAGCGATTCGACGAGATCGCCCACCACGCTCATGGCCGCCATGAACAGCGCGGCGATGACCAGCAGCCACCAACCCCGCTCCGCCAGACGCGAGTAAAGGCTGGGCACGGCCGCGAACCAGGCATGGTCGGCCAGCGTCCAGGCCACGGCCAGCGCGAGTACGCCGGCCATGCCGCCCCACACGCCTTCCCAGCTCTTGCCGGGGCTGATCGCCGGGGCAAGCTTGCGCTTGGTGAACTTGAGGCCAAAGGTGCGGCCGGCGAAGTAGGCGAAGATGTCCGCGACCCAGACCAGCACCAGCACCGACAGCAGGAAGTTGACGCCGATCACCCGGGCTTGGGCCATGGCGAGCCACGCGGCCCAAAGCATCACGACGCCGCCGGCAAGGCGGACGCCCTTAGGGACTTTCGGCCAGCCTGGCACACCGACGCGAATCAGCCAAGCTCCGCCGAGAACCCAGAGTGCGCCCACCAGTGCCCAGAGCCAAGGCAGCGGCCGCGCCAGCAGCCCGGCGTACCACGCCGCGCCACACAGCGCGAGGCACACGCCGCCGAGGGCGAGCGAGGCGCCCTGCCCGAGCCCGTTGAGCTTGCCCCACTCCCAGCCCGCCGCCGCGATCATCAACAGGCTCACGGCGACGAACGGGACCGGGGAAGGCCAGAACAGCGCAGGCAGGAGGATCGCCAGCATGACGATGGCGGTGATGACGCGCTGCTTGAGCATGAATGCCTTTGCGGCTCAGGCCGCTTTGCGGTCGGCGGCCGGTGCAATCTGCTCGGACGTGAGGCCGAAGCGCCGCTCGCGCGCCGCGTAGTCCGCGAGCGCCTCGTCCAGCGCGGCGTCGTCGAACTCGGGCCACAGCTTGTCGCTGAAGTACAGCTCGGAATAGGCGGCCTGCCACAAGAGGAAGTTCGAGAGGCGACGCTCGCCGCCGGTGCGGATGATGAGGTCAGGCGCCGCCACGTGGGCGAGCGCCAGTGCCGCGTCGAGGCTCCTCTCGGTGATGGCTTCGCCCTTGGCCGCCAGGCGGGCCGCAGCCTGGGCGATGTCCCAGCGCCCACCGTAGTTGAAGCACACGTTGAACACGAGCCGCGAGTTGCCTGCCGTGTCGGCTTCGGCTTGCACCAGGCCGGCGCGCACCTTGTCGGAGAGCGCATCGCGATCGCCGACGAAATGCACGCGCACGCCCTCGGTCTTCAACTGCGGCACTTCGCGCGCCAGCGCCAGCGCCAGCAGCTCCATCAGGCCCGACACCTCTTCGGCGGGGCGGTTCCAGTTTTCGGAGGAGAAGGCGAAGACAGTGAGCACCTTGATGCCGCGCTCGCCGCAATGGCGCAGGCATGCCCGCAACGCGTCCATGCCCTTCTTGTGGCCGGCCACGCGCGGCATGTAGCGCCGTGTCGCCCAGCGGCCGTTGCCGTCCATGACGATGGCAACGTGGTTCGGGATCGCGCCTTGGGTCATGCTGCAGAGGTCATGGCTCTTGAACGCCGCCGGGGGCCTTCATACCGCCATGATCTCCTGCTCCTTGCCATGGACCAGTTGGTCGATCTCGGCAATGTGCTTGTCGGTGATCTTCTGGACCTCGGCTTCGGAGCGCTTCTGGTCGTCTTCCGACGCCAGCTTGTCCTTCACGAGCTTCTTCACATGGTCGTTGGCATCCCGGCGCAGGTTGCGCACGGCGATCTTGGCGTTCTCGCCTTCGGTACGCACCAGCTTGGTCATTTCCTTGCGGCGCTCCTCGCTCATCGGCGGCATGGGCACGCGGATCAGGTCGCCCATCGAAGCCGGGTTCAGGCCCAGGTCGCTTTCGCGGATGGCCTTCTCGATCTTGGCGCCCATGCCCTTTTCCCAGGGCTGTACGCTGATCGTGCGGGCGTCCAGCAGCGACACGTTGGCCACCTGGCTGAGCGGCATCATCGAGCCGTAATACTCCACATGCACCGTATCCAGCAGCGCCGGGTTGGCCCGGCCGGTGCGGATCTTGGTCATGGTGTTCTTGAACGCGGCGATGGACTGGTCCATCTTGCCCTGCATGGTCTTGGTGATTTCAGCGATCGTGCTCATTTTTTGGGGTCTCCTCTTCAAGCGTAGACGAGCGTGCCTTCGTCCTCGCCCATCACCACGCGCTTGAGCGCGCCGTGCTTGAAGATGGAGAAGACCTTGATCGGCAGCTTCTGGTCGCGGCATAGCGCGAAAGCGGTGGCGTCCATGATGCCCAGATTTTGCGCCATGGCCTCGTCGAACGAGAGCTTGTTGTAACGGGTTGCGGACGGGTCCTTCTTGGGATCCGCGGAATAGACGCCGTCGACCTTGGTGGCCTTGAGCACGAGTTCGGCCCCGATCTCCGCGCCGCGCAGCGCCGCAGCGGTGTCGGTGGTGAAAAACGGGTTGCCGGTGCCGGCCGCGAAGATGACGACCTTGCCCTCTTCCAGGTACTGGAGCGCTTTGGGCCGCACGTAGGGCTCGACCACCTGCTCGATGGCGATGGCGGACATCACGCGGGAGATGAGGCCCTGCTTGTTCATCGCGTCGGACAGCGCCAGCGCGTTCATCACGGTGGCGAGCATGCCCATGTAGTCGGCGGTGGCGCGGTCCATGCCGACGGAGCCGCCAGCGACACCGCGGAAGATGTTGCCGCCGCCGATGACGATGGCCACTTCCACGCCCATGTGTACGACTTCGGCGACCTCCTCAACCATGCGCACGATGGTGGCGCGGTTGATGCCGAAGGCGTCGTCGCCCATCAGCGCCTCGCCAGACAGCTTCAACAAGATTCGCTTGTGGGCCGGCTGGGCATCGGGCATGAAGGACTCCTTGTTTTTGAATTGGGGTGAGTTTAGCGGCCTTCGCAGGCGAATGGCCGGGCCGCGGGGCCCGGCTGGAAGGATCAAGCGCCCTGTTTGGCGGCAGCGACTTGCGCAGCCACTTCAGCGGCGAAGTCGTCGACCTTCTTCTCGATGCCTTCGCCGACCACGTACAGCGTGAACGACTTGACGCTGGTGGCGCGCTCTTTGAGCATCTGCTCGACCGTCTGCTTGTCGTTCTTGACGAACGACTGGTTGAACAGAGAAACCTCCTTGAGGAACTTCTGCACGCCACCTTCGATGCGCTTGGCGACGATCTCGGCCGGCTGGGCCGGCTTGCCGGCGGCTTCTGCCGTCTTGCGGTCTTCCTCGGCCTTGCCGGCGGCGACGGCGCGTTCCTTGGCGATCAGGTCGGCCGGCACGTCGGCGCTGGTCAGCGCGACGGGCTTCATGGCGGCGACGTGCATGGCAACGTCTTTGGCTGCGGCCTCGTCACCATCGAACTCGACCACAACACCGATGCGCGTGCCGTGCAGGTAAGACGCCAGCTTGTTGCCGCCGGAGAATTGCTTGAAGCGGCGGAAGGTCATGTTCTCGCCGATCTTGCCGATCAGGCCCTTGCGAACGTCTTCCAGCGTGGGGCCGTAGCTGTCCTGGCTGTAAGGCAGGGCGCCCAGGGCCGCCAGATCGGCGGGGTTGTGCTTTGCGACGAGCTCGGCGGCGGCCTGGGCCATCGCGAGGAAGCTGTCATTCTTGGTGACGAAGTCGGTCTCGGAATTGGTCTCGAGCATCGCGCCGGTGGTGCCGTCGATGAAGGCCGTAATGACGCCTTCCGCGGTGATGCGGGACGCGGCCTTGCCGGCCTTGTTGCCGAGCTTGACGCGCAGCAGCTCTTCCGCCTTGTCGAAATTGCCGTCGGCCTCCGTCAGGGCCTTCTTGCACTCCATCATCGGGGCATCGGTCTTGGCGCGCAGTTCAGCGACCATGCTTGCGGTAATTGCAGCCATTTTTTTCTTCCTCGTACTGTTCAGTTCGGTTTCAGTTGTGCAAAGGGGGCCCGAAAGCCCCCTTGTTCAGCTCTCGGCAGGCGGATCAGGAGGCGGCGCCTTCTTCCACTTCGACGAATTCGTCGCTGCCTTCGGACACGGCCTTGACCACGTCGTTCACGGCGTTGGAGCGGCCTTCGAGGATCGCGTCGGCGATGCCGCGCGCATACAGCGTCACGGCCTTGGACGAGTCGTCGTTACCCGGGATCACGTAGTCGATGCCTTCGGGCGAGTGGTTGGAGTCAACCACGCCGACCAGCGGGATGCCCAGCTTCTTGGCTTCGGACACGGCGATCTTGTGGAAGCCCACGTCGATCACGAAGATGGCGTCCGGCAGGCTGTTCATGTCCTGGATGCCGCCGATGTCCTTCTCGAGCTTTTCCATCTCGCGGGCGAACATGAGCTGTTCTTTCTTGCTCATGGAATCGAGGCCGGCTTCCTGCTGGGCCTTCATATCCTTCAGGCGCTTGATGGACGTCTTGACGGTCTTGAAGTTGGTCAGCATGCCGCCGAGCCAGCGCTGGTCGACGTACGGGACGCCGGCGCGCTTGGCTTCCATGGCGACGGTCTCGCGCGCCTGGCGCTTCGTGCCCACCATGAGGATGGTGCCGCGGTTGGCGGACAGCTGCTTGACGAACTTGGTGGCTTCCTGGAAGAGCGGGAGCGACTTTTCCAGGTTGATGATGTGGATCTTGTTGCGATGGCCGAAGATGTACGGGGCCATCTTGGGGTTCCAGAAGCGCGTTTGGTGGCCGAAATGGACACCGGCTTCCAGCATTTGACGCATGGTGACGGACATATTGTTTCCTGAAGGTTGGGTCTAAAATCCAGCCCGAAATCGCTGACCCATGTGCATGTGCGCACGGGCATCGACACCTTGTTGGCCTGGATTCGCGTTTCGTCTTGCCGACAGCGTTGTGGACGCACCCTGCGCCCACTACCCGGCAAAACCCAAAGATTGTAGCACGCCCCACCTGGAAGCCCATGCGCCCCGACCTCCTCGCCACCCGTGAAAACCTTCGCAGCGGCCAGGGCCGTGCATCCGACTCAATGGCAGCGTCAATCGCCGCGGCCCAGTCGCCGGCGTGCGCCAGGGCATTCACCAAAACTCACTTCGACACGGCTCGCTCGGCCGCAGCTGCCCCATCGGTCGTGGAGCGTCCGCTCGCGGGCCTGGCCGTCTCGGTCAAGGACCTGTTCGACATCGCGGGCGATGTCACGGCCGCCGGCTCGACGGTCCTGGCCGACGCGCCGCCTGCCACGCGGGACAGCCCGGCCGTGGCCCGACTCAAAGCGGCAGGTGGCGCCATCATCGGGCGGACCAACATGACGGAGTTCGCCTTCTCGGGCGTCGGCGTCAATCCGCATTTCGGAACACCCGCCAACCCTGCCGACGCCGTCGACGAGCGCATCCCCGGCGGTTCGTCATCGGGCGCGGCGGTGTCCGTTGCAACCGGCGCCGCATTCGTCGGCCTGGGCTCGGACACGGGTGGCTCCATCCGCATCCCCGCCGCGCTGTGCGGCATCGTCGGCTTCAAGAACACGGCCCGCCTCACCCCGCGCGAGGG
Source organism: Ramlibacter sp. WS9 (assembly GCF_003797765.1). Taxonomy (GTDB): domain Bacteria; phylum Pseudomonadota; class Gammaproteobacteria; order Burkholderiales; family Burkholderiaceae_C; genus Ramlibacter. The sequence continues at coordinate 53,560 of NZ_RKMB01000005.1, read as the reverse complement.
TGCCGTCCCGCTGTCGACCACGCTGGATACCGTCTGCGCGATGACGCGTTCCGTGCGCGACGCCATGCTCGTTCACGAAATCCTGGCCGACCGGCTCGTGACCCGCAGGCACATGCCGCTGTCGGGTTACCGGCTGGCCGTGGCACGCACTTCCATGCTGGACGGGCTGGATCCGGTGGTCGCAACCGCCTTCGAGCGCACGCTTAAAGCCCTGCGCGACGCGGGCGCGAGCATCCAGGAGATCCCCCTGGCCGAGATCCGCGACCTGGGCGCGCTCCAGGCCACCGGCGGCTTCACGGCCCCGGAAAGCTACGCGTGGCACCGCGCGCTGTTCGATCGCGCGGGCGAGCGCTATGACCCCCGCGTGCGCGTCCGAATCCTGCGCGGCACCGGCATGCTGGCTTACGAATATCTCGAGCTCGTCCAGGCGCGCGCCGGCTGGATCGCTCGCGTCGAGTCGGCCCTGCGCGGTTTCGATGCCGTGTTGTCGCCCACGGTTCCCATCACCGCGCCGCTTGTCGCGCAAGTCGCGCCCGGTGCGGAGCGGGACGAAGAGTTCTTTCGCGTCAACGCCCTGCTGCTGCGCAACCCGAGCGTCGTCAACATGCTGGATGGATGCGCCATCTCGATTCCCTGCCATGTGCCCGGCGAACTCCCATGCGGGCTCATGATCTGGCAAAGTGCAATGCGTGACGACACGGTTTTGAACGTCGCGCTCCAGGCCGAGGCCATACTCGCAAAAGCAACAACAGGGAATTCATGAAAATCGCCGTCATCGGCGCCGGGATTGTCGGCGTCACCACGGCCTTCGAGCTAGCCGCCGACGGGCACGACGTCACGGTGTACGAGCGCCGTGCCGCGGTCGCGGAGGAAACCAGTTTCGCCAATGCAGGGGTCGTGGCCCCGGGCTACGTGACGCCGTGGGCGGCGCCGGGCATGCCGGGCAAGGTCGCACGCTTCCTGCTGAGCCAGCATGCCCCGGTCCGCGTGTCCCTTCCTTTGTCCCGCGACGAGCTGTCGTGGATGAGGCAGTGGTACCGCGCCTGCGACCTCGCCAGCTACCAGGCCAATCGCGCGCGCATGCAGCGCCTGGCGTTCTACAGCCGCACCCGCCTGAACGACATCACCGATCACTTCCAGCTGGAGTACGACCGCAGCACCGGCTACATGGTCCTGCTGCGCGGCGAGAAAGACCGCAAGCTCGTGCAGCCCGGCCTCGACTTCCTGCGCGAAGCCGGCGTCGTGTTCAAGGAAATCGACGCCGCACAAGCGCGCGCGATCGAGCCTGCGCTGAGCCCCGACACCGACTTCGTGGGCGCCGTCCACCTGCCGCAGGACGGCGTCGGCAATTGCAGGCAGTTCGCCATGCTGCTGAAGAACGAGGCGCAGGCGCGCGGGGTGACGTTCGAGTTCAACTGCGCCGTCGGACCGCTGGACCAAGCCAATCCCACCTCGTTGCAGGTGTGGAGCCTGGACGCCACCGCGCCCGTGCCGCGGCGCTTCCACGCCGTCGTGGTCTGCGGTGGGGTCGACTCCGCGCAGTTGCTGCGTCCTTTGGGGCTGCACGTGCCGCTTGCCGCGGTGTGGGGCTACTCGATCAGCGCGCCGATCCAGGAGCCGCTCAACGCCCCGCGCAGCGCATTGATGGACGAACGCTACAAGGTCGCGATCTCGCGCCTGGGCAACCGCGTGCGCGTGGCCGGCAGCGCGGAGATCGGCGGTTCACCGGACAAGAAGAACCCGGCCGCGATCCAGACCCTGTACAAGGTGTTGCACGACTGGTTTCCGGGCGCCGCGCGCATCGCCAGCACCGGCGCGACAGTGCAGGAGTGGAAAGGCGCACGCCCGATGCTGCCCGACGGGCCGCCGCTGCTCGGGGCCACCGGCATCCCCGGCGTATGGATCAACCTGGGGCACGGCTCCAGTGGTTGGGCACTGTCGTGCGGCAGCGCCCGCGTCGTGGCCGACCTGATGGACGGCCGCGCACCGGAGGTCGACATCGAGGGATTGGGCGTGGAGCGGCTGGCCGCGTGAACGCAAAGGCGTGATTAAACTGTCATTGCGGACGCTTGATCCGCGATCCATGCAACGCGTCACAACCCATCAGCCCTGGCCGCTTTTCGACGTCGCGGCAACCCGCGCGATCGAATCCGCGGCAGCCGCGTCGCTGCCACCTCACACCCTCATGCAGCGCGCCGGCCTGGCCGTGGCCCGGCTGGCCCTGGCGCTGGCCCCGAACGCGAAAACCATCTGGATCGCATGCGGCCCCGGCAACAACGGCGGCGACGGCTTCGAAGCCGCGATGCACTTGCAGGGCTGGGGCAAACAGGCCGTGGTGACGTGGCTGGGCGACGAAGCGAAGGCGCCGGCCGATGCACTGGCATCGTTGAAGCGAGCCCGCGACGCCGGTGTTCTGTTTGCGAGCGAGCCCCCCGCGCACTGGGACCTGGCCATCGACGCCCTGCTCGGCCTCGGCGGCGCCCGCGCCATGGACGGCGCGATGGCGCAATGGGCCGCGCTCATGAGCGCGGCCCCGGCACCCGTGCTGGCAGTCGACCTGCCCTCCGGCCTTGGCGCCGACACGGGCGCAGGGCACACCGTCAGAGCGACGCATACGCTGGCGTTGCTGGTGTTGAAACCGGGACTCTTCACCGCTGCGGGCCGCGATGCGTCGGGCCAGGTCTGGCTCGACGATCTGGGCGTCGGGCATGGCGAGCAAACGCCGACTGCGTGGCTGGCTGGCCCCCCGGCGGTGCCCGTGCGGGCACATGCATCGCACAAGGGCAGCTACGGCGACGTGGGCGTCGTCGGCGGCGGGCCCGGCATGACGGGCGCCGCGCTGCTCGCCGCGTCGGCGGCATTGCATGACGGTGCCGGACGGGTATTCGTCTCTTTGCTCGACGGCATGGGGCTTGCAATCGACCCCCCGCAGCCGGAGCTGATGCTGCGCCCCTGGGACTCGCTCGACCTCGCGCACATGGCTGTCGCCTGCGGCTGCGGCGGCGGGGACTCGATCCGGGCAGTACTGCCCAAAGTTCTTTCATCGGCCGACTCACTGGTGCTTGACGCCGATGCACTCAACGCCATCGCAGCCGACATGCAACTGCAGTCGCTGTTGCAAGCGCGAGCGCGCCGGCAAAAGGCCACGGTGCTCACACCCCACCCCCTGGAAGCGGCGCGCCTGCTCGGCTGCGATACCACTCACGTCCAGGGCGACCGCCTCCGAGCCTCGCGTGACCTCGCACAACGTTTCGCGTGCGTGGTGGTGCTCAAGGGATCGGGGACGGTGATCGCAGCGCCGGGGTCGGCGCCGCTGATCAACCCCACCGGCAACGCGCGCCTGGCCACGGCGGGCACCGGGGATGTGCTGGCGGGAATGATTGCCGCGCGGCTGGCGGCAGGCGCCTCGGCGATGGATGCCGCGGCGGGCGCGGTCTATGCGCACGGGCTGGCGGCGGATCGCTGGCCGGCGGGCGAGCCTCTTACCGCGAGTGCATTGGCGCGCCGATAGAACGGCCTGGATTGCGGCGGATCCGGAGGATCCCTCCGGGATCGGCCCGCAATGACAGCCTAGCCTCGGCCCACGAACGGCATTTTTGTGGCCATGACCGTGTGAAAGAGGACGTTCGCCTCCAGCGGCAGGTTCGCCATGTAGAGGATCGACTGGCCGACGATGTTCACGTCCATCAGCGGTTCGATCGCGATCTCGCCATTGGCCTGGGGCACGCCCTTGGCCATGCGCATCGCCATTTCCGTAGCAGCGTTGCCGATGTCGATCTGGCCCACGGCGATGTCGTACTTGCGGCCGTCAAGCGCCGCCGTCTTGGTCATGCCGGTGACCGCGTGCTTGGTGGCGGTATAGGCGATCGAGCTGGGCCGTGGCGCGTGCGCCGAGATCGACCCATTGTTGATGATGCGCCCGCCCATCGGCGTCTGCGCCTTCATCTGGCGGAAGGCCTGCTGGATGCCGTAGAACATGCCGTTGAGGTTGGTGTCGACCACGCGTTTCCATTGCTCCAGCGGCAGGTCTTCCAGCGGCCCTGCGGCGGCGCCGACACCGGCGTTGTTGAACAGCAGGTCGACGCGGCCCCAGGACTTCGCCGTCGTGGCAAACAGCGCCTCGACCGACGCTGGATCCGTCACATCGGTGGGAACGGCCATCGCGCGGCCATCCGCATTCGCCTGCGCCACCACCTCGTCCAGCGGCTCCTTGCGGCGCCCGGCGATGGCGACTCGCCATCCATCACCCAGCAGCGCCAGTGCCGCCGCCTTGCCAACCCCGGTGCCACCCCCAGTGACGATGGCGACCCGGCCGCCCGTTGCATTCGTAGTCATTGAAAACTTCTCCCCGTTAACGCCTGGCCTTGCGGCTCTTGCCTTTGGCCACGGTCTTCTTGACCGCCGCCTTCAACGCCTGGATGGGCGACTTGGCCTCGGCCTTCTTGGCTGCGCGCTTGGTCGACGACTTGGCGGGTGTACCGCTGGCACCGCCGCGGCCACCGCCGGGCACGCCCTTCTCCTTCAATGCGCGAGCCACGAGTTCCTCGCCCTCGCGCACCAGACGGAAATCGATCTTGCGGCCGTCGAGGTCGACGCGGCTCACCTGCACACGAACACGCGTGCCGATGACATAGCGGATTCCGGTGCGCTCGCCGCGCAATTCCTGCCGCGCCTCGTCGAACTTGAAGTATTCGCCGCCCAACTCGGTGATGTGCACCAAGCCTTCGACGTACATCTGGTCCAACGTGACGAAGATGCCGAAGCTGGTGGCCGCCGTGACGATGCCCCCGTACTCCTCGCCCAGGTGTTCGCGCATGTACTTGCACTTGAGCCAGGCTTCCACGTCGCGGCTGGCTTCGTCGGCGCGGCGCTCGTTGGCGCTGCAATGCAGGCCCGCGGCTTCCCATGCCTGCACTTCGCGGCTGGGCGGAGGGGCGGGCTTCTTCAGCTTGTTCTGCGGCGCCTTGACGCGCGACGCCAGGCGGCGCGCCAGTTTCTCGTGCGCCTCACCGGGCGTCGGCAACGCCGGCAGCTCGTACTTCTCGTTGCGCAGGATCGCCTTGATCACGCGGTGCACCAGCAGGTCGGGATAGCGCCGGATCGGGCTGGTGAAGTGTGTGTAGGCGTCGTAGGCCAGGCCGAAGTGGCCGGCGTTGATCGGCCCGTAGATTGCCTGCGACATGGAGCGCAGCAGCATCGTGTGGATCTGCTGCGCGTCGGGCCGCTCCTTGGTTGCTTCGGCGATGCGCTGGAACTCGGCCGGCAGCGGGTCCTCGGTGATGGTCAGCGGCACGCCGATGGCCTTGAGGTAGTTGCGCAGCAGGTCCTTCTTCTCGGGCGTCGGGCCTTCGTGCACGCGGTACAGGCCCGGGTGCTTGCTTTGCTGGATGTAGTCGGCGCTGCAGACGTTGGCCGCCAGCATCGCTTCCTCGATCAGCCGGTGTGCATCGTTGCGCACGCGCGGCACGATACGCTCGATGCGGCCGTTCTCGTCGCAGATGATCTGCGTTTCCGTCGTTTCGAAGTCCACCGCGCCGCGCACGTTGCGCGCCTTGAGCAGCGCGCGATAGGCGTCGTGCAGGTTCAGCAGGTCGGTGACGCGGTCCTTGCGGCGCACGGCCTCGGGGCCGCGCGTGTTGGCCAGGATGGCCGCGACTTCGGTGTACGTGAAGCGCGCATGGCTCCACATCACGCCAGGGTAGAACTGGTACGCCTGGATCTCGCCGGTGGCGGTGATCAGCATGTCGCAGACCATGCACAGCCGCTCGACCTCGGGGTTGAGCGAGCACAGTCCGTTCGACAGCTTCTCCGGCAGCATGGGGATCACGCGGCGCGGGAAATAAACGCTGGTGGCGCGGTCGTACGCGTCAATGTCGATCGCGCTGCCGGTCTCCACGTAATGGCTCACGTCGGCGATGGCCACCAGCAATCGCCAGCCCTTGCCGCGCCCGACCTTGGCCGGTTCGCAGTACACCGCGTCGTCGAAGTCGCGTGCGTCCTCGCCGTCGATGGTGACGAGCGGGACGTCGGTCAGGTCGACACGATGCCGCTTGTCCTGCGGGCGGACCTTGTCCGGCAGCGAACGCGCGAGGCCGATGCACGCATCGGAAAACTCGTGCGGCACGCCGTACTTGCGCACGGCGATTTCGATCTCCATGCCGGCGTCGTCGATCTCGCCCAGCACTTCCTTGACGCGGCCCACGGGTTGGCCATACAGGCTGGGTGGCTCGGTCAGTTCGACCACGACCACCTGCCCAGCCTTCGCGAGGCCCGTGGCGCCCTTGGGGATCAGGACGTCCTGCCCGTACCGCTTGTCTTCCGGCGCGACGAGCCAGACACCGCTCTCGTGCAGCAGCCGCCCGATGATCGGCTGCGGCGGCCGCTCGATGATCTCGACGACGCGGCCTTCGGCGCGGCCCTTGCGGTCGTGGCGCACGACACGCGCTTTCACGCGGTCCTTGTGCAGCACGGCGCGCATCTCGTTGGGGGGGAGATAAATGTCACCTTCGCCGTCGTCGCGGACCACGTAACCGTGCCCGTCGCGATGGCCCTGGATGACTCCCTCTATTTCATCAAGCAGCCCTGTGCTGATGTGTCCGATATTTTTGATATAGAATCCTTTTCTTTCCTGAGATGCCCAGATGGCGGAATTGGTAGACGCACTAGTTTCAGGTACTAGCGAGTAACATCGTGGAGGTTCGAGTCCTCTTCTGGGCACCAACAATGGAGTTGATCATAAAGCCGGCGCTGCCGGCTTTGTTGTGAACGAAGTGTACAAATTGAGCCGCTCCTACCGAGCGGCTTTTTTGTTGGGCATGTCTGTTGGGCAGAATGCCGCTCAGACAGGGACAGCCACCAGGTCGTGGCCCTGCGTGCCGACGATGCGCGCCTGGGTGAACTCGCCCACCCTCAGCTGCTTGCTGATCTTTTCCGGCGGCAGCAGCTTCACGGTGCCGTCGATCTCCGGCGCATCCGCATAGGAGCGGCCCACGCCGCCCTTGCGCCCCAACGCCGGGGCCGAATCCACCAGCACCTGCATCGTCATGCCCACGCGCTCGCGCAGCTTGGCGGCTGACACTTCCTCTGCCACCGCCATGAAGCGCGCGCGGCGTTCTTCACGCAGTTCTTGCGGCAGCATGCCGGGAATTTCGTTGGCCAAGGCTCCCTCGACGGGGCTGTAGGCAAAGCAGCCGGCCCGGTCGATTCGCGCCTCGCGCATGAAGTCCAGCAGGTGCTGGAATTCTTCTTCGGTCTCGCCCGGAAAGCCCGCGATGAACGTGCTGCGGATCACGATCTCCGGACAGGCTTCACGCCAACGCTGGATCCGCTCCAGGTTCTTCTCGCCACTGGCGGGCCGCTTCATGCGGCGCAGCACGTCGGGGTGGCTGTGCTGGAACGGCACATCGAGGTACGGCAGGATCTTGCCGGTCGCCATGAACGGGATGACTTCATCCACCGACGGATACGGGTAGACGTAGTGCAGGCGGACCCACGCGCCGTACGGCTCGGCCATTTCGCCCAGGGTCTGCACCAGTTCCAGCATGCGGGTCTTGATCGGCTTGCCGTCGTAGAAGCCCGTGCGGTATTTCACGTCGACACCATAGGCCGAGGTGTCCTGGCTGATCACCAGCAACTCGCGCACGCCGCCTTCAAAAAGCGCCTTGGCTTCTTTCAGCACGTCACCAATGGGCCGGCTGACCAGATCGCCGCGCATCGACGGGATGATGCAGAAGGTGCAGCGGTGGTTGCAGCCCTCGCTGATCTTCAGGTACGCGTAATGCCTCGGCGTGAGCTTGATGCCGGCCGCCGGAACGAGGTCGATGAACGGGTCGTGCGGCTTGGGAAGGTTCAGGTGGACAGCGTCCATCACTTCCTGCGTCGCGTGAGGGCCGGTGACGGCCAGCACCGAAGGGTGCATCTGCTTGACAAGGTTGCCGCCGCCCTCGCCTGCCTTGGCGCCCAGACAGCCGGTGACGATCACGCGGCCATTTGCCGCGAGCGCCTCGCCGATGGTGTCGAGGCTTTCGCGCACCGCGTCATCGATGAAGCCGCAGGTGTTGACGATCACCAGGTCCGCGCCCTCGAAGGTCTTGGACGTCTGGTAGCCCTCGGCACTCAGCTGGGTGAGGATCAGTTCGGAATCCGTCAGGGCCTTGGGGCAGCCCAGGCTGACGAACCCGACTTTCGGGATTTTGGTTTCGGGGGAGGCAACTTCGCTCATCCCTCTATTGTCCCAGTTAACCGGCACGCCTATCGCTTGATGCCAAATGCCCCGAGCATCTGCTCCGTCTGCTTGGCCATCTGCTCCTGCATCTTGTCGAAGACGGTCTTCGACTGCTCGACGTAGTTGCCCATCACCCCCTGCATCAGCGGGTTCTGCAGGCTCATGAACTGGGCCCACATCTCGGGCGTGAGCGTCTTGGACTGCTCGGTCAGTTTGGCCTGGATGTCGGTGAAGGCCTGCACGTTCTTCTCGAGGTACGACCCCATGAATGCCTGGGAAGCATGCCCATAGATGCGGATCAGGTTGGCCAGCGCGGCTTCACTGAACATCGGCTGGCCACCGGCTTCTTCTTCCAGGATGATCTGCAGCAGGATGCTGCGCGTCAGGTCCTCATTGCTCTTGGCGTCGCGCACCACGAAGGATTCGCTGTCCATCACCAGCTGCTTGACCTCGGCCAGCGTGATGTAGGTGGAGGTGTCCGTGTCGTAGAGCCGCCGGTTGGGATATTTCTTGATGACGCGCTGCGCGGGCTTGCCGGCGGCGGCGGTTTTCTTGCTTTGCACTGAGGGGCTCCTGGGCACGGGCGCGCTGGGACCGGCGCTCGGGTATTGCACTGCAGCAGATTCTAGGGAGGGGGCGGGGGCGTTTCCCCAAGGTTTTCCCTGACGATGGGGCCGCCAAAAAGCAAAAGCCTGCTTCCTTGCGGTTGCAGGCTTATTGCAAACACTGTTCATTGGTGGGCCGTGGAGAGATCGAATCTCCGACATCCTCCACGTCAAAGAGGCGCTCTACCGCTGAGCTAACGGCCCGTGTCATCGGTGCGCCCCTACAAAAGCAGTTGGGCTACCTGACAGCCTCGAATTATAGCAAACCCGGAACCCATGCGGATTTATGGCGCACCTCTGAGTCAGAGTGGGCCCCAGGGCTTCTTCTTTCGCTGGCCGTGCGGCAGGCTGTCGCGCAGAACCCTGGCTTCCTGGCGAGCCCGCCACAAGTTTTTGACCTCTTCCGGCGACTGGTCGAGCCAGAGCTTGTAGTTGGTTTTGCGCACAGCGCCGACTTGCATGGAGACGGCCCAATAGAAGCGGGCCGGGCAAAGGCCCGGCTCCAGGGGTGCCCCGTTGAAAGAGGCGACGAATTTCGCGCCGGCCTTGATCCGGCGCGCGACCGTCGGACCTGAGCTCGCATAGACGGCGGCGTCCGTGCCATCCTCACGCTGCGGCTTGCACTCCACCTTGCCCGCCAGCTCGCAGGCGATCAGGAGAAGATCGATGGATGGGGGTTCGTCCATCAGTGCGGCCTCAGCGCCGCTTGGCCCAGCGCACACCGCCCACTTCATTGACAAGGCCAAGCACCTTGTTCAGGCGGCCCGAGTCGGCCACTTCGACCGTGAATGTCATCCAGGCGGTCCCCTTGACGGATTGGGTCTGCACACCGATCACGTTCATCTTTTCCTTGGCGAACACTTCCGAAATGTCGCGCAGAAGACCCTGCCGGTCGGCCGCCTCCACGCCCACGTCCACCGGGTAGACAGCGCCGCTGTCGGCCTTCGGTGTGCCCCACTCAACGTCGATCACGCGCTCGCCGTTGCGGGCCGACATCTCGCGGAAATTGCTGCAGTCGCGGCGGTGCACGCTCACGCCCTTGCCGCGCGTGACGAAGCCCGCGATGGCGTCGGGCGGCGCCGGCTTGCAGCATTTGGCGAGCTGCGTCATCAGCGAATCGATGCCCACCACCAGCACGCCGCCCTTGGGCGTCTTCTCGACATTGCGCGACTTGCGCAGCAGCAGCAGGTCGTCCACCGCGATCGGCGCTTCGGGCGGCCGCAGCACGGTTTCGATCTGGCGCAGCGAGTATTCGTCCTTGCCCACCACCGCGAACAGGTCGTCAGCCGACTTGAAGCCCAACTGCGACGCGAGGTCTTCCAGCTTCACCGCTGTCTTGCCTTCGCGCTGCAGCAGTTTTTCCACTGATTCACGGCCCCGCGCGATGGTCTCGTGCTTGATCTGCTCGTTGAACCACGCGCGGACTTTCGCCTTGGCGCGATGGCTCGCCAGGAAGTGCAGGTCGGCATTGAGCCAGTCGCGCGACGGCCCGCCCTCTTTGGCCGCCGTGATCTCCACGGTCTGGCCGTTCTGCAGCTGCGTGTTCAGCGGCACCATGACGCCGTCGACCCGGGCGCCGCGGCAGCGGTGGCCCAGGTTGGTGTGCAAGGTGTACGCGAAGTCCACCGGCGTGGCGCCCTGCGGCAATTCGACGATCGCAGCCCCGGGCGTCAGAACGTAGATGCGGTCTTCGAACAGCCCCTCGCCCGAGCCGGCGAGGTCCCGCTCCCACGCCAGCAGCTGGCGCAGCACCGCGATCTTGGCGTCGTACTCGCCGGCAGCCGACACGCCCGAATAGCCCTTGCTGCCCGCTTCCTTGTACGCCCAGTGCGCCGCGACGCCGTGCTCCGCGTGGTCGTGCATGGCCTGCGTGCGGATCTGGATCTCGATGGCCCGGCCCCCAGAATCCCGCACGATGGTGTGCAGCGACTGGTAGCCGTTGGCCTTGGGCCGTCCGATGTAGTCGTCGAACTCTTCCACCATCGGCGTGAACTTTTCGTGCACCCACGACAGCGCCGCATAGCAATCGTCCACCGTGGGCACGATGACGCGCAGCGCACGGATGTCGAACACGTGGTCGAAGTCCAGCGACTTGCCGCGCATCTTCTTCACGATGCTGTAGATGTGCTTGGGCCGGCCATGCACCTGGGCGCGGATGCCCCGCGCCTTGAGCTCCGCCTCCAGCCGGGAGCGCATCTCCTCGACATAAAGCTCGCGCTCGACGCGCTTCTGGTCCAGGAGTCCCGCCACCTGCTTGTACGTGTCGGGCTCGAGAAAACGGAAGGCCAGGTCTTCCATCTCCCACTTCAGCTGCCAGATGCCCAAGCGGTTGGCCAGGGGCGCGAACACATTGAGCGCTTCACGCGCAACGCTCGGCGGTGCCACGGTCTTGCAGGCCGCGTGCCAGCGCAGGGTCTGCAAGCGCGACGCCAGTCGAAGCATCACCACGCGCAGGTCGCGCGAGAACGCCAGCAGCATCTTGCGCACCGCCTCGGTCTGGGCCTTCGGGTCGTCCACCAGCCGGCCGGCGTCTTCCGCTTCGCGCGTCTGCAGCTGGATCTTCACCAGCTTGTTGGTTTCCATCGCCAGCGCGGCGTAGCTGTCACCGAATGCCTTGGCGATCACCTCCTGCGGCTTGTTCAGGTGCGCGACGGCATAGACGAGGTAGCTCGCCGCCTGCATGGCTTCGGAGCCGCCCATCGACTTCAGGATGGCGGCGACCGCATCGGCGTGGGCCAGGGTGTTCTCGCCGGTGTCCAGCGTCTCGGCCGCGATGAACGGCTCGGCAAACGCGCGTGCACGCGCCAGGGCGTGGGCTTGGTGCGGCAGCGCCTGCTCGGTGGCGGCGATCAGCTCGGGAACGGGCGCGGAGTCAACTTGCTCCGCTGTCAGGCTTTTCATGGGAAGTCGGTCTCAGCAGGAAAGAGGCCACGGCCTCGACCTGATCGTTGGTGACGAAGGTGGGGGCATGGCCCACGCCTTCAAATTCGATGAGGCGCGCGCGAGGGCCGCGCCCGGTCATGGCTTGCGCCGTGGCCGGCGCCAGCACGTCGGATGCGGCGCCGCGGGTGATCAGCGTCTCGGCCGTGATGTTGTCATAGGCCTGCCACAGCGCGGCCTGGCCGTCCTGCGCGGACTCTTGCGTGACGCTGCGGAAAGGCACGGCAATGGAAGGGTCGTAATGCAAGGTGAAGCCGCCTTCGGCCAGGGGCTTGACCATGGGCTGCGACAGCGCCAGCCACTGCTCGGGCGTGTGCGCACCGAACCCGGTGGAGATGGCCCACATCATGTCGGCCGCCTGCTGCACCGTGTCGAAGCGGCCCGTCTTTCCGAGGTAGCCGCCGATGCGCTGCACCGCTTCCCACTGGATCACCGGGCCCACGTCGTTGATCACGAGTCTGCGCACCGGCGCGGGCAGCGGGAGCTTGGGCGTGCCGCAAAGCCCCAGGCTGATCAGCCCGCCCATGCTGGTGCCGACGAAGTCGAGCGTCTTGATCGGCGCCTGCTGGTTCAGTTGCGCCAGTAGCGCCAGCATGTCGCCCACATAGTTGGGGACCTGGTAGCCGGCGGGGTCCTTGAGCCAGTCGCTGCGGCCGCGCCCGACCACATCGGGGCAGACGACGCGCAGCGGCTCCTCGGCGCGAGCGACCAGCCCCTGCGCCAGCACGTCGAAATCCCGTCCCTGGCGCGAAATGCCATGGATGCAAACGACGACGTGCGCGGCTTTCGCGTCGCCCCATTCCCAGTACGCCATGCGGTGCCCGCCGGATGGATCAGGGCACGGTACGTAGTTCAGCGTAGGTTCAGGCATGGCGTGGAAAAACCCGGATACTTTGCGGGTTTGCTTGTGGTTCCACAGCATCCTAATCCAACGGAGACTTCCTCATGCTCAAAGGCAAGACTGCCCTCGTCACCGGCTCCACCAGCGGCATCGGCTTAGGCATCGCCAAGGCCCTCGCCGGCCAGGGCGCCAACATCGTCCTCAACGGCTTCGGCGACGTCCAGGGCCCCAAGGCCGAAGTGGAGGCGCTGGGCGTGAAGGTGGCGTACCACGGCGCGGACATGAGCAAGCCGTCCGAGATCGAGGACATGATGAAGTTCGCCGCAGCGCAGTTCGGCCGCGTCGACATCCTCGTCAACAACGCAGGCATCCAGCACGTCGCACCGGTCGAAGATTTCCCACCGGAGAAGTGGGACGCCGTGATCGCCATCAACCTGTCCAGCGCGTTCCATGCCACGCGCCTCGCACTTCCCGCGATGAAGGCGGCCAATTGGGGCCGCATCATCAACCTGGCATCGGTGCACGGCCTCGTCGCGTCGGCGCAGAAGTCAGCGTACGTCGCCGCCAAGCACGGCCTGGTCGGCCTGACCAAGGTGACCGCGCTGGAAAACGCCACCACCGGCATCACCTGCAATGCGATCTGCCCCGGCTGGGTCCTCACGCCGCTGGTGCAAAAGCAAGTCGATGCGAAGGCCGCTGCCAATGGCTGGAGCAACGAGGAAGCGACCAAGCAGCTTCTCGGCGAAAAGGAGCCGTCGCTGCAGTTCACCACGCCGGAAGAACTGGGCCAGCTGGCCGTGTTCTTCTGCTCGCCCGCGGCGAACAACGTTCGCGGGGTGGCTTGGAACATGGATGGGGGTTGGGCGGCTCAATAACTATTTGAGTTGCACCGACCCTGATACGGTCACCATCACCGTGCTCTTGCCTGCTTCGACCGGCACGGCCATGTCGGCGGACGCAGCCTTGGCCTCCATCTGCATACGCATCATCGGGCGCGGGAATCCTTGGTCGTTCGCATTGATGGCCACCTCGCGCAGCGTGTAGCCGGAAAACCCGAAGCCCTTCGCCAGTTCACCGGCTTTCGCCTTGAAGCGCTCGATGGCGATGGTCTGCGCCTCGCCTTCGACCTTGGCACGCTGCTCGCGGCTCAGGCTGAAGCTCACGCCGCCCATGGTCATGGTCTGGATGCGCCCTGCCGTCTGCGTGATGCGGGCGAAATCCCGGCCTTCCAGGATCAGCTCAGCCGTCCCGTTCCAGCCGCTGATCTTGCCGTCGCGCGTGCTGCGCGGGTACAGCGAGAAATTGCCGGTCCGCACGTCGAGTTGGCCGGGCTGCGCCGCCTTGCGCGCTTCGGCCAGTGCGGCATCGAGCGCGACCTTCAGCTGGTGCTGCACGGCGTTGGCGTCGGTACCTTCGCGCGTGGTGGTGAGGGACAAGCTCAACAGGTCCTGTTGCACCTCGACGGACCCGGTCGCTGACAGTTGCAGCACGTTTTGCGGCGGCGGGTAGGCGACGGTCTGGGCGAACGCGGGAGCCGCGGCGATGACCGCCGTGAAGAGCAAGGCAGTGATGAGATTTTTCATATGCCGATTTAAACGGCCCAGGCGCTTGCATGGGGTTACGAAGGAATGAATTTCGTATTGAACTGCAGGGCAACATTTGTAACACTGTGTCAAGGGTCCGGGAAAACCCCGCACGCAGGCTCCCAAGCCCCTCAGAATCGGCTCTGTTACATATCTCTTTGGAGCACCATGACACAAGCTGCAGCCCGTACCGACAAGATCCTGGTGGTAGACGATGACGCCCGCATCCGCGACCTGCTGCGCCGCTACCTCACCCAGGAGGGCTTCGAGGTCATCCTGGCGGAAGACGGCAAGGCCCTCAACCGCCTGATGCTGCGCGAGACGGCCGACCTGATCGTGCTCGACCTGATGATGCCGGGCGAAGACGGCCTGTCCATTTGCCGGCGCCTGCGTGCCGCCAACGACCGCACTCCGATCATCATGCTCACCGCCAAGGGCGAGGACGTGGACCGCATCGTCGGCCTGGAAGTCGGCGCCGACGACTACCTGGGCAAGCCCTTCAACCCACGCGAGTTGCTGGCCCGCGTCCATGCCGTGCTGCGCCGCCGCCCGGCGCAGGAAGCGCCTGGCGCACCGTCGAGCGACAACGAAGTGGTCAGCTTCGGGCCGTTCGCCTTCGATCTTGGTGCGCGCACGTTACGCAAGAACGGTGAGGAATTGCCGCTGACTACCGGCGAATTCGCAATGCTCAAGGCCCTGGTGCGGCACCCGCGCCAGCCGCTGTCGCGCGAAAAGCTCGCCCAATTGGCCCGTGGCCGCGAATTCGAGCCTTTCGACCGCAGCCTGGACGTGCAGGTCTCGCGCCTGCGCAAGCTCGTGGAAATGGATCCGGCGGCTCCGCGCTACATCCAGACGGTGTGGGGCGTGGGCTACGTTTTCGTGCCGGACGGCGCGGGCTGATCACATCCCCTTTGCGAATCACCAATAATCGGAGGGTGAGCCACATCAACAGGGGACATGCGTGATCCGCGGGGTCAATTCGACGAGCATCGACGTCACCGGCCCGGCACCGCTTGAAACGGCGCCGGCGCCGCTGGAGATGCGCCCGCGCGTCGGCCTCTCCCTGTTCTGGCGAACTTTCTTCCTTCTGTCGCTGCTGCTCATCGGCAGCATCGTGGCCTGGCTGCAGACATTCCGGGCCTTGGAGTTCGAGCCGCGGGCGGTGCAGACCGCCCAGCAGATCGCCTCCCTCGTCAACCTGAGCCGCGCCGCCCTGGTGCACTCGGATTCGATCAACCGCGTTTCCCTGATCAAGACGCTGGCTGACCAGGAAGGCGTGCGCATCCTGCCGCGCGAGCCTGGCGACCGCTATGCCAACTTCAGCGCCGGCGAGCTCGACACGCGCATCATGGAAGAGCTGGCCAGCCGCCTCGGCCCCGGCACGCTCATGGCGGCCAGCGTGAACGGCGAAGAAGGCCTGTGGATCGGCTTCAAGATCGAGGCCGACCAGTACTGGATGCTGCTGGACCGCGCACGCTTCACCAGGGTCGGCGGCAAGACGTGGCTGATCTGGCTGATCACCGCTGCAGGGCTGTCGCTCGCCGGTGCCGCCTTGATCGCGCGGCTCATCAATCGCCCGCTCAAGCAGCTTTCCTTTGCCGCCAGCCGCGTGCGCGACGGCGATTTCGACGCCAGCCGGCTCGACGAAAAGGCCGTGACCAGCGAGATCCGCGAAGTCAACATCGGGTTCAACCGCATGGCCCAGCAGCTCGCCAAGATCGAACAGGATCGCGCTGTGATGCTGGCCGGGATCTCGCATGACCTGCGCACGCCCCTGGCCCGCCTGCGCCTGGAAACCGAGATGAGCGTCGCCGACAAGGACGCACGCGACCACATGGCGGCCGACATCGACCAGCTCGACGCCATCATCGACAAATTCCTCGATTACGCGCGGCCGGACCATGCCGAGCTCAAGCCGGTGCTGCTCAACGACGTCATCGAGGCTTGCCTCTACGCCGTGCAGGACCAGGGCGACATGCGCATCAACCTCGACGTATCCAAGGGCCTCTACGTGCTGGCCGACGAGGTGGAGCTGGCGCGCGTCATTTCGAACCTGCTGGAAAACGCCCGGCGCTACGGCAAAACGCCCGAGACCGGCATCGCGATCGTGGACATCGCCGCCAAGTCGCGCAACGAATGGGTGCTGCTGAAAGTGCGCGACCACGGCATGGGCGTTGCGCCAGAAGCGCTGCCCAACCTGATCAAACCGTTCTTCCGCGGCGACGCGGCGCGCACGGCCGCCACGGGCGCGGGCCTGGGCCTGGCCATCGTCGACAAGACCGTGCAGCGCATGGGCGGCATCTTCGCCCTGGCCAACACCACCTCGGGCGGCCTCGCCGCGCACATCAAGCTGCAAAAGCCGAAGTTGCCCGTGGCCGGCGAGGAACCGGAGGAAATGGCGCCACGGTCCAAGGCCGAGCCGGCGTACTAGGAAATGACAGATGACAAATGACGAATGACCATGCCGTCATTTGTCATCGACGGCGAAGCCGAAGTCATTTGTCATTCGCCAGCAGAACGATCGCGCGCGCCTCAATCGCCAGGCCCTGCCCCACGGGGCCCAGCTTCTCCGCCGTCTTGGCCTTCACGTTGACTTGCGCTGCCGAGAGGTCCAGCGCCTGCGCGATGCGCGAGCGCATCGCATCGATGTGCGGTGCGAGCTTCGGAGCCTGGGCGATCACGGTGCTGTCCACGTTGCCGATCTGGAAGCCCTGCTCGCGCACGCGCCTCGCCGCCTCCGTGAGCAGCACGATCGAATCCGCGCCCTTGAACCGCTCGTCGGTGTCCGGAAAGTGGCTTCCGATGTCGCCCAAGCCGGCCGCGCCAAGCAGCGCGTCGGTGATCGCGTGCAGCAGCACGTCAGCATCGGAATGCCCGAGCAACCCGCGGTCGAAAGGAATTTCCACTCCGCCGATCAGCAGCTTGCGCCCCGGCACCAGGGCGTGGATATCCCAGCCTTCGCCGATGCGAAAACTTGGCTTCACCGGGCTCGACCCTTCAGCACCGCTTCAGCCAGAGCAAAGTCGTCCGGGTAGGTGACCTTGAAGTTCTGCGTGCCGCCTTGCACAAGCATCGGCCTTTGTCCCAGGCTTTCCACGGCCGTCGCTTCGTCAGTCACCTGCCCGCCGGCTTTCTCCAGCGCGTGCATCAGCAGGCCGATGCGGAACATCTGGGGTGTTTGCGCGAGCCATTTGTCCTCGCGGTCGATCGTGGCAGCCACGCGCCCGCCCTCCTCGCGCTTGAGCGTGTCGGGCAGCCGCTGTGCCAGCAGGCCGCCGACCTCGTCGCCGGCGCACGCATCGATCAGCGAATCGATCAGCGCGGGCGTGATCAGGCAGCGCGCGGCGTCGTGCACGAGGACCCAGTCCTGCTCGGTCGCGCCGGCGCGTGTCAACTCGTAGAGGCCGTTGGCGACGCTGGCGGCGCGGGTGGCGCCACCGCACGGCACGACCAATGCCGAGGTGGCGTTGCGTTCGAAGAAGCCATCGCCCGGCGCAACGACCACGACGGTGCGGGCAATGCGCTTGACGGCGGCGAATGCCGCGAGCGTGTGCCAGACCATGGGCTGCCCGGCGATGCGCTCGTATTGTTTAGGCCCCGGGGTGCCCGCGCGGGTGCCTGTGCCGGCGCAGGGAACCAGGGCGTAGAACCGTGAAGGGGGGTGATCGGGTTTGCTGTCACTCGTAGCCATAAGGTCCATTCTAGAATCGAGGCTCACACCCCACCCTCTTCAGGCGCGGGGTGTTTTGTATTTTTCATTTGGCTTGCATGGATTTACCCAAACTTCTGACCGGCAAACGGTACACCCTGCCACGCCCTCCCGGCTCAGCCGACGCCATGCTGGTGGCCGCAGTCGCCGGCCGTGCCAAGGCCGCGCGCCAGCTCACGGCCATTGTCACGGCCGACGCCACCGATGCGCAGCGCCTGATCGAAGAGATTGCATTTTTCGCGCCTGATCTGCGCTGCGCGTTGTTTCCCGACTGGGAAACGCTGCCGTACGACACCTTCTCGCCGCATCAGGACCTGATCAGCGAGCGCCTGGCCACGCTGTGGCGCATTTCGCAGGGTGACGCCGATGTGGTGGTTGTGCCCGCCACCACGGCGCTCTACCGTGTCGCGCCGCCGTCCTTCCTGGCCGGCTACACGTTCCATTTCCGGGTCAAGCAGAAGCTTGAAGAAGCCAAGCTGAAAGCGCAGCTGACATTGGCGGGCTACAGCCATGTCACCCAGGTGGTGAGCCCGGGCGAATACGCGGTGCGCGGCGGCCTGATCGACCTGTTCCCGATGGGCTCCAACGTGCCTCTGCGGGTGGATCTGTTCGACGACGAGATCGATTCCATCCGCACCTTCGACCCCGACAGTCAGCGCAGCCTGTACCCGGTGCCCGAAGTGCGCCTGCTGCCGGGCCGCGAATTCCCGATGGACGACGATGCCCGCGCCCGCTTTCGCAGCCGCTGGCGAGAGCTGTTGGACGGCGACCCGACGAAGAGCCGCATCTACAAGGACATCGGCAACGGCGTCGCCACAGCCGGCATCGAGTATTACCTGCCGCTGTTCTTCGAAGAGACGGCCACGGTGTTCGACTACATCGGCAACGCCGCCACCGTCGTGCTGCATGGCGACCTGGAGCCCGCGTTCCAGCGGTTCTGGCAGGACACGCGCGACCGTTACCGACTGGTGCAGGGCGACCCGGAACGCCCGGCACTCCCGCCGGAAACTTTGTTTCTCACGGCCGAGCAGTTTTATGGCCGCGCGAACGAGCATGCGCAGTTGGCGATCCGGCCTTCACTCCCTCCCCCTCCGGGGGAGGGCGGGGGTGGGGGCACGCCGCCGTACGCCGAATTGGAGGAATTGCCCCCGATGGCCGTGGTCCGCGGCGCCGACGAGCCGCTCGCGAAGTTCAAGGAGCACCTGCGCAACACGCAGCACCGCGTGCTGGTGCTTGCCGAAAGTGATGGCCGCCGCGAGAGCCTGCTCGACTTCCTGCACGCCAGCCACCTGGCGCCGCCGGCCTTCGACTCGCTGGAGGAATTCAAGTCCAGCGAAGAGAAGCTGGGCATCGCAACGGCGCCGCTCAACACTGGCTTCAGCTGGCTCGAAGAAGGCATCGACTTCGTCACGGAGACCGAGCTCTTCGCCGCGGGCCCCACCACGCGCCGCCGCAAGAAGCAGGAACAGGTCAGCGACGTCGAAGCGCTGATCAAGGACCTGTCGGAGCTCAACGTGGGCGATCCGGTCGTCCACACCCAGCACGGCATCGGACGCTACAAGGGCCTGGTCAACATGGACCTGGGCCAGGGCAGCACCGAGTTCCTGCACCTTGAATATGCCGACAACGCCACGCTGTACGTGCCGGTCAGCGGCTTGCACCAGATCAGCCGCTACACCGGGGTTTCGGCCGACGAGGCGCCGCTGCACAAGCTGGGCTCGGGCCAGTGGGAGAAAGCCAGGCGCAAGGCCGCCGAGCAGGTGCGTGACACGGCGGCGGAATTGCTCAACATCTACGCCCGCCGCGCCGCGCGCGAAGGACACGCGTTCCGCTTCTCCGCGCAAGACTACGAGACCTTCGCGAACGACTTCGGCTTCGAGGAGACCGCTGACCAGAACGCGGCCATTCACGCCGTCATCCAGGACATGATCTCGCCGCAGCCGATGGACCGGTTGGTCTGCGGCGACGTCGGCTTCGGCAAGACCGAAGTGGCTTTGCGCGCCGCGTTCATCGCCATCACGGGCGGCAAGCAGGTGGCGTTTCTCGCGCCCACCACGCTGCTGGCGGAGCAGCACTACACCACGTTGGTCGACCGTTTCTCCAAGTGGCCGATCAAGGTGGCCGAGGTCTCGCGCTTCCGCTCGGGCAAGGAGGTGACGGCGACGATCAAGGGCCTGGCCGACGGCAGTGTCGACATCGTCGTCGGCACGCACAAGCTCTTGTCCGAGTCGACGAAGTTCAAGAACCTCGGCCTTCTGATCATCGACGAGGAGCACCGCTTCGGCGTGCGGCACAAGGAGGCGATGAAAGCCATGCGTGCGGAAGTGGACGTGCTCACGCTCACGGCCACCCCGATCCCACGCACGCTGGGCATGGCGCTTGAGGGCTTGCGAGACCTCTCCGTGATTGCCACGGCGCCGCAGCGGCGGCTCGCGATCAAGACCTTCGTTCGCAACGAAGGCAACGGCGTAATCCGCGAGGCCGTGTTGCGCGAGCTCAAACGCGGCGGCCAGATCTACTTCCTGCACAACGAAGTCGAAACCATCCAGAACCGGCGCCAGCGGCTCGAGGAGTTGCTCCCGGAGGCGCGCATCGCTGTCGCGCACGGCCAGATGCCCGAGCGCGAACTCGAGCGTGTCATGCGCGACTTCATCGCCCAGCGCTACAACCTGCTGCTGTGCTCCACCATCATCGAGACCGGCATCGACGTGCCGACGGCCAACACCATCGTCATCAGCCGCGCCGACAAGTTCGGCCTTGCGCAGCTGCATCAGCTGCGCGGGCGCGTCGGCCGCAGCCACCACCAAGCCTATGCGTACCTGATGGTGCCGGACACCGAGAGCCTCACCAAGCAGGCGGCGCAACGCCTCGATGCCATCCAGCAGATGGAAGAACTGGGCTCGGGCTTCTACCTGGCCATGCACGACCTGGAGATCCGCGGCGCGGGCGAGGTGCTGGGTGAAAACCAGAGCGGCAACATGCTCGAGATCGGCTTCCAGCTGTACAACGAGATGTTGTCCGAAGCAGTGCGGTCGTTGAAAGAGGGCAAGGAGCCCGACCTGCTGGCCCCGCTGTCCGTCACCACCGACATCAACCTGCACGCGCCCGCACTCCTGCCCAACGACTACTGCGGCGACGTGCACCTGCGCCTGTCGTTCTACAAACGGCTGGCAACTGCGAAGACCACGGACCAGATCGACGCGCTGCTCGAAGAGATCGTCGACCGTTTCGGCAAGTTGCCGCCCCAGGCCCAGACGCTGATCGACGTGCACCGCCTGCGCGTGCTCGCCCGTCCTTACGGGGTTGTGAAGGTCGACGCCGCCCCCGGCGTCATCAACATCACCTTCAAGGCGAACCCTCCGATCGACTTCATGCGCATCGTCGAGCTGGTGCAGAAGAACAAGCACATCAAGCTCGCCGGCAACGAAAAGCTGCGCATCGAGCGGGATTTACCGGACCCGAAAGACCGGGCGCAAATGGTCCGCGACGTGCTTCGCTCACTGGGCCAGCCGAAGGTTACAGTGGCGGCTTGATCGAGATTTTGAAACCTGCCGATCCCTGGGTCGAACCGCAATGTCCAACTTTATTTTTCGCGAAATCCTCTTTTACTCGCGGCTGAATCCCGACGCACCGGCCGTCATTTCCGGCGGCAAGCAGTTTAGCTACGCCCACTTTGCCGCGGACATCGAAAGAGTGACACGAGCCCTTGCGGCGGAAGCGCTGCCCGAAGGCGCACGAGTCGCCGTGAACCTTCGCGGCGCCTACCGCTCCTGGCTGGTGCTGATGGCGCTCGCCAGAATGGGAATGACCAGCGCGACCGCGTCCGCCCCCGATGTCTCACACGTGGGCGCGACCATTTTCCTGACCGACGGGCCGGCTACCGGTCTTGCGCCGGGCATGCGGGTGCTCGCGCTATCGCCGGAGTGGTTCGACCGCATGACACCCGAGGCACTGCCGCCCTACCGCGAGAAACCGCAAGATCCAGGCGCGCTTTGCCGCGTGGTTCTCTCGTCGGGGACGACCGGCGTGCCCAAGCGCGTGGGCATCACCAACGAGCAATTGCAATGGCGCTGCCTGTTCGCGGCCCGTAGCTACGAGCTCGGCCCGACGGCCCGCTACCTTTCGGGCGTCGGCATGTCGACGGTCGCCGGCTTCGTGATCCCGGTCGCGACATGGCAATCGGGTGGAACCGTGGTGTTGGCGGGCGACGACTATGGGCGGGCGCTGCGCGATGACCGCGTCACGTCGCTCCTGATGTCGCCGACGCAGCTGGCGCAGCTGTTGGAACGCTTGCCGGCGGATGCCCCTGTCGTGCCGGGGCTGACGCTCTATGTCGGCGGCGCACCGCTGTCGGCGGCGCTGAACGAGCAGGCACGGCAGCGCCTCACGCCGAACCTGTATATCGCCTATGGCTCCACAGAAACCTCGACCGCGACGCTGGCCTATGGCGCATTGGCGGCGGACCGGCCGGGCTACGTCGGGCATTGCCTCACCTATGCGCGCGTCGAGGTCGTCGACGCGCAGGACAACACGGTTCCGACCGGGATGGAAGGGATAGTCCGGGTACAGGGGGCAGGCATGGCCACTGGCTACCTGGAAGACGCCCAGGCCACCGCCACGTCCTTCAGGAACGGCTGGTTCTATCCCGGAGATGCGGGCAGGGTCGATGCGACGGGTGGCCTGCAAATCGCCGGCCGCGTCACCGAAGTTGTCAACCTGGGCGGCGTCAAGATCGCTCCCGACGTGATCGACCAAGCATTGGTTGGCTGCCCGGGTGTAATCGACCTGGCAGCGTTTTCCGTGCCTGGTGCAAAAACGGATCGGCTTTGGATCGCGGTCGTCGCATCCGATGGCCTCGACCAGGCGGAGCTGCATCGCCGCTACGCCGAGGCATTCCCGAAGCACCCTCCGCCAACAGTCGTTCGCATCGACAAGATTCCTCGCAACGAAATGGGCAAGGCCATGCGCGCGCGGCTGCGCGAACTCATCGAGCGGGAATTGACCTCACGACAAGCGAAAACTTCATGACGCGCCCCTGGCTTGGCTAGCGGGCCATCAGCGGCAATACGATCTGCTCGCCAACGAGCGACCCGTATTCCCAAGGTTCCTGGCGGCCGGATGTGGTCCGCAACACTGTCTGCCGTACTTGCCGCAATACCAGTGATATGTCGACAGGGTTGTCGATGTGCTGGAGCAACGCGGAGGTATACGGACTGTTCGGACCGGAGCCATCATCCGCCGTGGAGCCATCACGGGTCGAGTACGCGATCAGTGTGCCGCTTGCGGCCGAGACGGGTGCAAGGCCGGCTGCCACCGCGCCACTGCGGGTGTTGCTCATGCTGCGTGCGGCCGGATTGTCGCGGCACGCGTCCAGGAAGACCAGGCGTGTCTTTGCGGGCAAGTAGTCCAGCGCGGCGTTCAGCGAAATGCCGGCCAGTTTGACGTAGCCGGCGGTGATTCCGTCGGCGCGCATGTTGACCGGAATCAGGTAGTTGCTGCCTTCGACCTGAACGCCGTGCCCTGCGTAGTAGAGGATGCTGATATCTGCCCCTGCCGCTTTGCGCGCGTACTCGTTGAGCGCCTTGATCAGGTCATCCCGCTCGGCGTCCAGAACCAGATCCACCCCGATTCCAAAGCTCTCGAACTTCTTCGCCATCGCGCGGGCGTCCGCTACAGGGTTGGCGAGGCGGCCGAAGCTCGTGTATTTGCCGTTGCCGATCACGAGGGCACGCGCCGTAAGCCGCGGAACGCCCGCCCTTGCCCGCGCCGGCGCCGGCGGGGCTGGACGCTGGCTTTTGAGTTCGTCCACCTGCTGCTGCAAGGCCGCCAGAAGATCCTTTGTGTTGTCCGTGGGACGGGGGGAAGTCGCCGGCGCGGGCACGATGGCCGGGGCGACTGGCGCAGCCGCGACGTTGGGAGATGCGCTGGGACGCAAGGCAGTTCCGATGCGATTGAGCCCGCGCTGCTTTCCATCCCAACTCCACTGCCCATTTGACCCGAGAAAGTGCCTCTGGCCGCCAGAGCCATCCCCATTGATGACCAGGCGGACGGGGTCACACCCGCTGGTCAGCGGTTTGGCGTCGATGATCAAGGTTCCGCCCGCTTGCCGGACCTCGGCGGGCAATTCCGCCCTGAAGCAAAAGTCCATGTTGGGCACGATGAAGCGAAGCGCGTGGGTGCCCGCTCCCGCTTCTCGCAGCTGGACCGTCCCCTTGCCCGCAGAGGCGCCGGCTCGATCGTACGATTGGTAGTTCCACTCCTGCGCCTGAACAGAGCCCGCGGAAAGCACCAACATCGAGAGTGCGAGCAGCAGCTTCCCCCAACGTCGCATGATCCGATCTCCAGCTTGTTCCGTGTCCGCAAGCATACGCGCTTCAAAATTGAGCGCCAACCAGGATGGCGATGCGAAAATCCTCGCCATGAGCGGTGCGCGACATGCTGCGCTCATTGGGTCAGCCGAAGGTTACAGTGACCGCTTGATCGATACTTGAAAATCCCCTGATTCCTGAAACCGCAATGTCCAACTTTATTTTCCGCGAAATCCTCTTTTATTCGCGGCTGAATCCCGACGCCCCGGCCGTCGTTTCCGGCGGCAAGCAGTTCAGCTACGCCCGTTTTGCCGCCGACATTGAAAGAGTCACACGGGCCCTCGCGGCCGAAGCGTTGCCCGAAGGCGCGCGAGTCGCCGTGGACCTGCGTGGGGCCTACCGCTCCTGGCTGGTGCTGATGGCCCTCGCCAGGATGGGAATGCCGAGCGCGACCGCGACAGCCTCCGATGTCTTGCAGGTCGGCGCGACCGTTTTTCTGACCGACGGGCCGGCGACCGATCTTGGGCCGGGCATCCGGCTGCTCACGCTGTCGCCAGAGTGGTTCGACCGCATGACGCCCGAGGCACTGCCGCCCTACCGCGAGAAGCCGCAAGATCCGGGCGCGTTTTGCCGCCTGGTTCTCTCGTCGGGGACAACCGGCGTGCCCAAGTGCGTGGGCATCACCCACGAGCAATTGCAAAGGCGCTGCCTGTTCGGGGCCCGCACTTACGAGTTGCACCCTTCGGCCCGCTATCTGTCGGGCGTCGGCATGTCGACCGTCGGCGGCTTCATGATCCCGGTCGCCACCTGGTATTCGGGTGGCGCCGTGGTGCTGGCGGGTGATGACTTCGGGCCGGCGCTGCGCGATGACCGCGTCACATCGGTGTTCACGTCGCCGGCCCGGCTGGCCGACGTGATGCGGCGTTTGCCGAAGGACGCCCCGCCCATTCCGGGACTGAAGATCATTGTGGGCGGTGCGCCGCTGTCGGAAGCGCTGAACGAGCAGGCACGGCAACGCCTCACCCCGGACCTGTACATCATCTATGGCTCCACCGAAGTCTCGACCGCGACGCTGGCCTATGCACCGCTGGCAATCGGCCGGCCGGGCTACGTTGGGCAATGCCTGGCCTATGCGCGCATCGAGATCGTCGACGCACAGCACAATGCGCGTCCGGTCGGAGAGGAAGGAATCCTCCGGGTGCAGGGCGCGGGCATGGCGACTGGCTACGTCGACGATGCCGAGACCACTTCCACCGCGTTCCGCGACGGTTGGTTCTATCCCGGAGACAGGGCCAAGCTCGATGCGTCAGGTGGCGTGCACATCGTCGGCCGCGTCACGGAAATCGCCAACCTCGGCGGCCTCAAGATCGCTCCTCACGTTATCGACGACGCATTGATTGGCTGCCCGGGTGTGGCTGACCTGGCTGCTTTTTCGGTGCCCGGCGCAAAGACGGATCGGCTTTGGATCGCCATCGTCGCCGCGGATGGCTTCGACCAAACAGAACTGTATCGCCGCTACGGCGAGGCCTTCCCGAAGCACCCTCCGCCAACCGTCGTTCGCATCGACAAGATACCGCGCAACGAGATGGGCAAGGCGATGCGCGCGCGGCTGCGCGAACTCGTCGAACAGGAAATGGCCGCACGACAAGCAAGAGCTTCATGACCTCACCCCTTGAAATCTCCCCTGGCCTGGTGATACAGAACTTCACCCCGCCGCTGAAGCTCGAAGACTTCAAGCTCATCGCCTTCGACATGGACTCCACGCTGATCAACATCGAATGCGTGGACGAGATCGCGGATGCCGCCGGCCGCAAGGAAGAAGTTGCCGCGATCACCGAAGCCGCGATGCGCGGCGAGATCACCGACTACAAGGACAGCCTTCGCAAGCGCGTCGCATTGTTGCGCGGCGTCACCGTGGCGGACATGGAGCAGGTCTACACCGAACGCCTGCAACTCAATCCCGGGGCTGAGGCATTGGTCAAGGCGTGCAAGGCCGCCGGCATGAAGGTGCTGCTGGTCTCCGGCGGCTTCACGTTCTTCACCGACCGCATTCGCGACCGGCTCGGCGTCGACTTCACGCGCTCGAACATCCTCGAGATCGAGTCCGGCCCCAACTGCGGCCAGCTCACCGGCCGCATGGTGGACCAGCCCTGGGGCGATATCTGCGACGGCGCCGAGAAGCGCAAGATGCTGCTCGAAACCTGCGCGCAACTGGGCATCTCGCCCAAGCAGGCCATCGCCATGGGCGACGGTGCCAACGACCTGCCGATGATGGGCGAAGCGGGCCTGTCGGTGGCGTACCACGCCAAGCCCACGGTCCGGGAACAGGCGATGGTGGCGATCAATGATGGTGGGCTGGATCGGCTGCTGGAAGTCGTCAAGTAGGGGCTTCAGGCCGGAATCCAAACCGTGAAGGTCGTCCCCTCGCCCAGCCGGCTCTTCACTTCCATCACGCCCCCGTGCATCTCCACGGCGTTCTTCACGATCGCCAGGCCCAGCCCCGTGCCCTGAATCGCCCCCACGTTGCTGGCGCGGTGGAAGGACTCGAACAGATGCGGGACTTCCTCCGGCGGAATGCCGATGCCCTGGTCGGTCACGTCGAAAATCGTCGATTCGCCTTCACGGCGCACCTTGAAACCGACGCGGCCGCCGCCCGGTGAATACTTCAGCGCGTTCGACAACAGGTTGCTGAAAATGTGGCGCAGCAATTTCTCGTCGTAGTCGCCGACGCCCAGCCCGTCGCCGAATTCCGTGACCACCTCGCTGCGGCTGTCCGGCTGCTGCGCGCGGGCTTCGTCGACGAACTGCCGGCACAGCGGCACCAACTCGATGCGCTCGGGCGCGAACTCCAGCATGCCCGCGTCGGCCTTGCCCAGCAGCAAGACACGATCCATCATCCGCGACATGCGCTGCACCCCCGCGGCGATGCCGTCCAGCACTTCGATGCGTTCGGCCGGCGGCAACCTGTCGCCGTAGTGGCGTAGCAGTTCCTCGGCCGACAGGATGGCGGCGAGCGGCGTGCGAAACTCGTGGCTGGTCATGGCCACGAAGCGGCTGCGCAGCTCGTTCAGCGCCTTCTGCTGCTCCAGCGCCTCGCGAATCTCGGCTTCGGATTTCTTGCGCTCGGTGATGTCCAGGAAGGTCCAGATGACGCCGGAATCCGGGTCATGTGGCCGCAGGCAGCTGCCGCCCATCTCCACCCAGAACAATTGGCCGTTGCGGCGCTTGAGCTGCCGCTCGCAGATGTAGGAGTTGGTTGCGATCAGCGCGGCGCGCGCTTCGACGCCGAAGCGCTCCCACGACACTTCGTCGGTGTGGATGTAGCTGGAAGACTGGCCGATCAGCACTTGCCGCGGATAGCCCAGCATCTGCGCGAATTTGTCGTTGACCCATTCGTGCCGGCGCGCGACCGACAGCACGATGCCCACCAGCGTGCTGTTGAGGATGGCCTCGCGCTCGGAGTTCGTCTTTTGCAGTTGCTCTTCCAGCTCTTTTCGCTGCGTGATGTCCATGATCACCCAGACCGTGCCCTGGGTCAGGTCACGCCGGCTCACGGCCTTGCCCGACAGCGACACCCAGATTTTTGCGCCATCGACGCGCTGCATCTGCAGCTCGGTTTCGTAGACCTCGCCGCGCGAAACCGTGTTCGACACTTCGCCGCCAATCCGGAGGTACTGCTCGCGCGACAGGTAGTACGGCTCCATCGACGTGTGGGTATGGCCGAACGCGCCGAAGATGTCCTGCATCGCCCGGTTGGCCCAGCGGAAGCGCCCGTCGGGTGTGAGGAAGGCGATGCCGACGATGGAGCTTTCCAGAATGATCTCGCGCTCTTCCAGCACCGTGCGCAGGCGCCCCTGCGATTCCTTGAGCGCCTCGACCATCGCGTGTTCGGCCGCGATGCGCGCCTGGGCCTGCTCCTTGAAACGGCGCGCCACGTTGATGCGGTCGGCCAGCGCGAACGACAGCAGCACCATCTCCAGCGCCGAGCCTATGAGCAGCGCGTTGGAAGTAAAAATATTGGACGGCAGCACGCCGGTGTTGTGCAGCGTAAGCGCCGCCACGCCCAGCAGCAGCAACGCCCAGGCAGTGAAGAACGGGCGGGCGCCGGCGAAGTCGTGCCGGATGCTGATGTAGCCCAGCACCACCATCGTCGCCACGCTCAGCACCGCCAGAACCGTGACCATGTAAGACGACACGGTGTACGGCAGCGTCAGGGCGGCCAGCAGCGCCAGGGCCCAGCCCGTGAGCTGCGCCAGCATGAACTTGTCCATGCGGGGCAT
Source organism: Ramlibacter sp. WS9 (assembly GCF_003797765.1). Lineage (GTDB taxonomy): Bacteria > Pseudomonadota > Gammaproteobacteria > Burkholderiales > Burkholderiaceae_C > Ramlibacter. Next base: position 25,070 of record NZ_RKMB01000005.1, on the reverse strand, counting down.
GCGCGCGGCGCTGGAAAGGAAATGCCGCGCGAACAGCAGGCCGAACATGGCCGCGCCCGCCATGCCGACCGGCGGCGACACGCTGTTCCACCAGGTCCATTGCGGCCAGAGGAACTGTGCGCCCAGCCCTGTCAACGCGGCCTGGCCGATGCCCATGGAGGCAACGAAGGCCGCGTAGATCAGGTAGCCCATGTCGCGAACCGACGTGAACAGCAGCAGGTTGTACAAGAGCAGTCCCACCAACAGGCCGAAGTACAGGCTCAGCGCCGCGTAGTTGGCCTGGTCGTGCCGCCACAAGGCGGCGGGTTGCCACAGGCGCGTGGGTGCGGACACCGTGCCTTCGGATTGCACGCGCAAATACAGCACGGTGTCGCCACCCGGTTCCAACCTGACCGGCACCACGTGGTTGCGATGCGCGATCACGCGGCTCGCAATCGGCTGCAGGTCACCCGCGACTTGCTTCCGCCAGCCGGAGGCCGCATCGGGTGAGTAGACCTCCAGCAGGTCCAGCGGCGGATAGGCCACTTCCAGCAGCCAGTCGCGCGGCGTGCCCGGCTGCGCCTTCAGCTTGATGCGCAGCCAGATCGCGGAGCGCGTCAGGCCGAAGTTCGCGCCCGGCCCGGCCTGCGGCACCGGGCGGAATCGTGCCTGCGCTTCAGGCCGGAGAACGTCGTCCAGTTGCAGGCGGCCTTCCTTGTCTTCCAGGAAGGTGAAGGTGCGCGAGAGCAGATAACTGTCCTCGTTCGCGATGGCGACTTCGCCGGCGGGCTCCTGGGCGAAAGCGCTGCAAAACGCCAGACACCAGAGGCAGGCGAGCCACCAGTGACGCATCATGCCCGCTCCACCTGCGGCCGGCCGGCCTGCACCGCGAAGCGCGCCAGGGTTTCGATGGCGGCGTCGGGTTTCGTCGCATCGTCGACGACGCGCAGGGTGGTGGTAAGGAGCCCGGGCGTGAACTCCGCGACGCCATAGCCCCTGCGCGCCGCATCCGCGAAGACGAAGTGCGGGTTCTCGGCCAGCCGCTGCGGCGTCTTCTCGTTGCCGCGCGACCGGGAGGTGATGCTGGTGCCGCAGAACTCCACACCCACCGAAGCGCTGTCCGGGCGCTGGTAATCGACCTTGACGTGGCCGACCCAGTTCTCGTGGATGTCGCCGCCCAGCAGGACCGGGTTGGCCGTCTTGTGGCGCTGCAGCGACTGGATGAATCGCCGGCGGGCGGCGGGGTAGCCATCCCAGCTGTCGTTCCACAGCACCTGCCCGGGGCCGGGGCGCGCGTCGCGCTGGCCGAACAGCGTCTGCTGCCCGATCACGTTCCAGGCCGTGCCGCCCTGCCCCAGCGCCGCGTCGAGCCAGCCTTCCTGCTGCGCGCCCAGCAGGGTGCGCGCCGGGTCGTTCCACCCGACGCAGCCGGCGACGTCGACTTCGCCCGATCCCCGGGCCCCGCCAGACGTGCACAACTGAGGGTCGCGGTATTGCCGGCCGTCCAGCAATATCAGCGTGGCAAGACGGCCGAACCGGTGCTGCGAATACAGCCGCATCTCCGCGCCTGCCGCCAGTCCGCCGACGGCCCGCGTCAGCACAGCGGCGCGAACCGGCATGTGCTCGTAGAAGGCTTGGTAAGCAGCGGCGCGCCGTCCAGCGAAGTCGGGGACAGCCCCTCCGCGCCCTTCGACCAGGCCGGCATAGTCGTTCTGCACCTCGTGGTCGTCCCACGTCACCAGCCACGGGCAGGCCGCGTGCATGGCCTGCAGTTCCGGCTCACTCCGGTACAGCGCATGGCGCTGCCGGTAGTCGTCCAGCGAATACACCCCGCTGCCCGCATGGGAGCGCACGCCGGTCAGCAGGGGCGGGTATTCGTAGATGTAGTCGCCCAGGAACAACACGGCATCCAGGTTTTCCTCGCGCATATGGCGCCAGGCGCTGAAGTAGCCGTGTTCCCAGCGCTGGCAGGAGGCATAAGCCAGCCGCAGTTTCTGCGCGGCCGCGTCGGGCGCAGGAAAGGTCCGCGTGCGGCCGGTGGGACTGACAGCGTTGCCCGCTATGAAGCGGTAGAAGTACCAGCGGTCGGGCTCCAGCCCGCCAGCCTCGACGTGGACCGAATGGGCCAGTGCGGCCAGCGCCTGCGCCTGCCCACGCTGCGCGACGCGGGTGAACTGCTCGTCGTGCGCGATTTCCCAGCGCACGGTGACGGGTTCGCTGCCCACGCCGACGAAAAGGCCGGGCGTGACCAGGCGCGTCCACAGCACCACGGAATCGGCCGTCGGCGACCCGCTGGCAACACCCAGCGCGAAGGGGTCACTGGAAAAGCGCGGCTGGGACCAGCTGCTGCGCGGCAGCCATAGCGTTCCGGCGGCTGCGGCAGCCAGTTGCAACAGGCGGCGGCGGTCGGACGGGACATCATGGGCCATGGCCGGACGACTATAGCAACTGTGACGCAGGCCATTGCAGACGGGTCGGCGGCCGTGCGATGCTCGCCCGATGATTGTGATCACCTGGAACATCCAATGGGGGCGCGGCGTCGACGGCCGCGTAGACCTGCAGCGCATCGTGGACACCGCCAGGCGCATGGGCGACTTCGACGTGCTGTGCCTGCAGGAAGTCGCCGACAACTACCCGGGCCTGGCCGGTGCCGGCACCGGCAACCAGTTCGCTGAACTGGCGGCGCTGCTGCCCGGTTTTCACGCCTGCGAGGGCATCGCCGTCGAGCGCCATACCGAGGGGCTGGGCCGCCAGCGCTTCGGCAACATGGTCTTCAGCCGCTTCGCGCCGTTGCAGGTCTTGCGCCACCAACTCCCCTGGCCCGCCGACGCGGCCAACCCCAGCATGCCGCGAATGGCGCTGGAGGTGGTGATCGATCCTCCCGGCGGGCCGCTGCGCATCGTCACGACACACCTGGAGTACTACGCCCCCGCGCAGCGCGCCGCCCAAGTCGAGGCATTGCGAGGCCTGCAGGTTGAGGCATCGGGCCACGCGTCGAGCGCCCAGCCCACCAATCAGCAGGGCCGGCCCTTCGAGCCTCGCCCACGGGATTCGCGCGCGATCCTCACCGGCGACTTCAACTGCGACGTGAGCGACCCACTGATCGCACGCATGCAGGCCCCGCTGAAGGGCGGCGCGGCGCAATGGACCGATGCATGGGACGTTGCGCATCCTGGCGAGGAACACGCCAGTACCGTCGGCTGCTACGACGACGCGCAATGGCACGGCCACAAGCAGTGCTTCGACTTCATCTTTGTCTCGAAGAACCTCGCGCCAGCGGTAAGGCGGGTGGAAGTGGAAGGCCAGACCCAGGCCTCGGACCATCAACCGGTGCTTCTGGACATAAGCCTCACGCGATAAAGCAGAAACAGGACGATGCTCACGTTGAGCAGGTTCCACGCGATGCCGTTCAGGAAGGCCGCGCGGTAGGAGCCGGTCAGGTCGAACACGGCGCCGGACATCCAGCCCCCCAGCGCCATGCCGAACATCGTGGCCATCAGCACCGTCCCGACGCGCGCTCCCGCCTCCTTCGGCGAAAAATGCTCGCGCACGATCAGCGCGTACGAAGGCACGATGCCGCCCTGGAACAGGCCGAACATCGCCGACACCACATACAGCGACACGAGGCCGTTGAACGGCAGGAACATGAGCAGCGCCACGCCCTGCAGGATGGAGCCGAGCAGCAACGTGCGCAGGCCGCCGATGTGGTCCGAGATCCAGCCTGAAACGAGCCGGCTCACCACACCCAGACCCAGCATCAGCGCCAGCATCTCGGCGCCGCGCGCGGCGCCGAAGCCCAGGTCGCCGCAGTAGGCCACGATGTGGACTTGCGGCATCGACATCGCGACGCAGCACGAAACGCCGGCGATACAGAGCAGCAACTGCACCGTCCCCGGTTTCATCCCCATCGGCCGCGCGCTCTGCGGCCGGGCCCCGCTCGCCGCAGCCGCGGCCGGCATCTGCTGCGGCGGCCGGCGCCGCAGCACCAGGCACAGCGGGAGCATCGTCACCACACAGAACACACCGATGCCGATGTAAGTGGAGCGCCAGCCCACGCTGTCGATGAAGTGCTGCATGATCGGCGGCCACACGGCGCCCGCCACGTAGTTGCCGCTCATGCAGATGGCCAGCGCGATGCCGCGGCGGCGGTCGAACCATTGCGAGGTGTCGGCCACCAGCGGCGCAAACGTCGCCGAGGTGCCCAGCAGGCCCATCAGCACGCCCTGTGCCGCGCAGAAAAGCCAGAGGTTGGGCGCGAGCCCCGCGGCCACGAATCCGGCGCCCAGGCCGACGGCCCCGATGCCCACGGGCACCACCACGCCGAACCGGTCGGACAAACGCCCCATGAGCACGCCGCCCAGGCCGAAGCCGATCATGGTCAATGTGTAGGGCAGCGACGCGTCGGCACGCGCCACGCCGAAGTCTTCCTGGATCCGCGGCAGCACCACCGTCACCGAATACATGCCCGATCCGCCGATGGTCATGAGCAGCAGCGACAATGCAAGCCGCATCCAGGCATAGGGTGACTCGATGTCTGCGCGTGTTGCGTCGTTGTTCCTCATGCGGTGATTTGACACGGGAAGCGAAAGCGCGGCTGAACGTCTAAGTGCTTTCCACACTGACGCACCGGCGACGCTTGCCTTATCGTGCAAACTGCGGCTGATCGTATTACAGGAGACACCATGAAAACAAGCAGTCTGTTCGCGCGCATCGGCGTCGCCGTCGCCGTCGTGGCGGGCTCTCAATGGGCACATGCGGCGCAGCTCATGGTCGGGCAAGTCGGTCCGATGTCGGGCCTCGAAGCCAACCAGGGCCGCGCCTATTCGGCGGGCATGCAGCTCCTGTTCAACAACGTCAACAAGGCGGGCGGCGTCAACGGCCACACCTTCACGCTCGTGCGCAAGGACGACGGCGGCCGGCCGGAAGATACGGTCAACGTCACCAAGCAGATGCTGGCCGACGACAAGCCGCTGGTACTGGCCGGATTCTTCGGCAATCGCAACATCAGCGACCTGGTCGCCGCCGGCCTGCTGGAAAAAGAAAAGATCGTCCTCGTCGGCTACCGGTCGGCCGAGATCCGGGCGGAAGTCCCGCTCCTGTACAACGTGCGCGCGAGCCTGCGCGACGAGATCAACAAGCTGACCGAACACCTGGCGACCATCGGCATCACGCGGCTGGGCCTGTTCTATGAAGAAGGCTCCGGTGCCCCGCCCCTGCTCGCCGCCGCCGACGAGGCCGCGAAGAACGCCAAAGCCTCGATCATGAGCAAGGCGTCATACCCGGCGGGCACGGCCAAGGTGTCCCCCGCCATCGACGTCTTCATGAAGTCGACGCCCCAGGCCATCATCATGGTCGCGAGCGGCGCCGCAGCGGCGGGTTTCATCGAGCAGTACCGTGCCGCCGGCGGCGCCGCGCAGTTGTTCGCGCACTCGGGCGCCGACATCGAGCAGTTGTCCAAGCGCCTCGCAGAAGAACAGATGCAGGGGGTCGCCATCGCGCAGGTCACGCCCAGCCCCTACAAGATCGCCGGCCGCCTGGCCAAGGAATTCAGCGACACCGTGGCCAAGGCCGAAAAGCTCGAAGTGCCCGTGAGCTACGCGATGATGGAGGGCTACATCACGGCCAAGGTCATCGTCGAAGCGGTGCGCCGCCAGGGCGCGCGGCCCACGCGCGAAGGCATGGCCACCGCGCTGGACGGCATCAGCAACTACGACCTGGGTGGCTATGTCGTCGGGTACAAGCCTGGCGTGCGCACCGGCTCCAAGTTCGTCGAGCTGTCCATCATCAGCGGCGCGGGCAAGATCCGGCAGTAAGCCGCCGCGGCGGCATGACCCAAGACGCTTCCAACAGCGGCTACGGCGCATCGGCCGAGGCCCTGATCGCGCAGTACGAGAGCATCACCTTCGAGCAGGTGCACAGGCCCGTGCTGCGGTACTTTCCCGCGGCGCCGGGCCGCGCACTCGATATCGGGGCCGGCACGGGCCGCGACGCCGCCGCGTTGGCGCGCCAGGGCTACTCCGTCACGGCCGTCGAACCCACGACCGAGCTTCGAGCCTGGGGCGAAGCCCATCACCCCGCCTCCATCCGCTGGATCGACGACATGCTGCCGGCGCTGGACAACGTCCACACATTAGGTGAGCGATTCGATCTCGTTCTGCTGACCGCGGTGTGGATGCACCTCGACACCGAGCAGCAGCGAGCGGCCATGCAGACGTTGGCGGAGTTGGTCACGCCGGGCGGCCGCATCTCCATGACGCTGCGCCACGGCCCGGTTCCCGAAGGGCGCCGCATGTTCGATGTGTCGGCCGATGACGTCACGGCGTTGGCCCGTGCTGCCGGTATGACTGAAGTGCACCGGGCGGCGCGGCAGGACATGCTGCTGCGTTCCGACGTGAACTGGACTTTTTTGGTGCTGGAACGCGGCTAGAGCCCGTTAACGCAGAGGCTCGGGGCACTAACGGCCCGCGACGCGGGACCACGCGGCCCGCATCGCCGGCAATGCCTCGTCGAACGACAGACGCGAATCGCCCTTGATGCGCTCCCAGTTGGCGCACAGCGAACGCTCGGCGTCGTCGAATTCGCCGCCGTATTGCGCATAGCCCATGTAACCGACACAGTAGGCCGGCGCATAGTCCTCGTAGTCGAGCCCGGCTCGGTAGTACCCTTCGCCGCTGTGGGCGCGCTGCCAGTGGGCATCCTCGCCCAGCGCTTCATGTCGGCTCAAGGCGGCGGGCGCCTTGACCAGTTCGGACGTGTCCAGCTCTTCTGCGACGGCATTCATCGGGGTCTCCTTCAGGTTTGCGTGATGCTCGGCGAAACCATGGGCCCAGCGCGTAGGACGGCATCCACTGTTGCGCCGAGAAAACACCGGCACCCGATTCGGACGACACCGCTGCTATACTTTCAATAGCGTGAGTACAGCCACCTACTACGACCTGCTGAAAGTCGACCGCAAGGCCGCGCCCGAAGGCGTGCGGGCGGCGTACCGTTCCCTGGCGCAGCGCTACCACCCGGACAAGCGCCCCGGCAACGCCGACGCCATCCGCGTGATGGCCGCGCTGAACGAGGCCTATGCCGTGCTCTCCGATCCGCAAAAGCGCGCCAGCTACGACCGTGCCATCGACGGCGCGCGCCTTCGCGCCAACAACGCGCGGCGTGCCGCGCAGCAGCCGGTGCGCGACGCGATGTGGCCCTGGTGGCTGCTCTTCGCCACCTTTGCTTTCGCCGTCGTCTCCATCGGTGTGGTGGCCTACCGGATGGTGTTTCCGGCCGTGTCCATCCCGGCTGTGCATTCGGCTGCGCACCAGCCCAGGCCGGCAGCACCCCTGAAGCTGACGGCGAGCCGGCAATAGAGCCGGCCATCTAACGGCTGTCGCCTTCGTGGCTTGCGCGGCCGCCGGGGGCCGCGATACTTCCGGGAAACCGGAGAGAACCCCATGGACATACAAGGAAAAGTCGCCATCGTCACCGGCGGTGCGAGCGGCATAGGCGCCGGCCTGGCGAAGCGCTTTGTGGCCGAAGGCGCGCGCGGCGTGGTGCTGGCCGACGTGAACCTCGAGCGCGCCCAAGGCGTGGCGGGCGAGATCGGCGGCACCGCGGTGGCGATGAAGTGCGACGTCAGCGTCGAGGCGGACATCCAGGCGCTGGTGGCGTCGACGCGCCGGCAGTTCGGCCAGGTCGACATCTTCATGTCGAATGCCGGCATCCTCGGAAAGCCCGGCGGCATCGAGCTGGAAGACGCCTTGTGGGACAAGATGTGGCAGATCCACGGGATGGCCCACGTCTGGGCGGCCCGCGCGGTGGTGCCCGAGATGGTGGCGCGCGGCGAAGGCTACTTTCTCGTCACGGCTTCGGCCGCCGGCCTGCTCAACATCGTCGAAAGCGCGCCCTACGGCGTGACCAAGCACGCGGCACTGGCTTTCGCCGAGTGGCTGCGCATCGCGTACGGCCGCCGCGGTGTGCGCGTCTCGTGCCTGTGCCCACAATCGGTGGAAAGCGACATGACCAAGGACGGCACCGGTTCGGCCGGCCTGAACGGCGTGCTGACGCCCGCGCAGGTGGCCGACGACGTGGTGCGGGTCATGAAGGACGAAACCTTCCTGGTGCTGCCACACCCGGAAGTCGCCAAGTACTTCCAGGCCAAGGGGCAGGACTACGACCGATGGCTGGGCGGCATGCAGAAGCTGTACGGCCTGCACAGCGTGAAATAGATTGCGGGTCTTTCCCAGCGGCCACCGCGGAACCGGCTCTGCCGGGCCGCTGGTGGCGCCCCTTGAGGGGAGGCGGCCTTTGGCCGCTTCGGGGTGGGCTTTTACTTCCCGAGGAGCCCGACCACGCCGATGATGATCAGGTAGATTGCGACGATGAAGTTGAGCAGGCGCGGCATGATGAGGATCAGGATGCCGGCGACCAGCGCCGCGACCGGGCCGATATGGGGAACAAGGTTCATGGGGACTCCCTGGTTGTGAAGTCCCGCAGTATGGACCTTTGATCAGCTTCCGGGTTGCTTCGTGACGCGAAGGTACGGCTTCACCGCCTTCCAACCTCCGGGGAACAGGGTCTTGGCCTCTTCGTCCGACACCGAGCCCGCGATGATGACATCTTCGCCATTCTTCCAGTTGGCCGGCGTGGCCACCTTGTACTTGGCCGTCATCTGCATCGAATCCAGCACACGCAGGATCTCGTCGAAGTTGCGGCCGGTGGTCATCGGATAGGTCAGCATCAGCTTGATCTTCTTGTCGGGGCCGATCACGAACACCGAGCGCACGGTCGCGTTGTTCGCGGCGGTGCGTCCTTCGGAGGAACCCGGCTCCTCGGCCGGCAGCATGTTGTAGAGCTTCGCCACGGCCAGGTCGGTGTCGCCGATCATGGGGTAGTTGACTTTGGCGCCCTGCGTCTCCTCGATGTCGGCAGCCCAGCGGGTGTGGTTGTCGACCGGGTCGACCGACAAGCCGATCAGCTTGGCATTGCGCTTGGTGAACTCCGGCTCGATCCTGGCCATGTAGCCCAGCTCGGTCGTGCAAACGGGCGTGAAGTCCTTCGGGTGCGAGAAAAGGACGGCCCAGCTGTCGCCGATCCACTGGTGGAAGTCGATCGGGCCCTGCGTGGTTTGCGCGGTGAAATTGGGCGCGGTGTCATTGATGCGCAGTGACATGTTTTTCTCCTGGATAAGGCCGGACGTTTCCGGCAGGGCGGCCATCATGCCCAGTGCGCGGGCCGCGTGTCAACCGCCTGCATTTTCAACACCACGGGTGTGTATGGCACTCGGGGCATGGACACCGAGTGGCGGGGAACACGGGCCGCGCGCTGCCGCGAAAATGAGGGGACTTCCGTGCAATTCGTCAGTTTGAAGTTTCCGCGACTCAGGCGACAATAGGCCGAATGCAGGGCAGTAACATGGGCGGCTGTCACCGGACAGTCGGCAAGCCGCGGCATATGGGCGGTCGCGGCACTTCGAGGCGTAGATGGGAATATTCAAAAAGAGGGTTGACTTCAGGAGCAGCATTTCAGGCCTGATCGGGCGGCCGAGGGAGCCTTCCGAGTCCGTTCTTGAAAACGGGCTGGAGGACATCCGCGAGGCGATGCTGTCCGTTTTGGGCGACAAGGGTGCCAAGCAGTATGCAGGGACGACCCGGCGCATCCGCTATGCCACCGACATCAAGGACCTGTGGTACCTGCGCGGCGACCTGATGGCCGCGGTGGCCGGGCTGCACGGCGAAGCCGTTGCCCGCGAACAGATCGCCTTGATCAACGCCCAGTTCCAGGGCCTGCTGCCCGGCGGGCTCGCCTCCCGCCCCAGCCGCCTAGGCTGACGAGCGGCCCGGTGCATCGACCGGGAACCTGATCGCCGATCTGGCTTTGGCCTTCGCGGCCTCGACTTCGCGGTTCCGCGGCTCGACCGTCGTGACCAGCGACGCGATCAGCACCCTCGCAACCGCCGCCACTTCCTCGACCGCCCGGTCGAAGGCTTCTTCATTGGCCTTCGACGGCACACTGAAGCCGCTCAGCTTGCGAACGAACTGCAGCGACGCGTCGCGAATCTCCAGCTCGGTCGCGGGCGGCTCGAAATTGAACAGGGTCTTGATGTTGCGGCACATGGTTGCTATGCCGTGGCCACGGCCCGGCCGAAGGTCACTGCTTCTCGCACCTCCGGTGGCGCCGCCTCCGCAACCTGCGCGTCCGGCTCGACCCCGAGCGCGTCGTTGACGGTCGAGAACGCCATGCGGAAAGCCACGAAAACCGTGGCCTCGAAAATTTCCTGGTCCGAAAGTCCGGCGGCGCGCAGCGTATCGACATCCTGCGCGCCGGTGCCGTTCGGGTCCTGCACGACCTGCCGGGCCCATCGCGCCAACGCCTGTTCTCGCTCGCTCAGGTCCGCGCCCGGCACCGCGCGCAACACAGACGCCGCTGCCGAGGGACCAGCGGCCGCAGCCAGGATCTTGCCCCACGCGAGCGAGCAGTACGAATCGCCGAGCGTGCCAGCCGCCGAGCAGACCATCACCGCCAGTTCGCGCTGGGACAGTTTGGAGGCCGAGGTGAGTTGCGTTCGCAACGCGAGGAAAGCTTCGGTGATGTCGGGCCGCCAGGCCCATGCCCGGCTGAGATTCATCACGTGGCCGCGGTTGTCCAGGTCTTTCTGGAAAAGGCGGGTTGCCGCCTCGCTGTCTGCGGGAGTGTTCAGAAACATGGCGGTGCTCCTTGGCTGTGAGCCGCCAGTTTAGGAGTATTTGCAGGCTTACGGAGAGCTCGGCGCCCTGGGCTCCACGTCCGTCACGTCGGGAATTTTCCTCCCTGCCTGAACCACCGAATCGGCCCGCGGCGTGCGGCTGTCTTCGTTGCGGCGCGGGTACATCGCTTCGAAGCCCTGGCGCGGATTCACGCGGACGATGAACGGGCTCACCGACTGGCCCGTCAGCCGGGCCCACACCGCGCGCACGCCCCAGATGCCGAGCATCAGCAAGGCGGCGATGCCCGCGCTGATCGCGAAGATCAGGCCGGCGGCCAGCACGAAGAGTCGAAACAGGAAGTTCATGAAGCTGGGCAATTGTGTCCCCTCGCGGCAAATACGCCAATGGCCGGAGTATGGACGCCGGCCATTAGGCGAAACTTAAAACTCGCTCAAGCCGCCGTCTCTTCCGCCACCGGCTGCGCATTGCCGAAATGGAACACCCCCGGTTCGCGCACCGGGTCCACTTCCACCGGGATCACGCTCTGCGGCGGGAACCGGCCTTCGAGGATCAGCTTGGACAGCGGGTTCTCGATGCGCTGCTGGATCGCCCGCTTGAGCGGCCGCGCGCCGAACACGGGGTCGAAGCCAACCTTGGCCAACTCTTCCAACGCCGCCGGCGATACCTGCAGCGTGAGGTCCATCTTGGCCAGGCGCTGCTCCAGGATGCGCAGCTGGATCGCCGCGATCTTGGCGATGTGCTTCGCGTCCAGGCCGTGGAACACCACCGTTTCGTCGATGCGGTTCAGGAACTCCGGCCGGAAGTGGTTCTTCAGGTCGTCCCACACCGCCTCCTTCACTTCCTCATACGACTTGCTCACCATCGCCTGGATCATGTGGCTGCCGATGTTGCTGGTCATCACGATCACGGTGTTCTTGAAGTCCACGGTGCGGCCGTGGCCGTCCGTGAGGCGGCCGTCGTCCAGCACCTGCAGCAGCACGTTGAAGACGTCGTGGTGCGCCTTCTCGATCTCGTCGAGCAGGATCACGCTATAGGGCTTGCGGCGCACGGCTTCGGTCAGGTAGCCGCCCTCTTCGTAGCCCACGTAGCCCGGCGGCGCGCCGATCAGGCGAGCCACCGAATGCTTCTCCATGAACTCGCTCATGTCGACGCGGATCAGGTGCTCCTCGCTGTCGAAGAGGAAGGTGGCGAGCGCCTTGCACAGCTCCGTCTTGCCCACACCGGTGGGACCGAGGAAGAGGAACGAGCCGGTGGGCTTGTTCGGGTCGGACAAGCCCGAGCGCGAGCGACGGATGGCATTGGCCACCGCCGCGATGGCTTCGTCCTGGCCGATCACGCGCTGGTGCAACTTGTCTTCCATCACCAGCAGCTTCTCGCGCTCGCCTTGCATCAGCTTGGACACGGGGATGCCGGTGGCGCGCGCCACGACTTCGGCGATCTCTTCAGCGCCCACCATGGTGCGCAGCAGCTGCGGACGGCCGCCGTCCTTGGCGGTCTTGGCCTTGCCGGATTCCTTGGCCTGCGCTTCCTTCAGCTGCTTTTCCAGTTCGGGCAGGCGGCCGTATTGCAGCTCCGCGACCTTGTTGAAGTCGGCCTTGCGCGTGTATTCCTCGATGACGCGGCGCAGCTTGTCGATTTCTTCCTTCACCTGGGCCGACCCCTGGGCTTGCGCCTTCTCGGCCTTCCAGATTTCGTCGAGATCGGCGATCTCCTTCTGCAGGCGGCCGATTTCCTCCTCGATCAGCGACAGGCGCTTCTTCGAGGCTTCATCCTTCTCGCGCTTGATGGCTTCGCGCTCGATCTGCAGCTGGATCAGCCGGCGGTCGAGCTTGTCCATCACTTCGGGCTTGGAATCCAGCTCGATCTTGATCTTGGAAGCGGCCTCGTCGATCAGGTCGATGGCCTTGTCGGGCAGGAAGCGGTCGGTGATGTAGCGGTGAGAGAGTTCCGCCGCAGCCACGATGGCCGGGTCGGTGATCTCGACGCCGTGGTGCACTTCGTATTTTTCCTGCAGGCCGCGCAGGATGGCGATGGTGGCTTCCACCGATGGCTCGCCCACCAGGATTTTCTGGAAGCGGCGCTCCAGCGCGGCGTCCTTTTCGATGTACTTGCGGTATTCGTCCAGCGTGGTGGCGCCCACGCAGTGCAGCTCGCCACGCGCGAGCGCCGGCTTGAGCATGTTGCCGGCATCCATCGCGCCTTCGGCCTTGCCGGCGCCCACCATGGTATGCAGCTCGTCGATGAAGACGATGGTCTGGCCCTCGTCCTTGGCCAGCTCGGAGAGCACGTTCTTCAGGCGCTCCTCGAACTCGCCACGGTACTTGGCGCCGGCGAGCAGCGCCGCCATGTCCAGCGACAAGACGCGCTTGTTCTTCAGGCTCTCCGGCACTTCGCCCGCGATGATGCGCTGGGCCAAGCCCTCGACGATGGCCGTCTTCCCGACGCCCGGCTCGCCGATCAGCACCGGATTGTTCTTGGTGCGCCGCTGCAACACCTGGATCGCGCGGCGGATCTCGTCGTCGCGGCCGATCACCGGATCGAGCTTGCCCTGGCGCGCGCGCTCCGTCAGGTCCATGCAGTATTTCTTGAGCGCTTCACGCTGGCCCTCGGCGCCGGCGTTGTCGACGCTCTGGCCGCCGCGCACGGTGTCGATGGTCGACTCCAGCGTCTTGCGCGACAGTCCGTTGTCGCGGGCGATGCGGCCGATGTCCATCTTGGTGTCGGCCACTGCCAGCAGGTACAGCTCGCCGGCGATGAACTGGTCACCGCGCTTGATCGCCTCTTTCTCGGTGGCTTGAAGCAGCGTGCCCAGGTCACGGCCCACCTGGACCTGTTCGTGCCCTTCTACCTTGGGACGCCGGTGCATGGCGGTTTCCGCCGCGGCCAGCAGGCCCTGAACGTTCACTCCGGCTCGTTGCAGCAGGGCGCGGGGCCCGTCTTCCTGGCGCAGCATGGCCACCAGAAGGTGTTCGGGCTCGATGTAGGCGTGGTCGTTGCCCAGGGCCAGGGTCTGTGCCTCGCCCAGGGCTTCCTGGAATTTGGTGGTGAGTTTGTCGAGTCTCATGTTCGCATTTCTCCGGTGACCCCCAGCTTAGGCTCGAAGCCCTGGTTTTCAAGCCCACTGTATTCGGCCCGCATCCTTTCGTTGACTAGAATCAAGCTCCATGAAGATCCACCAGTTGTCCGTGAGTTACCTGGCCGAGCAGGATCGCATTCTGGTGCGCATCAACACGTCTGCATCGGAAGAAATGCGCGTGTGGCTCACCCGGCGCCTGCTGCTGGGTCTGTGGCCCCTGTTGTCGAAGCTGCTGACCAAGCACCTGCTCAAGCTGGAAGCGGCCGGCACGTCGCTGGAAGCGGCCGATGACGGGCTGAAGAAGATGCTGGCGGACTTCCGCAAGGAGGAGTTCCTGCGGCAAGCCGATTTCGACACCCCGTATCAGGAAAGCCAGGCGACATTGCCCCTGGGCGACGAACCTTTGCTGGTGACGGACGTAGACGCCTCGCCCCTGCCCAACGGGCGCCTTCGCCTCTCCTTCAACGAGCGGCCGCCCGATACCGACAAGCCGCGCAGCTTCCAGATGGAGATGGAGCCCAAGCTGATGCAGGGCCTGATGCACCTGCTCGAGCAAGCGCTGGAACGCTCGCAATGGCGCGAGCCCTTCGGCGCCCCGGTGGCGGTGGACGACGGGACGCCGACGGACGATGACCAGACCGTTCCGCGCAAGCCGCGCTACCTGAACTGAGGTTGTTGCCGTCATTCCCGCGCAGGCGGGGTGATATGGGGCTCTTCCTCAGGCTTTCGGCTCCAGCGCAAATCCGGCGATGCGCTTGTATTCGTCGGACATCCGCTGCAGCTCGTCCCGGCTGATCAGGTCGTCGATATGGCGGAACGGCCTGCCGCCGCTCAGTTCGTCCACCCTGATGTTGATGAAATCGGGCGGCACCGTCCGGTTGGTTTCGACGATGCGGGCCGTCACCGCGAGCCGGAGGCTCTCGTAGGCGGCCAGCGCAGCCGGGCCGTCCTCGACGCCGGCCAGTTGCTCAGCCAGCACGCGCGCATCGATGATCGCCTGGGCCGACCCGTTGGAGCCGCGCGGATACATCGGATGGGCCGCGTCGCCCAGCAGGGTCACCCGCCCGAAGGTCCAGCGAGACACCGGGTCCTTGTCGACCATCGGGTACTCGAAGATGGTCTGGGCGCACGCGATCAGTGCCGGCACGTCCAGCCAGTCAAAGCGCCAATCGCTGAAGATGCCGCTGAAGTCGGCCGGATCGCCGGCCTTGTTCCAGTCGTTCATCTGGGCGCCTTCCCGGCGAATTTCAGCCACCCAGTTCACCAGTTGATTGCCGCGCCCGTCAACGTTGTCCGCGATCGGGTAGATGACCATCTTGCCGGTCTCGATGGAGCCGATGCGCAGGTAGCTCCGGCCGCTGAGGATCGGCGGGTACACCGAAACGCCGCGCCAGGTATTGATGCCGCCGAAGGCGAGTTGCTCGCCAGGATAGAACTGCCGCCTGACGGATGAGTTGATGCCGTCGCAAGCGACGACGACGTCAGCCCGCGTCGGCGCCAGGGCCGCGCCGGAACTGTCCTGGAAAAGGACAGTGGCGCTGGCGCCGTCCTGCTCCACGCGCATGCAGCGGTGGTCCAGGTGGACGCGGCCGGGGCCAAGCCGTTCCAGCACGGCCTGGTACAGCACGCGATGCAGTTTGCCGCGATGAATGCCGATCTCCGGTGTTTCGTATCCTGCATGCCGGCCGCGCGGCTCCCGATAAATGAACTGGCCGAAGCGATTGAAGAAAACGCTCTCCAGGTTTTCGATGCCCGCGGCCTCCAACTCGGGTTGAAGGCCCAGGGCGGCGAGCTCGCGCATCGCGTGCGGAAGCAAGGTGATGCCGACACCGATCTCGCGCACCTCGGGCACGGTTTCGTACACATCGCAATCCAGGCCTTTCCGGTGAAGCGACAGCGCGAGGGCCAACCCTCCAATACCGCCGCCGATGATCGCGATCTTCATTGGGCCGTGATGTGCTGCGCCTTGATGAGGCGGGCCCAACGCTCGGAGTCACGTTCGACGAGTTGGCGGAATTCCTCGGGGCTGCTGCTCGCGGGGTCCATGCCCTGCGTCTCGAAAGCCGCGCGCACGTCCGGGGCGCCGAGGATGTCTTTCAGCTCGCGGTTGAGCTGCGCCACCAGCTGCGGCGACGTTCCGGGTGGCGCGAAGATGCCATACCACATGTCGACGTTGACGTTGCCCGCCTTGGCCTCGGCCAGCGTCGGCACTTGCGGCAGCAGTGCGTGTCGCTTGTTGCTGCCGATCGCCAGCGCGACGAGCTTGCCGGCCTTGACCTGCGGCAGGGCCACGTGGATGGGCAGGAACATCACATCGATCTGTCCGCCCAGGACATCCGTCACCGCCTGCGCCGTTCCCCGGTAAGGGATATGGGTGAGGAACACACCCGCGGTGGTCTTGAACAGCTCCATCGACAGATGATGGGGCGTGCCCACACCTGGGCTCGCATAGTTGATGGCGCCGGGCCGCCGCTTCGCATCCGCCACCAGTTCCGCTGCCGTCTTGTAGCCCGACTGCGAGCTGGCCACGAGCAACAGCTGGCCCCAGCTGGTCAATGAGACAGGGACGAGGTCCTTGACGGGGTCGAACGGCAGTTGCGGATAGAGACTGCGGTTCATGACCAGGGTGTTGACACTGACCAGCAGCGTGGAGCCGTTGGGCGGTGCCCGCACGACGGCCTCCGTGCCGATGTTTCCCGAGGCGCCGGCCCGGTTGTCGACCACGACGGGCCGACCCAGTCGTTCAGACAGTTTGGGCCCGACGGTACGGGCAATGAGGTCGATTCCCGTGCCGGGTGTGAAGGGAACGATCAGGCGCAGGGGCGCCTGCGAGGGAGTGGCCGGCGTGGGCGACTGCGCGGCGGCGCCGAAAACCGCCAGCGCGGACAACACCAGGACGGCCATGCGGCGCTGGAAGGCAGGCATGGCTTTTTCCGGAGCAAGTTTGTATGCTAACCATTATTGACGGCTCCATACGAGGCACAATCCATGGATTCCCGTAACGCTTTAGGTCCTGTACCGCCGCCCGCTTCGATGCCCGCCAGTCTCTCCCGCCTTTATGTGCGCCCCGGCTTTCTTTTGCGCCGGGCCCACCAGATCTCGGCCGCCGTCTTCGAGGACGAGTGCCGCGACCTGGCGCTGACGCCGGCCCAGTTCGGGGTCCTGACTGTCGTCAAGGCCCACCCCGGGTTGGGGCAGTCCAGCCTCGCGCGAGCCCTGGGCTTCGACAAGGTGACGGTGCTTCGGGTGCTGCGCGGCCTGGAAGCGCGCGGCCTGGTGGCTCGGGCACCCGCGCCCGACAACAAGCGCAATGTCTCGGTCGCGCTGACGGCGGAAGGCACGGCCATGCTGGCACGGGCCCAGAAACCTGCCGAAAAGGCCTACAAGCGCCTGCTGGCGCCGCTCGACAAGGCGCAGCAGGCGCAGTTGGTGGAACTGCTGCAGTTGCTGACGGGGGAGCTGGAAGAGGATGCGCGGGCGGCTTTCGTGCCGCCGGGGAAGAAGTAGTCAGGTGTTGGGTTTTTCGATGCCCCAGCGTGCCAGCGCGGCGTCGTCGGTCACGCGGGCATCGACCCAGTGCGCGCCCTGCGGTGTCTGCTCTTTTTTCCAGAACGGCGCCTGCGTCTTCAGGTAGTCCATCAGGAACTCGCAGGCCTTGAAGCTCTCGCCGCGGTGCGCCGAGGTCACCGCCACCATCACGATCTGGTCCAGCGGCTGCAGCACGCCGATGCGGTGGATCACGCGCGCGCCATAGATGTCGAAGCGCCGATGCGCTTCATCGATCATGGCTTCGATCGCCTTTTCCGTCATGCCCGGGTAGTGCTCCAGCTCCATGCTCAGCACCTGGGGACCGTTGTTGCCCTCTGCCGGCGACGGGCCGCCCCTAGGCGGCAGGGCCCCCTCGGGGGGCAGCGCAGCCGCGCCAGCGGCAAGCGTGGGGGCCATATTCGCGCCTCTCACCGTGCCGACGAAGCTGCACACGGCGCCGACGCGCTTGTCCGGCCCCTGCAGCGCCACGATCTCGTCGGCAAGGTTGAAGTCCTGGGTCTGGATGGAAACGCGTGGGCCCATGGGCTCAGCCCCCTGTCACCGGCGGAAAGAACGCCACCTCGCAGCCCTCGGCCAGCGCGACGGATTCATCGCTCATCACCTGGTTCAACGCGACCCGCACGGACTTGCCATGCGCCAGCGCTTGCGCATGCGCGCCGCCGCGGGCGATCAGCTCTTCACGCAACGCGGCGAGGCTGCCTGCGGACGTATCGACGGTTTCGCTGCCCTGCCCCAACGCTTCGCGGATGGACGCGAAGTACTTCACCGTGACCTTCATGCCAGCAACTCCGCGAGCGAAATGAAGGACACGAGCTGGCCCTTGGCGATCGTCTGCCCGGGCGCGTTGTCGACCAGGCCGTCACCCCAGGCGGCGGAAGTCAGCACCCCCGAGCTCTGGTTGGGGAATAGGTCGAGGCCGCCTTCTGCATTGCGGCGCACGCGCAGAAACTCGCGGCGCTTGTCGGCGCGAGGCCAGTCGAAATGCGCCTGCAGTTGCGTGCGGGCAGGCGCGAGCTGGGTTGCGCCCTGCAGCTTGAGCAGGAAGGGCCGCACCAGCAGCAGAAAGGTGACGAAGCTCGACACCGGGTTGCCCGGCAGGCCCATGAAGTGCGCGGCGCCGACCTTGCCATAGGCGAAGGGCTTGCCGGGCTTGATCGCGATCTGCCACAGGTCCAGCGAGCCGAGCTGCTCCACCGCCGGCTTGATGTGATCTTCTTCGCCGACGGAGACGCCGCCGCTGGTGAGGATCAGGTCGTGCTCTTTGCCGGCATGCGCCAGCGCCTGGAGCGTGGCGTCACGCTTGTCCGGCACGATGCCGTAGTCGCTGACCTCGCACTCCAGCCGGCGCAGCAAGGCGCTGAGGAAGAAGCGGTTGGAGTTGTAGATGGCACCGGGCTTCATCTGGTCCGGGGCAACCTCGCCCGGCATCACAAGCTCGTCGCCGGTGGAAAAGAGTGCCACGCGAGGGCGGCGAGCCACCGTCAGCTGGGCCATACCGATGCTGGCGGCCAGGCCGAGCGCAGCGGCGGTGAGACGATCACCCTTGGCCAGCACCACGGCACCGCGCGTCACGTCTTCGCCGCTGCGGCGGATCCACTGGCCGGGTGCGGGAACGCGCAGGATGCGAACGACCTGTTCACCGGCGGGTTCGGTCTCTTCCTGCATCACCACCGCGTCGGCGCCCGGCGGGATCGGCGCGCCGGTGAAGATACGCGCTGCGCTACCTGGGACCAATGGCTCGGGCGCGGTGCCGGCGGGGATGCGCTGGCTAACCGGCAGGTTCACGCCCTCGTCGGCGATCTCGCTGCTGCGCACGGCATAGCCGTCCATCGAACTGTTGTCCTGGGGCGGCACCTGTAAGGCCGAGACGAGGTCTTGCGCCAGCACGCGCGCGTCGGCGTCGAAGGTCGAGACGGTTTCGGTGCCATCGAGCGTTCGTGCATGGCCCAGCAGCTCGGCCAAGGCATCGTCGAGCGCCTTCAGCGGCGCGCGTGGGGCGCGTGGGGCGCTCATGAATACATCTCCGGGTCGTAGTCGAAGCGGTGCCCATTTTCGGTCAGCCATTGGGCCACCGCATCGGGATCGTTCAAATCCAGCACCGGGCGCAGGGTGGGCCCGGGCAGTTGCGCGGGCAAGTCGGTGGCGATGGCCGCGATGAAGTCGTCGTCGTTGTACAGCGCCGGCTTGCCGGCGGCCGGCCGCCAGACCTCGATCTTCAGCAGGTTGCTGGCCTTGAAGCCTTCGACCAGCACCCAGTCGACGCCCTCATACAGTTCCGCCAGCAGATGGTGCACCGTCAGCTGCGCCGGCTGCTCGAATTCGCGCATCAGAGCGAGACGCTTGTCGGACGCAACCACCACCTCGAAGGCGCCGGCCTCGCGGTGCCGGAACGTGTCCTTGCCGGGCTGATCGATGTCGAACTTGTGGTGCGCGTGCTTGACCACCGAAACGCGCAGGCCGCGCAGCTTGAGGGCCGGGATCAGCCGCTCGACCAGCGTGGTCTTGCCCGAACCCGAGAATCCCGCGAAGGCGACGACTTTCATCGCGTTACCGGCTCGAGATACCGCGCATCAGGCGCATTCCGCGGCGATGAATTCCTTGATGGCCTTCACGTCCGCCGGCATGACCTTGACGCGCTTGGGCAGCTTCTCGATGCCCTCGAACTGCGGCGGCCGTTCCGGCTCGTGGCCGAGCGCTTCGACGATGCTGGCCGCGAACTTGATCGGCAACGCGGTCTCGAGCACGATCATCGGAACGCCGGGCTGCACGTGCTGGCGCGCGATCTTCAGGCCATCGGCGGTGTGCGTGTCGATCGTCGCCTTGAACCGCTCGTGTGTGTCGCGGATGGTCGCGATGCGGTCGGCATGCGTGCTCTTGCCGCTGATGAACCCGTAGCGCTCGCGTGCGTGCTTGAAGGCGGGATCTGCGCTGAGGTCGAACTTGCCTTGTGCGGACAGCTGTTCGCCGAACAGCGACTTGACTCTGGGACCGTCGCGTCCCAGCAAATCGAAGACGAAGCGTTCGAAGTTGCTGGCCTTGCTGATGTCCATCGACGGGCTGGACGTCTCGTGCGTATCGGCGGCGGCACGCACGCGGTACACACCCGTGCGGAAAAACTCGTCGAGCACGTCGTTTTCGTTGGTGGCGAGTACGAGCTTGTCGATCGGCAGGCCCATGCTGCGGGCGACGTGGCCCGCGCAGATGTTGCCGAAGTTGCCGGAGGGAACAGTGAAGCTGACCTTCTTCGCTCCCTCTCCCTCTGGGAGAGGGCTTGTGGCTTGAAAATACCCGGCGAAGTAGTAAACGACCTGAGCCACCAGTCGGGCCCAGTTGATGGAGTTCACTGTGCCGATGCGGTACTTGCGCTTGAAGTCGAGGTCGTTCGACACGGCCTTGACGATGTCCTGGCAGTCGTCGAACACGCCTTCGATGGCGATGTTGTGGATGTTGGCATCCTGCAGGCTGAACATTTGCGCCTGCTGGAACGGGCTCATGCGGCCATGCGGCGACGTCATGAAGACGCGTACGCCCTTCTTGCCGCGCATCGCGTATTCGGCCGCGCTGCCGGTGTCGCCGGACGTCGCGCCGAGAATGTTGAGTTCTTCACCGCGGCGCGCCAGTTCGTATTCGAACAGGTTGCCCAGGAGCTGCATCGCCATGTCCTTGAACGCCAGCGTCGGGCCGTTGGACAAGGCTTCCAGGCACAGGCCGTCTTCGAGCTTCTTCAGCGGCACGATCTCCGTCGTGCCGAACACCTTCTCCGTGTACGTCTTGCGGCAGATCGCGCGCAGATCTGCCGCCGGAATGTCGTCGATGTACAGCGACAGGATCTCGAACGCCAGATCGGCGTACGGCAGGCCGCGCCACTTCGCCAGCGTGGCCGAATCGACCTGCGGGTAGCGTTCGGGCAGGTACAAACCGCCATCCGGCGCCAAGCCCTCGAGCAGGATTTCGCAGAAGTGCTTGCGGTCAGCGTGACCGCGCGTCGAGACGTACAACATCAGGCGAGTTCTTCCTTGCGGATGCGCGTGATTGGCGCCAGCACGGTGGGGAGGCCCTGCATCTGCGCGATGACCTCGTTCATCGTGCCTTCGCGCACGCTGTGGGTCAGGATGATCAGGTCGGTCTGCTTCTCGCCCTCGCCCGCTTCGCGCTGCAGCATCGCGTCGATGCTGATGCCCGCCGCGGCGAGTTGGCCCGTCACCTTCGCCAGCACGCCGGCCTGGTCGGCCACGCGCAAGCGCAGGTAGTAGCTGGTCACGACTTCGCTCATGGGAAGGACCACCGCGTCGCTCATCTGGTCCGGCTGGAAGGCCAGATGCGGCACGCGGTTGGCCGCATCGGCCGTGTGCAGCCGCGTGATGTCGACCAGGTCGGCGATCACAGCGCTTGCCGTCGGCTCGCTGCCCGCGCCTTTGCCGTAGTACAGCGTGGTGCCGACGGCGTCGCCCTGCACCATCACGGCGTTCATCGCGCCTTCGACGTTCGCGATCAAGCGCTTGGCCGGGACCAGCGCCGGGTGCACGCGCAGCTCCACCCCCTTGGGTGTGCGCTTGGTGATGCCCAGCAGCTTGATGCGGTAGCCCAGTTGCTCGGCGTACTTGATGTCCTGCGCGCCCAGCTTGGTGATGCCCTCGACGTAGGCCTTGTCGAATTGCACCGGGATGCCGAACGCGATGGCCGACATGATGGTGGCCTTGTGCGCGGCGTCGACGCCTTCGATGTCGAACGTCGGGTCCGCCTCGGCGTAGCCCAGGCGCTGCGCGTCCTTCAATGCGACGTCGAAATCCAGGCCCTTGTCGCGCATCTCGGACAGGATGAAGTTGGTGGTGCCGTTGATGATGCCTGCGATCCACTCGATGCTGTTGGCGGTGAGACCTTCACGCAGCGCCTTGATGATCGGGATGCCGCCGGCCACGGCGGCTTCGAAAGCCACCATCACACCGCGGCGGTGAGCGGCCGCGAAGATTTCGGTGCCGTGCACGGCCAGCAGCGCCTTGTTGGCGGTGACGACGTGCTTGCCGGCTTCTATGGCTTCCATCACCAGCTGCTTGGCAATGCCGTAGCCGCCGATCAGCTCGATGACGATGTCGATCTCGGGGTTGGCGATGATGGCGCGGGCGTCACTGACGACTTGCGTGTCGGGGCCGACGAGGGACTTGGCGCGTGCCGTGTCGAGGTCCGCGACCATCGTGATCTCGATGCCGCGGCCGGCGCGGCGCTTGATCTCTTCCTGGTTGCGTTTGAGTACGTTGTACGCGCCCGTGCCGACGGTGCCTATGCCCAGCAGGCCTACTTGGATTGGTTTCATACAGTGGTGCGCTTTCGGTAGCTCTCAAGAAACTTCGCGATGCGGTTGATCGCCTCGCGCAAATCGTCTTCATGCGGCAGGAAGACGATGCGGAAATGGTCGGGCGTGGCCCAGTTGAAACCGGTGCCCTGCACCAGCATCACGCGCGTTTCCTGCAGCAGCTCCAGGAAGAACTGGCGGTCGTCCTGGATCGGGTAGACCTTGGGGTCGAGCTTCGGAAACATGTAGAGCGCCGCGGACGGCTTGACGCAGCTCACGCCCGGAATGGCGGTGATCAGTTCGTAAGCGAGGTCGCGCTGGCGGCGCAGGCGCCCGCCGTCGGCCACGAGCTCGTTGATGCTCTGGTAGCCGCCCAGCGCGGTCTGGATCGCCCATTGGCCAGGCACGTTCGCGCACAGCCGCATGTTCGAGAGCATGTTCAGCCCCTCGATGTAGTCGGCAGCGGCCCTCTTGTCGCCCGAGACCACCACCCAGCCGGCGCGATAGCCGCACGAGCGGTAGCTCTTGGAGAGGGAATTGAAAGTCAGCGTCAGCACGTCGTCGGACAGGCTGGCGATCGCGGTGTGCTTCGCGCCGTCGTACAGGACCTTGTCGTAGACCTCGTCAGCCAGGATCACCAGCCCATGCTCTCTGGCGATCTCGACGATGCCCTTGAGCAGTTCGTCGGAGTAAAGCGCGCCCGTCGGGTTGTTCGGGTTGATAACGACGATGCCCTTGGTCGCGGGCGTGATCTTGCGGCGGATATCGGCAAGGTCGGGCATCCAGCCGTTGGCCTCCTCGCACAGGTAATGCACGGGCTTGCCGCCCGAAAGGCTGGTCGCGGCGGTCCAGAGCGGATAGTCCGGGGCCGGCAGCAACAATTCGTCACCATCGTCCAGCAAGGCATTGGTGGCCATGGCGATCAGTTCGCTCGCGCCATTGCCCAGGTAAATATCGTCCAGCGTGACGCCCTTGATGCCCTGCTTCTGGGTTTCGTGCATCACCGCCTTGCGGGCGGCGAAAATACCCTTGCTGTCCGAATAACCGGCCGAATTGGGCAGGTTGCGGATCATGTCCTGCTGGATTTCCTCGGGCGCATCGAAGCCGAACACGGCCAGGTTGCCGATGTTGAGCCTGATGATCTTGTGGCCGTCTTCCTCCATCTGCCGGGCCGCGTCCATGATCGGACCCCGGATGTCGTAGAGGACGTTCGCCAGCTTGGCGGATTTCTGGACAGTCTTCAAAGCCCCTCCAAGGGTGTTCTTCACGGGTGAAAACCTATAATTTGACCACAGTTCTGCCTGTTTTTAGTGCAGCGCAACAATGACCGCACCATGAAGCTGCAACCCGACAAGTCAGATGTGCAATCGATCAGCGGACACGGACCCGGATGGGTCGGCGTCGGCTCGGAAAAAATCACGAAAAGCGTCATCCTCAGTTCGCGCGGTGAGCGCATCGACTGGCCTTCGCGCACTTTCGAGGACCTCAACGCGGACCACTTCGCGCGGCTGGCCGAGGTGGATGCCGAGGTTGTGATCTTCGGCAGCGGATCGCGCATCCGCTTTCCGCAGGCCGCGTGGCTGCGGCCGCTCATCGCGCGCCGCATCGGCATCGAAACGATGGACACGGCCGCGGCCTGCCGCACCTACAACATCCTCGCGCATGAGGGGCGCAATGTCGCGGTGGCCCTGCTGATTGAACAGCCTGCGTGACCTCAGCCCGTCCTGAGGGCAGTTTCAGGGTAAAATCACGGGTTGCAACGGGACTATCCGTCCCCATGTAGCAACGAGCATTCCTGTCACACGAGAAACAAAGTCCATGGCGATCGTTGTCAACAAGCCCATCCCCGAATTCGAAGCAAACGCCACGGGCGGCGTCAAAGTCACCAACACCTCGCACAACGGCAATGTCCTGGTGCTGTACTTCTACCCGAAGGACAACACCCCCGGTTGTACCACCGAGGCCATGCAGTTCCGCGACAAGTACAAAGACTTCGTGAAGGCCGGCGCGGAAGTGTTCGGCGTGTCGCGCGACAACATGAAGTCGCACGACGAGTTCAAGACCAAGCTCGAACTGCCGTTCGAACTCATCGCCGACACCGAAGAGAAGATGTGCCACATGTTCGGCGTGGTCAAGAACAAGATCATGTACGGCAAGAAGGTGAAGGGCATCGAGCGCAGCACCTTCCTCATCGGCGCCGATGGCGTGCTCAAGCAGGAATGGCGCGGCCTCAAGGTGCCCGGCCACGTTGACGACGTGCTCAAGGCCGTCAAGCTGCTCAAGAAGGCCGCCTGACGTTTTGTAGCAACATGCAACCCGGTGCGGTTGTAGCGTCAAGTGACTTGTGCATAATGAATTCATGCAGTTGATCCCGGCGCATCGCGTCATCACCGCTAACCCGCACAAAGCCGCCCGGCTCGCCAGGCGGCTTTTTTGCTTCTCGACCCTCTCATCCGGGAACCCACCACTCCATGCCTCTGCCCCCCGC
>NZ_RKMB01000059.1 GCF_003797765.1 Ramlibacter sp. WS9 | reverse complement strand
GCATTGCCAAATGCATTGGGTCTGACGCACTGTCGTAGTCGCATGCCCGCGCAGCGAGCACTGATGCGGCCTGCAGGCGCATCGTGCATGCACGTCCAGTGCTTTGCGAAGTGCAAATTTTCCGAAGCGGGGTTTTGCGCCTGCGGCGCCAGCGGCTAAGGGAAGAAGGCGGAGAGGCGGCGGGGCACACCTCCGCATGCCCCGCGTGTTGAAGTTAACGGAGGAAGATGAAGGCGAGCCAGAGTACGACAGTCGCGAGCGCGACCACGTGCTTCGGCTGCACCTTGACCTTCACGGTGAACGTGATGTCCATGCGCGATTCCTTGAATCTTGTTGCTCGGTGCCGTTAGGCGCTGCTGAGCCATCTCGGAGGCTCTGCCGAAGCAGGAGATAGAGCGATCCAGTCGCTCGGACTGTGTCGGGAGTCCGTACCGAAGCAGGAGATAGCGCGATCCAGGCGCGCGGGGCATTTGACGGAAGCCCTCACCGAGGCAGGAGATTGAGCGATCCAGACGCTCGAACATTTGCCGGAAGTTCGCACCGAGCAGGGAATGTCGTTTCCCAGAGACGCGGTTGCAGTGTAGCGCCTTTCCACAGAGCCGTGTGAACCTACTCGTTCGCGTCGTTTGGACGATCGTGGCGGGGCACGACGTTCCACTTGGTCCGTTCTCGTCACGCGGCTTGCGCCTGGTCGGCGATCGAGGCGCAGCATCACGCGGGCAAGCCGCGCGCCGTCACTACACCCGGGCCGGCGTGGCGATCGCGCTGCGGACGCGGACCTGTTGGCCACCGCTCGAACAGCCAGGCCAGGCGCTTCGCGCAGGGCTGGGAAGCAGCCTGCAGCGGGCATCGAGCCCGCCGCAGGCTGGCAGGCGCCGCGGGGTGAATTGGCTGCGCCAATTCAACATAACGGGGCGTTGCCCAAAGTGCCGCAGTCGCGCGCCAGGCGCGCTTGGTGCCGGCACCTCGGCCGCTTCGCTTCGCCGGCCCTTGCGGGTTTAGGCAACACCACGTTATGTCTGGCGCCGCCGCGTCGCCTGCAACACCATGGCTCGTGCGCGCGAAGCGCGCAGGTCCACGGCATGCGCGCCTGCGGCGCGAGCACCACGCATTCAATGCCCGCCCACCCCGCGCCGCACACGCGGCAGCGGCTCGCCGTCCTTCGCCACTGCCGCTTACACGGCGCTCCCTTGTGCTTCGCGTGGCACGCCCGCTCGCGAGAGCCCTACGCGCGGCTTCGCCGCGCTCGGGGGAACAGCCGGCAGCTAAGGAAGGAATGCGCGGGAGTTTTTCATCTGCCCAAGACCAGGTGTTTTGGTCACGGTCCGCCGTGCCACGCCTTCTCTTTTAGCCGCTGTGTTCCCCCCGAGCGCGGGGCCGCGCGACACGCGCCATCGCCGACACCGCTCGTGCTCGACGACCTTGAATGCGAGGAAGCTGCTACGATGCGCTGGTCGGTCTTGACGGATCGACGTTCATCGCAACTTTTGGCCTGACGGCCTTGGAGGAATCCTATGACGACAGAAGTCGGCATTCAATCTCTTTTTCCCTCTCTCGAAGCTAAGGCTGCACGCCTACACACAGCTTCCGACTCCGCTAACGAGCTTCTTTCCAGTATCGAGTCTCGGCTTATCCAGCTGAACTTGGGCGTGGAAGTTTGGTTCAGTCGGCCTATTGACAGCACCGACCAGGAAGGCGATATCGGTCCGAACGAAACCAGCTCTCACGTGGTGCAGATTCTGGGTTTCGCGAAGGCCGAGGGCAAATGGTCTCTCGCTGTGAAGCCGATGCGAGCCGTATCGGGCTTCTTCCAAGGCGATATGGACTGTCCGTTCGTGAACCACTATGCGGACGGCCCAGTCACACCATTGCTGAAGGCCTCCCGAGCGCTGCGCATTTCGGCAATGACCGTCATGCCCGAGTTTCTGGTCGAGATCGAGAAGCGCGTTGACGAACTCGTTGACAGCCTTGATGGCGCAGCTTCGAAGATCCAGCCTGCGCAACATCCGAGTGATGCCGATGGGACTCTCGTGGACGATGGTGATAGGACCCGAGCGCGGCGAAGCCGCGCGCAGGCGAGTCTCAACCGAGCGCTGTAGCGCGTAGGCACAAGGGAGCGCCGCGCTAGCGGCAGCGGCGAGGACGACGAGCTGCTGCCGCGCGTGTAGCGCGGGGTGGGTGGGCATCGTCTTCATGATGCTGCGCGCGCAGCGCGCCTGGCTACGTGACCTGCGGCTTTAGCCGCACTGCCCAGGGTGTTGCAGGCGACACGGGGCGCAAGACATAACGGGGATTGCGTCCAGCGGGACCACCAAGCGCGCCCTGCGCGCGACTGGGCACGCTGGGTGCAATCGCCCGTTATGTTGAATTGCGCTTCGGCGCAATTCACCCCGCGGCGCCTGCCAGGCCGGGGCCGGCTCGATGCCGGACCTGGCCTGCATCTCAGCTCTGCGCGAAGCGCCTGGCTTTGACTTCGCAGCGGTGGAGCGCCCGCCGCATCCGAGGTCGGCGCGGCGTAGCGACGGCGCGCGGCTTGCAGCACGCCCACGCGCCTCGATCGCCAAAGGCCCAGCAAGCCGCGTGACGAGAGCGGTCCAAGGTGCCAGCAGCGTCTCGCATGCGTTCAGCGGTGCGCTGGCGCATCCGCCTGGAACGCCTCCTGATCGGCCTCGTCCTCCAAGGCCTCCAGAAGGTCCGCAGCGGCGCGATCGGGGTCGGGCTGGGGCGCTGGCATGTCCAGCGCCATCTGCGCGCCTCTAACGCGCCTCCTGGCGCCCGGGTGCGTCATCGCGTGCACTTGCTGCAGCTGGCGGATTGCCACCTGCGTGTAGATCTGCGTGGTCGAGATTTCCGCATGCCCGAGCATCGCCTGGATGTGGCGGATGTCGGCGCCGCCTTCGAGCATCAAGGTCGCCATCGTGTGGCGGAACAGGTGGCAGCCACCGCGCTTGCCCAATTCGGCCGCATCGACGCGCCTGGCGATCACGGTGGACAGCCACATGGGCGAGAGCGGCATGCCCTCGTTGCCCAGGAACAGCGTCTTGTCCTGGGCGTTCCAGGCCAGATCTTCGCGGGCGCGTTCCAGATACTGGCGCAGCCAGTGCAGCGCGCGCTCGCCCAGCGGCACCATGCGGTCCTTGCCGCCCTTGCCCTCGCGAATGAGGACCACGCAGCGCTCGGCATCGACGTCGCCCAGTTCCAAGCGCGCAATCTCCGTTCTGCGTATGCCGGTGGCGTAGAGCATCTCCAGCATCGCCCGATCGCGCAGGCCCACCGGTGTGCCCAGCTCAACGCAGGCCATCACGCGCTCGACCTCGCCGGCGGTGAGCACGACGCGAGGCAGGCGCTTCAACTTGCGCGGCAGCTCCAGGTCGGCCGCGGGGTTCGCCGGGATTTGTCCGCTGCGCGTGAGCCACTTGAAGTAGCCGCGCAGCGGCACGAGCTTGCAGCGCTGGCTCGCGATCGACAGCGGCTCGCCGTTTCGCTTGCGGTAGTGGTACAGCCAGCGCTGGTAGCGCTCGAGCACCGCGCGTGATACCTGACTCGCATGCACCAGGCCACGCTCGCTGGCCCAGTCGATGAAGTCATTGATGTAGCGCGCGGCCGTCGCCATGCCTTGCGGCCGGTAGCCGCGCACGCCCAGGTGTTCGAGGTAGCGCGCGAGCGCACCGGCCAGGCCGTGCGTGTCGTTCGGACCGAGGCTGCTCACGGCCGGCACCTCAATGTGCAACTACGACAGCGGCTAAGGAAGGAGTCGCGCCGTTCCTGATACGCGATTTAGCGTTGCTCGCGGCTGCATCGGGCGAAGAGCCAGCACTGGCGCGGGTTTGGATGGCATCCACCCCACCCCGGCCACCCCCCGACCGGAGGCCGACCGACCCCCGACCAGACCCCGACCGAATGCCTTGCAGGGCCGACCGGGTTGTGTCGTAGTCGTGTTTGTCGTCGAGAGTGGCCACGTCCAGCAGGCCGTTGACGTGCGCCTGGTCGTCGTCCTCGGCCGAGCCGTCATAGACCAACTCGTACTCGCAGGCCAGGCCGCGCCGGTGCATCGCCACGTACTCCAGCTCCACCAAGCGCGCCAGGTGCACCTTGAGCTGCGTGTCTCCCCAGTGCACGGCCTCGCGCAGCTGCCGGCGCGTGAAGCGCACGTCGCTCTGGCGCAAGCGCCGATCCGCACACTGCGCCTGCACCCAGGCGCGCGTGAGGACGAGCAGCTTGCGTGTCTGCGGTGGCAGCTCGTCCAGCGTGCGGCCCAAGACCTCGTGCGCGACCTGGTTGGCCAGGGCAATGTCGGCCTTGGTCACTTCGATGTATGCGAGTTGCTGGCCGGCGTGCTCCACCGTCTTCACTTCGCGCTGGTGCTGGTGCAGCAGCGCGATCGCGCGAATCAAGGTCAGGTACTTCATGTGGTCGCGCCGGGTACGGGTCTTGTCCGCCAGGAAGGTGAGGCGATCGGCGTAGGGATTGACCACTGCCACGCCGGCGAGCAGGCGCTGTGCGTTGTGGTGCAGCGCCTGCAGCTGCTCGCGGCCGGCCGACTGCAACAGGCCTTCGAGCGTTTGCTTTTGCCGCTGGCGCGCGTGGATCGCGGCGGTCTGCTCGCGCGATTCGTTCACGCTGAGCACCAGGCAGCGATTGAGCAACTCCTCGTCGACGTCGATCGCGGTGGTGGTGAGCATCAGCATCACCGGGCCCTTGACGGTGTACTGCCTGGTCATGAGGTTGCCGCTGGCCTCGTCCTTCGCGGTGGACGCGATGGTGAGTTCACCATCCGACTGCAGCAGCTTTAACGCATACGCAGCCTGGCGCACGCCTTCCTCCTCCGCGATGGCCAGGATCTTGTGCGAGAGGTTGTTCTCGCCCAGGTAATACAAGCTCTGGCCAGTCATCGCGCTATAGCGGATGCGCTCTTCGGGCGGCACCAGGCCGAGCACCGCATCCATCAACGCGCTCTTGCCCGCGGCGCTGGTGGACTGGATCAACACCGCCAGCGGCGCATCGAGCTTCCTGCTTACCGCGGCCAGGTACGCGGCCATCAGGTTCATGTCTTCGCCCACCACGCCCAGGGCGTGCAGGTCATCCACGATGCGCCGCATGAGGTCCGGCGCGCGCAGCAGCTGTAGGGCCTTCTCTTCTTCATCGGCCGATAGGATCGGCGCGGCCGGCGTCGTGGGTTTGCGCGTCTGCGTCATCAACTCGTCCTGCAGGCCTTCGAGTTTCAAGAGCATCGCGCCCAGCTCGCGCTTGATCACGTCTTCGCCCAAGCCCAGCTCGATCGACGCGGCGCGCAGGAAGCTCGCGCGGCTGCGCGCGGCGTACAGGTCCAGCGTGTCCACGAAGTAGCCGCCCTGGGCCGTGCGCACTTGCACGTTCACACGCATGGCCTCGGGGGTGAGATTCTTTTTCCAACCCCGGATGCGCCAGCTGCAGGCGGCCGCTTCGAGCTGCACTTCGTCGGGCAGCGCGCCGATCGGCTCGGCCGTGATCGTGGGCGCTACGCTCGCAGGCACCGCGGCTAAGGAAGGAAGCGCCGGCGTTTCTTCCTTGATAGGCGGCTGTTCTGGCTGCGTGTCCACAGGCGCCCGGCCACTGCCCACCCATTGCGCCTGGCGCAGCACCAGCGCCAAAGCCTGCGCCGGCGGGCTCATCTTGCGCGCGAACTCGTTGACGTCCATGCCCTTGGGGAACTGCACGCGCAAGACCTCGAAGCCTTCGGCGATCAACTCCTTGGCCAGCTTCTCGGCCGCGCGTTCGCCCGGCTCGTCACGGTCGTAGGCGATCAGCACGCGCTCGATGCCGTTGTCCTTGAAGGCTTGGAGGATGTCGGCGGTGAAGCCCTCGATGCCGTAGCTGCTGGTGACGTTGGTGAAGCCATGGCACCAGCAGGTGAGCGCGTCGATCAGCGCTTCGCACAGGATCACGTCTCGCTGGCCTGGCTCGCGGCGTCCAGCGTCCTGCACGCCGGCCAGGTTGAACACGCCGGCATGCGGGCCGGGCAGGTACAGGTGCTTGGGCGTGCCGGCGCGCAAGTCGTCGCGGAGCTTCCGGCCGTAGACCTCGACCACGTTGCCGGCTTCATCGAACACGGGGATGACGAGACTGCCATTGAAGTGCTCGTGGCCGCTCTCGCGAATCAGGCCGATGCGCTGCAGGCGCTCGCGGATGACGGCGCCCTCAGCCCGGTTCTTCAACGGCAGGCGCAGGCCCAGCGTCCTGTCGGCCACGCCGAGCTTGAAGGTGTCGATGAGCGCCGGATGATCCAGGCCACGGCTCTTGAGATACGCCCGCGCTTCGGCATCTTCCTTTAGCCGCTGGTAGTAGTAGTCGATGGTCTGCGCGACCAGCGCCTGATCATCGGCGTCCAACGCCACCGGCGCCGGCAGCGCGCGCGTCGTGGTCACCTTCTGAGGGGAACCGGCAGCTAAGGAAGGATCCGCCTTCAAGAGCTCGATGGCGTGGCGGAAGCTCACGCCCTTGCTCTTGATCACCCAGTCGATCGGCCCGCCGCCGATCTGGCAACCGAAGCAGTGCCACAGGTTCTTGTGCGGCGTGATCACGAGGCTGGCTTCGTCGTCCTCGTGGAACGGGCACTTGCCCAGCAGGTCCTTGCCGCCTTTCTTGAGTTCCACCCCCGAGGCTTCGACCAGGCGCTGCACGCTGATTTCATTTTTTAGCTGCTCAAGCTCTGCTTGGGGGATGCGCGCCACGGGTGGTCCTCCAGGGTCTTACCCGAGCGCTTCATGGGGTCAATCGGCGCAAACAGGCGTTGAAATAAATAACTGGTTTGCAGTCTACGCCATTTTGGCGTATCGTCAACGCCAGTTCATTGACCCGGGGGTATCGTCATGGTGTTGCAATCGCATTGGCACGCAGTCATGACCGAAGACGAGAAGGACTATTTCAAGCTGCTGGGCAGCCGCATCGCGCAGCTGCGCAAGGCCCAGGGCCTGACGCAAGTGCAGTTGGCCGAGGCGCTGGAGATTTCCCAGCAAGTGGTGGCCTCCTACGAGATCGGCCGCCGGCGCATTCCGGTGTCGATGCTGCCGGACCTGGCACGCGCCCTGGCCGTGGGCCTTGACGAGCTGCTGGGCGAGACAGCCAAGGCCCGCGCCAAGCGCGGCCCGGCTCCGGTGTTGGCGCGTCACATGGAGCGAATCAGCGCGCTGCCCAAGCCCAGGCAGAAGCTGATGATTCAGGTGATCGAGTCGATGCTGGCGTCTCCCTCGCGCTAGAGGGAACGAACGAAGGGCCGCTGTCGCGGCCCTTGTTTTTTTTGGATCCCCAGTCCTTAGCGGCTAAGGGGTGAGAGAGAGGTTTTTCTCTTAAGAAGGAACACGCTCCAACTCAATGCCGAGAGGCTTGAGTTGCGGCTCTCTGTCCTTCAGCTCCGAGTCAGTGAACCGGCCCAGCTCGATGACACCTTCGTCTCGAATCTTCCGCAGCAGCGAAACAGCAGAGAGGGATTTCAACCGAGGGAACAGCACCTGCATCTCTCCAATCTGGCTGGCCGTCGGCTTTGAAGTCCAGCGAGCCATGACAGTGAAGACCGGAGGTAAGTCCGCAGGCAATACCGGATCAACACCAGGCTTGTAGACATGCATGGTTTCTTCTTTGCCGCAAGCATCGCAGCGCCAAGTCTCCAATGCGCCCAAGCGCTCGACGACAGTCCAGCTCTCAGCGCCGCAATTCAAACATTTCGCCATGTTGTCACTCTACCAGGGCCAGTTGGGATCGGGCCGAACACCTCGGTAAACAGGGTGCCTGCTCAAGAGGTCGTAAAGGCCGTTATCGCTCAGCGACCTTGACCAATGTCCTAGATCAACCGCACCTTGATTTTTGAAGGCCTGGAACTCATGACCGAGGTTGTAGTTTGCACGGCTTAGCCCTTGCATGAAGTGCGTAGCTTCATGGGTCGCATAGCCGGCAGCCTGGGCGGGAGTTGAGAATGCATTGCCATAGAGCTCTATCTCCTTGGTACCAAATCGATACAGACCACCGAGGCCCTGCTTTGATGGGTCTTGCGCGAAGATCTTCACATCCAGCTTGCCGCGGCTCAGAAGCTTCGCCGTGGCCAATGACTCGGGGGTCTCTGCTTGGCGAAGAGCGCGAATCAATGATGCGCGAGAGACGTCGCCAGATTCGGCCGCTAGGCGGCCAGGATGCATTGCGGCGGCGGCCTCAGCAGAAGCTCCACCAGACCTTAGGCCCGTGCTGACGCCTGCGGATGGCAGCGCTCGCAGAGCCAACGGCGCGCTTCTGGTCAGCGCGAGTGCGCCCACCCCCTTCAGGCCCAAACCAGCGACCGGCCCACCAGCGGCCGTCAGAACTGCACCTCCGACGCTCCGCGGGAAGAATTGCGCGGCAAGGTACTGAGGGAAGTTTCCGTTTTCGACTGCTCGGTCCTCAGCGTTACTCACCAACGCTGCAAGACGCTCGTTTGATCCCCCGTACACCTGGCGAATCATTCCTTCTGTTTCGGGATTGGTACCCCGATTCACCGTGTGCGACGTCGGCAGGAGAGGCTGACCAGATGCGTCGGCCACCGCCCACGTCGTTGGCCAGTCGCGCCAACTCTCGATGTATGTCCCTGTGTTCGAGTTGAAGGAAACGCTGCGATCGTATTTGACACTGCCGTCGAGCGGAGCGTAAGCGGCCACGCGGTCGTATACCGTATTGCCCGCGTCATCGACGCGACGCGTTGACCTGTAGCCCACTGTCGGCTGCTGGCCGGCGCGTGCCGTTTGCTCACGCCAGTTGTCGACCCACTCGGGCTGTTCGAGTTTGGGACTGCCCATGCGATCCAAGCCACTCGTGTTGTCCGTGAAGAACTCCGGCGCCGCAGCGTCGTCGACCCCCGGCACAAAGTACGAACCGCTGCCAAGTTGTCCAGGCTGCAGCCCAGCCTGCGCTTGTTGGCCAACACCCCAATTCGCCTCCGCCAACGAAGACCCCAGTGCATTGCCAAA
>NZ_RKMB01000058.1 GCF_003797765.1 Ramlibacter sp. WS9 | reverse complement strand
GTTCTGGGCAGCGTGCTCGGGGGCGGCTCACAGGCGGGCGCCTCGGACGATAACGCGCCGCTGGGCGGGAAGGGCGCCTTGCTGGCGATGCTGCTGCCGCTCGCCATCCAGCTGATCCAGCGCAACGGAGGTGTCGGCGGCTTGATGGACCAGTTCCGGCAGGCCGGGCATGGCCAGCAGGTCGCTTCGTGGCTCTCCACGGGCGAAAACGAGCCGGTCGATCCGCAAGCGGTGGGCCAGGTCATCGGCATGGGCGAGTTGTCGCAGCTGTCGGAACGCCTCGGCGTGTCCAGCGACCAGGTCGCCAGCGGGCTCGCGCAGATCCTGCCGCAAGTGGTCAACCAGCTGTCGCCCACGGGCGAGATGCAGCCGGACGCAGACGACACGCTCGATTCCGCGCTGTCGTCGCTGATGAAGAACTTCGGGCGTTGATGCCCGCCGCCGCGAAGTAGGGCTTTCGCTGGTGACTTCGTTCATAGGCCGCGCGCGGATCGGGAGCGACGGGTAGCCGATACAGCGAATGTCCCCCGTCGCGGCAAGCCGCTCCCTCCTCCTTTATTTCGCTGTATCGGCTACCCCCTCAGCGCGAACTCAGAAACCCAAGCATCTTCCCGCTGCACTCCGGCCACTCTGCTTGTCAAGCGAACGTTGAGGCTGAGGAGCGCCGGGGTACCATCGGCGGTTCCATGGCCGAAACCACCATCGTCACCGACGAATACAAGCTCTTCCCTTCGCCGCGCAACCGGCACCGCGAAATCTTCGCGCACGAGGTGTTCGTGCCTCATCCTTACGCGCTGGTGGATTTGCCTGCGATGGGTTTGAAGGGCAAGCACAGCCTGTTCGCGGCGCACCGCCTCGCCGATGGGAAGAACGGGCAGCTCGTCACGTTCGAGCTGGAAGCGGACGTGGCCACATTCAACGCGAAGTTCGTGCCATGAATCAGACGAGCAACGGCCACGTCGCGCTGTACTGGGATTTCGAGAACCTGCACGCTGCGCTGTGCGAAGAGAAAGACCCAGGCGCTTACGCCCGCCCCGACAACCGTTTCAAACCGCAGGAGCCGCTGGTCGACGTGCAAGCCATCGTCGACATGGCCGCTTCTTTCGGTCCCATCGCGATCAATCGCGCGTATTGCAACTGGCAGTTCTTCGCGCGGTACCGCGACGTGCTGATGCACAACGGGATCGAGCTGCAGCAGCTGTTCCCGCCGGGCTCCACCGCGAAGAACGGCGCCGACATCCGGCTGTGCCTGGACGCGGCCGAGGACGTGACGCGCTTTGCGCACATCGGCACCGTGGTGGTCGTGGGCGGCGACAGCGACTTCATGCCCCTCGCGCAGAAGATCAAGGCGGCCGGCCGGCGGCTCGTCGGTGTGGGCACGCGCAAGTCGACCAATGCGTACTGGGCCGCCAGCTGCCACGAGTTCCGCTACTACGAGCAGATCGAGAAGTCGCCCGTGGCGGCGGCCGCCGCGCCCGGCGCCGTGTAGTAGATTCTGATCATGCCTCCACAGCTCACCCGCGCCCGGGCGTGGGTCACCGAACTTGCGCTGCGCGTGT
Source organism: Ramlibacter sp. WS9 (assembly GCF_003797765.1). GTDB lineage: Bacteria > Pseudomonadota > Gammaproteobacteria > Burkholderiales > Burkholderiaceae_C > Ramlibacter. The sequence continues at coordinate 8,713 of NZ_RKMB01000058.1, read as the reverse complement.
GGGCGCGGATCGCCGATCTCGCGCGCCGCGCCTGGGCCCTGGCCCGACTGCGTCCCTGGCTGGCGGGAATGCTCATCCCCGGCCTGGTGCTGCTCTATGTGCTGGCGCTGATACCCTTCACGCCCAGCATCTCGGACATCCGCAAGGCCAACTCCGAGGTGCCGTCCATGGTGATGTCTTCGGACGGCGTGGTGCTGGCGGAATTCCGGCGGCTCAACCGCCAGTGGGTGCCGCTTTCGCGCATCTCGCCACACGTGATCAATGCGCTGATTGCTACGGAAGACCATCGCTTCTACGAGCACCACGGCATGGACATGCGGCGCACGGCATCCGCTCTCTTGCAGACCATGCGCGGCAACATGCAGGGCGGCTCCACGCTCACGCAGCAGCTCGCCCGCAACCTGTACCCGGAAGAGATCGGCCGCTCGATCAGCATCAACCGCAAGGTCAAGGAGGCGCTGACGGCTTTCAAGATCGAGGCGGTGTATTCCAAGCAGGAGATCCTCGAGACCTACCTCAACACCGTGCCCTTCCTCTACAACGCCTTCGGCATCGAGATGGCGGCGCGCACCTACTTCGACAAGTCCGCGAGCAAGCTGGATGTGCTGGAGTCGGCCACGCTGGTGGGCATGCTCAAGGGCACGAGCTACTACAACCCGGTGCTGAACCCGGAGCGCGCGCGTGACCGCCGCAACATCGTGCTGGCGCAGCTGGTGAAGCACGGCAAGCTGGATGCCAAGCGGGCCGATGTGATGGCCAGACAGCCGCTGCGGCTCGACTTCGAGCGGCAAGATCAGGCGCTGGGCCCGGCGCCGCATGTGGCGCAATGGGTGCGCAAATGGCTGATCGCATGGGCCGACGCGCGGGGCCTGAACATCTATGCCGACGGGCTGGTCGTGCGCACCACCCTCAATTCGCGCATGCAAAAGGCGGCCAACCAGGCGTTGGCGCGCCAGCTCGACGCGTTGCAACCCCTGGCCGACCGCCGGCGCAGGAAAGGTGAAGACAAAGTACCGCTGCATTCCGGCTTCATGGCGCTGGACCCGCGCAACGGCCACGTGCTGGCCTGGGTGGGCAGCCGCGATTTCGCGCAGGAACAGTTCGACCACGTGAACCAGGCCAGGCGCCAGCCGGGCTCGACTTTCAAGCCGTTCGTGTACGGCGCCGCTTTCGAGCAGGGCATGAGCCCCATGGACGAGTTGATGGACGAGCCGGTCGCCATCCGCATTCCGGGCGGCGGGGTGTGGGAGCCGAGCGACGGCACGCCGCCGTCGGGCGGGCCGATGTCGCTGCGCGACGGCCTTGTGCATTCGCGCAATACGATCACCGCGCAACTGATCATGAAGGTGGGGCCGGATCGCACCGCGCAGCTGGCCCGCGCGATGGGCGTGCGGACCAGCAAGCTCGAAGAGGTGCCTTCGCTCGCGCTGGGCACGAGCCCGGTCACGCTGCGCGAGATGGTGGCCGCTTATGGCTCCATCGCCAATGGCGGGCGCTACATCGAGCCCGCGATGGTCTCGCAGGTGGAAGACCGGCAGGGCAAGGTGCTGCAGGCCTTCGAGTGGGCGCCGCCGGAGCAGGCCATGAGCTACCAGCAGTCGCTGGAGCTGGTGAACGTGATGCGCGGCGTGGTGGACGAAGGCACGGCGACGGCGATTCGCGCTCGCCTGGGCCAGCAGCCCGACGTGGCGGGCAAGACCGGCACCACGCAGGACAATACCGACGGCTGGTTCATCCTCATGCACCCGCAGATGGTGGCGGGCGCCTGGGTGGGTTTCAACGACAGCAAGATGGCCATGGGCGACAGCTGGGGGCCGGGTGCCCGCAGCGCGCTGCCGATCGTGGGCGAGGTGTTCCAGCAAGCGCTGCGCAACAAGTGGATCGACCCGCGCGCCGAGTTCGCCATCGCCCGCCCGCAGCCGAAACCGCCCGAGCCGCCGCCGCCGGTGTACCAGCAGCCCGACGTGGTGGATGGGATCTCGAACTTCTTGAACCGGTTGTTCAGGGGGTTGCGGTAGGGCACCTGCAGCATGGCGAAGCGAGTCTGCGTTTTCCCCTCAATAGGTTCCTAAGTTCTAAACTATTTTCTTTTCAGAATCGCCTAGACTGATAAAAAACATAGACAACGAAGGAAAAAGTCATCCATGTCGGCCGTCGGCTATGACGCGCCGCCATAGGCATCACCTACCTCCCGCCGCCACCCGAGGCGGTGCCCGGCCTGATGGAGCAGCTGATGCAATTCGCGAACAGCGCGCCCCAGCACGTGGATCCGATCGTCGCGGCGGCCGTGTCTTCTTTCGGGTTCGTCTACATCCACCCGTTCATGGACGGTAACGGACGTCTTTCGCGATTTCTATTTCACCACGCGCTATGTCTCTCTGGCCAGCTGACGCACGGCATGTTGCTCCCTGTGTCCGTGGCGATGAAGCGCAACGAGGAGCGCTATCTCGAAACGCTTCGCAATTTCTCGGCGAAGGTACGCGAGCGCTGGAGTGTCCGCTGGATCGACGGCGATGAGTTCGACATCCGCTTCAACGCGGACGACACCATCTATCGCTACTGGGACGCGACGAACGCGGTGGAGTTCGGCTTCCAGATGGCGGAGCAGGCCCTCCAGGTCGACCTGAGACAGGAAACCGTCTTCCTCATGCGATATGACAGGCTCCACCGTGCGACGGACCAGCGCTTCGACGTTCGCGGTGACGTGCTGAGCGAGTTGGTCCGGTTCACGCTCCTGAACGACGGAAAGGTGTCCAAGCGCCGCCGTGAGCAATACCAGGGCCGCGTCCCGGACGCGCTGTTCGACTTCCTTGAGGAGGCAGCGGCGAGAGACAAGTCCGACGAAAATCCGGCGCGGCCGGAAGGGCGGCATTAGGGAATGGGTCAATCCACCCTCCAGACCGCAGCCGAAACCACCCGAGCCGCCGCCTTCGGTGTACTAGCAGCCTAACGTGGTCGATGGGGTTTCGCACTTCCTGAACCGGTTGTTCAGGGGGTTGCGGTAGCGGCAGACTCCGCTGTCGTAGCGGCCCTAACCTCGAATTTCGCCGCCCGCGCCCTCTATCGAGCGCAACCTAAGCGCCCGCCCCGTGGATGTCAATGCATCCGCCTGTGCCGACCAGGGTTACGTCGGCGGGTATGGATTGCTCCGTCTCCGCGGAACCCTCTGCTGCGCCAGGCAAGAGCCGTACGCCCGCGACCAGCGACTCGGCCATGACGTGTCCCTCTGACGTGTGGCCTAAACCTGCCACGTGCCCAAGTTCATGGATCAGCACCGAGAGCATATCCATGTGCCCGGCCGCCGCGCCCCCTGGTAGTGCAAGCAGCCGACCGCCGTCTGCAAGTGCGAATTCGCCATCAGACGCAGGCGATAAATCGATGAACCAGCCATATTCAGCTGCATTGACGTCCAGGAACAAGACTCCACCTTCGCTCCAGCCGATATACGGGCCTTCGAGATCCGCGAAAGCAAAGGTGGTCGCGCGCATGGCATCAATCTGTGCTGCGCTGGATCCTGCGGCGATCCACCGGTCAATTGCCGCGTCCACGAGGAAGCTCAGATCGACGTTGAGGGGCGGCGGTGCGGTGGATGGAATGGCCTGGCCTTCGCCATCTCCAGCTATCAATGGAGCTCCCGGAGCCGTGGGCAACTCAGGAAGGTTCGGACCCGGAAGGGGACTCGCGGGCCCATTGCCGTATGTTGCTGCCGGCGGTCCGCCGCTTGTCACCAGCGAAACCGAGAAGGTCGTTCCATCCGGATTTTGCGCGTCGATGAACGCCTGTACGTTCGCTGCACTGTTCCCCCCGGAGTAGCCCGCGATGACGACATCGTTGGAACCAGCGGTCCTCATCCGGAAGTCGACGCCCCCCTGCGGCTCATTCCCGGCGTTGGCGATCAAGTTGTTCCGAACGTCAATGGTGATCTGGGCGTTGTCAGCGGAAAGAATACCGAAGTCGAACTGAATGCCGTGCAGCGAATTGACGGCATCGCCTGGGTCCGACACCGTATTGTTGATGACGGTTGCGACAAAGGTCGGGCTGCCTTCGCCGGCTTCAAGAACGATTCCCCGGTCGAAATACTCGCGCACAACGTTCCCCGAAATCAGCGTTGTGTGGGAACCGCCGGCGCCGCGTGCGCTGGCATGGATGCCCACCGCCTGCTCTGACCCGGAGTTAGCGACTGCGGGGTTGCCTATGACATTGTTTGTGATCTGTCCACTGAATACACCCGTGCCGCTTCCCTTGTTGACGAAGATAGCGCCTCCCTGCTTGTTCCCTATGAACGGATCGGCAAGTGTCCCGTTTCCGGAAATGTCGTACTCGAGCGAACCGTTGAAGCTCGCGCCGAGGACAAAAACCGACCCCGTTCCAATGCCCGGGCCGGAATACCCGCTTTGCAAATCATTGTTGTTGAAGGTGAGATCGACAACCGCATTGTTGATCAGCGACAGATTGAAGTGGTCGCCGCCATGTGCGGAGAAGATGTTATTGGAGATATTCGCCAGCACCGTGGCGGTCAACTCTGCTTCCAGCGAAAAGCCGTCCTCGAAGATGGTGTTGTGAATGTTGTTTCCGGTCGCCGTCAGGTTCAGCGTTCCGCTGCCGTTGTCGATCTCGATGTTGCGAGAGTTGCCTCCGGAAATGTTGTTGCTCAGGAAGCCGGACACGCCTGTCACGTTGCGAAGCGAGATTGCGCTTTCCTGGTTAAAACCGGATGAGGCATCCCCGTTTGTGCCGCCCACGACGCTATTGCGCAACACGAAACCATTCACTGTGGACCCGAGAATCCCATAGTTCGAAAAGTCGTGGATGTTCATGTAGCTCAGGTCTACGTCGAACGTATTGCGCAGAAAAATGCCGGCTCCCGTCGTGCCGGTAATCGCGTTCGTAGCCCCGTCTACGATGGCTGCCCCGTTCTTGTGCTGAATGACACCCCCAGTGTTGGCGCTGCCCGTTCCGGTAACCGTCAGGCCGCCGCTCGACCCGGTGTTGTCAAGGATGATGCCCGCGCCTGCGGTATCCGAGGCTGTGCCTGCGGCGATGCTCTCGAACTTGAGAGCGCCTGCGCCGATGGTGGTGTTGACGACGTTCAACGCCGTGCCTGTGGTCGTCACCAGCGTGTTGCTTGACCCCTGGATCGTCACTGTGCCGCCACCCGTCGCGCTGAAGCCGCCGCCGCTCGTCGTGTTGATATCCAGGCCGGTGCCGGATTGGTTGAATGCGATGGTCCCGGTGTTCGACGCCAGATTCACCCCGGCGCCGCTGCCGCTGGCATTCACCGTGATCTGCGACCCGGTGAAGTTGGCACTGCCACTCGTCGCGATGGAAATGCCGGTCCCCGTGCTCGTGTCGATGTCCAGCGTTCCGCTGAAGTTCACCGTGCCGGCCGTGTTGCTGATCTGGATCGCGTTGGCCGTTCCGGTGTTGTAGGTGTTGTTTCCAGAGAAGCCGATCGTCCCGCTCGCGATATCGGCGATGACCACGCCGGAGCCGTTGCCGCCACCGGTGTGCGAGACGGTGTTGGAGAACGTGATCGCGCCCGTCGCGTGGTCCTGGATGTCAACCGCTCGCGCCGTGCCCGTCGTGGTGACGGTACCGCCGAAGGCGATGGCCAGCGCACCGCCGGTGTTCGCACCGCCGGAGCCGTCTCCGACGAGGAACCCGGTGCCCGTCGAGCCGGAGATCGCGCCGGTCGTCACGTTGAACGTGCCTGTCAGCGCCGCCCCCGTCGCGGCCAGCTGCACCCCTTGCAAGGTCGAGCCGCTTGACGAGAGCGAATCGATCGTCACGGTGAGCGCGCCGCCGTTGTCGATGTCCACCGCCTGGCCCACGCCGGAGATGTCGATGTCGTTCATCGTCAGCGCGCCGACGGTTCCGCCTGTGTCGCTCACAGCCGTCTGGCCACCCAATGTGGTTGCGACATTCAAGCCGGTAACCTCATTTCCGGACGCCAGGTCGATGCCATGGGCGCCGATGCCGGTCACCGAGATGGTGGGTGTGGCTCCACTCGACCCCGTGCCGATCGTCACCACCGCTCCCGTTACCGGGTTCGTGAACTGCAAGGTCTGGCCCTGGCCGAACAGGTGTTCGCCCGTCACCAGGTTGATGCCGTCCGCCTCCGAATAGGTGCCCGTGCCCTGTCTGACGTAGACGTAGTCGCCCGACCCATCCGCTGCATTCGCGTTGAAGTCGTTGATGGTCTTGAACGGCGTCGCGGCCGAGCCGTTGCCGCCCGTGCCGCCACCGGTGTTGTCGATGATGAACACTTCCGGGATCACGCCGATGGAGATGGTGTCCGAGTCGGTCAACGTGCCGCCGGAGCCTTCGTTGCCCAGGTCGGACGTATTGATCTGCACAGTGGCCGTGCCGTTGAAGCCGTCGGTGCTCTTGAACACCAGCGACGCTAGCGTTGCATTCACGTCGGCGACGGTGCCCTGAATCGTGACCGTGCCCGTGCCATTCACGCCGGCAGTGACGCTGGCGCCGCCCGACAGGGTCAGGGTCGAGGCGCCGTTGGTGGTGACCACCTGGACCTGCACGTTGGCGGGGTTGGCGTCGAGGTCCGCGACGGAGATACCGGTCACGGCGAAGTTGGTGTTGGAAACCGCTGTGCCCAGCGAGGCATTCGTCGGCACGGTGTTGACCGGTCCGTCGTTGACGGCCGCAACGGTCACGGTGGAGGTCGCGCCGACGCTGGCCGCCGGCGCAGGTGTGCCGTTGTCCGTGACCGTCCAGGTGACGGTGCGGGCCGCGCTGGAAGGATCGTCGCTGGTGTTCTGGTAGGTCACCGACTCGAGCGCCGTTTCGTAATTCGCCAGCGTCTGGGTGCCCGACAAGGTCAGCACGCCCGTGCCACTGTTGTAGTTGCCGGTGATGCCCAGAATGTTGGTGAAGGCCAAGACGTCCTGCGTGCCGGCGAAGTTGCTTGTGATCGCTACCGTCGCGCCCGTGATGCTGTTGCTTTCGGGGTCCGCCAGCGCGAGCGTGCTATCGATGACGAGGGCGGCACCGTTCTCGGTGAAGGCGGCGGCGGGTCCGCCGGCACCCGTGATCGTCGGCGCATCGTTCACCGAGACGACGGATACCGTGCTGGTGACGGTGTTGCTCAGATTGTTGACGCCGCCGCCGTCGTTGACCTGGAAGGTGACGGTGCGGGCAGGGGTGTTCGGGTTCTGGCTGCTGTTCTGGTAGCCGACGTTTTGCAGGAATGTCTGGTATTGCGCCTTGGTGGCGACGCCGCTTGCCGTCAGGACGCCGGCCGCGGCGTTGTAATTGCCGGTGATGCCGCCGCTGTTGGTGAAGGTCAGCACGTCCTGCCCCGACACGAACCCGTTCGAGATGGTCACGGTGGCGGCGCCGATGTTGGCACTGTCGACATCGGTCACCGTGAGACCGCCGATGAGGGTTGTGGGCGCCGCATCCTCGGTGTACGACACCGCGGATGAGCCGGCCAGCACCGGCGCATCGTTCACCGCAGTGATGTTGATGTTGCGCGTGGCGGGGCTGCTGGGAAGGGCGCCGTCGGTCACCACCCATTCGACGGTCTTGGTGGCCGGCGGCGTGTCGCTCGTGCCGCTGAAAGTGATGGTGCGAATCGCCGCCTGGTAGTTGGCCACCGTGTCGGTGCCGGTCAACGTCAAGACGCCGGTGCCGACGACATAGTTGCCCGTGATGGTGCCGGTGTTGGTGAAATTCAGCACGTCGCCGGCCTCGAAGTTGGCCGAGATGCGGATGGTCGCGCCCGTGATGTTCGCGCTGTCGACGTCGGCCACTGCGATGTTCGCGTCGATGTCCTGGCCCGCCGCGCCTTCGGTGTAGACGGCGAAGCCGCCGTTGGGTGTGACCGTGGGCGCGTCGTTGGTCGGGGTGATGTTCACTGTCGCCGTGGCGCTGTCGACGTTGGTGCCGCCATCGCCGTCGTTGACCGTGAAGGTCACGGTGCGCGCGAGCGTCGATGGGTTGTCCGAAGTGTTGGCGAACGTGATGTTGCGCGACAACGCCTGCACAGCCGCCGGGGAGGCCGAGGCGTTCAGGCTGATGACCAGGTTGACGCCGTTCACGCCATTGAACGTGCCGTCGATGGTGCCGATGGTGACGCCGCCGTAGGTCACGTTGGAGCCGCTGACGCCGATCTGGCCGGCGGCGACACCTTCGTTGCGCACAGCCAGCTGGTCGGCCGCGGTTCCGTTGACGGTGAAGCCCACGGTGAGCGCTCCGCCGCCGAAGTCGGTGGAGTCGATGTCGGTGACCGTCGTCGCGCCCGCGATCACGGCAGCGGCGCCGTTCTCGGTATAGGCCAGCACGGCCGCAAGCGTATTGATATCCGGCGCGTCGTTGGTGTTGGTGACGTTGACCGTCGCCGTGGTCGAGCCGGCATCGGTGCCGCCGTCGCCGTCCACGACGGTGTACGTCACGGTGCGCGGCAGCGCTGAGGGATTCTCGGAGGTGCTGGCGAAGGTGATGGCGCGCGTGAGGGCCTGCACGGCCGCGGGCGTTGCATCGGCATCGAACGTGACGACCAGGTTGGTTCCGTTGGCACCGCCCGTGAAGGTGCCGAACGTGACGCCGGCAAAAGTGACGTTTGCGCCGCTCACGCCGATCTGGCCGGCGCCCACGCCGTCGTTGCTGATGGCCAGCTGGTCGGACGCCGTGCCGTTGGCGGTGAGGCTCACCGTGAGGGTGCCGGTGTCGAAGTTGGCGGAGTCGGGGTCCG
>NZ_RKMB01000057.1 GCF_003797765.1 Ramlibacter sp. WS9 | reverse complement strand
CAGGGCGGAACCCCCAGAAAAGCGCAGCGATCCGAGTGAATGGCAACGATTGACGCCGCTTGTGAGATCGCGAAGTCGATCGCGTGACAGCTTCGCGTGCCACTGCCTTCACCCCGCCCTATAACGTAAAAATGACCGGACCACCAACATAAGCGGCGAAGCCGCAGCCTGCTGTTGTGGGTCCGTGTCGATTGACATGTTAAGACGAACTGCGATGCTACTCGCGCCCTATCGCAAGGCTCCCCGAGCCCAGAGCCTGAAGCACATGCAGATTACTAGCGCCTCACAGAAATAGCCGAACCACCAAACTAGGCTAAATGATTCGATGCCCGTTCGCGACGCGAGATAGATTACGGCCAGCGGAAGATGCGCCACAAACAGCGGCAAAGCCCACTTACGGCGCGCCACCAACAGCACCGCTGCGGCGAAATACATGAGGGGAAGCGCAAAGGCAAAGATTGAAACGGCGCCGCTTTTCACCAGGTCATACACCTGCCGCCAATCCGTGCCCGCAGCGTATGCGATGCCAAAAAGGCCCACTGTGCCTAAGAGCATAACTAGCCACGCGACTACCTTCTCCCACACAAGAAAGTGAGTTCCATGAGACGTCCGCGTCACCGCAAGTTCAAGAGGAACGTTCGTCGGCTTGTACCGATCCTCGAGAGAAGTCACGGACTGGCCGGCGTTTGCTGCATGAGGAGCGCCGGCTACCACCGCCGGTTCAACGCGCTCAAGATCAGTAGTCATTGGGTCTCCATGGTGACGCGATTGCATTTGGTGCGTCTTAACGTAGAGATGACCGGACCACCAACACAAGCGGCGAAGCCGCAGCCTGCTGTTGTGGGTCCGCGTCGATTGACAAGTTAGCCAGCATTGCCCGCCACTCCGCTAGAAGTACGACTCTTCGCGAAAAGCTCCCGTGCTCTAGCCTCGAACGCCTCGAATTCAGCAGGGGTAGAAAATCCGGCTACGGGAATGTAGAGACACGCGACGCCATGGTACGGAAGGAAGAGGTATTGCTTCTCTCGCACAATATCTTGAACGATCGCCCAAGGCAACTGCGTAAGTCCCATCCCACCTTCAATAGTTACAGCGCTGGCATCGAGACGAACAATGTCAGGCGAAGCGTTCGCCCCCCAAAGCTGCTGCATGCCACTCGCCCAGATCCGTCGGCTGGCCGAATTCGCCACGAAGCCAACCACAAATGCAGTAGCGAAGATTCCCACGAACCACCGACCATAGGGCACGTGCCTCTCCTCAACGACTTTCCACAGCGTGAAGATACCCAGAGTGAAGATTAGGGAATAGGTGCCGCCCAACACAGAAACCGCCCACCGATGCGGTAGGCGTTTCCACAGACTTCGCGTCAAGAACTGATTCGCTGCGCTGAAGTCCTTGGCGCTGAATTGAACGTGCCAAACGTCGCTCATGTGCTGGCTAACGTGAAGATGACCGGACCACCAACATTTGCGGCGAAGCCGCCTCCTGCTGTTGTGGGTCCGTGTCGATTGATAAGTTAGACAGCTCGTGAACGCGACAGCACATCAATGACTCCTCCCAACTGGCACAAAGTCAAGTTCGGCGGATCCCGATACGGGAGAATGCCCCGCAAGCCAGCTATGACGTTGAACGAAGAGACCAGCGGAGGTCTTTCCAACGACAGCGGTGAGTTTGCATGACGTGTGCGGAAAACTTAACACAAGCTCCTCTCCACCTCGCAGCCTGATGGGGAGTTCGTCCACGCTGTTCTCGTTCGGCTTGAAATGAAGGAGCTTCCCACCTCGCAAAGCGACCTCCGGCGCGAGGGGATGCCCCCAGAGGTTCCAGTCAGTTGAGGACGAGAAACGTACCTCTATGGCGTCGCCTGCAAGAGTCAGCGCTTCCACGCCGCAAGGGCGATGCTGCCCCCATGACGGATTGCAAGTGACGAGGAGGGCAACACTCAACTCGGTCGCACGTAACAGTCTCGGCATCGCGGTCTAACGTGAAGATGACCGGACCACCAACATGAGCGGCGAAGCCGCCTCCTGCTGTTGTGGGTCCGTGTCGATTGACAAGTTAAGGCTCACGTTAACACGCGAAGAGAACGGCGCACGAGACCGCCACAAAGGTAACCGAGTACAGCGCGGCATTCAGTGCCCCGAGACCGAGTGCCGACAAAAGGGCACCGCGCCGGGACAGTTTGACCGCTACCGCGTAACCTGCAAGTGCAGGCACCAGCCCAGACAGCACATATGCGAGAAGTACTGCAGCCACCCAGCGCAGCGAATCAGCTGACGACCAAGCCTGCAAAGCCAAATGCCCCTCGGTCGCCGTGAAAGCCATTGCGGCCCAAACCACAAACGCACACGCCACCGAGACAAGCAGCACTACACGGAAGAAACCGAAGGGCTGCGCAGCCTGCGCGCGCGCCTGTCCAAACCAAACCATACTGAACGGTGCACCAACAAGCGCTGTGACGGTGGCGGCGATCGCAACGAACTCGTTCATGAGCTTTAACGTGAAGATGACCGGACCACCAACATCAGCGGCGAAGCCGCAGCCTGCTGTTGTGGGTCCGTGTCGATTGACATGTTATGGGGCAGGCCGGCCCTTGTGCATGTGCTCATTGTTTGCCGCGCGATACGCATGGCCATAGTTTGCCTCACGGATGCTGGCAAGCCAACTCGCCCGAGTGCTGCGCCTCCTCCGATTTGATGAGGCCAGGGCGCGAAGGCCAACAAACGGCAAGACCTGGCCGGAGATGTCGGCAGGCAAAACGCCTGGGCGCCGGCGCCTTGACTCACCCGAGTGCCAGGGTGCGACCCCCAGAAAAGCGGAGCCGCTACGCGTGATGTGCAACGCTTGACACCATCCATACGGTGCGAAGCCAATCGCGTGAAAGCTTCGCGCACCACTACCTTCACCCCGCGCTATAACGTGAAGATGACCGGACCACCAACATGAGCGGCGGAGCCGCCTCCTGCTGTTGTGGGTACGTGTCGATTGAAAAGTTAGATTGCACTCTCACCGCCAAGTGGGAAAGCCGACGCGAGACTTGTCGGGAATGGGGCATTGCAGTGGGGTCAGAATCTCCACCAAGTCTGAAAGGTAGGCAACTTCCTCTCCGTCCCTAGCTTCAGTGAGTTCAAGCGACAGCTCAATACTTTTCGGAAAGTCGTCGTAGTTCGTGACTAGAGCGTGCCTCCCCGAAGCCAACTTGAGCATGAAGTGCCGACCCGCTCTTGGCGCCGTTCTCGTTGCCTTGAACTTGGACGGACGCGCACCGAACAGGCTAAGCGCGTCTTCGAACGAAGTGTTTTCGATATGGCAGGGATAGAAATTCCGCGCCTGACGGCCAATGGGAAGCCAGGCTGTCAGGCCAGAGGGCGCAACGAAGGTGGGACGAGTCACGTGCAATCTAACGTAATGTCGCCAGCCGTCTAGCGTGGCGTGCACAGGATATTTCGCGAAATAGAGTCGCGATCGGCGCGGCGAAGCGGCAGCTTTTCAAGCTGGATGGCTTGTCAACACTTGATTTCAACGTGATACTGTTAATAAATACAGCATCCAAATTGATCATGATATCGGCACCCCCCATCCCGCCTTCGCCTCGATTGCTGGACCAGCTGCGCGAGGTCTTGCGGTATCGGCACTATAGCGCGCGCACCGAGCAGGCCTATGTGTATTGGGTGCGCTTCTTCATCCGCTGGAACGGCCGGCGGGGCCCGCTGCGGCATCCGCGCGACATGGGCGCCGACGAGGTGCGAGCGTTTCTCTCCATGTTGACCACCCAAAGAGATGTGGCTGTGTCCACACACAACCAGGCGCTCAGCGCGCTGCTGTTTCTCTATCGCGAGGTGTTGCAGGTCAAGCTGGGTTGGCTCGACGACATTCAGCGGCCGGTGCGGCCGCGCCGCGTGCCATGCGTGCTCACGCGCTCCGAAGTCGCGGCCCTGCTGGCCGGCATCGGCGGGGCCACCGGTCTGCTGGCGCGGCTGCTGTATGGCACCGGTCTGCGGCTGAGTGAAGGCTTGGGCCTGCGCGTGATGGATATCGACTTCGAGGGCGAAGTCATCATGGTGCGTCATGGCAAAGGCGGCAAAGACCGCGCGGTAATGTTGCCCCACAGCCTGGTCCGGCCGTTGCGCACCCAGTTGGCGGCTGCGCGGGCGCTATGGCAACATGACCGGCAATGCGCCGTGCCGGGCGTGACAGTCCCCTCGTCACTTGTCGCAGGGGACACCGACACGGGGCTGGCCTGGCAGTGGTTCTGGGTGTTTCCCGCGCCCCGTTTGACTTTGGACCGGCGCACCCGTGTCGAGCGCCGGCCTCATCTGTTCGAGCAGCGGCTGGAACGTGCCATCAAGCTGGCTTGCGCCGCGGCGGGCATCGTCAAGCCGGTGTCGGTTCATACGCTGCGCCATTCGTTCGCCACCCATTTGCTGCAGGCGGGCTCAGACATACGCACGGTGCAGGCCTTGCTGGGGCACAGCGACGTGAGCACCACCATGATCTACACCCACGTGGCCGATGTAGCGGCCGGCGGTGCATCAAGCCCACTGGACGCCCTGTTGCCGCCGCCCACCCAAGCCCGCCAGCCGCAGCCGGCTTACGCGTAGCGGGGCTACTTCGTTGGCGGTGCGGCCGAAGCCGCCGGCGCGGGCGCGTGAACCGCGTCAGCGCCGTGCTTTTCGCCGCCCATGTCGATGTTGTCGCCGCCCTTGATGATCACGAACATTGCCAAGGCGGCAAACACCGCGAATCCGACGCCGATTTTCCACATGCTGCTGTCTCCGGATAGGTTTGAATCACTCTACAAAGGGCCCGCAAGCAGGCCCTTCAGAGAATGCCCCTTCGGGGGTGGGCTCAATCCTTGGCGTAGATGTCCACGTCCTTGGTTTCCTTGATGAACAGCGTGCCGATCACGAAAGTGGCGGCGGCGATGATGATCGGGTACCAGAGGCCGTTGTACATGTTGCCGGTCTGCGCGACGATCGCGAAGGCCGTGGTGGGCAGCAGGCCGCCGAACCAGCCGTTGCCGATGTGGTACGGCAGGCTCATCGACGTATAACGGATGCGGGTCGGGAACATCTCCACCAGCATCGCGGCGATCGGGCCATACACCATCGTCACCAGGATCACCAGGTAAGTCAGGATGACGATGACCATGAACTTGTCGAGCTTGGCCGGGTCGGCCTTGGTCGGGTAGCCTGCGGCCTTCAGCGAGTCGGCCACGGCCTTCTTGAATTCGCCGTCCTTCTTCTTGGCGTCTTCGGGCGTGAGGCCCTTGGACGTGTAGCCCGGGATCACCGTCTCGCCGATCTTGATGGAGGCGGCCGCGCCGGCGGCTGCAGGCGCGTTTTCGTAGCTCACGGAAGCGCCGGCCAGCACCTGCTTGGCGATGTCGCAGGAACTGGTGAACTTGACGGTGCCGGTCGGGTTGAACTGGAAAGAGCACTCGCTGGCATCGGCGGTCACCACGACCTTGTTCTTGGCCTGTGCGGCGGCCAGATCCGGATTGGCGGCCTTGGTCAGCGCGCCGAAGATCGGGAAGTACGTCAGCGCGGCCAGCAGGCAGCCGGCCATGATGATGGGCTTGCGCCCGATCTTGTCCGACAGGGAGCCGAACACGATGAAGAACGGCGTGCCGATCAGCAGCGAAACAGCGACCAGGATGTTCGCGGTGGCGGCGTCGACCTTGAGCGCTTGCGTCAGGAAGAACAGCGCGTAGAACTGGCCCGAGTACCAGACCACGGCCTGGCCGGCGGTGAGGCCGATCAGCGCCAGGATCACGATCTTCAGGTTCTTCCACTGGCCGAACGACTCCGTCAACGGCGCCTTGGAGGTCTTGCCCTCGGCTTTCATCTTCTGGAAAGCGGGCGACTCGTTCATCGACAGCCGGATATAGACCGAGACGGCCAACAACAGGATGGAGACGATGAACGGAACACGCCAGCCCCAATCGGCGAAGGCAGCTTCGCCGATCATGGTGCGCGTACCCAGGATCACCATCAGCGACAGGAACAGGCCCAGCGTCGCCGTGGTCTGGATCCAGGCCGTGTACGCGCCGCGCTTGCCGTGCGGCGAGTGCTCGGCCACGTAGGTGGCTGCGCCGCCGTACTCACCGCCCAAGGCCAGGCCTTGCAGCAGCCGCAGCGCGATCAGGATGATCGGAGCTGCGGCCCCGATGGTCGCGTAGTTCGGCAGGATGCCCACGATGAACGTGGACAGGCCCATGATCAGGATGGTGACCAGGAAGGTGTACTTGCGGCCGATCATGTCGCCCAGGCGGCCGAAGAAGATCGCGCCGAACGGGCGGACGATGAAGCCGGCAGCAAAGGCGAGCAGCGCGAAGATGAAGGCAGAGCCCGCATCGAGGCCCGAGAAGAACTGCTTGGCGATGATCGCGGCGAGCGAACCGTACAGATAGAAGTCGTACCACTCGAATACCGTGCCGAGCGAAGAGGCAAAAATCACCTTCTTCTCTTCCGGCGTCATCGGCCGCGGGGCGGGATGAACTGTTGCCATGGTGTGTCTCCAGGAGTTGAAGTGCCCGACATGGACACGTGAAGCAATTCTTGAAGATGGCTCTGACCCTGCTCTGACGCGAAACCAACGGGGCCTTTCATGAAACTGAACGCGCTCTGACGGTTTAGGGTGAAACCCGCAAGCGCCGTTTCATCATGTGGTGAAGCGGCCAAAAGCCGCTGGGGTTAACCCGAACGTAGTCTTCATAGCCGAGGTACGGCCGATTTGCCCTTAGGGCGTTTTCTTAATGAAGGAATTGCCCTAAGGACACGGGCGCCGCCGGTGGTCTGATACGTCCATGAATATCGAACAGCGCATGTGGACCCAGACAGCCGGCTGGATCCCCGCCTCGCCCAGCGGCGTCGCCCGGCTTGCCCAGCTCGTTCTCGTCTTCGGCGCACCCGCGGCGCTGGGGCAGGCGCACCTGAGGGACGCGATCCGCAGCGACTATCCGGATGCGCATATCTTCGGCTGCTCAACCGCCGGGGAGATATGCGGCACGCAGGTGTCGGACGATTCACTGGTCGTGACGGCCGTTCACTTCGAGCACACCCAGCTGCGCAGCGCGCAAGTGGATCTTGCACACACGCCCGACAGCTTTCAGGCCGGCGAATCGATCGCGCAGGCACTGCCCCGCAGCGTGCGCGATGCGGCCACGGGGGCGGATGAACAATTGGCCCACGTGCTGGTGCTGTCCGACGGGCTGAAGGTCAACGGCAGCGATTTCGTGGCCGGCCTGATGAAGCACCTGCCCGAAGGCGTCACGCTCACCGGCGGGCTGGCGGGCGATGGCGCGCGGTTCAACAAGACGCTGGTGTTCGATGCCGGCACCCCACGCGAAGGAGCGGTCGCCGCGCTGGGCCTGTATGGCCAGCGCCTGAAGGTGGGCTTCGGCTCGCTGGGCGGCTGGGACTCTTTCGGCCCGGACCGGCTCGTCACGCGGTCCAAAGCCAATGTGCTCTACGAACTGGACGGCCAGTCCGCGCTCGGCTTGTACAAGCAGTACCTGGGGGAGCACGCCAAGGGCCTTCCTTCCACCGGCCTCTTGTTCCCTTTGAGCATTCGCGACGACTCCGGCGAGACGCCCGTCGTGCGCACCATCCTGTCGGTGGACGAAGCGGCGCAAAGCATGACGTTCGCCGGCGACATTCCCGAAGGTTCGTATGCGCGCCTGATGAAGGCCAACTTCGACCGCCTCATCGACGGCGCGACGGGGGCGGCGCGCACCAGTCACACCGCCCTGGGTTCGGGCACCGCGGAACTCGCGCTGCTGATCAGCTGCGTGGGCCGCAAGCTGGTGCTCAAACAGCGCATCGAGGAAGAAGTCGAAGCCGTGCGCGAAGTGCTGGGCGAAGGCGCCACGCTGGCAGGCTTTTATTCCTACGGCGAGATTTCCCCGTTCACCCCCGGCGCCCGGTGTGAACTGCACAACCAGACCATGACCATCACGGCGCTTTCGGAGAACTGAACGATGGACGCGATGCACAGCCTGCTCAAGCGCCAGCTCAAACGGCAGTTTGGCGACGGCTTCGCCATTCCGGCGGAGTGGCAGGCTTTCATCGGTTGCGTCAACAACGCCTATCGCGAGTTCGACGCCGATCGCGAAATGCTGGAACACTCGCTCGACCTGAGTTCGCAGGAACTGCTCGACGCGAACACCGAAATGCGCGCGGTCTTCCAGGCCATTCCCGACGTGGTGTTCCGCCTCGACCTCACGGGCGTGATCCTGGACATCAAGTCCGGCGCCTGCAGCGACCTGATGCTCAAGCGCCATGAACTGGTCGGCAAACGCGTGCAGGACGTCCCGATCAAGGACGTGGCGTCGCGCTTCGCCGAAGCCGTCGCCCGCGTCGCCGCGGAAAATGCGCCGGTCAGCATCGAGTACTCGGCCGTGCTGAAGGACCAGGAGTCGCACTACGAAGCGCGGCTGGCGCCCTTGCCGGAAAAGCAGATCGCCGTCGTGATCCGCAACGTGACCGAGCGCAAGCAATCGCTGCGGCTGCTCGGCTCCGCAGTCGAACAATCGACCGAATCCATCGTGATCACGGAGCCACACCTGGGCGGATCGGGGCCGCGCCTGCTGTTCGTCAACCCGGCATTCACCCGCATGACGGGCTACACCGCCGCCGAGGCCGTGGGACAAACTCCTCGCATGCTCCATGGCCCGAAGACAGACATCGAAGAGTTGCAGCGGATGAAGGAGATCCTTCGCCGCGGTGAAACCTACGCGGGCGAGTCCATCGCCTACCGCAAGGACGGCACCGCGTTCGACATGGAACGCCAGGTCACCCCGATCCGCGACTCCAGCGGGGCTGTCACGCATTACCTGTCCATCCAGCGCGACGTCACCCAGCGCAAGCAGACAGAGAACGCACTGCGCGACAGCAACGAAAAATTCTTCCAGCTCGCGGAGAACATCGCCGACGTGTTCTTTCTCCGCTCGCCGGACATGAAAGAGCTGCAGTACCTCAGCCCCGCCTTCGAGACGATCTGGGGCCGGCCACGCGAAAGCCTGTACGCCAACCCGGACCAATGGGCCCTGGCCATCGTCCCGGAAGACCGCGAACGGGTGCAGGCCGCCTTCCAGTCGCTGACGCGCGATGCGCCGAGCATCAGCGCCGACTACCGCATGATGCGTCCCGACGGCGACATGCGGTGGATTCACGTGCGTGGCTTCCAGGTGCGCGACGCCGAAGGGCGCGTAGTTCGCCTGGCGGGGGTCGCCAAGGACATCACGGCCCGCAGGGAGGCCGAGCAGGCACTACGCGAGAGTGAGAAACACTTCCGCCTCCTGAACGACCTGTCGGAGGCGACGCGCCCGCTCGCCGACCCGGCCCAGATCATGGCTGCGAGCGCCCGCCTGCTGGGGCAGCACCTGGGCGCGTCGCGCTGCGCCTACGCCGACGTTGACGGGGACGGAGAGCGCTTCACCATCCTGCACGATTACACCGACGGCTGCGCCAGCACCGTGGGCAACTACCATCTGTCGCTCTTCGGCGCGCGCGCCGTGGCCACGCTGGAAAGCGGGCAGACGCTGATCATCCGGGACGTGCAGGCCGAACTGCTACCCGGCGAGGGCGCAGACATGTTCAAGGCCATCGGCATCAATGCGATCGTCACCTGCCCCTTGATCAAGAACGGCGCGCTGCGCGCCATGATGGCAGTGCACCAGACCACCGCGCGCGACTGGACGGCGGCCGAGATCGCCATCGTCCGGGAGGTGGTCGAACGCTGCTGGGCCACGATTGAGCGCCGGGCAACGGAGGAACGGCTGCGCGAGAGCAAGCAACTCGCCGAGGCCGCAAGCCAGGCCAAGAGCGACTTCCTCGCGAACATGAGCCATGAGATCCGCACGCCGATGAACGCCATCATCGGCATGTCGCACCTGGCGCTGCGCACCGAACTTACACCGCGCCAGCGCGATTACCTCGACAAGTTGCAGAACTCGAGCAAGCACCTGATGGGGATCATCGACGGGATTCTCGACTTCTCGAAACTCGAGGCCGGCCGGCTCGGCATCGAAAAGATCGAGTTCACGATCGAGTCCCTGCTGGCCGACATCACCCAGCCTCTTGCGGCGAAATGCAGGGCCAAAGGCTTGGCGCTCGCACTCGACGTCGCCCCCGACGTGCCGCAGAGCCTGGTCGGCGACCGGCGCCGGCTGGCGCAGGTGCTCGCCAATTTTGCCGACAACGCCGTGAAGTTCACCACCACGGGGCAGATCGTCATCTCGGCGGCTGTGCTGCCGGGCTCGGACGAAGGCGTCGTGCTGCGCTTTGCCGTGGAAGACACGGGCATCGGCCTCACAAACGAGGAAGCGAGCCGGCTGTTCCAGAGTTTCCAGCAAGCCGACATGTCGTCGACGCGCAGGTTCGGGGGTACGGGCCTGGGGTTGGCGACGTCGCGCAAGCTCGCCGAATTGATGGGCGGCGAAGTGGGCGTGCAAAGCCATGCCGGGGTGGGCAGCACCTTCTGGTGCAACGTCAAGCTGGGGCTGGGCACCACCGCCACTGAATCCCTGGCCGATATCACCTCGATCGCGGGCGCCCGCGTGCTGTTGGTGGAAGACAACGACATCAACCAGATCGTGGCGACGCACATGCTCGAGGAAGCCGGTCTCGTCGTCGACGTCGCGGAAAACGGGCAGATTGCGCTGGACATGCTCGCGAACGACACCTGGGACCTGGTGCTGATGGACATGCAGATGCCGGTGATGGACGGCATCACGGCCACGGCGGAGATCCGGCGCATGGCCAGGCACCGCGGCTTGCCCATCGTTGCCGTGACGGCGAACGTGATGCCGCAAGACCGGCAAAGGTGCATGGCGGCGGGCATGAACGACTTCCTGGCCAAGCCGATCGAACCCGACCAGCTGTGCCACATCCTGCGCAAATGGATCCGCCCGCGCGCCACGGCGCGTGTTGTCGGTGAAAGCGCACAGGCCGCGTCGGCAACCGCCGACCGGTAAGGCAGCGCGCCGCTTCGATGATCGGGTTTTGGAACCCGACAGGAAGCCACGCATGAGTCAAGACAAGTCCTTTCAGCACGAGCTCTGGGAGCTCATCAAGCACATCCGCTTTCCGATGCTGGTGCATCGCCACCTGGGCGGCAATCTGCACGCGCACCCACTCACCATGAAGAACAAGTCGCTCAAGCCGGGTGAGCCGCTGCACTTCTTCGTCAGCAAGAAAAGCGAACTGGGCCAGCGGCTGCGTGTCGACGGCAACGTGTGCGTCACCTATTCGGACACCGAAAAGGACTGCTACGTTTCGGTTTCCGGCCGCGCCAAGGTGAGCGAGGACATGGACGCCAAGAAGCGCCTGTTCAACGCGCTCGACAAGGCCTGGTTTCCGGGCGGTGCCGAAGACCCGGACCTGGAACTGGTCGAAGTGGAGATCGACCACGCCGAGTACTGGAACGTGAAGGAGAGCAAGGCCA
Organism: Ramlibacter sp. WS9; assembly: GCF_003797765.1. GTDB lineage: Bacteria > Pseudomonadota > Gammaproteobacteria > Burkholderiales > Burkholderiaceae_C > Ramlibacter. The sequence continues at coordinate 512 of NZ_RKMB01000057.1, read as the reverse complement.
CGCAGCTGTTCAAGATGGCCAGCGCCGCTGTCAGCGGCAACAGGCCGGAGCTCGGCGAGCACCGTGAGCTGCAGATCGGGTCGAAGGAGCCGGTGGCCCACGAGTAGGCACGCTTCAGGCTGTCATGGCGGACTCGATCCACTACTGACCGGAGATCTGATGAAAGTTTTCGTGCCGCATGCAGGGCTTGACCCACTGCCGCCCGAAGTCTGATCTCATCGAAGCGCTGCACGGCGACCGTGTGCGCAACCATGGACGCCGGGTGGCCGATGCAGCGAATGTCCCCCGTCGCGGCGAAGCCGCTCCCTCCTCCTTTATTTCGCCGCATCGGCCACCCGGCATCCATGGGGGACCCAGTTGGCGCGCGTCGGTCGAATACCCACAACGTCTCCCGGATCGGGGTGGTGGGGCGCTCTGCGCAGCGAAATAAAGGAGGAGGGAGCGGCTTGCCGCGACGGGGGACATTCGCAGCGCAGAGTGCCCCGCCGCCCCGATCCCGCCCCGCCATGTCG
>NZ_RKMB01000056.1 GCF_003797765.1 Ramlibacter sp. WS9 | reverse complement strand
CGTCTCCCGGATCGGGGTGGTGGGGCGCTCTGCGCAGCGAAATAAAGGAGGAGGGAGCGGCTTGCCGCGACGGGGGACATTCGCAGCGCAGAGTGCCCCGCCGCCCCGATCCCGCCCCGCCATGTCGATATGGATTTCCCGAGACTCGCCCATTTTTCAGCGGCATCAACAGCTTGGCCGCCGAATGACAGTTCTTCTCCGGACAGTAGTGGGTCGAGCCGGCAATGACGGCTACTTGGCCTTGTCCTTCTCGACCTGCGCGCGCAGCCGCTCTTCCTGCTCGCGCAGCTCGGGTGTGAGCGCGTCGCCGAAGTCTTCGGCCGCGAAGATCTGACGGACTTCGATATCGGAGTCGCCCGGCATCGGGTTGGGGCAGCGCTTGACCCACTCGATCGCTTCCTGCAGGGACGCGCACTTCCAGATCCAGAAGCCGGCGACCAGCTCCTTGGTTTCTGCAAACGGCCCGTCGATGACCTTGCGGTCCTTGCCTGAGAAGCGCACGCGGGCGCCCTTGGAGCTCGGGTGCAGGCCCTCGCCCGCCTCCATCACGCCCGCCTTGACGAGCTCTTCATTGAACTTGCCCATCTCGGCGAACATCTGCTCGCTGGGCATGACGCCGGCTTCGCTGTCGGCGGTGGCTTTGACCATGACCATGAATCTCATGTGTTTCTCCTGGGTTGGTTGCTGGAACAGTAGCGTTCATTCTGACGACGAAGAAGCATGCCCGGTATCGACATGCGTCCAGAAAATAGCGCCCGGTTCGCTACAGTCGGGTCCATGACCTATGAACTGCACTATTGGCCCAGCATCCCGGGCCGCGGCGAATTCGTGCGGCTCGCACTCGAAGCCGCGGGCGCGCCCTACGTGGACATCGCCCGCGGCGGGGACGACGCCGGCTCCGGGGTGACCGCGATGCAGCGCGCCCTGGGTGACCGGCGCGCGCGCCAACCGCCCTTCGCCCCGCCATTTCTCAAGGACGGTGACTTTGTCGTCGGGCAGACTGCGGCCATCCTTGCGTACCTGGCGCCGACGCTGAAGCTGGTCGGGCGCAGCGAGCAGGTGCGCACCTGGACGATGCAGATCCAGCTCACCATCGCCGACATGGTGACGGAGGCGCACGACACGCACCACCCCATCGCCACCAGCCTCTACTACGAGGACCAGAAGCCCGAGGCCTTGCGCCGCGCAGAGGACTTCTGCCGTGTGCGCATGCCCAAGTTCCTGCAATGGTTCGAGCGCATCCTTTCGCAGAACCCGGCCGGTGCGCGCTACCTGGTCGGCGGCCGCCTGAGCTATGCGGACCTGTCGCTGTTCCACCTGGTCGAGGGCCTGCGCTATGCGTTCCCGCTGGCGGCGGAGCGCGTCCTTGCCCGCACACCGCTGGTCGTCGAGCTGCATCAACGCGTCGCTTCGCAGCCCAAGGTCGCGGCTTACCTGCGCAGCGAGCGACGCCTGCCGTTCAACGAGCAGTGCATTTTCCGCCGGTATCCGGAGCTCGACACAATACCCACTTCGCCGCATTCTTAGAAAGCCCGTTTTGCCACCCCGTTCGCCATGACCGAGCCGACCTTCGCGGCCCTGGGCCTGTCTGCTGCCCTCTCGCAAGCTTGCGTCGAAGCAGGCTTTGCCACGCCCACTCCCATCCAGCTCCAGGCCATCCCGCCCCTATTGCAAGGCCGCGACCTCATCGGCCTGGCGGCCACCGGCTCCGGTAAGACCGCCGCGTTTGCACTGCCGCTGCTGCAGCGGCTGGGCCCGGTGCGCCAACCCGCAAGCGGCCGCAGGCCCACGCGCGTGCTCGTGCTGGTACCCACGCGCGAGCTGGCGGCGCAAGTGGGCGAGGTGTTTCGCCAACTCGCGGCGGCCGCGGCGCGGCCGCCCAAGGTGGCCGTGCTGTTTGGCGGGGTTTCTGTCAATCCGCAGATGATGGGCCTGCGCGGCGGCGCCGACATCGTGGTGGCGACGCCGGGGCGGCTGCTGGACTTGCTGGACCGCAACGCGCTGCACCTGGACACCGTCGAAGCCCTGGTGCTCGACGAAGCCGATCGCCTGCTGGACCTGGGTTTTTCCGCGGAGCGCGAACGCGTGCTGGCCGTGTTGCCGGCGCGCCGGCAGAACCTGCTGTTCTCCGCCACCTTTCCGCCGGATGTGCAGGCCCTTGCGGACAGCTTGCTGCACGACGCGGTGCGCATCGACGTCGCGTCCGAAGCCGGCGCAGAACCCGCCATCGTTCAACGCGTGATCGCTGTGGACACAAAGCGCCGCACCGAGCTGCTGCGCCACCTCGTCAAAGAAGGCGACTGGGAGCGCGTGCTGGTGTTCGTGGCCACGCGCTATGCGGTGGAGCTCGTGGCGGGCAAGCTGTACGACCGCGGCGTGTACGCCGTCCCACTGCACGGCCAGATGAGCCAGGGCCGGCGCACGGAGGTGCTGAAGGAGTTCAAGGAAGAGCGCTGGGACGTGCTGGTGACCACCGATCTCGCCGCCCGCGGCATCGACATCCCCGGGCTGGAGGTGGTGGTCAACTACGACCTGCCGCGCTCGGCCGACGACTACGTGCACCGCATCGGGCGCACGGGCCGGGCCGGCGCGAATGGCCTGGCCGTGAGCTTCGTGAGCGCGGATACCGAGGCGCATTTCAGGCTCATCGAGAAGCGGCAGAACATGACCTTGCCGCGAGAACAAGTGCCTGAGTTCGAGCCGGTGGACGTTGCGGCGCCGCCTGCCAGGGCAGACGTGGGAACAGGCGGCATCAAGGGCAAACGCCCGAGCAAGAAAGACAAGCTTCGCGCGGCGGCGGCAACCGCCGCGCGCGACCTCAACGGCTGAAGTCGATCGCCGGGCACCGGAACAGCGTCCCGTCCCAGTTACACTAAGTCACATAACAGTCTGGCTTTCAAACGGGGGGTTTCCTTTGTACGGCTACTTGCTTCCTGGTTATGGTGATGGCGGTCTTGTCCGGACCATCACCTCAGGGTCTGACTCCACGGTCGTGGGGGTGATGCTCAATGATGGGTCCACGCTCCTGGCGGGACCGGATGTCTGGCCAACGGGTGCGTACACCTACGGGTTTGGCAGCTTGTTCAGAAAGTACACAGCGTCGGGGACGATCGACGACTCTTTCGGCCTTGGGGGCCTGATCGATCATCACGAATGGGCCGTCACCGCCATGACCGCCTACCGCAGCGGGGTGCTCATCGGCACGGCCGAGGTGCCCGGGGCTGCCATCCGGATGTGGAACGGGGACGGAACCGTCGACTCCACGTTTGGCGTCGGGGGACGCGCGGACCTCTCCGCCTGGCTGCGGAATATCAAGGAGATACATCCCCTTCCGGGCGGCAAGCTGTTGGTGGTCGGCGTCAGGGTCGCCACATGGGAAGAAGGAACCCAGCACGGAATCGTCCGGCTGCTTGCATCGGGCCAGCCCGACCCATCGTTTGGGGTGGGTGGATACAAGCCGGTCGTGGATGGGCCGAACGGCAATCAACATATCTCGTGGCTCAGCGATTCGACGGTGGCGCCAGACGGGAAATTGCTTATCGTCGGCAGCACCGGTGGCTCCTCTTCGGATGTGCTGGCCGCACGGTTCCTTCCCGACGGCTCCCTGGACTCCACATTCGGCTTCGGTGGCTATTCATGGATGGGAAGCGTTGCCACCAGGGACTATCCCGGTGCGATCGAGATGCATGGCTCATCCATCCTTGTCTCCGCGACGTCGCTCACTGGCGGTGCAGCCCATGGTTTCGTGACAAGGCTGACCGACGCAGGCAAGGTGGACATTTCGTACGGCACCAAGGGCACTGCAAGCGCGGCGGTCGATTCGTACGCGGTGAGAACGGCCCAACTGCTGCCCGACGGCCGCAACCTGCTCGTGGGCGTTTCGTTCAACCACGACTACGGGGTGCTGGTCATGATCGCCCCGGACGGCACACTGGACAAGGCGTTCGGTCAGCAAGGTTTGCTGGTCTTGCCGGGTGCCACCGACATCACAAAAGTGCTGCTGACCGGTCCCGATCAACTGGTCGTGCAAGGTGTCATGGGCAAGGAAACCGCCAGCGACCACGCCCAGTGGAAGATAGACGTCAGCCCTACGTCCACCCATACGGCGCAGTTCGGCAAAGCGCTCGCCAAATACGGCGTGAGCATGAACGCCGGAACGGTGACCGTGGCAGAAAAGTCGACGAGCAACCCGAGCGTGGTGGTGACGGACTACGACCGGCTGGTTTTCTCCGACTACAGCGTGAACCTGGAGGTCGGGGCGACCGCAGGAATGTTGAGCTCTGAAGTATCGAAGACGATCGTCGAGCTGTACACGGCCTTCTTCGATCGCGTGCCGGACGCGGACGGCCTCGACTTCTGGTTCTCGCAAGCCCACGCAGGCATGGCGGTCGGCTCCATTGCGGATGCGTTCTATCAGGCGGGCGTGGCGCACTCCGCGCTGACCGGATATTCGGCTTCGATGGGCAACGCCGATTTCGTCAACGTCGTCTACAGGAACGTCCTCGGACGAAGCGAAGGCGCCGACGCGGAAGGCTTGGCCTTCTGGACACAAGGGCTGGATTCGGGCGTCGAAAGCAGGGGCACCCTGGTCACTTCGATCCTGGCCTCGGCGCACACGTTCAAAGGCAACGCCCAATTCGGCTGGGTCGCCGACCTGTTGGATAACAAGTATGCCGTCGGTAAATTGTTCGGCGTCGACATGGGCCTGAGCTTCAATTCCGCGGAAAAATCGATCACCGAAGGAATGCGGATCGCAGATGCCGTGACGCCTACCAGCACGGCCCAGGCGATCGCCCTGATCGGCGTCAATCCGGCTGATATCGAACTCGCATAGCGCCTGAAGGCGCAGCGTCAGCCGCTGACGTCCGACGTCACTGCACCCACCTGGAGGCTCCGCCCCAACGCCAGCTTGCGGATGCACGACGCGAACGAGCGCACTGCCGGCGACTGCTTCGCGTCGCGCTTCCACAGCATGCCCGGCGTGCGCACGGGCGTCGGGCTTTCGATGGGGATCACGCACACGTCGTCGCGCGGATGCACGGCGTGACTCGACACGATGGTCGCGAGCTGGGTGCGGCCCACCAGGCCGATCATCGGCGCGATGGTGTTCATCTCGGCGGCCACCACCGGCTCCACACCGCATGAGCGAAAGCACTCGTCCAGCATCGTGCGCGTGGTGAAGCTGCGCGGCAGCAGCACCAGGCTCTGCCGGTGCAGTTCCACCATGCGCACGCGCTTGCGCTGCGCCAGCGGGTGCTTGGGCGAAACCACCAGCACCATCTCTTCGGTGTAGAGCGGCTCGAACCACAGGCGCGCCGGGTCCGACGGCTGGTAGGCGATGCCGACATCGAGCGTGGAGTCGATCAGCCGCTGCGCGATGGCGTCGCCCGCGAGTTCGTCCACCGTCACCTTCACCGTCGGGTTGCGCTTGAGGAAGATGGCCGCGCACTCGGGCACGAAGCCGATGTTGAAAGTGCCGGTGGCGCCGATGCGCACTTCGCCCGACAGCGCATCGCCCGCGCGCATGAGTTGGGACAGACCATGGTCCACCTCGCCCAGCGCCCGCGACGCATAGCCGAGGAAAGTCTCGCCTGCTTCGGTGAGCATCACGCGCTTGCCGATGCGGTCGAAGAGCAGGTGGCCCACCTCTTCTTCGAGTTGCCGGATCTGGTGCGACAGCGTCGATTGCGTGACGTGCACGCGCTCGGCGGCACGCGTGAAAGACAGGCACTCCGCCAAGGCGACGAAGTAGCGCAGGTGGCGCAGTTCCATAGGGTTTACCAGGGTGAATGATCGACGGCATCGATTCAGATGATCGAAATTCTTCACTTCTTCCCAGCGCTGTCAATCGATAGAGTCCCGCACAACCACGGAGACACTCGCATGGCGCAACTGGAATACGACACCGAAAGCATCACCGACGCCGTCATCGCGCGGCTCACCGACTGCCAGGACCCGCGCTTCAAGGAAGTGATGAGCTCGCTGGTGCGCCACATGCATGCGTTCGCGCGCGAGGTCGACCTGAAGGGCGACGAGTGGTTCACCGCCATCCAGTTCCTCACCGCCTGCGGCAAGAAATGCGACGACAAGCGGCAGGAATTCATCCTGCTCTCGGACACGCTGGGCATGTCGATGCAAGTGGTGGCACTGGAACATGCGCGCGCGCTGAAGGGCCGCACCGGCGCCACGCCGCCGACCGACGCCACCGTGCAAGGCCCCTTCTATTGGGAAGGTGCGCCCGACTTGCCGCTGGGCAGCGACATCGCCGAAGGCGTGCCCGGCGAGCCCGCGCTCTACAGCGGCCGCGTGACGGACCTGGAAGGGCAGCCGCTGAAGGGCGCGCTGCTCGACATCTGGTCGGGCGACGGAGATGGCGTGTACGACATGCAGCGAGAAGACAGCGGCATGCGCGCACGGGCCCGCATCCGCACCGACGAGCAAGGCCGCTACTGGTTCTGGTCGATCCGCCCGACCTTCTACCCGGTGCCGTCCGATGGCCCCGTGGGCGACATGCTGCGCAAGATGGGCCGGCATCCCAACCGGCCGGGGCACATCCACATGAAGGTCTCCGCGCCCGGCCACAAGGAAGTGGTGACGCACCTGTTCGTGAAGGACAGCCCGTATCTGGATTCCGACGCGGTGTTCGGCGTGCGCGAGAGCTTGATCGTGGAGTTCGAGAAACACGAGCCCGGCACGGCGATGGATGGACGGCAGATGGGCAAGCCGTACCACGTGGCGCACTACGACTTCCGGTTGATTCCGCAGGGCGACGCAGCATGAGCGGAGACAGCAAATCGATCAACAAGATCGGCAAATCCACGGTGCCGCGCACCGCGATCTGCACTTCCGACGAACACAGCATCACCGTGCGTGGTGAAGACCTGTGCAACGACCTGATCGGCAAGATCTCCTTCACCGATTACTTCAGCTTGCTGGTCACCGGCCAACGGCCCACGCCCGGCGCCTCGAAGGTGCTGGACGCTACGCTAGTGGCCATCGCCGAGCATGGACTCGTGCCCAGCGTGCAGGCAAGCCGCATGACGTACGCCGCCGCGCCTGATGCGCTGCAAGGCGCAGTGGCGGCCGGCATCCTCGGCTGTGGCAGCGTGATCCTCGGCGCCTCCGAAACTGCCGGACGTCTCTTCACCGAAGTGAACGAACAAGCGAAAGACGGCGACCTGCATGCCGCCGCACGCGAAGTCGTGGCGCGCTGGCGCGCAGCAGGCAAGGCGGTGCCCGGCTATGGGCACCCGTTGCACAAAGATCGCGACCCGCGCGTGGCGCGCCTGTTCGCCGTTGCAAAAGATGCCGGTACCAGCATGCGTTTTGTAGAAATTGCCGAAGCGATTGAAAAAGAGATCCCCGGTGTCGTGGGCAAGGACCTGCGGCTGAACGTTTCCGCCGCCATCCCGGCCGTGCTGCTGGGCACCAACTTTCCGCTCGTCGGCCTGCGCGGCGTGCCCATCCTCGCGCGCACGGCCGGCCTCATCGCGCACCTGTGCGAAGAAGCGGTGAACCCCAGCGGTTTCGCGCTGTCGTACCAGGCCACACGCGAAGTGATCTACGAAGGCAAGACGTGATCGAAGTGCTGAAAGACGTGCGCGTGCTCGAGCAGGGCACGTTCATCACCGGGCCCGCCTGCGGCATGCTGCTGGGCGACCTGGGCGCGGACGTCATCAAGGTGGAACAGCCGGGCACGGGCGACCCGTTTCGCGCGTTCAAGGGCGGCCTGTACAGCCCGCACTTCCAGACCTACAACCGCAACAAGCGCAGCATCACGATCGACACGAAGTCGGCTGCGGAGCGGGACCAGCTCTACGAGTTGGTGAAGACCGCCGACGTGTACATCCAGAACTTTCGCCCCGGCGTGGCCGAGCAGCTCGGCGTCGGCGAGCAGCAGCTGCGCGCGCTCAACCCGCGCCTCATCTACTGCTCGATCAGCGGCTTTGGCGCCACCGGCCCTTCGGCTTCGCGCCCGAGCTACGACACGGTCGCGCAAGCGGCCAGCGGCTACCTGAACCTGCTGGTGAACCCGGCGAACCCGCGCGTCGTCGGTCCGGCCATCGCCGATGCTGTCACCGGCTTCTACGCGGCGTATGGCGTGCTCGGCGCGTTGTTCGAACGCTCGCGCACGGGGCATGGCCGCAAGGTCGAAGTGTCGATGCTGGAAGCGATGACGCACTGGAACCTGGACGCCTTCACGCACTACTACTCGGCGGGCGAGGTGATGGGGCCGTTCAGCCGCCCGCGCGTGTCGCAGTCGTACGTGATGGAGTGCAAGGACGGCAAATGGATCGCACTGCACATGTCGTCTCCCGAGAAATTTTGGCAGGGCCTGGCCAACGCGATCGAGCGGCCGGGCATTTTTCAGGACGCGCGATTTGCGACGCGCGAGGCGCGCATCGCCAACCAGGAAGCGATGATCGAAGTGCTGTCCGAGCGCTTCGCCACGCGCACCCGCACCGACTGGTGCAACCGCCTGCTGGCCGAAGACGTGCCGCACGCACCCATGTACGACACCAGCGAGGCGCTGCAAGACCCGCAGGCGCAGCACCTGCAGTTGCTGGTGTCGGCCACGCACGCAACGATGGGCGAGTTCCGCACGGTGCGCCCACCCGTGTCGTTCGACGGCGAGCGGTCGCTGTCGGTGCGGCCGCCGCCCACGCTGGGTGAACACAACGGCGACATCCAACAGATGCTCGCAGCAAGGAGCACAACATGACATACAAAGTCGGAGTCGTCGTCGGCAGCCTGCGCGCGGCGTCGTACAGCCGCCGCATCGCGAACACGCTGGGCTCGCTGGCACCCGCTGGGCTGGTGTTGAACGAGATCGCTATCGGCGATCTGCCGATCTACAACGGCGATCTGGAAGCCGAAGCACCAGCGCCGTGGCAGCGTTTGCGCAACGACATACAGACAAGCGACGCCGTGCTGTTCGTCGTGCCGGAATACAACCGCTCCATTCCCGGCGGCGTGAAGAACGCCATCGACGTTGCCTCCAAGCCCAACGGGAAGAATCTGTGGGTGGGCAAGCCAACTTTGGTGATGGCTCAAAGCGCTGGACCACTCGGCGGGCTCGCCGGTTCGTTCGCGTTGAAGCAGACGCTCGCGGGCAGCGGCGCCATCACGCTGCCGCACCCGGAGGTCTACCTCGGCCGCGTCGCCACGCTGTTCGACGGTGATGGGCCCATGGTTCCCGACACCCAGGAGTTCCTGCGCGGCGTGCTCGCCGGGTTCGAGACCTTCATCGCACGCTTCATGCCCCGATAGACAGCCCCAAAGCAACAACCAGGAGACAGCCATGAACAAGACATCGTCCATCCAACGCCGTACGGTGCTCGGCGCCGCCGTGTCCGCGGCCGTCGCCGCTTCGCCGCTCGCGGCCTGGGCGCAGCAACCGCCGATCCGCATCGGCAGCACGCTCGCGCTCACCGGCCCCCTCTCCGCCACCGCGCAAGTGCACAAGCTGGTGGGCGAGATCTACGTGGAAGACCTGAACAAGCGCGGCGGTTTGCTCGGCCGCAAGATCGAGTGGGTGCTGAAGGACGACCAGTCCAAGGCCGACCTGGCGCGCACCCTGTATGAACAGCTGCTCACCTCGGACAAGGTGGACCTGCTGATGGGCCCGTACGCAACCGGCGCGATCCTCTCTGCGATGGGCGTCGCGCAGCGCTACAACAAAGTGCTGGTGCATCACACGCTGGGTGTGCCATCACTCGCCAAGTACGAGATGCAGTTCCCGGCCTGGTCGCTGGGCTCGGACCCCGGAGTCACGACGACCAATACCGTGTTCGAGGCACTCGCGAAGGGACCGAAGCCGCCGAAGACCGTGGCCGTGGTGACGAGCAAGTTCCCCTCGATCCACTTCATGTCGATGGGCGCGCGCGAGACGATCAAGAAGCGCGGCCTGCAGGAAGTGCTGTTCCTCGAATGGGAATTCGGCAACCGCGACTTCGGGCCCATCGCCAGCCGCATCAAGGATGCGAAGCCCGACTTCGTGTGGGTCGGCGCCATCGGCCTGGACGGCAACCTGCTGCTCGACGCGATGAAGAAGATCGACTACGCACCGCCGCAGCACTTCTACCTGTACCCCGCGCCGGGGCCGCTCGTGACGTTGCCGGAAGCGCAGGGCGCGCTCTCCGTCACCATCTTCGAAGAGCACGCGCCTTTCAGCACGCGCCCGAAGGCGGCCGACTTCATCAAGACCTATCACGACCGTGCGAAGGCCGCGAACTTCCCCGACACGTCGGTGGAAGTGCAGGCCGCTGCTTCGTTCACGGCCTGGCAGATCCTGGAGGGCGCCGTCGTCGCCACCAAGAGCCTGGACGACAAGGCGATCGCGGACTACTTGAAGAAGAACCGTGTCGAGACGATCCAGGGCTCGCTGCGCTTCGATGGGCCGTCGAACTACGGGGATGATTTGATGCGCATCAAGCAGGTGCAGAACGGGAAGTGGCAGGTGGTGTTCCCGCCGGAGTTCGCAGCGCCCGGCGCGAAGATGATTGCAAGGTGATGTTGCTCGCGCCTGCCGGCGGCATCCCGCCCCCCGACGTCATCCCCGCGAAGGCGGGGATCCAAGGCTTCCAGCCGGCACTTCCAACGCCTTGGATTCCCGCCTCCGCGGGAATGACGGTGCACGCGCCCTGGATTCCCGCCTCCGCGGGAATGACGAGTTCTTGGATTCCCGCCCCCGCCTTCGCGGGGGCAGGCTCTTCGCGGGAATGACGACGGCATGACCATTCCCAGCTGGACCCTGCTCTCGCAATCCATCCTCTCCGGCATCTTTGCCGGCGCGCTCTATGGCCTGCTGGGTCTCGGCCTGGGCCTCAGCTGGGGCCTGCTGCGCACGATCAACCTCACGCACTTCGCGTTCGCTTTCCTCTCAGCCTACATCTGCTGGCAGCTCGCAGTGGTCGTCAAGATCGACCCGCTGCTCACGCTGCTGTGCATCGTGCCCCTGATGTTCGCACTCGGCGCGGGCCTTCATTGGCTCACCGAGCGATTCAAGCTCACGCCATTCAGCTCGCTGCTACTCACCTTCGGTTGCATGGGCATCGTCGAATCGCTGATGCAGACCATCTGGACGGCCGACCCGCGCAAGCTGGAATCGCACTACGCCGAGATGAAGTTCCGGCTCGGCCCGCTGTACCTGCCGATTCCCGAAGTGTTGACGCTGGTGCTGGCGATAGCGATCTCGCTCGCGGTGTGGGCGGTGCTGCGCTTCACTGACCTAGGCAAGGCGCTGCGCGCGTCAGCGGAAGACGCACCCGTCGCGGCCGCCTTTGGCATCGACCAGCGGCGCAACGGCTTCGTGCTGGCGGGCACCTGCTCGGCGATCGCGGGCATCGCGGGCGTGTGCATCGCGCTCTCGAGCAGCATCAGCCCGTCGCAGATGTACACCTGGGTCGGCGTGGTGTTCGCCGCCGTCATGCTGGGCGGGCTCGGCAGCGCATTGGGGCCGCTCATTGCGGGCATCGTGATCGGCGTGAGCGAGGCCGTGACCATGGCGGTAACCTCACCGTCGTGGGCGCCGCTGGTGTCGTTCACGCTGTTGATCCTCATCCTGCTGCTGCGGCCGGGGCGCGTGCGATGAGGTGGCGCCCCGCTCCTGCCGGCATCCTCGCGGCCGGCCTGCTGATGGGCGCCCTGCCTTTTTTCAAGGTTCCGGCGTTCTACGAATCGTTTCTCTATCTCGCGCTGTTCTGGATCGTGCTGGCCACCTCCTGGAACATCCTCTCGGGCTACGCGGGCTACTTCTCGTTCGGGCACGGCGCCTACTTCGGTGCGGGCGTCTACACGTCGGCCACACTCGCGGCGAAGTTCAACTGGCCTTTCCTTCTGACCTTGCCGGCGGCGGCGCTGGTCTCGGCCGTCATCGGCATTGGCGTCGGTGCGGTGGTGTTCCGCGTGCGCGGCGTTCGCGGCGAGGTGTTCGCATTGCTGACGCTTGCCGTGACGTTCGTGCTGGCCACGATCATCGGCAACACGCCCATCGACGGCGGGCCGGGCATCTACCTGAACGCGGTGCCGGTGCCGAAGCTCGGGCCATCGCCCACCTCCAGCCTGTACATGATGATGCTCGTGGCCGCGGTGATCGCGCTGCTGGTGTCGTGGGGCATTCGTCATTCACGCTTCGGCGCGGGCCTGTTTGCCATCCATGACGACGAGGACGCCGCGGAGGTGATGGGCGTGCCGACCTTCCGCTCGAAGCTCGTGGCGCTGGCTGTGTCTTGTGCGCTCGCCGGCCTGGCGGGCGGCATCCATTCGCTGTTCATCTCTTACGTGACGACGGCGGAGACGTTCAACATCACGGTGCCGCTCACGGTGGTGCTCATGAGCATTCTTGGGGGGACGCGGCATTGGGCGGGGCCTGCGATTGGGGCGGTTGCGATTACTTGCCTGTTGTTTGCGTTTACGGGTGGGGAATATGCGGTGTTGGGCAAGGGCGTGATCGGCCTGATCCTTGTGATCGGCATCCTCTTCATGCCGGAAGGGGTGATGGGAAAGTTGCGCAGAAAGCAAGTGAGCGGCGCGGGCGAGGGTGCCCCCCTCCCAGCCTCCCCCCAAAGGGGGGAGGCTGGGAGGGGGGCACCCTCGCC
>NZ_RKMB01000055.1 GCF_003797765.1 Ramlibacter sp. WS9 | reverse complement strand
GGGGGGGGCGGTGCTCATTTTGCGGAAGTCAGGAGCGAGAGTTTAGGGCCGAGCGGGCCTGGCTCACAAGCGCTTCGAGCATGAGCCCGGCGTTGAAAGGGTGCTCGACGGTTCGCGCCGTGCGTGCCAGCTCCCGCGACCAGCTGCTGAGCGACGCGAAGGAAGCGGGCGGTGGAAGGTCTGTGGCTTGAAAGAAACGCGGCGCCGCGCCGGCCTTCACCGCCAGCAGGTCGTGGCAGAGCTTCTGCAGGGCATCCACCGCCTGGGCCGGGGCCCAATTGGCGAGGGCGGCGCTGTCGCCGCGCGCCACGGCCTTGGGCAGCAGCGACCAGATCTTCGGGTCGCCGCCGGCGTTGGCATAGGCGAGCGCATCTTCCGGTCGGCCACCCGCCGCGCGAAGCAATGCAGACGCATCGACCGGCTTCACGCCTTCCTGTTCGAGCCACGCCAGGGCCTCGGCTTCGCTCGGCCATGCCATGGTGTGCGTGAGGCAGCGGCTGCGAATGGTGGGCAGCAGCTGGTGCGCGGCCTCGCTGGCCAACACGAAACGCAAATCCCCGGCCGGCTCTTCCAGTGTCTTGAGCAGCGTGTTGGCCGTGACGTGGTTCATGCGCTCGGCGGGATAGACCAGCACCACCTTGCCGCGCCCTCGCCCACTGGTGCGTTGCGCGAATTCGACCGCGTCGCGCATGGCCTCGACCCGGATCTCCTTGCTGGGCTTGCGCTTCTTGTCGTCGATGTCCGCCTGGGCCTTCTCGGGCAGCGGCCAGCCCAGCTCGATCATGATGGTTTCGGGCATCAGCACGCACAAGTCGGTGTGCGCATGGACGTCGAACGCGTGGCAACTGGCGCATGAGCCGCAGGCGCCTTCCGGCGTCGGCTGGTCGCACAGCCAGCCGCGCGCGAGCTCGACGGCCAAGGTGTATTGGCCGAGGCCCGAAGCGCCCTGCAGCAGCCAGGCATGGCCGCGCTGTGCCAGCAACTGGCGGCTTTGCGCTGCAAGCCAGGGCGGGCGCGCCGTCATGGGAGCCATCCCTTGCGGCGGATGGCTGCGAGAACGTCGGCCCACACCGCCTCGCGCGCCTGGTCTGCATCGATGCGGGCAAACCGGGCCGGGTCTTGCGCCACCCGTTGGTCATAGCCGTGGGCCACCCGGGCAAAAAACTCGGTCGGCTGCGATTCGAACTTGTCGGGCACACGCGCACCCGCGAGGCGCTGCGCCGCAATGGCCGGGTCGAGGTCGAACAGCAGCGTGATGTCGGGCTGGCGCAGGCCGCGCGTTGGTTTCGATTGAACCCATTGTTCGAGTTGCGCCAACACTTCCCAGTCGAAGCCGCGCCCTCCCCCCTGGTACGCGAAGGTGGCGTCGGTGAAGCGGTCGCACAGCACGACGTCACCGCGGGCCAACGCGGGTTCGATCACTTGCGCCAGGTGGTCGCGCCGCGCCGCGAACATCAGCAGCGCCTCGGTGAGCGGGTCCATCGGGTCGTTCAGCGCGAGCGTGCGCAGCTTCTCGGCCAGCGGGGTCCCGCCCGGCTCTCGGGTGACTGTCACCGCCCTGCCCTGTTCCTGGAAAGCTTTCGCCAGGCCTTCGACATGGCTGGACTTGCCGGCGCCGTCGATGCCTTCGAAGCTGATGAACAGGGCCTGGGTCATGGTGCGCTCATTGCCCACGCTGGTATTTGTTGACGGCGCGGTTGTGCTCGTCGAGGCTGGCGCTGAACTGGCTGCTGCCATCGCCCCGCGCGACGAAATACAAGGCCTTGCTGGGCGCCGGCTGCACGGCAGCCAGCAGCGATGGCTTGCCCGGCATGGCGATGGGTGTGGGGGGCAGGCCGCCGCGCGTGTAGGTGTTCCACGGCGTGTCGGCCTGCAAGTCCTTCTTGCGCAGGTTGCCGTCGAAAGCAGCGCCCAGGCCGTAGATCACGGTCGGGTCGGTCTGCAGCGGCATGCCCACGCGCAGGCGGTTGCTGAACACAGAGGCGACCATCGTGCGGTCGGCGGCTTTGCCGGTTTCTTTTTCGATGATGCTGGCCAGGATCAGCGCTTCGTCCGGCGTCTTCACAACAGCATCGGGCGCGCGCTGGGCCCACGCCGCGGCCAGGCGTTTCTCCATCGCTCGCAAGGCGCGACGGAGCACCGCGACATCGCTCGAACCTTTGGCATAGGTGTACGTGTCGGGAAAGAACCGCCCCTCCGGATGCACGCCGGGCTTGCCCAGCAGGTTCATCACGGCCTCGTCGGTGAGGCCCTTGGTCTCGGGCTTGAGAACCTCTTCTTTCAGCAGGGCGGCCCGCACCTGGCGAAAGTTCCAGCCTTCGACCAGCGTCACGGCACGCAGCGTCTCTTCGCCCCGCGCGAGCTTGGCGAGCAAGCGGTGCGGGGTGATGCCGGTTTCCAGCTCGTAGCTGCCCGCCTTGATCAGCCGATCCTGCCCGGAAAAGCGAAACCACAGGTAAAGCAGGTCGGTATTGACGTCGACGCCCGCATCTTTGACCGCCTGGGCGACGCCGCGCGGCAGGGTGCCTGCCTCGATCGACAGGTCCACCGTCGGCGCGGAGAGCGGCAAGGGCTGGTAGACCCACCACAAGGCCCAACCGCCGGCGCCCAAAACGGCCAGGGCGCCCAGCAGGAAAACCGTCAACAGGAATCGCTTCAACGACTGTCCCTATGCCAAGGAGTGAATTGGACCGACGATGATAATTCACGCATGACCCACACACTGAGCGGTGTAACACCCCTGCCCCACCTCGGCATCATCCGCGTCGAAGGAGATGACGCGGCCACTTTCCTCCAAGGCCAATTGACGCATGACTTCGTGCTGCTGGGCCCGCTGGAGGCGCGCCTGGCTGCGTACTGCACAGCCAAGGGCCGAATACAGGCGAGCTTCATCGGCATCAAGCGCGGCCCCGCGGACATCCTCCTCGTCTGTAGCCGCGACATCCTGCCGGCGACGCTGAAGCGCCTGTCGATGTTCGTGCTGCGGGCCAAGGCCAAGCTGCGTGACGCAAGCGCCGAATTCGACCTGTGGGGGCTGGCCGGGCAGGCTGCGCAAGACGCGGCGCCGGGTGAGCAAACGCCATGGTCGCGCGCCGATCAGGGTGATGCGAGCATCGTGCGGCTGTACCCGGCGGATGGCCAGCCGCGCAGCCTCTGGATCGCGCCCGCCAGTGCGCCCGCCCCGGCAGGCACCGCCATCGACCATGGCGCCTGGCTGTGGGGTGAAGTCCGCAGCGGCATCGCCACCGTCACCACGCCCATCGTCGAAGCGTTCGTGCCGCAGATGCTCAATTACGAATCCGTGGGCGGCGTCAATTTCAAGAAGGGCTGCTACCCGGGGCAGGAAGTCGTGGCCCGCAGCCAGTTCCGCGGCACGCTCAAGCGCAGGGCGTATCTGGCCCACGCGGCATTGCGCCTGGAGGCCGGCCAGGAGGTCTTTCACGAATCAGATTCCGGCCAGCCCTGCGGCCTCGTCGCGCAGGCCGCTGCCACGCCGGGTGGCGGCTGGGACGCGATCGTGTCGATCCAGATCAGCGCATCGAATGGCGGCACGCTTACCGCCGGCAGCCCGCAAGGCCCGGCCCTCGCGCTGCAGCCGCCGCCTTACCCTTTGCTGGCCGACGTCTGAGCCGGTGATGAGGCTGGTGATGCGGCCGGCGCCGCATCCGTGAATCCGAGCTTGGGCCAGTAGCCGACAGGGATCCGCGGCAACAGGCTGCGGCGCTGCGCTTCCGGGACAGCGGCCATGGCCTGCCTGAATGCCACGAGCGCCTTGTCCGCGTCCTTGGCGTCGATGGCGTACATGTTGCCGAGCTGGATGGACCCGTCCACGGCCGTCTGCGGCCACCCGGCTGAGCGCAGCTGGATCATCTGGGCCGCGAAATCGAAGTCGCGCGCCCGCGCGGCCAGCCAGAAGGCCGCGTTGGCCAGGTCGTAGTCCACGATCTTTTCCGCGATCGCTGCGCGGGCAAGCTCCAACGCGCGCGCCTCCTGGCCGGAGCGGCTGAGCAAGATCACCTCCAGCGAACGCACGGCGGGCGCGCGCGGCTGGATCTTCTTGGCCTTTTCCATGAATTGCAGCGCCCGCGGCATGTCGCCCATGGACGTGTAGCCGCGCGCCACGTTGGCCATGATGGCCACCACGTTCGGCCGCGACGACAGCACGCTCTCCCAGATCCACGTCGCGTTCTTCCAGTCGCCCCAGCGCGCCAGTTCGTCGGCCACGATCGGCGTGATCTTGCGGTAATGCGGATTCATGTCCACGCCCTCGCGGATCAGCCGCAACATCTCGGCCTTGCTCGCGTTCCACTTGGTGTTGTTGGGATCGCCCGATGCGGAGATGGTCAGCGCGATCTTCGCCGCCGACACGATCCGGTGTTCGCTCTCGGCCGCCAGGCGGGTGATGTACGCGGCGAGCAGCAGGCAGCACAACGCAACCACCGCCAGTGAACGAGAAAGCACCGGGCTCCAGGGGAGCTTGACCGTGGTCCAGCGCGCCATCGCGCCCAGGCGCGCGTCGGAAGCGGCCAATCCCGCGAGGCACAGGGCGAACAATGCGCCTGTCGTCGCCATGCGCCATGGGAACCCGACATTGCTCACGATCATGAGCGCGAGCAGGCTGCAGAGGAACACTGCTCGCCAGGGCGCTTCGGCCTGAGCCTGCGCCCCCGCGCCCCGCAGCGTGCGCCACGCGGCATGAAGAAGGTAGCCTGCGAGGGCCAGCAGGAACAGCCATCCGACCAAGCCGTACTCGGCCAGGAGCTGCAGGAACTCGTTGTGGACGTAGTAATCGGTCTCGAGCTGCGCGCCTTCTTCCTGGTACAAGGGGATATCGCTTTCCCACGCACCCGCGCCCACACCCGACAGCGGTCGCTGCTGGATCACGCGGGCGGTGGCCTTCCACATGACCATGCGGATGCCCAATGAGGGGTCGTCGGGCGAGATCGAGCCGGTGCGTTTGAACCCGCGCTCCAGCGCCGTGACGCCGCGGCCCTCTTCCACGATGCTCCGGTCGCCGGTGGGGATCCAGCCTAGGCCGAGCACGGTGCCGATCAATACACCAGCGGCCAGCGCGCGATGGCTGCGCTTCCAGTTCCGGAACTCCAGCTGCGTGCGGCAGAACCACGCGATGAAGGGCAGCACCACGAGCAGTTGCAGCCACAGCGCGATCAGCGCGCTTCGGGTGCCCGTCATCAGGATGGCCACGATGACCAGACCCGTCGTGGCCGCCAGCAATGCGATCCGTGCGCTTTGGCGCGCCTGCGCCAGCAGCAGCGCCGAGAACGGCAAGGTGCAAACCGCGAACTCCGCGAAGAAGTTGCGATTGACGAAGGTCGACGCCGGGTGCGGGCCCTGGGGGAAGAACCGCCAGTCGATCCAGAACTGAAGCACGGCCCACAAAGACGCGAACACCGCGCCGAGGTGGATGCCATGCGCCAGCATCGGCAGGCGGTCGCGCGCAAGGCTGTTGATGCCCAGCCACAGCAGCACCGCGAAGATGAACCAGCGCACCGCCTCCACGCCGCCGAGGTAAGTGTGCGACCAGGCCATGCTGCCGAAGGCGTAAGCCATCAGCAGCAGCGGCAGCCACACAATGCCGTGCCAGCGCAAAGGCTCGCGGCGCTCGCGCTGCTGCCACAAGAACAGCAGGGCCGCACCCAGCACCGCGAAAGCGACGACGATGGACTTGAGGGTGTCTTGCAGCATGAGCTCGTTGGGCACACCCATGGCCGGCGCGAGCAACATCATCAGCGCGAAGATCGCCACCAAGGCCGCGCCGCCGGCCTCCGCCTGCATTGGCCCCGGCGATCCGGCGGCACGGCCGGCCACCACGCTTGCCGGCCCGTCTGCGGGCGCAGCGACCGGCGCCGCGTCACCACGGTTACGCTTTTTCTTGGCCATGGGGTGCGGTCAGAGCGGCCCGAGGGTCCGCGCCATCTCGATGTGCGCAATGCCCGCTTCGTCGAACGGCGCGCCGCGCGGAACAAACCCGAGGCCAAGATAGAACGTCTGCGCGCTGCTCTGCGCATGCAGCATGGCTTCGTAGTCGCCGCGGTTTGCAGCCACATCCATCAAGGCTTTGAGCACCTGCTTGCCCACACCCGATCCGCGCAGCGCGCGGTGCACCGCCATGCGGCCGATGCGCGCCACACCCGGCACCTGCTGAAGCAGCCTGCCGGTGGCAAGGGGCTGGCCCAGGCGGTTGTAGGCCACCGCGTGGATCGCCGTCTGGTCGCCATCGTCCCATTCCATGTCGGCCGGGATGCGCTGTTCGTCGACGAACACTTCCGTACGGATGCGCGCCGCGTCGTGGCCCAGGTCCTGCCAGCGGCCGGTCTTGACTTCCACCATTTCCTCGCCGGCTTCAAAGCCCGTGAGCACGTCGCGCAGCGGCTGCGGCACGGCCTGGGAACTTTGGGTGGCCGGGTCGGCGAAAACGTAAATGAGCTCGCCCGTGATGAGCAGTTCGTCACCGCGGAAGATGGCCCCCACAAAGGTCATCGACGAGTTGCCGATCCGGGCGCACTTCATGCCGATGTCGAGCCGGTCGTCCATCCGCGCCGATGCGTTGAACTCCACAGTCGCCTTCTTCACGTACAGGTCGCCGCCCAACAGATGCATGGCCTCTACGTACGGCAGGGCCAGCGCCCGCCAGTAGTCGGTCACCGCGGTGTCGAAGTACATCAGGTAGTGCGCGTTGAACACGATCTTCTGCATGTCCACTTCGGCCCAGCGCACGCGCAGGCGGTGAAAGAATCGGAAATCTTTTCGGTTCATGGCTTCTGGGGCTCGAGGGCGCCTGCCAGGGCCCGGGCGGCGTCGGCATGGGCCTGCCGGGCTTCGGGGATGGCGCGCCCCATCTTGATGAATTCATGGGTGACGCCGCGATAGATTTCAAGGTCCACCGCGACGCCGGCAGCCCGCAGTTTATCCGCGTAGGCAAGGCCGTCGTCCACCAGTGGGTCGCATTCGGCCAGGCCGAACCACGCGGGCGCCACGCCTTCCGCGTCCGGCGCGTTGAGCGGCGCGAACCGCCAATCCTCCCGCGACTCGCGAGGAATGTACTGGTCGAAGAACCAGTCGATGTGGGGTTGCTCCAGCACCAGGCCGTGGCCGAAGCGCTGGTGCGACGGCGCGGCCGGCCAGGCCGCGCAGCCCGGGTAGAAGAGCAACTGCAACGCCAGGCGCAAACCCGCGTCGCGGGCCATCAGTGCACAGACCGCGGCCAATGTCCCGCCGGCGCTGTCGCCGCCGACAGCGATGCGCGCAGCATCGATGCCCAGGCCGCGCCCGTGGGCTGCAAGCCATTGCAGGGCATCCCAGGCATCGTCGACCGCGACCGGGAAGCGATGTTCGGGCGCCAGCCGGTAGTCCAGCGACACCACGGCACAGCCGGACAAACGGCTCAGCTCCCTGCAGAGGATGTCGTGCGACGCAACACTACCGATGGTGAATCCGCCGCCGTGAAAGTACAGCAGCACGGGCAGCACGGCATCGCTGGGCGCATACAGCCGTGCCGGCAGCTGGACGCCGTCGCGCGCGGGGATGGTGAGATCTTCCACCCTCGCGAGCGTCGCCTTGGGGACTTCCAGCACGCCCGCGCCCGCTTCGTAGCTCGCCTTCGCGGCGGCCGGGCTGAGCGTGTACGCAGGGGGATAGCCCGCGCGGGCCATGCGTTCCAGGGCCGATCGCATGGCCGGGGTGAGCTGCGGGTATTCCGGCAGGAATGTCTTCAAGGGTCTCTCGGCTGCCGTTAAAGTGATGGATTCCATCGTACCTCGGGCAAGACCATGGCTTTCATCTACTACCTCACGCAAATCCAGTTCGACTTTGGCGCCGTGAAGCTGCTCAAGCAGGAATGCGACCGCGTCGGCATCACCCGTCCGCTGATCGTCACCGATGCGGGCGTCAAGGCCGCGGGCGTGCTGCAAAAGGCATTGGACGCCCTGCCCGGCATGCCGGTGGCGGTTTTCGACCAGACGCCGTCCAACCCGACCGAAGCCGCCGTGCGCGCCGCTGTGGAGGTGTACAAGGCCAACGGCTGCGACGGGCTCATCGCCGTGGGCGGCGGCTCGGCGATCGACTGCGCCAAGGGCGTCGCGATTGCGGCCACGCACGACGGCCCGCTCACGCACTACGCCACCATCGAAGGCGGCTCGCCGCGTATCACCGAGAAAGCCGCACCGCTGATCGCCGTGCCGACGACGAGCGGCACGGGCAGCGAAGTGGCGCGCGGCGCGATCATCATCGTGGACGACCACCGCAAGCTGGGCTTCCATTCCTGGCACATCCTCCCTAAGGCTGCGATCTGCGATCCGGAACTCACGCTCGGCCTGCCGCCGAAATTGACAGCCGCGACCGGCATGGACGCCATCGCGCACTGCATGGAAACCTTCATGGCACCCGCCATCAACCCGCCTGCGGACGGCATCGGTCTGGACGGGCTGGAGCGCGGCTGGGCCAACATCGAGCGCGCCACAAAGGACGGCAGCGACCGCGACGCCCGCTTCAACCTGATGAGTGCTTCGATGCAGGGCGCCATGGCTTTCCAGAAAGGGCTGGGCTGCGTTCATTCGCTCAGCCACAGCCTGGGCGGCGTCGACCCGCGCCTGCATCACGGCACCCTCAACGCGATGTTCCTGCCGGCCGTAGTGCGTTTCAACGCCGAGGCGGAGTCGGTCAAGAAGGAGCGCCGGCTAGAGCGCATGGCGCACGCGATGGGCCTTCAGTCTGCCGGTGACATTCCCGAGGCGATCAAAGACATGAACGCCCGTCTCGGCCTGCCCACCGGCCTTGCCGCGATGGGTGTGCAGCGCGAAATGTTCGACAACATCATCAAGGGCGCGCTGGCCGACCACTGCCACAAGACCAACCCGCGCATCGCGACGGCGCAGGACTACGAGGAAATGCTGGCCGCTTCGTTGTAGGGCGTGGCGGGTGCGCGCCGCCCGATCGTCCATCGTTTGCCCCAGCGGCGGACAGGCGCTTCGAACCACCGCTCGCTCGCGATGGCGCCTGCGCAGCTGGCCGCCAACACACTGGCCCAGATCCACCAGCGCGTGGCGAACGGCAAGTCCTTCGCTTCGGCAAAGCCCAGCTGCGGCAGCGCGAACCACACGAAGCTGAAAAAGAGGATGGGGTGCAGCAGGTAGCAGCCGTACGTGATGTCGCCTAGCCACTGCGCGACGCGCTTGGAGCGGCCGTTGACGTCCACCTGACCGCTTGCGAACACCGCGGCGAAGCACAGCAGGAACAGAGACGGCCCGCGCCAGCCGAACAACTCGTCGCCCGCCTCTTGTGGATTCAGCGCCAGCAGCACCAACGCCGTCACGAGCCACACCACCACACCCGCGGAAAGTGGTGCGTGCAGCGTGTGCGTTCTGCGCCAGTGCCCGATGACGCAGCCGCCGAAGAAGTACGCCACGAACGCGGGCAGCTGGTGGTACGCGATCGAACTCGCCAGGTAGCCGGCATCGGAACCCACGGTGCGCTGGACCCACCACCATTGAACCGCACACAGGGCCACACCCAGCAGCGCGCTCGCCAACACCCGCGGCACCACCGGCAGCAGGAAGGGGAACGCGAGGTAGTAGATGAACTCGATGCCCAGTGACCAGCCGCCGATCAACAGGGCCCAGATCACGGGGTCGTGCGCGCCGAAAAGGAATGTCGCGTTGAGCGACAGGCGCAACGGCAGAAGGTCGAGCCACTGGCCGTTGCGCAGGGAGATCAGCCCGACGAACACCAGGCACAAGAGCAGATACAACGGCGCCAGCCGCAGCCACCGCGTGAAGAGGAATGCGGCAGCATCACCCGCGCTTCGCACCTTGCCGCTGTAGTTGTACGCGAGGCTCGCACCGGACAGCACGAAGAACAGGTACACACCGTATGTGCCCAGGGTGTGGAAGTGGGCCAGGTCCTGCCACGACAGCAGGTGGTACGACGCGACGGCCAGCGCGCACAGCCCACGCAGCACGTCCCAGCCCAGCACGCGGTCCAACGAACGCTCCGGCGCAGGCACCGGCGCCGAGGTCAAAGTGCTTCCACCCGGGCCATGTCGGGCCGTTCCAGCCATTGCGCAAATTCATCGGCCAGTTGGCGGCTCGCGGACACGGCGGCGTTCCACGCGTTGACGCGAGCCTGAAGATTCGTGCCGAAGCGCGGAAAGTCCGTCCGGTCCGGCAGCTTGCCGCCGGGCAACTGCTTCACCCACTGCGGATCGGGCGCCAGCACCACGGTGTTGTCCAGGAAATGCGTGGACCCATGCCGCCACTTGAGGCCCTTGTCGAGCCAGCCGGGCACGACCGCCTTCTGGAAATGCGGATACAGCACCAGCCCCTGCGCCATGCGTGCGTTGTAGTTCAGGTGCAGGTGGTAGTCGGTGATGCCGCCGTCCCAATAGGCGCCCGGTGGCGCGCCGGGAATGTTGTGGATCGCCTCCAGCACGAAAGGGATCGAGCAGCTGGCCTGCAGCGCCGCGTTGAAGTTGGCCTCACTCAACGCCACCTGGCGCGTGCGGTAGTCGGCCGTGGCGAATGGCAATGCCGCCGCCGTGCCCTCGCTCGCGCTGGAGAACACCACGCGTTCCAGCCACGCGCCCATCGCCTTGCGATGCACGGCATTCGTCATGAAAGCGCCGAGGTAGCCCAAGGGCGTGCGCAATTTGTGTTCGCGCCCGAGAACATGGCGCCCACGTGAGGTGACGACGTGCAAGCGGTAGCGTGGATGCGCCAGCACTTCACCGACGCGTCCGCCGTAGAACGATTGCAGGTTCTGCCCGAACCGCTCGCTGACGTGGGCGGCCGTCGGCGTCTTGCGCCCTGGCTCCAGCTCGTAGTCTTGAGAGATGTAGTCGCGTTCCAGGCGTTCGAAGGCCGCATTCGGGTCGTTCAGGCAAGCCGTCGCCATGCGCCACGCGCCGATGGACGCGCCGACCAAGTGCACTTCATGATGGGAAGACGCCAGCCAATCGCCGAAGATGAATCGATCCAGCGGGCCGAGCACCAGCCCCTTGGGGCCACCTGCCGCACCGGGGACGACGCCAACGTGGTGAGGCTTCAGCCCTTCGCGTTCGATGTGCTGCCGGGCCTTGGGGCCGGCATAGATGCGAAGGGCTGTCATGCCCTATTTTCGCAGGCCCTGCAGCTTGGCGAATGCACCCGCCATCGCCGTGTTCGCCTGTGATGGGTTCTGCGGTGCGCGCTGGCCGCGGCCGGCGCCCTCGAAGCGGTTGTCGCGCGGCCCGTCGCGCCTTGTGGGTGCGTCACCGAGCTTCATCGAAAGCCCGATGCGTTTGCGGGCCACGTCCACTTCCATCACCTTGACTTTGACGATGTCGCCGGTCTTCACCACTTCGCGGGCGTCATTGACGAATTTGTGCGACAGCTGGCTCACGTGGACCAAACCGTCCTGGTGCACGCCCAGGTCGACGAAGGCGCCGAACGCCGCGACGTTGCTCACCGTGCCCTCGAGCACCATGCCTTCGCGCAAATCCGCGATGTCCTCGACGCCATCGTTGAAACGCGCCACCTTGAAGTCGGGGCGCGGGTCACGGCCGGGCTTTTCCAGTTCGACCAGGATGTCCTTCACGGTGATGACGCCGAACTTTTCGTTGGCGAACAGTTCGGGCTTCAAGGTCTTGAGCATCTCCGCGCGGCCCATCAGCTCGGCCACCGGTTTGCCGGTGGTGGCCATCATCTTCTCGACCACGGGGTACGTTTCCGGGTGCACGCCGGTCATGTCGAGCGGGTTGTCGCCGCCGCGGATGCGCAGGAAACCCGCACTCTGCTCGAATGTCTTGGCGCCCAGGCCGCTCACTTCCATGAGTTGCTGGCGGCTCTTGAAGGCGCCGTGCGCCTCGCGCCAGCGCACCACCGCTTTGGCAACGCTTCCCGAAAGGCCTGACACGCGCGACAGCAGCGGAACGCTGGCCGTGTTGAGATCGACGCCGACCGAGTTCACGCAATCCTCCACCACCGCGTCCAGCATGCGCGCCAACTCGCTCTGGTTCACGTCATGCTGGTACTGGCCTACGCCAATGGACTTGGGATCGATCTTCACCAGTTCGGCCAGCGGGTCCTGCAGCCGCCGCGCGATGCTGGCCGCGCCGCGCAGGCTCACGTCGACGTCAGGCATTTCCTGCGACGCGAATTCGCTCGCGGAATAGACCGAGGCGCCGGCCTCGCTCACCACGACGCGCTGGATCTTGTCGTCGTCCAAGCGCTTCATCAGGTCGGCGGCGAGCTTGTCGGTTTCGCGGCTGGCCGTGCCGTTGCCGATGGCGATCAGATTGACGCCGTGCTTGCGCGCCAACAGGCCCAGCTGATGGAGCGAGCCTTCCCAGTCGCGGCGCGGCTCGTGCGGGTAGACCGTGGATGTGTCGACGAGCTTGCCCGTGCCATCGACCACCGCCACCTTCACGCCAGTGCGGATGCCGGGGTCCAGGCCCATCACGACGCGTGGCCCCGCCGGTGCGGCGAGCAGCAGGTCGCGCAGGTTGTCCGCGAACACCTTGATCGCCACCTTTTCCGCGTCTTCGCGCAAGCGCGTGAACAGGTCGCGTTCGGTGGACAGGGACAGCTTCACGCGCCATGTCCAGGCAACGCACTTGCGGATCAGGTCGTCCGCCGGGCGGCCCTGGTGGCTCCAGCCCAGGCGCAAGGCGATCTTGCCTTCGGCGATCGACGGCTTGCCGGGCTCCGGTTCCACCGGCAACGCCAGTTTCGCGTCGAGAATTTCCAGTTGCCGGCCGCGGAAGACCGCCAAAGCGCGGTGCGAGGGCACGCGACCGACCGGCTCGTCGTAGTCGAAATAGTCGCGGAACTTCGCGACGTCCGGATGGTTTTCGTCTTTGCCGGCCGCCAGCTTGGACTTGAACAGGCCCTCGCTCCACAGCCATTCGCGCAGGTTCTGAACCAGCGCCGGATCTTCGGCCCAGCGCTCGGACAGGATGTCGCGCACGCCGTCCAGCACCGCGGGCACGGTGGTGAAGTCTTCACCGCCCTCGCCCTTTTCGGCTTTCACGAAAGCCTGCGCTTCGTCGCTCGGGTTGAGGCGCGGATCGGCAAACAGCTTGTCCGCGAGCGGCTCGATGCCGGATTCGCGCGCGATCTGGCCTTTGGTTCTGCGCTTCGGCTTGTACGGCAGGTACAGATCTTCCACTTCCTGCTTGGTGGGCGCCGCTTCAATGGCGGCGCGTAGCTCGGGTGTCAGCTTGCCCTGCTCTTCGATGCTCTTGAGCACCGCCTCTCGCCGGTCTTCCAGCTCGCGCAGGTAACCCAGCCGCGCTTCGATCTCACGCAGGTGGATGTCGTCCAGGCCGCCGGTGGCCTCTTTGCGGTAGCGGGCAACGAAAGGCACCGTGGCGCCGCCATCCAGAAGGTCCACGGCCGCCTGGACCTGGTGTTCCTGAACGCGGATTTCGGCAGCGATCTGCCGGATGATTTTTTTCATGTTTGGGGTGGGACTGCGAAGGGGGAGAGGGCGACGCCCGAGGGGGCATCGG
>NZ_RKMB01000054.1 GCF_003797765.1 Ramlibacter sp. WS9 | reverse complement strand
TGACCGGAAGCGACCAGATGCTGCCGCCGCTGACCACGGTGCGCACGCCGCGCGCCGAGATCGGCACCGCCGCGGCCGGCATGCTGCTGACGCTGATGCGCGGCGAGACTCCGCCTGCCAGCTGCATCGACCTGGGCTACGAGGTGGTGGTGCGACAGAGCACTTGAGGCTCTGGTCGAGCACCAATTCGTCCGAACTGACGACGACGCCGCGCCGCATCGCCCGGATACTGAGCCCGGCTTCTGCGCAGCCGTTGTGGCAAGCGCAGGCACGAAGGAGAGGCGATGGCTGGACCGTTGTCCGGATTCAAAGTGGTCGAACTGGCGGGGCTCGGCCCATGCCCATTCTGCGCGATGGTGCTGGCCGACCTGGGCGCAGATGTGGTTCGGATCACTCGGCCCGGGCCCGTGCTGCAGCCGCAGGACGTGTTGGCGCGCAGCCGCAGCGTGGTGACGTTGGACTTGCGGGAGCCCGCCGCGATCGAGCAGGCCCTTGCCATGGTGGCGCGTGCCGATGCGCTCATCGAAGGCTTTCGGCCGGGCGTTATGGAGCGTCTCAGCCTGGGCCCCGATGCCTGCCACGCGCGAAACCCGCGGCTGGTGTACGGCCGCATGACGGGCTGGGGCCAGACAGGGCCACTCGCCCACGCGGCCGGGCACGACATCAACTACATCGCGATCACCGGCGCCCTGCACGCCATCGGCCCGGCCGGACAGGCCCCTGTGCCGCCGTTGAACTACGTGGGGGATTTTGGCGGCGGCGGGATGCTGCTGGCCGTGGGAATTCTCAGCGCCCTGCTCGAGGCGGCGCGATCCGGGCGCGGGCAAGTGGTCGATGCGGCCATGACGGATGGCGCGTCCCTCCTGTCGGCCATGATGTATGGCTTCAAGGCGAGTGGTCAGTGGAGCAATCAGCGCGGCGACAACGTATTGGACGGCGGCGCATTCTTCTACGGGACCTATGCGTGCGCGGACGGAAAGTACGTCGCCGTCGGGTCGATCGAGCCCCAGTTCTACGCGCTTCTGCGTGATCGCTGCGGCTTGGCGGGTGAAGCGGATTTCGACCGGCAGATGGAACGCGAAGCCTGGCCGCAACTGAGGCAGCGGTTGGGGGCCATGTTCCGCACGCGGCCGCGCATCGAGTGGTGCGCCTTGTTGGAGGGCAGCGATGCCTGCTTCGCCCCGGTTCTCGATTGGGACGAGGCGCCCAGGCACGCGCACAACGTGGCGCGTGAAACCTTCGTCACGCTCGACGGCGTGGTCCAGCCAGCGCCGGCACCCCGGTTCAACCGCACGCCCAACGACCCGCCCCGCACCAGCGCCCCTGCCACCACCGAGGCGGTGCTCGCGCGCTGGAGCGATAACCGACAGCCGCCCTCGAACCCGCGATCCGCCTGACCATGCCCATCACCTTCAAACGTTCCTGGACCGACCCCGACCTCGACCAGTACCGGGACACCGTTGTGCGCTTCATCGAGGAGCACATGGCTCCCGACGACGCGGCGGCGCGCAAGCGCGGGCATGTCGGCCATGACCTGTGGTGCCGTGCCGGCGAGACCGGCCTGCTGTGCACGGACATTCCGGTGGAGTGGGGCGGCGCCGGCGGGGACTTTCGCCATGAGGCCGTGTTCTATGAGGAGATGGCGCGACGCGGTCTCACCGGCATGAACGCGTCGGTCCACGCGATCGTCGCGCACTACCTGCTGAACCACGGCACCGGCGACCAGAAGCAACGTTATCTTCCTCGCATGGCCAGTGGAGAACTGGTGGGCGCCATTGCGATGACGGAGCCCGGCACCGGGTCCGACCTGCAGGGCATTCGGGCGCACGCCGAGCGGGACGGCCCGGGCTGGCGAATCAACGGCGCCAAGACCTTCATTTCCAACGGCATGCTGGCCGGATTGGTGCTGGTGGTGGTGAAGACCGACCCCGGCCAGGCCGCACGAGGCACGTCCATCTTCATTGTCGAGACGAAAAACTGTCCCGGCTATCGCGTAGGACCCTTGCTGGACAAGATGGGGCTGAAAGCGCAGGACACTTCGGAGCTGTTCTTCGACGATGTGCGCGTGGGGCCGCGGCAGTTGCTCGGCGGGCGCGAGGGCCAGGGCTTTCTCCAGCTGATGGCCGACTTGCCCTACGAACGCCTGCTCATCGGCGTCACGGCGTTGGCCGCGATGGAAGGGGCTTACCAGTCCACGCTGTCGTATGTGCGCGAGCGCAAGGCCTTCGGTCAACCCATCGCGCAATTCCAGAACACCAGGTTCAAGCTGGCGGAGATTGCCACCGAAATCCAGGTGGGCCGCGCCTTCGTGGACCGCTGCGTCGAAGACCTGGTGGCGGGCCGACTCGACACGGCGACCGCATCTATGGCCAAGCTGTGGGGTTCCGAAGCGCAGGGCCGCGTGGTGGACGCCTGCGTGCAGCTCTTCGGCGGCTACGGTTACATGAACGAGTACCTGGTGGCGCGCATGTACACCGACGCACGCGTCCAGCGCATCTATGGCGGCACCAGCGAGATCATGAAAGAAGTGATTTCGCGCGCTCTTTGACGACTGAAGAAACCTGAACACCAAGGACATCCCTATGAATCTCGACGATCTGGTCTACAAACCCGGCCTGCTCAAGGCACAGCGCATCCTGGTCACCGGCGGCGGCAGCGGCCTGGGGCGGGTGATGACCGAAGCGATGGCGATGCTGGGCGCGAAGGTGTACATCTGCGGCCGGCGCGGCGGCTTGCTGGAGGAAACCGCGGGCGAGCTGAACGCGGCGCACAGTGCGAACGGCGGCAAGGTGGTGCCACTCACCTGCGACATCCGCGACGACGCGGCCATCCAGGCGATGCTCGACGCCATCTGGCGCGACGGCGGCGCACTCACCGGGCTGGTGAACAATGCGGCGGGCAACTTCGTCAGCCGCACCGAGGACCTGTCGCCGCGAGGCTTCGATGCCGTCGCCAACACCGTGTTCCGCGGCAGCTTCTACATGACCCTGGAATGCGGCAAGCGCTGGCTGGCCGAAGGCCGCAAGGCCTCGGTCGTCTCCATCCTCACCACCTGGGTGTGGA
The DNA here is from genome assembly GCF_003797765.1 of Ramlibacter sp. WS9. Lineage (GTDB taxonomy): Bacteria > Pseudomonadota > Gammaproteobacteria > Burkholderiales > Burkholderiaceae_C > Ramlibacter. The sequence continues at coordinate 11,721 of NZ_RKMB01000054.1, read as the reverse complement.
ACGGCTCGCCCTTCACTGTGCCATCGGCCATGTCGAAGGCCGGCTTGAACGCCATGACGCAGTCGCTGGCGGTCGAATGGGGCGGACGCGGCATCCGCTTCAATGCCATCGCCCCGGGGTTGTTCCCCACCGAAGGTATGAGTGCGCGCCTGAACCCCGGCGGCGGCGAGCACACGATGGAAGGCAACCCGATGGGGCGCAACGGCCGCATGCCCGAGCTGGCCAACCTCGCGGTGTTCCTCATGGGACCGGGCTCGGAATACCTCAATGGCCAGACCATCGCCATCGACGGTGCGCAATACCAGGCCACCGGCGGCAATTTCTCCAGCCTGGCCTCGTGGACCGATGAAGACTGGCAGCGCGCGCGCCAGAGCATCCAGCAGCGCAACGCGAGCGACCGTAGCCAGCGCGAGGCCTGATGAAGAACGAGCTACGCGATCAGCCCCAGCTTGCGAGCGATGGCCACGGCCTGAGTGCGGCTGTGAGCGCCGAGCTTCATGTTGATGTTGCGCAAGTGGGTGCGCACCGTGCTTAGCGACACGAACAGTTTCTCGGCCATGGCGCTGTTGGAATAGCCTTCGACCAGCAGCTGGAGCGCGCGCAATTCCTTGCGCGTGAGCGGCTCCAGCGCGGCGCCCGGCAGTTCGGCCAACGACTCCGATTCGGTGGGCAGCGGGCCGAAGGCCTGCAGCAGGCGCTGCAGGTAATCGCCCAGCAGCGGGTCGCGTGCCGGCGCGCGCTCGTGCACGGCCTGGAAGCGCTGCACCAGCGCGCCCACGGCAGGGCCTTCGTCCAGCACCAGCCGCATGAAGCCCTCTTGCGACGCGAACTGCATCGCCGTCGCCATGAGCGCCATCGCCGCCGGGGCGTCGCCCATGCGCTGCAGGGCCAGAGCGCGCAGCAGGTGCAGCACCAGAAGGCGCCGCAACCGGCCGCATGCCTTGGCGTGCTGGATCTCCGTGTCCAGCCGGGGCAAGCAGCCGGCCGCGTCGCCAAAGGTGATTTCCCAACGCAGGCGGGCCAGCGCCATGTACTGGATGTCGTGCGAGACCAGCCGCTGGCGCTGCTCGCGCGCCCACAGCGCCGGGTCGTCCGCGCGCAGCAGCTCCTCGTGCGCGGCCGGGCCATTGCCCTGCAGCATGAGCAGCCGCGCGCGTTCCAGCTTGGCGGCCGCCGCCACGCGCGGCAGCTTGCGCTGGCTGCCCAGATACTCCAGCTCGGTCAGGGCCAGGCTGGCCGCGTCCACGTCGCCATTGATGAAGGCGATGCGCGAGCGCATGGCGTGGCTCTCGATCATGTGGTCCGGTAGGCCCACGTCGCGCGCCAGGGGCAGGTACACGTTGAGCAGGTGATCGGCCTGGTCGATCTGGTTGGCCTCATAGACCACACTGGCGTAGAACACGCCGGCCCAGGCATTGCCGTGCGTGTGACGCAAGTTCACCGCGTGCGTCGCATCCACCGCCAGACGAAAACGCGCCGTCGCGTGGCGCAGCCGCCCCTGCAGCAGATCCAGCAGGCCTTCGGTCGATTCGCTGTACATGCGGTGGAAGGTGCCGCTGCCGCTGTGCTGCCGCCGCGCGGCGTCCAGCAGTTGCTGTGCTTCGCGCGGCTGCCCCGACAACACCGTGAGGTGGGCCATGGCGTTGAGCAGCGTGGTGTCTGGGAAGTCGTGGCCGGTGGGCAGCCGCTGCAGCGCCTCATGCCCGACCTCCAGCGCTTCCTCGTTGCGGTCCTGCATGGCCAGCAGCATGGGCCGCATGCCGTTGGCGTGCGCGCGCAGGAAAGGGTCTTCGCTGTTGCGCAAGCCCGAACGCTCCAGCATGTCCATCGCGTCCCAGGCGCCGTGCGTGAAGCCGGCCGCCCAGATATTGATCATTTCCAGCCGCGGGTGCTGCCGCAGTTGCGTGGCCGGCAGGCTGCCGAACCAGCGCGATAACAGGCGCATGCGGCCTGCGCCCAGAAAGTTTTCGGCCTGGCCCTGCAGCAGCTGCATGGCATGGGGAAAGTCGCCGCCCTCGATGGCGTGGTCGATAGCCGGCACCGGCCGGCCCTCGGATTCGTACCAGCCCGAAGCGCCAAGGTGCAGCCGCGCCACTTCTTCGGGGTGCTCGCGTTCCAGCCGCGTGCGCAGGTAATCGGCGAACAGGCTGTGGTAGCGCCACGTCGGCTGTTCGCCAGCCACCGGCGTCAGGAACAGGTGATCCGCATCCAGCTGCTCCAGAATGGCCGCGCAGTCCGCGCGCGGGTTGAGCGCGGCACAGACGGAGGCGTCCAGCTGCCGCAGCAAGCTGGTGCGCAGCAGAAAGCGGCGGATGTGCGCGGGCTGGTTGGCCAGCACATCTTCGGCCAGGTAGTCGGCCACGCCGCGGTCCGAACCGGAGAACCGGTCGATGAAGTCGCCCGGGTCGGCGGTGCGGTCCAGGGCCATCGAGGCGAGCCACAGCGCGGCCACCCATCCCTCGGTCTTCTGGTGTAGCCGGAACAGCTGGCCAGCCGTCAGCGTGTAGGCCTTGCTTCGCTGTTCGAAAAAGCTGAGCGCGTCCTCCAGGCTGAAGCGCAGGCGGGCGGCCTCGATCTCCACCAGCAAGCCGCGCACCCGCAAGCGCGCCAACCCCAGCTGCGGCAGGCTGCGCGAGCCGATCACCAGATGGCCGCCGCGCGGCAGGTGATCGGCTATTTCGCGCACCAGGCCCAGCACGGCGGCTTCCTGCACCGCTTCGAGTTCATCGAGAAACAGCGCGAATGAAGCATCCGTACGCGTGAGGGCGCTCACGGCGTCCGTCCCGGCGCTGCCGATTCCTAGCCGGGCCACTGCCTCGTCCAGGCAGCTCATGAAGCGTGACACGTCGTTGTCCGCGCGGTCCAGGGCCAGCCACACGGTGGGCACGCCAGCGTCTTCCAAGCGGTTGCGCGCCTGCATCATGGCCGTGGTTTTGCCAAAGCCCGCCGGCGCACTGACCAGCACCAACTGGCCGGCGGCACGGCAGATGGTGTCGCACAGATTCTGGCGCAGCACCTGCGCCGCCACAGGGGCGGGCGGGTTGAACTTGCTGTCCAGGCCTGAGGTAACGAGCGGTGGTCGGCTGGAGTCGCGGCCGGCGGGGGAAGAGGGTGGCATGCGTGAGTTCATTGTCCATGCACCGCCAGGCTTTCGGCATCGCTGACTGTCACATCGCCCAAAATCGTCAGTTCGGACGAAGCCGGGCGAAGGGGGGCGGCGAAAAATAGCCGGCTAGCCCACCTTCAGAAAAGTCCCTGTCAATGTCCGAAGCCTTTATCGTCGCCGCCACCCGCACTGCAGGCGGCCGTCGCGCAGGCCGCCTCTCCGGCTGGCACCCGGTGGACCTGGCGGCTCAGGTGCTCAATGCGCTGGTCGAGCGTGCCGATGCCGATCCGGCGCTGATCGAGGACGTGTTCATGGGCAGCGTCAGCCAGGTGGGCGAGCAGTCCACCAATGTGGCGCGCAACGCCGTGCTGGCCTCCCGGTTGCCCGAGTCGGTGCCCGGCACGTCGATCGACCGGCAATGCGGCTCGTCGCAGCAGGCCGTGCACTTCGCGGCGCAGGCCGTGATGTCGGGCGCAATGGACATCGTCATCGCCGCAGGCGTCGAGTCGATGACGCGCGTGCCCATGTTCAGTCCCAGCGCGCTGGCGCACAAGGCCGGCCTGGGTGTCTACCAAAGCCCGGCCATCGACAAGCGCTACAACTACGCGGCGTTCAGCCAGTTCAAGGGCGCCGAGATGTTGGCCAAGAAATACGGCTTGTCCAAGGAGGCACTCGACCGTTACGCGCTCCAGAGCCACCAGCGCGCCGTGGCGGCCACCGAGGACGGCGCGTTCAAGGACGAAATCCTGCCGGTGCCTGTGCGAGGCGGCCCCGGGGGCGAGCCGACGTGCGAGATGCACACGGCCGATGAGGGCATCCGTTTCGACGCCACGCTGGAGAGCGTCCAGGGCGTGAAGCTGTTGCAGGAAGGCGGCGTCATTACCGCGGCCAATGCCAGCCAGATCTGCGACGGCGCCTCCGGCGTGCTGGTGGTCAATGAGCGCGGCCTGAAAACCCTCAATGCCAAGCCGCTGGCCCGCATCCACCACATGACCGTGATCGGCCATGACCCGGTGATCATGCTGGAGGCTCCGATTTTGGCCACCGAGCGCGCGCTGAGGAAGGCCGGCATGAACATCGCCGATATCGACTTGTACGAGGTGAACGAAGCCTTCGCGTCCGTGCCGCTGGCCTGGCTGAAGGCGCTGGGTGCTGACGCCGACCGCATCAACGTGAACGGCGGCGCCATCGCGCTGGGCCATCCGCTGGGCGCCTCAGGAACCAAGCTGATGACCACGCTGATCCATGCGCTGGGCCAGCGCGGCAAGCGCTACGGCCTGCAGACCATGTGCGAAGGCGGCGGCATGGCCAACGTCACCCTCATCGAACGGCTGTGAAGCCGTCCGACACCCTGCTGTGCATCGACGGCGTGACGGTCCGCTTTGGCGGCATCGTCGCGTTGGACGACGTGTCGTTCGACGTACGGCGCGGCGAGGTCTGCGCGCTGATCGGCCCCAACGGCGCCGGCAAGAGCACGCTGTTCAACTGCCTGTCCCGGCTGTACGAGTGCAACGCGGGCGCCATCGCTTTCGACGGCCATACGCTCACCCGCTTGCCGCGCCACCGCATGGCGGGCATCGGCATCGGCCGCACTTTCCAGAACCTGGCGCTGTTTCGCAGCATGACCGTGCGCGACAACGTGCTGGTGGGTTGCCACAGTCGGCACCACGCCGGCTTCCTGCGCAATGCCTTCAAGCTGGGCGTGGCGCGCATCGAGTCGGCGGCGCTCGCGCGTGCCGATGAACTCATCGGCTTCATGGGCCTGCAGGCGCAGGCCCAGTGCATCGTGGGCGACTTGCCTTTCGGCACGCAAAAGCGCGTGGAACTGGCGCGCGCCCTGGCTTGCAGCCCCAAGCTGCTGCTGCTGGACGAACCGGCTTGCGGCCTCAACCACGAGGAACTGCACAGCCTGGGCGAGCTTATCCGCGACATCCGCGATCGCCTGCACATCACGGTGCTGCTGGTCGAGCACCACATGGGCCTGGTGATGGGCATTTCAGACCGCGTGGTGGCGCTGAACTTCGGCAAGAAGATCGCCGAGGGCACGCCGGCCGAGGTGCGGGCGCATCCCGAAGTGATCCGCGCCTACCTGGGCGAAGCCGAAGAGGAACCGATATGACTCCGCTGCTGGAAGTGCGCGGGCTGCACGCTCGCTATGGCAACACCCGGGTGCTGCACGGGCTGGACCTGGAGGTTGCCGAAGGCCAGGTCACCGCACTGCTGGGTGCCAACGGCGCGGGCAAGACGACCACCTTGCGGGCGCTGTGCCAGGCCATGGTGCAGGCCACCGGCAGCATCCGGCTGGCCGGCGATGAGTTGCTGGGCCGCTCCACCGAGCAGATCGCACGCGCCGGTGTCGGCCACGTGCCGGACGGCCGCGGCACCTTCATGGGGCTGACCACGCAGGAGAACCTGCGCCTGGGGTCCTATTCCCGCGCCAGCCGCGAGGGTGTGGCCCAGGACCTGGAGCGCGTCTACAACTACTTTCCCCGCTTGCGCGAGCGGGCCGCGCAGCAGGCCGGAACGCTCTCCGGCGGAGAGCAGCAGATGCTGGCCATCGGCCGCGCGCTGATGGGCCGGCCGCGCCTGCTGCTGCTGGACGAGCCCTCCTTCGGCCTGGCCCCGCTGGTGGTGAAGGACATCTTCTCCATCATGCGGCGCATCAACCAGGAGGAGCGCGTGTCCATCCTGCTGGTGGAGCAGAACGCGCGGCTGGCGCTGCAACTGGCCGACACGGCCTACCTGCTAGAGACGGGCCGGGTGCTGCTGAGCGGGCCATCGGCCGAGATGAAACGCAACGACGCGGTCCGCCGTGCCTACCTGGGTGAATAGGAGCCGAGCGCATGTCTGAATTCCTGCAGCAGTTGCTGGCGGGCCTGGCCACCGGCGGCATCTACGCCAGCGTGGCGCTGGCGCTGGTGATGATTTACCAGGCGACGCACCACATCAACTTCGCGCAAGGCGAGATGGCGATGTTCTCCACGTTCATCGCCTGGAGCCTGATGCAGGCGGGCCTGCCGTACTGGGGGGCTTTCGCGGCCACGGTGGTCCTGTCGTTCGTGCTGGCGGCGGCGATCGAGTTGGCGGTGATTCGCCCCATGCAGCGCGCGCCCGAACTCTCCGTGGTGGTGGTCTTCATCGGCCTGCTGGTCATCTTCCATAGCCTGGCGGGCTGGATCTTCGGCTACACGGTCAAACGCTTTCCCAGCCCGTTCCCGTCCAATGCCTGGTACGCGTCGGAGCTGATGTCGGCGCACCAGGTCGGCGCCATCTTCGTCGCACTGGTGATGGTGGCGCTGCTGTTCTCCTTCTTCCGCTTCACACCGCTGGGGCTGGCAATGCGCGCGGCCGCGCAGAACCCCGCCTCGTCGCGCCTGGTGGGCATCAGCGTGGGCCGCATGCTGATGCTGGGCTGGGGGCTGGCGGGCGCCATCGGCGCGGTGGCCGGGATGATGGTCGCGCCGGTGGTGTTCCTCGATCCGCACATGATGACCGGGGTGCTGCTGTATGCGTTTGCCGGCGCCTTGATCGGCGGTATCGACAGCCCGGTGGGCGCCGTGCTGGGCGGCTTCATCGTCGGCATGCTGGAAAACCTGATGGGCGCCTATGTGGTGGGCACGGAGCTCAAGCTATCGGTGGCGCTGGCGCTCATCGTCGGCGTGCTGATCGTGCGGCCCTCCGGGCTGATGGGCCGCCGCCTGGTCACGCGGGTTTGAGCATGAACCTCTCGCGCCTGGCGCTGCCCCATTGGGCCTGGGTCGTGCCGCTGATCGCGGTGGCGGCCGCCCTGGCTTTCGTATTCAAGGGCTACCACCTGTTCCAGGGCACCATGGTGCTGGCCTATGCCATCGCCTTGCTGGGGCTCAACATGCTGACCGGCTACAACGGCCAGATCTCGCTGGGCCACGGCGCCTTCTTCGCGCTGGGCGCCTACACCGCCGCCATCCTGATGGAGCACGCGGGCGCACCGTACTGGGCGACGGTGCCGGCCGCCGGGGCCGTGTGCCTGGTCATCGGCTACCTGTTCGGTCGGCCCGCGCTCAAGCTCGAGGGGCTGTACCTGGCGCTGGCCACCTTCGCGCTGGGCGTGGCCATGCCGCAGTTGCTGAAGTACAAGCACCTGGAGGCCTGGACAGGCGGCGTGCAGGGCATCGTCCTGATGAAGCCCGATGCGCCGTTCGGCCTGCCGCTGTCGCAGGACCAGTGGCTTTACCTGTTCGCGCTGGCGGTGACGGTGATGATGTTCGTCATCGCACACAACCTGCTGCAAAGCGGCACCGGCCGCGCCATGCGGGCGATCCGCGACCACGCCTTGGCCGCCGAGGCCATGGGCGTGGACAACCGGCACTACAAGTCGATGACCTTCGGTGTCTCGGCCGCCTACACCGGCGTGGGTGGCGCCCTGTCCGCCATCGCCGTGCAGTTCGTCTCGCCCGATTCATTCACGCTGTTCCTGTCGATCTCGCTGCTGGTGGGCATCGTCGTGGGCGGCGTGGGCACGCTGTGGGGCGCACTGTTCGGGGCCGTCTTCATCATGTTCGTGCCGAACCTGGCCGAGAAGGTATCGAAGGCCGCGCCCTGGGCGGTGTACGGCCTGGTACTGATCGCCGTGATTTACGTCATGCCCGGCGGCGTGGTGGGCCTGCTGCGGCGGGTGCACGGCTTCATAAAACGCAGCGCGCGCTAACGGTTGATGTCGGCGATGCCGCGCTCACGTCCGACCAATATCGTCACTTCAGACGATGTTGCGACAGGGCCATCTTCCTACGATGGTTTGGTCCGAACCCCCATGAAAAAGACCAGGAGACCTGCCATGACCCAACCCATCGACGCCAGCCTGCGCCGCTCCCTCCGACTCGGTGCCGGCCTGCTGCTGGCAAGCGCGCTGCCACTGTCCGTGCGTGCCCAGAAGAAGTACGACCCGGGCGCGACCGACACCGAGATCAGGCTGGGCAACCTCATGCCGTATTCCGGCCCGGCTTCAGCCTACGGCACCCTCGGCAAGGCCATGGCGGCGTACTTCGACAAGGCCAATGCCGCTGGCGGCATCAATGGGCGCAAGGTCAACTTCATCACGCTGGACGACGCCTACAACCCGGCCAAGTCCGTGGAGCAGACCCGCAAACTGGTCGAGCAAGACGAAGTGCTGCTGATGTTCGCGTCGCTGGGGACCGCGCACAACATGGCGACGCAGCGATACCTGAACGCCAAGAAGGTGCCGCAACTGTTCGTCAACACCGGTGCCACGCGTTTCGGCGACCCGAAGAACTTTCCCTGGACCATGGGTTGGCAGCCCACCTACCAGGCCGAGGGTCGGCTCTACGCCAGGCACATCATGCAGACCAAGCCGAACGCCAAAGTCGCCGTGCTGATGCAGAACGACGACTTCGGCAAGGACTACATGAAGGGGCTGGTGGACGGCCTGGGCGACAAGGGAAAAACGATGATCGTCTCGCACCTCACGCACGAGGTGACCGATCCCACCATCGACAGCCAGCTGGTCAGCTTCAAGGCCACGGGCGCCGATGTGTTCGTCATCATCACCACGCCCAAGTTCGCGGCGCAGGCCCTGCGCAAGACGGCCGAGATCGGCTGGAAGCCGACGCAATACCTGGTCAGCGTTTCGCAGTCCATGAGCTCGGTGCTCAAGCCCGCGGGGCTGGAGAACGCAGTGGGGGTGATCTCCTCCACCTACATCGTCACGCCGTCGGATCCGGCCGCCGCCGGCAACAAGGAAGTGGCGGAGTACGTCGCCACGATGAAGCAGTTCTATCCGGGCGGCGATCCGGACGACTCGCTCAACGCGATCGGATATTCCATGGCTGCCACGATGGTGCAGGTACTGCGCCAGGCCGGCGACAACCTCACACGCGAGAACGTGATGAAGCAGGCCGCCAGCCTCAGCTTCATCCCGCCCATGCTGTACCCCGGTATCGAAGTGAAGACCTCCGCCGACGACTTTTCCCCGATCGCCAAGAAAGTGCTGCAGCGCTTCAATGGCAAGGCGTACGAAGCCATCGGCGCGGCGATCAGCGGCTGAACCTGGAGAAAAAAACCATGCAAGGATTGATGCAAGACCGGCCGCTGCTCATCTCGTCGCTGATCGAGCACGCCGCCACCTTTCACCCCCACACCGAAATCGTCTCGCGCCTGCCGGAGGGGCAGGTGCACCGCACCACCTGGCAAGGCATCTGCCTGCGCTCGCGGCAAGTGGCCAACGCGCTGCGCCAGCTCGGCATCCGGCAGGGTGACCGCGTCGGCACGCTGGCGTGGAACTCCTACCGCCACCTGGCGCTGTATTACGGCGTTTCTGGCAGCGGCGCAGTGCTGCACACGGTGAACCCGAGGCTGTTTCCCGAGCAGATCGACTACATCGTCAACCATGCCGAGGACCAGGTGCTGCTCTTCGACATCAACTTCGCCAAGCTGGTGGAGCAGCTGGCACCGTCGCTGAAGTCGGTGCGGGCGTTCATTGCCCTGACCGATAGGGCGCACATGCCGGACATCCAGGTTCCCAACCTGCTGTGTTTCGATGAGTTGGCGGATGCGCAGCCCACCGAGTACGCCTGGCCGGAGTTCGACGAGCGCAGCGCGTCGTCGCTGTGCTACACCTCGGGCACCACCGGCAATCCCAAAGGTGTGATGTACACGCACCGATCGACCGTGCTGCACTCCCTGATGGCGCTGGTGCCTGACACCTTCGGCCTCAGTGCATCCGAGACGCTGCTGCTGATCGTGCCGATGTTTCACGCCAACGCCTGGGGTACGCCCTACGCGGCCGCAATGGTCGGAGCCAAGCTGGTGCTGCCCGGCCCCTACATGGACGGCGAGAGCGTTTATGCGCTACTGCGAGACGAGCGGGTGTCTTTCTCGCTAGGGGTGCCCACCGTCTGGATGATGCTGTTCCAGTACCTGGACCAGCATCCCGAGCTGGACCCGAAAACGCTTGGCGTGCGGCGCATTCTTATCGGTGGTGCCGCCGTACCCCGTGCGATGCTGGAGCGCTTCGAGCAGACCTTCGGTGCGGAAGTAATGCAGGGCTGGGGCATGACCGAGACCAGCCCGATCGGCGTCGTCAGCAAGCTGCTGCCCAAGCATGCCGCGCTGGGCGGCGAAGAGCTGGTCAAGATCAAGCTCAAGCAGGGGCGTGGCGTCTGGGGTGTTGAACTCAAGATCGTGGACGCCGAAGGCAAGGCGCTGCCGTGGGACGGCGTGGCCTTCGGCCACTTGCATGTGCGCGGTCCCTGGATCGCCGCGGGCTACTTCCGGGGCGAGGGTGGCGAGGTGCTGGACGCCGAGGGGTTTTTTCCGACCGGCGACGTGGCCACGATCGATCCGGACGGCTACCTGCAGTTGGTGGACCGCGCCAAAGACGTCATCAAGTCCGGCGGCGAATGGATATCGTCCATCGACGTCGAGAACGCGGCGGCGTCGCACCCCGGTGTGGCCGAGGCCGCGGTGATCGGCGTCGCCCACCCCAAATGGCAGGAGCGCCCGCTGCTGCTGGTGGTGCGCCGCCCCGGCACCGCGGTGACCAAGTTCGAAGTGCTGGATTACCTGGGAAAACGGATCGCCAAGTGGTGGCTGCCCGACGAGGTGCTGTTCGTTGACACTCTGCCGCACACGGCCACGGGCAAGTTGCTGAAGACCAAGCTGCGCGAGAGCTATCGCGACTATCAGTTGCCGAGCGCCCGTCCCTGAATCAGCCCTTTCGTCATCCTTCGAGCCGTGCCAGCAAGAAGTCGCTGGCACGCGCGATGGCGACCTTGCTTTCGGGTGCGAGGGGGATGACGGCTGGATGCGCATGGGGCATCCCTTCATAAACGTCGAGCACAGCGTCATGCCCGCCGGAGCGGATCGCCGGAAGGCCAGGGTTTGCGCGGACTGAGGCAGTACCACGCATTCGCCTAGGGGTTAACCCGAAAATCGGCAAATTCATCTTTGTATTTGAAGCGCTTCATATTAGACTTTGTCTTGTGTGACCACAGCAATAGTGTCAGATATTTAGATTCTTTCTTGAATCGCTTCATTTAATTCAACTCTACAGGAGTTATCCGTGCCACGTTTCATCAAACGCTTCGCTACAGCCCTCGCCAGTGCCTCGGTCCTGGCACTCGCAGCGGCCGGCCCTGCACACGCGCAGGAAATCAGGATCGGTGCCCTCTATCCCCTTAGCGGCGGGCTCGCGCTGCTCGGCGAGGAGAGCTTTCGCGGAACAGAGATCGCCATCGCGGAGCGCAACGCTGCCGGTGGCATCAACGGTCAGAAGATCACATTGGTGAAGGCCGATGCGGTGGACGCCAACCAGGCCGTGGGGGAGGCGAGACGCCTGACTTCGGTCGAGAACGTGGTGGCAGTGTTCGGAAGCTATGCGTCCGGCGTCTCCTCGGCAGCCACGCAGGTCACCGAATTGGCTGGCGTGCCTTACTTCGAGCTGGGCGCTGTGGCTGACACGATCACGGGCCGTGGTTTCAAGTACGTCTTCCGCAGCAACTCGACGGCCAAGACCTTTGCCAGCCGCAGCGTCGAGTCCATCGTCCAGGTTGTTGCGCCTTCCCTCAAGGCCGATCCGAAGAGCCTGAAGATCGCCATCGTTTACGAAGACGGCCCTTACG
>NZ_RKMB01000053.1 GCF_003797765.1 Ramlibacter sp. WS9 | reverse complement strand
CCCCTGAACGAGCACACAAGCCCATCGTAACGCAGGCGTCTCAAAGAGAACATGATGAGCTGACGACCATCGGCCAGGTCACGGCGGAAGTACCCCGAGTCTGTGTCTTTGCTGCCGTCCTTGAACACTTGGGTTTCCTTAACTAACTTGAATCCGTGCGGCGCCAACTTCTCGCCCAGCATTTGCTTGAGCTTCTTGACGACCTGGGCCTTGGTGAGCTTGGTTGACTCAGGCGCGGGGCCAAAGAACGCTTCCCATTGTTCGCTCACGCTCGCCGGCACGATCTTGCGGCCCGGGAGAAACCCCACGCCAAGATGGTCCGCCAACACGGCCAGCCCAAGCTGCATGGCCTGGTTCACCACTTCATGCAGAACTTCCGCGGGCTGCTCCGCAGGCAACCCGAAGTTCCACGCGGCTTTCGTGAGCTTCTCGGCCTCTGCGACTGAACTGTTCAGCCACTCCGCATCTTCGTCGGGTGTGGCGAACTTCTGCTCGATTCGTTTGGCCAGCTCCACAAACTTCGAGCTCGGATCGGCTTGCTGCTGAAGCCGTGGCTCGATCTGCTCCCACATCTCCTGCAACGTGGAAGGCTCGGTCAGGCCGTGGGCCTGCAAGTCAATGATGTAGATGCTTTGACTCATGATTTTTCGTTGCGCGTCCGGGCCGATGCCATCTCACCAGTGCGATCAGTTCGCCTTCAGCGGGCCCACGTGCTCGCGCAGGTAGTTGGCAAGCTGATGTATCTCCGCCTTGCGGCTTTCGGCCGATTCATCGGTCCTGTCGCTGTAAGGCCGGATGCACGCCTTGACCACGTCGTCGAATCCGGGATCATTCGTCAGACGCGCGCAGACCAGGGCAACGTGCCCGTTGAAACCGTTCTTGCGCACGTAACTTCCAGGCGACCTGGATATTTCTTTGTTCAAGACCCGGTCAATGGATTCGACATCCTTCATTTGGTCCAGCTGCGACACCAGGGCTTGCGCGACTGCGTCAAGAAGCCTGTCCACGTGATGTGATCGGAACCCCTCGTCGTCTTCGAGCCGAAACTCGTCGTGCACAGAAAGCGGCGACGAGTCCTTGTAAATCTCGCTTCGTGTCCAGGACAGTCCGGGCTCCGTATCAACAAAGTTAAAGCCATATTCAAAGCTGAACTGATCTTCGCCAGTTCTCAAAAAATAGCCGTTCAGAGCGGCGTCCTTCAGGATTTGATGAATTGTGAAGTTCACCCCCCCCCCCCTGAACCAGCACACAAGCCCACCATGGTGCAGCCATCGGACAATGAACATGACAAGCTGACGACCATCGGTCAGGTCACGGCGGAAGTACCCTGAGCCCGTGCTTTTGCTGCCATCCCTGAAGACTTGCGCTTCTTTGACCAACTTGAACCCATGCGGCGCCAACTTCTCACCCAGCATTTGCTTGAGCTTCTTAACGACCTGGGCCTTGGTGAGCTTGGTTGACTCCGGCGCGGGGCCAAAGAACGCTTCCCACTGCTCGCTCACATTCGCCGGAACGATCTTGCGGCCAGGCAGGAAGCCCACGCCCAGATAGTCCACCAGCACGGCCAGCCCGAGCTGGGTGGCTTGATTGACCACTTCATGCAGAACTTCCGCCGGCTGCTCCTCGGGTAGCCCGAAGTTCCACGCGGCTTTCGTGAGCTTCCCGGCCTCTGCGACTGGATTGTTCAGCCACTCCGCATCTTCGTCGGGTGTGGCGAACTTCTGCTCGATCCGTTTGGCCAGCTCCACGAATTTGGGATTGGGTTCGGCAAGCAGATCAAGCCGTGGCTCGATCTGCTCCCACATCTCCTGCAACGTGGAGGGCTCGGGCAGGCCGTTGGTCGGCAGGTCGATGATGTAGATGCTTTGACTCATGATCTTTCAGTGAGGATGTTCATGTTGTCCGGTTCAGAATACCGATTCGCCGACAGCCGGTCGTCCCGACCATGCTATCGCACCTCCAGCGTGAACCGCTGTTGCGCGGTGCCACCGTTTCCGTCCGACACATCGATGACGAAGCTGTACAAACCGGCAATCGGATCGAGCCAGGTCAGGCGGCCGGTGATCGCATCGATCACCGCGCCAACCGGGCCTTGGCTTAGGGCGTAGGTCAACGCATCGCCATCCAGATCGACTGCCCGCGCGTCGTAGACGAACGCGTTGGCCCGGGTGGCCTGCAGGCCGGTGACGTTGATGACGGCATCGTTGTAGTCGCGGTCGCCACCTCCAACTGTGTCTTCCCAGGCTAGCGCCAAGGCGGCAGTGCCGGTGTTGCCCACCGTCCAATCAGCCTTGACGTGATCGAAGCCGCTGTCGGCGTTGGCCGCGGCCACCGACAAGAAGGCCACGGTGCCGGCGCCCATGTCATTGGCGGGATTCTTGGCCCGCCAATGGCCGCTGCTGCCGCCCTTGACCAGATACGTGCCGAAGTACTGGCCCGCCAGGACATCGACGCTCTTGCGCGCGCCGGTGCTGCGGCCGCTGGCAAAGACCAGGGTCGAGCGCTGGGACGAGAGCGCGGCGGCGGCGTAGCCGGGATTCCCGGGCATCAGGTTGCCGATGCGCCCTGTCGCATCATCCACCCTGAAGATGCCGAACTCGCTGTGCAAGGCGGTGTCGTCCGCCGTGAAGTCGAAGCTCAATCGCGTGGGCGTGCCGGCCGGGCTGGTCAGGCTGGCGCCGGCCTGGTAGATGCCGCTGGTGTCCGCGCCGGTGATGGGGGTCAGCTGGAAGGACGCGGGCGCCACGCTGCTCCAGCTCGGCGCGTCATTGACCGGTGCGACATCGATGGAAACGGTAGCTACGCCGCTTTGCAATTGGCCGTCGCTCACCTTGTACGTGAAGCTGTCGGGGCCGTTGTAGTTGGCGTTGGGCCGGTAGGTGAAGGTGCCGTCGGCGTTCACCGTCAGTGTGCCGTGCGCCGGGCCCGTGACGATCTCGGCGCTGAGGGTGGCGTTGTCGACGTCCGAAGCGCTATCGATCAGGTTGCCGCTGACGGCCGCGTCTTCGGCGACGATGAAGTGCTGATCGGCCAGGGTGGGGGCGTCGTTCACCGCCGTCACGTCGATGGTTACCGTTGCAACGTTGCTTTCCAGCTCGCCATCATTCACCTTGTAGGTGAAGCTGTCAGGGCCGTTGTAGTCGGGGTCGGCCTGGTAGCTGAAGGTGCCGTCGGTGTTGAGGGTCAACGTACCGTAGGCCGGGCCGGACACGATGGTCACGCTGAGGTTGTCGCTGTCGATGTCTACCGCGAAGGCCAGCAGGCTGCCGGTGAGTGGCGTGTCTTCGGCTACCGTCAGGCTCTGGCTGACGAGTGTAGGCGCGTCGTTGACGGGGCGCACGTCAATCCTGATCGTCGCCATGTTGGACGTCAGTGCGCCGTCGCTGACAACGTAGAGGAAGTCGTCCGAGCCGAAGTAGTCCGGATGCGCCTCGTAGCGGAAGCTGCCATCGGCATTGACTGTCAAGGTGCCGTGGGATGGGTGGCCCAAGACCATCGGCATGAATTGCGTGCTGTCGACATCCGCCACCGTGGCGAAGAAGCTGCCTTCCAGCACACCGTCCTCGGCCACGCTGAAGGCCTGGTCGGTGACGGTCGGTGCATCGTTGACGGCGGTGACGTTGATCGCCACCGTGGCCGTGCCGCTGTCCAGCTCACCGTCGCTCACCCGGTAGGTGAAGCTGTCGGCGCCGTTGTAGTCGGGGTTGGCTCGGTAGCTGAAGCTGCCGTCGGCGTTGAGTGTGACGGTACCGTGAACTGGGCCAGCGACTATGGCCGCCATCAGCGTCGCGCTGTCGACGTCCGCACCGGTCGCCAACAGGCTACCGGTCAGTTCTGTGTCCTCAGCAACGTCAAGGTGCTGGTCGCCCAGCGTCGGTGCGTCGTTCACCGCCGTGACGTTGATGCTCACCGTTGCGACATTGGACGTCAGTTCGCCGTCGTTGACGATGTAGGTGAAGCTGTCGGGGCCGTTGTAGTTGGCATGGGCCTGGTAGCTGAAGGTTCCGTCGGGATTGACGGTTAGCGTGCCATGGGCCGGATCGCCGACGATCAGCGCCGTGAGGCTGGCGCTGTCGATGTCGGCGGCGGTTGCCAGCAGGTTGCCCGCCAGCTCCGTGTCCTCAACAACCGTCAGCGTTTGGGCGCCGAGCGTGGGAACGTCGTTCACCGGCGCAACGTTGATAGTTACCGTGGCGACGGCGCTGTCCAGTTCACCGTCGTTGACCTTGTAGGCAAAGCTGTCCAGGCCGAAGTAGTTGGCATCCGGCTGGTAGCTGTAGCTGCCGTCGGCCATGCGTGTCAGCACGCCATGGGCGGGGTCTTGCTCGATGATGTACCGCAGCTCGTTGGCGATGCTGTCCACATCGGTAGCCAGCAGCTCCACGCGGGTGGCGGCATCCTCGGTGGTGTTCAGGACGAAGCTGGCGGCAACAGGTGCGTCGTTCACCGGAGTGATATGCAGGCTGATCGTCGCCACATTCGAGGCTTCCTCTCCCGCGTCTCCCGCCAGGCGATAGGTGAAGCTGTCGGCACCGGTGTAGTCGGCTTGCGGGGTGTAGATGAAGCTGCCGTCGGCCGCGATAGTCACGTTGCCGTGGGCCGCCTGGGTGACGACTTGCGGAGTAAAGCCCTCGGCGCTGCCATTCACGTCGTTTGCACGGGAATCAATGGTCATGAGTGTGTCTTCGGCCAGCGTGGCTGTGTCGTCGACGGCCACGGGAGTATTGACGAGACGGATGTCGCGCACCACGACCTGGCTGGTGCGCTGGGCCGCGCCGGCGCCAAAGCCGATGAGGTCAAAGCTCAGTTGCACGGGAGTGGATGGCGGCACACTGCGCAGGTCGATCACATAGGTGCGGCTACCGTCGGCGTTGTCGGTATGGCGCACGCCGGTGGTGGTGCGCGTGGTGAGAATGGCCGCGCCGTCCAGCTGGGTGTTGACGATCGCGTCCGAGCGGCTCAGGCCGATGGCGGGTGCCAGCACGCTGGCGCCGGTGGTGGCGTTGAGCAGCGCCACTTCAAAGGCGTCCTGCGGTGCGGCTTCACCTGCGCTCGCGTTGCCTTGCAAGCCCATGCGGTCCACGGTGAAGCTGAGGAAGCGATCTTCCTCGCCCAGGACGAAACTCTGGCTCACGCTGGCATGGCCGCCTTCAGCTTCGGCCAGGGTGATGAGGTTTTGCGCCAGCGTCGTATTGCCGGTGGCTTGCCACTGCTCGGCGTCGAAACTTGCCTGCACAGGCAGAGGACTGACCATTTGGTGCTGCGCACTCGCACCCGCCGCACTTGCGTTGGGCGACGAGAAGCGCACGGTCGCTGAATCAGCCGGCGCGTTATCCACGCCCGCAATGATCCATTGCCGCACGTCATCGGCATCGGGCAGGCGGCGCATTCCCGGGCTCAGGTACCCGTTCATGACATCGTCTTGAGCATAGGTGTCGCCAAAGCCCAGCACATGGCCGAGTTCGTGAATCATCACGGTCAACAAGTCCAGTTTGTTGGCTGCGGAGCTGGAGCCTTCGGCTGTGAGCGTGTTATCCGTTTGGCGCGTGAACTCTTCTGCGGCAAGCGGCGTGCCGTCCACGAACCAACCGTAACCAGCGCCGTTAATCGACAGAGCGATGCGGCCTTCTCCTTGCTCCAGACCGGCCACGCCCTGCGGCAGCGTTGCCAATTCAAAGCGTGCGCCATCGAGCAGTTCGGCGGGCACGCCAACGTCCGTCCAGTAGGCCTTGGCCGCGTCGGCCAGGCGCTGCGCGTCAGCGTCGGTGATGAGGGCGCCGTCGCCATCGCTCAGCACCCAGGTCAACTGAGGGTTGTCCAGATCGCCCGCCTGAACGGTGTGCCAGACGTCCCGGGGTTTGGGCGGTGCATCGGTCAGCAACTCCGGGGAATACTTTTCCACACGACCTTCTCCGCCGTACTTGCGGACCGCGAACAGGACGCTGTCTTTTTCCGCGCGAAGAGTTCCGTCGTCATTTACAAACTCCTCGAAATCACGATCTCCGCGCAGTCTTGTCGCTGCCTCGCCTTTGACTCTCAGCACAACATCCGGATCGCTGAGAAACGCGGGAATATAGTCGCTCTGGTTCGGAGTCAAAGTTCCCTTCAGCTTGGTCTTGTCGTTCGCTATGTGCTCATTCGCATACGTGGACTTCGCCTCCACGACCCTTAGCTTGCCGTTCTCGATGATGAGGAAGTCAAGCCGCCCGTCCTTGACCGGCTCGTAGGTTCCGTCCGGCTTGCGACGGACGGCTTCGATTTCGATCTGGTCCATCCAGCTTGTTCTCTGCAGGTCGAATTCCTTCTTGAGCGCATCGGTCTGCGCATCACTCATGTCCTTGATGTTCTTGAAAATCTCCCGGACCTTTTCAACCCGGATTTGCTCGGAAACCAAGCCTTTCGCCAGCATGGCTTCGGCAGCAGCGTAATCCGCCAGGTCGATGCCATCTTGGTGGATCGCATCGTCCAGTACTTTTGCAATGGCGGCCTTTTCAAGGCCTTCCGGTCCTCGGCGGCGCAGGGCGTTGAGCGTGGCCCCGATTTCGACGCGCTCGTGCACCAGCGCGCCTGCCAGTCCATAGGGCCGGGTCATCAACTCCTCGCTGAGGTGGATGGTCATCGGCTTGCCACGCAAGCTGTCGTAACTGACGTACTCGCGCCCGTTCGTTCCAGCCCGTGCCGTGTAGGGCAACTCGTACCCGGCCATCACACTGCCGCGAATTTCCGCTTGCTTTTCCTTGCTTGCACGTGCCTCGAAGTGCTTGTTGATCCCGGCTTCCGATCGCACCACCAGGTCGATTGTCTGGGACACATGGTCCACCACCACGCCGTTGTCGCGAACGGGGATGATGACCTTCACTCTGACGACCTCGTCCACGTCGGTCACCGTCTTGTTGAAGTCACCTGTGGCCGGTTCACCCCTCTTTTTGATGACTTCTATGGGATTCGGTCCGTCGAGCCGCCAATCACCGAACGGGCTGCCGTACTCGCTTGTCTTGAACAGCTGGCTGATGCGGTCTGCCAGATCGATCCGCGGCTCGATCGCCTTGTTCATGAGGTCGGCCATCCGCTGGTCTTTCCAGACGGCGGTGCCGGTCAGCGTTGGCAGCGGGTCGAATTTATCCCCTAGCGGGCCCTTGCCAATGGACGTCTCGGTGTTGCGCGTGGCCTTCGCCTTCAGGTTGTTTTGCACTCGCTCGGTAAACCGCCGCACGTTGCGCATCTGGTCCAGGAGGGCTTGCTGCGCTTCCAGCCGCGCTTGCTTCAAGGCGGCCATGGCCGCAGGCACTTGCTGGGGCGCCTTCAACCCTGCGTCAACCACGCGTTGCGCCGCATCGTGAGCCTTTTTGACGGCGGAGACCGCTTGCCGCGCGCCCAGCGCCATGCCGAGCGCCGCGCCAATCATGCCCGCCTTGTCTTGCGCACTGACAGACTGCTGCAGGGCGTACGCGCTGACGATTCCTGCACCTGCCGCGTTACTGCTAACCGCATTGATGACAATCTGCTTGAGGACCTCACCGATCGGTGCACCGGCCTCAACCATGCGCGCCAGTTCGCTGAGCGCCGGCAAATCCGGGGGCACAACCGTAATGTCACTGTTCCACTGAATATCCAGAACGCTTTTTTGTCCCTTGAAGACTTCCCCCGCCTGTGACACGAAGTCCGCCGTTTCCTGGTACCCCTCGCGAACCACGGCACTGGCGACCGCGACTATTCGAGCTAATACGTCAGCAACCTCGAAACCCACCTCGCCAAATCCGCCGATGATGCCTTCCACGAGACTGAATGCAATGGTGGACGCTTCCGAGCTGTCGGTGGCGTAGTCATAGCCGGTCAGCTTCAGCGTCTTGCGCGCCTCATTCATCGCCTTGATCTGCTCGCTGGTGTCGCGCCCGGCCATGGCGGACAGCGCGGCGGAGATGCCTTGGATCGCGTAGACGCTGGCGGCGCCCGCGCGCACAAGGGCGCTCTCCCAACTCGACAACGGCACCTCCTTGGCACGGCGCAACGCATCCGCGTTGGCCAGCGCTGGCAGGCTCTCCGCGGTGAGCGCGACCACGCCGGCCGGGTCCAGCAAATGGGTGCCGGTGCCGTAGATCCAGCCAAAGCCGGTGTTGGGGACAGCCTGGTCGTACCTGAGCGGCGCGACGATTTGTACCGAGTTGCCCGGATCCCTGTCGATGGGGAGGGATTGTGGACGGTCGGCCGCGCGCACGGCGGCGCTGACGAGCGCGTTCGCATTCCAGACGAACAGGGACTCGTACATGCGAGAGCCGTTGGCCGTGTCTTCCTCGATCCAGACGTCCGCCAGCAGTTCTCCGCCCGCGCCGATGCTCAAACTGTTGACAGCGCCACCCACGATGGGCGTCGTGGCGCCCAGGTAGCGCGGCGGTCCGCTGCGTCCGAAGGGGTCCTCGATGACGCCGATCTTGCCGCCAATCTGCTTGCCGTAGCCAAAGCTGCCGGCCTCGCTGAAGTGCGCGTCGTTGAAGATGAAGTTGTAGTCAGCCACCAGCGCATACGTCTTGCCTTCGAAGGTGACGACCACCGAGTCGGCGGCCCGCTGGATGTTCTGCTGGTGCTTTTTCTGGAGCCATTGCGGGTCGTCCAACGCTGGCGTCAGCTTCAACGTGCGCAGGTCCGCGCCGCCCGCCAGGCCGCCTTGCTCGTTCAATGCCACGCGCACGCTGCTGATGCCGCGGCTGTGGTCCTTCGCACTGCTGATGACGAATTCGGCGGGGAACAGCCCGGCCGTCACATACTGCGGCGCGCGACCGACGTCCTGGGCTCCCAGCTTCGCGGCATCCAGCGTCACCACGGCGGCCTCCCCTGTGCTCGCCGCCCCGTTCTCGTCGAGCGCCTCCAGATCGATGACGTAAACGTTGCCTCGCTCCACGTTCGAGCCGCCGCTGACGGTCAATGGTGCACGCAGGCTTGTCACCGCCAGATAGCGGTCCATGCTCACCGCCATGTCGCCAAAGCCCATCGGAGCGCTAAGGCCTCCCAGGCTCAACTGCTGTTGGCCGTGCAGGAAGTCCTGCGCCACGGGATCCACGGATATGCGCATCAGCCGTCCCGAACCGGCGGCGTAGTTGCTGCCTTCGGCGGCGTAGAGCCAGCCATTCGCCACAGCAAGGCTGACAATGTTCGTACCAGCACTGCTACCGCCTAGCACGAGCGTCTTGGCGACGGTGCGGTTGAGCATGTCCACGACATAGACGCGCCCGTCGCGCCCGGCCACGAAGGCAAGCGATGCGTCAGCCATATAGGCCACCGGCTCTGTGCGGTAGCCGGCAAGCTGCAGCGGCTGGCCGTTCTCGTCGGTGGTCAGGTGTTTGAGTGGCTGCAGCCCGATGGGCAGACTCTGGTCCTTGGGCTTGGTGGGGTCGGAGGCTGCGTCGCTGTTGGACTGCGTGTAGATGGTCAGGCCGCTCGACGAGGCCACCACCATGTCGGTGCTGGGCAGGGCCTGTCCATTGCTGCCGTTCTTCAGCTGCCACAGCCCGATGGCCTGGCTGCGCGCCGAGGGCACGGGAACTTCAAAGCCGGTAGGCGTGGGAACGCGGGCGCGCCGCTCGATGTAGATGTCGTGCTGCGACAGCAGGATGTTGTCGGGAAGGGTGACGCTGATTTCCTGGCTGCCGGGCGTGCCGCTTGAGTACAGCTGGGCCGCGAACGCGCGCCAGACCAGGCCATTGGTCGGGCCCTCGTCGGCCTCGTCGGTCTCCTCCAGATTGCCGCCGCGCGGCTCCAGCCAGACACGCATGTCGAAACTGGCAAACGACTGGTCATCCGGCACGAAGTTTGTTCCGCGCAGCGTGAGCTTGCGCGTGTTGGGGTCGTACTCGACCGCAGTGATGACGGGCTGCCCGGCGCGCAGGTTGGGAGGTGCGGGGAACTCCCGGAAAATCCTGTCGACTGTGCAAATGTCCTTGGGAATGTCGCGCTTGAAGCTGCCGTCCAAGGTGTAGCCCACCGCCGTCAGTCCAGCAGTCACGGCGCCAACGACCCCCAACGCGGCTCCGGCCAAGTAACCTCCGCCGCCTAGGCCCACAGCCATCATGGCGCCCGCTGCCCAGATGGCATTGAAATCGACCGCCGCGCCGATGACCCGGATCTCTCCGGTTTGCTCTCGCGCCTTTTGTGCTTCGGGCGTGTTCTTTAGAGTGGTAACCAGGAAGACGCCATTGCCGCCCGTCACGCCCGAGTAAGGCGGACTGGCAGTGCGAGCCATACCGTCTGTGCCGATAAAGCCGTTGTCCACCAGCCACCAGGTGTCCTTGGCAATGCCATCGGTGTCCAAGATCGTGCCCTTGCGCCAGAACATGACTTCGGTGCCTGCTTCCAGTACGCTAGCCTGGCCGGTGGCGGAGTCGATAGGCCCCGTGACCTTGATGGCCAGCTGCGCCGGAAGACTCAGTGTGGCGTCGCCGAAGTCCAGACTCACGGCGGCCAGCGCATCCAGCACTTCGGTGCCCGGGAGGGCAATGCCCACATCCTCAAGCGCCAACCCGCTGATGCTCACCGTCGTCCCTGCCGGCAGCGCCCCCGGCGCCACCATGAGCAGGTTGCCTTCGCTGTCCTGCACCGCGACGCCGCCCTTGGCGGTGGTGACTGCGCTGCCGATCTGGGCTTGCTGCACATTCAAGGTGATGTCATGCTGGCGGCCCTGGTGGACGACGCTCACCGTGACGGTGCCGGTGGCTTTGGCAAAGATCAGGCCGTCGGGCGCGATCTCGGCGATGCTGGCGTCGCTCACGAAGTAGCGCGTTCCGGCCGATGCAGCGGAGATGTTGGTGGGCAGGCCCGTTTCTTCATTGGGTAGCTTCACCTTCAGCTGGCGCTGGCCCAGCAGCGGCAGGGTGATGGCACGTGGGTACACGTCCACCTCGAAGCCGTTGTCGTCCAATCCGGGGCCATGGCCTTCGGCGGACACGGTGAAGACGTTCACGCCTTCGATGCCTCGGGCATGCACTTGCACCAAGGCGATGCCGTCGCTCAAGCCGCGCACGGCGCCGGTGCTGCTGACGCTAATGATGCTGCTGTCGGACGACGTGTACTGGGCATAGTTGCCTGTCAGCGCCACGCCCTCTTCGTCCTCGAAGTCGCCAGTGACCACAAGTTGGCCGGTGCCTCCGGTGGCTAGCGCAGCGAGTCGTGCCACATGAATCGTCAGCAGACGTGATCCGCTCACATTCACCGCCAGCTCCATCGGCGCAGCCGCCGCAAACCCATCATCCGCCTGCACGGTGATGGTTGCCGGCCCCGCATAGCCCACTTCAGGCATGAAGACGATGCTCTGCCCATCGGCACTCAGGGTCGCGGTGCCATGTGTCGCGCCCAGAACGCGCCAGTAGATGCTGTCGCCTTCGAGGTCTTGGGCCACGGTGTTCAAGCTGGCGCGAGTGGCCAGATCGGTGTGCGTGCGCAGGGTGCCCCCACCCCCGCCCTCCCCCGGAGGGGGTGGGAGCAAAGAGACCGGCGCCTGGTTGGCTCGCAGGCCGTAGTTGGCGTAGAGGATTTGTCGGTCGGCTTGCGTGGCCTGGCCGTCGCCATCGATGTCGCTGGGTGTCTGCTCCCAGGCCTGGCTGTCGGCGCCGTCGACGAGGCTATCGCGATTGATGTCGCCGGCCAATGCAATCTTGATGCTGGCCTGGCCTTCGCCGGTGAGGCGGATCAGCTTGAGGCCCGCTTCCGTGATGCGCACCAGGGTGGTTTGCGTGCTTGCGTCAGTGCTGGTGCCCAGCACCGTCGCGCCGGTGACTTGCAGGGCGCCGCCGCCTTGCGATTGGATGGCGACGATCACGCTGCCTTGCGCACCGGGGGTCTTGATGGTGGATGCGATTTCGCTTTCGCGGATGGTGAAGGCGAGGCTGGTGGTGGCGCCGGGTTGTAGCGTGCCGCTCCAACCATTGGCCAAGTCGCCGCTGTTCCAGTTCAAGGCGGCGCCGAAGTTGGCGGTGAGGGGGTCTTGCAGCAGACGGCCTTGGTTGTCGTAGCCGTAGGGGGTGCCCAAGGGTGCAGTGCCCCCACCCCCTCCCTCCCCCGAAGGGGGAGGGAGTGAAGACAGGTTGCGCGCGAGGATCAGTCTCCCTGAGGCGTCGTAGCGGTACGCGAAGGATGCAGCCGCGGAAGTGATCAGGCTGATGCGGCCTTCTGTGTCGCGGATGAAGTTGACGCGATCTTCCGTCGCGTCGCCGCCAGCAGTTTGTACAGCGGCAATGCCAGCATCACTCACGAGCCAGCTTGCACCATCGGCAAACTGCACGGTTGTGACACGGCCTTGGGCATCCAGCTGGTAGCGCGTTCCATCCGGGCCCGTCAGCGTGTAGCTGTCGGGCACCCAAGGCAGGCCGGTGAGCTGGTCGTAGAGGCGATTGCCCTGGCGTTGCAGCGCTTCGGGCTGGGTGGTGATAAATCCACTCTGGGCGTCAAAGCTCTCGCCGCTGCGGGCTTGCAGGCTCCAGCCTTGGTTGTTGGTGAACACCGGGCGCACGACGACCGGCGCGCCGGCCACGTTGCCCAGGCGCTCGCTGTAGGTGCCCAAGGTGAACTGCAGGTTGGCTACAGTTGTGCCGTCGAGGGCGGGCGCGGTGATCCACAGGCGGGCGCCTTCGCTCCACGGCGCTTGCAGGCCTTGGGCGTCGGTGTCGGGTTGGTCGGTGGTCAGGTGCGTGGTGAAGCCGGCGAGTTGCCAGTTGCCGAAGTCCCGTGCGTTGGCAAGCGTGCCCCCACCCCCTCCCTCCCCCGGAGGGGGAGGGAGTGAAGACAGAGTCCGGGTGAGCGCGAACGCGTGGCCGGCCAGGGTGAAGGTGGCGTCTGTTGCGACTGCTTGCGGGGCGGTCTTCGCGGCGCTGTCGATGATGACGCGCGCGTTGATTTCGCTGGTGCGGCCTTGCAGGTCCCATGCGCTCAGGCGCACGGAGTAGACCCCGTTGGCAAATGCCGCGGGGTCCAGGCTGGCCAGGTTCAGCGTGCCGCTTTGGTTGGCCGCGTCCCTGCTTTGCGCCGCCAGGTTTTGCCAGCTGCCGCTGCCGGCTGCGGAGATTTCCAGCTTGTAGCCCATCAGCTGCTGCTCTTGCAGGCTGGCTGCCAGCGTGCTGAGTTGGCGGATGGTGACGGGCTGGCTGGTCGCCGTGGCGCCGTTCAACACACCGGCCCAGCCCAGCACCGGGGCTTGGCTGTCGGCCGGGTCCTTGACGCGGACGCCGTGGATTTCGGTGTGGCTGAAGCCGTCCACGTCGGTTGCCATCACCTGGATGTTCACCAGGCCCGCCGCGGTGGGCGTGAACTTGAAGCGGCCCGCACCATCGAGTGCGACAGTGCTCCACGCTTGCGGATCGCTGGCATTCAGGCCCTGCACTTGCACCGCAATGCTCTGCATGGCGCTGTAGCTGCTGGCGCGGATGGTGGCGACCACCAGTTGGCCGGGTTGAGCCGGGGTGCTGGGGGTTGTTGAGACCAGCACACTCGGCTCGTTGGCGCTGGTGTCGGCGACCACGCGCAGCGTGAAGGTCTGCGTGGTGGTGTTGAAGCCGTCCCAGGCCTTGGCCGTGACGGTGTAGTCGCCCACCTGGCCGGGGCCGGGTGTCCAGACGAGGCGCTTGGCCTGCGCGTCGTAGCTGGCGCCTTCGGGGAGGTCGGCGAAGCTGATGGCGAGGTTGGCGGTTGGGGGGGCGCCGTCGGGGTCGGTGGCACGGATGCCCTCACCCCAGCCCTCTCCCAGAGGGAGAGGGAGTGAATTCAGCAATACCGGCAGGCTGAAGCTCTGGCCTACGGCCAGGGCATGGTTGCTCACTTGCAGCACCGCCGGGCGGTTCACGTCCAGCACGCGTACCTGCACGCTCTGGGTGGTAGTGGCGGCGCCGTCGCTCGCCGTGAAGTTCAAGGTGAACGCCTGGCTGCTCCCGATGGCGTTGTTCACCACGTTCTGGCCGGGCGTCCATTCCAGGTAGCCGCTGTTCGCGTCGAACAGCAGGCCTTCAGGCGTGTTCTCGTCATGCAGCAAGGCCAGACGGGTTGCATCGCCGTCCACGTCCGCCGCCAGCACGCGCACGGACATTGTCTGGCCTTCCTGCACCAGTTGCAGCGGCATCGGCAGGATGCGCGGTGCCTGGTTGACGTTGGCCACCGTGATGTCGATGTCCTGCGTGACCTGGGCCGCGCCGTCGCCCGCGGTCACCGTGATGCGATAGACACCGCCGCCGTCTTGCGCGGCGAACATGCTGGGGGTCCAGCGCAGCGTGGCCTGGCTGCCACCGGCGGCGACGTCCATGACGAGGCCCGGCGGCAGGCCGCCGCCGCCCTCACCGTTTGGACTGCGACTGCTGATGCTCCAGTTCAACACATCGGCATCGCTGTCCTGCGCGAAGATGCTCAGCGACAGGGGAACGCCTTCGGTGGCGCCGACGGCGGTGATGGCCTGGCTGGAGTTGATCGTCGCTCCGTCGGCCGTGATCGCCAGCACGGCCGGGGCCTGGTTGGCGCTGCGTACCACGATGCGCAGGCTCTGCGTGCGCTGGTTCGGCGTGATGACGGCGTCGGGGTCGGGAATGAAACCCGCGTCCTGCGGGCCCAGGCCGCTGTCAGTCACCACGACCTGGAGGTCGTGGATGCGCACGTCGTCTTCGGTCGGGGTCCAGCTCAGGATGGCCTGGCCGTATTGCGTGGACGGCGTGAGGGTGGCACCGGCCGGCAGATCGATGGCGCTGAAGCTCAGTGCGTCCTGGTCCAGGTCGCGCACGGAGATCGGCACGTGGATGGGTTGACCCACCGCAGCGACCACCTGGCCGGGCATGGCGAGTTGCGGCGCTTCGGTTTCGCTGCGCACCGTCAGGACGAAGGTCTTGCTCTGCGCCAGGACCTGGTTGACGCTACCGCTGCCGTTGTCTTGCGCCGTGATCGTGATGGCGTAGTCGCCGCGCTGGCCTTCGCCCGGAGCGAAGCGCAAGGTGCCTCCGCTCGTGTAACGGCCATTGGCGCCCACACTGCCCTCGCCTTGCACATAGGTCGCAAAGCTGGGCAGGCCCGACACGGTGAACGTGATCGGGTTGCCGTCAATGTCGGTGGCCGTGAAGGGAATCTCCAGCACCGCGCCCTTGTCGACGAAGGCGGCGGCGATGTCGCCGATCACCGGGGCGCGGTTGGCGTTGGTCACCACGATCGGGATGGTGATTTCGCTGGTCTTGGGCGTCCCCGTCCCGTCGCCGTCATCGGTGGCGAGCACGTGCACGTAGTAGGTGCCGGCCTGGTCGTATTCAGGAGTCCAGATCACCTCCAGCGTTTCGCTATCGAAGCGCGCGCCCTCGGGCAGGCCCGTCACCGCGTAGGTGACCGTCGGCGCCGTGGTTTCCGGGCCCGAGGCTACCGAGTTGGGGTTCAGCGGGTTGAGGCGGATCCTGGGCTCGAAGGAGGGGTTGTCCGGATCGAAGGCGAAGACGCTGATCCGCAGCGGGCTGCCTTCCAGCACGTTCCAGGTCTCGACGGCGTCGAACACCGGTGCGCCGTTGGCGTTGAGGACGTTGAAGACGACGTTCTGGGTGACTTCGGTCGTGACGGTGTCGCCGCCGGGCGGCGTGTACGTCGCGGTCAGCGTGACTGGAACCGTAAAGCTGCCGTGCTGCGAATACCCCGGTGTCCACTCGATCCAACCCGTTTTGCTGTTCAGCGTGGCGCCACCGGGCAGCCAGGGCGCGCTGTATTCCAGCGTGATGGTGGTGCCATCTTTTTGGAGCAAGCCGCCGGGCATGCTGCCGGCCAGCTGCAAGGCGTACTTGTCGCCTTCGCGCAGGGTCTGCGTGGCCATGGGCGCCAGCACCGGCTTGGCATAGCCTTGCTCCACCGTGAGTTTGAAGCTGCGGCGGCTGATGCTCTTGCCGTCGCTGGCGACCACGGTGATGCCCTCGTAGAGGCCGGCCTGGTCATAGCCGGGCTTCCAGGTCAACACGCCAGTGGCCGCGTCGAACGCGGCGCCGGGTGGCAGGTTGCGCACCGTCAATGTCAAGGCGTCGCCGTCGGCGTCACTGGCGGTCAAGGGCAGGCTCAGGATTTCGCCTTCGGCCAGCACGATGTCCTGCACCGCGTCGATCTGCGCAGCATGGTTGCCGCCCGCTACTTCGACGGTGAGGACGCGGATCGCCACGCCGCCACGGCTGTCTTGCAGGCGCAGGACGATGTCGGTGTTGGCGGCGGCAGTCGTTCCCGGGGTCCAGGTCAAGGTGGCGCGCTGGTGATAACCGGTCTCGTCGGCCCACGTGTCCCCACCCCCGCCCTCCCCCGGGGGGGGGGGG
>NZ_RKMB01000052.1 GCF_003797765.1 Ramlibacter sp. WS9 | reverse complement strand
GGATCGGGGCGGCGGGGCACTCTGCGCTGCGAATGTCCCCCGTCGCGGCAAGCCGCTCCCTCCTCCTTTATTTCGCTGCGCAGAGCGCCCCACCACCCCGATCCGGGAGACGTTGTTGGTATTCGACCAGCGCGCGCCAACTGGGTCCCCCATGGATGCCGGGTGGCCGATGCGGCGAAATAAAGGAGGAGGGAGGCCGAAGGCCGACGGGGGACACCCGCTGCATCGGCCACCCGGCGTCCATGGCTGTGCACACGGTCGCCGCGCAGCGCTTCGATGAGATCAGATTTCGGTCAGCAGTGGGGCAAGCCCGCAATGACAGGCTTCAGGCCCGGCGGGGCACTTCCCTTTTACCGCCCGAACCCCGCGCGCCCGTCCCCATCGCCTGTTCGATCAGCGTCGCGCCGTCGTCGAGGAGGAACTGGCGGAACGCCTGGGCCACGGGCGGCAGGCGCTTGGCCTCGCGGTGCACGACGTACCAGTTCAACATCAGCGGGAAGCCCTGGACGTCGAGCACCACCAGGCTGCCGGATTGCAACTCGCGGCTGATCGTGTGGGCTGAGAGAAACGTGAGGCCCATGCCCGCCATCACGGCCTGCTTGATCGTCTCGGTGCTCTTGATCTCCATCGCGATGTTCAGTTCGGCCAAGTGCGAGCCGAAGCCTTCGGCCATGGACGTCCAGGTGTCCGAACCCTTCTCGCGGACCACGAAAGGCTCGCGCGCCACGCGTGAAACCGGGATGCGCTTCTTCGCCGCCAGCGGATGGTCGGGTGCCGCGACGATCACATACGGGTGCGGTGCGAAGGGCTCGTTTACCGTGTCCATGTCCAGCGGCGGGCGCACCATGATCGCCAGGTCGGTGAGGTTGTCGGTGAGCTGCTCCAGCAGCTCTTCGCGGTTGCACACGCCGAAGTTGAGCGTCACGCCTTCGTGGCGCCGCGCAAATTCCACGAGCAGCCGTGGGAAGAAATAGTCCCCTGCACTGATCACGGTGACGTTGAGCTTGCCGCCGGTGACGCCTTTGAACTGCGTCATCGTCTGCTCGACCTCCTCGAACTGGCGGATGATGACGCGGCTGGCATGCAGCATCTCTGCACCCGCGGGCGTGAGGTGAATCTTCTTGCCCAATTGCTCGAACAGCGGCAGGCCCGCGTGGTCCTGCAGCTTCTTGACCTGCGTGGAAACCGCCGGCTGCGTGAGGTGCAGTTCCTCGGCGGCGCGGGAAAAGCTCAGGTTGCGGGCCACCGATTCGAAGACCTTGAGCTGACGCAGCGTGGCGTTTTTCATGGGTTCCTGACGCAAATTCCATCCATAACCTATGAGTGATCATAAGCATAAAATACTTTGACTATCATTTATCGTTCATCGTTCTTACATTTGCGTCATGGCCGGTGCAAAACGCACCGAAAAAGCCACCCGACGAACCGACAAATGGAGATCCGAGATGCGTAACGCCCCTTGCACCGACCACGACCGCCACGCCTACAACGCCGCTTTCGAAGAGTTGGGCCTCACCTGGCACTGGGATGCGAAGACCTATGAGCGCCTGCAGGCCGCGACACGTGGCCGCGAAAGCGTGCGCGCCTACCTCGAAACCGAGCAGTCGCACCTGCTGCGCGCCTACGAAGCCGACTTCCTGGTGAATGCCATCGAGACCGCGAAGGCCCGCTGCCGCGCCGAGATGGCCGGCCCGCGCTCGCACACCGCTGCTCGCCCTTCCTGGTCGGCCGAAACGCTGTTGGCGGCCTGAAGGCCGCCCGGCCAGTGAAACGGCGCGGCGGCCTGACAGGCCCGCGCCGTTTTTGCCTTTTCATTCTTTCGAAAGATTCGCATGCCGCAAAAAAAATGGCTTCGCTTCAGGGACGGGAACACCACGGGCTTCGGCACCCTCGAGGGCGAGCGGGTCAAGGTCTGGCAGGGCGATATGTTTTCGGGCGCGGCGCCCACCGACCGGTTGCTGCCGCTCGCGGAAGTCACCCTTCTCGCGCCGGTGACGCCGACCAAGATCATCGCGTTGTGGAACAACTTCCACGCGCTGGGTGAGAAGCTGAACCTCGCCGTGCCGGCCGAGCCGCTGTACCTCATCAAGTCGCCCAACTCCTACCTGGGCCCCAACGAAACCATCCGCAAGCCGGCCTGCGACGGCAAGGTGGTGTACGAAGGCGAGCTGGGCATCGTCATCGGCAAGGTGTGCAAGCAGGTCACCGAGCAGCAAGCGGCGGACCACGTCTTCGGCTACACGTGCGCCAACGACGTGACGGTCGCCGACATCCTGAACCGCGATGCGTCTTTCGCGCAATGGGTGCGCGCCAAGGGTTTCGACACGTTCTGCCCCTTCGGCCCCGTCGTCGCCACCGGGCTCGACCCCGCCAAACTCGTCGTCAAGACCATCCTCAACGGCGACGTGCGCCAGGACTATCCCATCAGCGACATGCGCTTTTCCGTGCCCAAGCTCGTGAGCCTCATCTCGCAGGACATGACGCTGTTCCCGGGCGATATCATTCTTTGCGGAACCTCAGTCGGCGTCGGCTCCATGAAGCCCGGCAGCACCGTCGAAATCGAAATTGCAGGAATCGGCAAGCTCAGCAACCGGTTCGAATAGATTTTTAATTGTTGGAGTACGGGAATGAAGATCGCCATCATCGGCGCTGGGGCCATAGGCGGGTATGTGGGGGTGAAGCTGGCGTTGGCCGGCGAAGACGTCACCTTCATCGTCCGCGGGGCCAACCTCGAAGCCATTCGCAGTAACGGCATGAAACTCATCATGCATGACGGCACCGAGCACGTCACCAAGGACGTCAAAGCCACCAACGACTACGCGCAAGCGGGCCCGCAGGACGTGGTCATCCTGGCCATGAAGGCCCACCAGGTCGAGGCTGTGGCGAAGGACCTGCCCAAGCTGTTCGGGCCTGAGACCACCGTCGTGACGATGCAGAACGGCATCCCCTACTGGTACTTCCACAAGCACGGCGGCCCGCACGAAGGCAAGCACGTGACCAGCGTCGACCCGACCGGCATGCTCGCCGAAATGATTCCCCCGCGCCGCGTGATCGGCTGCGTGGTGTATCCAGCATCGGAGCTGATCGCGCCCGGCGTCGTCAAGCACATCGAGGGCGACCGGTTCCCCATCGGCGAGCTCGACGGCTCGTCCAGCGACCGGGTGCGCGCCATCTCGGAATGCTTCACCAAGGCAGGCTTCAAGGCGCCGGTGCTGGACAACATCCGCTCGGAGATCTGGCTCAAGCTGTGGGGCAACCTCACCTTCAACCCGATCAGCAGCCTTTCGCACTCCACGCTGGTGGACATCTGCCAATTCCCGCTCTCGCGCGAGCTGGCCGCCAGCATGATGCGCGAAGCGCAGGAGGTCGCGAACAAGCTCGGCATCGAGTTTCGCGTCACGCTCGACAAGCGCATCGCCGGCGCTGAAAAGGTCGGCAAGCACAAGACGTCGATGCTGCAGGACATCGAGGCGGGCCGCGCGCCGGAGATCGACGCCCTGGTGGGCTCGGTGGTCGAACTCGGCCGCCTGACGCAGACGCCCACGCCGCACATCGACACCGTCTATGCGCTGGTCAAGCTGCTGGCCAGGACGATGGAGGAAGAAAAGGGCCACGTGCGGATGCAGGCCGCCGCCTGATTCCGCCCTCTTTGAAGTCCCTGGCGCCTCAAGGCGTCAGGGACTTTTTCATTTCCGCGACGGCCGCGTCGGATGGCGTTTCGAAGTCGTACTTCTTCCCCAGGTCGAGGGCCTTGAGCAACAGCGGCTCGGAGGACTTCAGGCCCGTGAACAATGCCGTGGCCTTCTTGATGGCGTCGGCGGGCGCATCGGGGCGCACGTACAGCCCATAGCCCCAGCTCGCATTCTTGGCGGGCACGATGAACAGCTCCGCCATGTGGATGCGCTCGTCGGTGCCGTGGTGGCTCTTCATGGTGGAGCCCTGGGCGGTCTGCAGGCGCGTGATGAGGCCGACCCAGCGGTCCGCCTGCCAGTGGAAGGCTGCCTTGGTGGGCAGGTAGCTCTGGCCAAGGCCTTGCTGCGGCACCACTTCGACGACGGTGCCGCAAAGGCTCTCGGCCTTCACCAGCGCGGTGGTGACGCCGCTCTTCATGCCGTAGCAGCTGGTAGCCTTGAGCTTGGCGAGTACTTTTGCCTGTTCTTCGGGCGGCAGCGACTTGAGCTCCACCGGTTTGCCGTCCTTCACCGTGCCCACGCTGCCGAGGATCAGCACCGACGACTGGATCGGGTCCATGTTGACCGCCACGGGCTTGTAGCCGGACGCCAGGCCCACGACGGGGTTGCCGTAGACCCAGCAAGGCGGCGATGGCTTCTTCACGGCGGCGACGACGTCCTCGGTCTCCTTCACGTTCAGCACCGGCGTCACTGGCAGCCCGGTGGGCCGCACGAACTCGATCAGTTCACGCAGCGCGCTTTCGGTCTGCGACGCGCCTTCGCCCCGGATCACCTGCGGGTTGAGGTACAAGCCGCCCTGGCAGGTCTGCGCCTGGACAGAGAACGCGGCGCCGAACAAACAGCCCCATAGCAACGCTCGTTTCATCTTTGTCTCCTGTAGGAACTGAACCCGGCTTCGTCGCTGTGCGAGCCGTGGCTGGCAGAGCCAACCCGACCTCATGCTAGTTCGCGGAACGCTTTTTTACGACGCGTGATTTCCCCAGCTGTTGACCGCGGTCAATCGCGAAATGCCGTGTTGGAGAGCGTTCTTGACTGCGGTCAAGATTGCGCCGCCGATACTGAACCTTCGTGGGCAAAACGCTTTTCTCATTGGGGATAACCCGAGTTGATGATCGCGGTCAAGAACGTTGATCACACACGCTTCCAGAATCGCACCGTTCCCCGGAAAGCGCGCTCATCAGTTGATTTTCGATGACCACCGCACGCGCATCCGGCGACACCGATCCGGTTGAAGAAAATTTTGCAAACTTGACCGTCGTCAAGTGCATTTGGAGCTACTTAGGACGACCATGTGACGCACGCTGGCTCATGGACTTCCGGGAGCAGTGAAATGATGATTAAAGGAGACCTCGCAATGAAAACCAGACTTTCAAGCTTCGGTAACGTGATGATCAAAACCGCTGCCGCCGCAACCGCGGTGGCCGCAACTTTCGCGGTGGCCCCGGCCCACGCGGCGTGGGAACCGACCAAGCCGGTCGAGTTCGTGGTGCCTGCCGGCACCGGCGGCGGCGCCGACCAGATGGCCCGCCTGATCCAGGGCATCATCGTCAAGAACAAGTTGATGAAGGAATCGCTGGTCGTCGTCAACAAGTCGGGTGGCGCGGGCGCCGAAGGCTTCCTCGACGTCAAGGGCCACAAGGGCGATCCGCACAAGATCATCATCACCCTCTCCAACCTGTTCACCACGCCGCTCGCCACGGGCGTGCCGTTCAACTGGCGCGACATGACCCCTGTGTCGATGATGGCGCTGGACCAGTTCGTCCTGTGGGTGAACAACGAGAACCCGGCCAAGAACGCCAAGGACTACCTGGCCGCCGTCAAGGCCGCCGGCCCGAGCAAGATGAAGATGGGCGGCACCGGCTCCAAGCAGGAAGACCAGATCCTTACCGTGGGCATCGAAAAGGCCACTGGCACCAAGTTCATCTATATCCCCTTCAAGGGCGGCGGCGATGTGGCCGTGCAGCTGGTCGGCAAGCACGTCGACTCGAGCGTCAACAACCCCATCGAGGCCGTAGCGCAGTGGCGCGCCGGCCAGCTGCGCGCCCTGTGCGTGTTCGACGAGCAGCGCATGCCCTACAAGACCAAGGTGACCGACAAGGAATCGTGGAACGACATCCCCACTTGCAAGGAATCGGGCGTGCCCACCGACTACACGATGCTGCGCGGCGTCTTCATGGCGCCAGGCGTGACCCCGGAGCAGCAGCAGTACTATGTGAACCTGCTCAAGAAGGTGCGTGAGACGCCCGAGTGGAAGGAATACATGGAAAAGGGCGCGTTCAACCAGACGACGATGTCCGGTGAGCAGTTCGTCAAGTGGCTCGGCACGGCCGAACAGAACCACCGTGAGCTGATGAAAGCCGCCGGCTTCATCGCTCAATAACGGGTAGGGCCCCGGCGGGGCCTTTTGCTTTCCGGGCCGGCGCAATTTTTCGCCGCCGGCCCCTCTCTCCGAATTTTCTTCACTTTTTATTTCGGGAGTTCCTGATGGAACCGAATGTGCACTCCGATGCCGCCCGCTCGGGCGTTTCCACCCACGTCGTCGAAGCGGTTGTCGCCCTGCTGATCATTCTCCTGGGCGCCACCGTCATCTTCGGCAGCCGCAAGCTCGGCTCGGGCTGGACCAGCGACGGCCCCGGCGCCGGCTACTTCCCGTTCTACATCGGGTTGATCCTCTGCATCTCCGGCGCAGGTGTCTTCTTCCAGACCTTTCTGTCCAAGAAGGGCCGCAACACAGAAATCTTCGTCGACAGCGAACAGCTCAAGCGCGTGCTGTCGGTGCTGCTCCCCGCGCTGGTCTACGTGCTGGCGATCCAGTTCATCGGCATCTACGTCGCGTCGTTCGCGTACATCGCCCTGTTCATGATCGTCCTGGGCAAGTATTCGCCGGTCAAGAGCGTGATCGTGGCGGTCGCCGTCTGCACGCTGTTCTTCATGATGTTCGAAGTCTGGTTCAAGGTGCCGCTGTTCAAGGGCGCGCTCAACCCGCTCGGCTTCCTGGGCTACTAGTCCCTTCGCTCCAATCCACACACAATACCTAGACCGAGACTGCAATGGACGAAATAAGCGCCCTCTTCCACGGGTTCAGCGTCATCTTGACGCCGATGAACCTGCTTCTCATGTTCGTCGGGATCGTGCTCGGCGTGCTGATCGGCGTGCTGCCGGGCCTGGGCGGCGCCAACGGCGTGGCCATCCTGCTGCCGCTCACCTTCAGCATGTCGCCCACGTCGGCCATCGTGATGCTGTCGTGCATCTACTGGGGCGCCCTGTTCGGCGGCGCCATCACCTCGGTGCTCTTCAACATACCGGGTGAGCCATGGTCGGTAGCGACCACCTTCGACGGCTACCCGATGGCGCAGCAAGGCCATGCGGGCGCAGCGCTCACCGCCGCGTTCACGTCGTCCTTCATCGGCGCCTTCGTGGCCGTGGTGATGATCACCTTCCTGGCACCGATGGTGGCGAAGTTCGCGCTCAAGTTCGGCCCGCCCGAATTCTTCGCGGTCTACCTGCTGACGTTCTGCAGCTTCGTGGGCATGGGCAAAGGCTCGCCGTTCAAGATCCTGGCCTCGATGACCATCGGCTTCGCGCTGGCGGCGGTCGGCATGGACACGGTGACGGGCCAGTTGCGCCTGACCTTCGGCATTCCCGACCTGATGCGCGGCTTCGACTTCCTCATCGGCGTGATCGGCCTGTTCGGCATCGGCGAAATCCTGATCTCGATGGAAGAAGGCCTGGCTTTCTCCGGCAAGAGCGCGAAGATCAACGCCAAGGTCGTGTTCGACACCTGGAAGCAGTTGCCGAAGTACTGGATGACCTCCATCCGCAGCTCGCTGATCGGCATCTGGATGGGCATCACACCCGGCGGTGCCACCCCGGCATCGTTCATGAGCTACGGCCTGGCCAAGAAGATGTCGAAGAACGGCAACAAGTTCGGCAGCGGCGAAATCGAAGGCGTCATCGCCCCCGAAACCGCGGCCCACGCCGCCGGCACCAGCGCCTTGCTTCCCATGCTGGCCCTGGGCATCCCGGGCTCGCCGACCGCCGCCGTGCTGCTGGGCGGCCTGCTGATCTGGGGCCTGCAACCCGGCCCGCTGCTGTTCGTCGAACAGAAGGACTTCGTCTGGGGCCTGATCGCCTCGATGTACCTGGGCAACCTGGTCGGCCTGATCGTGGTGCTCACCACCGTGCCGCTGTTCGCGTCCATCCTGCGCATCCCGTTCTCCATCATCGCCCCGGTGATCGTGGTGATCTGCGCGGTCGGCGCCTACACCGTGCACAACGCCATGCTGGACATCTGGCTGATGATGATGTTCGGTGTGGTCGGCTACGTGTTCAAGAAGCTCGACTATCCGCTCGCGCCGCTGGTGCTGGCCCTGGTGCTCGGCGACAAGGCCGAGGACTCGTTCCGCCAGGCGATGCTGGTCTCGCAGGGCGAGCTGGGCATCATGTGGTCGAACCCGCTGGTGGGCGGCATTACCAGCCTGGCTCTCCTGCTGCTGTTCTGGCCGCTGATCTCCC
Source organism: Ramlibacter sp. WS9 (assembly GCF_003797765.1). Taxonomy (GTDB): domain Bacteria; phylum Pseudomonadota; class Gammaproteobacteria; order Burkholderiales; family Burkholderiaceae_C; genus Ramlibacter. The sequence continues at coordinate 12,337 of NZ_RKMB01000052.1, read as the reverse complement.
GCGTGATCGCCAAGGTCCGCCCGCCGAAGCCGCCCGCTTTCGCCGCGGAGCAGCCAGTGGATTGAGGCCTACTCGCACCAATGAAAAGGCGGCTTCGGCCGCCTTTTTTCTTTTGCGGTCATATCCGGGCGGGATCGGGGCGGCGGGGCACTCTGCGCTGCGAATGTCCCCCGTCGCGGCAAGCCGCTCCCTCCTCCTTTATTTCGCTGCGCAGAGTGCCCCACCACCCCGATCCGGGAGACGTTTTTGGTATTCGACCGGCGCGCGCCAACTGGGTCCCCCAAGGATGCCGGGTGGCCGATGCGGCGAAATAAAGGAGGAGGGAGGCCGCAGGCCGACGGGGGACATTCGCTGCATCGGCCACCCGGCGTCCATGGCCCCACGCTCGTCAGCGTGACAACCGGAGCGCTAAATCTTCCCGCGCTGCTTGAGACGACTCAGCGTCTCCGCGGAGAGGTTCAGATACGACGCAAGTTCCTTCTTCGGGACACGGTCGAAGAGCTCCGGGTGCTTGCGCAGGAACCGGTTCACACGGCCCGGCGCGTCCAGCAGGTGCAGCGTGATGGTATGCGCCATGATTTCGCTCATCAGGTGCATCACATCGTATTCGAACGACTTCTTGATGTCGTTGTGCCGTTCGAGGAAAGCCGCCCACTCGGGCATCGGGAGCTTGGCGACGCGGGCCTTCGTGACGCAAACGATGCTGTACGGCGTGGGCGTGCCCAGGCGCCAGGCGGCGTAGCTCGTTTCCATGTCGCGTTCGGCGGAAAAGCGAAGGATCATCTCCTTCGCCTGCGGATTCGTCACCACGCGCTTGAGGATGCCGTCCAGGACGAAGTATTGCTCCATGTCGTGGACGCCCTGGTGCAAGAGCGAATCGCCCTTCTGGCATTCCACGATCACCAGGTGCGATTCGAGCTCCGCGGCCTGGCCCGAATTCATCCCCTTCAGGATGGCGTTCTGCCCGAGCTGGACTCGAATGATGTTGCGTTCTGGATGGTCGGGTATGGATGACATGTGCTGTCGATCGTACGGGGCTGCACAACCGGTGGGACGCTATTCGAAGATTCCGAAAATTGACCGTGGTCAAGGGGAAAAAACACCCCCATTCCTATGATAACTCCACGGTGCAACGAGGCCCTTGCGCATGAGCGGGGAGGCGGCACGTTGCTAAGAACCACGAGCCCGAACCAAGAGACATTTCAGCATGACAAACGACACCACACGCGAACAGACGGACGGTTTCCACCTCCTGATCGATGCGCTCAAGCTTAACGGCATCGAAAACATCTATGCCCTGCCCGGCATCCCGATCACCGACCTGACCCGCAAGGCGCAAGCCGAGGGCATGCGCGTCATCTCGTTCCGCCACGAGCAGCACGCCGGCAACGCCGCGGCCGCCGCCGGCTTCCTGACGGGCAAGCCCGGTATCTGCCTCACGGTGTCGGCGCCCGGCTTCCTGAACGGCCTCACCGCCCTGGCCAACGCCACGACCAACTGCTTCCCGATGATCCTCATCAGCGGCTCTTCCGAGCGCGAGATCGTCGACCTGCAGCAAGGCGACTACGAAGAGATGGATCAGCTCGCGATCGCCAAACCGCTGTGCAAGGCTGCCTTCCGCGTCTTGCACGCTGAAGATATCGGTGTCGGCATCGCCCGCGCCATCCGCTCTGCCGTCTCCGGCCGTCCTGGCGGCGTGTACCTCGATCTTCCGGCCAAGCTGTTCGCGCAGTCCATGGACGCCGAAGCCGGCAAGCAGTCGCTGATCAAGGTCGTCGACGCCGCGCCTCGCCAGCTGCCCGCCCCCGACTCCGTCCAGCGCGCACTCGACCTGCTCAAGGGCGCCAAGCGTCCGCTGATCGTGCTGGGCAAGGGCGCTGCCTATGCGCGCGCCGACAGTGAAATCCGCGCGCTGATCGAAAAGACCGGCATTCCTTACCTGCCGATGTCGATGGCCAAGGGCCTGCTGCCCGACACGCATGCGCAATCGGCTTCGGCCACCCGTTCCTACGTGCTGGCCGAAGCCGACGTGGTGATGCTGGTCGGCGCGCGCCTGAACTGGCTGCTGTCGCACGGCAAGGGCAAGACCTGGGGCGGTGACAACGCGAAGACGCGCCAATTCATCCAGATCGACATCTCGCCGACCGAGATGGACAGCAACGTGCCGATCGCCGCGCCGCTGGTGGGGGACATCGGCTCCTGCGTCTCCGCGCTGGTGGCGGGCCTGGGCTCCAACTGGGCCAAGCCGCCGTCCGACTGGACGCAAGCCATTGGCGAGCGCAAGGACAAGAACCTGTCCAAGATGGCCGAGACGCTGGCCGCCAACCCACCGGTCATGAACTTCCACAGCGCGCTGAACGTGGTGCGCAACGCAATCAAGGCCCGCCCCGACGCGATCCTGGTCAACGAAGGCGCCAACACGCTGGACTTCGCCCGCAGCATCGTCGACATGTATGAGCCGCGCAAGCGCCTGGACGTCGGCACCTGGGGCATCATGGGCATCGGCATGGGCTTTGCCGTCGCCGCCGCGGTTGAAACCGGCAAGCCCGTCATCGCCGTCGAGGGCGACAGCGCATTCGGTTTCTCGGGCATGGAAGTCGAGACCATCTGCCGCTACAACCTGCCGGTTTGCGTGATCGTCTTCAACAACAACGGCATCTACAAGGGCACCGACAAGAACATGAGCCCGCAGGGCGGCGACGTCGCCCCCACCGTGTTCGTCAAGGGCGCGCGCTACGAAATGATGATGCAGGCCTTCGGCGGCGTCGGCGTGGTGGCCAACAACCCCGCAGAGCTCGAGAAGGCCCTCGACGAAGCTGTGAAGTCGGGCAAGCCCACGCTGATCAACGCGATCATCGACGAGACCGCCGGCACCGAGAGCGGCCGCATCACCAGCCTCAACCCGCAAAGCGCGGCCAAGAAGAAGTAACCTGTTTTATAGATCCCACAAGGAGCCACAACCATGACCAAACCCCTCAACGGCATCAAGATCATCGACTTCACCCACGTCCAGGCGGGCCCGGCATGCACGCAAATGCTGGCCTGGTTCGGCGCCGACGTGATCAAGGTCGAGCGGCCCGGCTCCGGCGACGTGACGCGCAGCCAGCTGCGCGACATCCCGAACGTCGACGCGCTGTACTTCACCATGCTCAACAGCAACAAGCGCTCGCTGACGCTGGACACCAAGAACCAGGCCGGCAAGGAAGTGCTGGAAAAGCTCATCAAGGTTTCGGACGTGATGGTCGAGAACTTTGGCCCCGGCGCCCTCGACCGCATGGGCTTCACCTGGGAGCGCATCCAGGAACTCAACCCGAAGATGATCCTGGCTTCGGTCAAGGGCTTCTCCGACGGCCACCACTACGAAGACCTGAAGGTCTACGAAAACGTGGCACAGTGCGCCGGCGGCGCGGCCTCCACCACCGGCTGGTGGAAAGGCGAGCATTCGGAGCCGACCATTTCCTCCGCGGCGCTGGGTGACAGCAACACCGGCATGCACCTGGCCATCGGCATCCTGACGGCCATCATCGGCCGCCAGCAGACCGGCAAGGGCCAGAAGGTCGCCGTGTCCATGCAGGACAGCGTGCTGAACCTGTGCCGCGTGAAGATGCGCGACCAGCAGCGCCTGGACCGCCTGGGCTACCTCGAAGAGTATCCCCAGTTCCCGCACGAGAAGTTCACCGACGTGGTGCCCCGTGGCGGCAACGCCGGCGGCGGCGGCCAGCCGGGCTGGATCCTGAAGTGCAAGGGCCATGAGACGGATCCGAACGCCTACATCTACTTCACCGTGCAAGGCCACGCCTGGGAGCCAATTTGCGACGCGCTGGGCAAGCCGGAATGGAAGACGGACCCGGCTTACACCACGCCGAAGGCCCGCCAGCCGCACATCATGGACATCTTCGCCACGATCGAAAACTGGCTGAAGGACAAGACCAAATACGAAGCCGTGGACATCCTGCGCAAGTTCGACATTCCCTGCGCCCCGGTTCTTTCCATGAAGGAACTGCTGAACGACGAGTCGCTGCGCAAGAGCGGCTCCATCGTCGAAGTGCAGCACAAGGAACGCGGCAGCTACTTCACCGTCGGCAGCCCGATCAAGTTCTCGGACCTCAAGCCCGAGATCACCGGTTCTCCGCTGCTGGGCGAACACTCGGACGAAGTGCTGGCCGAACTGGGCTACACCAAGGACCAGATCGCCACCATGCACGCCATGAAGGCTGTCTGAAAGTAGACTCAGCGACATGCAAACAGCAATCGACCTCAAGCAGTTGGTGGAGGCCGTCGGCGACGCGGTGATGGTGGCCGACGCGAGCGGCGCCATCGTCATGTGGAACCCGGCGTCCGAGCGGATGTTCGGCTACACCGAGGCCGAGGCGATGGGCAAGTCGCTGGACATCATCATCCCCCAGCGCCAGCAGCAACGGCACTGGGACGGCTACCACAAGACCATGGAGACCGGCAAGACCCGCTACGGCAACGATGTGCTGCGGGTGCCGGCCGTCCACAAGGACGGGCACACGCTCTCCATCGCTTTCACGGTGGCCCTGCTGATGACGCCGGACAACAAGGTCGGTGGCATCGCCGCCATCGTCCGTGACGAGTCCGACCGCTTTGCCGCGGAGCGCGAGATGCGCAAGCGGCTGATGGAACTCGAAGCCCAGCTGGCCACTCCGGCCGCCCCGGCTTGAGCTACGGGCGCGCCGCGCCCGTCCATGGTGATTAACATAGGGGTTGATTCTTCAACTCCCGAGTGAGACTGTTCATGAGCAAAGCGTTAGACGGCGTCCGCATCCTCGACTTCACGCACGTCCAGTCGGGGCCGACCTGCACCCAGCTGCTGGCCTGGTTCGGCGCCGACGTCATCAAGGTGGAGCGTGCCGGCGAAGGCGACGCCACGCGCGGCCAGCTGCGCGACATTCCCGGCGTGGACAGCCTCTACTTCACGATGCTGAACCACAACAAGCGGTCCATCACACTCGATACGAAGAAGGCCAAGGGCCGCGAGGTGCTGGATGCGCTCATCAAGACCTGCGACGTGCTGGTCGAGAATTTCGCGCCCGGCGCGCTGGACCGCATGGGCATCACCTGGGAACACATCCAGAAGATCAACCCGCGCATGATCGTCGCGTCGGTGAAGGGCTTCGGCCCCGGCAAATACGAGGACTGCAAGGTCTACGAGAACGTCGCGCAGTGCGCGGGCGGCGCGGCCTCCACCACCGGCGAGGTGGACGGCATGCCGATGGTCACGGGCGCGCAGATCGGCGACAGCGGGACGGGCCTTCACCTGGCGCTTGGCATCGTCGCCGCGCTGTACCAGCGCACCCACAGCAACCGCGGACAGAAGGTGCTGGCACCCATGCAGGACGCCGTGCTCAACCTGTGCCGCGTGAAACTGCGCGATCAGCAGCGGCTGGAGCGCACGCACACGCTGCACGAATTCCCGCAATACCCGGACGGCAAGTTTGGCGACGCGGTGCCGCGCGCGGGCAATGCCTCCGGTGGCGGCCAGCCCGGCGCCATCTTGAAATGCAAGGGCTGGGAGACGGACCCCAACGCCTACATCTACTTCATCACCCAGGGCGCGGTATGGCCCGCGATCTGCAAGGTAATCGGCGAAGAAGACTGGATCGAGGACGAGGCCTACGCCACGCCCCAGGCCCGGTTGCTGCACCTGAAGCCGATCTTCCGCCGCATCGAGCAATGGACCATGACCAAGGACAAGTTCGAGGCCATGGACATCCTGAACAAGCTCGACATTCCCTGCGGCCCGATTCTGTCGATGAAGGAGATCGCGTACGAACCATCGCTGCGCGAAACCGGAACCATCGTCGAAGTCGACCATCCTACCCGCGGCAAGTACCTGACCGTGGGCAACCCGATCAAGATGTCGGACAGCCCCACCGACGTGACGCGCTCTCCCCTGCTCGGCGAGCACACGGACGAAGTGCTGTCGCAGCTGGGCTACAGCAGGTCGGACATCGACCAACTGCGCGAAGAGCGCGTGATATGAACCATCCCATCATTCCCATCGCGGTCGCCCTGGCCTCCCGCGAGCGCAAGCGCCAGGCACCCAAGGGCCGGCGCGTAGACCCGCAGGCCCTGGCCGACGTGCAGCGCCTGCTGGGCGCCGCACCGCGGCGTGCCGACCTGCTGATCGAGCACCTGCACAAGATCCAGGACCACTTCAAGCACCTGTCGTCGGCGCACCTCGCGGCCCTGGCGCAAGAGATGCGCCTGGCCCAGACCGAGGTGTACGAGGTGGCGAGCTTCTATCACCACTTCGACATCGTGAAAGAAGGCGGCGACGCCCCGGCACCGCTCACCGTGCGCGTTTGCGATGGCCTGTCCTGCGAGATGGCCGGCGCGAAAGAGCTGCTGCGCAAGCTGCCCTCGCTGGTGGGCCGTGATGTCCGCGTGATCGCCGCGCCGTGCATCGGCCGCTGCGAACAGGCACCCGCCGCCGTGGTGGGCCAGAACCCCGTGCCCAACGCCACTTGCGAGGCCGTGGTCGACAAGGTCAAGACCGGCGCGGTGACGCACCAGCCCGAGGAATACGTCGACTTCGCGCGCTACCAGGCGGCCGGCGGCTACGAGCTGATCAAGCATTGCATCTCCGGCGACCGCGACGTCGAGCTGGTGATCAAGACCATGGAAGACTCGGGCCTGCGCGGCCTGGGCGGCGCGGGCTTCCCGGCCGGCCGCAAGTGGCGCATCGTCCGCGCCGAAGCCGGCCCGCGCCTGATGGCGGTGAACATCGACGAGGGCGAGCCCGGCACCTTCAAGGACCGCGTGTACCTGGAGCGTGACCCGCACCGCTTCCTCGAAGGGATGCTGATCGCCGCCTGGGCCGTGGGCATCGAAAAAATCTACATCTACCTGCGCGACGAATACCACGGCTGCCGCGAGGTGCTGGAAACGGAACTGGCGAAGCTGCGCGCCGCCCCGCCCGTCAAGGGCATGCCCGAGATCGAGCTGCGGCGCGGCGCCGGCGCCTACATCTGCGGTGAAGAGTCGGCCATGATCGAATCGATCGAAGGCAAGCGAGGCATGCCGCGCCTGCGCCCGCCCTACGTGGCGCAGGTCGGCCTGTTCGGCCGCCCGACGCTGGAGCACAACTTCGAAACCCTGTACTGGGTGCGCGACATCCTCGAGAAAGGCGCGGCCTGGTTCTCCTCGCATGGACGCAATGGCCGCAAGGGCCTGCGCTCGTTCTCGGTCTCGGGGCGTGTCAAGGAGCCTGGCGTGAAGCTGGCGCCCGCGGGCATCACCATCCAGCAACTGATCGACGAATTCTGCGGCGGCATGCTGGACGACCACACCTTCTACGCGTACTTGCCCGGTGGCGCATCAGGCGGCATCCTGCCGGCCACGATGAACAACATCCCGCTGGACTTCGACACGCTGCAGCCCTACGGCTGCTTCATCGGTTCGGCCGCGGTGATGATCCTCTCGGACCACGACACGGCCACCGATGCGGCGCGCAACATGATGCGCTTCTTCCACCACGAGTCCTGCGGCCAATGCACGCCCTGCCGAGTCGGCACGGCCAAGGCGGCGCACATCATCGACCAGCTGAAGTGGGATTTGCCGCTACTGGCCGACCTGTCGCTGGTGATGCGCGACGCCTCGATCTGCGGCCTGGGCCAGGCGGCGCCGAACCCGGTGGACTGCGTCATCAAGTACTTCCCGCACGAATTGTGAGCCCCCACGCTTGCCGCTACGCGACTGCGCTGCCCCCCGAGGGGGCCCAGGCCTGCTTGGGGCGGCCCGGCGCTGGCCTGAGAACTGAGGATAAAGAATGAACGCTGTCACACGACAAGAACTGGCCCAGCTCGACGCACCGCTGGTGAGCTTCAGCCTCAACGGCCGTGAAGTCACCGGCCGCGCGACCGAGACCGTGCTGCAAGTGGCCAAGCGCGAAGGCGTGGAGATCCCGCACCTTTGCTTCAAGGAAGGCATGGAGGCGGTGGGCAACTGCCGCTCCTGCATGGTCGAAATCAATGGCGAGCGCGTGCTGGCGCCCTCCTGCTGCCGCAGCCCGACGCCGGGCATGAAGGTCGTGACCGACAGCGAGCGCGCCGTCGCTTCGCAAAAGCTGGTGCTCGAGCTGCTGCTCTCGGACATGCCCGAGGCGGACTACACGCGCCACAACGAGGTGGACCAGTGGGCCGCGAAGATCGGCGTGGGCAAGCCCCGCTTCGAAGCGCGCGCGCATGTCGCACCCGACCTCTCCCACCCCGCCATCGCGGTCAATCTGGATGCCTGCATCCAGTGCACGCGTTGCCTGCGCGCGTGCCGCGACGAACAAGTCAACGACGTGATCGGCCTCGCCTTCCGTGGCGACCAGGCGAAGATCGTGTTCGACATGGACGACTCCATGGGCGGCTCCACCTGCGTGGCCTGCGGCGAATGCGTGCAAGCCTGCCCCACCGGCGCGCTGATGCCCGCACGTGAAGCCGCGCTGGCCGTGCCGGACAAGCAGGTCGAGTCCGTCTGCCCGTATTGCGGTGTCGGCTGCCAGCTGACCTACAACGTCAAGGACGACAAGATCCTCTTCGTCGAAGGCCGCGACGGCCCGGCCAATCACGGACGCCTGTGCGTGAAGGGCCGCTACGGTTTCGACTACGCACACCATCCGCAGCGCCTGACCAAGCCACTGATCCGCCGCGAAGGCATGCCCAAGACCGGCGACTTCGAGATGGATCCGGACCGGGTGATGGACGTCTTCCGTGAAGCCACGTGGGAAGAAGCGCTCCACTTTGCCGGCGGCAAGCTGGCCGCCATCCGCGACCAGCACGGCAAGAAGTCGCTCGCCGGATTCGGCTCGGCCAAGGGCAGCAACGAAGAAGCCTACCTGTTCCAGAAGCTGGTGCGCACCGGCTTCGGCAGCAACAACGTCGACCATTGCACTCGCCTGTGCCACGCATCATCGGTCGTCGCGCTGCTGGAAGGCATCGGCTCGGGCGCCGTGTCCAACCCCGTGATGGACGTGACGCAGGCCGACGTGGTCGTGATCATCGGCGCGAATCCGACGGTCAACCACCCGGTCGCCGCCACCTGGATCAAGAACGCCGTGAAGAACGGCACCCAACTGATCGTGATGGACCCCCGCCGCTCGGACCTGACGCGCATGGCCCACCGCCATTTGCAGTTCAAGCCCGATACCGATGTGCCCATGCTCAACGCGATGATGAACGTCATCGTCAACGAGGGCCTTGTCGACGAGGAATTCATCGCCAGCCGCACCATCGGCTACGACGAGCTGCGCAAGAACGTCGAAGGCTACACACCCGAGCTGATGGCGCCTATCTGCGGCATCGATGCTGATACGTTGCGCTACGTAGCGCGTCTCTTCGCCACGTCGAAGGCCTCGATGATCCTGTGGGGCATGGGCGTCTCGCAGCACGTGCACGGCACCGACAACGCGCGCTGCCTGATCGCACTGTCGCTGATGACCGGCCAGATCGGCCGTCCCGGTACCGGCCTGCACCCGCTGCGCGGCCAGAACAACGTGCAAGGCGCGTCGGACGCGGGGCTCATCCCGATGATGCTGCCCGACTACCAGCACGTCTCCAACCCCACGGTGCGCGCCAGCTTCGAGAAGGCCTGGGGCGTCGCCGCCGGCTCGCTGGACGACCAGGTCGGCCTGACCGTGGTCGAGGTGATGCACGCCATCAAGAAGGGCGGCATCAAGGGCATGTACGTGCAGGGCGAGAACCCCGCCATGTCGGACCCGGATGCGAACCATGCGCGCGAAGCGCTGGCCGCGCTCGACCACCTGGTCGTGCAGGACATCTTCCTGACCGAAACCGCTTACCTTGCGGACGTGATCCTCCCCGCCAGCGCCTTCCCCGAGAAGGACGGGTCCTTCACCAACACCGACCGGCTTGTGCAGATGGGCCGCAAGGCCGTGAACCCGCCGGGCGATGCGCGCCAAGACCTGTGGATCATCCAGGAGATCGCCAACAAGCTGGGCTGCGGCTGGAACTACAAGCACGTGTCGGAAGTGTTCGACGAGATGCGCCACACCATGCCCAGCATCGCCGGCATCACGTGGGAGCGGCTGGACCGCGAGCATTCCGTCACTTACCCGTGCATGAAGGAAGGCGACCCCGGCCAGTCCGTGGTGTTCGTGGACGACTTCCCGCGTGAAGGCGGCCGCGCGCGCTTCGTGCCGGCCGACATCATCCCGGCCAATGAGCGCCCGGACACCGAATACCCGATGGTGCTGATCACGGGCCGCCAGCTCGAACACTGGCACACCGGCAGCATGACGCGCCGGGCCACGGTGCTGGATGCGCTCGAACCCGACCCGGTCGCGCTGATCCATCCGCTGGACCTGGCCGATATGGGCGCCAAACCGGGTGAGGTGGTGACGATCGAGTCGCGGCGCGGCAAGGTGGAGCTGTACGCGCGGGCCGACGAGAACTCCCCGCGCGGCGCCGTATTCGTGCCGTTCTGCTACTACGAGGCTGCGATCAACAAGTTGACCAACGCGGCGCTCGACCCGTTCGCGAAGATCCCGGAGTTCAAGTACTGCGCGATCCGCGTGACGCTGGGCGGTGTGCCGCCGTTCCAGGCGAGCTACGGCGGGGGCCAGGCACTGGTGAACGCGATGAGCTGAGACCCTGCTCGGCCCAGGGTGCGGCGCACAGCGCGCACAATGGGCCGTTCATGACCCTGCCCAACGACCTCCCCCACGCCCCCATCCGCCTTCGCTACAAGGCGGACCTGCGCTATGACGTGCGCTCCGCTGCGTGCGACTTCGTCTTCAATGTGCAGGCCACCCGCACGCCCCATCAGCGCGGCGGCCGTGGGAGGCAAGCCACGGCACCATGCCCGCCAAGGGCAAGCACCTTTAATAAGCGCGATCTTGGCCAGATTCCTGCTAAGCACTGCCTGGGGATTCGCCACCGCCAATCTTGAGGACGGCATTGGCCGACCCATACACCGCCTCGTAGAAAGTCCCCGACTCATTTGCCTTTTGAATGAGCGTCTTCAGTATGTCCATCTTTGATTCGGAGAATCTGTAGAACTGAAGGTGTTCTTCCACTTTTTTCCGTGAAAGACTCAATACATATGTCCCTTTAGCACTGCTCTGCCACTGCCTGATGTCACTGGAAAAGAAGCAGAGCAACTGACTGGAACCCCGATCAAACATCAGGAACAGTACGACCATGAATGGTGAATCGACATAAGATTTTGGGATTTGAATGGTAGTTCTTCCCTTTTCTTTCAAACTTCGGCCTTTGCACTGTATTCGGCAGAACCTCAAGCCATCATCGAACTCAGAAAAGGCGATGAGGTCCGCACCCAGCATATCCGTATATGGCTTAGCAACTACAAGGTTGTTAAGCATGAGTTCATGAACAATGAGACTCTCCGCGACGTTGGCAAGATGGGAAGTGTTCACAGTATCGAGATCCGATCAAAGCTTACAACTGGGGCAGAAAGGCCGCGCGGCAATCTGCACAAGGTTCAGCATAGAGGGCCCAGACAACGCGCAAACGACTGCAGCTTGATGGTGGGCGAGCTCTCAAGGGGCGGTTGGATTTCCTATACCTTTAAGCCTGCTGCAACAGCCTATCGTGCGCGGAGGCCCTAGGCGGCCCTCGACCACGCCCGCACGCTTCGTGCCGTCAACGTTGCATATTCATGAAAGAGCACGTTGCGAAAGGCGACGATGCGCGGGAGATCCGCGATGGTCGCTGCCGTCGCTGGATCAACGCGAGACAACCGGTTGAGCGCTTCGCCGATGATCTCGAACTGGCGTTCGACGGCCGACCGAAGATACTCATCGGCGTCGTAATCTACAAAGGTCGCGCCGACAGTGAAGCGGACAACACGCTCCGCAGCCTGTTGCGCATCCCACACCAGTTTGCCGGCGTCAGGATGCATACACCGTCTGGCGCTCTGCCGTGACGCGTTGGCGGAAATAGGGGTTGGACAAGCTGCTCGGAGTCACCAAGTCGACCGGCCGGCCAAACAGGGCCTCGAGGCCCTCCTTCAGCTCGAAATAGGCCTGCGCATAGGCGCTCGGCGCCGCGCTATCAAACTCGACCAAAAAGTCCAGGTCGCTGTTCAGCGGGTCGAAGTCCTCGCGCGTGACAGACCCGAAAGCATCCAACCTGCGTGCACCCGAGCGCCGGCACAAGTCGGCGACTTCGTTTCGCTTTTGATCGAGCAGAGGGTTCATGACGGCTTCCTGAGGGAATTATGCCGCCAGCTGGGTGCGCTGTGCAGATCAAGAGCAAGCAGCGCGGGCGCACAATGAGCCGTTCATGACCCTCCCCCACGATCTCCCCCACGCCCTGTCTCTTATACAGATCTCCGAGGCCAC
>NZ_RKMB01000051.1 GCF_003797765.1 Ramlibacter sp. WS9 | reverse complement strand
TGGGGAGGGTGATGGGGGCGCTGGAAGAGCGATCGAAGGTGTGACATTTGCAGCTATAAAACAGCGCACCAAACTGACTTTTCCTGAGAGACAGGCCAACACATCCAGGACAACCCATGTTCGACCACGTCAAATTCGGAGTCAACAACTTCGAAGCGAGCAAATCCTTCTACGCCAAAGCACTCGAGCCCCTCGGCGTCGTCATCGTCGGGGAAGGCGTGCCGACTTATGGTGTCGAGCTGTGCCATCCGAAAGGCACGGTGTCGCTCTGCCTGTTCCAGACCGACGAGAAGCCGGCGCATCTTCACATCGCGTTCGCGGCGGAGACTCGGGAGCAGGTCGACGCCTTTTATTGCGCGGCTTTGGAAGCGGGCGGCAAGGACAACGGCCCGCCGGGTCTGCGACCGAAGTATCACGCCAACTACTACGCCGCTTTCGTCATCGACCCGGAAGGCCACAACATCGAAGCGGTCTGCCACGCGCCCGGCGCCTGACCCGGCTCCCCGACCCCGCGCCTGCCATTTTTTTCGTTCTGCGGTAGTCTCCTGCACTCAGACAGGAGGCCCCATGACCATCGAGACCCAGGACGATGTCGTCGCGCTCAAGCGCATCGGCAAGATCGTTTCGTATGTGCTCCAGCAGATGCTCGACGCCGCAGAGCCGGGCATGACAACGCGCGAGCTGGATTCCATCGGTGAGGAGTTGCTCGAAACGCACGGTGCCCGATCGGCGCCCAAGCTCACCTACGACTTTCCGGGCTCGACTTGCATCAGCATCAACGAAGAAGCCGCGCACGGCATCCCCGGTGACAGGGTGATCCGCCCGGGCGACGTGTTGAATGTCGACGTGTCCGCTGAGCTGGGCGGCTACTTTGCCGATACCGGCGGGACGAAGATCGTGCCGCCCGCCAATCCGCAGAAAACGCGCTTGTGCCACGCCACGCGCACGGCACTTGAGCAAGCGATGAAGCAAGCGCGCGCCGGACAGCCCATCAATGGCATTGGCGCCGCGATCGAGCGAACCGCGAAGGCCTACGGCTTCAAAGTCATCGAGAACCTCGCCAGCCACGGCGTCGGCCGCGCACTGCATGAAGCGCCCGAACACATTCCCGGGTACTTCGACCCGACGGACACGCGCATGCTGGAAGAAGGCATGGTGATCACGATCGAACCGTTCCTCTCGACCAAGAGCCGCATAGTCACGGAAACCTCAGATGGATGGACGCTGGCGGGCGTGCGCGGCAACCTGTCGGCGCAGTACGAGCACACCATGATCATCACGCAGGGCGAGCCCATCGTGGTGACCCAGCACTGAGACAGGCTCGTCTCGTCTGGATGAGGCCCGCATGAACGATGCACTGGAACGACTTGCCCGCGAGGTTCGCCTGGACGCCGCCGAGAACGAACGGATGCGCCTGCAGTTCGGGTATGCCTGCGCGTGCCGCGTGATGCATCTCCTTGAAGACCCCGCGGTCGCCGCATGCCTGACTGCACTCGGCGACTTCCTGAACGGCTCGCTAGACCGGGCTCGTTTCCACTTGACGGCGCAAGAAGCCACCAGGCTGGCGAACCGGCACCAGGGCTCGAAGTCCATCGATGGCTGCGGTCATTCGGCGGTTTCCAGCAGCTACGCCGTCGCGAATGCGCTGAATGGCAAGGCGCTGCAAGCCGCCGACTATGCCGCGTACGCCACCGTGTACGGCCAGGGTGGCTACGGCGCCGTCGCTGATCGCGAGTCGTTCGAGCCTGAGTTCCAGTGGCAGCTTGCTTGTTTGGCAAGGCTGGCAACCAAGAGTCCTGCCTGAGCTTCAAAGTCTCACACTTTTCAAAAGGCCACAGTCAATGCCCTCGCTTTCTTCGCCCTCCATGGCCTGGTCGCTGCTCGTGGTTGCCGGGCTGCTGGAAATCATTTGGTCCATCAGCATGAAGGCCTCCGACGGCTTCACGAAGGTCATGTTCACGGGCATCACGCTCGTCGCGGCGGGTTTGAGCTTCTGGCTGCTGGGGCTGGCCATGAAGTCGCTGCCTGTGGGTACGGCCTATGCCGTGTGGACGGGCATCGGGGCCGTAGGCGCTTCGGTGCTTGGCATCGTGTTCTTCAAGGAGCCCGCCACGGCAGCACGGATCGTGTGCATCCTGGCCATCGTGGGCGGCATTCTGGGGCTGAAGTTCCTGCCGAGCGCGGGCGCCTGATCGTGCGCGGCGCAATATCATCGGGTTTTATCCGGAGGCATCGCGATGGCAACTGTGCGAGATGGCAACAAGGGCGTTCTGATGGTGGTCGACGTGCAAGTCGGCGTGGCGGGCGGTGCGTGGGAAGCGCCCCGCGTCGTGAAGAACGTCGCGCACGCCGTGGAGAGGGCGCGCGCGCAGGGCGTGCCGGTGATCTGGGTGCAGCATTCAGACGACGAGCTGGTGCATGGCAGCCCGCAGTGGCAATGGGTGCCCGAGCTGGTTCCCGCGCCCGGTGAAGTGCAGGTTCACAAGAATTTCAATTCGTCGTTCGAGAAGACCGAACTCGACGGCGAGCTCGCCAAGCTCGGCGCGACGCACATTGCGCTGGCGGGCTGCGCGACCAACTGGTGCATCCGCGCCACCGCATACGGCGCGCTGGAACGCGGCTATGACCTGACGCTGGTGAAGGACGCGCACACGACAAAGTCGATGGACCTGGGCGATGGCACCACGATCGATGCCGCGAACGTCGTGCGCGAACTGAACATCGCGATGACCTGGCTCGAATACCCCGGCCGCAAGAACGGTACGGCAACCGCGGCCGAGGTGGACTTCGCCAAGCCGGGCGGCGTGCGAGCCTGAAGCACGCGATGGTGTTACGGCGATCGGCGGCCGATCATGCGCGCATGCCGTTCGCACTCCGCTACGTCTGGGCTTCCCCTTGCACGGCGCTGGGCTTGTGCCTTGCCTCGCCGGCATTTCTGTTCGGCGCCACGGCCCGGGTCGTGGACGGCGTGATCGAGATCGCGTTCAGTCCGCACAAAACACCCGCCGTCGTGCGGCGCGCCCTTCCGTTCGCAGCGATCACGTTCGGCCACATGGTGTTGGGCACTAGCGAGAAAGAACTGGACCGGCTGCGAACACACGAACGGGCCCACGTGCGGCAGTACGAGCGATGGGGCATCCTGTTCTTCGCCGCGTATCCCGCGGCCAGCCTGTGGCAGTGGTTGGCGGGCCGGCGGCCCTACATGGACAATGGGTTCGAAGTGCAGGCACGAGAGGAGGCTTCTGAATGAGCGAGGGAATCACCTGGTCCGAGTCGATCGACGATTTCGATTGGGACGCGCTGGAAGCGCTGTACCGCGCGGCGCCACTGGGCAACAAGAATGCGGCGGGCCTGTGCATGGTGTTCACCAACAGCCGGTTTCGCCTGTTCGCTTTCGAAGGCGGGCGGCTCGTGGGCGCCGGCCGCGCTCTGGCAGATGGCGCCGACTGTTCGTACATCTGCGACGTCGCAGTGATGCCGTCGCACCAGGGCACGGGGCTCGGCAAGCGGATCGTTTCCAGGCTCGTCGCCCTGTCGCAAGGCCACAAGAAGATCATCCTCTACGCGGTGCCCGGCAAGGAGCCGTTCTATCGGAAGTTCGGCTTTCGCCGCATGCTGACGGCGATGGCGATCTTCGAAGACCAGGGGCAAGCGTTGGCGCGCGGCTACATCAGCGAAGACAACGCATCATGAGCGACGCGTTTTCCGCCATTCACAACTACCGGGCCGTGGACGACAGGCTCGGCACGTCGGGCCAGCCGACGGAAGCGCAACTGGCCGACGTGGCGCGAGCCGGCTTCATGACCGTGATCAACCTCGCGCTGCACGACGACCCGCGCTATTCGCTGGCGGATGAAGCGGGGACGGTGCGCTCGCTCGGCCTGGACTACGTGCACATCCCGGTGCAATTCGTGGCGCCGAAGCAAAGCGAACTGTTGGCGTTCTTCGACGCGATGGACGCGCGCACCGAGGAGAAGGTGTGGATGCATTGCGCGGCGAATTACCGGGTGACGGTCTTCCTCGGGCTGTACCGGATGGTGAGGCAGGGGTGGCCGCGCGAGCGGGCCTTTGAGCTGATGGATGGGTTGTGGAAGCCGAACGATGTTTGGGCGGCCTTTATCGAGGAGGCACTGGCGAAGAAGCCCTCACCCTAACCCTCTCCCAGAGGGAGAGGGGACAAGTCAGCTCTCCAGGCGCGCGATGGCGCGGCGCAGGTTGTCGCGGGCGCGTTCTTCCAGCGCGTCGTGGAAGTAGTCGGTGGAGTAGAGCCGGGGCCGCGCCAGGAAGTTGCCCAGCACGCGGCGGCGGCCCACGCGGTATTCCGGCTCGGGCACGTGCGCATACTCGGCGCGGATCTGCAGGTCGTCGTCGTCGAAGCGCTTGGCATCGGCACCCAGGCTGGCCAGGTCTACATCCACCAGCAGGCGCGCGTCGGGGTCTTCGGGGGTGCCTTCGTGGCGCGTCGCCATCACTAACGCATAGACGCGGTCGGCCACGTCTTGCGGCAGGCCCGCCTCCAGCACGGCGTCGCGAGCCCATTGCGCGCTGCGCTCTTCGTTGTCGTGGCGCAACGGGTCATAGAACGCGTCGTGAAACCAGAGCGCCAAATCGATCTCGCCGGGGCGTTGCGCCTGCTCGCGCACCTCGTCGAAAGTGGTCAGGCATTCGCGCAGATGGTGCAGCGTGTGATAGCGGCGGTGTGGTTCGCTCCAGCAGACCATCAGGCGCTCATACAAGGCTTCGTCAGCAGCTTGCATGCCCAGCTCTTGCCAGGTGTTGAGCCAGCCCGGCAAACCTGAGCTCATTCGGAAACCTCCGCACTTCGTGCTGAGGTGCTATTCGCCTCGGGAGCGGCCCAGCGGCTCATGATGGCCGCGCCGTCGCCAGCGCCTCCTTGACCTCACGGCCCAATTCGATGACGGCCATGGCGTAATAGCTGGACCAGTTGTAGCGGGTGACGACGTAGAAGTTTTCGGTGCCGGCGATGTACTGCGGCGGGGCATCGCCGTTCTGCAGTTCCACCAGCGCCAGCGGGCCTTTGTGTTCCAGCGCAATGCCTTCCAGCACCGCGCCCTTGGCCATGAAGCTGGCCACGCTGAAGGTGGGCAGGATGTCAGGGGCCAGCAGCGCTTCCTTGTCCAGCGTGGCCGCATCGAAGGTGACCGGATAGTGGGTGGGCATGCCGCTTTGCCAGCCGTAGCTTTTGAAATAGTTCGCAACAGAGCCTATCACGTCAGCCGTGTTGCGCGCCAGATCGATTCGCCCATCCCTGTCGAAGTCCACCGCCCATTTGGCCTGGCTGCTCGGCATGAACTGGGGCATGCCCGCGGCGCCGGCGTAACTGCCCAGGGGTTTCAACGGGTCGGTCTGCTGGCGGCTCTGCAACACCAGGAATTGCTCCAATTCACCACGAAAGTATTCGCTTCGCTCGGCGGCACGGGGGTGAATTTCCGGGAAGTTGAAGGCGAGCGTGGCCAGCGCGTCGAGGACGCGGAAGTTGCCCATTTGCTGGCCGTAGATGGTTTCGACACCGATGATGCCGACGATGATCTCGGCCGGAACGCCGAATTCCTGTTCGGCGCGTTCGAGCAACGCCTGGTTTTCCTGCCAGAACTTCACGCCTGCGCGGATGCGGATGGGGTCGATGAATCTGCTCCGGTACACCCGCCAGTTCTTGGGCGTGCCCACCGGTGGGGGTTGCACGAGCCGGCTGATGAGGGGCAGAAACTGGGCGCGGCCGACCGCCTGGCGCACCCAGTCGCGGTCCAGCTCGTGGCGCTGTGCCACTTCGTCGGCCCAGCGCATGGCCTCTTCGTTGCCGGCATACGGGACACCGCGCGCGCTGTTGCGCTCGGCCGGGGAGTTTCTCTTGGTTGACTGCGCGGCGGCGGGCGAGAGGACGGCGGCGCCGAGGCTGAGGAAGACTGCGGTAACTATCAGGGATCGGATCATCAATGAGGCCAGGCGAGTTGTTTGTATTCGCGCTGGAGTGCAATGAGGCTGGCGCCCGGGGCCCGGGCATAGCGCTGCATTTCCAGCTTCAGCAGCCAGTCTGCCAGCCCCTGGGCCGCTTCGCCGAAACGCGCTGTGACAAGCTGGGCAATCTGCCGCGGTGGCGCGGCGGGCGGCAGTTCCAGCCCTGCGTCGCCCAGGCGCTTGCGCACGCGCCCCAACAAGCGCAGCCAGGGGTCGTGCTGGCGCCGCTCCCACAAGGTCCACGCGGCGCCGCACAGCGCGACGAACACGATGATTGCGATCAAGACGTAGCTCAGGTCTTCCCAGCTCGGGGTCTCGAAACCGAGGTTTTTCAACAAGTCGAGTTGCTTGCTTTGGGTGTAGTTCAAAACCCACTGGTTCCAGCTGTTGTTCAACGCTTCCCATGCGGCGCGCAGGTTGAGCGCAAGTTTCGGATCGACCGTGCCCAGGGCCGTGGCCAGTACGCCGGCCGGCGCCGCGAGGCGCTGGAACGAACCTGTGCGGCCGGGCGAAACGGCGGATGTGGGGTCGACGCGCACCCAACCCTGGTCCGCCAGCCAGACCTCGGTCCAGGCGTGCGCATCGCTTTGCCGGATCACCCAGAAGCCATCGACGTTGTTGCGCTCGCCGCCCTGGTAGCCGGTAACGATCCGCGCGGGGATGTCCATCGAGCGCATCAGGACCACGAAAGCCGATGCGATGTGCTCGCAAAACCCCTCCTTGCGGTCGAACCAGAACTCGTCGGCGGTGTGGTCGCCGTAGACGCCCGGCTCCAGTGTGTAGCGATAGCCTCCGGTGCGCAGCCGTTCCATTGCCGCTTGCACCAATGCGGCCTGGAGCCGGCCCGTGGCCGCCGGATTCGAGGCGACTTGCGCACGGATTTCCGCTGCAAGGGCTCTCGTGCGCGGGTTGAAGTCCGGCGGTAGTTGGGTGTACTGCGGCAGCACGGCAGCGACGGTGCGCGGGCCGTGGCGAAAGGCGGGATAGCTTTCGACCTTGTAGCGCAGCAAGTCCGTGACGGGGCGATTCAGTACCCATTGCAGGTCGCTGGTCATGACGGCCGCGAAGCCCGGGGATTGTGGGGGCTGGTTGGTCGCGTCCATGACCAGCAGCCACGGGCGGTTGTTGGGCTCCAGCGTGGCCTCGTAGCGAACCGGACCGCCCGACACCTCAAGCTGTGCATTGCCGGGCCGGAGCGGCCACGTATCGGCGTCCAGCCGCGGCTGAAGCACCCGCCATTCACGGCCGTCGAAGCCGGACAACACCGGGCCTCGGAAGTACAGCGAGCTTTGCGGCGGTGGGCGGCCTTCGAAGCGCAAGCGCATGGCGATGGTCTCGTCCAGCGCCAGTGCCGCGATGTTGCCGACCCGCATGCTGGTCGACAGGCCGCTGCGGCCCGTCATCGCGTCGCTGGGGATGCCCCACAGCGGCGCGAAGCGCGGGAACAGCACGAACAGCACGGCCATGACGGGCGCGCCCAGCAGGGCCATGGTGGCGGCCGTTCGCGCGGCCTGCCGCAGCGGCGGCCGCCCGACGGGCATGTGCGCGTTGACCAGGGCGGTGAGCAGCCCCAGCAACGCCACAAGCATGGCGGCAGCGGTAAGCAGCGACTGCGAAAAGAAGAAGTTGGTGAGCATCGTGAAGAAGCCCAGGAAGAAGACCACGAAAGCGTCGCGCCGGGCGCGCAGTTCCAGGGTCTTGAGCGCCAGCAGCACCACGATCAGCGTCACGCCTGCATCGCGCCCGAGCAGGGTGCGGTGGCTCATGAAGGTCGCACCCAGCGTGAGGGCCAAGAGCCCCAGCAGCCACCAGCCGTTCGGCAGGGGCTTGCCCGCAACCGCCAGCCAGCCGCGCCACACCAGCACCGCGGCCGCCAGCGCCGAACACCACCAGGGCAGGTTGGTCACCTGCGGCAGCACCACCCAGCCGATGACCAGAAGCAGGAACAGCGTGTCGCGTGCGTCGCGCGGCAGGGCGTCGAGGCGATTCAGCATAGGGCCAACGCCTCCAGGCATCGCCGCTTGTGCGCTTCGCCGCCGGCCGGCTTGATCTCCTGGCCCGGCAGCCGCACCCCGTAGTCCAGGCCCAGGCGGTCGGCCTGCACTACCCAGGCTGCGAGCCGCGAGAGCTTGTGTTCGATGTCCAGGTGCCCCGCCTGTGCGTGGTCGAGCCAGAGCTCGTAGCGCTGCGCCTGCTGCGTATCGCGGCTGACCAGTTCATCGGCCTTCGCGGCCTTCTTCCAGATGACCAGCTTGAGCGGATCGCCACGGCGGTAGGCCCGCACGCCGTCGAATTCACCGGTGGTGTTGGTTCGTGTGGCCGTAGCGCCGCCGGCGCGCGGCTCGCCCGGCGGCAAGGGCGGGGGGAAGGCTTCGGGTGTGGGATACACCAGCACCTGCGCGGCCGGGCGCCACACCGTCCAGACTCGGAAGGTGCCAAGGGGAAATCGCGTTTCGGCCGTGAGCGGCGGCACGCGGTGCAGGCCGCGCTTGTCCGCCTTGAAAGCCACGTGCACCGTGGCCATGGCCTGGGGCGGCACGTCCGTCCAGACCCACCGGTCCTTGTTCGTGGAATCGAGAATCGCGAGCCCGATGCCATAGCGTGTCGCGCGGCGCTCGTTCGTCAGCGTCACCGTGAGCGTGGCCGCAGCGCCGGCGAATTGCGCCTCGGGCGCCTGCAGGTTCATGGTGAGGCCGCGCAACGTGGCGTGGCACACGTGCATGCCGGCCACCGCGCTGCCGGCCAGCAGGAACGTGAGCAGGTAGCCCAGGTTCAACTGGTAGTTGATCGACGCGACGAGCAGCAGCAGCATCGTGAAGCCCAGCATGAAGCCCGGGCGTGTGGGCAGGATGTAGACGTTGCGCTGGGTCAGCGACGTTGTGTCCGACAGGGGCAGGCGGGACTGCCACCAGCGCTGGAAGCGGTGGCGGACGAAGGCGAAGGGGTTCAGGGCGGCTGCATTCATGTCACGGGAGGGGGACCGCCTCCAGCATCGCCCGAACCTGTTCGATCGGGCCGCGGCCGGCGTCGCCGACCGGCACCATGCGGTGCGCCACCGTCTGCGGCAAGATCGATTGCACGTCGTCCGGCGCCACGTAGTCGCGGCCGCTCAGCAGGGCCTGGGCCTTGGCGGCGCGCACCACGGCGATGCCCGCGCGCGGCGACAGGCCTTGCAGGAACCAGCGACCCGAGCGGGTCGCGGCCACAAGGTCTTGGACGTAATTGAGCAGCGGGTCGGCGGCGTGCACTTGCAGCACTTTTTGTTGAAGCAGTTGCAGGTCGACCGGTGTGAGGGTGTTACGCATCGACTCCACCATCCCGCGCCGGTCCGCGCCGGCCAGCAACTCGCGCTCGGCCGCGCGGTCGGGGTAGCCCAGGGAAATGCGCATGAGGAACCGGTCCAACTGCGACTCCGGCAGGGCGAAGGTGCCCAGCTGATCGTGCGGGTTTTGCGTGGCGATGACGAAAAAGGGCGAGGGCAGGGCGCGCGTCTCGCCTTCGACCGTCACTTGTTTTTCCTCCATCGCTTCCAGCAGCGCGCTTTGGGTTTTGGGGCTGGCGCGGTTGATCTCGTCGGCCAGCAGCACCTGCGCGAACACAGGCCCCGGATGGAAGACGAAAGACTCCTTGCCGCGTTCGTAGATCGACACGCCCGAAAGATCGCTGGGCATCAGGTCGGCGGTGAACTGCACGCGCGAGAAATGCAGGCCGAAGGCGCGCGAAAGCGCATGGGCCAGCGTGGTCTTGCCGACGCCCGGAACGTCCTCGATCAGCAGGTGGCCGCCGGCGAGCAGGCAGGCGACACAGTCCCTCACCTGGGCCGGTTTTCCCACGAGCACCGTGTTAAGCTGATCGAGGAGCGCCTTGAGTTTTTGTTGTGCTTCCATGAGCACGACGTTATCCGAAATTGGGTTCAGCTGAGCGTTGGCTATGAATAAAACCGGGTATTTCACGCACCCCGATTGCCGCAAACACGAAATGGGCCCGGGCCATCCGGAATGCCCCGAACGGCTCGATGCAATCGAAGACCGTTTGTTGGCGAGCGGCGTCGGTGACGCACTCGACCGCCGCGAGGCTCCCGAGGCGTCGCTCGGCGACATCGAACTGGCCCACAGCAAGATGCACGTCGCGGCCGTGCGCGGCCTCGAACTCGAGCTGGCCGAACACATTGCCGCGGGCGGCCGGGGCTACGCCCAGATCGACCCCGATACGGCGTTGAACCCCTATTCGTGGAGCGCCGCGATCCATGCGTGCGGCGCGGTGCTGGCCGCGACCGATGCGGTGATGGCCGGCGAACTGGAAAACGCGTTCTGCGCCGTGCGCCCGCCGGGCCACCACGCGTGCCATGACAGGTCGATGGGGTTTTGCATCTTCAACCAGGTGGCTGTCGGCGCGAAGTACGCGCTGGAGCGCCATGGCTTGAAGCGCGTGGCCGTGGTTGATTTCGACGTGCACCACGGCAACGGTACCGAAGACATCCTCGCCGGCGATCCGCGCGTGCTGATGGTCGGCATCTTCCAGCATCCGTTCTACCCCGGCACCGGCGACCATCCGTTGGGCGACAACATGGTCAACCTGCCGGTGCCCGCGTACACCAAGGGCGACGTCATCCGCCGGATGATCGAAGACAAGTGGCTGCCCCGCCTGGAGGCTTTCCAGCCCGAGATGATTTTCATCAGCGCGGGCTTCGATGCGCATCGCGATGACGACCTGGGCCAACTGGGTCTGGTCGAGGCCGACTACACCTGGATGACGCAGCGCGTCAAGGACATCGCCCGCAAGCACGCGAAGGGGCGCATCGTCTCCTCGCTCGAGGGCGGCTACAACCTCAGCGCGCTCGCGCGCAGCGTCGAGGCGCACATCCGAGCGCTAGCCGACATTTGACATGGCACTCGTCGAACCCGCAGTGATCGAACAGCGCGACGCGCGTGGCGTCGTCACGCTCACGATGAACCGACCCGCCAACTTCAACGCGCTGAGCGAGGAAATGCTGAGTGCGTTGCAAGCAGCGCTCGACCGCGTCGCGCAGGACGAATCGGCGCGTGCCGTGGTGCTGGGGGCGGCGGGCAAGGCCTTCTGCCCTGGCCACAACCTGAAGGAGATGATCGCGTCGCCTTCGCTCGAGTACTACCAGCGGCTGTTCGCACAATGCAGCCGCATGATGCTGTCCATCCTCAAGCTGCCGGTGCCCGTGATCGCTCGCGTGCAAGGTGTCGCGACGGCGGCGGGCTGCCAGCTGGTGGCGCAGTGCGATCTGGCGGTGGCATCGGAGGACGCGCGTTTCGCCGTGAGCGGTGTGAATTTCGGCTTGTTCTGCTCCACGCCCAGCGTGCCGCTGCTCCGCAACATCGCGCCCAAGCAGGCGATGGAGATGCTGGTGACGGGCGACTTCATCAGTGCGCAGCAGGCGCTGGAGCGCGGCCTGATCAATCGCGTCGCGACAGCGGAGCTGCTCGACGCCGAAGTGGAAAGCCTGGTCGCCAGCATCCTGCAAAAGCCGCGTGCCGCCATTGCCATGGGCAAGGAACTGTTCTATCGGCAGCGCGAGATGGGCATCGAAGCCGCCTACCAGCTGGCCAACCAGACCATGGCCGTGAACATGATGGACGGCTGCGCGCAAGAGGGCGTCACCGCCTTCGCCGAAAAGCGAAAACCGAGTTGGAAGCTGTGACGCAAGTTCGAGGGCTGCCGCGGAACCGGCTTTGCCGGGCCGCTGGCGGCGCCCCCTTGAGGGGGAGGCGCCGTAGGCGCTTCGGGGGGAGCTTTGACTGAAATCGACAAGTTGGTCCGCGAGCTGGGCCATCCGGGCGCGCCGTTGGAGCTCGGCGTGCTGCTGGGCTGCCTGGTGGCCGCCTTCGGCATCTGTTGGCTGATAGGCCGGCGCCAGCCGCCCGAATCCGTGTGGTTCGGACGGGCCGTGATCGACGGCCTGCTGTTCCCGTTGCTGGCGCTGGTGTTCACCTACAGCGCGACGCTGGCCATCGCGCCATCTCAGAAAGTGGTGGTGCTCAAGTTGGCGCTGCCGATTCTGGTGTCGCTGGCCGGCATCCGCTTTCTCGCGCGCGTTTTCACCGTGGTGTTTCCCAAATCGGCGCTCGCGCGGCTGATCGAGCGGCTGTTTTCGTGGATGGCCTGGATCGCCGCGGTGCTGTGGATCGTGGGCCTGTTGCCGGTCGTGATGGCGGAGATGGACTCCATCACTTTCGCCTTCGGGAAGTCGCGGGTCAGCCTGCTGGCTGTGGTGCAGGGCGTGCTGTCTTCGGGCGCCGTCCTGGTGCTCGCGCTGTGGATTTCCGCGGCGCTGGAGCGCAAGGTGCTACGCGACGCAGTCGACGATTTGTCGCTGCGAAAGGTGGCTGCGAACGCGATCCGCGCGGTGCTGACGTTGATGGGCATCCTGTTCGCGCTGTCGGCCGTGGGCGTGGACCTCACGGCGTTGTCGGTGCTGGGCGGCGCACTGGGCGTGGGCCTGGGGTTCGGCTTGCAGAAGCTGGCGGCCAACTACGTCAGCGGCTTCGTCATCCTGTTCGAGCGCAGCCTGCGCATCGGCGACACGGTGCGGGTCGACAACTTCGAGGGCGTGGTGGCCGACATCAAGACGCGCTATACGCTGATCCGCTCGCTCACGGGCCGCGAGTCCATCGTGCCCAACGAGAAGCTGATCACCGAGCGGATCGAGAATCTCTCGCTGGCCGATCCGCGCATCTTGCTGTCGACGGACGTGACGGTGGGCTACGACAGCGACGTGGATGTGGTGCAGAAAATCCTGCTGGACGCGGCAACGGGCACCGAGCGCGTGATCGCCGACCCGGAAGCGGCAGCGCGGCTGGTGAAATTCGGCGCCGACGGCCTGGAGTTCACGCTGCAGTTCTGGATTTCCGACCCGGGCAACGGGCAGATGAACGTCAAGTCCGACGTCAATCTGCGCATCTTGAAGGGGCTGCGCGAAGCCGGGATCGAGATCCCGTACCCGCATCGGGTGGTGCGCCTGGAGGGCCCCGGGGCGGCGCAGGCTCCTTATATCGCCGCGTCCGCTTCGAGCCCCAGCGTGAAATAGAAGTTCGCGCCCTGGCCCTCCACGGAATCGGCCCAGACCTTGCCGCCGTGACGGCTGATGATCCTGTGCACGGTGGCCAGGCCGATGCCGGTGCCGGGAAATTCCGACGCGCCGTGCAGCCGCTGAAAGGTGCCGAACAGTTTGTTCGAGTAGGCCATGTCGAAGCCGGCGCCGTTGTCGTGCACGGCGTACACGTCGCGCCCGTCCGCGTCCGATCCGCAGCTGAATGAAATCCGGGTCTGCGCCTGGTGGCCGCAGAATTTCCATGCATTGCCCAGCAGGTTCTCCAGTACCTGCTGCAGCAGCTGCGGGTCGCCCCGCGCCACGAGATCGGGTTCGATGTCCCAATGCACCACGCGATCGGGTTGGCGTTCCAGGCAGCCCTCCAGCACCCGCTGCGCGATGGTGCTGAGGTTCACGGGCACCCAGCGGGGAGGGGTTCGCGACACATGCGCCAGCAGCAGCATGGCGTCGATCAGTTGGCTCATGTAGGCGACGCCGGCGCGGATGCGGGCCAGGTAGTGCTTGCCGCGGTCGGTGGCCGCGCCGGCGCCGATCTCCGAGCCCAGCAGGTCGCTGAAGCCGTCGATGGCGCTGAGCGGCGTGCGCAGGTCGTGCGACAGCGAATACGAAAAGGCCTCCAGTTCCTGGTTGACGCCGTGCAGCTGCGCCGTGCGCTGCCGCACGCGTTCTTCGAGGCCGGCGTTGAGGCTCATGATCTCCTCGGTGCGCGCCTGCACCTGCTGCTCGAGCTGGGTGCTGTGATCCTGCAGGTCCCCGTAGGCCTTGAGCCGCAGCAGGTTCCGCACCCTCAGCCACAGCTCGGCCCGGTCCACCGGCTTGGTCAGGAACTCTTCCGCCCCCGCCTTGAGCGCCGCCAGGCGGGCCTCGCGGTCGACCAGGGCCGTGATCACGATGATCGGGATGCGCGAGGTGGCCGGCGCGGCCTTGAGGATGCCGGCCAGCTGGTAGCCGTCGATCCCCGGCATCATGATGTCCAGCAGGATCAGGTCCGGCAATTGCTGCGCGATCGCCATCAGCGCCTCTTCGCCGTTGGCGGCGCTTTGCATGCGATAGCCTTCGGGCCGCAGCAGCGTTTCGAGCAGCCTGCGGTTCTGCGCCTCGTCATCGACGATCAGGATGCTGGGGGCGAGCGGCGTCATGGGGAAGGCTGCAGCCCACCGGCTTCGCTGCCGGCTCTTGCCGCCGCCTGCGCCAGCAGCGTGTTGATCTTTTCATACAGCTCCAGGTAGCGCAGCGGCTTGGCGATGTAGGCGTCGCATCCGGCCAGGCGGGTCTTTTCGCGGTCTTCCTTCATCGCCATCGCCGTGAGCGCGAGCACCGGGATGCTCGCCGTGGCCGGGTCTTTCTTGAGCAGCATGGTGGCGGCCAGGCCGTCCATGCCCGGCAGCTGGATGTCCATTAGGATCAGGTCGGGCCGGCTGGCTCGCGCCATGGTCAGGCCGGTCTCGGCGTCGGCGGCGCATAGCGACGTATGGCCGGCGTTCTCCAGCAGCAGGACTGCCAGTTTCATGTTCGCCGCGTTGTCCTCAATGATCAATATCTGTGCCATGGGTATCCTCGCTGGTGTGTAGCGCTCGCCTGACCTCGGCCAGGAAACCGGCGCTGTTGAACTGCGTCTTCTCGATGACGTGAATCGCGTTGCCGGGATTGGCTCCGAGCACGGCCCGGTCCTGCGCCGTGATCTGTTTGGCCGTCACCACCAGAACCGGAATGCGGGCGGTGTCGGTATCGCGCCGCAGTGCGTCGATGACGTCGAAACCGCTGACCTCGGGCATCATCAGGTCGAGCAGGATCAGGTCCGGCCGGAGGCGCCGCGCCAGGGAAAGCGCTTCGCTGCCGCCATAGGCGCGAACCACCGCATAGGCCGGGGCGGGCAGGAACGCGGCAATCACTTCCACGGCCTTGGGGTCGTCGTCCACTACCAGGATCGTGTGGACGCGTTCCATGGCCGGCTGCAGGCCCAGGCTGACCAGCGACGCTTTGAGCTGGGCACGGCTGATGGGCTTTTGCAGCGTCGCCGTGGCGCCATGGGCCAGCGCCAGGCTGGAGTCCGCCGCGCCGGCGATGACCACAACCGGTACATGCGCCAATTCAGGATTCTCTCGAATGCGCTGGAGGAATTCCCAGCCATCCATGCCGGGCAGGCGGACGTCCAGCGTGATCAGGCTGAGAGCCTGCTGCGGCGCCACCAGCAGGGCCGCCTCGGCGCTGGCCGCGCACAAGACCGTGAACCCCTCGGCTTCGAGTAGCAGGCGAATCAGGTCGGAAGCCCGTTCGTCATCTTCGACTACCAGTGCAATGTGCTGCGTTGTCCCGTCCAGGATGGGGCCGGTATGGCGGACGGGTGCCTCGCACGGCTCGTCGGCCGGCGCGCGCAGCGGCAGCCATACCGCGAAGCACGCGCCTTCGCCTTCCGCGCTGGCCACGGCCACCGTGCCACCGTGCAGCTCGGCCAACTGCTTGACCATCGCGAGGCCCAGGCCGGTGCCTTCGAACTTGCGGGCCAGGCTGCTGTCGATCTGGCTGAAGGCGTGGAACAGCTTGCCCATGTTGTCTCTGGAAATCCCGATGCCGCTGTCGGTGACCGACAGCTCCAGGAACTCGGTGTAAGTGCTGTCCGCCAGCGGGAAGCCGTGCACGGGCCAGGGACCGCCCATGGTGCCGACGGCGCTGCGCGGAACGCGTTTGGCGCGCATCACCACGCGGGCGCCGTTGGCGCTGAACTTCACGGCATTCGAGAGCAGGTTGTAGGCGATCTGCTTGGTCTTGCGCGTGTCCAGCTGGGGCGTGCCCAGGTTCGCATCGGTTTCGAGTTCGAGCGAGATGCGCTGGGCCGCCGCCTTTTCCCGGACGATGGTCAGGCTGTTGGCCAGCAGGGCGTCCAGGCCGACGGCCTCGAGTTCGAGCGCCATCATGCCGGCCTCGACCTTCGACAGGTCCAGGATGTCATTGATCAGCGACAGCAGGTGCTGCCCGCTGCCGAAGATGTCGACGATGCATTCCTGCTGGCTGTCGTCCATCTTTCCCATCAAGCCGTCCTTGAGCGCCTCCGAGAAGCCGATGATCGCGTTCAGCGGCGTGCGCAGCTCGTGCGACATGGTGGCCAGGAACTCGGACTTCATGCGCGTCGCATGTTCCAGCTCGATGTTCTTTTCCTGCAGGATGCGGTCGGTCTGCTTGCGCTCGGTGATGTCGCGCGCGGCGGCGAACACGCCCTGCAGCTTGCGGTCGCGGTCGTAGAAGGTCGCGGCGTTGTACGACACCACCGTCTCGTCGCCGTTCAGGGCGCGCACCGTGAGCTCGTAGTTGTTCACCCTGTTCTCGGTGAGCACGCGCTTGATCGCGGCGTCGGCGCGGACCGGGTCGGTGAAGAAGTTCTTGCAGGGCGCGCCGATCAGCTCGTCCCGCGTGCGGCCCGTGAGCGACATCATCTGCTGGTTGACGTCCGAGATGATGCCCTGCGGGTCGGTCGTCATCAGCGCGTCGATGTTCGATTCGATCAGCGATCGGGTATAGAACTGCTGGTCGCGCAGGCGCTGGTCGAGCATGGCCTGGGCCGCCTCGATCTGCTTGCGGGCGGTGTTGTCGGTGCCGATCAGCAGGTAGCCGATGATGTCTTCCTGCGCGTCACGCAGGGCCGTGACCGAGACCATCGCGGGAAAGCGGCTGCCGTCCTTGCGGATGTAGGTCAGCTCGTAGATGTCCTCGATGCCCCGCGAGGCCTTGAACACCAGGGCCTCGAAGCCCGGGGTGATGGGCGTCGCCAGCTCCAGGCTCAATGCCTCGGCCCGCGCGATCACTTCCTGCGGGTCGGAGATGTCCGCGGGCGTGATCTTGTTCATGACCTCAGCGGCCGTGTAGCCCAGCATCCGCTCGGCGCCCACGTTGAAAATCTGGATGACGCCTTTGGCGTCGGTGGCGATGCTGGAGAAGTTGGCGCTGTTGAAAATCGCGCTCTGCAACGCTCCCGCCTTGAGCTCGGTGCCGATGAGCAGATAGCCGATGATCGCGTCCTGCGCGTCACGCAGGGCAGTGACCGAGACCGTCGCCGGAAAGCGGCTCCCGTCCTTGCGGATGTAGGTCAGCTCGTAGATGTCCTCGATCCCGCGTGACGCTTTGAACACCAAAGCCTCGAAGCCCGGCGTGATCGGGGTGCCCAGTTCGACGCTCAGCGCCTTGGCGCGCCTGATCAGCTCCTGCGGATCGGAGATGTCGGCCGGGGTGATCCGGTTGAGCACATCGGCGGCGGCATAGCCCAGCATGCGCTCGGCGCCGACGTTGAAAATCTGGATCACGCCTTTTTCGTCGGTGGCGATGCTCGAGAAGTTGGCGCTGTTGAAGATCGCGTCCTGCAACGCGCCGGTCTTGAGCAGGGTTTCCTGGCGCCGAAATTCGATGGCGCCGCCGGGGCTCGCCTGCATTTCGCTCGCACCAGTACCGAAGATGGTATGGGGCATAAGCACTTTCCCTGACACGGTCACCGCGGGCAAGCGGCCCCGGGCACAGGCACGCGGCGTTGCAGCAGTCTTCGGTGACGGTACACGAATCGCAGAGCTAGCTCGGTGCGCCAGCGCACTTAGCCGTTGCGTGTTGTCATTTCATCAACGACGGCAGCCACAGGCTGATCTGCGGAAAGGCGATCAGCAGGGCCAGCATGATCACCAGCACGAGGACGAACGGCCAGCAGCCGCGGAAGATCGCGGCAAGGCCCACGCCCGGTAACAGTGCATTGAGCACGAACAGGTTCATGCCCACCGGCGGGGAGATCAGGCCGATCTGCACGATCATCACGATCAGCACACCGAACCACACCGGGTCGAACCCCAGCGACGTGACGATGGGGAAGAAGAGCGGAATGGTGAGCAGCACCATGGTCAGCTCCTCCATCACCGTGCCCAGCACCACGTAGATGAGCATCATCGCGGCGATGATCATGGTGGGTGACAGCCCCAGGTGCGTGATCCACTCCTTCAGGTCGCCCGGCATCGTCGTGAAGTTGACGAAGTTGGCGAAGATGGTGGCCGCGATCAGCAGCGTGAACAGCATGGCCGTCGTACGCGCGGACTCGACCAGCACCTGGTACAGCACGGCCCAAGTCAGGCGCCGGCGCGCCAGGGCGAACAGGAAGGCGCCCGCCGCGCCGAAGCCCGCACCCTCGGTCGCCGTGAAGAAGCCGCCGTAGATGCCGCCCAGCACCACGATCACCAGCACCACCACGCCCCAGATGCCGCGCAGCGCTTTCCAGCGGTCGGGCCACGAAGTGCGCTCGCCGGGCGGCGCATGTTCCGGGTCGCGTGCGGTGATGATGGCGATGCCGGCCATCAGGCCCAGCGCCGTGAGAATGCCGGGAATGACGCCCGCCGCGAACAGCTTGCCGATATTGGTCTCGGTGATGATCCCGTAGATCACCATGATGGTCGACGGCGGGATCATGATGCCCAGCGTGCCGCCGGCCGCCATCACGCCGGTGGAAAGCGATGCGCTGTAGCCAAGCTTGCGCATCGAGGGATACGCGACCTTGCTCATGGTGGCCGCCGTTGCGATGGACGAGCCGCAGATCGCACCGAAGCCGGCGCAGGCCGCGACGGTGGCGTGCGCCAGGCCGCCCCGGAAGTGGCCGACGAAGGCGTAGGCCGCCTGGAACAGCTCGTGCGCCAGGCCCGCGCGCGCCACGAAGTTGCCCATCAGGATGAACAGCGGGATCACCGACAGCGTGTAGGCGAAGCCGGTTTCATAGACCACCTGCGCGGTGCTGGCCAGCGCGGGGTCGAAGCCGCGTGTGAGCGCGATGCCGCCGAAGCCCACCAGGCCCATGGCGAAGGCCAGCGGAACGCGCAGCAGGGCGAGCCCGAAGATGCAGGCGAAACCGATGAGTGCCTCTATCACAGCGCCACTCCTTCGCCCTCGACCCGTTCGACCGGCGGCTGCGCGATGAGGAACAGGTGGATCACACCCGTCACCGCGCACAGCACGCCCATGCCGTACAGGAACGGAGCTTTAAGGATCTTCAGCTGCGCCGTGGTCTCGCCCGACTCCAGGAACTGGTTGCCGCTGCGCCACATCAGCCAGCCCAAGGCGAGCAGCACGGCGGCGCACAGCAGGTGCACCAGGAGGGCCTGGAGCTTGCGCAGCCAAAGCGGCAGGTAAGGGTCCAGCGAATCGAATTCGACGTGCTCGCCGCGCTCGGAGACCAGCGGCAGCGCGCCGAAAATCACCACCACCATCAGCAGCTCGGTGATCTCCAGCGAGCCGGGGATGGAGTTGTCGGCGAACTTCCGGCCCAGCACGTCGAAGAACGTGAGGACCATGATGGCGAAGAGGGCGCCCCCGGACAGCAGGCCGCAAAGGAGTTCGAGCAGCTTTTTCAACGGCTTACTTCGAAGCCTTGGCGATCTCCGACCGGAACTCGGCCAGCACCTTGGCCGCGTCCTTCAGGCCCTTGGCCTCGGCGTCTTTCACCCATTTGGCTTCCAGTGCCGAGGTCTTGGCCTTGACGTCGGCGACGAACTTGGCGTCGGCCTTCACCACCTGCACGTTGTTGGCCTGCATCAGCGCGAAGGCGCGGCGATCGACCTTGTCCCAGCCCCGGCCGAAGATGCGCGCGGCGGTTTCGCCCGTGATGGCGTCCACCGCCTTCTTCTCGTCGGCGCTGAGCTTGTCGTACCGGGCCTGGTTCATCAGGAAGACGAAGCTGGTGTTGTAGAGGCCACCGGGGAAGGTCGTGGCGTGCTTGACGATCTTGTCGATGCGGAACGATTCGGTCGACTCCGCCGGGAACAGCGTGCCGTCCATGACGCCGCCGGACAGCAGCTCGTACGACTCGGGGGCGGGCTTGAGCGTGACGTTCATACCCAGCGTCTTGGAAATCTCGTTGACCATGCCGCCGCCGACGCGGAACTTCAGGCCCGACAGGTCTTCGACCTTGGTGATCGCCCGCTTGGTGTTGAACACGATGCCGGGGCCGTGCGTGAAGTACGTCAGCACGTGCACGCCCTGGTGCTCCTGGCCGAACGCCGGGTACTTCATCGCGACCTTGTTGAAGGCCACGGACAGGGGCTCGGCGGAGTCGCCCAGGAAGCCGAACTCGGCCATCTGGGTCAGCACAAACCGGCCCGGCGTGTAGCCGTGCACGGTGTATGAAACGTCGGCCAGGCCGTTCTTGACCGCGTCCAGGGTGCCGGGGGGCGCGGCGACGCCGCGCGGCAGGATGTTGCACTTCATCTTGCCGGACGTGTTCTTCTCGAGCAGGTCGCACCATTCCTTCTGGGCCATGCTCAGCGAGTGCGTGGGCGGCAGCCAGCTGGACACCGTGAGCACGGTCTGGGCGGCGACCGGGCCGGCGGCCAACGCGGCGACGGCAGCCAGGGAAAAGACGTGACGTTTCATGCAGGAAGCTCCTTGAAAGGGGGTTGCGCTCGACTGTAAGCCTGCCCAGTACGGCTCCTGGTCCAGACTTACCCGAATTCACCGACCAAGTGGTCGGTGAATTGTCGTGGCGCTGACAACTTTTGACGCCGAATACTAAACAGCCCGATGCTCGGACCTATAATCAAAAAAACGAACGGTCGTTCTTTTTTGGTGTCAACCTCCCTTTTGTCGCCCAAACGAAAATGCCGTTGTGCAGCGCGCCATAGAATTCCAGTTTACGTAAACGTCAATTCCAAAACTCTTAGGAGCCATGAGCATGAAGGTCCTTGTCCCCGTCAAGCGGGTGGTCGACTTCAACGTGAAAGTCCGAGTCAAGTCGGACAACACGGGCGTCGACATCGCCAACGTCAAGATGAGCATGAACCCCTTTGACGAAATCGCCGTCGAAGAGGCGGTGCGCCTCAGAGAAAAAGGCGTCGTCACCGAGGTCATCGCCGTCTCCTGCGGCGTGGCCCAATGCCAGGAAA
>NZ_RKMB01000050.1 GCF_003797765.1 Ramlibacter sp. WS9 | reverse complement strand
GTGGTGGCTTCGGTCATGGGGCGTATTTTGCCTTTGTCACAGTGAGCCCACCGCCGCCGCGTTTGACGCTACCCTGAGTCTTCTCGCCTTGCAAGGAGACAAGCTCATGAAGATCCACCGCGGCCGCTTGGTCGACCATATCCACCTTCGCACGCGCGACCTCGACGCCGCCAAGCGCTTCTACCGCGCCGCGCTGCAGGCCGTCGGCCGCGGCGACACCATCCACGAAGACGAGACGCACTTCCAGGCCGATGAGCTGTGGATCGACGCGGCCGATGCAGGCGGCCCGGTTTCGCACGTCCACCTGGCCTTCCAGGCCAAGAACCAGGAACAGGTGCAGGCCTTCTACAAGGCCGCGCTGGTGGCGGGCGGCAAGGACAACGGCGGGCCGGGCGAACGGCCCTATCACCCCGGCTATTACGGCGCCTTCGTGTTCGACCCGGACGGCAACAACATCGAGGCGGTTTATCACGGGCCGATGAAGGCTTCGGCGGACTCTGTGGAGATTACGCCCGCGGGAGAGGCCTGAATCTCCGGAAAGAAGACCTCATGCTGCGGTACGCTTGCCGCATGTCCGCACCCGCCCACCATTGCCGCGTCTTGGCGTCCCCCTGGCCCGGCGTCCACGCGACTGAGATCGACAGCGCCCGGCACTACGGCCGGCACTGGCACGCCACGTACAGCCTGGGCGTGATGGACGGTGGCGCGCATCGCTCGATCAGCGGCAGCGGGACGGTGGACGCCTATGCGGGCGACATCGTCTGCGCAAACCCGGGCGAGGTGCACGACGGTCGTCCGTTGCACGGGCCCTCACGGCGTTGGCGCACGGTGTACGTGGAACCAGACGCGCTGCCGGAGCTTGTTGGCGGCGCAGACGCCAACGCGATGTTCACCCTGCCCGCCTTCACCGATGAGGGGCTACGCAACGCGCTGCAGCGACTGCTCGCGCGAATGGAAGCGTGGACAGCCGCGGGCCGGAAGGCCACAGCGGCCGATGCCCTGGCTTGCGAAGAATCGCTCGCCGAGGCTTTCGGCCTGATGCTGCGCGATCACTCCACGTCGGCGGTGCACCCGACTGCGCGCAGCGATGCCGATCTATCGATGGTGTGCGAGAGACTCGCCGATGCGCCGCTGCAAGCCCCGACGCTGACCGAGCTGGCTGCCCTGGCGGGCATCGGCAAGTTCCAGCTGTTGCGGCGGTTCAAGAAGGCGTATGGCACCACGCCGCACGACTGGCTCCTGCAGCGGCGAGCCGACCGGGCGCGGGGCCTGATCCGCAACGGTCTGGGCCTGTCAGAGGCGGCTGCGTCGTCCGGTTTCGCGGACCAGAGCCACATGACGCGCGTGTTCGTGCGGCGGTATGGGTTCACGCCGGGGGCTTGGCGGGAAGCGCATTGAGATAGTCGCCCGCGCAATTGCGTTCAAGACAAGTCCGGCGAAGCCACGCCAAACTCCGCCCATGCAATTCAGCCACCACCCCGACATCTGGACCCGCTTCCCCGAACTCGCCGCCGCCACGCTGTACGCGGAGGGCATCCACCGCAACGTGTCGGTCGACGCCCAGGTCGGGCGATTCAACGCCACCGCCAAGTCGCGCCTCGACGCCGCCGGCTCGGAAAGCGAGCTGCCGGAGATCAAGGCCTGGCGTGCAGCCTTCTCGCGCATGGGGCTCAAGCCCACGCAGTACCGCTGCGCATCTGAGTCACTATTGCGCCGCTTCAGGAAGGAAGGCGCGCTGCCGCCGCTGCATCCGCTGGTGGACCTGTGCAACGCCGCGTCGCTGGCCTTCGCGATCCCCGTCGCGGCGCTGGACGCGGACAAGGTCGCATGGCCGTTGCAGGTGCGGCCCGCCGCGGGCACGGAGAACTACCTGAGTTTCTCCAATGAAATCGAACATCCGGAGCCGGGCGAAGTGACCTTCGTCGATGCGCAGAACCAGTCGCATGCAAGGCGCTGGACGCACCGCCAAAGCGGCCTGTCGGCCGTGCGCGATGAAACCGCGCGGGTGTTGATCGTGATGGAGGCGCTGCACCCCGCAGCTCACGACGACGTGCAGGCGTTGGCTGCGGCCCTGGCCGTCGCAATGCATGAGGTGTGGGGCGCCGCGCCGCAGCGCGGGCTGCTCAGCGCTGCAGCGCCTTCTTTTCGGCCCGCTGGCGCCGCTTGTCCAGATACCACGCCAGGAACGGCAGCAGGATGACCGACCCGGGAATGGCCCAGATGAACAGGTAGGGGCTGACGGTCGACAGCGAGCGCAGCGTGACGCGCAGCCGCTGCTTGTCTTCGGGCGTCCACTTGCCGCCGTTGCGCTGCTTCATCAGCAGCGGCCAGGCGCCTTTGATGGTGGCCAGCTCGTCGCCGAGCCGGCGCTTTTCACGCGAATTGCCGGCGAGAAACGAGCAGAACCAGTCGGGCGCCCGATTCATCTTGATCTTGAACTGCGTGGTCGACTCGCCGTTGAAGGCCGAGGTCGACTTCACGGTCAGGGGGCTATCGGGCGGAGGCGTCATAACCGCAATTATCTGATGAGTCGGGTAACCGGCCGTACCAAGTTGTTATGTGCGTGGCTTGGGCGCGTCAGGACGCTTTCCTGCCCTTGCCGGACCGGGCTTCCTTCTTCGCCAACCGCTCGGCATCCAGCTGCTGTCCCGCTGCCAGCCATTGCGCGAATTCTTCAGGCGTCTCCAGCGTGATCCGCCCCAGCGTCGCCGACCGGAATTCGGTGATGACGATCTCCGCGGCTTTCTGGGTGTTGATGCGGCCCTTGCCCAGCAAAGCGCCGCGCTGGCGGCCCACGGCCTCCAGCACTTCCTCGTCTTTCATCGCGGCCACGCCGGCGAGCTTGTACCGCGCCTCCAGCAATTGCGGGTAGTCGCGGCGCAGGTAGTCCAGCAGTTCCAGCGCCACCAGCTCTTCGTCGTAGGCGTTGCGGCCGATGGCGCCGCTGGCGGCCAGGTTGTAGCCGCTCTTGGCCACGATGATGCGCGGCCACAGCAGGCCGGGCGTGTCCCACAGGTAGAAGTCGTCGGCCAGCGTGATGCGCTGTTCCAGCTTGGTGATGCCGGCCTCGTCGCCGGTCTTGGCCTGGCGCTTGTTGGAGAGCGCGTTGATCAGCGTCGACTTGCCGACGTTGGGCACGCCGCAGATCAACACGCGCATCGGCTTGGCCATGCCGCCGCGCCCGGGTGCCAAAACGTGGCAGGCTGCGGCCAGTGGCTGCACGGCCGCGGCGTTGCTCGCCTGCAGCGCGATGGCGCGCGTGCCTTCGATCGCGTTGTAGTGCGCCAGCCACTGCGCGGTGCGCGGCGCGTCGGCCATGTCCTGCTTGTTGAGGATCTTCAGCGTGGGCTTGTGCCCCGTCATCTCGGCCAGCAGCGGGTTGGCGCTGGAGCCGGGCAGGCGCGCGTCCAGCACCTCGATCACGACGTCGATGTCCTTGATGCGCTCGGCGATCGCCTTGCGCGTGAGATTCATGTGCCCGGGGAACCATTGGATAGCCATGGCTGGATTGTGCCGGGCGCCGGCGGCCGGCAGCCGCGGCCCTACGGAACCTGCGCCGCTCTCAGGTGTGCCGGGAATTCTTCAGCGCCGCCTTGAGGTCGCCATAGGCCTTCTGCAGCCGGCCCTCGGCTTGCTTCATGGTTCCCCTGGCAACCTGCGCGCCATTGCCGGTGGTCTTGCCGACGTGGGTCTGGAACTTGCCAAGGGCGCCTTTGGCGACGCCGTTAACCTGGTGTTTGTTCATGGAGGGCTTCCTGAGTTTGGGGCAATGTCCCAGCATGCGTTGCAGCACCGCCGCATCGTGACATCAGATCACCTGATCCGTACAGGTGCCTTGTCCTACCTGTGCCTCACAATCGGCCCATGAAAACCCCGCCCCGCCTGCAGTCCCTCGTGGACGAGGGCCTCGTCGACACGGTCGTTCGCCAGCTCATGAGCGGCAAGGAGGCGATGGCCTATGTCGTCCGGTGCGGCGAACACACGCGCTGCGCCAAGGTCTACAAGGAGGCAACGCAGCGCAGCTTCCGGCAGGCTGTCGACTACACCGAGAACCGCAAAGTCAAGAACTCGCGCCAGGCGCGCGCCATGGCCAAGGGCACGAAGTTCGGTCGCCAGGCGCAAGAGGCGGCCTGGCAAAGTGCGGAGGTCGACGCGCTGTACCGGCTGGCGGCCGCGGGCGTGCGGGTGCCCACGCCGTACAACTTCCACGACGGCGTGTTGCTGATGGAACTGGTCACGGATGCCGAGGGCGACGCGGCGCCGCGCATCAACGACGTCGCGCTCACGGCCGACGAAGCCCGGGCGCATCACGCCATGCTGCTGCTTCAGGTCGTTCGCATGCTGTGCGCGGGGGTCGTGCATGGCGACCTGTCGGAATTCAACGTGCTGCTGGGCGAAGAAGGCCCCGTGATCATCGACTTGCCGCAGGCCATCGACGCGGCGGGCAACAACCATGCGCAGCGCGTGCTGCTGCGGGACGTTGCCAACCTGCGCGGCTTCTTCGGCGGCTTCGCACCGGAATTGCTGCACACGGACTTCGGCCCCGAAATCTGGGATCTGTACCAGCGCGGCCTGCTTTCGCCTGAAGTGCCGTTGAAAGGCGTGTTCCACCGTGAGGCGGGCACAGTCGACCTGGGCGGCGTGCTGCGCGAGATCGACGACGCGCGCGCCGAGGAGTCGGCGCGGCGGCTGCGGATGGGCGTTTAGGCCTCAAGTTCACGCGATGCTGCAACCCATCCTCTTGTGCAACCTCCTGGTCGAGCCCGGCGCGCATCCGCGCGGCCAGGCGCACCTGAGTGCGGCGAGCGGTTTGGTGCGCGTCGACGGGCGGCTCTACCTGGTGGCCGATGACGAGCATCACCTCGGCACCCTTGCGGCCGACGGCGCGGGCGTGGTGCAACTGCATCGCCTGCTCGCCGGCGACCTGCCTGCCGACAAAGGCAAACGCAAGAAGCAAAAACCCGATCTCGAAGCGTTGGCGCTGCTGCCGGCAGAACCCGGCATGGCGCACGGCGCCTTGCTTGCGCTCGGTTCGGGTTCGCGGCCCAACCGGCAGCAAGCCCTGCAGGTGGTGCTGGATGGCGGCGGACTCCCTTGCGCCGCGCCTGTGACCTACGACCTCGCCGCGATGTACCAGCCGTTGCGCGAACAGTTTCCCGACCTGAACATCGAAGGCGCGTTCGTGGCGGGGCAGCGCCTGCGGCTGCTCCAACGCGGCAACAAGGGCGACGCGCGCAACGCCTGCATCGACTATCCGCTGGCGCAATTGCGGGCGTGGATGGCGGGTGGTGCCGACGCACCGATACCGCAGAACATCCAGGAATTTTCTTTGGGCGACGCGGGCGGCGTTCCGCTGGGATTCACCGATGGCGCGGCGCTGCCCGGTGGAGGCTGGCTCTTCAGCGCGGTGGCGGAAGACACCGGTGACAGCTACAACGACGGCGCTTGCGGCGCGTCCGCCATCGGTTGGGTGACCGAGGGGGGCACTTTGCAGCGGCTCGAATACGTCGCCGGTGCGCCCAAGATCGAGGGCATCACCCTGGCTGAAGACGGCCGGTTGCTGATGGTCACCGACTCGGACGACCCGGCCACGCCGTCCGCCCTGCTGTCGCTAGCGGTCTGATCGAAAAACTGCTCACGACTTCAGGCGATAGCCCGTCTTGAAGATCCATGCGACGCCGCCCAGGCAGATCGCCATGAAGAGCAGCGTCATGGCCAGGCTGATGCCCACGCTGACGTCGGACACGCCGTAGAAGCTCCAGCGGAAGCCGCTGATCAGATACACCACGGGATTGAACAGGGTGACCTTCTGCCAGAAGGGCGGCAGCATGTCGATCGAGTAGAAACTGCCGCCCAGGAACGTGAGCGGCGTGATGATCAGCGTGGGGATGAACTGCAGTTTCTCGAAGCCGTCGGCCCAGATGCCGATGATGAAGCCCAGCAGGCTGAACGTCACGGCCGTGAGCACCAGGAACAGCAGCATGAAGCCGGGATGCATGATCTTCAGCGGCACGAACAATGCCGCCGTCGCCAGGATGATCAGGCCGAGCGCGATCGACTTGGTGGCCGCGGCGCCGACGTAGCTGATGACGATCTCCAGCGTCGACACCGGGGCCGAAAGCAACTCGTAGATGGTGCCGGTGAACTTGGGAAAGTAGATGCCGAACGAAGCGTTGGAGATGCTCTGCGTGAGCAGCGAGAGCATCACCAGCCCCGGCACGATGAAGGCGCCGTAGCTCACGCCGCCGACCTCGGGGATGCGCGATCCGATCGCCGAGCCGAACACCACGAAATACAGCGAGGTGGATACCACCGGCGAGACGATGCTCTGGATGATGGTGCGGAAGGTGCGCGCCATCTCGAAACGGTAGATGGCGCGAATCGCGTGCAGGTTCATTCGCAGGCTTTCATTGTTCTTTTTCCCTCACCAGGCTGACGAAGATGTCTTCCAGCGAACTCTGGCTCGTCTTCAAATCCTTGAAGGCGATGCCGGCCGCGTCCAGGTCTTGCAGCAGGGCCGCGATGCCGGAGTGTTCGTTGCGGGCGTCGTAGGTGTACGTCAGCTCGTTGCCGCCCGAAGCCAGTTCCAGCGGAAGCGCCGACAACGTGGCGGGCAGCTGCTCCAGCGGGTGCGCGAGCTGCAGCGTCAGCTGCTTCTTGCCCAGCTTGCGCATCAGCTCCACCTTGTCTTCCACCAGGATGATCTCGCCCTTGCTGATGACGCCGATGCGGTCGGCCATTTCCTCGGCCTCGTCGATGTAGTGCGTGGTGAGGATGATGGTGACGCCGGTTTCGCGCAGCGAGCGCACCAGCTGCCACATTTCCTGGCGCAGCGTCACGTCGACGCCCGCGGTGGGCTCGTCCAGAAACAGCAGCTGTGGCTCGTGCGCGAGCGCCTTGGCAATGAGCAGCCGCCGCTTCATGCCGCCCGAGAGCGTGCGGATCTGGTTCTCCTTCTTTTCCCAGAGCGACAAGGCCCTCAGCACCTTCTCGATGTGCGCCGGGTCGGCCGGCTTGCCGAACAGGCCGCGGCTGAAAGAGGTGGTGTTCCACACCGTCTCGAAGGCGTCGGTGGTCAGCTCCTGCGGCACCAGCCCGATCAGCGACCGCGCGGCGCGGTAGGCGCCGGCGATGTCGTGGCCGTCCACGGTGACGCGGCCGGTGCTGGCGTTGACGATGCCGCAGACGATGCTGATCAGCGTGGTCTTGCCCGCGCCATTGGGGCCCAGCAGCGCGAAGATTTCGCCGCGGCGGATCTCCAGGTCGATGTTCTTCAGGGCGTGAAAGCCGGTCGCGTAGGTCTTGGAGACGCCCGCGACGGAAAGGATGGGGTCGGGCATGTCGGCGCGACGATACCCGATTTGCCCGATGGCTGCTGGAGGGAACCTTCGACGCCATGCGCCACTCCACAGTTCATGCTCAGCAGCCTCAAGGCCTTCTTCGACTCCGTCGCTTCCCCGTCATCGGCCGCCGAGCCCCCGCAGCGGCAGCGGCACGCGCTTCACCTCGCCGCGGCCGTGCTGCTGGTGGAAGTGATGCGGGCGCAGCCGGACATCGATCCCGCCGAATACCAGGCCGTGATCGCGGCGCTGCAGCGCAAATTCGCGCTGGGCGACGGCGAGGTCGCGGAATTGGTGGAAGCGGCGCGCGCCGAGGCCCGCAAGGCCAACGACTTCTTCCATTTCACGAACCGTCTCAACGATCACTTCACCCAGCCGCAGAAGGTGGCGCTGGTCGAGGCGATGTGGCAGGTGGCCTACGCCGACGCCCACCTGGATGCCGGCGAGAACCACGTGATCAGCAAGGTCGCGGGCCTGCTGCACGTGACGCACGGCGAGTACATCGCCGCCAAACTCCGGGCGAAGGAAGACGCGCGGCTCTAGAGTTTCCATGCCCGTCCGGCACGCCCGCGGGTCATTGGCTGACATCTTCGGCGGCATGGCCGCGCTGAAATGACGGTTTGAAACGTCGAGGAGCCTGTCATGACCCAGCAAGCAATGATCCGCGGAGAAGTCTGTTTCCGCGCCGGCGACGGCGTGATGCTGCCGATTCCGACCGGCCCGGTGGAAATCGACGTGGCCGACGACAGCGTCACCCTGCATTGGACCGACGAAAACAAGACCGTAGGCACGACGGCAATCACGCGCGACGAATTCGATCGCTACGTGAAAGAAGGCCAGATCCGCGTCAATCCAGCCTGATTGGCGGGCCGGGGCGGCCCGCGGCGCGCACAATCGCGCCATGAAAATCGTCGATTCGCGGCGGCGCCAGGTCGTGATGGCGGTGCTTCTCGCGCTGGCTGCGGCCGGCGCAGGCATTCGCCATTGGGCCGACAACCCGTCCCTGGCACGTGACATCGGCACCTTGTTGCTGGTGCTGTGGTTGCCCGCCGTGGGCAATCTGGTGGGTTTCGCCGTCCGAAAACTGGCGCCTCGCCTGCGCCGCGCCGACGGTTTCGACCCGAACAGCGCGTTTGAAGCGCACGTTCGTGTCGAAATCGTCCCGGTCCGACCTGGGGCCCCAGCCGGACCAGCGGCGCGCGATTTCGTCCTGGTCATCGGCCACGAGGGCTTTCGTGCCCGGACACCCCGCCCCCTTGCGGCCACCGCCGAAACGGTCGAATTGCAGTTGCTGCGCCCCGGCGTGGCGTTGCCCCGGTTGGGCCCGGATGCTGCTTTCGATGTCATGGTGAGTGGCCAGATCGTCGCCAGCGGCCGGGTCCGCGCAACCGCAAGTTCCTGATCCCGGACCCGATCTAGGTAGTTGTCCTACACATTTAGGCCCACCAGAGCCGTCCGGCGGTCAACGCGGAGCGCTCATCGGGCGTTTCAGTCATGGCAGCCCCTTCGGGCGGCTTAATTCTCCACCCTTTCCGGAAAGACATCCAAATGAGCAAGCTCCTCGCTATCCTGGCCGCCACGTTCTTCGCGGCATCTTCTTTCGCCGCTTCGCACGCCGGCGCCCCGATGGCCGCTGCTTCGGGCGCCAAGCCTGCCGCTTCCGCCGCCGCTGCCAAGCCGGCTGCCGCCGCCGATGCCAAGGCTGACGAAAAGAAGGCCAAGGCCCAAGCCGCTGCTGACGAGAAGAAGGCCAAGGCTGAAGCCAAGGCCGCCAAGAAGAAGGCTGCTGCCGAAGAAAAGGCCGCCAAGGCCAAGGCAAAGGCTGACGAAAAGAAGGCCAAGGCTCAAGCCGAAGCTGACGCGAAGAAGGCCAAGGCCGACGCAAAGGCAGCCGGCACCAAGGCCGAAGCCAAGGCTGACGCAAAGGCCGACGCCGCCAAGGCTCCCGCCTCGGCCAAGAAGTAATCCTTCTTCCGTTCTCGAAAACGCCCGCTTCTGCGGGCGTTTTTGTTTTCCGGCCCGGCTCCCTGCGGAGGGCGGCAACTTTCCCACGGCATAGTCGCGCCGGATGCAATACAGTGCTCCATCCAAACACAGGAGCTGACATGTCGATCATCGGAACCATCCTCATCGGCTTCGTCGTGGGCCTCATCGCCCGCGCGCTGAAGCCTGGGGACGACAAGCTGGGCCTCATCATGACCACGCTGCTGGGCATTGCCGGCGCGTTCGTGGCGCGATATGCCGGCGCGGCCCTGGGGCTGTACAGCGGAGGCCAGGCCGCCGGCTGGATCGCATCGGTCGTCGGCGCGGTGGTGCTGCTGTTCATCTACGGCCTCGTGCGGGGCCGTTCGTCAGGCGCTTGATCCGCGACGCCGCGCGGCCCGCAAGGTCGCAGGCTGTGAACAAGCGCACAGGCAAGTGCGGGCAGAGTTACTCCCCAGGTGCCGCCTGAGGTGGCAAACTTGCGGGCATGGCCTTCTCCGTTGTTCTGACCCGCTTCACCCAATACGTCCAGCTGGCGGTCTCCGGCGCGGCGACGATGAAGAATTTCGTCGACCTGGTCGACACCATGGGCCAGGAAACGGTGCTGTGGTCCGACCGCCGGGTGTTGGTCGACCTGCGCGGCGTGGACGGCGAATTGACGCCCACCGAACAGATCTTCCTGGGAGAACTGGTCGCGCAGGACCTGCCGCACCTGGAACGCGTGGCTTCCCTCGTGCCGGCCGAACGCATCACGCACAACAGCGAAACCGCCGCCCAGGGGCTGGGCATGAAGCTGCGCGTATTCACGTCCAAAAACGACGCCATCGCCTGGGTCACGGCGCAGCCGGCGCCCGAAAGCGTACGCGGGACCGAGGCGCCCCAGCCGCACGCGCCGTCCTAGTGTGAAATCATCGGGGGATGAGTACTTCCCCCGCAACGGCCTTTTCGGCCCTCCCCCTCAACCCCGCCACGCTGGCCAACCTGGAGCGCCTGGGCTACCTCGCAATGACGCCCATCCAGGCCGCGAGCCTGCCTCCGGCCCTGCTGGGCAAGGACATCATCGCCCAGGCCAAAACCGGCAGCGGCAAGACCGCCGCCTTCGCCCTGACGCTGCTGGCCAGCCTGAACGCACGCCGCTTCGCCGTGCAGTCGCTGGTGCTGTGCCCCACCCGCGAACTGGCCGACCAGGTCACCACCGAGATCCGCCGGCTGGCGCGGGCCGAGGACAACATCAAGGTCGTGACGCTGTGCGGCGGCGTGCCCCTGCGCGGCCAGCTGGCCACGCTGGAGCATGGCGCTCACATCGTCGTCGGCACGCCGGGGCGCGTGATGGACCACCTGGAACGGGAAAGCCTGAAGCTCGATGCGCTCAACACGCTGGTGTTGGACGAGGCCGACCGGATGCTCGACATGGGCTTCTTCGACGACATCGTCACGGTGGCAAAGCAATGCCCCAAGACGCGGCAGACGCTGCTTTTTTCGGCGACATACCCGGAAGGCATCGCAAAGCTGGCCGCGCAATTCATGCGCGAACCGGTCACGGTCAAGGTCGATGCGCAGCACGCGGGCGGGCAGATCGAGCAGCGCTGGTACGAGGTGAACGACCGCGAGCGTGTCGGCGCCGTCAGCCTGTTACTGGACCATTTCCGGCCCGCCAGCACGCTCGCGTTTTGCAACACCAAGGCGCAATGCAAGAAGCTCGTCGATGCGCTGCGCGCCACGGGCCACAGCGCGTTGGCGCTCTACGGCGAATTGGAGCAGCGTGAGCGCGACCAGGTGCTGGTGCGGTTCGCCAACCGCAGCTGCTCGGTGCTGGTGGCAACTGATGTGGCGGCGCGCGGACTCGACATTGCCAATCTCGCAGCGGTCGTCAACGTCGACGTGACGCCCGACGCGGAGGTGCACGTGCACCGCATCGGCCGCACCGGCCGCGCGGGCCTGAATTCGGAGGACACAGCCCGCGGCCTGGTGCTGAATCTCGTGAGCATGGATGAGATGGGCTCGGTGGGCAAGATCGAACTGCTGCAAGGGCGCGAGTCGGCATGGCACAAGCTGGGTGAACTCAAGCCCACCGGCCAGGGCCCGCTGGTGCCGCCGATGGCGACGCTGCACATCCAGGGGGGCCGCAAGGAGAAGATCCGTC
This sequence comes from Ramlibacter sp. WS9, assembly GCF_003797765.1. GTDB lineage: Bacteria > Pseudomonadota > Gammaproteobacteria > Burkholderiales > Burkholderiaceae_C > Ramlibacter. Next base: position 9,886 of record NZ_RKMB01000050.1, on the reverse strand, counting down.
CGGGTGACGTGCTGGGCGCGCTGACGGCGGACCTCGGCTACGCGCGCGAACAGATCGGCAAGATCGACGTCAACGAATTCTCGACGTATGTGGCTGTCGACCGTGCGATCGGCCCGGCCGCCGTGAAGCGCCTGAACGAAGGCCGCATCAAGGGCAAGAGCGTCAAGGTGCGGCTGCTGGACGATTGAGTGCGCCTGAAGCCCGCTCGTGGTGCGTTGTGGTCGATTGGCGGCACCCCAACGCGGCAGACCGGCACTTTCATAGTACAAGCCGGCGCCCATTGCGTGGCACGTCTTATGCACGGCTCTCGGCATGGCCGAAGTAACTGCGTTCGAAACGAAAGACGTGACGGGCATCGGCGATGGCGTTGCGGCGGCGTGGCGGCGGCTTTGGCGCCGCGGCGATGCGGCTGGCCGTGACGCGGTGCAGGGGCCCTACTGGACGTCCGGCGTCACCTACCGCGGCTACCTGGGCGCCGATGGCGCCGTGCCGTCGCTGTGGCTCTCCGAAGACCAGTTGAAAGAGACGCAAGCCCTGCTGCGCATGGCCGCCGCGGCGGGCCGGCTGGGCGCATGGTCGGTGGAGGTGCGTCGGCTCAAGTGCGTGTGGTCCGACGAGGTGAAGGCCATTTACGAGGTGCCGCCGGACTACCAGCCGCGCATCGCGGACACCCTGGCGTTTTACACCCCCGAGTCACAGGAGTGCGCAGCGGCCGCGCTCGAAGCATGTGCAAGGCGCGGGATCGGTTTCGACCTCGAACTGCAGTTGCAGACTGCCAAGGGGCAGCTGGTCTGGATCCGCGCCATCGGCGAAGCAGACCGCAACGCCGAAGGCATCATCACGCACATTCGCGGCGCCATCCAGGACATCAGCCGCTTCAAGGCCGTGACCGAAGAAGTCCGCCGCACGGCCGAGCGGTTCACGCGCACGCTCGAAGGGCTCACCGACGGCTTCATGCTGCTCGACCACGAATGGTGCTTTGTCTACGTCAACCCCGAAGCCGAGCGCATCCTGCGCCGGGACCGCAGCCGCCTGATCGGCCGCTGCCTGCTGACGGAATTTCCCGAAACGGCCTCGGGCCGGTTTCTGGAGAAGTGCCAGGACGCCATCCGCGACCGGCGCACCGTGGAATTCGAGAAATTCTATGCGCCGCTGGGCATCTGGGTCTACATGAAGGTCTCACCGACGGAGCAAGGGCTGACGTTCTGCATCCGCGACGACACCGAGCGCATCACCGCGCGCCGCGAACTGCTCCGGCTGAAGGCACAGCTCTCAAGCCGCGCTGCCTGAAGCCTTCGGTGCACGGCGAATCGGGGTTCGTCCTACGTGTTGCGCCGCGCGCCGGCTCTACGATAGCGCGAGAGCACGCTATTCGACCGAAGGAGACGCCGTGCAGGACATCACCTTTCGAACGCTGTTGTACCGGTATTTCTTCTTCGCCTGGCTGTTCAAGGACGTCAGCAAGGGAAATGTGTTCGAACGTGCGGCGGCGCTGCGCTACAACCGCGAGCACGCGCACTGGCTCCTCACCTACATGCACCGATGGCTGTGGTGCGGCCTCGTCTTCTACGGCCTGGGCGGCCTCGTCGAATGGGTGCTGCAGGCGCCCGGCCTCTCCATCATCTTCTACATCCCCAGCGCGCTCAGCGTGCCGGTCAACGCCGTGATCGGAGCGGCCTGGGTGGGGCTCAAGGTGATCCCCACCCTCTAGGGATTGTCGACGCTCAGTACTGGTTGAGAAGCAGATTGGCGATCAGGCCCGTCGCCAGCGCGACCAGCAGGTAGTCGCCGCCGTCGGCCTGCACCCATTGGTAGCCGTAAGGCGGCGCATACAGGCCGCGATGCGAACGCCAGTCGTTCACGTAGTGGTGACGCTGCCGGAACTGATACGGCAGGTGGTCACCGCGCTGGTAGCGCTGCGTGTGGCCGCTCCACTGGTGCTGCCTGTTGGAGTGCTGGTAGTACGGCTGCCCGTGGTTCGGCTGCTGGTAGTAGCGGTCATGGATCCACGGCTGCTGGTCACGCCGCTCATTGAAGTTGCGCTGCTGGTACTGGCTGTGTTGGTCATGCCTCGTGTCGCGGCGCGCCTGGCGATCGTCGCGGCGGTGTTCACGGTTTTCATGCCGGTCCGCGCGACTGTCTTCACGGCGATCTTCCCGACTCTCACTGCGCTCGTTCCGGTCCCAGCCGGAACCTTGGGCGAATGAGAGGGAACCAAAGCCCAGCGCCGAAGCGGCGATGGCACAAGCAATAGCGGTGGATTTCATGAGCTGCCCTTTTTGGGGTGGTAGTCAGCCTGCATGATCCGCCCGGCACGTGTACCCCACGCAAAGTCAGCGTGGGCGTTGTGCAAAGTTGCGTTGCAACCTGTGCACTACAGGGGCCGTGTAAGGTAAACGGCCTCGCGTCCCACAATGGGCTTGCGAGTCGGCATGAAGACCGTGCACTCGTCGCACAGCGCGCGGATTTCGTCCGGCCCGTCGGTGGCGATCAACTCGCCCTTCGAGAAAGTCTCCAGCCCGACCAGCGGCCGGGCGAAATGCAGCCCCTCCGTCTTCACCACCGCTGTGGACAGCAGCTCGAAACGCCGCTGCGGCCCGGCACTTGCAGCTCCATCGTGTTCGATCAACCCGAAGTGCGCAAGAAATCGGAGGCTCACCTCGGTCGCCAAGTCTGCCGAAGCCTGCAGGAAGTGCTGGCCGCATTCAACGACCAAGGCTACGCCGCTGCCATCGGGACGGCCGTGGCGTCCGTGCTGGATGACGGGCGTGCCCGTGGTGAGCCCGTCGGGCATGACGAGGTGAATCTCGGGGATGCCCATCGCGAGCGCGGCCTGCGCGTTGCGCTCATAGCCGGGATAGACCCAGAACGGCGCAACCGCCTGCGCGGTCGAGTGGATGTCGAGGATGTGGTCTGCCGCCGCCATGACGGGCCGCAGCTCGCGCGCGCGGCGCAGCTCGGGACTGTCCTCGGTGCCATCCAGCCACTCCGGCGACCAGACGCGATTGAGGTTGTGCACCAGCTGCCGGCTCGCGAACGGGTCCGCGCGGTCGAACGATTCATAAGCCGCGACGTTGGCGAAGCTCACCGTGAGCGTGCCGATCGCGGGCCGAACGCCGCTGTCCAGCAAATGCGTCGCCGCCACCATGCCGCACAGCTCGTTGCCGTGCGTGAGGGCGTTGACCAGCACGTGCGGGCCGGGTCGCCCCGAAGCGAAACGATGGACATACGGGACGCCGATGTTGCCCTCGCGATACGCGGACAGGTCCCGCGGCAGGACTTCGAACACGGGCTCGGGCGCGGTCATGGTGCTTCCTTCGATAAACAGCTTCGTTTGTACCGTACCATCTCATCCACGAGGTCCCATCCGGAGACCGATCTGGAGAAATCATGGCCAAAGGCGAACAGCGCAGCAACAAGATGGCGAAGAAGCCCAAGAAGGACAACTCACCGCCCAAGCCAGGCGTGTCCGACCGCCCCACCCCGCCGGTGACGGTGGTGGTGCCACGCGGCAAGGAAAAGAAGTAGCGGCTTGACCCGCCCTTCCACGCGCCGCCCGGGCGCATTGGCCGATCTGCGCGGCGGCGCGCGGCTCGTGATCGACGGTGTGCGCGGCGTCACCGGGCTCGTCGAAGCGATGCACTCGCGCATCGCGCGCGTGCCCATGCCGCTCGGGCAAGTGCCGGACATGCCGACGACCGGCATCACCGGCCTGGTGTACCGCAGCATTCAAGGCACCACGGGCGTGGTCGGCAAGGCAATCGATGCCGCACTGGCGGGCGTTGAAGCCGTCCTGCCCGCCGCGTCGCCTGACGCTGCAGCGGGCCGGTTCGACGCCGAGCGCGATGCGGCTGTCGCCGCGTTGAACGGCGTCATGGGCGATCACCTGGAGCGCAGCGGCAACCCGCTGGCCACGCCGATGGCGTTGCGAGTACGGCCGGCCGATGCGGCACGCGGCCCGCGCGTGCTGCTGCTGGTGCACGGCCTGTGCATGACGGACCACCAGTGGACCCGCGATGGCCACGATCACGGCCAGGCCCTTGCGGAGGCAGGCGGCTGGACGCCGGTCTATGCGCGCTACAACACCGGCCGGCACATTTCCACCAACGGCGCCGAGATGGCCGCACAGGTGGAGCAGTTGCTGGACGGCTGGCCGGTGCCGGTCGAGGATTTCGCGGTCATCGGCCACAGCATGGGCGGCCTGGTCATGCGCAGCGCGCTGCAGTCCGCGCTGCACGCGGGCATGCGGTGGCCCGCGAAGCTGCGGCGACTGGTGTTTCTCGGCACGCCGCACCATGGCGCGCCGTTGGAAAGAGGCGGCAACTGGCTCCATCGCGGCCTCGGCGTCAGCCCGTACGTGGCTCCGTTCACGCGCCTGTCGGGCCTGCGCAGTTTCGGCATCACCGATCTGCGCCACGGCAACCTGCAGGAACAGGATTGGGCCGATGACCGCTTCACGCATCGCGATACGCGCGCCGCGTTGCCACTGCCCAGCGGCGTGGCCTGCTACGCCATCGCCGGAACACTGGGCGAAGGCCGAACCGACGAATGGCTGGGCGACGGGCTCGTTCCCCTGGCAAGCGCGCTCGGCCGCCATTCAAAGCCGACCCGCGACCTGCACATCCCGGCTTCGCGCCAATGGGTCGCCCGCGGTGTCAATCACCTCGACCTTCTGGCAAGCGACGCGGTGTACCGGCGCCTGAAGCGTTGGCTCGGCCCGGCGAACCCTCGCGACCCCGCTTAGCCGTTGACGTCTTCGATCATGTCCACCACCAGGTGGATGGTCTTGGACTTGAGCAGGATGTCTTCGCCGGCCATCACGTACTCGTAGCCTTCCGGCGCCGGCGGCAGCTTGGCCTTCACCGCGTCGGGCACAGGGTACGGCTTGACCGCCGGCTGCAGCGCCTGGCCCACGGCCCAATACCGGCCTTCCACCGGCGGGGCGCAGCCTTTCGCTCCGCGTTCCATGCCGGACGGGCAGTCCTTGCCCTTGCCATAGCGCTGGGCAAACGCCGCGCGCGCCGCCTTCTTTTGCTGCTCGCTGAAGAAGCCGCCAAGTTTCACGCCATAGCTGGTCTGGCCACTGGTCTGGCCGGCGGCCGGGGCAGCAGCAGCCTGCTCGCCCGTCGCTGTGGCTTTGCCGGCCGGCGATGCGGCAAATGCGGTGCCGGTGGCCAGCAGCGCGCAGGCCGCCACCGCAAGGATCGGTCGGAAGTGCCGGGAGTCGAACATATCTTTATCTCCAACAGGATGCGAATCTCCGAACTGTCGGTGGGCTCGTGCGCGCGAGGTGTAGGACAAGGCACAAAAATGGCGCCCCGGGGGGCGCCATTTTCATCGAGCGAACTCAGCGGTTCAGCCGAGCAAGGCGTGGATCACGTCGACGATGAGGTTGCGCTGCACTTCGATGATCACGATGTCGCCGCCTATGCGCGCATAGCGGTAGCCATACGGCGCCGGAGGCAGGTGCATGATGACTGGCTGGGGCACGGAATAAACCGTCACGCCGCGCGGAACGGGCTGGCCGACGTCCCACTTGCGGGCCTGGCCGGGCGGCATGCAGCCGTTGTTCTTCTTGGCAAGGCCCGGCGGGCAGCGGCGGCCGCCGCCGTATTGTTCGCTGTAGTACTGGCGCACGTAGGTGCGCTGCTGGTCGTTGAAATACGCGCCGTGCTTGATGTCCTCGCGATGCCGCTTTTCGGCGCGCTTGTCGGCTTTGCGTTCGGCTTTTTCAGCGTGCTTTTCAGCCTTGTCGGCATGCTTCTCGGCGTGCTTTTGGGCTTTCTCGGCATGCTTGCCGCCCTTGTGCCCCTTGTCGTCATCGTCTTTGGCGAAAACGGGCGCGCCGAGGCAGGCCGCAGCGATGGCCAGCACCGCGATGCGGCGGCCGAGCGTGAATGTCGTTGTCATCGTTGTGCTCCTGGCCACTGGGGCCCACAGTTACAACGCGACTGTGAACTCAGCACCGGCCCGGCGCCGTAGGACGAAAGCGCAACCTCTACCGGCTGGGGCTTTAGCGGCGTGCCGGCGGAGGACCCGCACGGCCCGCGATATGGCGGAACGTGATGCGGCCCTTGGTCAGGTCGTACGGCGACATTTCCAGCGACACGTTGTCGCCGGCGATGATGCGGATGTGGTGCTTGCGCATCTTGCCGCCGGTGTAGCAGATCACCTGGTGACCGTTTTCCAGCGTGACGCGAAAGCGCGAGTCGGGCAGCACTTCGTCGACGTGCCCCTTCATCTCGATCAGTTCTTCCTTGGCCATGATGAGTCTCCTATCTGAATTCAGGCGGCGGCAAGGGCTGGGCCCTGGACGCCGGGATGCGGGTGGCCGATCCATTGCAGGCCTTCGGCGGTGGCATATCGCACGGCCGCCAGCTTGGTCTGGAACAGCCGGGTCAGGCGCAGCACGCGGTCATGCGTGCCGGTGCCGGAGCCGGAGCGGATCGAAACGGAACAGGCGTACCAGCCATTTTCGAGAAGTTTTGTCAGCGGCGATATCAGGTACTTGCCTACGGTGATGTTGTCTTTGGGATTCATTGTTATTTTGGAATTCAGGTCTCCGGCGGTGGCCACGCGGCTGGCGCTGGAAGAGTATGTGAAGGCTTGGCAAACGCCAAGCCGCGCGCATCGATCCCGGTGGCATGGGCCTCGCACGGAGGGCCGGGTGTCGCGTCTCTTGGAAAAGATTGCCCGGTTTGGCGGCCGGTGCGGGGCTTTGGGATGCCCGAAACGCGTTCGAAGACGCTATTGTACTCGCCGGAGCGTTTTGGCGCGGCCCCAGGCAGGGTAAAGCCTTACGGCGCGCAGAGCGGACGGCCCCTCAAACGGCAGCCAGCGCGGGCGCGATGGCGGCCTTCGACAAGCCCAGCCGCTCGGGCGAGACGTATTGCTGGCGATACGCTTCGAAAGGCATGGCGTCCGCTGCCTCGATGGCTTTCTGGTCGGCCACGGATTGCTCGGTCATCGCGGCAAAGCGCGCTTGCAGGCCGGCACTGAAAGGCAGCGCCAGCAGCTTGGCCTTGGTCTGCCGCGACTGGGCGCGGGTGAAGCCGATGAAGGAATTGCCGAAGTCCTGCTCCATCACCGCCAGCACGCGAGCGCTGGGCAACAAGTCAGGCTCGGCAAGCAGCGCCTGGGCGGACCGCAGCGCTTCGGAATAGTCGGTGGTCTGGTGTGCGGCGTCGAGCGCGGCGGCGATCGGCGCGAACGCGGCCACGAGTTCCCCGCCCCATTGCGCGAGCGGCACCTCAGCGCCGTCACGCTCGAGCACCAGGCCCGGCTCGCGGCCGAAGGCGGCGGTCTTGTGCTGGTTGCGTCCCAGGGCCGCGATCTCTTGCGGCGTGTCGGGCGGGCTGTCCGAGAGCAGGCAGTGCAGCAGGAACATGTCGAGGAAGCGGATGGTCTGCGCCGTGATGCCCGTCGCCACGAACGGGTTCAGGTCCAGCAGGCGCACTTCGACGTATTCGACGCCGCGTTCGCGCAGCGCGTGCAGCGGCCGCTCGCCGGGATGGATCACGCGCTTGGGGCGGATGGTGCCGTAGAACTCGTTCTCGATCTGCAGCAGGCTGGTGGCGAGCTGGTTGTATTCACCGCCCGGGTTCATGATGCCCACGGCTTCGTACGCAGGGTAAGGCTTGGTCAGCGCTTCCTGCAGCGATTGCGCATAGCCGTCCAGGCCGTTGTAGCTCACCGCCAGGCTGGCCTGCGCGTCGCTCTGGTAGCCGAGGCGGCCCATGCGCAGCGAGGTGCCGTGCGGCATGTACATCGTGCCGTCGGTGAGCGAACGCAGCTCGTGCTGGCGGCCGGCCACGAAGCTCGAACACGCGGCGGGCGACGCGCCGAACAGGTACAGCAGCAGGAACGCGTGACGCCGGAAGTTGCGGATGAGGGCGAAATATTGTTCGCTCGACACGTCGGGCAACGACCAGTTGTAGTGGATGCCCGAAATCGTCTGCATGCGCCGGCCGTAGCGGTGGGCCAGGCCCATGCGGTACACGCTCTTGGCGCGCCCGACGTTGGAGGAGCCATAGCGCCCCACGGGAATGGTCTCGTCGGCCGGCAGGTCGCACGGCATGCTCGACACCCACAGCATTTCGTCGCCGAGCGCTCGGTACGTGAATTGGTGAACCTGCAGCAATTCTTCCAGGCAGCTCTCGGGCGTGGCATGAACCCCGGTGATCAGCTCGAGCTGCGCTTCGCTGTAGTCCGTCGTGATGTGCGGATGCGTGAGGGCCGAACCCAGCGCCTGCGGATGCGGCGTCATGGCCAGGCCGCTCTCGGGCGTGGCGCGCAGGCTTTCCTTCTCGATGCCGCGGCGTATGCCTTTGAGCCGTTGCGGCGCCAGGGCGGCCAGTCGGGCCTGCAGGTTGCTCATGTCAGAAATTCGTTGTCTCGTGTATTGCGCCGGAAGGTAGCACGGCTTGCGATTTTCTGCAGGAAGACAGGACAAGCGGAAATCTGGTAATCGAAAGCCTGTCCGGCGGCGCGGCTAGACCGCTTCCCCTAGGGAAAGTACGCCCATTAGGTCGCCTCCACTAGGCCGCGTCGACAAAATCGGCTCATCAACCTGCAACCTGGAGCCAAAACATGGACACCCAACAAATTTCCGCCAACGCCACCGACCTGGTCGCGAAGTTCGGCAACGCCGCCCACCAGGCGATCGGCCTCTATCGCACGGGCGGCGAACGCCTGGCCGGCACGCTGGACCAGCGCTGGAAAGCCGCGATGAAGCAGAGCAGCGCGAAGTTGAGCGCCGAAACGCGCAAGAACGCGAATCATGCGCACCAGGTCTTCAATGGCTACTTCACCAAGGGTGTGGCCCTGTCGGCCAGCGGCGCCGAAGTGGTGGTCGACACGCTCGTCGGCGCCACGGTCACCGCGATCGAGCGCACGGCCGCCTTCGCCGAAGCCAACCTGAAAAAAGCCGCCTGAAAATCAGCGTGATGAGCTGAGCGAGAAAGGCGGCAGAATAGCCGCACCAACACAAGAGGAGACTTGGCAATGGCCGTTACCGTCAACATCGACCTGGGCTACGAATTCGACGTGAAGGCCAAGGCCGCAGACGTCTTTGAAGTGCTCTCGGACGTACCCACTTCGGTGTCGCACTTTCCCAAGGTGGACAAGCTCACCGACATGGGTGACGGCGTCTACAAGTGGGAGATGGAAAAGGTGGGCACCGCGCAGGTGAACATCCAGACCGTGTACGCCAGCAAGTACGTTGCGAACAAGACCAAGGGCACGGTCGTCTGGACGCCGGTGGAAGGCGTGGGCAACGCTTTGGTTGGCGGCCACTGGAAGATCAAGGACAACAAGAAGTCCACCAGCATCGAGCTCAAGATCAACGGCGACATCACCCTGCCCCTGCCCGGCCTGATGAAGATGGTCGTGGCGCCGGTCGTCGAAAGCGAATTCGAAAAGCTGGTCGACAAGTACATCGCCAACCTGATCAAGCGCTTCGGCGGCGAGGCCTGAACGCCCGCATGTCCGACAAGGACCTGCTCACGAAGGGACTCGTCATCGCCTTCATCGGCGCGGCGGTTCTGCTCGCACCGTATTTCGTCTCCAGCCCCGCGATGCGCGATGTAATCGCGCAATCGTCGCTCGTCGGCTGGTTCGCGCTCGTCCTGGGCGCGGCCTTCATCGTGCGATGGGTCTTGCGACGCAAGAAGTAGCCTGGTCGTCTTTGCATCCATGCCGCCCCGGCTGCTGCGTAGTCGACGTGGCGTGGATTGCGGGTCGAGCCCACCAGTGTCCGGAGAATTACGCAGCGGCCAAGCTGTTGATGCAGCCGAAAAAAAAGGGCGAGTCCTCGGGAAATCCATATCGACATGGCGGACTCGGTCTGCATGGAGGAGATCGCGGATCTCAATGCCTGGTTGGTGAA
>NZ_RKMB01000004.1 GCF_003797765.1 Ramlibacter sp. WS9 | reverse complement strand
GGGAGGGGCGGCGGCGTCACCGGGGGCGTCGTCGTCGGATTCATCTTCTGCGTCCATGCGGGCCTCCAGGGCGCGCAGGGCGGCCCACGCATCGAGCACGCCCGCGCCACTGCCGACGGTGTCGGCGCGCGGATGCGCGTGGCTGCTTTCCATGAGTAGTTCCCGGGCCTGCGCGCCGTCCAGCGGCCAGGCGCGATCGTTCGCGCGGGCGGCCAGCAGCGCGCATACCGCGCTCACGAAGGGCGCGGCGAAGCTGGTGCCGTTGGCGCGCTGCAGGCCCTTGCCGTCCTCCTGGAGGCCGCAGGTCCAGATGCCTTCGCCCGGCGCGCACAACGCGACGTGCTCGCCCCGCGTGGAGAAACGCGAAGGTTCGCCGCGCATGTTCACCGAACCCACGGCGATCACGCCGGCATGCGCGGCGGGGAAGTAGCGCTCGACCAGGCCGGAGTTGCCGCTCGCGGCGACCAGGATGACGCCGCGCGCCAGCGCGTACTTCACCACTTCGAGGTGCGGTAGCGCCGCGCCCGGCGGCAGCTGGCTCTCGGCCGTGCCGAAGCTCATGTTGATGACTTTCACGCCCAAATCGACCAGGCGCTTCATGCCCGCGTCGATGTTGGCGATGGAGCCGACGCCCACGCGCCGCTCGTTCGACATCGCGGCGCCGAGCACGCGCACCGGCAGCAGGCTGCACAGGCCCGCGCCACCGGGCGGCAGGTCCAGCCCGTCGGCGCGCAGGATGCCCGCGCAGCCGGTGCCGTGGCCGACGTCGTCGGTCGGGTCTTCGTCGCGGCCGTGGCTGTCGCCCACCAGGCCTAGGCCGCCGACCGATGCCGGGTCCAGGTCCACCGTGTCGAAGCCGCGCCGCATGGCCGCCGCCGGCAGCGCCGCGTGCTGCGCGATCACGCCGGTATCGACCAAGCCGACGATCACGGCCGGGTCGCCGCGGGTATAGCCCAGGGCCTGCGGCAAGCGGATCATCTCGCGCGGGCTCCAGGCTTCGGCGGCGTCATAGACCGGCGCGGTACGTTGCGTGGCCGCCGGGCCGAAAGCCGTCGCGTGCAGCGGCGCGAAGCTCAGGTGCTCGGGCAGCGCGCTCTCCACCGTGGGCACCTGCCGCAGGGCCTGCACCAGGTCGTGCAGGGAGTCGTCCTGCTGCACCTCGATGCGCAGCACGCGCGCCACGCCGCTCAATTGCTCGATGTTGTCGAAGCGGCGCGCGCCGGGAACGGCCGTGTTGCGCGGTGCGCGGGCGCTGTGAACGCGGGCGCAGCGGAAACCGCCGCCGTAGTCGCGCAGCAACCGGTCGACGATGCCGCCGTCGACGTGTTCCGCCGGCGCCACGCCATGGCGCGTCGTGGCGCGCCATGCGGGCAGGTGTTCGGGCATCTCGCCCAGGTGCAGCGTCACCAGCAGGCGCCGCGGCACGCGCGGGGCGAAAGCGTTCATGGCATTCATGGCGCCACCTCAGGGGCAACGGCGTGCCACAAGCCCACGCTGCCGTCGGTCAGCCGCACCGTGGCGACCTGGCCGTCGCCGAAGTCCAGCTCAGCATCGCTGCCGAGCTGGTGCGCGAGCGGCTGCAGCACCAGCGTCTGGTCGAGCGCATGCACCACCGGCACCGGCACGCCGCGCGCCCGGATCACCGGCAGATGGCCGGCGCGCAGCAGCGGCGCTTCCACGTGGATGCGTGTGGGTTGTGGCAAGACGCGCGCGGGCTTGGTCGCCGGTGCGGTGATCGGGCCTGTGTGCGCGGGCACGAGCGCCGGCTCGCGCGACACAGGCTGGCTCTCCACCCGCGTGATGCGCGGCGCGCTCGCGGCCATCATCGCCTGCTGCAGCCGGTTCACCGGCATCCGCGCCAGGCGCGCGACCACGTCGGCGCCTGCCGCCTGCCGCAAGTCGTTGAGCTGCGCGATGGAGCGCACGCCGATGCGCTCCAGGCTGCGCTGGTCTTCCGCGTTGATGTGGTCGCCCAGCGCCTCGCGCAGAGAGAACTTCGGATCTTCCGCCTGGAAGTTCATCGCGTTCTCTTCGACCATCGACCGCGTGATGGTGGTGAGCGCGAGCTTGATGCTGCTGGCGCCGGCGTCGCCGGGGCCGGCGGGGCGCACGTACACGTCGTCGTCCACCAGCTGCACGAAGGCGCGCAGGTCGAGCGAGACCTCCTTCACCGCGAAGGTCATGGGCAGCTTGCCCACGCGGGCCTTGAGCGCCATGGTGGCCTGCGCCTTGTCCAGCTGTTCGGTCAACGACTGGATCAGCACGTCGAAGGGCACGCCGCTGTTCTGCATCAGCGAAGGCAGGGCCTGGGTGTTGGAGGGCGCGGTCATGCCTGCTCCTGCGCCAGGGGCGTGGCCTGCAGCGTGAGATGCAGCCGGGAAGGCGCGCGCTCCCAGGCCGCATCGGCGGTGTTGCGAGGCAGGTCGGCCAGCAGCGCGCAGCCGCCATCGCGCAGAACCAGCGCCATGTCCAGCGGCAGGTTCAGCTCGAGCCCATCGATCCGCAGGCCGGCACTGGCGGCGACGGTCATCGGCGCCACGCTGGATTGCAGCTCGCAGATGACTTCGTGCAGTTCGCGCAGCATCATCGTGCTCCCGGGTGCGCGGGCGCCGTGGGCGTGGCCGGCGCGGGCAGGGCGGCTTGGGGCGCGGCAACGGGCGCGGCGGTACGCGCCACGGCCGCATGGCGCTGGATCAGCCCGAGCTTCACCGGGTCGGCCAGCTTGTCCAGCGGCAGGGTCTCCGACACGAAGTTGAGCTTGACCTCGCCGAACAGGTCGGCACGCAGCTCTGTGCTGCTTTGCGCGTTGACGTTCACCGTCTGCACCAGCGTCTGCACACCGGCATAGGCGTTGTTGCCGCGCGTGCCCCAGTTGCTCCCGCCGCCGGCGCTGTCGCCCGGGCCTTGCGCGTACTGCACGGTGGAGGAATCTTTGGCGGCGGCGCGGAACATCACCTTGGCGCTGACCGAGCCGTCCTTCACGGCCACCCGGTTCAGCCCGAGCGTGACCATGGTCGAGAGCAATTGCAGCCGGTCGCCGCCGACCTTCAGGCGCGCCTGCGGCAGCACCTCTTGCTCCAGCAACTCGGCCGTCAGTTCCTGGCCTTCGAGCCCGAAGTCGGCGAGCCACGCCGGGCTCACGCCTTCGCCGCGAGGCTCGAGCTGCGCGCCGGCGGCCACTTCGTCGGTGCCGCGCGGCAGCCGCAGGGCGACGTCGCCCGGGTAGCGCTGCGCGATCCAGTCGCGAGCCTGGTCGGGGCTGACGTTGTTCTGCGTGAACTGCTCGGTGGTCTGGGACACGGCGGCGAGCAGGTCGGCATAGCTCTCCATCTGGCGGATGGAGGCGTCGACGATGGCGTCGAAGGTGCCGTGCACCAGTTGCGCCACGAAACCGGGGAAGTCGACCTCGTTGACCAGCGCGCCGGTGCGCCCGGCCAGCGTTTCAGTGGCCGGTGCCTTGGGCGTGGTGGGCGCGCCCGGCGCCGCGGGCGCGCTGGCGGCGGGCTGGTTGCTGGCGGGGGGGCGCGAGCCGCCGGGCAGGCCGGGCAACATGCCGGGAAGGCCCGCCAATGCCTGCGCGGGCGCGGCGTCATCGGCAAAGCCGATGTGCGCCGGCGGCGGGCGGGAAGGACGGGCATCCATGGCGTGGTGGCTCGCTGCGGCTCAGAGGAAGGTGTTCTGCGTCCAGTCGCCGGCGAGGTTGTAGCTGCCGTTGGCAAACAGATGCACCTCGCGGTAGGCCAGGCGGTCCGAACCCACGAGGGCGCTGAAGCGGTAGTCGAAGCGGATGCGCAGCGCGGCGAAGGCCGGGGCGTTGCGCGGATAGACGATGTTGTCGTCCATGATCTGCGCCTTCACGTGCAGTCCCCAGCCCGCGGCGTCATTGGTCGCGACGTTGGAGATCTGCACGTTGCCCAGCGACTTGCCGTTGTGTTGCCACGCGATCTGGAAGCCCGCGCTGATTTCGTCCACGCCACCTACGTCGAACTTGGGCCAGTCAGTCAGGCGGATCACGGCGCCGTCCTGGAACGCCGGCGCGGGACTGGGCGCCTGGTCGTTGGGGTGCTTGAGGCCGCGCAACTGGTCCAGTTCCCAGGTGATGTCGCCCACGTTGTTCATGACGCGCGTCATGGTCGCGCCGACGATGGCGCTCGCGATCGGCACCACCGCGGGTGCGGCCTGCGCCTGCGACTCGGGTTGCTGCGTCACCGGCGGCGGCGCGGGCATGGCGCGGCCGTCGGTGGCCGGCGCGACGGCGGCTTGCGCCTTGGCCACGGGCTCGGGTTGACGCTCCACGTCCACCAGCACCGGCGGCTCCAGGTCGGCCGCGAGGCTGAGCGAGAACGGCGCTGCCGTGACGGTGCGACGGCCCGCCGGCACGCTGCCGGAATGCAGAATCTGGTACTGCAATTGCCCGCCCGAGTTGCCGACGCGGCCTTCATAAAGGCGCAGGAATTCGGCGAAGGTGAGCTTGATGCGCCCCGGCGTGCCCGGCCAGGGGTCGTGCATGTACATGATGGTGTCCGATCCGTCGGCCGCACCGCGACTGGTCATGCCCACCAGCACACGCGCGTGCCCACCCGCGCCGGGCGACCAGTTCATGTCCAGGTAGATCGGTCCGCTCGTCCGTAGCATCTGGCACCAGGCTTCGATGGTGTACGAAGCGGGCGCTTCGGGCACCAGGTCCCAGGCGTCCGCGAGCGGCCTGCGTTCCGAGGGGAACAGCCCGCGCTTGTACGCGTTGAACACCGGTACCTTGGACGCGATGCTCTGGTCGGAGATCGACATCTGGTCGCGCCAGCTCACGATCATCGCGGCGGCGGCGGCCCAGCACGAGGCGTTGCTGGTCTGTGCGTAGAGCGGCACGTCGTTCCAGTGCACCGAGAAACCCGCGCCCAAGGCCGTCGTGTCCATCGCATCGGGCAGGCCGAGCTGGATGCCCAGTGGCACGTCCTCGGCCTTCAAGTGGCCGACGTACGAGAGCCGGCCGCGCGCGATCTGCACCACCTGGCTCGGCGTGCTCTGGCCCGGGCGGTTGCTGGTGAGGGGCACGCCGGCGTGCTCGAAGCTCTCCAGCACCAGCTCGGAGCAGTACACCGCGCCGGCCTGGCCGACTTCCACGCCCAGCCTGCGCGCGATGGCATCGATCACCGCGCCCGGCACCGGGTTGAGGATGCGGTAGCCCTGGTAGGCCACGCCGGCATAGTTGTACGGATTGCCCACGCGGGAACGCGCGTAGGTGACGATCGCCGCCGCATGCGCCGCGTCGAGCTGCGGATGGCGGTAGGCCACGGCGAGGATGGCGTCGTCGATCGCCGCAGCCAGCGTGATCTCGCGCACGCCCGAACCGACCGACTCGATCACTTTGCCGTCGCCCGCGTACAGCATCACGTGGCTCACCGCCGATAGCGTGCCCAGGCGGATCGCGCGCGAGACGAACTGGCGCGTGGTCGAGACGATGATGTCGCCGGCCTGTAGCGCACCGAAGCCGACGGAGCGGCCGCCCGCGCCCGGATCGAGCGGAATGGCCAGTGCTTGCGCCGGCAATTCCTCGTCGTCCACTTCCATCGCATTCGACTGGCCCCATTCGGCGGCGCGCGCGCGAATCCACGCGATCTTGGCGTCGGTGAGGCGGCAGCCCTTGTTGGTGACGTCGTCGCCGCCCGCCACGTGCACGCCCACCACGTGGGCGCGCGGCAGCGTGCCGGATTCGATCCAGTAGACCGGCGAGCCGCTGGCGCCCGGCAGCGTCTGGATGTCGTACATGAACGTTTCGTCGGCGACGGTGCGCACCGCGCCGGCGTGCAGGTGCTGCTTGCGTGTGTCGATCCTGCGGTTGACGAGCCGGGCGACGATGCCGCTGTTGCGAGACCGCACGGAATAGCCGCACACCGCCACGCCTTCCGGCCGCGACTGCCGCAGCTCTTCCAGCAGGTTGAACCAGCGGCCGCCGGGCGCCTCGTTCGGCGTCTTGATGATCGCGAAATCGAAGTCTCTGCTGTGGGCCACGTAGCTTTCGTGAGCGCGCCAGTTGGCGCTGGCGACGGTGAAGCGCCCGAACGGTTCGTGCTTGGTGTCAATGCCCTCGCCGTTCTTGCCGGGCACGATGATCAGGCTGCTCTGGCCGGCCACCACGTGCGCGGCGGTGAGCAGCAGGTTGCGCCCGATGTAGAACGCCGTGCCGTGTTCGGCCTCGGTGCCCTGGCTGGGATCGAACACCTGGCAGATGGCCGAGTGCGGGAAGTCGCTCGTGTCGTTCACCCCCGCGAACCACGACACGCTCTCGCGGAAAAAGCGCAACTGCTCACGCAATCCGCCGTTGTAGTCGCGCAGCAGCAGGTCGAGCGCGCCGGCAACGGGCTCGTGCTCGGGGAAGGCGCCGAAGCCGTCGTCGTAGGCTTGCGCCACTGTATTGGCGGGCGCGGCGGGTTGGGTCGCGGAACCGGCACTGCCGTTGGGTGCGGCGGCAATCGGCGTGCCCGGGGAGGCGGGCGTGGTCGCGGCGCCATTGCGCACCATGTCTCCCCCCCAATCCAGGCTGGGGTCGTGCCCGTTGACCTGGCCGTAGGACGAGCCGCCTTGTGGCGCGAGCGAGCGGCGCAGGCCGCGCTCGGTGAGCTGGCGCAGGCTCACGTACATCGAGCTGTCGCTCGGCGCCTGCACGAAGTCCGGCGTGCCGCGCGAGTTCTCGCGGTAGGTGGCCAGGCCGAAGTACAGGCGGGGCTGCCCGACGAAGTTGCCGAGCACGTCGGGCGGCACCAGGTACACGGCCTCGCCGCGGCGCGCACGGGTGACGCCATGCGCGCGGCTGGAGTAGAAATTGGCGCGCGCACGGCGGGTGCGGTTCTCCGCCTTGAAGAGGTTCGGATCCGTCGCCACGGCCACTTCGAACAAGGGGCTTTCCGTGCGCACGGTGAAACCCAGCACGCTGAAACGGTCGTCGATGGCATCGCGATTGGCTTGAATCCGGGGCATGTCGCTCTCCTGGGGTTGTGCGCTGCGGTGAGGGATCGTGTGCGGGATGTCAGCGGGCGAGGTCGTCCACCTGCTCCCAGAAACGCGCGGGCTCCTCGATGCCGAGGGCCACGAGATGGGGCTTCATGAAGGCGATCACGGCATCGAGCTCCGTAAAAAATGCCCGGGCGCCGGTCGGCACATGCTCGACCGACCCGCGCCAGGCGCGAACCGTCCCGGGCTCCTCGCCGCCGCTTTCGCACCACACCCGCACGATGAAAGCGGCGCTATGGTCTTCGAGCAGCGGCATGGCCTCATTTCGGTAAGGTGTGTCTGGGGTTCTCTCGGGTTGAGAGCCAGTGTCCGGGCGTGCCATCACGCGTGCATCACCGGCGCATCACGCGAGCATCACGCCCACGCCCGAAGCGCGGTTCCGCGGTAGCCCCCTACAGGTCAGTTGCGAGTGGGTTTCTTGAACCCCGCCGCCAGCTCCAACGTGCGGCGAGCGCACGCGAAACGGTGTGGGTCATCCGAGGCCACCGCGGAACCGGCCTTGCCGGGCCGCTGGTGGCGCCCCTTGAGGGGGAGAGGGCAACGCCGAAGGCGCTTCGGGGTGGGCTACTTCAAGCAGACGCTGCCGGCGAGGCGGCCGCTCTCGACCATCGAATGGCAGCCGCGTGCGATGGCGCTGGCGCGGCAGTGCCCGATGACATCGGCGCCCGCGGCGACGGGAGGGCCCTGGTAGATACAGCCGTTCATGCAGTCCTTCTGGCTGTCGCAGCGCTTGCCGGTATCCGGCGCCCGCACAGGGCCTACGGTGCGAGACGGCCGCGGCACGAACGTACAACTCTGCGTTGGCGAGCCCTGCGGCCCCCATTGCCCGCCGCGGTCGAGGCACTGCTGGGCCAGGGCGAATTCGGAAAGGCGCGCGAGGCACCGGCCACCCGTGGCGGCCTTCGCCACCTGCGTCCATGCGCCTCCCAGCTGCAGGCAGTCTTCGCGGCTCCAGGGCACTTCGCAGCCGGCTTGCCAGCCGTTGCCCGCAACGCTCCAGCTGCCTTGCAGCGCCGTGCATTCTTCCCGTGTGTCGACCGTGCCGGAGCCGGGCCGGACAGGCTGGGCTGCAACGGCCATCGCAATGAGGCCAACGACCAGCAGGAAGATCATGCGCAGCTTCATGCCCCCAGTCTAGCGCCGGACGGGCCTGCTTGGTACAATCGCGGCCATCCGAGGAGCGTTGCAGCGCCAACAGGGCGTGAGGCTCGGAAATCATTCGCAACGACGCTCACCCACTGTCTCGTGAGGTGAGCCCTGCCGCCAGGCATTCCCATCTCGACAGTGGTTCCTCGAAACACAGATTCTGGAGCCATGATGAACGCCGTTCTCAAACCCGCTGCCGCGCAGGATTGCGCCATTGCCGACCCGTCCCTCGCCGCCTGGGGCAAGAAGGAAATCCGCATCGCGGAAACCGAAATGCCCGGCCTGATGGCCATCCGCGAAGAGTTCGCCAAGAAGCAGCCGCTCAAGGGCGCGCGCATCACCGGCTCGCTGCACATGACCATCCAGACGGCCGTGCTGATCGAGACGCTGCAAGCCCTGGGCGCGCAAGTGCGCTGGGCCTCATGCAACATCTTCTCGACGCAGGACCACGCCGCCGCCGCCATCGCCGCGAACGGCACGCCGGTATTCGCGATCAAGGGCGAGTCGCTGGCCGACTATTGGGACTACACGCACAAGATCTTCGAATTCGGCGCCAAGGGTTCCGAAGGCGAAGGCCCCAACATGATCCTGGACGACGGCGGTGACGCGACGCTGCTGATGCACCTGGGCAAGCGCGCCGAGAAGGACGCATCCCTCATCGCCAACCCGAAGGGTGAAGAAGAGACTTGCCTGTTCGCCTCGATCAAGGCCAAGCTGGCGCAAGACCCGACGTGGTACAGCCGCAAGGGCGCCCAGATCGTCGGCGTGACGGAAGAGACGACCACCGGCGTGCACCGCCTGAACGAGATGAGCGCCAAGGGCACGCTGCTGTTTCGCGCCATCAACGTCAACGACTCGGTCACCAAGAGCAAGTTCGACAACCTCTACGGCTGCCGCGAATCGCTGGTGGACGGCATCAAGCGCGCAACGGACGTGATGATCGCGGGCAAAGTGGCCGTGGTGGCCGGCTACGGCGACGTGGGCAAGGGATCCGCTCAAGCGCTGCGCGCGCTGTCGGCCCAGGTGTGGGTCACCGAGATCGACCCCATCAACGCCCTGCAAGCCGCGATGGAAGGCTTCAAGGTCGTGACCATGGAATACGCCGCAGACAAGGGCGACATCTTCGTCACGGCGACGGGCAACAAGCACGTCATCCGCCACGAGCACATGGCGGCCATGAAGGACCAGGCCATCGTCTGCAACATCGGCCACTTCGACAACGAGATCGACATCGCGTCGGTCGAGAAGTACGAATGGGAAGAGATCAAGCCCCAGGTCGACCACATCATCTTCCCGGACGGCAAGAAGATCATCCTGCTGGCCAAGGGCCGCCTGGTGAACCTTGGCTGCGGCACCGGCCACCCCAGCTTCGTGATGAGCTCTTCGTTCGCCAACCAGACCATCGCGCAGATCGAGTTGTTCACGCGCAGCGATTCGTATTCGGTCGGCAAGGTCTATGTGCTGCCCAAGCACCTGGACGAAAAGGTGGCGCGCCTGCACCTGAAGAAGGTCGGCGCGATGCTGACGGAGCTCTCCGACGAGCAGGCCGAATACATCGGCGTGCCGAAGGTCGGCCCGTACAAGCCCGACACCTACCGTTACTAAGGTGCGCGCCGACCAGGTCCTCGTCGAACGCGGCCTCGCCACGTCCCGCTCCCAAGCCCAGCGCCTGATCGCGTCGGGTGTGCGCTGGATGGACCGGGGCGCCTGGAAAACCATCGCCAAGAACGGCGATGAGATCGCGTCGGATGCCGAGATCGAGTTGCTCGATCTGGCCGAGGCGCGCTACGTCTCGCGCGGCGGGCTCAAGCTCGAAGGCGCGTTGAAAGCGAGCGGTCTCGACGTTGCGGGCCAAGCCTGCCTCGATGTGGGCCAATCCACCGGCGGCTTCACCGATTGCCTGCTGCAGCAGGGCGCGGCGCGTGTCACCGGCGTCGACGTCGGCAGCGGCCAATTGCACGACAACATCCGCAACGACCCGCGCGTCACCGTGTTGGAGAAGGTCAACGCGCGCGAGCTGACGGCGGAGGAAGCCGGCGAGGACTTCGATGTGGTCGTTGGCGACCTGTCCTTCATCTCGTCGACGCTGGTGCTGCCCGCGTTGGTGCCGTTGCTGAAAGACGGCGGCGCGCTGCTGTTCCTGGTCAAGCCGCAGTTCGAATTGCAACCGGGACAGGTCGGCAAGCGCGGCATCGTGACGGACCCGCAGATGTACGGCGTGGTCGAAAAGCGCCTGCGCGATTGCTGCGCGGAGCTGGGCTTTTCGGTGAAGGGCTGGTACGACAGCCCGGTCACCGGCGGCGACGGCAACCGCGAGTTCTTCATTTACGCAATCAAGGAAGGGACTTTGTGAATCTCCCTATCAGCCTCGAATTCTTTCCGCCGAAGACGCCCGAAGGCGCGGCGAAACTGCGCACGGCGCGCCAGGCGCTTTATGAGCTCAAGCCCGAGTTCTGCTCGGTGACCTACGGTGCTGGCGGCTCCACCCAGGAAGGGACATTCGGCACCGTCAAGGAAATCCTTGCCGAAGGTGTCGACGCCGCGGCCCACTTCTCGTGCGTCGGCGCCACGCGCGACACGGTGCGCGAACAGCTCGTGATCCTGCGCAACATGGGCGTCAAGCGCCTGGTGGCCCTGCGTGGTGACTTGCCCAGCGGCTACGGCGCCGGCGGCGAGTTCCACTACGCGAGCGACCTCGTGGCTTTCATCCGCGCGGAAACCGGCAGCGACTTTCACCTCGAAGTGGCGTGCTATCCCGAGGTGCATCCGCAAGCACGCTCACCCGAGGCCGACTTGCAGGCCTATGCCGCGAAGATCCGCGCCGGCGCCGACGCCGCGATCACGCAGTACTTCTACAACGCCGACTCGTATTTCCGCTTCGTCGAAGAGGCCGACCGGCTGGGCCTGCACGTGCCCATCGTGCCGGGCATCATGCCGATCACGAGTTCCACGCAGCTGATGCGCTTTTCCGACGCTTGCGGTGCGGAAATTCCGCGCTGGATCCGCCTGCGGCTGCAAAGCTATGGCGACGACGTTGCGTCGATCAAGTCGTTCGGCCTGGACGTGGTGACGCAGCTGTGCGAGCAGCTGATGGCCGGTGGCGTGCCGGGCATCCACTTCTACACGATGAACCAGGCAGCAGCGACGATGGAGATCTGCAAGCGGCTGGGGCATTCCGCGTAGCTTCGAAAGCAGCTCGGGCTCAGCGCCCGTTGAGATTCGCGCCGGAATTTCCTTTCGAGGCGTCGCCATTCAACCTTGGATGCCGATCGCCTTCGGAGAGGAGCGCCTTGTAGCGGCCGCTCTTTTGCAGCTTCACGTAGACGTGATGCAGGTGAGTCTTCACCGTCGCGGCACTGATCTTGAGTTGCCGCGCGATCTCCTTGTTGCTCATCGCGCGGCCGATCAAATCAAGGATCTCCCGCTCGCGCAACGTGAGCAACGCTTCGTGTTCGGGTTCGATCTGCAGGCCGGCGGGCATCGCCCCGAGCTGCCACCGAAGCGCCTGGATCAAGTCGGAGCGGCCGAACCAGATCTGGCCCTCGTGCACGACCCGCACCGCTCGCGCGAAGAGCGAGGCCGGCGTCGAACGAAGCAGGCAACCGCTGGCGTTGTGCTGGATGAAGTCCAGCAGCGATTCCGTGGAACAGTCCTCGCATAGCAGAAGGATTCGCGTTCCGGGGCTCATTCGGCCGACGGTGGACAGCATGCGCCAGGTGCTCTCCGGCCGCGCGGCGTCGTATTCCATCAGCAGGACATCGGGCGGGCAGGCGTTCACATAGGCCAGCAAATCCGGCTGAGCGATTGTGTCTACCAGAATGCCCGGGTCGATCGACCCGACCTCCTGCGCGAGCGACTCCGGTAGCGGTCGCCCGGTCCACTGGACGGCTAGCAACGTGATTTGCATCGCGTTCATCCATTTCATTTTTGCGACATGACATCGGGCATCGCAACCGCGATGCCGAGGCGCAAGTTTGCTCGCTCGGAAGCTGTTTCACGCTGGGAGCTTTGTCCCTTATGCATGGGATTTTTGTCCTTCATACATATGTGGGACGAGCGCGACCGTAGCGGCGGCCGCCTGCTGACGAGGTACCCCAAGAGGTGTATTTCCGAGCAACGCGGCGAAGCCTATCGTCACCAAAGTTCGTGCATTCCATCACCGGAGCAGAACCATGGGCAAAGGACAAGTAAACGCCTGCACGGCTGCTCGTCAATTCAGATCCGCGTTCTGAATCGGCTGTTCTTTGACATTTCACTCCTTGATTTTTCCCACCCCTTAACAGGAGCCCGACCATGCGAATTAAGACCAACAAATTGGACTACCGCCCAGGTGAAAAGGTCGCGATCACGGCCAGTGAACTTGAAGAAGGAAGCGTGCTGCAGTTCCAGGTGCTGAACTATGGAGCGGACAGCCTCAAAGGCACGGCCGACGACTTCTTCTACAAGTCATGGCTGGCCGGGGATGGAATGCGAAACGATAGCGACGCCGCTGCCGGGGTGTTGGGGACCAGTTGGCTGGTGCCCGGCACGGCGCTCGACTCGATCCTTGAAGTCCAGGCGCGCGCGGCTGGCGGTGACGGTATGTTCGGAACGGGCGATGACGTGTTGGCCAGCGCGGTGTTTGCCGATGCGAAGCCCGGGGGAACCGGCAGCACGACCAGCGTCCGGCTCGACCAGTGGGCCGACGGGCCGGTGTCCGAAGGTGACGCCGACAGCACGGGCAATAACAACGAAGTGTTCGTCAACGGCAACCTCAATGCCCAGAAGGCCCACTACAACGAAGGCGACGCGATTCCCTACCGGGCGGTCCTGGACGACCTGGCCACGGGTGTGGTTTACGGCCTGGTGATCCAGTGGGACACGGTCGACTCCGGCGCCTACGCTCTGGACTACCTGACGGGCTACAACTTCAGTTTCGATGGCACCAAGCATCCCGGCGAGCCGGATGTGACGCCCACCACGGGTGTCGGTGACGTCAGCTCCGGCGCCACGACCGCGGCAACTATTCCTTCGGACAGCCAACTGCTGGACGGCTTTGGCGCGCAGTTCGGCGTGACGGACGGCCTGTCGTCCGGCCAGCCTTCCGGACAGCAGGCCGTCACCTTGTTCGGTGCGGTCAGCAACTCGTCGGTGGGCCCGGTCACCTATAACGCCGACCTGACCAAGGCTTCGGTCACGATTTTCTTCACCTACACCGGTAGCGCAGCGAACAACGCTGACGCGGTGGTCGTCGCCTGGGGTGGCCACATCGCCTCGTCGCTGGACTGGGTGGACGATGCCGGCGAAACCGTGGAAACAGCCTCCGACATCAGCGGCTCGCCCTATCACATGCGCGTTCTGAGCCTGATCGAGAATGGCACGCCCAAGAGCATCGGCAACCAGGACCGTTCGCTCTCCGCCGACGCGGTGCTGCCGCCGATTCCGCCGGATGCGGGCACGGTGACGGTCACAGTGGACGATGACGATACACCTGGCGGCGTCGGCGACACCACCTCGCCGGGTGACGCCGAAGCGGCCGTGAGTTCCACGACCCTTCCGGTGACCGATGCCACCAGCGTCGATTTCGCCAGTCTGCAAGGCGATGCGGTGCTGGACACGTCCAGCACGGCGGTGAAGTCCGGCGGGGTGGCCTTGGTCTATTTCTGGGACGGCGCGAGCTTCACGCTGTATGGCTCCACCGACATCACCGATGCAACGACGGCGGCGGCCAGCGCCGTATTCAGCGTGGTGCTCGACAACTCCGCCCCGGGTGTGTTCGACTACCTGTTCACCCAGCTTGGCCCGGTCGATCAGGCCGATGACGGCAACAACGATGAGAACGATCTCAACATCGATCTGGTCTACACCGCGACGGGTTTGGGCGGCTCTGATGACGGCACGATCTCGGTGACGCTCGACGACGACATCCCGGTGCGTGCGGCCAATCCCGCGGCGGTTACGGCCACGGTCGAGGAGGACGGCATGTCCTCGGCCGTCGCACCCGAAGCCGGCGGGCTGAACGGCAATGACCAGTCCGCGGGCAACCGCGCGGCAGCGGGCGATGGCGTAGGGCAGGACGAGGCAACCGGTGCGGCCGGCTCGCTGGCTGCGCTCGTGGATGTGGGTGCGGACCAGCCTGGTGTATTCAGCCTGAGCGACGTCACCGGCAGCTTGCCCACGTTGTTCTCCAAGGGCGATGCGGTCAGCTACGCGGTGACCGACAGTGACGACGCCGACACGGTCAAGGACACGCTGACAGCCACGGCCGGCGGGCGCACCGTGTTCACGCTGAAGGTCAATCCCAACGGCAGCTGGTCGTTCGACCTGGATGACCAGCTCGATCACGTGGACGATGCGGGTAACGCCGAGAACTTGCTGCTGCGCACCAGCCTCGATGGCAGCACCTCGGTCGCCGCAATCGACTTCTCCTCGATCGTGGAGGTCACCGACTTCGATGGCGACACAGTCACGCCCCTGCTCGCCGGTGACTTCAGCGTGGCGGTGGAGGACGATATCCCGGTGCGTGCGGCCAGCCCCACACCGGTCACGGCCACGGTCGAAGAAGACGGCATGTCCTCGGCCGTCGCACCCGAAGCCGGCGGGCTGAACGGCAATGACCAGTCCGCGGGCAACCGCGCGGCAGCGGGCGACGGTGTAGGGCAGGACGAGGCGACCGGCGCGGCCGGTTCGCTGGCCACACTGATCAGCGTGGGCGCGGACGAACCGCCCGCATTCAGCCTGAGCGATGTCACCAGCAGCCTGCCGAGCTTGTTCTCCAAGGGCGACGCGGTCAGCTACGCGGTGACCGACAGTGACGACGCCGACACGGTCAAGGACACGCTGACGGCCACGGCCGGCGGGCGCACCGTGTTCACGCTGAAGGTCAATCCCAACGGCAGCTGGTCGTTCGACCTGGATGACCAGCTCGATCATGTGGACGATGCGGGCAATGCCGAGAACCTGCTGCTGCGCACTGCCCTCGACGGCAGCACCTCGGTCGCCGCAATCGACTTCTCCTCGATCGTGGAGGTCACCGACTTCGATGGCGACACAGTCACGCCCCTGCTCGCCGGTGACTTCAGCGTGGCGGTGGAGGACGATATTCCGGTGCGTGCTGCCAGCCCCACACCGGTCACGGCCACGGTCGAGGAAGACGGCATGTCCTCGGCCGTGGCACCCGAGGCCGGCGGGCTGAACGGCAACGATCAGTCCGAAGGCAACCGCGCGGCAGCGGGTGACGGCGTAGGGCAGGACGAAGCGACCGGCGCGGCCGGTTCGCTGGCCACACTGATCAGCGTGGGTGCGGACGAACCGCCCGCATTCAGTCTGAACGATGTCACCGGCAGCTTGCCGAGCTTGTTCTCCAAGGGCGATGCGGTCAGCTACGCGGTGACCGACAGCGACGACGCCGACACGGTCAAGGACACGCTGACGGCCACGGCCGGCGGGCGCACCGTGTTCACGCTGAAGGTCAATCCCAACGGTAGTTGGTCGTTCGACCTGGATGACCAGCTCGATCATGTGGACGACAATCTCAACACGGAGAACCTGGCGCTGCGCACGGCCGGTTCGCCGGTCAATTCGATCGACTTCTCCTCGATCGTGGAGGTCACCGACTTCGATGGCGACACAGTCACGCCCCTGCTCGCCGGTGACTTCAGCGTGGCTGTGGAGGACGACATCCCGGTGCGTGCGGCCAGCCCCACACCGGTCACGGCCACGGTCGAGGAAGACGGCATGTCCTCGGCCGTCGCACCCGAAGCCGGCGGGCTGAACGGCAATGACCAGTCCGAGGGCAACCGCGCGGCAGCGGGTGACGGCGTAGGGCAGGACGAAGCGACTGGTGCGGCCGGCTCGCTGGCCACGTTGATCAGTGTGGGTGCGGACGAACCGCCCGCATTCAGTCTGAGCGATGTCACCAGCAGCCTGCCGACCTTGTACTCCAAGGGCGACGCAGTCAGCTATGCGGTGACCGACAGTGCCGATGCCGACACGATCAAGGACACGCTGACGGCTACGGCCGGCGGGCGCACCGTGTTCACGCTGAAGGTCAATCCCAACGGCAGCTGGGCATTCGACCTGGATGACCAGCTCGATCATGTGGACAACAATCTCAACACGGAGAACTTGCTGCTGCGCACGGCCCTCGATGGCAGCACCTCGGTCGCCGCAATCGACTTCTCCTCGATCGTGGAGGTCACCGACTTCGATGGCGACACAGTCAGGCCTTTGGTCGCCGGTGACTTCAGCATGGCGGTGGAGGACGACATCCCGGTGGTGACATCGATCACGAACGTCGTGGGCTTCAATACCGGCGCGCCGCTGACGGGCCTGTACAACGCGCCCATCGGCTCCGACGAGCCGGGCAGCGCCGGCACCGATGACGGTGTGGTGCTACAGACCCTGGCGGGTGTGGCGCCCAGTGGCCGTGCCATCTTCAACGTGTCGCTCACCCACGACTCCGCGACGACCAGCTCCTTCGAGTTCGACTACTTCACCAGCCCGGCCCCCTCGAACGCTTCCCTGCACGCGACCGGCACGGTGACCTTCAACAGTGACGGCACCTACGTCGTCGACCTGGACGGCCCCCTCATGGGCGGCACCACCTTCTCCACCAGTGGGGGCATCAGCCACAACTACGACACGATAGGCAACAACTCGCCGGAGATCACCGTCAAGGAATACAGCAGCAGCTTCTTCGGGGTGCTGACGGGGCAGGCGGCATCTCCGCCGAGCGATACAGAGGACTTGCAGACCGACGACAGCGACTTGACCTTCGCCAACGGCGATACATTGAAGAGCGCGGCGACCTCGTATGTCAACGTCAGCACCGACACGGTGGGCGTCGATTCGGACACGGTGCAGGCCGGAGAGCTGCTGACCTATGACTTCTTTACGGAAAATCCGGTGAGTGGCCCGACGAGTCCGCCGGCGCAGGCAGAAGCGGTCGTCGACACGAGCACGCCAATGGCCTTCGTCGATGCGGTCGACATCACGCTCAACCAGATCAACCTGGGCCATGAGGATGTCGCCATTTTGCTCAAGCTGTACAACGGCAGCAGCTTCACCACCAGACTGCTGCTGGCCAATTCCACGAGCGACTATCAGGCCATTGCAGGCGAAAGCGACGTTCTCGTGTCCGTCACACCGGACGACTATCCCGCGGGATACCAGATCTACGGCATCCAGGTCATGACGAGCACGGAGAGCCTGCAGGGAACGGGCTTCGCCCTGAGCGACGGCGCGGCAGTGACGCTGGGGACGACCGGCAAAGACCTGGCGGACAGCTCGGACGGTGACGTCATGAAGATCATCAAGATCGAGGTGCATATCGACCAACCGGGCGATGCGGACCTGCAGTTCACCGGCAAAGTCGTCGATGCGGACGGCGATGAGGCCTCGGGGTTGAACTTCAACGTTCATCTGGAAGGCGCAAGCAAGGTGCTCAGCGGCAGCGCCGGCGCGGACCAGTTCGTGCTTGCCGCGGGCGACACCGGGATCACGCTGGCCACAGCGGCCACCATCGACGGCTTCGACAGCGCCTCGGACTCGATCGCCACTTCGAAGGTTGCCGCGGACGCCACCATTGCCGATGGCGGCGCGTTGGCGGACTTCGCGGCCTTCGTGACCGCGGCCAATGCCGTGCTGACCGATGGGGCGGGCACTGACGCCATCTACGTGGCCTACAACGCGGCCGGCTCCGGCAATGCCTGGGCGGTGGTCGATGAAAACAACAGCGGCTCCGTGGATACCGGCGACACGCTGGTCGTCCTGACAGGCGTCAACACCGCAGGCGAGATAGTCGCGGCTGATTTCACCTGACGATGCTGTCATGCGGCCCGCTGCCCACAAGGCAACGGGCCGCTAGACCAGGAGGCGATAACCCACCGCCGTTTCGGTCAACAGGTGTTTGGGTTGCGAAGGATCGGCTTCCAGCTTCTGGCGCAAATGCCCCATGTAGATGCGCAGATAGTGGCTCTGCTCCGCATGTGAAGGGCCCCAGACCTCCCGCAATAGCTGTTTGTGTGTCAGCACACGGCCGGCATTGGCGATGAGGAGGGACAGCAGCCGGTACTCGATGGGTGTCAAATGCACTTCCCCACCTGCTCGCCGAACCAGGCGAGCCCGCCTGTCCACTTCGACGTCGGCGAAGCGGAACACGGGGTCGGGGTCACCGCCGTTTTCGAAAGCACGCGGTCGCCGCAGGTTGGCCCTGACGCGTGCCAGGAGTTCTCCCACGCCAAAAGGCTTGGTCAGGTAGTCGTCGGCGCCGGCGTCGAGCGCGGCGATCTTGTCGGCCTCGTCGATCCGGGCGGACAGCACGATGATGGGCACGGCCGACCAGCCGCGCACGTCCTGGATCACATTCATCCCACTGCCATCCGGAAGGCCCAGATCCAGGAGGATCAAGTCTGGCCTGCGGGTGCCCGCTTCGGTCAGTCCCCGCTTGGCGTTCTCGGCCTCGTGAACTTCCCAGCCTTCGGCTTCGAGCGCGCCACGTACGAAGCGGCGGATCTGCGGCTCGTCTTCGATGACGACAGCGATGGGCGCGGTGGTGGACATGGCTATTCGATCAATGGGGGAGGCGGCTTGCGTGGCAACCGCACAGTGAATTCTGCGCCTCCGCCGACCGCGTTGGCCGCCGTGATTTCACCCCGGTGGGCGTTGACGATGGCCTTGCAGATGGCCAGCCCCAGGCCAACGCCCCGGGTAGCCGACTCTACCTCGCCGCGCGTGAACTTCTCGAACAATTCCTTTTCGCGGCCCTTCATGGCCACGGGCAACCCGCCGCCGTGGTCTCGCACGCCCAGAACCAGGCTGTTCGGCGTGGCCTCGCCTGTCACAACGATCGGCGGTTCTCCATACTTGGCCGCGTTCTCGATCAGGTTGATCAGCACCTGGCCGATCAGCGTGGCGTCGAACTCCACCAGGGGCAGGTCGGCGGGCAGTTTGGTCATCACCTTGCGGCCCGCGAGGGCCGGTTGCGCGCCGCGGATGGCCGAGCCCACGACCTCTTCAACGGATTGCCACTCCATGCGCAGGTTCACGGCGCCGCTTTGAAGCCTGGCCATTTCCAGCAGGTTGTTCACCAGCGCGCTGAGTTCTCGCGCCTGCTCGCCCAGGGCGTGCGCCATGTCCGCCTGGTCGGGCGCAAGCGGCGGCGAGGACCGTTGCAGCGACTCGGCCAGGCCGATCAGGGCCGTGAGAGGCGTGCGCACGTCGTGCGAAATGGCCGCCAGCAGGGCGTTGCGCAAGCGCTCCGACTCCATCTCGACCACTGCCTGCTGGGCGATGTCCACGTAGTGGACCCGTTCCAGCGCGATGGCGATCTGCCGCGCCAGGGTGTCCAGCTGCTGCATCTGCTCCGGGATCAGCAGCCAGCGTGGCTGCGCCGGTTGCAGCGCCAGCACACCCCGCAGCCGCATGGGCGCCCTGAGCGGAACATAGTGCCAGGCCTGTGCCGCGAGGGTCGAAGTCGCCAGCCCCGCCGGCTGCCCATTGCGGAAGGACCACTCCGCCACAGTCATGTCGAAGCCCGGGGCCGGCTCGCCTGACGGCACCAGCCGGTCATTGGCATCCGTCGTGAGGACCAGCGCCTGGCCGCCGAAGTTGCGCTGAACCGCCGCCGCGCCCAACTCGGCCACTTGCGAGCTCAGCAACGCGCCGGAGAGCTCGCGCGTCAGCTCGAAGAGCGACTGGGCACGGCGTTCCCGGCTGGACGAGATATGGGCCTGGAAGCGCAGGCCCGCGGTCAGTTGCCCGGTGATCAGCCCCACTGCCAGCATCACGCCGAAGGTCAGAAGGTACTGAACGTCGCTGACGGCGAACGAGAAGCGCGGTTCGACGAAAAAATAGTCGAAGGCCGCGACGTTCAGGACGGCAGCCAGCGCTGCCGGGCCCCGGCCGAACTTGATGGCGACCAGCACAACGCACAGGAGGAACACCATCACGATGTTGGCAAGTTCAAAGTAGCGGTGCAGTGGCGCCGCCAGTAGCGTGATGGCCACGCTTGCCGCCGCGGCCCAGGCGTAGCGCTGCCAGTTGCCGGTCGCGCCGGCCTCGGCTTCATCACCCTCGACGCGTCGCCCGATCTGAGCCAGGCGCCGGGAGCTGTCTGCTTGCGCTACTTCCAGGATGTCGAGGGCAGGCGCCACGCTGGCCAGCCGCCGGGTCTTGGAGGGATGCAGCCAGCGCAGCCACCGCTCGCGCGGCCGGCCGACGACCAGCGTGGCACAGTTCAGCACCAGGGCCTGCGCGACGAGTTCGCGGGCCACGTCATTGCCCGCCAGGACTGCCGTTTCCGCACCCAGTTCGCCGGCGAGCTTGAGCACCGCCAGGATGCGGTCGCGCGCCTCGCGGCCCAGGCGCTGCAGGCTGGGTGTCTCGACATAGGCCGCGTACCAGCGCACGTTGAGCTGGCCGGCCAGGCGCGCGGCCGTGCGGACGATCTGCTCATCGCCTTCGCGCGGGCCGACACAGGCCAGGATCGCGCCCTCGGTGTTCCAGACCCGGCCGATCGACTGCTCCACGCGGTAGCTGCGTACATCGTCTTCCACGTGTTCGGCAGTGCGGCGCAGGGCGATCTCGCGCAACGCAATGAGATTGCCTTTGCGGAAAAAATTCTCGGCGGCCCGTTCGGCCTGCTGCGGCAGATAGACCTTGCCGGCCTTCAGGCGCGCGATCAGCTCGTCCGGCGTCACATCCACGAGGACCACCTCCTCGGCCCGGTCCAGCACGTGGTCGGGCACGGTCTCGTGAACCCGGATACCAGTGATGGCGCCTATCGTCCCATTCAGGCTCTCCAGGTGCTGGACATTCAGTGTTGACCAGACGTCGATGCCGGCGTCGAGCAGTTCCTCGACGTCGTGCCAGCGCTTGGGATGGCGCGATCCTTCGACGTTCGAGTGCGCCAGTTCATCGACCAGTAACACATGGGGACGCAGCGCCAGCGCGGCGTCCAGGTCGAACTCCTTGAGCGTACGGTCCCGATACGTCATGTCGCGCAACGGAAGTTGGCGCAGGCCGGCCAGCAGTTCGGCCGTCTCGCTGCGGCCATGGGTTTCGAGCACGCCCACCACCACCTCGCGGCCGGCCTTGCACTCGCGCTGCGCGGCGCTGAGCATCGCGTAAGTCTTGCCCACGCCGGCGTTGGCGCCGAAATAGATGCGCAGGCGGCCGCGCCGGGCGAACGCCTCTTCGGTGCTGAATCGCTCCAGCAACGCGTCGGGGTCGGGTCGGGAATCGAGGTTGCTGGCCATGCTTTCCTAGCCTACCTCATTGGCCACATCGCTACCACCGCGCCGGTCTTGTCGCGATGAATGCCTAGCGCAGGCTCTCCAGCGCCAGGTTCAGCCGGAGCACGTTGACGCGTGGCTCGCCCAGAAGACCGAGCAGCGGTGCTTCGATCCGCTGGTCGACGAGCGCCTGCACCTTGTCCGCGGGCAGGCCGCGCGCCTTGGCTACGCGGCTGACCTGGTAACGCGCGGCGGCGGGGCTGATGTGCGGGTCCAGCCCGCTGGCCGAAGCAGTGACCAGGTCCACCGGCACGGGCGCGGCGTTGCCCGCGTCGGCGGCGCGCAAGGCTTCGACACGGCCCTTCACGGCATCGGTCAGGGCCGGGTTCAGCGGGCCCTGGTTGGAGCCGCTCGAGGCCGAGGCGTTGTAGGGCATGGGGCCGGTGGCCGAAGGGCGGCCCCAGAAGTGCTTGGGGTCCGTGAAGTTCTGGCCAATGAGGGCCGAGCCGACCACTTTGCCGTCGCGCGTGACCAGGCTGCCGGCAGCCTGCTCTGGGAACAGGACCTTGGCAGCCCCGGTGACGATCAGCGGATAGGCCACGCCGGTGACGATCGTCAGCACGGCGAAGAAGACCAAGGCGGGGCGAAGAATCTTGTGGTTCATGAGAGTTCCTTAAACCAGGCCGGCGGCGGCCAGCGCCAAATCGATGGCCTTGATGCCGATGAAGGGGACGATGAGGCCACCCAGCCCGTAGATCAGCAGATTGCGGCGCAACAAGGCGGCGGCGCCGACGGGGCGGTACCTCACGCCCTTGAGCGCGAGCGGGATCAGGAAGACGATGATCAAAGCGTTGAAGATCACCGCCGACAGGATGGCCGACTGCGGGCTGGCCAGCGCCATCACATTGAGCGCGGCCAGTTGCGGGTAGGTGGTGACGAAGATCGCCGGGATGATCGCGAAGTATTTCGCCACGTCATTGGCAATCGAGAAGGTGGTGAGCGAGCCGCGCGTCATCAGCAGCGCCTTGCCGGTCTCCACCACTTCGAGCAGCTTGGTCGGGTTGGAATCCAGGTCCACCATGTTGCCGGCTTCTTTTGCCGCTTGCGTACCGCTGTTCATCGTCACCGCCACGTCGGCCTGGGCCAGCGCGGGCGCGTCATTGGTGCCGTCACCGGTCATGGCGACCAGGCGGCCTTCGCGCTGGTATTCGCGGATGAGCTTCAGCTTGGCTTCGGGCGTCGCCTCGGCGAGGAAGTCGTCGACACCGGCCTCGGCCGCGATGGCCGCCGCAGTGAGCTTGTTGTCGCCGGTGATCATGATGGTCTTGATGCCCATGCGGCGCAGTTCGGCAAAGCGCTCCTTGATGCCGGACTTGACGATGTCCTTGAGCTCGACGATGCCCAGCACGGTGCAGCCTTCGCACACCGCCAGCGGCGTGCTGCCGCGCCGAGCGACATTGTCCGACACCCGCATGACTTCCGCGGCAAGCGTGCCGCCGTGCGCCTGCACGTGCTTGCGCACCGCGTCCACCGCGCCCTTGCGAATGGCCAGGTTTCCGCCGTCCTGGTGGATGTCGACACCGCTCATGCGGGTCTGGGCCGTGAACGGAAGGAACACGGCACTCCCGGCCGCGCGGTCGTCGACGCGGGCGCGCCTGGCGAGTTCCACGATGCTGCGCCCTTCCGGCGTCTCGTCGGCAAGCGAAGCCAGCAGCGCTGCGCGCGCCAGCCGGGTTTCGGGGACACCGGGCGCGGGATGGAAGGCCGAGGCCTGGCGGTTGCCGTGGGTGATGGTGCCGGTCTTGTCCAGCAGCAGCACGTCGACATCGCCGGCGGCCTCCACGGCTCGGCCCGACGTCGCGACGACATTGGCCTGCATCATTCGGCTCATGCCGGCCACGCCCACCGCCGACAGCAGGCCGCCAATGGTGGTGGGGATCAGGCAGACCAGCAGGGCGACAAGCGCGGTGATGCTGACCACGGTGCCGGCTTTGGCGGCCTCCACGCTGAAGACCGAGTAGGGCAGCAGGGTGACGGTGACCACCAGGAAGACGATGGTCAGCGCGATCAGCAGGATCGTGAGGGCGATCTCGTTGGGCGTCTTTTGGCGCTTGGCGCCTTCGACCATACTGATCATGCGGTCCAGGAAAGACTCGCCGGGGTTCGCTGCGATGCGCACCACGATCCAGTCCGAGAGCACACGGGTACCGCCGGTGACGGCCGAGAAGTCGCCACCGGATTCGCGCACCACGGGCGCCGATTCGCCGGTGATGGCGCTTTCGTCGACCGAGGCCACGCCTTCGATCACCTCACCGTCGATCGGGACCATGTCGTTGGCTTCCACCAGCACCACGTCGCCTTTGCGCAGGTTGACCGATTGCTCCGGCAACCACGTGGTTCCGTACTTCGGTTCCTTCAGCTTCTTGGCCCAACTGGTCTTTTGCAGACCGCGCAGCGAGGCCGCCTGGGCCTTGCTTCGCCCTTCGGCCAAGGCTTCGGCGAAGTTGGCGAACAGCACCGTGAACCACAGCCAGATGGCCACGGCCAGGATGAAGCCCGCCGGCGCCTCGCCCACGCCTTGCAGGGCCTGCAGCCACAGCAGCGTGGTGAGAATGCTGCCGATGTAGACGACAAACATCACCGGATTGCGCCACTGCGTGCGCGGGTTGAGCTTCCTGAAAGAAGCAGCAATGGCCGGCTTGAGCAGCACCGGGTCGAACAAGGTCAGGGAAGTCTTGGTATTCATGAATCGGGCTCCGACTTAATTGGCGGACCAGAGCATCAGGTGCTCGACCACCGGGCCCAGCGCCAGCGCGGGAACGTAGTTCAGCAGGCCGACCAGCAGCACCGTGCCGACCAGGAGCCCGACGAAAAGGGGGCCGTGGGTGGGCATGGTTCCCGCGGTGACGGGCAGGCGCTTCTTTGCGGCCAGCGCGCCGGCCATCGCCAGCACCGGCACGATGACGCCGAAGCGGCCCAGCCACATGGCAATGCCCAGCAGCGTGTTGTAGAACGGCGTGTTGGCCGACAGCCCGGCGAAAGCGCTGCCGTTGTTGTTGCCCGCCGAGGTCAGCGCATAGAGTATTTCCGAGAAGCCATGAGCCCCGGGGTTGGCGATGCCGGCCTTGCCCGCGGTTGCGAGCACCGCGATGGCGGTGCCGGTCAGTACCACGATGGGGGTCGCCAGGATGACGACGGACATCAGCTTCATTTCGTGCGCCTCGATCTTCTTGCCCAGGTATTCCGGCGTGCGCCCGATCATCAGGCCCGCGATGAATACCGCCAGGATGGCGAAGACCAGCATGCCGTACAGGCCGGCGCCGGCACCTCCGAACACCACTTCGCCCAGCTGCATCATCACCAGCGGAACCATTCCACCCAGCGGGGTGAGCGAATCGTGCATGGCGTTCACTGCACCGCAGGAGGCCGCGGTGGTGATCACCACGAACAGGGCGGACGCATCGATGCCGAACCGTGTTTCCTTGCCTTCCATGTTGCCCCCCGATTGCAGGGCGCTGGCCGCCTGGTCCACCCCCAGCGGCGGCATCAGTGGGTTGCCCAGTTGCTCCGCGGGGGTGATGACCACCACGGCCAGGACGAACATCACGGTCATGGCCGCCAGCACGGCCCAGCCCTGGCGCCGGTCGCCCACATCGCGGCCGAAACTGAAGCACAGCGCGGCCGGGATCAGGAAGATCGACAGCATCTGGACGAAGTTGCTCAGGGCCGTGGGGTTCTCGTATGGGTGCGCGGAGTTCGCGTTGAAGAACCCACCGCCGTTGGTCCCCAGCATCTTGATGGCCTCCTGCGAAGCGACCGGGCCCATCGCCAGCTTCTGGGTTTCGGCCTTGACTTCTTCCATGACGGGGTTGCCCTTGTCGTCCTTCAGGGCCTGGCCATCCGGGCCGTTCTTCGGTTGCTGGTAGGTCGTGGATTCCAGCGTGGCGACGTCCTTGTAGGCGTCGAAGTTCTGGATCACGCCTTGGCCTACGAGGAAGATGGCGAACACCAGCGACAGCGGCACCAGGACCCAGGCAGTGATGCGGGTCAGGTCCACCCAGAAGTTGCCGATGACGCCGGTCGAACGGGCGGCGAAGCCACGAATGAGCGCGAACACGACGGCGATACCGGTGGCGGCCGAGAAGAAGTTCTGCACCGACAGCGCGAGCATCTGGGTCAGGTAGCTCATCGTCGATTCACCGGCATAGCCCTGCCAGTTGGTGTTCGACACGAAGCTGACGGCGGTATTGAAGGCCGAGTCGGGCGACACGGCAGCCATGCCGGCGGGGTTGAGCGGCAGCGACACCTGGAGCCGCTGCAGGAGGTAGACCGCCAGTACGCCGAGCGCGTTGAAGGCCAGCAGGGCCAGCGCGTACTGCCACCAGTTCATTGACCTGTCGGCCGAGGTGCCGGCCAAACGGTATAGCGGAGCCTCCAGCTTGAGCATCCAGCCCGACAGGTTGCCGGTGGCTATGCGCGAGAGCCAGATGCCCAGTGGCCACGACAGGGCCAGCAGCACCACGAGATACAGGGCCAGCAGGCCCCAGGCTGATCCGCTCATCAGAAATCCTCCGCGCGGATCAACGCATAGGCGAGGTAGGCGAGCAGCAGAATGGCGCACATGCCGCCGAAGCCGTACAAAGCTTCGAGGCTGATCATGGCCGGCTTCCCTGGGGGCGTTCCAGCTTCCGGAAGCCCCACACCAGCAGCACCATGAGACCCCACAGCCCCGCCGCAGCGAGCAAGAAAACGATATCCATCATCTCAACCTCCAATCAGATTCCGATGGAGAAAGTCTGTTCGCCGACGCGTAAAAACAGAGAAGAGAATCAACGGGGATGCATAAAGAATGCGTAAAGCAGAAGGTGCTTCGCCGGCGAATGTGTGCGCTCCGGCATAAAAAAAGCGTAAAGAAGTCGGCCGCCGCCGGGCTTCGCGCGGGCTGGGGCTCCTCGCGTGGGCACAATGATTTACAGAAACTTGGCCGTGGTGGACGGCCACCCGAAAGCAACCTGGTGCAAAGCAAAAAATCAACTCTCGCGGCGCTGACGGTCGGCGCCATCGGTGTCGTCTACGGCGACATCGGAACCTCTCCCCTCTACGCCTTCAAGGAGGTCTTCGCGGCCGGCCACGTGGCGGTCTCGGAAGCAAGCGTGCTGGGAGCCTTGTCGATGTTTTTCTGGACGCTCACCGTGATCGTCTCGCTCAAATACGTGATGCTGATCATGCGTGCCGACAACCACGGCGAGGGCGGACTCATGGCGCTGTTGGCACTGGCGTCGCAGTCGGTCAAGGACAAGCCGCAGATGCGCAGCACGTTGCTGATGGTCGGGGTTTTCGGCGTCGCCCTGTTTTTTGGCGATGGCGTCATCACGCCGGCCATCTCGGTGCTGTCGGCGGTTGAGGGCCTGGAGATCGTGACGCCCGCGGCCAAGCCCTACGTCGTGCCGATTTCGCTCGGCGTCCTGGTCCTCCTTTTTGCCGTCCAGCGGCGCGGCACTGCCGCGATCGGCCGGTTCTTCGGCCCGGTCACGGTGTTGTGGTTCGTCTCGATCGCGGCGACCGGCCTCGCGCAGATCGTTTCCAATCCATCGGTTCTGCGAGCGATCTCGCCGTGGTATGCCATGCAATTCGCGATAGCCAATGCAGGCGTCGCCTTCATCATGCTGGGCGCGGTCTTCCTGTGCGTCACCGGCGCCGAGGCCTTGTATGCCGACATGGGCCACTTCGGCAGGAAGCCCATCCGCATCGCCTGGTTTGGCCTCGTGATGCCTGCCTTGATGATCAACTACTTCGGCCAGGGCGCGTTGGTGCTGGCGAATCCGAAGGCCGCGGCGAACCCGTTCTACCTGATGACTCCCGAGTGGGCGCTGCTGCCGATGGTGGGGCTGGCCACGGCAGCGACGGTCATTGCTTCGCAGGCGCTGATCTCCGGTGCCTTCTCGGCGACCAAGCAAACCATCCAGATGGGCTACCTGCCGCGATTGACGATCATCCACACCTCTGAGCACGACACGGGCCAGATCTACATTCCGGCCGTGAACTGGCTGCTGCTGGCGGGCGTCATCATCGCTGTCCTGCTCTTCGGATCGTCAACGGCGCTGGCCGCGGCCTATGGCATTTCAGTCAGCCTCGTCATGGTGATGACGACCATATTGACGTTCTTCGTGATCCGCTACGGCTGGGGCTATCCGTTGCCGCTTTGCATCGCGGCGACCGGTTTCTTCTTCCTGGTCGACATCGCGTTCTTCGCCTCCAACTCCCTCAAGATCATGCAGGGCGGCTGGTTCCCTCTTACCATGGCGATCGGCCTTTACGTTGTGCTCTCGACCTGGAAGGAAGGCCGGGCCCTTCTTTCGGAGAAGGCGCGCGAGGATGCGCTCGACCTGAAGAGTTTTCTTCATACGGTGTTTCTAGACCCGCCGCACAAGGTCGGCGGAACGGCGGTGTTCCTCACGGTGGAGCGCGGAATGGTGCCCAATGCGCTGCTGCATAACCTGAAGCACAACAAGGTGCTGCACGAACACAATGTGTTCGTGACCGTGCGCGCCCAGGAGGTGCCGCGCACTCCCGCGGGTGAGCGCCTCGTCGCCGACGATCTCGGCAACAACTGCTGGCAGGTGATCCTGAACTTCGGCTTCATGGACGATCCCGATGTTCCTTCCGCCCTGCAAGCGCTGAAAGAGCGCGGCTGCGCGCTGGACGCCATGAGCACCAGCTATTTCCTCTCGCGCGACACCGTGATTCCCAGCATCGGCGGCGGCATGGCGCCCTGGCGCGAGAAGCTCTTCGCGCAGATGCACCACAACGCCAGCGCGGCCGCCGACTTTCTCTATCTGCCGAACAATGCCGTGGTGGAACTGGGGTCGAAAATCGAGATCTGAGCGACTGTTTGATCGTTGCGCTGGCTGCGAAAATTACGGATCGGGCGAGTACGGGGCAGAAGCCTTCAAGGCTTGCTGATGATGATCTGGCTGACCGCGTTCTGGCTCGCGTCGTAGTTCATGAGCGTTCCGGAAATGCCGGTCGCGCTGAGGGTGCTGCTCGCGGACGCACTCGACTTCATCATCGAGCTGCTCAGCGAGCAACTTCCATTGCTTCCGGTGACGCAGCTGGCAGAGCCCCCCGGTGAGAAAGTCCCCGCGACTGCGGCATTGGCGACCATTGCGCCGCTGTTGACGTCGCGCACGGTGACCACGGCGGAAGCCTTCCAGTTGCCGCCGCTCTTGGTCGCGTTCCCGACCATGGACTTGAGCGCGACTGTCTGTGTCGTGGGCGCCGGCGCGGTGGCACCGTTACCCAGCGCATAAAGCAGCAGATTCGGTGAACCCGTGCCGATCGATGTCAGGCGGTTGGGTGTGGCTGTGGAATTCAGGTAAGCCGCCACGGTGGCGGGCGAAGCCGTGGGATTGGCTTGCAGTGTCAGCACGGCGGCCCCAGAGACATGAGCGGATGCCATGGACGTGCCGCTGATGGTGTTCGACGCTGTCGCGCCGGTGTACCAGGCCGATGTGATCGCCGTGCCCGGTGCGAACAGGTCCAGACAGGCGCCCAGGTTGGAATAGAACGAACGCGTATCGCTGCTGGTGCTGGCGCCCACGGTGATGGCGCTGGGTTCGCGCGCCGGGGAGGTGCCGCAGGCATCGACGTTGCTGTTGCCCGCCGCGACCACGATGGTGACTCCCTTGCCGACAGCGCCCGCGACAGCGGCATCGACCGCCGCGGACGCGCCTCCGCTGAGCGACATGTTGGCCACAGCGGGGCGCAAGGGGCTGTTGGCCACCCAGTCCACGCCAGCAATCACTGCGCTCCACGAACCGGAGCCGGTGCAGCCGAAAACGCGCACGGGAATGATCGACGCTGCCTTTGCCACGCCCCAGGTCGTGCCCGCTATCGTTCCCGCGACGTGGGTTCCGTGGCCGTGGCAGTCGTTCGTGCCGTTGCCGTCGGCTACTGCGTCGTAGCCGGGCCGCAGGCGGCCGGTGAACTCCACATGGTCGGCCCGGATGCCGGTGTCGATGACAAACGCGTTCACGCCCGATCCACTAGCGCTGAAATGGTATTGCGTGTCCAGCGGCCGATCGGCCTGGTCGATGCGGTCCAGGCCCCAGGTGGCCTGGTTCTGCGGCGAGCTCACCTGCTGCAGCGACACTGTCTGGTCCTGCTCGATGTAGCTCACGTGCGGATTGTTCCGAAGCCCCTGCAGGGCCGCATCGGGGATCGCGGCGGCGAATCCCTTGAGCGCTCCCTTGTAGGTGTGGTGCAACTGCCCGCCGACGCCCCGAACGAGGGTCGCGGCCGATGCGGCGGGGTCTGTCACATCGTTCTTGAAGACGACGATGTAGCGTCCCGGTATCGCGCGCGATGCTGTGTAAGGGTAGGTTGCCGGCGCGTTGGCCGACTGTGCCGATGCCGGTTGCGCGAATGCGAGGATTGCTGCGGATGCGGTGAGCGCCAGCGCGCGGACGAGCAAAGGAAAAGGACGTTTCATGAGGGCCTCGAACGGATCGGACGGAGCCGCGGGCTGCGGCCCGCGGACGGAAGAGCGGGGCGCCGCTCGTAGACTCGCCGCGATGTTAGGGGCTCAAGGATGAGTTCAGGGGCACCTCATCCGTTGTAACGTAAGCGTGTGAATGCTGAGCTTACAACTGATGAGTTGGCAGCCCGAAAACGTGCGTCAGAAATTACGGCTCGTTGCGGAACCTGCGTGAATTTGTCACGCGAGGTGATGCGTCGCCGCTTATCGCTCGTCGTAGCTCACCACGACCTTGGCGGTGAGCGGGCGGGACTGGCAAGTGAGCACGAAGCCCTTGTCCATCTCCCATTTCTCGAGCGTGAAATTCTTTTCCATTTCGACCTGGCCTTCGAGCACGCGCGCGCGGCAGGTGCAGCAGACGCCGCCTTTGCACGAGTACGGCAGATCCAGCCCCGCGTCGAGCGCCGCGTCGAGCACACGGTCGTCTGCCGCCATCGAGAGATGATGGGTCTTGCCGTCGAGCACGATGTCCAATTGGTGCGCGTGGCCCGTGGCCAGCCTCGCCGCCGCCGGCGCGCGCGGCCGCACCGGCGCGGCGCCGCCCGGCGGGACGAAGCGTTCCGCATGAATGCGATCCGCCGCGACACCCGCTGCCTTCAACGCCCGCTCGGTGCCCTCGATCATCGACTCCGGCCCGCAGATGAAAGCCTCGTCGATATCCGATGCCGGCAGCAGAGACTCGAGCAGTTCCCGGACCTTGGCTTCATCGAGCCGCCCATGCAACAGGGCCACCTCCTGCGGCTGGCGCGACAGCAGGTGGAGCAGTGCGACGCGCGCGGGGTATTTGTCCTTGAGGTCCTGCAGTGCCTCGTTGAACATGATGGTGTTGGCGCGCTGGTTGCAGTAGACCAGGGTGAATCGCGAATGCGGCTCGCCTGCGAGCGTCGTTGCCATGATCGACAGGATGGGCGTGATGCCGGAGCCCGCGGCGAAGCCGACGCGATGGCGTGCACCCTCGGCACGCGGGCTGAAGCGGCCGTCAGGCGCCATCACGTCGACGATGCTGCCCGGCTTCAGCGACTGCACGGCCCAGCGCGAAAACAGGCCGCCTTCCACCGGCTTGATGCCGACGTCGATCTCGCACGTCGCGGCGTAGCGCTGCGCGGGACTGCAGATGGAGTAATTGCGGCGCAGATCCTGACCATCGACGGTCGCGCGCAAAGTCAGGAACTGTCCAGGGCGAAAGGCAAATTCATCGGTCAGGCCCGGCGGAACCTGGAACGTGATCGCAGCCGAGCCCGCCGCATCGGGGGTGACGCGCTTGACGGTGAGAGGGTGGAAGTGCAGGGCCATCAGTAGGGCTTGAAGTGGTCGAATGGTTCCAGGCAGTCCAGGCACTTGTAGAGCGCCTTGCAAGCGGTGGAACTGAAGTGCGAGGTTTCCGTGGTGTTGGCGGAGCCGCAACGAGGGCACACAACTTGGGCGTGCGCTTGTTCTGTGCGGCGTGCGAAACGCACCACGTTGTCGGCCACGGCCGTATGGGGCGGCGCGATGCCGAACGCGCGCAGCTTCTCCCTGGCTTCCGGCGTGATCCAGTCCGTTGTCCAGGCCGGCGCCAAGCGCGTCACGACGCGGGCCTCGATGCCGTTGGCTGCGAGAGCGGCACGCACGTCGTCCTCGATCTGGCCCATCGCCGGGCAGCCACTGTAGGTGGGGGTGATGACGATTTCGAGCATGCCGTCGTGCTCGGTCACTTCGCGCAGGATGCCCAGCTCTCGAATCGAGACCACCGGGATTTCCGGATCCGGGATCGACTCCAGCAGCTCCCAGGCCTGCTGCGTGCGGGTCATCACGTTCACCACGTCGCTTCGGGGTGTTGGCGAGCGAGGCCCTGAATTTCGGCGAGCAGGTAGCTCAGGTGTTCCGAATGCTGGCCATCTTTGCCGCGCGTGAGGTAGCCGCCCGCAGCCGGCTTGCGCAGCGTAGCCTCCGCGAGTGCGTCGTCAACCGTGCGGTCCCACGACTCGCGCAGCAGGCGCGTATCGACGCCGGTACCCGAAGCCACTGCGCGCGCTTCCACCGGCGACGGGCCCCAGAACTCTTGCGTGTAGGGGAGAAGGTGATCGACCGCCGCCTGCATCCGGCGATGCGATTCATCCGTCCCGTCGCCCAGGCGCACCAGCCAGTCGCGCGAGTGGCGGACGTGATAGCGCATTTCCTTCAGCGCCTTACCCGCTATGGCCGCCAGCTGCGGGTCCTTCGACTGCTGCAGCGCTTCCCACAGCAGCAGCATCAGCGTGCTGTAGAAGAAATTGCGGGTGATGGTGGTGGCGTAGTCGCGGTCCGAGGCGGCGGTGCCGGCCAAGGGTCCGTGATGAGGAAGCTCGAGCAGCGTGTAGTTGCGGAACTCGGCGGCGTCGCGGAAGTAGGCGAGCCGGTCTTCCGTCGCGTCGCCGCCGATCAGCGTGGCCGCGTGCTGGTACAGCATGCGCGCCTGGCCGATCAGGTCGAGGCCGATGTTGGCCATGGCGATGTCTTCCTCCAGCACCGGGCCATGGCCACACCACTCGGCGTTGCGTTGGCCGAGCACCAGGGCGTTGTCGGCGAGGTGCAGGAGGTAGTCCACGGGCGCTAGCGCAGGGGCCTTGTTGTCTTCCATCACATGTGCCCCACTTCGTCGGGGATCTCGTAGAACGTCGGGTGCCGGTAGATCTTGTCGCTCGCCGGCTCGAAGAACTCGGCCTTGTCTTCCGGCTCACTGGCCGTGATCGTCGCCGACGGCACGACCCAGATGCTCACGCCTTCCATGCGGCGTGTGTAGACATCGCGCGCCATCTGCAAGGCCTGCTGCGCGTCGGCGGCGTGCAGGCTGCCGCAATGCTTGTGCTCCAGGCCCTGCTTGGACCGGACGAACACTTCCCACAAGGGCCATTCATTCTTGACATCGCTCATGCTGCTTCCTTCATCTGCCGGGCTTGCTGCTTGCGCGCATGCGCGAGGGCCGCGTCGCGCACCCATTGGCCGTCTTCATGCGCCTTCACGCGCGTGGCCAGGCGTTCCTTGTTGCACGGGCCGTTGCCGTTGACCACGGCCCAAAAGTCGTCCCAGTCGATCGCGCCGTAGTCGTGACGGCCGCGCTCCTCGTTCCACTTCAAGTCCGGGTCGGGCAGGGTGACGCCGAGGATCTTCGCCTGCGGCACGGTGGCGTCGACGAACTTCTGACGCAGGTCGTCGTTGCTGATGCGCTTGATGCCCCAGCGCATGCCTTGCGCGCTGTTGGGGCTGTCGGCGTCCGGCGGGCCGAACATCGCGAGCACCGGCCACCACCAGCGGTTGACCGACTCCTGAACCATGTCGCGCTGGGCTTGCGTGCCCTTCATCTGCGTCATCAGGCTTTCGAAGCCCTGGCGCTGGTGGAAGCTCTCTTCCTTGCAGATGCGGATCATCGCGCGGGCATAAGGGCCGTAAGAGCAGCGGCAGATCGGCACCTGGTTCATGATCGCCGCGCCGTCCACGAGCCAGCCGATGGTGCCGACGTCGGCCCAGGTGAGGGTGGGGTAGTTGAAGATGGAGCTGTACTTGGCCTTGCCGGTGTGCAGGCCGTCGAGCATCTGGTCACGCGTGACGCCCAATGTTTCGGCGGCGGAATACAGATAGAGGCCATGGCCGCCTTCGTCCTGCACCTTGGCCAGCAGGATGGCCTTGCGTTTCAGGGAAGGCGCGCGCGAGATCCAGTTGCCTTCGGGCTGCATGCCGA
Source organism: Ramlibacter sp. WS9 (assembly GCF_003797765.1). Taxonomy (GTDB): domain Bacteria; phylum Pseudomonadota; class Gammaproteobacteria; order Burkholderiales; family Burkholderiaceae_C; genus Ramlibacter. The sequence goes on along the minus strand of NZ_RKMB01000004.1, from coordinate 367,615 downwards.
TGATTTCGCTGTGCGCATGCTGGCTGATCTGGCGCACCAGCGTCTTGCGGTAGGCCTCGAGCATCCAGTCCTGCGGCTCGATTTTGCGGTCGGCGTCGATCTTGGCGTTGAACTGCGCCTCCAGCTGTTCCTGCTGCGCGGTGGCGGGCGGCGCCACGGCCTGCAGATTGCGCTGGGGGTCGGGAAGGTCCAGGGCTTGCGTGTACATGCCGCAAGTATATCCATTAGCCGACCGAGCGGTCGGCTAATGGATTACCCGCCGCTTTCCAGCGTCTGTCCCTGCCCGCGCCCGCGGCCCAGCACCTGGACCAATTGAGGCAGCGCGAGCGCCAAAGCCGCCTTCAGGGTGTGCGGTGGGTTGACGACGAACATGCCGCTGGCCGTGAGGCCTTGCCCACGCTCCGGCTCGCCGGGGACGTTGCGCTCTTCGGCCTGGCCGATGTTCAGCGTTGCGTGCAGCCACGGTTTCCCGGCTTGGGTGGCCAGGGTTTTCAGCCGGCGCGGCAGGTCGTGGGCTTCGGGCCGGGGGATGATGGGGTACCAGACGGCGTAAGTACCGGTGGCGAAACGCTTCAGGCTGTCCTGGATGCAGGTACTAACTTTCGCGTAATCGCTCTTGATCTCGTAACTCGGGTCGATCAGCACGAAGGCGCGGCGCGACGGCGGGGGAATGAACCCCTTCAGGCCCTCGAAGCCGTCTTCCCGGGCCACCGCGACCTGCCGCCCGGCCTTGAGCTGGGCGATGTTGCCAGCCAGGGCCTTGATGTCGGTGGGGTGCAGCTCGAACAGCTTCAGCTTGTCGCGGGCTTCTTCCCGCAGCAGGCGCTGGATGATGAAGGGCGAGCCGGGATAGATCTTGAGCTGGACGCCGGTGTTGAAGCCGGCGATCGTGTCCAGGTAGTCCTGGAGGATCGGCGCTACGTCTTTGATAGCGACATCGGAAGGCTTGGTGGGCTTCAGCGCTGCAAACAGCTTCACAACGCCATCGGCCGATTCGCCCGAAGTGCCGGCATAGTCGCCGTCGAGCCGGTACAAGCCGGCCCCGGCATGGGTGTCGACAGCCACCAAAGCTGCGTCTTTTTGCGTCAGGTGCCGCATCATGGCGATGACCATGGTGTGCTTCAGCACATCGGCGTGGTTTCCTGCGTGGAAGGCGTGGCGGTAGCTGAACATCCGGCGATGGTAACCCGGCCCGGTGGGCCCTTTGCCGCCTTCGCCTTGTGCTAAGTCCTTGATTCTTCGTATAATCCCGGGCTCTGCAGCGCCTTGTGGTCCCGCGTCAGAGATAGAGAGTAAACACGTTGCGAATCGCGTTTACGGTCTATACCCCACCTAAGAGATTCCCGTCAGAGGAACGCCGACCGTGGAAAAGGGCCCGCCAAACCAACTCGAAAGAGAACTCATGAAAACGTTCAGCGCCAAACCCGCTGACGTGACGCACGAGTGGTTTGTGATTGACGCGACCGACAAGGTCCTCGGACGAGTAGCCAGCGAAGTTGCTCTCCGTTTGCGCGGCAAACACAAGGCCATTTACACGCCTCACGTCGATACCGGTGACTTCATCGTCATCATCAATGCTGCCCAGCTCCGCGTGACGGGCACGAAGAACATGGACAAGGTGTACTACCGCCACTCGGGTTTCCCGGGCGGCATCAGTGCCACCAACTTCCGCGACATGCAAGCCAAGCACCCCGGCCGCGCGCTGGAAAAGGCCGTCAAGGGCATGCTGCCCAAGGGCCCGCTCGGCTACGCGATGATCAAGAAACTGAAGGTGTACGGTGGTGCAGAGCATCCCCACACCGCCCAGCAACCCAAAGTGCTGGAACTTCCTGAGACGCAAATGGGAGCCAGAGCATGATCGGTGAATGGAACAATGGCACGGGCCGCCGCAAGTCCAGCGTGGCTCGCGTGTTCATGAAAAAGGGCACGGGCAAGATCACGGTCAACGACAAGGACATTCAAGAGTTCTTCGGCCGCCAGACCTCGATCATGATCGTCAAGCAACCCCTGTTCTTGACGAACCACGTCGAAACGTTCGACATCAAGATCAACGTCCATGGCGGCGGTGAGTCGGGCCAGGCCGGTGCGGCACGCCACGGCATCACCCGCGCTCTGATCGACTACGACGCGACCCTCAAGCCCGCGCTGTCGCAAGCCGGCTTCGTGACGCGTGACGCGCGCGAAGTGGAACGTAAGAAGGTCGGCCTGCACTCCGCTCGCCGCCGCAAGCAGTTCAGCAAGCGTTAATCAGATCACGCTGCTGTTACCGCAGAAACAAAGCCGCACAAGTTCGCTTGTTGCGGCTTTTTTTCCGGCTGTATGGTCGAGCTGTTGAGGAGACAAAGAGAAAATGCGTTTTCGACTGCTTCGCCGCCGTTTGACGATCAGCGCGCCCCGCATGGCTGTTCGCAGCGCGATGCCCTGGCCCCTTCGCTGGGCCGGTGCCGCCATCGTGCTGGGCTTTTGCGCCGCCATCGCGCTGTGGGCCTTCGAGTTCGGCAAGGACATCGCGGGGTTGGAATCGGGCAACAAAGAAGAGCTGTTGAAGTTGCGAGGCGAAATGTCCAAGCTGCGCGATGAGCGCGACAAGGCCCAGTCTGTCTTCAACACGTCCGCCAGCCTCATCACGGCCGAGAAGGCCACGCAGGAGCGCATGATTGCCCAGATCAAGGCGCTGGAGGTCGAGAACCGTGCGCTGCGAGACGACCTGGGATTTTTCGAGAAGCTCATCCCCACGCATGGAGCGGAAGGCGTTGCCATTCGGGGCCTGCAGGCCGAAGTGTTGAGCGGCTCGCAGCTCAAGTGGCAGATCCTGGTGATCCAGCCCGTCAAGAACGCACCGGAGTTCCGCGGCAAGCTCGAAGTGAGCATTGCGGGAACGTTGAACGGCAAGCCCTGGATGATGGAATTGCCCGGCGGGGCCCAGGCGCTGCAGTTCCGCCAATACCGGCGGATCGAGGGAATGGTCGACTTGCCGGCTCAGGCCGTGGTAAAAAACGTATCCGCCAAGGTGGTGGAAGGCACGGCCACCCGTGCCGTACAAAGCATCAAGCTGTAAAAGCAAAGTACGTTGAGGAGGGAAAATTCATGTTTGGCAAGAAAGCACAACCGCCCATCAAGAGCCTGATCGCTCAGGGCAGCCGCATCGAGGGCAATCTGCAGTTCACGGAAGGGCTGCGCATCGACGGCGAAGTGGTCGGCAACACGCGCGCCAATACCGAGCAGTCGAGCATCCTCGTCATCTCCGAATCGGCGGTGGTGCAGGGCGAGATCCACGCCGATCACGTCATCATCAACGGCACCGTGCGCGGCCCGGTCTATGCGCGCGAGTTGTTGGAACTACAGCCCAAGGCGCGAATCGAAGGGGATGTGCACTACAAGGCGCTCGAAATGCACCAGGGCGCCATGATCACCGGCCAGCTGGCGCCGATTGACGCCGACGAAAAGCCCTTACTCAAGCTGGCGGCAAATAACCACTGAGCGCAATTCCCGAGCGATTTACAGTACTATTGGGCCAAGATACCCAATCCCTCGGAGCATCCATGAGCGCAGTTGCAGAAAACGTCCAGACTGAAATGCCGGCACCGCTGGTCTTTACCGACAGCGCGGCGGCCAAGGTGGCCGACCTGATTGCCGAAGAAGGCAACCCCGAGCTGAAGCTGCGCGTGTTCGTGCAGGGCGGCGGCTGCTCGGGCTTCCAGTACGGCTTCACCTTCGATGAAGTCACCAATGAAGACGACACGATCATGTCGAAGAACGGTGTGTCGCTGCTCATCGACGCCATGAGCTACCAGTACCTCGTCGGCGCCGAGATCGACTACAAGGAAGACCTGCAGGGCGCCCAGTTCGTCATCAAGAACCCCAACGCCACCAGCACCTGCGGCTGCGGCTCCAGCTTCTCGACCTAAGCCGGGTAGATGCATCCCAGCACACGGGCGCCTCTGGCGCCCGTTGTGCTTTGGAGATGGAGCTTTTCGCGCAGCACCGCCTTGCGCGCCAGCCAGGCGAAAGCCGTCGCCTCGACTTGCAGCGGCGGCAAACCCGAATCGCCGCTCGACGCCACCTGCGCGCCGGGCAACAGGGCGGCGAGACGCCCCATCACGTGGCGGTTGAAGGCGCCGCCGCCGCAAACGATCAGGCGCCGCAGGTCGGGCTGGTAGCGCAGCACATCGGCGCTGCAAGCCCGCGCGGTGAGATCCGCCAATGTCGCCTGCACATCGGCCGGTGCGGCGGGCCCGATCGCCGCGAGGTGCGCGTCCAGCCAGCGCCGGTTGAACAGGTCCCGCCCCGTGCTCTTGGGCGGCGCCTTGGTGAAATAGGGGTCGGCCAGCATCGCGTCCAACAAGGCCGGCAGAACGTTCCCTGAGGCGGCCCAGGCGCCGTCCATGTCATAGGGCTGTCCTTTGTGTTCGGCGCACCAGGCGTCCATCAAGGCGTTGGCAGGACCGCAGTCGAAGCCCAGCTGCGAACCGTCCGCACGCAGCAGCGTGATATTCGAGATGCCGCCCAGATTCAGCACGCCCACGGTCTCGCCGGCGCGTCCGAACATGGCCCGGTGGAAGAAGGGCGCGAGCGGCGCGCCTTGCCCGCCCGCGGCCACGTCGCGGCTGCGGAAGTCCGCCACCACGTCGATGCCGCAGAGTTCGGCCAGCAAGGCTGGTTGGCACAGCTGCAAGGTGTAGCCGGTGCCGTCGAATTCCTGCGGGCGATGGCGCACGGTCTGGCCGTGGGCGCCGACGGCGCGCACAGCCTCGCGTGGCGTGCTGCTGCCGGCGAGCAACTCACCGGCCACCGCCGCATACACGCGCATCAGCGCATTGCCCGCCAGCGCGGCGCGATGCAGCTCATCAGCACCGCTGCTGTTCAACGCCAGCAGTTCGGCGCCCAGTGCGTCGGGCATCGGCGCACTGGCATGCGCGATGACGTGGGGTTGGCTGGACGAGAAATCGGCCAGCACGCCGTCGACGCCGTCGAGCGACGTGCCGGACATGAGGCCGATGTAAAGCTCGGGCACTCAGCCTCCGCGGAGCCGCCTCAAGGCGGCTGAAGCGCCCTCGGGGGGCAGCGACAGAACGAAGTGACGAGCGCGGGGGTCCATTTACGGCGATGTTAGCCGCTCGACGGCCTCATCGACGAGGCTCTCAGTCGGCGCGTGCGACGATGGCAGACGAGCCCGCCGCGGCGAGCTGCATGCGCATCGAGCGCGCGATGCGGTCGAACTCGGGCCGGGCGGCGGCCGAGAGCGGCACGGCGTCGCTGTGCTTGGCGATGTCGCGCGGGTTCTGGTGCACGCCGTTCACGCGCAGCTCGAAGTGCAGGTGCGGGCCGGTCGCCCAGCCCGTCATGCCGACGGCGCCGATATTCTGGCCCTGGTTCACGGCCTGGCCGGGCCGCACGTCGATGCGGCTCAGGTGGGCGTAAACGGTTTCGTCGGTATTGTTGTGCTTGACGATGACCACGTTGCCGAAGCCGTTCTGTTCGCCGGCGAACTGCACCACACCGTCGCCCACGGTGCGCACCGGCGTGCCCATGGCGGCGCCGTAGTCCGTTCCCAGGTGGGCCTTCCACTTGTGCAGGACGGGGTGGAAGCGCATCGCGAAGTTGCTGGTCACGCGCGAAAACTCCATCGGCGACGCCAGGTAGGAGCTCTCGAGCGACTTGCCGTCCAGTGTGTAGTAGGCGCCCTTGGTGCCGGGCTGCTGGAACCACATGGCCTGGTGCGTCTTGCCGTTGTTCACGAATTCGACCGACAGCACGCGGCCGGTGCGCACCGCCTCGCCGTCGGCTTCGAGTGCTTCGTAAACCACGTTGAAGCGGTCGCCGTTCTTCAGGGAGCGGTGGAAGTCGATGTCGCCGGAAAAAATCTGGATCAGCTGGCCCACCACCGCGTCCGGGATACCGGCCTCGTCGGCGGCCGCGAACAGCGAAGTGCGGACGGTGGCGCTGCCCATGCGGGCGGCTGCGACCAGCGGCGCGGTTTCGATCCGGGATGCGAACGCGCCGTGCGTCAGGCGCTCGACCACGAGGCGCTTGAAGGTGCCGTCATAGTCGGGCGACGCCCAGCGCGCGCTGAGTTTTTCAAGCGACTGGTTGCCGCTGGCCTCGGCCGTCATGCCACGGCCGGAGCGGCCGAGCACATTCGCGCGGAACGCCGCGTCAGCGCGCAGGTAGGCGGCGGCGCGGTAATCGTCGATGCCCAGGCGGGATAGCAACGCGTCCACGGTGTCGCTGGCGCGCGAGACGTCCGAGCGGAACAGCTTGAAGCGATGCACGTCCAGTGCCTGCAGCTGGTCCTGCACCGGCAGCGGCGTCACGGCTTCCAGCACCTGGCGCACCGTCACGGTGTCCGGGGTCTCGGGTGTGAGCGACGCCACGGCGAACGCGCCGCCGCCGCCGCCCAACAGCAGCGCGGCGATCAATGCCGTCACTTGCTTGGGGTGGTGCTCCAGCGCGTGGGCCGCACGGGACAAAAGCTTTTCACCGGCGGCAACAAAACCGTTTTTCAATGGAAGGATCCTCGCGATGGGGGATTGAGTTTGTCCTACATCCGTGTAGGCGGTTCCCGACAGTTACACCCTGGGGGCCCGGACGGGGTGAAAGCGGGAAAATTGCCGGAACTAGAATCGGCAACCTTCGAAAACTGGCGCGAGTATAACGACCCGCTCGCCGCCGATCCAGAAAAAGTCCTTATGAATCAAGCCTCTGTTACAACATTTCCGGTAACCGACCGTGTGCGCGAAGCCATGGCCGTTTCGCTGCGCGGCACGGAAGAGCTGATTCCGCAAGAAGATTGGCTGAAAAAACTGGCGAAATCGGACGCGACGGGCGTTCCGCTGCGCATCAAGCTCGGACTTGATCCTACAGCGCCTGACATCCATATCGGACACACCGTGGTCCTGAACAAGATGCGGCAGCTGCAAGACCTGGGCCACACCGTCATCTTCCTGATCGGCGATTTCACGTCCATGATCGGCGACCCGTCGGGCCGCAATACGACCCGCCCGCCGCTCACGGCCGAACAGATCAAGGCCAATGCGGAAACGTACCGCGCCCAGGCCGACAAGATCCTGGACCCGAGCAAGACGGAACTGCGCTACAACAGCGAATGGAGCGATCCGCTGGGCGCTCGCGGCATGATCCAGCTGGCCGCCAAGTACACCGTGGCGCGGATGATGGAGCGCAACGACTTCCACGACCGCTTCAAGGCCGGTAGTTCGATCAGCGTGCATGAGTTCCTCTACCCGCTGATGCAGGGCTACGACTCGGTGGCGCTCAAGAGCGACTTGGAACTTGGGGGCACGGACCAGAAATTCAACCTGCTGATGGGCCGCCACCTGCAGCAGGAATACGGCCAGGAGCCGCAGTGCATCCTGACCATGCCGTTGCTCGAGGGCCTGGACGGCGTCGAGAAGATGTCCAAGAGCAAGAACAACTACATCGGCGTCAGCGAAGACGCCAACACGATGTTCGCCAAGGTGCTGTCGATCTCCGACGACCTGATGTGGCGCTGGTTCACGCTGCTGAGCTTCCGCGGTGAGGCGGAGATCGCCGGGCTGAAGAAAGAGATCGAAGGCGGCCGCAATCCCAAGGACGCGAAGGTGATGCTCGCCAAGGAGATCACCGCACGCTTCCACAGCGCCCAGGCCGCCGACGCGGCGGAGCAGGACTTCACCAACCGCAGCAAGGGCGGAGTGCCCGACGACATCCCCGAGATGCAGTTGAGCGGCGCGCCGCTGGGTATCGGAGCCTTGCTCAAGCAGGCCGGGCTGGCGCCATCGGGCAGCGAAGCCAACCGCCTGATCGACGGCGGTGGCGTGCGGATCGATTCCGCTGTCGTCAGCGACAAGGGCTTGAAGTTGGAAGCCGGCACCTACGTGGTGCAGGTGGGCAAGCGCAAGTTCGCCCGCGTCACGCTGGCCTAGCGCGCGCCGGCCTTCTCCAGCATCGCGACCATCGCGGTGTAGCCGCGCGAGCGGGCCAGCGCCAGCGGCGTGTTGCCCTGCCGGTCCTTCAGCTGCAGGTTGGCGCCGGCGTCGATCAGCGCCTTCAACGTCGCCTGGTGGCGCGCGCCGCCGTTGCCCAGCACGATGCTTTCGATCACGGCCGTCCAGTGCAGGTTGTTCACGTGGTCCAGCGGCGCGCCGGCGGCGATCAGCTGCCGGACCACGCCGTCATGCCCCAGGTGCGCCGCGGCGATCAGCGCCGTGCCGTCGTAGCGGCTGGTGACCTGCTTTGCGCTGGCGTCCAGGGAGAGCAGCACACGCAGCGTTTCTTCGTCGTCGGCGACCGACGCGATCGTCACCGCGTCGTAGCGGTCGCTTTCCAGCAGGTCGATGTTCGCGCGCGCCTTCACCAGCGCACGGATGGCATCTCGCTGCCGCGCGAATGTGGCCACGTGCAACGGCGTTCGGCCGTTGCCGTCGCGTGCGTTCACGTCGGCCCCGGCGGCCGCCAGGGCGGCGACCTGGGCCGCGTCGCCGCGGTGCGCGGCGGCGTGCAAGCCCTTGTAGCTCGATGCCTCGGCCGGCGTCGGCCCCACCTGTGCCAGCACCGGCAGGCTCGCCGCGGAACCGATGGCCAGCAGCAGGGCGATCAGTGCGCGCAGGGCCGTTCTCACTTCAGCAACTCCTTGACCTTGTCCAGGCTGGCCACCGCGCATTGCGCGTAGCTTCGATAAGCAGGCAGGCTGCACATGAGCGCGATCAGGGCGCCGGCGAAGCGAGCGGCTTGCCCTTCTCCACGACATACACGCCGACCAGCTTGATCGGTGCCTTCGAGTCGTTGTGCGCGTCGTGGATCACACCGGCCGGGATGACGAACGACTCGCCCGCCTTCACCTTGCGCGGCGGCTGGCCATCGATCAGCAGCGTGGCTTCGCCTTCCATCACGTAGCTGATCTCGTCGCCGGGGTGTGTATGGCGGCCGGCCTTGGCGCCCGGCGCCACTTCGACGCGCGCGATCACCGCCTCGCGGCCCGGCACGGACACGTCGGCGCGGCCGACCAGGGTGCGGGACAGGCCAGACGCGCCCGGCGCGGGAGCCGCTGCGGGCGCTTGGGCTTGCATGGCGCAGGCGCCCAGGATGAGCAGGGAGCCAAGGGCCAGGGACAGGGACAGGGTTTGCGCCGGTTTCTTCATGAGGAGTCCTTGTGGGTGTTCGCGCAAAGCCGCGCACCCGCATGCTAGCGACGGACGCGCCGGTGAGGGTCGGGGTCAACCCTTGAGCCTGTGTTTTGTTCCGACGTCATGTTGCTGATTTGTACATGCTATGTACAATATGGAACATGATCACCAACATCGATATTGACGAAGCCATCGTGGCCGAGGCCATGAAGGTGTCAGGTGCCCGCACCAAGCGCGAAGTGGTGGACCGTGCCCTGCGCGAGATGGTGGCGCGAGCCAAACGCCCGCGCATCCGCGATCTGTGGGGCCGAGCCACGGAAGACACATTCTGGCCCGACTACGACCCGAAGACGGAGCCTGGAGAACCGCCGGGCAAGTACCGCGTCGAACAGGGCGTCGCGACGTACAAGGTTGCCCCTCCTGCTCCTGGCGCGGCCAAGTCGCGGCGCAAGCGCTGATGCTGCTGCTCGATTCGTCCGTCTGGATTGACGCCTACAAGGGCCGAGCGACGGACGGTACGCGCTATGTCGACACGCGCGAGGACCACGAGGAGATTGCCACGACCGGCATCATCTTCCAGGAGGTGCTGCAAGGCGTTCGCGACGAGGCGGAGTATGAATACGTCCGTCAGCTTCTGTGGTCCGCGCTGATCCTCGAGCCGCGCGAAATCTCCACCTATGAAGTTGCCGCGCAGCTTTACCGGCGAGCTCGCGCCAAGGGCTTCACCATCCGCAAGCCGAACGACTGCCTCATCGCCGCGATCGCGCTGGAACACGGCGCGCTGCTCGTGCACAACGACCGCGATTTTCTTGCGCTCGCGCAAATCGAGCCTGCGCTGCTGGTCTACCCGGGCCGTCCGCACTAGGGCGACAATCGCTTTCATGCCGCTCGCCGACACCGCGCGATCCCTCAGTCCCACTTTGCTGCTCCGCGTATCGATCGCGGTGGCGGTCCTCACCATCGCGCTCAAGACACTGGCCTGGTGGATCACCGACTCGGTCGGCCTGCTGTCCGATGCGATGGAGTCGTTCGTCAACTTGGCCAGCGCGATCTTCGCTTTGCTGATGGTCACCATCGCCCGGCGTCCCGCCGATGCGGACCATCCGTACGGCCATCACAAGGCCGAGTATTTCTCTTCCGGCTTCGAGGGCTTGCTCATCATCGTCGCCGCACTCGGCATCATCTGGGCCGCCGTGCAGCGCGTGCTGCATCCGCAGCCGCTGGACCAGCTGGGTTGGGGACTGTCGCTGTCGGTGCTCAGCTCGGCGATCAACGGCGCGCTGGCGTGGGCGATGCTGCAGTCCGGGCGCAAGCATCGCTCCATCGCACTGGAAGGCGATGCGCGCCACCTCATCACGGACGTGTGGACCTCGGCCGGTGTCGTCGTCGGCATCACGCTGGTGGCGCTCACCGGGTGGGGCTGGCTGGACCCGGCGGTCGCCATCGGCGTTGCCCTGAACATCCTGCGCGAAGGCGCGGCGCTGATGTGGAAGTCTTCGCAGGGCCTGATGGACGAGGCGCTGGAGCCGGAAGTGATGGCCGAGATCGAAAAGGTCCTGGCGAGCTTCCAGCACCACACCATCCGCTTCGACCACCTCTCGAGCCGGCGCTCCGGCCAGCGGCGCTTCGTCGACCTGCACATGCACATGCCGGCCAGCTGGACGCTGGGGCGGGCGGCGGCCGTGCGGGGCGCCGTTGAACAGGCCCTGATGAGCGCCGTGCCGGGGCTGCGCGCGACCATCCAACTGTTGCCCAGCGATGTGGAAGCGCACTTCGACGATGAAAAGGACCTGATTTGATTTCCCTGATCCAGCGAGTGAGCCAGGCGCGGGTAGACGTGGCCGGCCTCACCATCGGCGAGATCGGCCCCGGTTTGTTGGTGCTGGTGTGCGCGGAACGTGGCGACACCGAAGCGCAGGCCGACAAGCTGTTGGTCAAAATCCTGAAGCTGCGCATCTTCAGCGACGACGCCGGCAAGATGAACCGCAGCGTGCAGGACACCGGCGGTGGCCTGCTGGTGGTCAGCCAGTTCACGCTGGCGGCCGACACGTCGGGCGGCAACCGGCCCAGTTTCACCAACGCGGCCGCGCCCGATGACGGGCGGCGCTTGTACGACTACTTCGTCGCGCAAGCCCGCGCCGCGCATCCCGATGTGAAGACCGGTGAGTTCGCTGCCGACATGAAGGTGCACCTGGTCAACGACGGGCCGGTGACGATCCCGCTCACCGTGCGTTGATCCTCAGTAGGGATTCTTGAAACCCAACGACCCCAGCAAGAGAATCTCCAGCGTCTCCATCTCCAACGCATCGCGCTCATTGGTCTCGTGGTCGTAGCCCTGCGCGTGCAAGGCACCGTGCACGAGCAAATGCGCGTAATGTTCCTCCAGCGCCTTGCCCTGCTCGCGCGCCTCGCGTTCCACCACCGGCCCGCACAGCACCAGGTCGGCTTCGACCCAGGCATCGTGTGCGTATTCGAAGGTGAGCACGTTCGTCGCGTAGTCCTTGCCGCGGTACTGCAGGTTGAGGGCGCGGCCTTCGTCCTCGCCGACGATGCGCACCGCGATCTCGCCGGGGTGTCGCAATGCCGGCTCGATCCACGATGCGACGCGGGCTCTGCGCAGCACGGTGCGATGCGCCGCCGCGTTCGGGAAGCGGCCGAATTGCAGGACCAGGTCGAGTTTGAGGTTCATGGCAGTCGGCGACGGGCCATGTCAGGCCTTGCCTTCGCGCTTGCGCTGCGCGTCGTAAGCGTCGACGATGCGTGCGACCAATGGGTGCCGCACGACATCGGCGCTCGTGAAACGCGTATGGGCGATGCCTTTCACGCGCTTGAGGATGCGTTCGGCCTCCACCAGGCCCGACAGGCTCCCCTTGGGCAGGTCGATCTGGCTGATGTCGCCCGTTACCACGGCCTTGGCGCCGAAGCCGATGCGCGTCAAGAACATCTTCATCTGCTCCGGCGTGGTGTTCTGCGCCTCGTCCAGGATCACGAAGGCGTTGTTCAGCGTGCGGCCGCGCATGAAGGCCAGCGGTGCGATCTCCAGCGCCTGGCGCTCGAACGCCTTGGTCACCTTTTCGAATCCCATCAGGTCGTACAGCGCGTCGTAGAGCGGCCGCAGATACGGATCCACCTTCTGCGACAAGTCGCCCGGCAGGAAGCCGAGCTTCTCGCCCGCTTCCACCGCGGGCCGCGTGAGCACGATGCGCTGCACCGCGCTGCGCTCCAGCGCGTCGACCGCGCAGGCGACGGCCAGGTAGGTCTTGCCCGTGCCGGCCGGGCCGATGCCGAAGGTGATGTCATGGGTGGCAATGTTTTCCAGGTAGACACCCTGGTTCGGCGTGCGCGCCTTCAAATCGGTGCGGCGCGTGTGCAGAACCTGGGCGCCTTCCTCGTCTTGCGACAGCGGCGAATCGTCCGCAAGCACCAGGTGCACCTTCTCGGCGGAAATGGGGCGGCCGGCGATCTCGTACAGGGCCTGCAGTACTTCCAGGGCGCGCTGGGCCTTGGCCTTGGGGCCGTCGATCTTGAACTGTTCGTGCCGGTGCGCGATCTTGACCTGCAGCGCCATTTCGACGGTGCGAAGGTGCTCGTCGGTCGGGCCGCAGAGGTGCGCCAGGCGGGCATTGCTTGGCGGGGAGAAACTGTGTCGGACAATCATGGCAATGAAACTCTGGTTGCGCTGGATTGTCGCCGTTTCCCTCGTGCTCATGGGGCAGGGTGCCATCGCGGCCGATATCGTGACGTTGAGCCGGGCCGAGGCCGCCATTGCGCGGCCCGATGGCCAGCCTGGCCCCTGGCGGGCCGTGGCCTTGCCGCACGATTGGGAGGATGGCTTTCCCGGCCACAGCGGTGCCGTCTGGTACCGGCTGCATTTCGAGACGCCCGCCGACGCGGGTTTGCTGGGCCTCTATATCCGCCGCGCCTGCACCAACCTGGAGGTCTACCTCAATGGCGAGTTGATCGGCAGCGGCGGCCTGATGACGGGGCCGGTCGCGCGCAATTGCTATTACCCGCAACTGTTCACGCCGCCCCGATCTTTGCTGAAGCCGCAGGGCAACGAACTGCTGGTCCGCGTCGTGGGCTTTTCGGCGCGGGAGGTTTCGGCGCGCCAGCGGGCGGCCGGCCTGTCGGATGTCGTGCTGGGCCCGCGCGACGCACTGGTGCCGATGCACGAGACGCAGTTGTTCTGGAACATCACGATGGCGCAGATCATCGCGGCGACCATCACCGTGCTCGGGCTGTCGATGCTGGCGCTGGCCGCCTTGCGTCGCAAGGACACCTACCTGCTGTACTTCGGTCTCTTCTCCCTCGGCTGGGCCCTCCTCAGCGCGCGCCTGTTCGTGCGAAACGTCCCGCTTTCGCACATGGCCACGGAGATCCTGATCTGCACGGCATTCGCGCCGGTCCTCGCGTGCGCATTTCTTTTCCTCATGCGGCTGGTGCACCGGCGTCACCGCTGGGTCGATGCCGTGCTGTGGGCGCAAGTGCCGCTGGTGCCCTTGGTGCTCGCCGCAGCGGCTCCCAGTAATCTCCTGGCCGCGGCGAGCGCGGTCTACAACCTGCTGGCCCTGGAATTCCTCGCTTCGGTGGTGTACTTCTTCGTCGCGGCGTGGAAGGCGCACCGGCGCCAGTTCTGGCTGATGGGGGCGGTGCTTCTGCTGGCCGTGGTACTGGTCGCGGTGGAGATCGCGCTGCAGAACGACCTGCTGCCGCTGCCCAAGATCCACGTCATCCACTTCGCGATGCCGCTGGTGTTCCTGGTGATCGGTGCGCGCCTCGTCAACCTGTTCGTGCTGGCCCTGAACCGCGCGGAGACGGTCAACCAGGAACTGGAGGCGCGGGTCACCGAAAAATCGCGCGAGATCGAACGCAGCTACGAACAGCTCACCACGCTGCGTGCCGAGCAGGCCGCCCATGGCGAGCGCCAGCGCATCGCGTCCGACTTGCACGACGACCTGGGCGCCAAGCTGTTGACCATCGCCCAGGCGAGCGAATCGGACCGCGTGGCCAGCCTCGCGCGGCAAGCACTGGATGAAATGCGCCTCTCGGTGCGGGGCCTCACGGGCCAGGCCGCCTTGGCCGGCGACGTGCTGGCGGACTGGCGGGCGGAAACAGTCTCACGCCTGTCGGCGGCCGGGTTCCAGGCCGAGTGGGACGCCGCCGATCCGCCGCTGGGGCTGGTCCTGCCCGCACGGACCCATGTGCAGCTCACGCGCGTGCTGCGCGAGGCCACGTCGAACGCGATCCGCCACAGCGGAGGCAACTGCTGCCGCGTCCGCATCTCTTTCGCGGGCGGCGGCCTCACGCTCGAAGTCGAGGACAACGGGCGCGGCTGGCCGCCGGAAGCGCGCCCGTCGCAGCGCGGCCACGGCCTGCCGAACATCGAGCGTCGCGCGCGCAACCTGCAGGGTACGCATGGCCTGTTGCCGGCCGAAGGCGGCGGCGCTCTGCTGCGCGTCTGTGTGCCGTTGGCGACGGCTGAATCCGCTACCATCGGGTGACCATGGACCACGCGCTGATCGTCGAAGACCTGCCGGAAATCCGGGCCTGGCTGGGCGACGTCGCCCGGGCGGCGTTTCCCCAGGTGCGGGTCACCAGCGTCGGCCGCCGCGACGAAGCGCTGCGTTGCCTGCTGCACGACACTTTCGATCTCGCGCTCATCGACCTGGGCTTGCCCGATGGCACCGGCCTGGACGTGGTGGGTGCGTTGCGTTTCCAGCAGCCCAAGGCGCTGCCGGTGGTGGTCACCATCTATGACGACGACGAGCACCTGTTCCCCGCGCTGCAGGCCGGCGCCTTCGGCTACCTGCTCAAGGAGCAGCCACAAGATGCGCTGGTGGCCCAGCTGCTGCGCATGACGCTGGGCGAGCCGCCGTTGTCGCCGCCGATCGCGCGGCGCGTGCTGGCGCACTTCGCCGGCGCGGGCGGACGGCGGCAGGCCGCGGTGCGGCAGCTCGAAGAGGAAGTGAGCCTCACCGCGCGCGAGACAGAAGTTCTCCAGCGCGTGGCCAAGGGCTACACGCTACCCGAGATCGCCCAGCAGTTCGGCCTTTCGCGCCATACCGTCGCTGACTACATCAAGCAGGTGTATCGCAAACTCAATGTGTCCTCGCGCGCCGAGGCTGCGTTGGAAGCCGCGCGCCGCGGGCTGGTCAATCCGTGAAAGCTTTTGTGGTCGCCTCATGATCGGACGTCTCCAGGGCCTCTTGGCCGACAAGAATCCTCCGCAGGTGCTGGTGGACTGCAACGGCGTCGGCTACGAAGTCGACGTGCCCATGAGCACGTTCTACAACCTGCCGGGGCTGGGCGAGAAGGTCGTGCTGCTCACGCACCTGGTCGTGCGTGAAGACGCGCAGCTTCTGTACGGGTTCGCATCCGCCGGCGAGCGCGAAGCGTTCAGGCAGTTGATCAAGATCTCCGGCGTGGGGCCGCGTACGGCGCTGTCGGTGCTGAGCGGCATGAGCGTGGCAGACATCGCACAGGCCGTCACGGCGCAGGACGCCGGACGTCTGGTCAAGGTGCCGGGCATCGGCAAGAAGACAGCCGAGCGCTTGCTGCTTGAACTGAAGGGCAAGTTCGGCGCTGATTTGAGTGGCGGGGCTATGAGTGCGGGCAGCGATGCGCAGGTCGACATCCTGCAGGCCCTGGTGGCGCTGGGTTACAGCGACAAGGAGGCTGCGGCTTCGTTGAAGGCTTTGCCGAAAGACGTGGGCGTGTCCGAAGGCATCAAGCTGGCGTTGAAGGCGCTCAATAAATGAGCTTCGTTGCCGAATTGCTTTCTGGCTGTCATTGCGGACTTGATCCGCAATCCATGACTCCTTGTCTTTGTATTCGTAGGCCGCGCGGCAAAGCTGTGCGTGGGCGGGCTGCGGCGCGATGGCTACGGCGTTCGGCATCACTTGCTATCGCAAGCTCCTGCCGAATCCCTTGCGCCGGGAGACCCCGCGACCCGCGCGAAAAAACTCCCTGCGCTACGCTCCGGTCAGACAATTTTCGCGAGCATGAAACGGTCGCACGGCTGAAGCCGTGCTGGGTCGCGGTGTCACCCGCCGCAAGCGCCTGGGCTTTATTCGCGCCGCAGCCCGCCCACGCACAGCTTTGCAGAGACTTTGTTGGCGCGCCACCGGTCGTTGGCCACCGCTTCACCTTTCTGCTGCAACATCGGCGCGCCACCGCTGGCACGCCACCATCTCGCTGCAACGCCGTGCATGGCTGGGCCGCGGCGCGAATAAAGCCCAGGCGCCCGCGGTGGACGGTCTTGCGGCCCAGCGTCGCTTGCGACGCGACCGTCTCATGCTCGCGGCATCTGTTTGACCGGAGCGAAGCGCAGGGAGTTATGCCGCGCGGGCCGCAAGACCGTTCACCGCGGGGTATCCGGCAGGAGCTTGCGAACGCAAGCGATGCCGGACGCCGTAGCCATCGCGCCGCGGCCCGGCCGTGCACGGCGTTGCCGCGAGGTCAAAGAGTGCAGCTGCACAACCACAAATGAGCATCAAGACCGACGACTTCGACATGCCGCCACCGGAGCGTGTGGTGTCGGCGGCGCCCGCGTCGCCGAACGAAGAAGCGATCGAGCGCGCGTTGCGGCCCAAGCTGCTCGACGAATATGTCGGCCAGGCCAAGACGCGCGAACAGCTGGAAATCTTCATCGGCGCGGCCCGCATGCGCGGCGAGGCGATGGACCACGTGCTGCTGTTCGGCCCGCCTGGACTGGGCAAGACGACGCTGTCGCACATCATTGCGCACGAGCTGGGGGTGAATCTGCGCCAGACGTCCGGCCCCGTGCTCGAGAAGCCCAAGGACTTGGCCGCGCTACTGACCAATCTCGAGAAGAACGACGTGCTCTTCATCGACGAGATCCATCGCCTGTCGCCGGTGGTCGAGGAAATTCTCTACCCCGCGCTGGAGGACTACCAGATCGACATCATGATCGGCGAAGGCCCGGCGGCGCGTTCGATCAAGCTGGACTTGCAGCCGTTCACGCTGGTCGGTGCCACGACGCGCGCCGGCATGCTCACCAATCCGCTGCGCGACCGCTTCGGCATCGTGGCGCGGCTGGAGTTCTACACGGCGGAAGAACTGGCGCGCATCGTCACGCGCAGCGCGGGCCTGCTCAAGGCGCCGATGGACGAGCAGGGCGGTGTCGAGATCGCAAAGCGCTCACGCGGCACGCCGCGCATCGCCAACCGCCTGTTGCGCCGGGTGCGCGACTACGCGGACGTGAAGGGCACGGGCAAGATCACGCAGGACATCGCGCAGAGGGCGCTGAAGATGCTCGACGTCGACCCGCAGGGCTTCGACATCATGGACCGCAAGCTGCTGGAATGCGTGATCCACCGCTTCGACGGCGGGCCGGTGGGCCTCGACAACATCGCTGCGAGCATCGGCGAAGAGCGAGACACCATCGAAGACGTGATCGAGCCGTACCTCATCCAGCAAGGCTACCTGCAGCGCACGCCGCGCGGCCGGATCGCCACGCTGGCGGCGTTCCGTCACCTGGGTGTGGCACCGCCAAAGAGTGCGGGCGAGCTGTTCACCGAGTGAGTCGCTGCTACAGCCCCTCTCAGGGCGCCAGTACCTCCAAGCTCGGAAAGTAGGTTCTGAAGCGACTGGCGTCACGCGTCAGCAACGGCCATCCTTGAACGGCCGCATGCGCCCCAATGAAGAAATCCGGCAACACCTGTGTCTTGTTGCCCCCGCGCCTGCGATATTGAGCGAAGGCTTTGGCGGCCAGGAACAAGGCCGGTTTCGGGATCTCCCGCACCGTCAACTCCATTTGGGTCACCACGGCGTCAAGCCCTTCGATGGTCGAGAACGACAAGGACATCTCGGCATAGATGATCGGGTTGATGGCCAACTCATGGACTTTCGCCTGGGCCCGCAACTGGCCAATCGACCACTCAGCCCACTGCGGCTCGTCCTGCAGCACATCGACCAGGACGTTGGTGTCGACCAGCAACATCAATCTTCCGCGCGCAAAAGCTTCATCAGGTCAGTGGTGCGCCATTTGACGTCGGCTCGGCCCCGCACGGCGTCGAAGCGGTCCGTGCCCGCGCGGCGCTTGCCCTTGGGCGCGGCGGCCGCGTGCAACACCACTTCGCCGCTGGAGGCGACCGAAAACTCGACGGGCGTACCCGGCACAAGGTGCAGGGCATCGCGGATGTGTTTGGGAATCGTGACCTGACCCTTGCTGGTCAATGCGGTGGGCATACGCGCCTCCAGAAGTGTTACCGGTGAATGTATGGTAATACATCCGACGGCGCAACGTGCGATGGATTGCGCGCCAGGCCCGCAACGACAGGCACGGCGTTGCACGCAATCAGTATCTGCGCGACGTAGTACGTCGCCAACACCCAGAACTGCGCCATCGGCAACGGGAAAGCGAACCTGTTGGTCGCCAGCAGCGAGTCGCTCAGCATGAAGAAGCCGGCGCCAAATGCGACGCAGATCGAAGCGCGATCGCGCTGCACCGTCGCACGCCCGATGGCTTGAGCGGCCATCAATGCGATCACGACGACGTAAGCGGCCACGGCGACCTTCAGCACGGGATTCAAGCCGTTGAACAGGAACGCATACATCGCTGCGCCGAAGCCCAGCGTGATGACCAGCGCCCGCCTGCTCGGGAACCAACCCATGCCCTGCTTGAAAAGCGCGATGTAGAACAGGTGCGCGATGAGAAACGACACCAGGCCGGGAATGAAGAAGCCCGGGAACATGAGGAAGCAGTCGCCTGCCAGCGAGAACGCGAGGCCGGCCACCAGCAGAACGCCGAAGCGATTCGGCGCAGTGCGCAGCTGCAGCCGCTCCGCGACATACACGATGGCAAGAAGCATGGCCAGCGGCTTGAACACGCGGTGCAACTCCACCATGCCTTCCGCGCCCGTTGCCGTGGCCAGCGCAGCCGCTTCCACCAGCAGCACTTCCATGACCGTGAGCCGACCCTGCAGCACCGCGCCCACGGCCCACAAGCCCGCCGCCAGCGCGGCCAGCCAAACGCCCGACTGCGACAGCGGCATCGTGTCCGCTTGCCAAAGGAACAGTGCCACGCATTGCAGCAGCAGCACGAACTGGATGCCGCCGAACCACGCCACTCCGCGCGTGAGCGGCGGGTGAAAGCGCTCGACTTTTGACATATCGAACGGCGGCTTCGGAAAGCGCGCCGCGACGTCGGCGGGGCGCCAGCCCGGCGGCTTGAACCACACGCGCACCTTGTCGAGCCAGTTGCGCGCATGCCAGGAATCCTGTGCCAAAGACCAATAGACCTCGGAGTTGGACCACAGTGGGTCCCAGCTGTTCAAGGGGCTGCGCGTGCCATAGACGCACTTCAGGTCTTCTTCCTTGAAGCTGCCGAACATTCGGTCCCAGACGACCAGCACGCCGCCATAGTTACGGTCCAGGTACTCGTCGTTCACCGCATGATGGACCCGGTGGTTCGACGGCGAACAGAACCAGCGGTCGAACCATCCCAGTTTGGGCACATGCTCGGTGTGCACCCAGAATTGGTAGAGCAGGTCGATCAAAGCCACCACACCAAACACCAGGGGCGGCACACCGGCAAGAGCCATGGGCAGGTAGAACACCCAGCCGAAAAGCGCGCCCGAGCTGGTCTGGCGCAACGCTGTGGAGAGGTTGTAGTCCTGGCTCTGGTGGTGCACGACGTGCGCCGCCCAGAACAGCGCGCACTCATGGCCGGCGCGGTGCAGCCAGTAGTAGCAGAAGTCGTAGAACAGCAGCGCGAGCAGCCAGCCGTACCACGTCATCCAGAATTCCTTCGCCTGCTCGACGGGCACCAACGACACCGTCGTGTAGACGGCTCCGTAAATGCCCACGCGCAGCAGGCGCGTGAACACCTTCGTGATCTCGCTGAGCATGCCCAGGCTGATGCTGTTGACGGCATCGTTCAGGCGGTACGTGTTGCGCTTGCGCGCCCAGCCCCAGGCGAACTCGATCGCGATGAGAAAAAAGAAAACCGGCGTCGCGAGGACGATGATCTGGGACGGGGACATCCCCCGATTGTCCCGCGATCAGGTCAGCGCGCCTCTGGCGTCAACCCTGATGATCCGTTCCACCACGCCGTTGCGCAGGCCGCCGCTGACGCCGATCATGTAGTCGTGCAGGTTGACGGTGGGATCGCAATGGCCCGGAATCAGCCACAGCATCTTCCCGATGGTCGGAACCCGGGTACCGCCGCCCGCGGGGCGGAGGATGCCGTGCTCGTCGCCGCCGTTGGCGTAGACCAGCTCGCTGTCCTTGTCGAAAACGTGGACCGTGGGCAGGCCGGAGTCGACCGCGTGGCTCTTGTGGCCGGCGTCGCATACGGCGTGGTCTTCGCGCGAGCTGATCACCTGCGTCTTCACGAAGAGGGCGTGGTCGAAGACCGGCTGGGCCGGGTCGCGCTCGTTCTGCGCGTAGTCCGCGTCCATGAAGAGGAACGAGCCGGCCTGCAGCTCGTCGAAGATGCCGCTCGCCGCCTCGCATACCATGGTGCCGGTACCCGCGCCGGTGACCAGGCCCGGCGCGATGCCTTCGGCCTCGATCAGCTTGCGCGTGTACTTCACGTCGTCGGCGACGATGGCGATCATGTCGCGGCGCTGCTGTGCGCTGCGCACGTGCTGCGCTTTGCCGTGGTAGGCCTGCAGGCCGGCGAAGCGCAGCGGCGCGTGCTTGCGGATCTCTTGCGCCAGGACCACGGCCTGCTGCCCGGGCGGCACGCCGCAGCGGCCTTGTCCGACGTCGATTTCGACGAACACGTCGACCACCGCGCGCGTGGCGAACTGCGCGCGGACGTCGGCCATCGTGACCGCCAGGCGGTTGATGCCTTCCACGCTGTCCACCGCGATCGCGAGCTGGCCGCCTTCGGCCGCGAGCTGGTGCGCGAGCATGGCGACGCGGACCAGCTTGGTGCCGGCGACCACTTCGTTGCTGATGTAGATGTTCCTGATGCCGCCGGCCGCCATCGCTTCGGCCTCCGCGGTCTTCTGAACGCAAACGCCCACTGCGCCCGCGCGGATCTCCATGTCGGCAATCCACACGCTCTTGTGCATCTTGGCGTGGGGCCGCCAGCGGACGTTGTGCTTGCGCGCGAAATCGCCCATGCGCATGAGGTTGCGCCGCATCGCGTCCAGGTCGACGACCAGGGAGGGCGTGTCGATGGCGTTGACGCTCTGGCCCACCAGGGAGGCAAGGTAGCGCGCCACCGGGCTGCTTGCGGGGGCGAGCGCCACTTCGGGTGGCAATGCGGCGGCTTTGGCCCCCAGCGTGGAGGGCAGGCTAGAAACTGGTGTTTTCGTCGGCGGCTTCATGGTCCAGATGCTGAGTATCTGACCAGCCTACCAGAGTGAAGCCCTCGGGTGTCCAGAGCAGCCGGTTGATGGCGCCGTTGGGGAGTTCCCAGGTGCGGGGGGAATTGACTTCCTGCCCGGTCGCGACGCGGTACAGCGTGTCCAGCACGCCGCCATGGGCGACCACCACGATCTGTTCGCCGGGGTGGCGGGCCGCCAGTTCATGCATCGTCCGCGTGACGCGTTCGCGCAATTCCAGCAGCGATTCCCCGCCTTCGGGCGGCTGCCACTCGGGGATGCGCTTGCGCCAGTTGTGCGCGTGGTCGGGCCAGGTTTCGTGGATCTCGTCGAAGGTCTTGCCTTCGAAGATGCCGAAGCTGCGTTCGCGCAGGCCCTCGTCGGCGACCACCGGAATGCCGGCCACTTCCGCCACCGCCTGGGCGGTTTCGTGCGCGCGGCCGAGGTCGCTCGAGTACACGGCGGTGATGGGCTCGCTCGCAAGCGCCTCGCCGACGCGGCGCGCCTGCCAGCGCCCTGTATCGTTCAGGCCGATGTCGAGTTGCCCCTGGATGCGGGCGTCGACGTTCCAGGCCGTTTCGCCATGGCGCACGGCAATGATGCGGGTGGCTTCCATCGCCTCATTCTAGGCGGCAAGGTGGGCGTAGCGCCACCCGCAAGGCGTACCCAAGTGTTATGAGTTCGCGGGAGGTACCACTTGGATATGGACCGAGCGCGGACCGGCCGGCGGGGTGGGGAAGCCCTGCATGGCGGCTTCGAACATCGCGGGGAATACCGAAGCGCTACTCGACCACGGCCCGTCATTGCTGGCCCTGGTTTCATAAACCACCCTGTTTGACGACAGATCTCGAACGATAACGCTTACTTCGCGGTGATACCAGGGCGATTCCATGGTGCCGAGCCGTGAGCCGATGCCAAACCCGAAGCCGCGCCGCCGAAAGCCGAAGCCGCCCCAGCCGTCCCACGGATCGGCCCAGGGGGACAACACGGCTTGGAGCCGCGCGCCAACCTGCACGCTGTACCGCGGGGTCGCGTCGTCACGCCTCAAGCCCGCTTTGTGCAAGGCTGCGTCCGCCATCGCCTCCAGCTGGGCCTGGTCGGGCGCCTGCTGCGAAGGCAATCGTTCGAAACGGTAGGTCGGCTGGGCCGGTAGGGCGGGCAGGTTGGAGAAGGACTGAACGCTGTTATCGAGGATGTAGCTTGTAGCGCAGCCCGACAACACCAAGAGCGCGGCCGCAAAAGGCAGGAACAGCAGCCGATACGCCAAACGCTTCATGGACACACCTCCCGAGAGGCGCATGCGCCTCAGATCCTGATCACCTGAAGGCCGGGGGCCGACAACCCGCTCGGCAGTTCGACAGGATCGAAAGCCTTGTCGCCGTCGTCACGGGCCACGCCATTGGCTGTAAGACCCTTGAAGTCGTAATGTGTTCCGTCGGCCAGGTGCGAAGGGACAACGTTTTGTAACGCGGTGAACATGTTATCGACGCGGCCCGGGTGCTTATGTTCCCACTCGCGCAGCATGGCGGCCACCTGTTTGCGCTGCAGGTTCTCCTGGCTGCCGCACAGCGTGCAAGGGATGATGGGGAACTGGCGGTGTTCGGCCCAGCGGATCAGGTCCTTCTCGGCAACATAAGCAAGGGGGCGAATCACGATGTGGCGGCCGTCGTCGCTCACCAGCTTGGGGGGCATGCCTTTGAGCTTGCCGCCGAAGAACATGTTGAGGAAGAAGGTCTGCAGGATGTCGTCGCGGTGATGGCCCAGCGCGATCTTGGTGGCGCCCAGCTCGTCGGCCACGCGGTACAGGATGCCCCGGCGCAGGCGCGAGCACAGGCTGCACATCGTCTTGCCCTCGGGGATCTTGTCCTTGACGATCGAGTAGGTGTCCTGGTTCTCGATGTGGAAGGGCACGCCGATGCCTTTCAGGTATTCGGGCAGCACGTGCGCCGGAAAGCCGGGCTGCTTCTGGTCCAGGTTGACGGCGATCAGCTCGAAGTCCACCGGCGCGCGCTGCTTCATCTTCAACAGGATGTCGAGCATGGCGTAGCTGTCCTTGCCGCCCGACAGGCACACCATGACCTTGTCGCCTTCGCCGATCATGTTGTAGTCGGTGATGGCCTGGCCCATGAGCCGGCACAGCCGCTTCTCGAGCTTGTGCGTCTCACGCTCGATCTTCTGTTCACGGTCGATGGGGACGACTTCGCTGTTGGTCCAGACGGCACTCATGGGCCATATTGTCGCATCGGCTCCGCTGCGGGCGCGGCGGCACCCAGGAATTGCCCCAGCGCGTCCTGGTCGACCTGCACCACGCGGCCGAACCGGAGTTCCACCAGGCCGCGCCGCGCCAGTCCCGCCAGCCCACGGTTGGCTGCCTGGCGCGACATGCCGGCCAGGCAGCCGAGTTCCTCCTGGCTGAGATTGAGCTTGCGCAGGCCGTGCCAGAACAGGCGGCTGAGGTACAGCGCCAGGCGCTCTTCGAGCGAACCCGTGCGGTTGGCCTCGATGATGGCCATCGCCTGCCCGAGCCGCAGGTTCATGTGCCGCATCACCGCATGGTTGAACGGCAGGCTGGTGGCCAGCAACGCGCGGAATTGCGGCCCCGGCAGGCACAGCAGCTCCGAGTCGCGCAGCGCCACCACTTCGTACCGCCGGGGTTCGTCCTTCATGGCGGAGCCTTCGCCGAACCACTCGCCGCCGGTCAATGCGAGGAAGGCCGAGGCCTGCTCGTCGTGCGAAGGGCTCTGCAGCTTGACGAAGCCCCAGAGCACCGCGTACCAGCCGCGCGCCGCTTCACCGGCTTGCAGCAGGACCTCGCCCTTGCGCGCATGCACCGCGCAGGCACAGCGCAGCAACTCGTCCTGCATCGCCGGCGCCAGCAGCGTGAACCAGGGCTGCATGCGCAGGAAGCGCGCGACCTGGAAGCGGTCCATCGAGCGAAGAGCGGTTGTCATGCGCCGATTGTTCGCGGCCGCCCGCGCGCCATCAAGTGCCTGGCGCGCCACTTCATTGTCCTTGCGTGCCCTGTTCGCGATAGCGGCCCGGCGCCGTGCCGAACCAGCGCCGGCACGCACGGAAGAAGTTGCTCTGGTCCGCAAAGCCGAGCAGGTGCGCGACCTCGCCCAGCGCATGGCGGGAATCGGAGAGGTACTTTTGCGCGAGCTCGCGGCGGGCCTTGTCCAGCAGTTGCTGGAACGACGTGCCCTCGGCGCGCAGGCGCCGTTGCAGCGTGCGGTCGGCCAGCGCCAGCGCTGCCGCGACGTCCTGCCGGCGCGGCTCGCCGCGGTGCAGGCGGCGGATGATCTCTTCGCTCACCCGCAGCGCCATCGTTGCGTTGCCGAGCGTTGCCATGCGCTCGTCCATCGCCTGTTCGTGCAATGCGAGCAGTGCGGGGTTGCGCGAAGGCAGGGCCATGGCCAGGTCGGCCCCCGCCAGCAGCAGCTGGTTGTCGGGCTGCGTGAACAGCACCGGGCAGCCGAACGCGCGCTCGAAAACCCGTGCATCGCCGGGAGGCGCAAAGCTGAAGCGCGCGGCCAGCGGCCGCAGTTCGCGGCGCGTCACCCACTGGCACAGCGTCAGCAGCGCGAGCAGCGAATAGGCCGAGCGCTGCGGCGGCACGGGCCGGGTGCAGCCCATGTGCCCCATGACGATCCAGCAATCCACGCCCTGCGGCTGCAGCTCGAAGCTGGTGGCGCTGGAGATCAGGGCGAGGTAGCGGGCCAGCTCGTGCAACGCCGAACGCAGGTCGGCGCTGGAGAGCGTGGCGTAACCCACCACATCGAAGTTGATGTGCAGCGCCGCCAATGCGCGGTCCACGCCGAGCACGGGATCGCCGGATTGCCGGACGGCAAGCTCCCACAGCAGCGAGACTTCATCGGGGCTGAAGCGCCCGCGCGGGTCGTCCAGCCGCGCGGCGTCAATCCCGCTGCCTTGCAGCAGTGAAGGCGTATCGATCCCCTGCGAGGCGAACATCTCGCACAGGCCGCGAACCCAGGTGCTGGAACTGGTGCGCTCCATCAGCTGCTCGCCGCTTCCTGCGGCCCGGCGAGCCGGCGGCGGTACTGGCCGGGCGGCTCGCCGAACCAGCGCTTGCAGGCGCGAAAGAAGTTGCTCTGGTCGACGAAGCCCAGCATGTCGGCGACCTGGTTGAGGGGATAGCGCTCTTCGGACAGGTACTTGCGCGCCAGCTCGCGGCGCGCGTCGTCCAGGAGCTGCTGGAACGAGGTTTCCTCGGCGTGCAGCCGCCGCTGCAGCGTGCGGTCCGCCAGCGCGAGGCTGGCGGCGATCTCTTCGCGGCGCGGCTCGCCGCGATGCAGCCGCCGGATGATCTCCTCGCTCACGCGGTAGCTGGTGCGTGCGTTGCCCAGCGCCGTGAGGCGTTCCTGGAGCACGTGCTCGTGCATGGCGAGCATCGAGGGGTTGCGCGATGGGATGGACGCGTTGAGATCGCCGCCCGCCAGCAGCATGCGATTCTCGGGCTGCTCGAAGCGGATGGGGCAGGCGAAGGCCCTGCGGTAGTGATCGATCTCCGGCGGTTGCGGGAACTTGAATTCCACCGCCAGCGGCTGGACGTCGCGCCGTGTCAGCCACTGGCACAGCGTGAGGATCGAGAGCATGCCGTACGCGTAGCGCTGGCGGGGCACGGGCAGCGCGTAGCCCGAGCCACCGAGCACCAGCCAGCCGTTCGCGCCTTCGGGCAACAGTTCGAAGGTGGCGGCGTCCGAGATGATGGCCATGTAGCGTGCCATGCTGAGCAGCCCGGCCCGCAGATCGGGGCTGGAGAGCATGGCGTAGCCGACCACGTCGAAGTTCACGTACTTCGACGTCAGCTCCCGGTCCATGCCAAGCACGGTGTTGCCAGACCAGGCGACGGCCAGGTCCCACAGGCGGCTCACCTCGTCGGCGCCGAACCGCTCGGCCGGGTTTTCCAGCCGCGCCGGGTCCAGGCCGGCGGTCTTGACCAGGCGTGGCACATCGACGCCCTGCGAGGCGAACATTTCAAGGATGCCCTTGGTCCAGGTGCATGAGCTGGTGCGTTGCATGGTCCGGTTGGCGTCCTGAAGTCACTAGATTGGCTGCGTTGCGATAGCGCCGGTTGCGTGGGGTCTCCCTACACTTTTCTCGTGTTCCGGCAATCGGCGTGTCCCACGGATTTCATGGGATTTGGCGCCGGCGCACAAGTTGAGACTTACCCCCAAAGAGGAGACAGACATGAAGTTCACCACCAGGCTGATGCCGGTGCTGGGAGCATCGATGGCCGCACTTTTGTTCGCATGCGGCGGGTCGTCGGACGACCCCTTGGTGCGCAACACCACCTACGGCCAAGTGCAGGGCGCCGCCCTGGCGCCTTCCTCGACCTACGCATGGAAGGGCATCCCCTTTGCCCAGCCGCCGGTGGGCAGCCTGCGCTGGAAGGCGCCCGCCGAGCCGCAAGCCTGGAGCACGTCGCGCGACGCGACGAAATTCGGAAATGCCTGTCTGCAGAACGGGCGCATCTACGGCCCGGGTTCCAACAATACCTACGACGGCACCATCGCGACCACGCTGAACACGCCCGTGGGCAGCGAGGATTGCCTCACCCTCAACGTGTGGCGGCCGGCCGACGACTCGTCGGGCCTGCCCGTGATCTTCTTCGCCTACGGCGGCAGCAATATTTCGGGCTACACGGCAGACCCCATGTACGACGGCGCCGCGCTGGCGAAAGCCGCCAACGCGGTCGTGGTCACCGCCAACTATCGCGTCGGGCCGCTCGGCTTCTTCAATCTCGCGCAGCTCAAGAGCGGCACCAATGCGAGCGAGGATTCGGGCAATTTCGCGCTGCTGGATCTCATCGCCGCGCTGAAGTTCGTCAAGAACAACGCCGCGGCTTTCGGCGGCAATGCCGGCAACGTGACGCTGATGGGCCAGTCCGCCGGCGCCATCAACGTCTGGGCGCTGATGACGTCGCCGCTCGCGAGTGGCCTGTTCCACCGCGCCGTGCCGCTGTCCGGCGGCATCTCGCTCGCGTCGAACCTGCCGCCCGGCAACATCCCGACGCTCAATCCGGCGACCACTTACGCGACGCAGGGCAACAACTTGCTCGCGAAGCTGTTGATCGCCGACGGCAAAGCGACTGACACGGCGACGGCCCAGGCTTATGCCGCGACGCAAACCTCTGCGCAGATCGCCGACTACATGCGTTCGAAGTCCGGCGGCACGATCCTCACCACGCTGCTCACCGGCGGGCTGTCCGGTTCGGGGCCTATCCCCGACGGGACCGTGATCCCGGTCGATCCAATCTCCGCGATCGCAGCCGGCCACTACAACAAGGTGCCGGTGCTCGCGGGCAACACGGTCGAGGAGGGCAAGCTGTTCGCGCCGTTCCTCACGTTGCTCGGCGGCCCGCCCGGTTTCAAGATCACCGATGCCGCGCGCTTCACGATGATGCAGAACTTCAACCCGGACGCGCCGGCCACGATCACCGAGAACGACATTCTCGATCCCGCCTACACGCCGTCGAATGCGCCCACGACCGGCTGGACGGCCAAGACCACGCTGCTGGGCAACATCTTCATGGTGCCCAGCCGCGACAGCGCGCTCAATGCGCTGAAGACGCAGCAGTCCAACGTCTGGTATTACCAGTTCAAGTGGGCGCAGGAGCCCGCGCCGTGGAACACCATCTATGGCTCGGCGCATGCGTTCGACCTGCCGTTCCTCTTCGGCAACTTCGGCCCTTCGCTGTTCTCCAACGCCATTGCGAGCACAGCCAACAAGCCGGGCCGGCTGGCGCTCTCCGCGGCCATGATGGCGAGCATCGGCGCGTTCGCCCGCAACGGCGACCCAAACAACGCCACCCTCGGCACCACATGGCAGCCCTGGCCGTCGAAACTGATTTTCGACGCCACACCCACGGCAGCGGCGATCACGACCCAATAAGCGTGTTGAGGAGACAGAACATGGCCGAGCTGCAACGTAAAGCGGACGATCGGGTGCGCCGGATGCTTTGTCTGGCGGGCTTCGCGGCCTGCCTCGCGCCGGGCCTTGCGCGGGCCGCCGAAGCCGGTGTGAGCGACAAGGAAATCGTGGTGGGGCAGATCATCGCCCTGACCGGACCGCTGGCGGGCATCACCCCCGACATCGTGAACGGCGCCGCGGCCTGGTTCGCGTCGGCGAACGAAAAGGGCGGCGTTCATGGCCGCAAAGTCCGGCTCGCTACCCTGGACGACGGCTACGTGCCGGCCAACAGCGTGAAGGCCGCGCGCCAGTTGATCGAGGAGGACCAGGCGTTCGCCATCCTCAACATGACAGGCACCGGCAACGTGGCGGCCGTGCTTCCCATGCTCGAGAAGGAAAGGATGCCGCTCTTCGGCCCGATCACCGGCGCCGACAGCCTGCGCCACCCCTTGATGCCGAGCGTGTTCCACATCCGCGCGAGCTATGGCGACGAGGCCGAGAAGATCGTCCAGCACTTGTCCACCGTGGGCATCAAGCGCATCTCGGTGGTCTACCTGGACAACGGCTTCGGCAAGGACGGGCTGGCCGGCATGGAAAAGGCCATGCAGAAGCGCTCGCTGAAGATTTACTCCAGCGCGGCCGTGCAGCAGGATGCATCGGACGTGGGCAAGGCCGTGACGGCCCTGCACGACACGCGGCCCGAAGTCATCGTCATGATCACCACCGGCAAGGCGACCGTCGACTTCATCAAGAAGTACAACGCGGTGCGCAAGGGCACGCAGTTCTATGCGCTTTCGGTGATGGGCACGCAGTCCACGCTGCGCGCGCTGGGGCCGGATGGCGTCGGTGTCGTCGTGACATCGGTCGTTCCGTTCCCGTGGAGCGCGAACCCGGCGGCTCGCGAGTACCGCGCGGCGATGCAGAAGGCGGGCTACGAGAACCTGTCGTTCATGGGCTTCGAGTCCTACCTCAACGCCAAGGCCATGACGGAAGGGCTGCGGCGCGCCGGCCGCGACCTGACCCGCGCGAAATTCATCAACGCCCTGGAGGGCATGAAGCAGCTCAACCTGGGCGGCTTCGAGGTCGGGTTCTCGAAGGACTCGCACCAGGGCTCGAAGTTCGTGGAGTTGACCATCATCGGCCCCGGCGAGAAGTTCACGAAGTAAGACCGGTGGCCGGCATCTTTGGAAAATCTTGACCGTGGTCAAGCCCGGGGGCGGATCCGGCGCGAATTTCTTGACCTGGGGCAAGAGCAGTTCCATGCCTCCAGCTTCACCATTGAACCGGGTGTTGCCAAAGGAGACAAGCATGGCTTCGACCATCCGTACAAATACCCCGGTAAGCCTGGACGCGCGTTGCTATCGCCTGACCGCGACGGGCCGCGCCTGCGTGGACGTCGTCGAGACCGAAGGGCAGACCGTGGGCTCGTTCTCTCGCTACCTGCACGACGTGCTGGTGCTGTGCGGCTCGGGCATCTGGTTCGAACAGCTGCAGCAATGCATGCCGCCGCGCTCGCTGGAAGACTCTTTGCGCACATTGCTGGCGTTGGGGTTGATCGAGACCGTGCATCGCGGTGAAGCGCCGGCGCGGCCGGAGATGCCGCCGCGCCGCGTCCCCGCGCTGTTTGCGCGGCCAGGGGGCTGAGCCCGCCTACGCCCAGCGCAACACCAGGGGGTCGAGCCGGCGCGCGGTCTCGATCAAGCCGCTTCGTATCTCCGGATGCATCGCGGGCAGCGGATGGCGTGGCGCCTCGCATGCGATCACACCGCCTTCCTTCATCAGGCTCTTGGCGGCGAGCAGCCCGCATTGCCGGTTCTCGTAGTTGATGAGAGGCAGCCACTGCTGGTACAGCGCAAATGCCTTGTCGCGGTCGCCGGTGCGGTGCGCTTCGATGATCGGGCGGATGCCATCGGGAAAGCCACCGCCCGTCATGGAGCCGGTCGCGCCTGCCTCGAGGTCGGGGAACAGCGTGATCGCCTCCTCGCCATCCCACGGGCCTTCGATGGCGTCGCCGCCCAGGCGAATCAGTTCGCGCAGCTTGGCGGCGGCGCCGGCGGTCTCGATCTTGAAGTACGCCACGTGCTCGATCTCGCGCGCCATGCGCGCGAGGAAAGGCGCCGACAGCGGCGTGCCGGCCGCCGGCGCGTCCTGGATCATGATGGGGATGTTCACCGCGTCGGAGAGTCGCGCGTAGAACTCGTGAATCTGCGCCTCGCCCACGCGGAACGTGGCACCGTGATAGGGCGGCATCACCATCAGCATGGCCGCGCCCATGTCCTGCGCGCGGCGGCTGCGCTCGGCGCAGATCTTCGTGCTGAAGTGTGTGGTGGTGACGATCACCGGCACGCGTCCCGCAACGTGTTCGAGGATCTCCCGGGTGAGGACTTCGCGCTCCTCGTCCGACAGCAGGAACTGCTCGGAGAAATTGGCCAGGATGGCCAGGCCGTCGGAGCCGGCGGCTATCATGAAATCGACGCAACGCTTCTGGCTGGCGAGGTCGAGCTCGCCGGTTTCAGTGAACGTGGTGGGAACGACGGGGAAGATGCCGCGGTAGCGCGGCTCGCGTTGCATGGGCATGGTGATGGATTCTGGAAGAGTCAATGGGAGTGGCGCGGCACTTCGGAGCCGCGGCAGCCGACCAGGAAGTCAAAGTCGCAACCTTCGTCGGCTTGCAACACGTGGTCGATGTAGAGGCGCTGGTAGCCGCCGTTTCGCGCGGGTTCGGGAGCGCTTTGCAGCGCGGCCAGCCGGTCGGCCAACGCCGCTTCGCTGATGTCCAGGTGCAGGCGACCTGCGTCGCAGTCCAGCTCGATCCAGTCGCCATCTTGCACCGCGGCCAGCGGCCCACCCGCGGCGGCCTCCGGTGCGACGTGTAGCACCACGGTGCCGTACGCCGTGCCGCTCATGCGAGCGTCCGAAATACGCACCATGTCCTTGACGCCCTGGCGCAGCAGCTTGGGCGGCAGGCCCATGTTGCCGACCTCCGCCATGCCGGGATAGCCTCGCGGGCCGCAGTTCTTCAATACCATCACGCAGCTGGCGTCGATGTCGAGGTTCTCGTCGACGATCCGCTCCTTGTAGTGTTCCAGGTTCTCGAACACCACGGCGCGGCCGCGGTGCTTCAACAGTTCCGGCGACGCGGCCGAAGGCTTGAGCACCGCCCCGCGCGGCGCGAGGTTGCCGCGCAGCACGCACATGCCGCCGTCGGCGATCAGCGGCTTGTCCAGCGGGCGGATCACCTCGTCGTTGTAGCTCGGCGCTTCGCGCACGTTGTCCCAGATTGACTGGCCGTTGACGGTGAGCGCATCCGGGTGCGGCAGCAGGCCGTTCTCACCCAGCCGGCGAATCACGGCCGGCAAGCCGCCGGCGTAATAGAACTCTTCCATCAGGAAGCGGCCTGAGGGCATCAGGTCCACGATGGTCGGCACGTTGCGGCCGATGCGCGTCCAGTCTTCCAGTTCCAGCGGCACGCCGATGCGCCCGGCGATGGCCTTGAGGTGGATCACGGCATTGGTGGAGCCGCCGATGGCGGCGTTGACGCGGATCGCGTTTTCGAAAGCTTCACGCGTCAGGATCTTCGACAGCGTCAGGCCCTCGCGCGCCATCGCCACGGCGCGCGCGCCCGACATCTGCGCGAGCACGTAGCGGCGCGCGTCCACGGCCGGGATGGCAGCGTTGTGCGGCAGCGAAGTGCCCAGCGCTTCGGCCATGCAAGCCATGGTCGAGGCCGTGCCCATGGTGTTGCAGGTGCCGGCCGAGCGCGACATGCCGCCTTCGGCCGAGAGGAACTGGTGCAGATTGATCTCGCCGGCCTTGAGCGATTCATGCAGTTGCCACACGGCCGTGCCCGAGCCGATGTCGCGGCCGTCCAGCTTGCCGTTGAGCATCGGGCCGCCCGACACCACGATGGCCGGGATGTCGCAACTGGCCGCGCCCATCATCAAAGCGGGCGTGGTCTTGTCGCAGCCCACCAGCAGGACGACGGCGTCGATGGGGTTGCCGCGGATTGCCTCCTCCACGTCCATGCTGGCGAGGTTGCGAGTGAGCATGGCGGTGGGGCGCAGGTTCGATTCGCCGTTGGAGAACACGGGGAACTCCACCGGGAAGCCTCCGGCTTCGGAGATGCCGCGCTTCACATGCTCGGCGATCTTGCGGAAGTGCGCGTTGCAGGGCGTCAGCTCCGACCAGGTGTTGCAGATGCCGACGATGGGCCGGCCGTCGAATTCATGGTCAGGGATGCCCTGATTCTTCATCCAGCTTCGGTACATGAAGCCGTTCTTGTCGGCGGTGCCGAACCACTCGGTGGAGCGCAGCTTTCTCTTGGTGTTGTCTGTCATCGGTAATGCTTGTGTGTTGAAGGTGTCAGGCGGCCCTGGGCGTGCGCCGGGTCAGCAGGCGCTGCAGCAGGCAGAACGCGAGCAGCAGCAGGCCCACCACGATGCGTGTCCACCAGGAACTCAGCGTGCCGTCGAAGGCGATCAGCGTCTGGATGATCCCCAGCATCAGCACGCCGAACAGCGTGCCAGCGACGTAGCCGACGCCGCCGGTGAGCAGCGTGCCGCCGATCACCACGGCGGCGATGGCGTCGAGTTCCAGGCCCACCGCGTGCAGGCCGTAGCCCGAGAGCATGTAGAAAGTGAAGATGACACCGGCGAGGGCCGAGCAGAAACCCGAGAGCGTGTAGACGCCGATCAGCGTGCCCCGCACCGGCAGCCCCATCAGCAGGGCGGATTGTTCGCTGCCGCCGATGGCGTACACCGCGCGGCCGAAGGAAGTGCAGTGGGCGATGAAGATGGCCGCCAGCAATACCGCCATGGCAATCGCGGCGCTGACCGAGATGGACGCATCGGCCCACAGCGGGATGCGCATCTGCGAGACCTGCGCGTAAGTATCGTTGGCGATGCTGATCGAGTCGATGCTGATCAGGTAGCACAGGCCGCGTGCGAGGAACATGCCGGCCAGCGTCACGATGAAAGGCTGCAAGCGGAAACGCTCGATGAGGAAGCCCATGAAGGCGCCGAAGGCCGTGCCCATCAGCAGCACCAGCGGAATCACGGTGGCGATGCTCCAGCCGTGGTGCTCCACGAGGGACGCCGACACCATCGTGGTCAGCGCCACCACCGAACCGACGGACAAGTCGATGCCGCCGGAGAGAATGACGAACGTCATGCCCACGGCGACGACGATCAGGAACGCGTTGTCGATCAGCAGGTTGAGGAACACCTGGCCCGAGAAGAACCCGGTGTAGGCCACCGAGCCCAGCGTCGCCATGGCGACGAAGAGCGAAACCGTCGCGGCGAGCGGCAGGTATTTGACGTTGAAGCGCCGGGCGATGACCGCGTTCAAGATGGGCCTCCCTGCAAGGCGGGGCGGCGCACGGCCTTGCCCACGGCGGCCCGGAATTCCGGCGATTGAAGGAGCATCACGAGGAACACGACGACGGCCTTGACGACGAGGTTGATCTCGGGCGGTACGCCGAGCGAGTAGATGGCGTACGTCAGCGTCTGGATGATCAGTGCGCCGATCACGCTGCCGACGAGGCTGAAGCGGCCGCCGGTGAGGGCAGTCCCGCCCAGCGTCACCGCCAGGATCGCGTCGAGCTCCAACAGCTGGCCCGCGTTGTTGCCGTCGGCGCTCTTGACGTTGGAGCAGATCAGGAGTCCGGCAATGCCGGCGCACACGCCGCAGAACGCGTAGGCACCGACGATGAGGCTGCGCGCCTTGACACCGGCGACGCGCGCGGCGGTCGGGTTGATGCCCACGGCCTGGATGAAGAGGCCCAGCGCTGTGCGCGTCATCGCGAGGTACAACACGGCGAACACAGCGCCCACGATGAACAGCGAGAACGGCAGGCCCAACAGGTAGCCGCCCCCGAGGAAGAAGAAGGGCGCGTAGTAGATGGTGATGATCTGCCCGCCGGTGATCAGTTGCGCGATGCCGCGGCCCGCCACCATGAGGATCAGCGTCGCGATGATCGGCTGCATGCCGACCTTGGCGACCAGCACGCCGTTCCACAGGCCGCACACCAATGCGATGCCCAGTGCGCCCAGAATCGCGACCGGCATCGGAAAGCGGCTGACGTTGCCGGCCACGGAGCCGCCGATCATCCAGGCAGCAACTGCGGCCGCGATGGCCACCGTGGCCCCGACGGAGATGTCAATGCCGCGCGTGGCGATCACCAGCGTCATGCCGAGCGACACCAGCACCAGCGGCGCAGCGCGGTTCAGAATGTCGATGAGGCTTCCATAGAGATGGCCGTCTCGCCATTGGATCGTCAGGAAACTGGGGTTAAAGGCAGTGTTGACTGCCAGCAGCAGGAAGAGCGTCACTAGCGGCCACACCAGCCGGTGCCGGAGCCATTCGGGGGTGAGCTTTTCAGGCATGTTCGGCTGCAATGAGTTCGTAGACGGCGTCTTCGCTGGTGCCGGCCGGCAGCTCGCCGACCTTGCGCCGGTCGCGCAGCACGACGATGCGATGTGCCACGCGCACCACTTCACTCATCTCTGACGAGATGAAGATCACGGCCATGCCCGCATGCGCAAGCCGCAGGATCTGCTCCATGATTTCCTGTTTGGCGGCGACGTCGATGCCACGGGTGGGCTCGTCGAGGATCAGGAGGCGCGGCTGCGTCGCCAGCCAGCGCGCGATCATGGCCTTCTGCTGGTTGCCGCCTGAGAGCAAACCGATCGGCGTCTCCACGCTTGCGGTCTTGATGCCCAGGTCGGCGACAAAGCGCTCGGCCAGCGCGCTTTGCTCGGCGTGCGAAAGGAACTTGCGCACGCCCATGCGGGCCTGCAGGGCAAGGGCGATGTTCTCGCGCACAGATAGCTCGGCGACGATGCCGTCGGTCTTGCGCTCTTCGGGGCACAGCGCCAGGCCCTGCGCGATCGCATCGGCGGGGCTCTTGAAAGTCACGGTCGCGCCGTCGATCTTCAACGCGCCGCGATCTGGTGCTTCCAGGCCGAACAGCAGGCGCGCCAGTTCCGTCCGGCCGGACCCGAGCAGGCCCGCGAGGCCGAGGACTTCGCCCGCGCGCACCCGCAAGTCCAGTGGTTGCAGCTGGCCCGTCTGGCCGAGGCCCTGCGCTTCCAGCAGGGCCGGTACGCTTTGATCGAATGACGGCGCGGCAGCCGGTGCGGCGGACTGCGCCGCCAACTCCCGGCCCAGCATCGCGGCGATGAGCGCCTGCGGGCCGAGGTCCGCGGCACGCCATTCGCCCACCCAGGCGCCGTTGCGCAGCACGGTGATGCGGTCGGATACCGCATAGACCTGGTTCAGGAAATGGGTGACGAAGACGACCGCCAGCCCCTCACTGCGCAGGCGCCGCAGCACCTCGAACAGCTTCTGCACCTCGTCGTCGTCCAGGCTGGAGGTCGGCTCGTCGAGGATCAGCACCTTCGATTCGATGCTGATCGCCCGCGCGATTGCCACCAGTTGCTGCACCGCGACCGGATAGCTGGACAGCAGTCGCTCGACGTCGATGTCCAGGCCCACGCGAGCCAGCACTTCGCGCGCGCCGCGATGCACCGCGGCCCAGTCGATGCGAAGGCCTTGCGTCCAGCCGCAGCGCGGGTAGCGGCCCGCGAAGATGTTCTCCGCCACCGAGAGGTTGGGGCACAGGTTGACTTCCTGGTACACGGTGCTGATGCCGAGCTTCTGGGCCGCCAGCGGTGACTTCGGCCAGACGGGCAGGCCGCCCAGCAGCATCTGGCCACTGTCCGGTTCGATCACGCCCGTCAGCACCTTGATCAGTGTCGACTTGCCGGCGCCGTTCTGCCCCATGAGGGCATGAACCTCACCCGGGTAGAGGCGCAGCTTGACGTCGCGCAGCACCTGCGTGCCCGCAAACTGCTTGCCAATGCCCGAAAGTTCGAGCACCGAGGTGGCGCCTTCCGCTGTCATGCCTTGTTCTTGTTGTACACGTCGACCAGCACGGCCGCCAGCAAGACGAGGCCCTTGATGACCTGCTGGTAGTCGATGCCCACACCCAG
Organism: Ramlibacter sp. WS9; assembly: GCF_003797765.1. GTDB lineage: Bacteria > Pseudomonadota > Gammaproteobacteria > Burkholderiales > Burkholderiaceae_C > Ramlibacter. The sequence continues at coordinate 331,273 of NZ_RKMB01000004.1, read as the reverse complement.
GATCGACATGCCGTTGTTCATCACGCCCATGATGAAGGCGCCGATGACGGCGCCCATCACCCTGCCGACGCCGCCGGAAGCCGAGGCCCCGCCGATGAAGCACGCCGCGATCACGTCCAGCTCGAAGCCCAGTCCGGCTTTCGGCGTGGCCGTGTTCAGGCGCGCCGCGAACACCAGGCCCGCCAGCGCGGCCAGCACACCCATGTTGACGAAGGCATAGAAAGTCAGGCGCTCGGTCTTGATGCCGGAGAGGCGTGCTGCCTTCTCGTTGCCACCCAGCGCGTAGATGCGGCGGCCGATGGTGGTGCGCGTGGTGATGAAATCGAACGCGAGGATCAGCAGGGCCATCACGACGAGCACATTGGGCAGGCCCTTGTACGACGCCATCAGATAGCTGAAGTAGATGAGCATGCCGCCGAACACGGCGGTCTTGGCGACGAAGAGCGCTGTCGGCTCGACCTCCATGCCGTGCTTGTGCTGGTTCGCGCGCGCACGCAGCCCAGCCACCGCCAGTGCCACCGCGATGCCCACACCAAGCAGCAGCGAGGCCATCCGCAGTCCATCAGCGCCCGAGAAATCCGGGATGAAACCGGAGCTGAGCATCTGGAACGATTCGGGGAACGGCCCCACCGATTGCCCGTGCAGCAGCGCCAGTGCCAGGCCTTTGAACACCAACATGCCCGCCAGCGTGACGATGAACGACGGGATGCGGAAGTAGGCGACGAACCAGCCCTGCGCACCGCCGATCAAGCCTCCGCACGCCAGGCAGGCCAGCGTTGCCGGCACGAAGTGCCAGTCGTATTGCACCATCAGCACCGCCGCCAGCGCGCCGATGAATCCGCACACCGAGCCGACCGACAGGTCGATGTGGCCCGCCACGATCACCAGCAGCATGCCCAGCGCCATGATGACGATGTAGCTGTTCTGCAGCACGAGGTTGGTGACGTTGAGCGGCTGCATCAGCGTGCCGTCGGTCATGACCTGGAAGAAGATCATGATCGCCACCAGCGAGAGCAGCATGCCGTACTCGCGGAAGTTGTGCTTCAGGAAGTCCAGTGCGGACCGCCCTGCGGGGTTCAGTTCGGGAACCACCGCGGAACCGGCTTCGCCGGGCCGCTGGTGGTGCCCCCTTGAGGGGGAGGCGCCGAAGGCGCTTCGGGGGTGGGTCATATTACCTTCATGATGGCGCGCATGATCTTCTCCTGGGAAGCCTCCGCGGTGGGCATCTCGGCGACGAACGCGCCTTCGTTCATGACGTAGATGCGGTCCGTGATGCCCAGCAACTCCGGCATCTCCGAAGAGATCACGATCACGCACTTCCCCTCGGCCGCCAGCTGGGCGATCAAGGTGTAGATCTCGTACTTGGCACCGACGTCGATGCCGCGCGTCGGCTCGTCGAGGATGAGCACTTCCGGGTTGGTGAACAGCCACTTGCCGATCACCACCTTCTGCTGGTTGCCGCCCGACAGGTTCACCGTCTTCTGGGCGATGCCGGAGCAGCGGATGCGCAGCTTCTCGCGGTAGCCCTGCGCCACCGCATATTCGCGGCCGTTGTCGATGACGGCCGCGCTCGACACCGCGCGCAGGTTCGCCAGCGACATGTTGAACTGGATGTCCTCGTTCAGCACCAGGCCGTTGCCCTTGCGGTCTTCGGTGACGTAAGCCAGCCCGTGGCTGACGGCCTTTTCTACCGTGCTGACGTCGATCTCGCGGCCGTTCAGCAGCACTTGGCCACTGATGCGCCGGCCCCACGAATGCCCGAACACGCTCATCGCCAGTTCGGTGCGGCCCGCGCCCATCAGGCCGGCGATGCCGACGATCTCGCCGCGCCGCACCGCCAGGTTCACCTTGCGGATGAAAGGCCGGTCGCTGTGCAGCGGGTGATACGCGCTCCATCCGCGTATCTCGAACGCCGTATCGCCGATGTTCGGCTCGCGCTTCGGATAGCGGTCGGCCATCTCTCGCCCGACCATTCCACGGATCACGCGGTCTTCGCTCACCGCTTTCGTTCTGCAGTCCAGCGTTTCGACGGTGGAGCCGTCGCGCAGGATGGTGATGGAATCGGCCACCCGCGAAATCTCGTTGAGCTTGTGCGAAATCAGGATGCAGGTGATGCCATGTTCGCGCAGCTCGATCAGCAGGTCCAGCAGTGCCTGGCTGTCGTTCTCGTTCAGGCTCGCGGTGGGCTCGTCCAGGATCAGCAGCTGCACGCGCTTGGACAGCGCCTTGGCGATCTCCACGAGTTGCTGCTTGCCCACGCCCAGGTCGGTGATGCGGGTCGTCGGGGATTCCTTCAGGCCGACCTTCTGCAGCAGTTCGCGCGTCTGCTTGTGCGCGGCCATCCAGTCGATGACGCCGAATTGTGCGGTTTCGTTGCCCAGGAAGATGTTCTCGGCGATGGACAGCAGGGGCACCAGCGCCAGCTCCTGGTGGATGATGATGATGCCCAACTGCTCGCTGTCGTGGATGCCCGAAAGGCGGCGCTCCTCGCCTTGGTAGACGATGGCGCCGTCGTACGAGCCATGCGGGTAGACGCCGGACAGCACCTTCATCAGCGTCGACTTGCCCGCGCCGTTCTCGCCGACGATGGCGTGGATCTCGCCGGCGCGCACATGCAGGTTGACGTTGTCCAGCGCGACGACACCCGGAAAGGTTTTCCGGATGCCGCGCATCTCCAGGAGGGTTTCCACCGGCTGCTCTTACTTGACCTGCGATTCCTTGTAGTAGCCGCTGCCGACCAGCACCTTGTTCCAGTTCGACGAGTCCACCGCCACGGGCTTCAGCAGGTACGAAGGCACGACCTTCACGCCGTTGTTGTAGGTCTTGGTGTCGTTGATCTCGGGCTGCTTGCCCGACAGCGTCGCGTCCACCATGTTGGCCGTGACCTTGGCCAGCTCGCGCGTGTCCTTGAACACGGTGGAGAACTGCTCGCCGCGCAGGATGGACTTGACCGACGGGATCTCGGCGTCCTGGCCGCTCACCACGGGGCAGGGCTGCTGCGCCGTGCAGTAGCCCACGCCCTTCAAGGAGGAGAGGATGCCGATCGACAGGCCGTCGTACGGCGACAGCACGGCGTGCACCTTCTCCTTGCCGTAGAAGGCCGACAGCAGGTTGTCCATGCGGGCCTGCGCCACCGCGCCGTCCCAGCGCAGCGTGCCGACCTTTTCCATGCCCATCTGCTTGCTGCGCACCACGAGCTTGCCGCTGTCGATGTAGGGCTTGAGCACCGACATCGCACCGTCGTAGAAGAAGAAGGCGTTGTTGTCGTCGGGCGAGCCGCCGAACAGTTCGATGTTGAACGGGCCCTTGCCCTGCTTCAGCCCGAGCTTGTCGACGATGGAGCCAGCCTGCAGCACGCCGACCTGGAAGTTGTCGAAGGTGGCGTAGTAGTCCACGTTCTTCGATCCCTTGATCAGCCGGTCGTACGCGATGACCTTGATGCCCTTGTCGGCCGCGTTCTGCAGCGCCTTGGACAGCGTGGTGCCGTCGATGGACGCGATCACCAGCACCTTCGCGCCCTTGGTGATCATGTTCTCGATCTGCGCCAGCTGGTTCGGGATGTCGTCCTCGGCGTACTGCAGGTCGGTCTTGTAGCCGCGCTCCTTGAGCACCTTGACCATGTTGTCGCCGTCGGCGATCCAGCGGGCCGACGACTTGGTGGGCATCGAGATGCCGATGGTGCCCTTGTCCTGGGCTTGCGCCGCGCCGAACAGCGAGGCGATGCAAACGGCCAATGCGGCCTTGAGAAATGTGCGCTTCATGTGATGTCTCTTTGATTCGGGGGATCAGTACTTGCGTTTCGGGAACTCTTTGGCGGCGACTTCCATCGGGAAGATGCCTTCTTCCGTCACGATGCGCTTTTGCACCGGCTTGCCGGCGACGATGTCCTTCACGGCCGTCATCAGCTGCGGGCCCAGCAGCGGGCTGCACTCCACCGAGACGTTCAGCTTGCCGGCGATCATGGCTTCGAACGCGCCCTTGACGGCGTCGATCGAGATGATGGTGATGTCCTTGGCGGGCTTCATGCCGGCTTCCTCGATCGCCTGGATCGCGCCGATGGCCATATCGTCGTTGTGCGCGTACAGCACGTTGATCTTCTTGCCTTCGGCCTTCAGGAAGGCTTCCATCACTTCCTTGCCCTTGGCGCGGGTGAAGTCACCGGTCTGCGAGCGGATGATCTTGAACTTCGGGTCGGCCTTGATGACTTCTTCGAAGCCCTTCTTGCGGTCGATCGCCGGAGCGGAGCCCACCGTGCCCTGCAGCTCCACGATGTTGACTTCGCCCTTGGTGTCCTTCATCTTGTCCACCAGCCAGCGGCCGGCCTTGCGGCCTTCCTCGGTGAAGTCCGAGCCCATGAACGACACGTACAGTGAGGTGTCCTTGGTGTTCACGGCGCGGTCCGTCAGCACGACGGGAATCTTGGCGGCCTTGGCCTCTTTCAGCACAGTTTCCCAGCCCGACTCCACGACCGGCGAGAACGCGATCACGTCGACCTTCTGGGCGATGAACGAGCGGATCGCCTTGATCTGGTTTTCCTGCTTCTGTTGCGCGTCGCTGAACTTCAACTCGATGCCGGCGTCCTTGGCGGCGCTCTTGATCGATTCGGTGTTGGCGGTGCGCCATTCGCTTTCGGCGCCCACCTGGCTGAAGCCCACCACGATCTTCTTCTGCGCCAGTGCGGTGCCGGGCAGCATGGCAGCCATCGAGACGGCGGCCAGTGCGGCTGCCAGGGTTCTGCGGTTCATCTTCATTTGCTTGTCTCCTGTTGCGGTTGACTGAAAAAAACTCTGGGGAACGCCCGTCAGGCCAGCGTGTAGCCGGTCTTGACCGTGGTGTAGAACTCGGCGGCGTAGCGGCCCTGCTCGCGCGGGCCGTGGCTCGACCCTTTGCGGCCGCCGAAGGGCACGTGGTAGTCCACGCCCGCCGTGGGCAGGTTGACCATCACCATGCCGGCCTGCGCGTGGCGCTTGAAATGCGTGGCTTGCTTGAGCGACGTGGTGCAGATGCCCGCGCACAGGCCGAACTCGGTGTCGTTGGCCAGCGCCAGCGCATGCTCGTAATCGTCGGCGCGCAGCACACAGGCCACCGGCCCGAAGACTTCTTCTCTTGCGATGCGGTGTTCGGGCTTCGCCAGGAACAGCGCCGGGCTCATGTAATGGCCGGGCGTCGGCCGCTCCAGCAGCTCGCCACCCCACACATGCTCGGCGCCCTCGTTGCGCGCGATCTCCAGGTAGGACTGGTTCTGTTCGAGCTGCGCGCGATCGGCGACAGGGCCCATCTGAGTGTCGCGATCCAATGCGTGGCCGACCTTGAGCGCAACCAGTCGGTTGCGCAGGCGCGCGACAAATGCGTCATGGATCGAGGCTTCCACGATCAGCCGGCTCGATGCCGTGCAACGTTGGCCCGTGGAGTAGTACGCCCCTTGCACCGCGCACTCGACGGCCTGATCCAGGTCGGCATCGGCCAACACCACCAGCGGATTCTTGCCGCCCATCTCGAGCTGCACCTTGGCGCGCCGTGCCGACGCGGTCTGCAGGATTCGCTCGCCCGTGGCGACGGAGCCGGTGAAGCTCAGCGCGTCGACCAGCGGGCTGTCGACGAAAGCCTGGCCCACTTCGCGGCCGCTGCCCATCACCAGGTTGAACACGCCCGCCGGCAGCGTCGACCGGCTGATGATCTCGGCCAGCGCCCAGCCGCAGATCGGCACCGACTCGGCCGGCTTGAACACGACGGTGTTGCCGTAGGCAAGCGCCGGCGCGATCTTCCAGGCGGGGATCGCGAAGGGAAAGTTCCAGGGCGCGATCAACCCGACCACGCCGATGGGCTCGCGCGTCACGTCGACCTGGATGCCCGGGCGCACAGAGGCCATGGTTTCGCCGGCGATGCGCAGGGCCTCGCCCGCGAAGAACTTGAAGATGTTGCCGGCGCGTGCCACTTCGCCGATGGCCTCGGGCAGTGTCTTGCCTTCTTCGCGCGCCAGCAGGTTGCCCAGTTCGTCTCTGCGCGCCAGCAGCTCGCTGCCGATCTGGTCGAGCGCATCGGCGCGGCGCTGCGGGCCGCTATGGCTCCACTGGGGCAGGGCTTCGGCGGCAGCACGGATGGCCAGCTCGGCCTGGCTGCGGTCGGCCCGCGCGTACTCGGCCACCGCTTCGCGCGTGTCCGACGGGTTCTGGCTGATGCCCGTGGTGCCGCTGGTCTCCCACCGGCCATTGATGTACTGCCGGGCGTTCTGCTTCAGCTCGTGGACTTTCAAATCCATACCTTCGTAGTCATGGGCCGGGAGTCTAGTTTCAGGAATGGAATCGCACCAATGGTTTTTTAGGCAAAATAGATATCAATCCAGACATCGGGGATTACCCCTGCCATGACGACATACAACCATTGGTTCATCCGCGCCCGCCTGAAGACCCGGCAATTGCTCCTGCTGGTGGCGCTGGCCGAAGAGGGCAACATCCACCGAGCGGCGCAGGTGCTGAACATGACGCAGCCTGCCGCGTCCAAGCTGCTGAAGGAGCTGGAGGACGTGCTGGAGGTGCAGCTGTTCGAACGGTTGCCGCGTGGCATGCAGCCCACGTGGTACGGCGAGAGCATGATCCGCCACGCCCGCATGGTGCTGACCAATTTGAACCAGGCCAACGACGAGCTCACCGCGCTGAAGGCCGGCCGCTTCGGGCAGGTCGGCGTCGGCGCGATCACTTCGCCGGGGCTCGCCTTGTTGCCGCCTGCGATGGCCATCGTCAAGCGGGAGCAGCCCAGCCTGCGCATCTCGCTCGACATCGAAACCAGCCCCGTGCTGGTGGAGCGGCTGGAGCAGGGCAAGCTCGACATCCTCGTGGCACGGGTGATGGCCGAGCACGACAAGTCCAACCTTCGCTATGAGCCGTTGGTCGAGGAACAGGTGTGCGCGGTCGCGCGGCCCGGTCACCCGCTGGCGGGCATGACCGGGCTGACATTGCGCGATGTCGTTTCAGCCGGCTGGCTCGTGCCGCCCGCGGGCAGCGTGCTGCGGCACCGGTTCGACCTGATGTTCCGCGCCGATGGCCTCGCGCCGCCGGCCAACGTGATCGAGACGGCCGCGCTGCTGTTCATCACGCGCATGCTGCAGCAAAGCGACATGCTGGCCGTGCTGGCCGCCGACGTCGCGCGCTACTACGCGTCGCACGGAATCGTTTCCGTGCTGCCGCTGGCGATGCCCTGCCAGATGGACGCATTCGGCATCATCACCCGCACGGACCGCCTGCCGTCGCCCGCGGCCAAGGTGATGATGCGCGCATTGAAGGCCGCCAGCCTGACGCTGTACGGCCGGAAGCTGGAGGCGGATTGATCAGACCCAGCCGGCGTCGACCTTGAATTCCTGCGCGGTGCACATCGCCGCGTCATCGGAAGCGAGGAACAGCACCATGCGCGCGATGTCGTGCGGCTGCAGCTTGTCGGGCAGGCACTGGTTGCGCTTGATCTCTTCTTCGCCCTGCGCATCGAGCCAGAGCTTGATCTGCCGCTCGGTCATCACCCAGCCCGGCGACACGGTGTTGATGCGGATACGGTCCTGGCCCAGCGTCTTGGCCAGGCCGCGCGTGAGGCCATTGACCGACGACTTGGCGATGGCGTAGCACGGGTAGCCCGCGCCCTTGCCCTGCCAACCGGTCGAACCCAGGTTGACGATGGAGCCGCCACCGAGCCGCTTCATGCCGGGCACCACCGACTGGATGGCAAAAAAGGCCGGCCGCTCGTTGATCGCCATGCGCTCGTCGTAGTAGTCCGGCGTCACCGACTCCAGCGTGTGGCGGTCGTCGCTGGCGACGTTGTTCACCAGCACCGAGAAGTCGCCCAGCGCGGCGGCGGCTTCGGCGACGGCCGATTGCAGCGCCGCAACGTCGCGCACATCGCATCGGCGCCACCAGGGCCGCTCGTGCCCCGCGCCGGCCAGCTGGGTTGCAAGGGCTTCACTGGCCTCGCTCACGACGTCGATGAATGCAACACGTGCGCCTTGTTGCGCAAATGCGGTGACGATGGCTGCGCCGATGCCGCTGCCCCCGCCGGTGACAAAGACGGACCGGCCCTTCAGGCTGGGGAAGACAGAATGAGTCATTGCAATATAGGTATCAGTTGATCTTGAAATGCATATATTCGTATATGCCAGTCACTATCCTTGATAAGATTCGCGCCGTCAATACCCACAACATGACCGATCCGACCGCCCCCAACCCCCACCTCGCGGCCATCCCTGCGCGATGCGTGCTGCCCGCGGACGCGCTCCTCGGCGAAGGCGCTGTGTGGTCGGTTCGGGCGCAACGGCTGTATTGGGTCGACATCCTCGCTCGCCACTTGCACCGCTTCGACCCCGCGACCGGCAACACCGCGACATGGACCTTCGCCGAAGAAATTTCCGCCGTCGCCGAGCGAGCCTCGGCGCCCGGCTTGATCGTCACGATGCGAAGCGGCTTCGCCCTGTTCGACCCGGCGATTGGCGGCGAACCGCATTACCTGCATCGACCCGAAGCGTCCCTTCCGGACAACCGCTTCAACGACGGCAAGTGCGACGCCCGAGGCCGCTTCTGGGCCGGCACCATGGACTTCGCATGCGAGGCGCCCACCGGGGCGCTCTACCGCTTCGATCCGGACGGCCGTTGCACGCAACACGACAGCGGCTTCGCCGTGACCAACGGCCCGACCTGGTCAGCCGACGGTGCCACGCTGTACTTCAACGACACCGTCAAAGGGCGCATCCACGCCTACGACTTCGATGCGGAAGCCGGAACGCTCTCGAACAAGCAGCTGTGGCTGCAACTTGCGCGGGGCGACGGTGTGCCCGACGGCATGACCACCGATGCCGCGGGGCGGATCTGGCTCGCGCATTGGGGCGGCGCGTGCGTGAGCTGCCATGACCCGCTCTCCGCGAAAGAGCTCTGCCGGGTGGAACTGCCCGTGTCCAACGTCACCAACTGCGCTTTCGGCGGGCCGGATCTCCGCACGCTCTTCATCACCACGGCGCGCACGGGACTTTCGCCCGCGCAACTCGACGCGCAACCGCTCGCCGGCAGCCTGTTCTCCGCCCAGGTCGACGGCCCCGGCGTTCCCGCACACCTCTTCGGCGGATGACACCGCACCACGATCCACCGACCCCACATGACCACTGCCACCACATCGCCCGCGCATCCCGTGACCTGGCTGCAGCACGCGGGCCAGCGGCTGGGGCTGGTCCCTTCACTCGGCGGCTCGGTCGCCGCCTGGCAACTGGAACGCCCGCAGGGCGTACTCGATCTGTGGCGGCCCTGGGACGGTGAAACACCCGACCTCTATCAACTGGCGTCGTTCGCGATGGTGCCGTGGTCCAACCGCATCAGCGGCGGCGGCTTCACTCACGGCGGCACGCTTCACCCGATGCGGCCCAATCGCGCGGGCGAACCCTATCCGATTCATGGCGACGGTTGGCTGCAGCCGTGGCAGCTCTCGCAATCCGCCGCCGACACGCTGGCCATGACGCTCGTGTCGCGGCGTTTCGACGGCAACCCCTACGAGTACGAAGCGGTGCAAACGTTTCGCCTGGTCGAAGGCGGGCTCGACCAGCAGCTGAGCGTGCGGCATCTGGGGCGCGAGCCTTTGCCTTATGGCCTGGGCCTGCATCCCTGGTTTCCGCGCACGCCCAACACACGCATCGCCGCGCCGGTGCGAGGCGTGTGGTTGTGCGGCGAAGACCCGTTGCCGACCGCACACACGCAAGAATTTCCCGACGGTTGGGACCTCAACGAAGGCGTGCGGGCGCAAGGCCCGCTGATCGACAACGGCTTCACCGGTTGGGGCGGCACGGCCCAGATCTCCTGGCCCGAGCTGGGACTGAAACTCTCGGCAACGATGCCCGACTTCGAGCGCGACGGTGGCATAGATCAGCACTACTGCCTGGTCTACCGGCCGCCGCAAGGGCCCGCTTTCTGCTTCGAGCCGATCACGCAGCCGATCGATGCATTCCATCTGCCCGGCTCGCCCGGCCTTCGCGTGTTGCGCGAGGGCGAGTCATGCAGCCTCAACGTGCAATGGCGCGTCGAGGCCGCTTGATCTGGCGGGTGACCACGAGACACGTTCACTCCTCGAGAAACAATTCCGCGACCGTTGAACGGAGCCACTTGTTGGCTGGATCCTGCTGGTACCGCTCGTGCCAGTGCTGCTTGATCGAGAAGGACGGAAACTTGAAGGGCGGGGGCACTGCTTTCACTTTCGCGATCCGCACAAGCATTTGAGCGACCCGCTCCGGCACGGTCGCCACAAGGTCCGTGTTCGCAAGCAGGTTGCCCACACCCGGCAGCGTGGGTAGGGACAAAGCCACCTTCCGCACAAGACGCTGCCGCGCGAGGGCCTGTTCGACCAGTTCATGGCCGGTGCCGGGTGCCGTGATGACCACGTGCTTCTCGCGCTTGAAGAGGTTCTCGGTCAAGCGCTGCTGTATGCGTGGATGCTCTCGCCGGACCACACAGGCAAACGTCTGGTCGAACAGTTTTTGCTGGTAAAAGCCTGCCTCCAGTTCCGGCATGAATCCAATGGCCAGGTCGGCTTCTCCGGATTCAAGCAGTTTCGGGGTTTCAGCGGTGATTCGAAGCACATCGACGCGAACGCCCGGGGCAACCTTGCCGACCTTGTTGATCAGCGCCGGCAGGAACTCCAGGTGGCTGATGTCGGTCATCGCGATGTGAAAGTGCCTCGAGGACGAAGCCGGATCGAACACCACCCGCTGCTGCGTGGCCTCGCGAAGCAGTTCAAGTGCTTGGCGAAGCGGCTGCACCAGTGCTATCGCGTGTGGGGTCGGCATCATTCCGGCGCCCGTCCGTACGAAGAGCGGGTCATTGAACTGCCGGCGCAGGCGCGCGAGTGCCAGGCTGACCGAGGTCTGGGCGAGCTCGAGATTCTCTCCAGCACGCGAAACGCTCCGCGTCTTGTAGATCTCATCGAACACCGCAAGAAGCTTCATGTCCATTATTCAAATTCCCGCTGGAAAGTATTAACCCGACTGCATGGACGTAATGATGCCTGCTGCGTAATCTTCGGGCAACTTCTGGAGACATTCATGAACTGCCCCGGACTTCTCTTGCGGCTGCTGGGTGCTGCCCTGATGACGACAGCAACCATCGCCTCGGCACAGGGCTGGCCCAAGGGCCCCGTTCGGGTGGTCGTGCCCTTCGACGCGGGTTCGACGCCCGACCAGGTGGCTCGCGTCGTCTCGGACAAGTTGGCGGCGCGTCTGGGGCAGCCCATGGTCGTCGAGAACAAGAGCGGCGCTGCCGGGAACATCGGCACCGACGCTGTGGCGAAAGCGGCTCCTGATGGGCAGACCATCGGCGTCAGCATCGCCGGCCCGCTGGCGGTGAACCCTCTGCTCTTCAGGCGGATGCCGTACGACCCGGCTCGGGACCTCGAGTTGCTGACCGTGGCAGTTTCCCAGCCGGCGGTTCTCGTCGTTGCGAACAAGCACGCAGTCAACAGTCCGAAGGAGTTGCTCAACCTCATCAAAGGGGGGCGGGCCAATTTCATCTTCGCGTCGATCGGGGCCGGGTCTGTTTCCCACCTCGCGATGGAGACGCTTGCGGGCGGGGCCGGGGTTGATGTGGTTCATGTGCCCTACCGGGGCTCGGGCGCCGCGGTGACCGCGGTGCTGGCGGGCGAAGTTGACATGGCCCTGCTGCCCGCGGCTGCCGTCATGCCGCACGTGAAAGCGGGAAAGATACGAGCTTTGGCCGTGGCTTCGGCCAAGCGCTCTCCCTCGCTCCCGGATCTGCCGACGCTGGCAGAGAGCGGGCTTCCGGATGTCCAGGCCGATGCATGGATCGGCTTCATCGCGCCCGCGAAGACGCCGGCGGCGATCGTGAAGAGGCTTCACGAGCAGATCACGCAAGCCCTGGCCGAGCCGGCCGTCAAGGACAAGCTGCGCTCGCAGTACATGGATGTGGTGGGCAACACGCCGGCCGAGTTCCGTGCATTGCTGGCGGCGGACGTGGCGCGCTGGAAGCCCGTGATCCAGAAGCACAACATTCAATTGGACTGACCCCCCGGAGAACTTCATGACTTCCACGAATTCCCATCTGGCCGACGTTTCCGAACCGGCCCGCAGCGTTCCGCTCTTCGGGGAGTTCGATGTCGTCGTGCTCGGCGGTGGGCCGGCGGGCATCGCCGCGGCGAGTGCCGCGGCCCGCAACGGGGCCAGTGTTTTGCTGGCCGAACGCTACGGATTCCTGGGCGGCATGGGCACAGCGGCCGGCGTGACCAACTTCTGCGGCCTGCACGCGAACGTGTTCGGCGACATTCGCCAAGTCGTTCATGGCGTCGCCTCCGACCTGCTCGAGCGGATGCGTGCCTTGGACGGCCTGAGCGAACCGCACATGATCATGCGAAAGACGTTGGCCCAGGCCTACGACATGTCGGCGTTCAAGTGCGCGGCCGACGGGCTGCTCGCAGCAGATGGCGTCCACCTGCTGTTTCATGCGCTGGCCGCCGGCATGCTCAAGACGGAAGACGGCAAGATCGACGCCGTCCTGCTCGAGACCAAGTCCGGCCGCGTGGCCGTGCGCGGCCGAACCTTCATCGATTGTTCGGGTGATGCGGATCTGGCGCACTGGGCGGGTGTGCCGACGGAGAAGGGCGACGAGTCCGGCCACATGCTGTATCCGACGTTGATGTTCCGCGTGGGAGAAGTGGATGCGGAGCTCGCCGGCGAAGCCTGGAAGACGATCCCCAAGCTGATGGATGAGGCAGAGGCGTCGGGCGAGTTCCAGTTTCCGCGCCGTGGCGCCATCGTGCGGCCTATGAAGCGGGCCTATGAATGGCGCGTCAACGTGACCCAGTTGAAGAAGCCGGACGGTTCGGCTACCGACGGCACGGATGCGCGTTCGCTCAGCGAAGGCGAGATCGAAGGGCGCCGGCAGATCGTCGACTACATACGCTTCCTGCGCGCGAAGGTCCCCGGCTTCGAGCAAGCCTATGCGTTGGACATCGCGCCGCAACTCGGCATCCGCGAAACGCGGCGCCTGGTCGGCGAATACATGCTGACCGCCGAGGACGTTCTGCAGTGCGTGGATTTCGAGGACAGCATTGGCGTCAATGGCTGGCCGCTCGAGAAGCATGTTGCGGGTGATGTGCAGTGGATGTGGCCTCCGATCCCCGACTGCCGCGGGTACAACCAGTTGCCGTATCGCATGATGTTGCCGCGTCGCTCAAGTGCGAACGGAGTGGAAAACCTGCTGGTCGCCGGCCGTTGCGCCTCGATGACGCACGACGGCCAATCGGCGGCTCGCGTGTCAGGCGCTTGCTTCGTGATGGGGCAGGCCGCGGGAACCGCGGCCGCGCTGGCGCTGCAGGCCGGCCGTTCACTCCATGACCTCGATCGTCGGAAGTTGCAGGACCGGCTGCTCCAGCAAGGTGCCTTCCTTGGCGGGCGCGCGGTCAACGCCGCCGCGACAGCGTCGCGCTCGGCGTTTCGTTGAACGCGTGGCGGTAATGCCGCGCAAACTCCCCCAAGTGCCAGAAGCCGAATCGCAGCGCGGTGTCGGCAACGCGTGGCGCATCCCCGCCGGCCGACAGCAATGCCTGCCGGACGGCATGAAGCCTCCGGGTCCGCAGCCATTGCATGGGCCCCGTCCCTTCAGCGGCGTTGAACGCGGATTGAATCGTTCGTGCCGGGACACCAATCCCTTGCGCCAGTGCCGTGAGCGTCAGCGGCTCCTCGAGCCGCTCGATCATGTACGCCTTGGCCTTCCTGAGGGTCGGCGACGCTGCATCCGCACCCGATAGCCGTGGCAACAATTGGGAGTGGGGCTGGCGAAGCAGCAAGGTCGTGAGCAGTTGTTCTTCCAGCCGCGCATGGAGATGCGGCAGCGCGGCCAGGTCCAGGTCGCCGCGCGCGGCCTGTGCCATCAGCGCAAGGGCCGGTTCGATCGCGGGCCAGGTTGGAGAGTCGGTCGGCACGTCGCTGCGAAAGCAGATCTCATCGCGCGGCAGCACTCCCGTCAACGCGACCCACGCGGCATCCACGGCCGCTTTCTCGATCCTCACCACGATCTGCTCGTAGTCCTGGCCGGCCGTGAAGTGGAATCGCTGCGCCCCTCCGACGAGCGCAAGCTGCCCCGGCGTCGCCCGGTACGACTGATTGCCGTGCCAGTACTCGATCTCGCCTCGCGTCGGCAGGCACAGCAGGTAGTAGCCCTCGAGCGCACCGGGATCGACGGACACCGGCGCCTGCCATGTGAGGCGGCTGAGCGAGAGCGAGCCGACGGCAAGGTGATCCATCCGGGCATGCAGCGAACCGCCGGGAGCGAGCAGGCGCAGCCGGTGTGGACTGAAGACGCGCCCGCAAAGGAATTGCGCTTCGTCCGCATCCCGCGTTTCGAACAGGCGGCCACGCTCGAAGTCGATGCCGGCGAAGACGGGCCAGGCAGCCGGGGACGTGTTCATGGGTCGAACGGGCAGTGGGCGAAATGGACGCTGCAGTTTCATCGACCCTGAGGGCTCGTCAATTGGGGTTTCCCTGGCGGCGGCTTGCGCAATCCCGATAGCGGCTGCGCGGGGCCGATTGTTCGAAACGAGGCCAAGGCTGAGCATCGCGGCCTGTGCACTCATCTACCAATTCCCTCGACAGGAGACATTTCATGAAGCCTTGCGCCCGGACCGGCGTTCTCGCCCTTGCGGCCATCCTTGCACCGGCGGCAGCCGTGGCAGCCCAACCGGCGGAGACGGGATGGTGGTTGCATGCCGGCGTGGGCCAAGTCACTTTCCACGACTCTTCGACGCTGAGTATTGCGGGCAGCGTGGTCCCCGGCGCGGGCGCGAAGGCATCCGACAACACCGCGGCGGTGTTCGAACTGGGCTACAGGTTCACGCCCGCGTGGTCCGCGTCCGCCACCTTCGGCGTTCCGCCCACCAGCACCGTGACGGGTACCGGCGCCGCGGCGCCGCTCGGCAAGGTGGGCGAGGTCCAGTACGGTCCGCTGGTGCTGGGAGCGCAGTATCACTTCAGTGGAACGGCGATCCCGCCGTACATCCGTCCCTATCTCGGGGCCGGGGCCGTCTACTACATCGTGACGCGGTCGAAGGACGGCGCGCTCCAGCAGCTCGACGTGAAGAACGGCTGGGGCTCGGCCTTGCAGGCCGGCGCGGAGTTCCCGCTGTCCGACCGCTACGGCCTCTTTCTCGACGTGAAGAAGATCTTCCTCAAGACGAAGGCGACAGGCGTGCTGCCGGCCGCGGGGGGCGCTCCGGCCAAGGCAGAGACCACGCTCAACCCGGTGCTGGTCCACGCCGGCATGTATTTCAACTTCTAGCGTTGCGCCGATGCTCGAAGACCAATTCATCGAGGTCGACTCGATCAGGACGCGCTATTGGGAGGCCGGCACCTCGGGCTCCGCCGTGCTGCTGCTGCACGGGATCGGCTGCTCGGTGCACGAATGGGAAAGCAACATCGAAGTGCTGGCCACCCGGCACCGCGTGTTCGCACTCGACCTGCTGGGCTTTGGCCTCACGGACAAGCCCGCCCATGAGGACTACAGCCTTCGCCGCCTCGCACGGTTCGTCCTGGACTTCATGAAGGTGAAAGGCATCACGCAGGCCCATCTCGCCGGCAACTCGCTGGGCGGGCGCCTGGCGCTGGAGTGCGCGGCCATCGCGCCTCAGCAGGTCGCCTCGCTCCTGCTGGTGGACCCGGCTGGCATGGCGCGTCGCGAGACGCTCTTCGAGTTCCGCCTGGCCACGCTGCCCGTCCTGGGCGAGATGTTCACCCGGCCCAGCCGGTTGGGCACCAGGATGCTATGGCGCAAGGCATTTGCCGATCCTTCGTTCGCCACCGAAGCGCTGGTCACCCAGAAGGTCGCGTACGCGCGCCTGCCGCAAGCCCAGTCCGCCTTCCTCAAGACGCTGCGCGGCTTTCTCGATTTTTGGGGCTTTCGACCTGAGCTGGTCGAGCAGCTCGATGCCGCACTGCCGGGCATTCATGCGCCCACCCTGGTGCTTTGGGGACGGGACGACCGGTTCGTGCCTTGCGCCCATGCCGAGGTGCTGCGCCGAAGGCTGCCCAACGTGGAGGTGCAGATATGGGACCACTGCGGGCACGCCCCGCAGGTCGAGTGTTCGCAGCGCTTCAACCAGGCCGCGCTCGAGTTCTGGCAGCGCGGGCGTATTCACGGGAGTGATGCAGTCTATTCATCGAATTCTATTGAGGAATGACGGGGCAAGGTCGAATATTCGGCCACATCGCCAGGGTTTCTCAAAAAGAGGAGACTGAAATGAAGACCGCCCGACGCTTTCGCCTCACATTCCTGTTGGTGGTTTTCGGCATGGCGGCGCAAGCTGCACAAGCCGCCGAACTCGTGTTCGGCCAGGTGGCGTCCCTCACCAATCCCACTTCCGCTTCCAACGCCAAGGGACTGGTGGCGGGCATCTCGGCATGTTTCGAGACCCTCAACGCCAAAGGCGGCGTCAACGGCCACAAGCTCCGGCTCGACACGCGGGACGACGGCTTGCAGGCGCCCAAGATGGTGGAACTGACACGCGAGTTGGTGGGCGATCCGTCCATCGTCGGGCTCATGAGCTACCTGAACTCGGGCGGCATCAATGCATTGGCCAAGGACAACGCGTTCGGCAAGGCCGGCGTCGCCCTGATCGCCCCGCTGCAGGGCGACCGGCATGTCGTCGATGCAGACAACGTCTTTCCGCTGCGCAGCGGCTACGCGGATGAAGTCAACGCGCTGCTGAAAGAGGCCAAGAACTGGGGCAAGGAAACGATCGCGGTCGTCAACATGAACGTCGCGTTCGGGCCTGGATTGGCCGACCTGGTGCAGGCCCGTGCAGGAGAGATGGGCCTGAAGGTCGTTTCGCGTTCGGTGCTCGACGCCAACCCGGACAACCTGCCCGCCAGCGTCGCCGCCGCCGTGCGGGCTGTTTCGGCCTCGCAACCCAAAGCCATCTTCCTGCTCGCGGCCGGCAAACCCGCGATTGAATTCACCCGAGCCGTGCGGTCGGCGCCGGGCGGAACAACCCAGATCTACGGCCTGTCGGTGCTGCTGCACGAAGAGCTGGTGAAGGCCATCGGCGCGGACAAGGCGCGGGGCATCGTGCTCAGCCAGGTCATCCCCTATCCGTTTACGCAAGCCGCGCCCATCATCGGCGAATACCAGAAGGCCATGAAGCAGTACGCGCCGTCGGAACCGCTGTCCTTCTCGAGCCTGGAGGGCTACCTGGGCGCGCGGATCGCGGCCGAAGCCGTGCGCCGCTCCGGCGCCGTGGTGACGAGGGAGCGCTTGCTGGCCTCGTTGCGCAGCATGGGCGAATACAACCTGGGCGGCGTGTACGTGAGCTACGCGCCCGAGCGAAAGAAGGGATGGGGCGGCGTGGAGCTGACCATCATCAACTCGGCCGGCGACCTGCGCAAGTGAGCGTGCGCCGCTGGTCGACCGATGCGGTGGGCAGCGCACAGCGCCTGGACTACTGGGTCGGCGCCGTCTGCGAGGCTTTCCTCGAGATGGACTGCAGCTCGAGCCAGGCGCGGGTGTTCGAGGGGACACTCACCAGCGTCGCGGCCGACGTGCTTTCGTTCAACCAGGTGATCGCCAGTACCCAGGACGTCTATCGCACACCGGCGGCCATCGCCCGCGGTGGCCAGCACCCCTTCTACCTGATCGCGCAGCACGGCAGCGGCTGGCACGTCCGCCAGCACGGGCATGCGGCCCACCTGCGCGCGGGCGATGCCGTGCTGGTGGATTCCGCGCAGCCCTACGAGCTGCACTTCCCCGAATCGCTGACCGTGATGTCCATCGCGCTGCCCCGCCACTGGGTCGGGCGCTGGCTGGCCGAGGTGGACAGTGCCGCGCCACGCGCGGTGGCGCGCGAACGCGGCTGGGGCCAGGCGCTGTCTGCCCTGTGCATGCAATTCGCGCGCGAGCCTTTGCTGGCGGCGAGCTATCCGTCCGCGCTGCTGTCGGATCACCTGGGCGCGATGCTGGCGGCCGCGCTGGAACCCGTCCAACAGCCGTGCACATTCTCGAGCCGCGGACTGGTGGAGCGCGCACAGCAAGCGCTGAAAGAGCGGCTTGGTGAATTCGGTCTGGTTGCCGACACGCTGGCGCAGGCTCTCGGCGTTTCGCCACGCACGCTGCACCGCGCCTTCGCTGCAGAGCAAATCACCTTCGCCGGCACGCTGCGCCGCCTGAGGCTGGAGCGGGCGCGGGAACTGCTGGTGCAGCCGCGGCTCGCCGGGCTGACCATCGGTGAAGTGGGGCGGCGCTGCGGCTTTCCCGATCCGTCGCACTTCGTCCGCGAATTCCGGCAAGCCTGGGGCATGACGCCCGCGCGATGGCGCAGGCAGGCCATGCCCATGGCGCATTGACGCCAGCACGGCCAGGCCTTCGTTCCTACGCTTGAAAACCACGGTTCCGGACAGTCCGGTGCCGAATTTCAACGAAGGAGACAGCGATGCAACGCAGAAATTTCATGAGCCAGATGTCCGCCGGGGTGGCCGGCGCGGGCCTGGCCGCTTGCGGCGGGGGCAACGCGGGCGGCACCGGAAGCAAGCCGACGTTCGTGTTCGTCCACGGCGCATGGCACGGCGGATGGTGCTGGTCCGAAACGGTCCGCCTGCTGGCAGAAAAAGGCTATCCCGCGCTGGCGCTCGACCTGCCTGGGCACGGCATCACGGCCAGGTTTCCGGCGTCGTACCTTGCGCAGCCGCAAAACACAGCCGCCTTGTCCACCGAGGTGTCGCCGCTCGCCGCGTTGACGCTCAACGACTACCGCGACCATGTGCTGAAGGTGATCCGTGGACTGACGCAAGACGGCAGCGGCCCGGTCATCCTGGTCGGGCACAGCCTGGGCGGCGCGACGCTGAGCGCGGTGGCCGAGGCCGCTCCGCAATTGATTCGCCGCCTGGTGTACCTCACGGCCTTCGTGCCCGTGGCGTTTCAGACCGTGATCGAATATCTGCTCCAGCCCAACTTCGCCAGCTCGGAAGTGCCGCCCTTGTTCGTGGCCGACCCGACCGTCGTCGGCGCTTCCCGCATCAACCACGACTCGGCCGATGGCGGCTACGTGGCCCGCGACAAGAGCGCGTTCTATCACGACGTGAGCGACGCGGCTTTCCCTGCCGTCGCCAACCTGCTCACGCCCGATGAACCGATCCAGGCGTTCACCACACCCGTCGGCGCGACTGCGGCGCGGTGGGGCAGTGTTCCGCGCGCGTTCATCCGCTGCACCGGCGACCGCGCGATTCCCATCGCGGTGCAGGACAAGATGATCGCGGACGCGGACGCTTTCACACCCGGCAATGCGTTCGTGCAAAAGACCTTGGCGACCAGCCATTCGCCGTTCGTGTCGAATCCGTCGGCGCTGGTGGACGCGCTGGTTTCCGTGGCTTAGACCTTCTGGTCCGAGAACAAATCGAACACCAGACTGCGCAGCCACTGGTTCGCCGGCGCCTTGTGGAACTTCGCGTGCCAGAAGACGTTGATGGCGACCTCGGGCAGGGTGGCCGGGTGCGTGACGTAGGCCAGGCCGAAAGGCTCCGTCATGCGCTCGGCAAGGCGTTCCGGCACGGTTGCCACCATGTCGGTTGCCTGCAGGATGTGGCCGATGGCAACGAAGTGCGGCACCGTCAGGCTGACGCGGCGCTCGACGCCGCTGCGCTTGAGCACTTCATCCACTTTCCCGTGGCCCGTGCCCTCAGAGACGATCAGCAGGTGCTCGGCGGCACCGAACTCGGCGAGTGACACCTTGCGCTTGTCCAGCTTGTGGCCTTTGCGGAACATGCACACATAGCGCTGGCGAAACAGCCGCCGCTGAAAGAAACCGGCTTTCAGCTGCGGCAGCAGCCCGATCGCCAGGTCGACCTTGCCGGCTTCCATGTCGTCGCGCAGGTTGGCCGCCGTGTTGCGCACGGTGCTCACCGTGACGCCGGGCGCGTCGCGGCGCAGCCGCTCCATGAGTTTCGGCAGAAAGTAGATTTCGCCGATGTCCGTCATGCCCAGGACGAAAGAACGATCGCTCGCCACCGGCTCGAAGCTGGACCGTTGGTTCAGCGCGCTGTGGATCATGCCCAGGCCGTAGTTGATCGACTCCGACAGCTGCTCCGCGAAAGGCGTGGGCTCCATGCCGGACGGCGTGCGCAGGAACAGCTCATCGCCCAGCAGCTTGCGCAGGCGCGCCAGCGCATTGCTCACGGCAGGCTGCGAGAGGCCCAGAGCTTCGGCTGCGCGCGAGACGCTGCGCTGCGCCAGCAATTGCTTGAACACCACCAGCAGGTTCAGGTCGATCTCTTCGAGTTCCATAGTTTATTCATGGCAGTGATGTTCGCTATTCATCGGATTCTATTGGCGAATGGGTCGAAGCGGCCGATCATCCGTCAACACCTCACCGTAACCCAATGGAAATCCTTGTCCAGCCTCTGCAGCGCACCCTGACCGTCAAGCCGGGAGTGAACTTGCTCGAAGCCCTGCGCGAGAACCAGGTGCCGGTGTCGTACAGCTGCACCGCGGGCCGCTGCGGCACCTGCCGGTGCAAGGTGATCGAAGGCGAGGTTCTCGAATCGGGCCATGACTCGGCCCGGCCGCAGGGCGTGCAGCAAGAGCGCTACGTGCTGGCCTGCCAGACCTTCGTCACCGAGCCTTGCACGATCGAGATTCCTGAACCCGACGAAGTGGTGGTCCACCCGGCGCGCATCCTCAAGGCCACTGTCGTGGCGATCGAGAGCATGACGCACGACATCAAGCGCCTGCAACTCAAGCCGGCCAAACCGCTGGAGTTCTCGCCCGGCCAATACGCGCAGCTGCAGTTCACGCCCGAACATGTCCGTCCGTATTCGATGGCGGGCCTCTGCAGCGACGAGCTGCTCGAGTTCCACGTGCGGCTGGTGCCCGGTGGGCGCGTCACCGGCTACATCGCCAACACCCTGAAGGTCGGCGACAGCGTGCGCGTCAGCGGCCCGATGGGCTCGGCCTACCTGCGCCGCAAGCACACGGGCCCCGTTCTGTGCGTGGCCGGCGGCACCGGGCTCGCACCGATTCTCTCCATCATCCGCGGCGCCGCGCAGGCGGGCATGAGCAACGCGATCCACCTGTACTTCGGTGTGCGGTCGGCGCGCGACGTGTACGGCCTGCCGTGGCTGCACGAGCTGCGCGAGCGCTATCCGCAACTGCAGCCGCACGTGGTGGTGACGGCCGGCGACCAACTGCCCGGCCAGCGCAACGGCCTGGTCACCGACGCCATCGCCAAGGACTGGGGCGACCTGAGCGGTTGGCGCGCCTACCTGTGCGGCTCGCCGCCCATGGTCGAGGCGACGACGCTGCTCGCGCAGCAGAAAAAGCTGGCGCCCGAGCAGATCTACGCAGACGCCTTCTACGCCAGCGCGAGCTGAAGCCGCAAGCAACGCTTTCGATCGGAAATCTCCAGAGAACCCATATGCAATACGCCGTTCCCCCACCCCAACTCCCCACGCTCAGTGTCGCCGGCCGCGACGAGCGCTTCCCGGTCAACCGCATCTTCTGCGTGGGCCGCAACTATGCTGCCCATGCGCGCGAGATGGGAAAAGACCCGGACCGGGATCCGCCGTTCTTCTTCATGAAACCGGCCAACGCCGCCGTCGACGCGACGCAAAAGGCCACCGTGCCTTACCCGCCCAAGACCGCCAACTACCACCATGAGATCGAACTGGTGGTGGCGATCGGCAAGGGTGGGCGCGACATCCCGGTGGATGGCGCGCTCGAACATGTCTACGGCTATGCCGTCGGCCTGGACATGACGCGCCGCGACCTGCAGCTGGAAGCACGCGACAAAGGCCGGCCGTGGGAATTCGGCAAGTCCTTCGCGCTGTCGGCACCTGTCGGAACGGTGCATCGCGCACAAGACATCGGCCATCCCTCCGAAGCCGCCATCAGCCTCACGGTCAACGGCCAGCCGCGCCAGGCGTCGGACATCGCCAAGCTGATCTGGTCGGTGTCGGAATGCATCGCGCATCTGTCGGAGTACGAGACGCTGGAACCGGGCGACCTGATCATGACCGGCACGCCTGAAGGCGTGAACGCGGTCGTCACGGGCGACGAGATGCGCGGCGCCATTCACGGCCTGGGCGAGATCGTCGTGACCGTGACCGCCTGAATCCGCGGACAACGAGGAGACTTTCATGAGCGACATGTTCCCCACCGAGCCGCGCTGGGAGCTTCCCGGCACCAGCCGCATCCCGTTTCTCGCCTACACCAGCGACGAGCTGTACCAGCGCGAGCTGGAGCGATTCTTCTACAAAGGCCACTGGTGCTATGTCGGCCTGGAGGCCGAGATCCCGAACGCGGGTGATTTCAAGCGCACGGTGATTGGTGAGCGCTCGGTGATCATGGTGCGCGACGCCGACGGTTCGGTGAACGTCATCGAGAACGTCTGCGCCCATCGCGGCATGCGGTTTTGCCGCGAGCGGCATGGCAATCGCAAGGACTTCGTCTGCCCGTACCACCAGTGGAGCTACACGCTCAAGGGCGACCTGCAGGGCGTGCCGTTCCGCCGTGGCGTCAAGCAAGAGGGCAAGGTGATGGGCGGCATGCCGGCCGACTTCGACACCAAGGAACATGGCCTGACCAAGCTGAAGGTCGCCAGCCGCGGCGGCGTCGTGTTCGCTTCCTTCGATCCCGACGTTGAATCCCTCGAAGAGTTCCTGGGCCCGGACATCCTGGGTTACTTCGACCGCCTGTTCAACGGGCGCAAGCTGAAGATCCTCGGCTACAACCGCCAGCGCATCCCGGGCAACTGGAAGCTGATGCAGGAGAACATCAAGGACCCGTACCACCCGGGCCTGCTGCACACCTGGTTCGTGACCTTCGGCCTCTGGCGCGCCGACAACAAGTCCGAGCTGAAGATGGACGACAAGCACCGCCACGCCGCCATGATTTCCACGCGCGGCAATGCCGGCAAGGCCGGCGAGGCGACGCAGGTGTCCAGCTTCAAGGAGAGCATGCAGCTGAACGACCCGAGCTTCCTGGACATCGTGCCCGAGCCCTGGTGGGGCGGGCCGACGGCGGTGATGACGACCATTTTCCCGAGCGTGATCCTGCAGCAGCAGGTCAACAGCGTGTCGACGCGCCACATCCAGCCGAATGGCACCGGCTCCTTCGATTTCGTCTGGACCCACTTCGGTTTCGACGACGACACCGAGGAGATGACGCAGCGCCGGCTGCGGCAGGCCAATCTGTTCGGCCCCGCCGGTTTCGTCTCTGCCGACGACGGCGAGGTGATCGAGTTCTCGCAACAGGCCTTCGAGAGCAAGCCCTTCCACCGCACTTTGGCGGAGTTGGGCGGGCGCGAGGTGGGCAACACCGATCACATGGTCACCGAGACGCTCATACGCGGCATGTACCGCTACTGGCGCGAAGTGATGGAAGCCTGACCATGAGCAGCGCAACGATCAACTTCGAAGACTACCTGGCGCTGACCCAGCTCTACGCCGACTACGCCATCGCTGTCGACAGCGGCAACTGGGACCTGTGGCCGGAGTTCTTCATCGACGACTGCATCTACCGCTTGCAGCCGCGTGAGAACTTCGAGCGGGGTTTTCCGCTCGCCACGCTGGCCTTCACCAGCAAGGGCATGTTGAAGGACCGCGTTTACGGCATCCAGGAGACGCTGTTCCACGACCCGTACTACCAGCGGCACGTGGTGGGCAGCCCGGCGATCCGCAAGGCCGAGGCCGGTCGCTTTGAGTGCGAGGCCAACTACGCGGTGTTTCGCACCAAGCTGTCGGATGCATCCACCGTGTTCAACACCGGCCGCTACATCGATGTCGTCGTGCGCACGGACGCGGGGCTGAAGTTCGCCTCGCGCCAGTGCATCTACGACAGCGAAATGATCCCCAACTCCATCATCTACCCCATCTGATCATGACCTCATGGATTGACGCCCTGGCGGCAGATGACCTGCCTTCCGACGATGTGATCGGCCTCGCCGTGGCAGGCCGCGACATCGCCGTCTACACCGTTGGCGATGCGGTCTACGCCACCGACAACACTTGCACCCATGGCCAGGCCCGCCTGTGCGATGGCTTTCTCGATGGCCACGAGATCGAATGCCCGCTGCACCAGGGCAAGTTCGACGTGCGCGACGGCCGGCCGACGTGCGACCCGGTGACCGAAGCCCTGCGCAGCTACCCCGTGAAGATCGAAGGCAGCCGTGTCTTCGTGCAGATCGACTGACAGAAACTTCCAGGAGACAAACCATGTTCAAACTCTCACGCCTTGCGGTGGGCGCGGCTCTCTGCGCCACGCTTTCCGCCCACGCCACCACCATCGGCCTGATGGCACCGCTCTCCGGCCCCCAGGCCCTGGTCGGCCAGGACCAGGTCGATGGATTCATGCTCGCGTTGGAACAACTCGGCGGCAAGCTGGGCGGCCAAGCCACCACGGTGCTGAAGGAAGACGACCAGCTCAAGCCCGAGATCGGCCAGCAGGCCGTGCGCAAATTCATCGACAAGGACAAGGTCGACGTCATCGTCGGCCTGAGTTTTTCGAACGTGCTGATGGGCAGCCTGCCGCGGCTGGCGGAGTCCGGCGTCGTCGCCATCGCCACCAACGCGGGGCCGTCGCCTATCGCGGGCGCGTCGTGCAAGGCCAACGTGTTCTCCGTCGCGTGGCAGAACGACGGCGCGGCGGAAGCGATGGGCAAGTTGGCGCAAGACAAAGGCGTCAAGCGTGTGTACCTGATGGCGCCCAACTACCAGGCCGGCAAGGACATGGTCACCGGCTTCAAGCGTTTCTTCAAGGGCACGGTGGTCGATGAGGTCTATACGCAGGTCAACCAGCCGGACTACTCGGCCGAGCTGGCACAACTGCAGCAAGCCAAGCCCGATGCGGTGTTCGCTTTCTACCCCGGCGGCATGGGCGTGAATTTCGTCAAGCAGATGAACCAGGCCGGGTTGCTGCCCAAGCTGCCGCTGTACTCCGTGTTCACCGTCGACGGCACCACGCTGCCGTCGCTGCGGGACGCGGCAGCGGGCACCATCAGCGGCGCGATGTGGGACGCCGCGCTCGACACGCCGGAGAACCGCAAGTTCGTTGCCGCCTTCGAGGCAAAGTACAAGCGCACGCCGAGCGAGTACGCGGCCACCGGCTTTGACGCCGCCAACCTGCTCGACGCGGCGCTGCGCAAGACCGGCGGCGATGCCGGCAAGCTCGCGGCCGCGGTGAAGACAGCCGGCGGCGAGTTCAAGTCGGTGCGTGGCCCGTTCCGCTTCAACAACAACAACCTGCCGGTGCAGAACTACTACGCGTTCGAAGCGGTAAAGCAGGGCGCCAACGTGACGATCAAGCACGTGGCGACACCGCTCAAGGACCACAGCGACGCGTACCACGCGCAATGTGCGCTGAGATGACCCACCCCCGAAGCGCCTTCGGCGCCTCCCCCTCAAGGGGGCGACACCAGCGGCCCGGCAAAGCCGGTTCCGCGGTGTCCCCCGAAAGGTCAGCACCATGAGCATGACACTCTTGTTCGCCCAATTGCTCAACGGACTTCAGTACGGCGTGCTGCTGTTCCTGCTGGCGGCGGGCCTGACGCTGGTGTTCGGCATCATGAGTTTCGTGAACCTGGCGCACGGCTCGCTGTACATGATGGGCGCTTACGCGGCAGCCATTGCCTACGCTGCCACGGGTTCGTTCGCGCTCGCGCTGCTGGCAGCGGCGGCCGCGGCGCTGGTCCTCGGCCTCGCACTCGAAGTCGTCGTTGTGTCGCGGCTCTACCGGCGCGACCACCTGGACCATGTGCTCGCCACCTTCGGGCTGGTGCTGTTCTTCAACGAACTGGTCCGCATTGTCTGGGGCCCGCAGCCTTACTTCGTGCAGGTGCCCGAAGCGCTGTCCGGCACGGTCAACCTGCTCGGTTTCAACTACCCGTCGTACCGTTTCGCGATCATCGGGGCGGGGCTGCTGGTGGCCGTGGGGTCGTACCTGCTGATCCACAAGACGCGCATCGGCATGCTGATCCGCGCCGGCGCGCAGAACCCGCAGATGGTGGCGGCGCTGGGCGTGAACATTCGCCTGCTCAACGCGATGCTGTTCGCGGTGGGCGCGATGCTGGCGGGGCTGGCCGGTGCCATCGCGGCGCCGATTCTCTCCGTGCAGTCCGGCATGGGCGAGCCGGTGCTGATCACCACCCTGGTGGTCATCGTCATCGGTGGCATTGGTTCGGTGAGCGGCGCCTTCTACGCCGCGCTGATCGTGGGCCTGGTCGACACGTTGGGCCGCGCATTCCTGCCCATGCTGCTGCGCCAGATGGCGGAGCGCTCGGTGGCGGATGCCGCCGGGCCTGCTCTGGCGTCGATGAGCGTGTACCTGTTGATGGCCGTGGTGCTGGCCTGCCGGCCACAGGGCCTGTTTCCCGCGAAGCGGGGGTGAGCCCAATGACGACATCCAATCTCCTGCGACCGGCCACGCTGGTGCCGCTGCTGCTGTTGGCGGGTCTGGCGCTCGTGCCGCTCATCGCGACGGCGGTGGGGCAGCCGTTCTGGATCGCGTTTTTCGCGCGCATCATCATCTACGCCATCGCGGCCAGTGCCCTCAATCTCGTGCTGGGTTACGGCGGCCTGGTGAGCTTCGGCCACGCCCTGTTCCTCGGTATCGGCGCTTATGCCGTGGCACTGCCTTCGTTCTTCGAGATCGGCAACGGCTGGCTCCACCTCGCGCTGTGCCTGGCCGCGAGCGGCGCGGCGGCGCTGTTGACCGGCATGATCAGCCTGCGCACCTCGGGCATCGCCTTCATCATGATCACGCTGGCCTTCGCGCAGATGGGCTACTTCCTCTTCGTGAGCCTGAAGAACTTCGGCGGTGACGACGGTCTGCCCGTGGGCCACACCAGCCGCTTCGGGCCGCTGAACCTGGGTTCGCCGCTGGCGGTGTACGGCGCGTCATTCGTGGTGCTGTTGCTGGTCACCTGGTGGATGGCCCGTTTGCGTGTCGCGCCCTTTGGCATGGCCCTGCGTGGTGCGCAGCAGAATGCTCGCCGCGTCAACGCCATCGGTTTGCCGGCGCGGCGCTACCAGCTCGTGGCCTACACGGTCTCCGGCATGGTCTGCGGGGTGGCCGGGATGCTGCTGGCCAATCTCAACGCCTTCGCGTCGCCCAGCACGCTGGCCTGGGCGGTGTCGGGCGAGCTGATCGTGATGGTGGTGCTGGGCGGCATCGGCACGGTGTTCGGGCCGTTGCTGGGCGCGCTCGTCTTCCTGGGGCTGGAGGAAGTCCTGAAGGGATTCACGGAGCATTGGATGGTGGTGTTCGGGCCGCTGATCGTGCTGATGGCGTTGGCGGGGAAGCGCGGTCTGGCCGGGCTCCTGGATGTCGCATTTCCCAAGCGCGCCACCAGCCCCCAGCCCCACTTCCACCCCAAGAAAAGGTCGAAGCCTTTTCTTGGGGACCCCGGAGACCCTCCCCCAGCGGGGGAGGGAGCAATACCATGACCCCCCTGAAAACGCACAACCTCGTCAAACGCTACGGCGGCCTGCTTGTCACCGACAACGTCTCGCTCGACATCGCGCGTGGCGAACTGCATGCCGTCATCGGGCCCAACGGTGCGGGCAAAACCACCCTCATCAATCAGCTGAGCGGCGAGCTCGCTTCCGACGCAGGAACGATCCGCTTCGGCGGCGCCGACGTCACGGCTTTGCCCGTGCACGAACGCGCGCGGCAGGGTCTCTTGCGCTCCTACCAGATCACCTCGATTTTCGAGGATTTCAGCGTGCTCGAAAACGCCGCACTCGCCGCGCTGGGCGCACGCCAGCATGCCTGGCGCTTCTGGCAGCCGATGCTCGGCAACGCCAAAGCGCGAACCGCAGCCGACGAAGCGCTGAGCGCAGCGGGACTCGCGCATCGCGCGCATGTCCCGGCGGGCGAGCTGGGCTACGGCGAGCGGCGCCAGCTGGAACTGGCGATGGCATTGGCCGCGCAGCCCGCCTTCCTGCTGCTCGACGAGCCGATGGCGGGCATGAGCGCGCAAGAGTCGGCGGCAGTCATCGCTCTGCTCAAGGGGCTGAAGGGCCGCTACACCATCCTGCTCGTGGAACACGATATGGACGCCGTGTTCGCATTGGCCGACCGCATCAGCGTGCTGGTCTACGGGAAGGTGATGTTCACCGGTACGCCCGACGAGATCCGCAACCACCCCGAGGTGCGCGCCGTGTACCTGGGCGAAGAAGCGCTGTGAGAAAGGACAAGTGATGGACCCATTCCTTTCCGTGCGGCAACTGCAGGCCGGCTACGGCCGCGCGCAGGTGCTGTTCGACATTTCCTTCGACGTGCAGCCGGGCCAGGTGGTGACGCTGCTGGGCCGCAACGGCATGGGCCGCTCGACCACGGTGAAGTGCCTGTTCGGCATGCTGGCCGCCAGCAGCGGGGAGATATTCATCGGCGGCCAGCAGGTCCTGGGCGAGGGTCCGCACAAGATCGCCCGGCGCGGCCTGGCGCTGGTGCCCGAGGGCCGGCAGATCTTCACCGAACTGACGGTGGAAGAAAACCTGGTGGCCACGGCGCGCGACGATGCCGGCAAGGCCGACGCCTGGACACTGGATCGCGTTTACGGCCTCTTTCCGCGCCTGAGGGAACGCCAACAGAATCTGGGCTGGCAGCTCTCGGGCGGCGAGCAGCAGATGCTGGCCATCGGCCGGGCGCTGATGACCAACCCCAAGCTGCTGGTACTCGACGAAGCGACCGAGGGCCTGGCGCCGGTCATCCGCGAGGAGATCTGGCGAACACTCGCGCAGCTCAAACGCGACGGTCTTTCGCAGATCGTCATCGACAAGAACATCAGCCACCTGCTGCGGCTGGCTGACCGGCACTATGTGATCGAGAAAGGCCGTACGGTCTGGCAAGGGGATTCGGCCGCGCTGCGCGATCAGCCGGACATCGTGCGGCAGTACCTCGGGGTCTGATCCTTCGCCCTGCTATCCCAGGGTTGCCGGACTCAGCCACCGCAGCAGCATCGCCCGCAGTTCGTCCGGCTCGATCGGCTTCGTCAGGTAGTCGTTCATGCCCGCCGCGAAGCAGGCCTGCCGGTCCTGCTCCATCGCGTTGGCGGTCATCGCCACGATGCACAGGCCCTGCAGCCTCTCGATGGCGCGGATGGCGCGCGTCGCGCTGGCCCCGTCCATCTCCGGCATTTGCATGTCCATGAAGACCAGGTCGTAGGGCGCCGCCTGAACCATGTCGACGGCGATGCGGCCGTTGTCCGCCACGTCGACAACGACGCCGAAGTCCAGCAGCATCTCGCGCGCGACGATCTGGTTGATGTCGTTGTCCTCCACCAGCAGGATGCGGGCGCCTCGCATGGCTGCGAGCGCGGCGTCGGTGGGCGTTTCGGCCGGGGTGGCGGCCGGCCACCGCTGTGCGTCCGTTGCCAACGCCACGCGCGCCGAGAACCAGAAGGTGCTGCCCTTGCCGTACTCGCTTTCCACGCCCACTTCGCCGCCCATCAGGGCGGCCAGCTGCTTGGAGATGGCCAGGCCCAGGCCCGTGCCGCCGAACTTGCGCGTGGTCGAGCTGTCGGCCTGGTTGAAGCTCTGGAACAGCCGCGCGATCTGCTCCGGCGTGAGGCCGATGCCGGTGTCGCGCACGCGGAAATGCAGCAGCACGTTCTCGGCCGTGCGCTCGCTGGCGCGAACGGAGATGGCGATCAACCCGCGTTCGGTGAACTTGACGGCGTTGTTGGCGTAGTTCAGCAGGATCTGGCCCAGGCGCAGCGAGTCGCCCGCCAACTGCGCAGGCACGTCGGATGCAACGTCGAACACGAGCTCCAGGCCCTTGGCGTGGCATTTCTCGCCGACCAGCACCGCGACGTGGTCCAGCAGGTTCTGCAGCTCGAAGCCGGCGCACTCCAGCTCCAGTTTGCCGGCCTCCACCTTGGACAGGTCGAGGATGTCGTTGATGATCCCCAGCAGATGCTGGCCCGAGCCCTGGATCTTCTCGACGTAGTCGCGCTGGCGATCGTCCAGCCCGGTCTTGAGCGCGAGGTGCGACAGGCCGATGATCGCGTTCATCGGCGTGCGGATCTCGTGGCTCATGTTGGCCAGGAACTCCGACTTCATGCGCGTGGCCTGTTCGGCGCCGTCTCTGGCGCGGCGGATCTCCTCGTTGGCTTCCGACAGCTCCCGCGTGCGCTCCTGAACCCGGCGTTCCAGACTTTCGTAGACCTGGACGTTGACCAGGGAGACGGCGAGTTGCCCGGCAATCAGCTGCACGGCGTCCAGGCGTTCGGCACCGAACGCCGAACGCGTCTGCTGCTGCTCCAGCACCAGCACCGCGCGCACGTCGCCCTGGTGGAGGATGGGCACGGCCATCAGCGAGCGGCAGCCCGACGCGCGCAGGCTGGGGTCGCCGGCAAAGCGGTCGTCATGCGCGACCTCGTCGACGAGCAGCGGCTCGCGTGTGCGCTCCACATAGCGCAGCACCGACGTCGGCAGCGTCGCCCTGTCGTCACCAGCCGGACGCCAGTCCCGCAGCTCGTCATCCCAGAGCGCGAATCGCACCGCGGTCGCTCCCGTCATCCCGGCCAGCAGCTTCGCGACCCGCGCTTGGAGGCGCCCAAGGCTGGTCTCCGAGCCGAGCGCCTGCGAGGCGCGCAGGATGGCCAGCAGGTCGATCGCGTCGGCGCCCGCCACAGCCGCCCGCATCGCCGGTGCCTCGGCGAGCGAGCGCAGTTGCGGGTGAGCCTGCTCCAGCTGCCGCACCTTGGCCCCGGCGCCCCACGCGTCGTAACGACGGTGCGCTTCCGCGAGCCAG
The DNA here is from genome assembly GCF_003797765.1 of Ramlibacter sp. WS9. Classification (GTDB taxonomy): domain Bacteria; phylum Pseudomonadota; class Gammaproteobacteria; order Burkholderiales; family Burkholderiaceae_C; genus Ramlibacter. The sequence goes on along the minus strand of NZ_RKMB01000004.1, from coordinate 300,518 downwards.
GCCAGGCCGCTGTGTTCCAGGCCCTGCGCCAGGTGGAAGCGCGCGGCCCGCTCGGCGATCAGCGCCGCATGCCAGGGACGCTGCCGCGTGGCTGCATCGCGCAGCGCGGTTTCGTAGGCCCGAAGCGCCGCCCAGCGGTCGCCGGTGCAGGCGGCGCGTTCGGCCGCCAGCCACAGCACCACATGGCTGAAGTTGCCGGGCGCGTCCGCGGCGCGGCGCGTCATCCACGCCTGCACGCGATCGAACTCGGCCAACAGCGATGTTTGCGCCGGGGGCGCCGCCCGCATGCGGTCGGCCCAGGACAACGCCTGCAGCAGCAGCGTGGTGCTGTACGAATAGAAGTGCCTCAGGTCGCGCGCAGCCTCCATGGCCAGCGGCGCCTGCAGCGCCAGCGTGGAGTCGTCGCCTCGCACCGCCGCGTGCAACGCGCGCAGCGTGTAGTACCGGGCTCGCTGCACCATGTCGTCGGCCGGCGGCTCGGCCGAGTTTTCGGGGGTGGACGCGCCATGCTGCAGCATGTCCACCAGCCATCGGGCCGAGCGGAAGTTTCGCAGGGCCATGAGATTGCCGGTGCGCTGTCCGAAGGCCAGCGCCGCGTCGAGCTCGACGGCGTAGTCCGTCAGCGTCGGGGCGCAGTCGCGCAGCGCGATCAGCAGCGGCACGTAGGTGAAGGTGGCATTTTGCAGATCGCCGCCTTGCAGCAGGCCTTCGCGCGCGCTGAGCAAGCCGGGCACACTGCGCTCCAGCGGCTCGAACCAGTGGCTGGCGCCCAGCCCGAACAGGAAGCGCGCCTGGGAGGTGGCCGGCTCGAAGCCGCGCGTCGCGGCGACCGCCAGAAGGTGGCGCATGAGGTCGTAGCAGCCGCGGTAATCGTGGCCGGGAACGATGGCCACATGGCCCACGTGCGCCAGCGGCCCGACCAGCTCGGCACAGGGTCCGTGGCTGCGCCACAGGCGCAGGGCGAGGGTGATCAGCCAGGCCATGGCATCGCGGTCGCAGCGGTGCGCCGGCGGCATCAGGCGGTTGATCAACTTGCCGGCGGCGCGCACGCGCAAGTCGTGCGCCCGCGGGCGGTCCAGATCCGCGGTGGCGTGTGTCATCACATCGACCATCGCCTGCACGAAGTCGGCGGCCGCTTGTTCGCGTGGCCGTTGAAGCTGCTCGAAGCCGAGCTCGCGCAGCGTCCGCAGGCCGAGATCGACCGCGTCCTTCAACCGGCCGCGATTGGCCAGGCTGGCCACTTGCGCGCAGGCGGTGTCCACGCGCTCCAGCAGCTCGCCGCCGGCAGACTCGATCTGCGCGTAGATCGCATCGGCTTCCTCCAGCCGGCCCAGGTTGCACAGCACGCCATGCCGTGCACCGGCAACCGCGGCCTGCAAGGCGCCGGCGCCGGTGTCGCCCTGGACGAGGCCGGCCGCCGAGGAGAGCAGGCGTTCGGCCAGCGGCGGGTTCTGCGTCTGCAAGTCCATTGCATGGCGGTACAGCAGGTCCGCGGCCTGCTCGCGCTCGGGCGCCGCGCGCAACGCATCGACCACCGGCAGGTACTGTTCCGCCGCGAGGTCGGCGCACCCGGGCGACGCGGCCAGCCGCCGTGCCAGCAGCAGGTGCAGGCGCTGCCTGGAGGCGGGTGTGAGCTGGCCGTAGGCCGCCTGCCGGACGCGGTCATGCCGGAAAGCCACGGCCGGACCTCCCGCATCGCCGGGCTGCAACAGGCCTTCCTCGAAGACGCGGGCCAGCGCCACGTGCAAGGCCTGCGACGGCATGCCTGCGAGGCTGGCGAGCAGGTCCAGGCGCACGTCACCGCCCAGGCAGGCGAGCAGCGAGAGTACGCGCCGCGTGGCCCGCGGCAGCCGGCGCAGCCGTGCCAGCAGCAGGTCCATCACCTCGTGGGCGGCGACGTGGCGGCGGATCGCGTCAGCATCCCATCGCCAGCCCTCGTCGGTGGATGCCAGCAGGCCGTCGGTGCGCAGGGCGTTGACGAGTTCGATGGTGTCGAACGGGTTGCCCGCCGTGCGCGGATACAGCGCCGCCGCCATCCCCGCCGCCGGTTCGGACTGCAGGCGCAGCATGCCGCCCAACAACTGGGCCAGCGCGTCGGGCGTGAGGTTCGCCAGCGGCAGCGGGTTTGGCGCCACACCCAGGCTCCGCCAGCGCGCGAGCTTCGCGTGCAGCGGATGCGTGGGGTCGGCCTGCGTGTCCCGGCTGACCAGCACCAGCAGCAGGCTGCCGAGCGAAGGCTCGGTCAGCAGCGCGTCGATGATGGACAGCGATCGCGGGGACGCCCACTGGACGTCGTCCAGGACCATGACGATGGGCCGGTCGCTGTCCGACAGCAGGCGCAGCACGTCGACCGACACGCGCAGCAGCCGCTGCGTGCCCAGCACCGGGTCCTCGATCGTGGGCTCCGCCGCGACGCCGAGCACCTGCATGAACTCGGGGTTGATTCCGGCGAGCAGGCCCGCGTTGGCCCCGAGCGCGCGCAGCATGCGTTCGCGCAGCGGCTGAAGGCGCGCGTCGGGCTCGGCCAGCAGCAAGCGGCCGAGGGCACGGAAGCACTGATGGATGGCGCTCGTGGTGATGTCCTGCCGCTGCGCGTCGAACCGGCCCGCCACGAACCAGCCTTGCCTCTCGGCCACGGCGGCGCGCAGTTCGCTCACCAACGCGGATTTGCCGACACCGGGCGCGCCCGTCACCAGCACGCTCGTAAAGGTGCCGCGCGCGGCTTGCGCCACGGCGGCATTCAGCACGGCGAGCTCGCGCTCGCGGCCCACCGGTCGGGCGGGCGGGATCAATCGCTCGCCGAAGTCCCGCTCGCCCAGGGTGAAGGGGCTTTCATCGAAACGGGCCAGGCGTTCGCACAGGGAGGCCAGATCGAGTCGCAGCCCTTCGGCGCTCTGGTAGCGGCGCTCGGGTTCCTTTTCCAGAAGCCGCATGATCATGTCCGAAAGCGCGCGCGGCACCGCCCGGTTCAGCTCGTGCGGCGGTGTCGGCACGCAGGCCAGGATGTCGTGGACTCGTTGCAGGGGATCGACGGCTTCGAACGGCAAGCGCCCGGCCGCCCATTCGTACAGCATCACGCCGAAGGCGTAGAGATCGGCGCGCGGGTCGACGCCGTGCCCCGTGCGCCCGGTCTGCTCCGGCGCCGTCCATGGCGAGGCAGCGGCGGTATCCGAGGCTCGGGCCGGGGACACGGCGCTGCAAGCCGTTGCGCGGCTGAACCCGGTCCACAGCGCCCGCCCCGGTGGCGGCGGCACCAGCACGTTGTCGGGGCGGATGTTGAGATGCGCGATGCCACGGCGGTGGATCGCGGCCAGCGTCTGGAGCAAAGGCAGGGCCAGGTCCAGCAGCGCCGGCAAGGACATCTGGCGCCGGCGCAGCAGGTCCGGCAAGGACACGCCGCCCGCGTCCTCCAGCAGCAAGGCGTCGGCCGGCTGCGGGCCGGCCACGAGCTGTGGCACACCGGGCACGCCGGCCAGCCGTTGGAGCACCTGGCGCTCGGCGCGCAGGCGCTCCGACGCCAAGGGCGGCTGAAGGCGCTTGCAGTGGACGCCCGGAGCGGGCGCCGGCTCGGGAGCCGGCTCGGGAGCTGCGTGGTGGGAAATGGTGAGAGCCTGATTCATCGGGGCCAGGAAGTCTGGGCCAATGAAATCATCGCAGGATCGCCCGACTTTGCGAAATCTGCTTATCCGGCTTAGGCGTTTTGCTTACGGGGGGCGCGCCGGCGCTACTTCGCGACCAGCTCCGCCAGCCGCTGCGAGGTCTCCGGCGACTGCAGCGAGGCTTCGTACGCCGCGCGGCCCATCTCCTCGGTCCAGCCGCCGGCCACGATGGCGTCGATGTGCCGCTTCATTGAACTCACGGCCTTGGGCTCGCAGCGCAAAAGGCCCTCCCGGTAGGCAGCTATCCTGGCTTGCATCCCCTCGCGCTCGACCAGGTCGGTAAGAAAGCCGATCCGAAGCAACTCATCGCTTTCCAGTGTCATGGATGTCAGGAAGATCTTCTTGGCCGTGGTGGAACCCAGCCGTGAGACGAATCGCCGCAGGCCCCCCGGGTAGTAGTGCAGCCCGAACCGCGCGGCCGGCATGAACAGCTTGCAGCCGCGCACCCCGATGCGAAAGTCGCAGGCGAGCGCGAAGTCGGTGCCGCCGCCGTACGCGCTGCCATTCATGGCGCACAACGTGGGGATCTCAAGCGATTCCAGCGCGTCGAGCATGTCCTCGAGCGTTCGGTCCAGGTGCGTGCCGATCCGGGCGAGCGTGTAGCCGGAGCAGAAGGTTCTCTCGCCTTCGCCGGTGATCACGAGGAGCCGGATGGAAGCGTCGCTTCTCACCGTCTCGATGTGGCGCAACAGCACGGCCGGGTCGTCGGGATCGATCCGGTTGTGATGGTGGGGGCGTCGCAGCGTGACGGTCGCCACCTGGTCGGCGACTTCCAGGGTCGGGCTGGATCCGGAATTCATGGCTGCTGTTCGCGGCGGTGCTGCACGATGACGCCGTCGCGAGCAAGCGCCTTCAGGTCCGAGTCGGAGAAGCCGAGTTCACGCAGCACCTCGAAGGTGTGTTCACCCAGCACCGGGGGCGCGCGGCGAATGGATTCGCCTTGGACGCCGTCGAAGGAGATGGGAGACCCCACCTGGCGGATGCGGCCGAGCTCGGCGTGCTCGGCTTCCTCGACCAGTTTGCAGTGGATGACCTGCTCATCGGCAAACACGTCGGCCAGTGTGTTGATCGGCCCCGCCGGGATGTCCGCGGCCAGGAACAACCCGGTCCACTCGCGGCGTGTGCGTTCTCGCAGGCGCGCTTCGAGGATTTCCTTCAACTCCGCCCGCCGCTCGATCCGCAGTGCGTTCGTCGCATAGCGCGCATCTTCGACCAGGCCTGCAAGCCCCAGCACATCGCACAAGCGCTTCCACATTTCGGTGGTGGCCGGCGCAATGTTCAAAGGCCCGTCGGCGGTCTGGAAGACACCATAAGGAGAGATGACGGGGTGCGTATTCCCCGCAAGGCCCGGCACTTCGTCCAGGCTCAGGTAGCGCTGGGCCTGCACGCTCATGAGCCCGACGAGGGAGGACAGCAGCGAGGTCTCGACCCGCCGCCCCTTGCCGCTCGCGTTGCGCTGCGCAACCGCGGCCAGCACACCAATGGCGCACCACATGCCGGCAGTCTGGTCGCCGATGGCAACTCCCACCCGCACCGGTCCCGATTCGGGCGTTCCTGTGACGCTCATCAAGCCTGAATAGCCCTGCGCGATCTGGTCGAAGCCGGGACGTTCGCCCGCAGGGCCGGTTCGCCCGAAGCCGGTGACGCTTGCATAGATGAGCCGCGGGTTCAACTCGGCCAATGCCTCATAGCCGAGACCCATGGCCTCCACTGCGCCCGGCCGGAAGTTTTCTGCGACGACATCGCACTGCACAGCCAGGCTTCTCAGCATGTCGAGCGCACGCGGGTCGCGGAAGTTCACGGCAATGCCGCGCTTGTTGCGGTTGCCGCTGAGGTAATAGGCGCTCGTTCCGCGATCGAACGGGCCCCACTGGCGGATCATGTCGCCCCCCGTCGGCTCGACCTTGATCACATCGGCGCCGAGGTCGCCCAGGATCATGGTGCAGAAGGGCCCGGCCAGGGCGCGGGTGAGGTCCAGAACGCGGATGCCGGCGAGCGGCAGGGTTTCGGGGTTCATCTAGGGGTTCTCCTGGGGACGGCTTGCCAAACGCAGGATCGCAGTCTATATTGCATACAACGGAAATGCAACCATTGTGCAATCAAGGAGCCACATGCGGAAACCCAACATCCTTTTCATCATGGCGGACCAGCTCTCGGCGCCGGTGCTGCCGTTCCACGGCAACCCCGCGCTGAAGGCGCCGCACCTCCAGGCGCTCGCCGAGCGATCGGCCGTCTTCGACAACGCGTACTGCAACTTCCCGTTGTGCGCGCCCGCGCGTTTCTCGCTGCTCGCCGGCCAGTTCGCGACACGCATCGGCGCGTTCGACAACGCCTGCGAATTCCAGGCGGCCACGCCGACGCTGCCGTACTACCTCGCGCAGCAGGGCTACAAGACCATCCTCAGCGGCAAGATGCACTTCGTCGGGCCGGACCAGAAGCACGGATTCGAAGAGCGGCTCACCACCGACATCTACCCGGCCGACTTCGGCTGGGTGGCGGACTGGGCGGAGGGCGAGTTCAGCTTCTACTCGCCGGGCCACAACCTGAGCACCGTGGACGAGAGCGGGTCGTGCTTCCGCAGCCTGCAGCTCGACTTCGATGAGGAAGTCGAAGCCAAGGCCATCCAGCGCCTCTATGACCTCGCGCGTGAAGACGAGCAGCCGTTCTTCATGTGCGTCTCGTACACGCATCCGCATCCGCCGTATCACATCCCGCCCGAGTACCTGGACCGCTATTCGCCGGAAGAGATCAACCTGCCCATCGTGGGCGACATGCCGATGGAAGAGCGCGACAAGCTGAGCCAGTGGGTGCAGTACTCGCACGGCCTGGACAAGCAGGGTGCCACCGACGAGCAAATCCGGCGCGCCCGCCACGCGTACTACGCCATGGTCAGCTACATCGACGACAAGGTCGGTCACCTGCTCGAGACGTTGAAGCGCACCGGCTTCGACGACAACACCATCGTCGTGTTCACTTCTGACCACGGCGACATGCTCGGCGAGCGGGGCATGTGGTTCAAGCGCGTGTTCTTCGACTGGTCGTGCAAGGTGCCGCTCTTGATCCACCACCCGCAACAGGAAAAGCAGCGCCGTATCGCCCAACCGGTTTCGCACGTGGACCTGCTGCCGACTCTCGTCGACTTCGCCACCGGCGGTTCGCCCCCGCAATGGGTGGAGCCCATCGATGGCCGAAGCCTGGCGCCGCTGATCGCCACCGGCGACGAACCCGGCCAGCCGGAGGCGTTTGCCGAATACACGGCCGAAGGGGTAACGGGGCCTTGTTGCATGCTGCGCCGAGGTCGCTACAAGTACGTGTACACGCACGGGCACCCGGACCAGCTGTTCGACATGCAGGAAGACCCGAACGAGCTGGTCAACATCGCGAAGCAGCAGCCACAGGTGCTCGACGATCTCAAGGCTCGCGTGCTCGCGCGCTGGGATCCGGAGACCATCAAGACCGAGGTGATCAAGAGCCAGGCCCGGCGCAAGTTCATCAACGCGTTGCCGGATGCGCTGCAACCCGTATGGGACTACCAGGCAACTGTCGACGACACGCGCCGCTTCGTGCGGCGCGGCAGCGCCCGCGTGATCAAGGTCAAGAAGCGTTGGCCGCCTGTGGCATCGCCGTCCACGGTGAAATGAAAGGAGCAGCACAAATGAGCGAGCAGAGCCTGTTACCCGACACCGACCCGCACCGCCTGGCGCGGTCCCTCAGCGGCCTCAACCTCGTTGATGGCGCACTCACCAATTCGATCTCGGGAAAGAGCTTTCCGGTCGTGAACCCGGCGACCGGGCGAGAGATCGGCCATGCCGCCGAGAGCGATGCGCGCGACGTCGAGCGCGCGGTTGAAGCGGCTGCCCGTGCCCAGCCTGCATGGGCGGCGATGCCGGCGCGCAAGCGCGGCGCCTTGATCGCGGAATGCTCACGACTGCTCTCCGACCACGTGGAGGAGCTTGGCCGCTTGGTGGCCCTGGAGACCGGCAAAGCGCTGCGCACCGAGAGCCGGGTCGAAGCCTCGGTCGTCGCCGATGCGCTGCAGTTCTATGGCGGGCTGGCGTCGGAGCTGAAAGGCGAAACCGTTCCCTTCAACCCCGACATGCTGACGCTGACGCAGCGCGAACCGATCGGGGTGGTCGGCGTCATCATTCCGTGGAACGCACCCATGATGCTGATGGCGCTGAAGATCGCGCCGGCGCTGGTCGCGGGCAACACCGTCGTCGTGAAGTCGGCCGAGGAAGCGCCGCTGGCCGTGCTGCGGGTCTGCCAGATCCTCAACCAGAAACTTCCACCCGGCGTGCTCAACATCGTGTCGGGGTTCGGTCCCGAATGCGGAGCCCCGCTGGTTGCTCATCCTTCAGTCGGAAAGGTGACCTTCACCGGCTCGGTGGAAACCGGCAGGATCGTGGCCCGCACGGCCGGCGAGAAGCTGATTCCGGTGACGCTGGAACTCGGCGGCAAGAGCCCGATGATCGTGATGGACGACGCCGACATACCGAAGGCCGTCGCCGGCGCGGTGAGCGGCATGCGCTTCACGCGCCAGGGACAGAGCTGCACGGCAGCCAGCCGCATCCTCGTGCACGAGAAGGTGCACGACGAATTCGTCGCGGCCCTCAAGGCCAAGGTCGACGCCATGAAGATGGGCGACCCGCTCGACGAGGCAACGGACATCGGCACCATCATCTCGCGCGGGCAACTGGACAAGGTCCTCGGCTACATCGAAGCCGGGCGGAGCGTACCGGGCGCCAAAGCGCTGGAATGCTCGCAGCTTCCGGACGACGAGACACTTCGCAAGGGCCTGTTCGTGCGGCCGGTGATCTTCACCGGCCTCGACAACACGAGCCGCCTGGCCCGCGAGGAGATCTTCGGTCCCGTCACCTGCGTGATCCGCTTCTCGAACTACGAGGAAGCATTGGCCATGGCCAACGACAGCGTCTTCGGTCTGGCCGCGACCATCTGGACGCAGAACCTGAAGACGGCGCTGGACGCCACGCGGCGCCTGCAAGCGGGCTTCGTGCAGGTCAACCAGAACATCGTGGTGCAGCCGGGCCTGTCCTACGGCGGCGTCAAGCAGTCGGGCCTGGGCCGTGAGGCTTCGCTCGAGGCGATGCTCGACCATTTCACGCACAAGAAAACCATCATCTTCAACATGACCTGAAGGAGACATCCATGGCTGTCATCGGTTTCATCGGCCTGGGAAACATGGGTTTCCCCATGGCCTCCCGGCTCAGGCAGGCGGGGCACGATGTGCGCTGCTTCGACACCAGCGCCAATGCGCTGGAGCGCGCCGCAGCGGAAGGCATGTCGCCGCGAGGTTCGGTCGCCCAGACCGTGCAGGACGCGGACTTCGTCGTCACGATGCTGCCCAGCGGCAGCCATGTCATCAAGGTCCTTGCGAGCGAGCCGCTGCCGATCCGGGCGGATGCGCTGGTGATCGACTGCTCGACGATCGACATCGCATCCTGCGCGGTGTTTCACAAGACCCTGCAGGAGCGGGGCCTCGCGACGCTCGATGCACCCGTCTCCGGCGGCGTCGGCGGCGCCGCGGCGGGTACGCTCACGTTCATGGTCGGTGGCAGCGAAACCGCTTTCGAGCGTGCCCAGCCCATCCTGCAAGCGATGGGCAAGAACCTGATCCACGCCGGGCCCGCCGGCGCCGGCCAGGCCGCGAAGATCTGCAACAACATGCTGGCCGGCATCTCGATGCTGGCCGTGTCCGAGGCGCTTCACCTCGCGAAGCGCCTGGGTCTCGATACCCGCAAGTTCTTCGAGATCGCCTCGACGTCGTCCGGTCAGTGCTGGGCACTGACCAGCTATTCACCGGAACCGGGCCTGGTGCCGAGTGCGCCGTCCAACCGCGGCTACGAAGGCGGCTTCGCGTCGGAGCTGATGCTGAAGGACTTGCGCCTGGCCGAGCAGGCGGCCATCGCAAGCGGCTCGCCCGCCTTGCTTGGCGCCGCGGCGAGTTCTGTCTATGCCATGCACTGCGCCGCGGGCCGAGGCCGCCTGGACTTTTCCTCGATCATCCAAATGCTCGGCAAATGAACATAAGGAGACAAGATCATGAAGACCATGCAAAGTGTTCTGAAGGCGGTCATGGCCGTGGCATTGCTGGCCAGCAGCCCCTGCTTCGCGCAGGCTGACAGCGGCAAGCTCATCATCGGCTATCCACCGGGGCAATCGGTGGACGTCGTGGGGCGCCTGCTGGCGGGCCGCCTCGGCCCGGCGATGGGCCGCAACCTGATCGTGGAGAACATGCCCGGGCAGGCCGGCAGCGTCGCCTTGGCAGCCGTGGCCAAGATGCCGGCCGACGGCAGCATCATGACGCTGTCAGCGTCGGCGGCGATCGCGGGCAATCCGTTCCTGTACCGCAACGTGCGCTACGACAGCCAGAAGGACTTCGAGCCGATCGGCCTGATCTACGATGCGCCACTGCTGCTGCTGGTCAACAGCGCGCTGCCGATCCAGTCGTTCAAGGAGTTCGTGGCGTACGCCAAGGCGAACGCGGGGAAGGTCAACTACTCCTCGCCCGGCAACGGTTCGGTATCGCATCTCGCAATGACGGAGCTCATGCGCCGCACCGGCATCGAGATGACGCACGTGCCCTACCAGGGCGCGGCCAAGTCGCTGACTGACCTGGCGGCCGGGCAGGTGCAAGTCTCGTTCGACGCAGTAGCTGCCGCGCAGCCTTTCCTCGCGGGCGGTAAGGTCCGCGCGATCGCGGTGAGTTCACGCGAGCGAGTGCAGGTGATGCCCTCGGTGCCGACGGTCGCGGAAAGCGGCCTGGACGACTTCGACATGGTTCCATGGGTCGGCCTGCTCGCGCCTGCCGGCACACCGAAAGCGGTGATCGACAAGGCGAGCGAGGAGTTGGTCAAGATCGTGCGTTCGCCGGATTTCTCGCAGCGCATCGTGGCCATGGGAGGCCGGCCGCGCACGCTCCCGGCATCCGAATTCAAGGCGTTCGTCCAGAAGGAAATTGCTCATTGGTCCGCAATCGTCAAAGCCTCCGGGGCCAAGCTGGAATGAGGCAAGCCGCATCCTGTATAAGAACAACATGTCTTCAGCGAAATCCGGCGCCCTCGCCAAACGGGTCCCCCAAGCGTTGTCTGCCGAGCAGGTCTGCGACCGCATTCGTGCGGCGATCCTGCGGGGCGACTTGAAACCCGGCGAGAAGCTGACGGAGCAGGACCTCGCGGCTGAATTCGAGGTCAGCCGCACGCCGGTGCGTGAAGCGATTCGCCAGCTGGAAGTCGAGCGCCTGGTCGTGCGCACGCGATTCGTCGGTGTGACGGTCAGGCAGCTGACGCCGAAGGAATTGATCGAGCTGCTCGATATCCGCGAAGTGCTGGAGGGTCTTGTGGCGCGGCTGGCCACGCAGCACATGGATGCTGTTCATCTGCAGCGCCTGAAGAAGACACAGCAACTGCTGGCTGCCTGTGCAAGAAAGGGCGATGTGCCCAACTATCTGGAGCACGCGCTGGCGTTTCGGCGCGCGCTGATCGAATGCTGCCAGAGCGAAACCTTGGCCGACCAGGTGCTCAGCATCGAGAATCGCCTGCGACTGACGGGCAGCCGCACGGCGGCGATTCCCGGGCGCATGGAAGCCTCCATCGAGGAGCACGAGAAGCTGCTTCAGGCGATCTCGCGCGGGGACGCCGCCGCGGCGGAGCAGATCAACCGCGAGCGCATCCAGCACATTCGCGCCGCGGTGGCGAATTCACTGTCCTATTCGATTCTGTAGCGCGGCCCATTCGGGATCGTCAGCCATCCTCGGGCGGCAAGATCCCCTGCGCCTTGCACAAGGCGCCGAGAAATGCCCGGCCCAGGCGCGACGGCGCCGGCGAACGCGGCATCACGGCCACGAAGAGAACGTCGTACCGGCAGTCCGGCACGGGCACCTTCTTCATGAGCCCCTGCGCGATGAACCCGGCGGCATAGTGATCGGGCAGGAACCCGATGTAGCAGCCGGAAAGAACCAGGGTGGCAACCGCTTCCTGGTCCGTGACCGAGGCACGCCTGCGCAAACCGAATCGGTGTGTCGCCTCCATGTTGGGCGAATGGAAGCCGAGGCCCGCGTAGTCGCAGCCGCCCAGGTCATCCAGCGTCACAGCCGCTTCGGCGGCATCGAACAGCGGGTGCCGGCGTCCGCAATACAGCTCCATGCGCTCCGTGAACAGCGGCAGGTAGCGCAGCGCGTCGGAGCGCCGGTGGTCGGGGATGATGCCCAGATGGAAGCGGCCGTCCAGCACCCCCGACTCGATCGCGGCGGCCGTGTCGATCGTGACGTCGATGGCGACGGCGGGTGCAGTTTTCCGGAACTCGCGCACGGCGTCGTCGATGCGGGCTTCAGGATTGGTGGCGGTCTTGTCGAACAAGGCGAGCTGGAGCGATCCGCTCAGTTCCGACTGCATCTCGCGCACGTCATTCCTGAACGACTCCACCGAAGCGAGCAGCCGCTGCGCGGCCTCATATACCTGGACGCCCTCGGGCGTGAGCGCGAAGCCGCCACGGCCGCGGGTGCACAGCACGAAGCCCAGCCGTTCTTCGAGGTCGGCGACATGCCGGCTGACGGTCGAGCGCCCGATGTTCAGTTCGAGTTCGGCGGCAGACAGGCCGCCCGCGTCGACGACGGCCTTGAAGATTCGCAAGAGCCGGATGTCAACGTCGGCGATTTCGCCGATCAGCGCCTTGCGAACCATGATTGTTTCAATCCTATGCGCGTGAACTGTGATTCGTTGCAGTTTATCTTCTGCGTCCGCGCGGGAACAATGGCCCAACACCCACCCACCATTGCCTGACCATGAATCTCTCCGACTTGCCATTGGCCGACACCACGCTGACCCGCGCCCAGCTCGATGCGCACTGGATGCCCTTCACCGGCAACCGCCAGTTCAAATCCGCGCCGCGCATGGTGGTCTCGGCTCAGGGCCGCCACTACCTCTCGGCTGACGGCCGCCAGGTCTTCGACGGCCTCTCGGGCCTGTGGACTTGCGGCCTGGGCCACGGCCGAGACGAGATCGTGCAGGCGATCGCGGCACAGGCTGCCACGCTCGACTACGCGCCGGCGTTCCAGTTCGGCCATCCGCTGTCGTTTCGTCTGGCCGAGCGCATCGTCCAGAAGATGCCGGCCGGCCTCGACCGGGTGTTCTTTGTCGGCTCCGGGTCGGAGGCGGCGGACACGGCGCTGAAGATGGCGCGTGCCTACTGGCGGCAGAAAGGCCAGCCGTCCAAGACGCGCCTCATCGGCCGTGCCAAGGGCTATCACGGCGTGAACTTCGGCGGCATCAGCGTGGGCGGCATCGCCGGCAACCGCAAGCTGTATGGCGAAGGCATCGCCGCGGACCACCTGCCCCACACGCTGCTGGCCGCCAACGCGTTCAGCCGCGGCCAGCCGGGGCAGGGTGCGCACCTGGCCGACGAACTGCTCGAACTCATCGCGCTGCATGACGCGTCGAACATCGCCGCCGTGATCGTGGAGCCGTTCGCCGGCTCCGCCGGTGTGATCGTGCCCCCGGTGGGATACCTCCAGAAACTGCGCCGCATCTGCGACGAGCATGGCATCCTCCTCATCTTCGACGAAGTCATCACAGGGTTCGGCCGTGCCGGTGCGTGGACGGGCGCGGAGGCGTTCGGCGTCAAGCCCGACATCCTCACCTTCGCGAAACAGGTTACCAACGGCGCCGTGCCGATGGGTGGCGTCGTGGCGACATCGGAAATCCACGACGTGTTCATGGCGGCGGGCGGCCCGGACTACGCGGTCGAATTCCCGCACGGCTACACCTACTCGGCCCATCCCCTGGCATGCGCGGCGGGCCTGGCGACACTGGAGCTGCTCGAGCGGGAGGATGCGCCACAGCGCGTGCGCGAGATCGCGCCGGTCTTCGAAGAGAAGGTGCATGCGCTGCGCACGGCGCGGCACGTGACCGACATCCGCAACTTCGGCCTTGCCGCGGGGATCACGATCGCGTCGGCGCCCGGCGAACCGGCGCGCAGGCCGTTCGAAGTCGCGCTGCGCATGTGGGAGCGAGGTTTCTATGTTCGCTGCGGCGGGGACACACTGCAGTTCGCGCCGCCGTTCGCGACGACGCCCGCGGAGATCGATTCGGTCGTCAATGCACTCGGCGAGGCGCTTGACGAGCAGGCTTGACCCGCTACTGTCCGGAGAGGAACTCTTACTCAGCGGCCAAGCTGTTGATGCAGATGAAAAGGTGGGCGAGTCTTCGGGAAATCTGTATCGACATGGCATGGCATGGCATGACATGGCAGGGCATGGCATGGCATGGCAGGGCGGGATCGGGGCGGCGGGGCACTCTGCGCTGCGAATGTCCCCCGTCGCGGCAAGCCGCTTCCTCCTCCTTTATTTCGCTGCGCAGAGCGCCCCACCACCCCGATCCGGGAAGGTTGTCGGTATTCGGCCGTTGCGCGCCAACTGGGTCCCCCATGGATGCCGGGTGGCCGATGCGGCGAAATAAAGGAGGAGGAAGGCCGGAGGCCGACGGGGGACATTCGCTGCATCGGCCACCCGGCGTCCATGGCTGCGCACACGGTCGCTGTGCAGCGCTTCGATGAGATCAGACTTCGGGCAGCAGTGGGTCAAGCCCGCAATGACAGCCTTCGAGGGCGCGATCAAGTCTTGTAGGAGTTCCCCCGCTCGCGCTCCAGCTTGCGAATGAGCCCAGGCCATTCCACGCGGCCGACTTCGAGGAAGCCGCCTCGGCCCAGCATCTTCCGTCCCTGCCCGCGGGTGTGGTCAATCGTGGCTTGGGACAGTTCGTTCAGTTCCACGCCGCCGGCCTGGCCGTCAATCTGGTACTTGCAGGCGGTGTCGAGCCGGTGCATCCAGCAGAACGCCTCGCCGACGCTGCGTCCCACTGTGAGAGCGCCGTGGTTGCGAAGAATCAGGACCCTGCCGTCCCCAAGGTCGCGAACGAGGCGGATGCGTTCGTCCTCGTCCAGCGCCGCGCCTTCGTAGTCGTGGTATCCGAGGAAGTCCAGCATCACGGCGGCCTTCTGGCTCAGCGGCCGCAGCCCCTGGGCCTGCATCGCCACCGCGTTGTTCGCGCGCGTGTGCGAATGCATGACGCAGACGATGTCGGACTTGGACATGTGCACCGCGCTGTGGATGATGAACCCCGCGGGATTCAGCAGGGACGGATCGCCTTCGATCACCTTGCCGTGCATGTCGACCTTGAGCAGGCTGGTCGCCGTCATCTCGTCGAACAGCACACCCAGCGGATTGACCAGGAAGTGATGCTGCGGTCCGGGAAGGATCACCGAGATGTGCGTGGATGCCATATCGGACATGCCGTACAGGTCGGTGAGTTGGAAGCAGGCGGCGAGGTCGCATCGGAGCTGCCATTCCTGCGAGGCCATTCCTTCGGGAGGGGTCGTGGCCATGTGGATGTGTCGTGTTTCGTCGTTCAATTGGATGCTCCAGCGGCGCGGGGACTTGCAGTGGCCAGCGCCTTCGACATCGCGGTCCAGCGCGCGAGGTCGGCTTTCACGAAGCCGAGCGTCTGCGCGGGGGGAGCGCTTTCCACCAGGAGGCCGATCTCGGCGAGGCTGGCCTTCAACTCCGGCGCGGCCAGCGCTTCATTCAATGCCGCGGCCAGGGTGGCGGTGATGTCGGCCGGGAGGCCGGCGGGAGCCAGCAATGCGAACCAGTTCGAAATCGCGAGTTCCGGCATGCCGAGTTCCTGCACCGTCGGCACTGCCGGCAGCATCGGCAGCCGGGAGCCCGAGGTCACGGCCAGTGCCTTCATCTTGCCCGCCTGTACGTTGGCCAGCGCAAGAGGCACGGTCACGGAGGTGATGCCAAGCTCGCCGCGCATGATGTCCGTCATCACTTCGGGCTGGCCGCGGTAAGGCACGTGCGTCAGGTTGATCTTCTGTTGTGCCTTGAACAGCTCCATGGTGAAGAAGGGGGTGGTCCCGACGCCGGCCGATCCGTAGTTGACCTGCCCCGGCCGGGCGCGGGCGTAGTCGACGAACTCGGCCAGGGTGCGCGCCGGCATGGCGTTGCCGGTCACGACGGCCTGCGGAATGGTCCCTATCATCCCGATCGCGCTGAACGCGGTCATCGGGTTCCACGGTGGTGGCCCTTCGGTGGAAGCCAGCATCGTCGTGGGGCCGCTGGCAAGCACGAGCGTGTAGCCGTCCGCCGGGGCGCGGGCCGCCGCCGCATAGCCGATGCTGCCGGCGGCACCGGTCTTGTTGTCGACAATAAAGTTCTGCTTGAAGCGATCGGAGAATCGCTGCGCCAGGCGCCGGGCGATGATGTCGACGATGCCCCCGGGAGGGAAGGCAACGACGACCGTGACGGGCCGATCCGGATAGGCTGCGTGCGCCGGCGCATTCGCGTTCGCAAGGAACGCAAGCGCGGCAAGGGACAGCAAGGCGGCAAGGCGATGACCGCGCGGCGCTGCAACGGTGTTTGGATGGACCATGGTGTCTCTCCTTGTTTGCCGAAGGGCCGGCAGGTCTTTCACTCTTCGCTCTTGAATCCGGATGCCGCGACGATGGGGCGCCAGAACGTGCGCTCGGCACGCAGCACCTTCGCCGCCGTTGCGCCGTCGAGGCCGGTCGGCTCGAGACCCACGCGCACGAGTTGCGCCTGGACGTGCGGTTGGCTGACGGCCGCGATGAGGGCGCGCTCAAGACGCTGGACCACCGCCGGTGGCGTGCCGGCGGGAACATAGGCGCCGTACCAGGCGTTCGCGTGGTCGAACCCATCGATCCCGGCTTCCTTCAGGGTGGGCACGTCGGGCAGCGCCCGATTCCGGCTCGTACCTGAGACTCCAAGGATGCGAACCCTGCCGGCGCGGTGCAGTTCCAGCTGGCTCGCCAACGCGTCGGTGCCGATCGGAACGTGGCCCCCGACGAGATCCGTCGCCAACGGCGCACCGCCCTTGTAGGAAACCGGATTCAGCGGCACGCCAATCGTCTTGGACATGGCGAGAATCGAGAAGTGCAGGAGGCCGCCGAGCGAAGTCAGCCCGACCCCGCCGCGGTCCGGGTGGGCGCGCACCCAGGCGACGTACTGGCCGATGTTCTGATACGGGCTGCTCGCGCCGGTCGAGACGACCGTCGGGACATCCACGAGATGCGCCACGGGAACGAAGTCGCGTTCGACGTCGTAGTCGAGCCGTTTGTAGGTCATCGGGAAAATGATGAACGGGGCGCTCGAAGCGAGCAGCACCGTCTTGCCGTCGGCAGGGGCGCGCTTCGCAAGATCGATGGAGATGCGGGTCGAGGCGCCAGGGCGGTTCTCGACCAGCACCGTCTCGCCCATTGTCGTGCGCAGCTGCTCCGCAACGGCGCGCGCCAGGGTATCCAGCGGTCCACCTGGCGGGAAACCGACGATCAGCTTCATCGGCGCCTTCGTGTCCGTCGCGCTCGCTGCCGGCGCCTGGGCCTGCAATGGCGTGTGTGCCAGGCCCAGCAAGACGGCAACCGCTGTGGCTGCCCGGACGATCTTCTTCGGTACGGTCTTCATGGCTCACCTCAAGTCAGGTCTATGGGAAAGAAGTGCTTGCGCCGCTTCCAGGCGCGCAGCGGCGTGCAGGAGGTCCGCTTCGCCCCGGAAGCGGCCGACCAGTTGAATGCCGATGGGAAGCCCGCCGGCGCCGAATCCGCAAGGCAGCGTCACGGCGGGATGGCCCGTCAGGTTGAACGGCATCGTCCAGGGGAACCAGTTCGCACGGACTTCGGGGAACTCTTGCCCGTCGATCTCGAGCGTGCCGAACAGGTCCTGGTCGATGGCAAGCGCGGTGCGCGACAGCGTAGGCATTGCCAGCAGGTCGTTCTCGCGCAGCAGCGACTGGACGTGCCGGAACAACCGCGTGCGGTCGAACATCGCCTGCTGGTAGTCGACGCCGCTCACGTGGGTTGCCAGTTCCAGTTGCTGGAGCAGGGAAGGGCTCATATCGCCGGGGCGCTCGCGTGCCATGGCGCTGAACCGGGTGAGCCAGACAGTGTGGTTGATGGTCCGCCACAGCGGCTCGATGTCGAAGTCCCCGGTGTCCGGCATTTCCGCGAGCTCCGCACCCAGATCGCGCAAATGGCCCAGCGCGGATTCGAATGCGGAGGCGACTTCCTGCGCGACGGGGCGGCCCTTGGGCGCCTTGGCATACAGGATGCGCTTGCCGCGCAGGTCACCTGTCGCACCCGCTGCCTTGGCGTAGTCGGGCACCGGTACGTCCATCGACCACGGATCCGAAGGATCGGCGCCGGCCAGCGCCTGCAGCATGAGCGCCGTGTCGGCGACGGTGCGCGTCATCGGCGTCACGTACGTGAGATTGCCGAAGGCATCGTCCACCTGGCTGTGCGGGACGACGCCCATGCTCTGCTTGAGACCGACCACGCCATTGCACGCCGCCGGAATGCGTGTCGAGCCGCCGCCATCGGTGGCGATGCCGATGGGCGCGATGCCGGCCGCCACGGCCACGGCGGCACCGCCGCTGGAGCCCCCGCTGGTGTGCGCGGCGCTCCAGGCGTTGCGCGTGCGGCCGAACAGCGGTGCGTCGGTCAGGCACTTCGCCCCGAACTCGGACGTGGTCGTTTTCCCGATGAGAATGGCGCCGTGGCGGCGCAGGCGCGCCACGGCTTCAGCGTCTTGCGAAGGGACGTTGTTCTTGTGGAAGAGGGACCCGAAGGTGGTTCGCACCCCGCACGTGTTGACCAGGTCCTTGCAGGTGTACGGAACGCCGTGCAGCAGCCCCAGCGGCTCTCCGCGCATCACAGCGCGTTCGGCGGCACGTGCTTCTTGCATGGCCTCTTCGCCGCAGATGGTGATGAAGCAGTTGAGCTCAGGCTGCAGCCGCTGCGCACGGCCCAGCACCGCTGCCGTCACTTCCACGGGGGACACATCGCGCCGCGCAATCCGTTCGCGCAGCACGGTGGCGGTCATCAGGCAAAGTTCATCGCTCATATGTGTC
The DNA here is from genome assembly GCF_003797765.1 of Ramlibacter sp. WS9. Lineage (GTDB taxonomy): Bacteria > Pseudomonadota > Gammaproteobacteria > Burkholderiales > Burkholderiaceae_C > Ramlibacter. The sequence continues at coordinate 281,923 of NZ_RKMB01000004.1, read as the reverse complement.
CGCAGATTGGCACGCGACGCCCTGGGCGTCCAATACTGGTTTACGACAAACCCATACGAGATTAGTATGGCCGGCATGGATCTGAAAAGCCTTCGCTATTTCGTCGCGGTGGCCGAAGCCCGCAGCGTCGGAAAGGCGGCATTGCGCTTGCACATGGCGCAGCCTCCGCTGTCCGTGCAGATACGCAACCTGGAAGCGCGCCTGGGCACCGCGCTGTTTCGCCGCGAGTCGGACGGCATGCAGCTGACCGAGGCGGGCAGGGCGCTGTTCTCTCGCGCGAAGGAGGCGCTTGCGCTCGCAGACGACGGATTCGAAGCGGCCAGGGCGGTGGCCGCAGGGCGGCGCGGCCGGCTGACCGTGGGCTACATGTTCGCGCTAGGCTACGCCGTGCTGCCTCGTCTGGTACCGGAGCTGCGGCGCACGCTTCCCGACGTCGAGCTGCAGTTCGTGGAGATGAGCGTGCACACGTATGAAAGCTTGATCAGTGATTTCAAGGTCACGGTCGGGCTGTGCATGCCGCCGCTGCTGCGCGAAGGAATCGTGTCGGCGCCGGTCGGCAACCAGCCGCTCGTGCTGGCCGTGCCCACCCGCGCCGCCGTGGCACGCCTCGCCGCGGTACCGATGGCGAAGCTGCAAGGGATCAAGCTCATCGGGTTGCCGAGCCTGAACACCGAGAACACGGCGGGTGCCTCACCCGTCGCGGCGCTGCTCAGGCGCAACCAGGTCAGCGTGCAGATCGTCCAGCGCGTCGAGACCGTTCATTCGGCCCTGGCCCTGGTGCTGGCCGGCGAAGGCTTTGCCATCGTGCCGGCCTGCGCGGCGGTCGGCAGTCCACCTGGCCTGGTGTTCCGGCCGCTCGAAGGCGAAAACGAAGGGATGGAAGTTGCGGTTTGCTGGCGGCGTGACCTGGACAGCCCACTGATCAAGCCGTTCGTCGCCGCCGTGCGCTCGGCGATGAAGTGACGTCCATGATGTTTTCCTCAGGCTCTCAGGTCGGGCCCTAGCCTGGGGTTAACCCAGGTATGAATTGGGCTGCCGCATAGTCCACATCGGCAGAAGTTGTTGGACGGCGGGGCGCCGAGCGTAAAAAATGCGGGCGTGACCAAAGCAACCGCCATCCAGGACAGAGTCGATGTCCCAACTTCCCCGCGCCCAACTTCTGCGCGCGGGATCACCAGCTTCGCGAAGTGGATCGAGCGCCTGTTCGGCCTCGTGTTTTGCGCCGTCGTTCTGTTGAACTTCGCCAGCGCGGCGCTGCGGTACGCGGGCGGACGGGCGCTGGTGGGGGCCGACGAGGTCCAGGTCTACCTGATGGTCTGGCTCATCTTCCTGGGGGCGGCCGTCGCCGGTGCTCGCCACATGCACCTGCGGATGGACGTGTTTGTGCAGAGGCTGGGTCCGCGGCTCGGCTGGTGGCGCGGGCTCCTCGAGGCCGTGCTCTCGCTCGCGGTCTGCGTTCTCATGACCTGGGTTTCCATCAACTTTGCCGGCGAGATGATGACCATGGGGCAGAGCAGCGACGGCGCCGGCATTCCGATGTGGCTGGTGCATGCCGCCCCGGCGGCGGGCTTCCTCGGCTTGGCGCTGGCCTCCGGCTGGGATTTGGTCCGATTGGGGCTCGACAGGCCCGCGGCAGGCGCGGCAAGCGAAAGCGGAGAAGCCCCATGACCGCCGTCACCCTGGCCTTCGTCCCCGTCGTGCTGCTCCTGGCCGGCGTGCCGATTTTCCTGGTGCTTCTCACGGCGTCGGCGGTGACGGTGCTGTTCGTGATGAACGTGCCGATCGCGGTGCTTCACCAGACGATGTTCGGCGCACTGGACAGCTTCGCATTGCTTTCCGTGCCGTTCTTCATCTTCGCGGGTGAGCTGATGGGCCGGGGCAGTGTGGCGGCGCGCATCGTCGACATCATGCGGGCGTCGACGGGACACCTCAAAGGCAGCCTGCCCCTGGCGACAGTGGGAACGTCGGCCGTGTTCGGGGCGATGTCGGGCGCGAGCGCCGCCACGGTCGCGACCGTCGGGCAACTGATGCTGCCGCCCTTGAAGGAGCGAGGCTATCCGGATGATTTCAGGGCGGGCCTGATCACCGCCGTCGGCGCCATCGACATCATCATTCCGCCGTCGGTGCCCTTGATCATCTATGCGGCCGCCGCGTCCGAGTCGGTGCCCAAGCTCTACGCGGCGGGCGTCGTTCCCGGGCTGCTCATTGCCGCCATCCTGGCTGTCTACGTGCTGTGGTACGCCAGGCGAAGGAATATCTCCGACGGACAGTCTTTCTCGCTGCGATTCCTGCTGGCTTCGTTCCGGCGTGGGCTCTGGGCCCTGGGCGCCCCCGTCATCATCCTGGGCGGAATCTACGGCGGCTTCGTGTCTCCTACCGAATCCGCGGCGCTGGCCTGCGTCTATGCGGCGTTCGTCACGCGATTCATCTACCGCGAGCTGAGCTGGGTCGACATCATCGACTGCGCCACACGAACCGTCACCCTGACAGCGCAGATCCTGCTGATCGTGGCCTGCGCCAATGTGTTCGGCTGGATATTGACCGTGCACCAGATTCCGTTGGCGCTGGTCGAGCTGGTGCAGGGATGGCAGCTGTCTCCGTGGACCATTCTTCTGGTCCTGAACATCGTGTTCCTGGTGGTGGGCTGCTTCATCGATCCGCTGTCGGCCATTCTGGTGCTCACGCCACTGCTCATGCCTCTGGTCAAGGCCGCGGGGATCGATCCGGTTCACTTCGGGATCGTGATCACCACGAACCTGGCCATAGGCATGTTCCATCCTCCGTTCGGGCTGAACATCTTCGTGACCCAGTCGTTGTTCAAGTTCCCGCTGCAGGTGATCTACAAGGGCATCGTTCCCTTCCTCTACCTGTACTTGCTGGCCCTGGCCCTGATCACGTACGTGCCCTGGCTGTCGATGGCACTGGTCCGATTGATCTATTGAACTACCGAGGAGACACAAAAATGAGTGCATTGCTTTCCCGTCGCGCCATGACCGGTGCCGTTGCCGCGGCATTGGCAGCGCCCCAGGTTCTTTTCGCGCAGCAGAACCCGATTGTCATGAAGGTGACCTCGGCCACCATCAACGACGTCATTCATCATTGGATGAAAACCTTCAAGGCCGCGGTCGAGGCCAGGAGCGCCGGCCGCATCAAGGTCGAACTTTATCCGGCGAGCCAGCTGGGCGCCATTCCCCGGATGGTGGAGGGCGCCGCGCTGGGCACCATCGAGTGCTTCGTCACCGCTTCCAGCTTTCTGACCAGCCTGGACGCCCGGTTCGAAGTGCTGGATGTCGCGGGATTGATAGCGGACACCGCCCATGCGCAGCGGATCTTCTCGGATCCGGAGGTCCGCCAGCAGCTGTTTGCAATGGGCGGCGGCAAGGGGCTGCAGAGCATCTCCGTCTTCATGCACAGTCCGCAGAACGTGGTTTCGCGGCGTCCCATCCGCACCATCGCGGATTTCTCAGGGCAGAAGATCCGGGTGCTGAGCACGCCCATGCAGATCGAGCCCTTGAAGAAGCTGGGCGCCACGCCCGTTCCCATGCCCTTGTCCGAAGTCATGCCGGCGCTCCAGAACGGAGCGATTGACGGCTTCATCGCGGCGAGCACCGTCTTTTCCGCGCTCAAGTTCTACGACGCTGCGAAGTACCAGACCGCGTTGTCGCAGTGGCCCGTCATCGTGGTCGCCGCTTGCAACAAGAACTGGCTGGCGAAACTGCCCGTCGATCTGCGTGCCGTCGTGACCGAGGAAGCTTCGCGCATCGAGGCGTCCACCAATGAATTTGGAGCCAAGGACATCCTGTCGGCTCAAGAGGTGTGGACGAAAAACGGTGGCCAGCTGGTGGCCATGAATGCCAGCGATGCGGCGTCTTTTTCCAAGACGGTCAACGAATCGGCCATGGCGATCCTGCGCGAAAAGCCCGCCCTGCTGGCGGAGTTCGAACGCTACGCCAAAGCCTGCCAGAAATACAAGGCTTAGCGCGAGGCATCGCGCCAGCCACCCACCCCACAGGAGTATCGAATGAACGGGAAAATTGGACTGGAAGAGCACTTCGCGATCGCGGAGACTCTTCAAGACTCGGCCGGCTTCGTGCCAGGCGACTACTGGAAGGAGCTCAGCAAACGGCTGACCGATATCCACGATGGCCGGCTGCGCGAGATGGATCAGAACGGCATGGAGATGATGATCCTCTCGCTCAACGCGCCGGCGGTACAGGCCATTCCTGAAACGGCCAAGGCGATCGAGATTGCGATCCGGGCCAACGACTACCTGGCGGAACAGGTCGCCAAACGCCCCGACCGCTTTCAGGCATTTGCCGCCTTGCCCATGCAAGACCCGGACGCCGCGACACGCGAACTCGAGCGCTGCATGAAGGAGTTGGGCTTCAAGGGCGCGCTGGTCAATGGCTTTTCCCAAGTGGGGACGCCGGAAAACGTCGTCTACTACGACGCGCCGCAGTACGCGGATTTCTGGGCCAGGTCCGAGGCGCTCGACGCGCCTTTCTATCTGCATCCGCGCAATCCCATCGCCTCCTGGGCCCAGATCTACGATGGTCACCCCTGGCTCATGGGGCCGACGTGGGCATTCGGGCAGGAAACCGCCGTGCACGCGTTGCGGCTCATGGCGAGCGGGCTGTTCGACCGCCACCCGAAGCTGCAGATCGTGTTGGGTCACATGGGCGAAGGGCTGCCGTACAGCATGTGGCGAATCGACAATCGCAACGCGTGGGTGAAGCTTCCGAAGGCCTATCCGGCCAAGAAGACCTTCGCGGAATACTTCCAGCAGAACTTCCACCTGACGACCTCCGGCAATTTCCGGACGCAGACCCTGATCGACGCCATGCTCGAAGTCGGCTCCGACCGGATCCTTTTCTCCACCGACTGGCCGTTCGAGAACGTCGACCACGCGTCCAACTGGTTCAACAGTGCCTCCATCAGCGAAGCGGACCGCGTGAAGATCGGCCGGACCAACGCGGTGAACCTGTTCAAGCTGGCGATCTGACGAAGCCACGATCGCTCGCGGCATCGCCGGGCAGTTCAGCGGGTGGGATAGACGTTTTCGTCTTCCAGCAGGGCGCGTTGGCTCCGCTCGAATGCCATGGCCACCACCTGGTACACCGACGGCTCGTGAAACAGGGAGAAGAAGCGGGTTCTCAGCCACTGATTGCCGCTGTCGAGCTGAAATCTCTCGTGCCACTGCTGGCGGATGGCAAACGGTGGCACCTCGAAAGGTGTGGGACACATCTTCAGGTCGGTGCGGGTCGACATCATCGCCTGCGCCAGGCGACTGGGCGCGGTGAGCAGCAGATTGGAAGAAGCGACTATCGCGGACAAGCCGAGGGAATGCGCCGCTGTCAGCACCACATTGCGCTGGCCGAGCACTCCGGCGCGATTCAAGGTGCTCTGCAGTTCGGTATCGGTGGCGCCGCTGGGACGGTAGGCGATGTGTTTGGCGGACATGTAGTCCTCGAACAGCATCTCGCCCGCCGCCAGCGGATTGCTGCGGCCCATCAGCACCACGAAGGTCTCGTCGAAGATCCTTTGCTCGTAGAACGTCTGGCCCATGGCTTTCCAGCTGCCCACGGCAAGATCGATCTGCCCGTGCATCATTCCCTGCCTTGCATCCGACATCGACGCGTCCACTGTTTCGAAGCGAACAGACGGCGCCTCTTTCTGGGCTGCCGCCAGCAGCTGCGGCATCATGACCAGTTGGCCGATGTCATTGATGGCGATCCGGAAGGTGCGATCGGAGGTTGACGGATCGAACTGGCGCCCTTGATCGATGGCCTGCGCGAACTTGCCCAGGCCTGCCTCGACTGCGCCGATGAGCCGTTCGGCCAGGGGCGTGGGAACCATCCCCTCGGCCGTCCTGACAAAAAGGGGATCGCCGAATCGCTCGCGCAAGCGCTTGAGTGCGCTGCTCGTGGCCGACTGCGTCATGCCGATTCGATCGCCGGCGAGCGTGACACTGCGAGTCGTGTAGACGGCCTGGAAGACAAGAAACAGGTTCAAGTCGACAGTGTTGATGTTCATCAAGGTCTCCTGATTTTTCGTTCGATTCAAGCCTGATGCGGAATCTTTTCCGCCACTTCCCAGACGGAACCCATTTGCCCGGAATGGAACAGCAGCGGTGTCGACTCGGAGTTCGTGAACGCGTCGACCCTGCCGACGAGGATGGTGTGGTCACCCTCCTGGTAGCGGGAATAGGACGAGCATTCGAAGGTGGCTGCGCTGTGGCGCAGCTTGGGGCAACCGCCTATGCCCAGGGTGAACGCGTCTTCGTATGCCGCGAACTTGTCGAGGGCGGGCTTGGCGAAGTGCGACGCCATTTCTTTCTGGTCGCTCGCCAGGATGCTGATGATGTAGCTGCGGCTGGTCAGGAACGCCTCGGCGCTGCGCGTGTCGTCGCGAATGCTCCACAGCACGAGGGGCGGGGTGAGGGAAACCGAGGCGAAGGAGTTGATGGTCATCCCCTCGCGTTTTCCGTCGGGCCCTACCGTGGTGACCAGGCAGACTCCCGTCGGGAATGAGCCCAAGGCACGGCGGAAGCGGCTGGCGTCCACGCTGAGCGGAACGTCTCCGGTGATGTAGCTCCAGGAATACATGGCGGCACCTCGGTGTTGCTCAGTATTGGCCTTTGGGCTCGAGCCCCAGCATGTGCTGTCCGACCATGGACGACACCGCGTCCCAGTTCAGGCTGATGTGCCTGGCAATGGCATTGGCGTCGCGCCACATGCGCTGGATAGGCTGATCCAGCGCAAGTCCTGCTCCGCCCACACTGGCGAAGAGCGCTTCCACCGCGCCATGCGACAGGCGCGCCGCGAATGCATGGTCGCGGCGATTGCGGATCCGCTTTTCGACGCTGATCACCTCCCCTTGGGCCGCGATCTGCTCCACCTCCGCGGTATCCCGGTACAGCAGCAGCCTGGCCGCGTCGACCGAGGCCGCGGCTTCCGCGAGGCGTGACTGCACGGGGAAGAACTGGCTGAGATGGTTGCCGCCGCCGGCGACCGCGCCGCGGGTCACCCGCGTCCCGCACAGGTCGACAAAGGCGTCGACTGCGCCCTGTGCGGTTCCAAGCAGGGGCGACACCAGGCAGACCGGCACGGCGGACAGGAACGGGATGCGATAGATGGGGTTCTTGTTGACTTCGCTGCCGGGCGGGGAATTGGAAGACGCCTCGGCGAATGTGAGACGCCTGTGTGCCGGAATGAACGTAGGCTTTTCGATGACCACCGTCTTGGAGCCGGTTCCGGCCTGGCCGGCCACATGCCAGTTGTCCTCGATGGACCAGTCCGAACGGGGCGCAAGCAGGAAGCCCGCGCTCGGGGGGCTCCCTTTTTCTTCGGCGGGGAAGTGGACCCCCAGCAAGGCCCACTGCGAGTTGTCCACGTTGGAAGCGAACTTCCATTGGCCGCTCACGAGGTATCCGCCGTCTACGCGTTGCGCGGTGGTCGCTGGAGCGTAAGAGCCGCAAAGGATGGCGCTGGGATTTGTGCCCCACACATCGTTTTGCGCCTGCTCGGGAAACGTTCCGAGCAGCCACTGGTGGATGGCTCCGAGGGAGCAGCCCCAGGCCGAGGACGTGCACCCTCTGCCGAGCTCGCTGATGACGTCGATGAAGGCGGTAAAGCCATATTCGTAGCCGCCGAACCGCGCCGGCTGCATCAGCTTGAAGAATCCCGCCGCGTGGAAGAGTTCGGTCACCTCACCCGAAACCCGCCGCGATTGCTCGGTGGCCTGCGCCTTCTCCCGCAGCACAGGCACAAGCTCTTGCGCGGCCCCGACGATTCTTTTCAGTGGCGCCGCCCCGTGCACCGGGCTGATACGGCCGGGCGCTTGTAGAGGGAGCGAATCTGCGTTTGCCAATGGGTTCATGTTGCCTCCAGGGTCTTCAAGAAACTTCTAAACGGAAGCGAATTAGAGAATATTTAATTTGCAAATGCAAATAATTAAAGCTAGGTATTTTCCCGGGCCCAGCCCGTGGCCTGGCTGATATCATGGCTGAATGAAGAAGGCAGGAACGGCAATCGCACGGTCACCTCGGCCGCAGGCAGTGGATCGCAAGCGCAATGAAAAACATGCTGCAGAAGCAAGTGTTTTCATTGACCACGATCTTGAGCGAGCCATTCCCTATCTGGTTGCGCGCGCAGGTATTCGCATGGGGCAGGCTTTCAGCAAGGAACTGAAACCCTTCGGTTTGACGCTCACCGAGTGGCGGGTCTGCGCCGCCCTTCATCACAAGCCGCACCAGCGACTCGCGGAACTGGCGACGCACACGTCGGCCGAACCCTCGACGCTCTCGCGGACGGTGGAAGGGCTGCTGCAGCGCGGCCTGCTGATCCGGGACAGATCGGGGGACGACGCGCGGGCGTTGGCGCTCAGCTTGACGCCAGAGGGGGATGCGCTGGCCCAACGCATCATTCCCCTGGCCCAACTGTATGACCGGGTTGCACTCTCAGGTATCAGCGCGACACAAGTCGATCTGCTGCGCGACATGCTGCGCCGCATCTACAGCAACATCGAAACCCTGGACAAGGGCAGCTGAGGGCTCGTTTTTTCAGGCCGTCCGGGTCCCGAATTCGTGAATCGAATAGAGGACATGCGCAGAAGTTGTTGGACTCAGCCCGCAGGGGCCGCGACCATGAACGCGGTACCAAGGAGACTGAAGTGAAAACGACCCGCCTGTCTTTCCGCGCGTTCTTGTTTGCCGTCCTTGCCATCGCGGCAAACACCTGGCCGATAGCCGCCCAAGCGGCGGAGCTCGTGTTCGGGCAAGTGGCCTCGCTGAGCAATCCGACCTCGGCTTCCAATGCCCGGGGGTTGGTCGCCGGCATATCGGCGTGCTTCGAGACGATCAACGCCAAAGGTGGCATCAACGGGCACAAGCTCAGGCTGGAAACCAGGGATGACGGCCTGCAGGCTCCCAAAATGGTCGAGTTGACCCAGGAGCTTGTCAACGACGCCTCCATCGTCGGGTTGCTCTCCTATCTCAACACGGGCGGGGTCACCACGCTGGCCAAGGCCAATGCATTCGGCAAGGGAGGAATCGCCCTCATCGCTCCCCTGCAGGGCGACCGCACTGTGGTCGATGCCGACAACGTGTTTCCCCTGCGCAGCGGTTTCGCGGATGAGGTCAGTGCCTTGATGCGGGAAGCCAAGAGCTGGGGCAAAGAAACAATCGCGATCGTCAACATGAATGTGGCGTTCGGCCCGGTGCTGGCTGAATTGGCCCAGAAGCAATCCGGGGAGATGGGACTTCGGATCGTTTCTCACTCCGTGCTGGACGCCAATCCGGACAACATGGCGGCGAGCGTCACCGCCGCGGTGCGGGCCGTCTCGGCTTCGCAGCCGAAAGCCATCTTGCTGCTGGCGGCGGGAAAGCCCGCGACGGAATTCGCCAAGGCCGTGCGCGCAACGCCGGCCGGTGCCGCGCAGATCTACGGCCTGTCGGTTCTGCTTCATGAAGAACTGGTCAAGGCCATCGGCGCCGACAAGGCCAGGGGCATCGTGCTCAGCCAGGTCATTCCCTACCCCTTCACGCAGTCGGCACCCGTCATCGGCGAGTACCAGAAGGCGATGAAGCAATACGCGCCGGCGGAGCCGCTCTCCTTTTCCAGCCTGGAGGGCTATCTGGGCGCAAGGATCGCGGCCGAAGCGGTTCGCCGCTCGGGCGCCGTTGTCAACCGGGAGCGATTGCTGGCCTCCTTGCGCAGCATGGGTGAATACAACCTGGGGGGCGTGTACGTGAACTACATGCCTGCGCGCAAGAAGGGCTGGGGCGGCGTGGAACTGACCATCGTCAACTCCGAGGGCAATCTGCGGAAGTAGCCGTGGGCTAATCCGCCGGGGCTCCAGGAGTTCTGGCTTCAGGGGTGTGTATTGACGCCCGTGCTGGCCGAAGCTAAGGTCCCGGATCAATTCCAGTTCCCCAGGGAGGAGCCGCCATGCCACACAACCCGGCGCAGTCGCGCGTCCGGCGTCCTCGCGCCAAGCCCGGCGCCAGTGACGCTGCCACCGCAGCCACGGCCTTATCGTCGGATCCCACTTTCGTCGGACCCGACTTCCAGGGCCTGCCGGCCACCGTTGCCTGGCCGATGCAGGGGCTGGACGTCGTTCTGGCAACCGTGGACCTCGCGCGCTCGACGCCGTGCATGCTGGTGCAGAACGCGGGGCAAACATTGCTCGGCCTGGTCCAGATGTGCGGTTGGGACACTCTCAGCCCGCAGTGGTCCGGGTTGAACGAGGGCGCCCAGGTACCGGTGTTGATCTGGAACACCACCAGCTCGATACAGCCCATGCCCGTCTCGGCCGGCGGGTTCCCCGGCACGCAGGCGTGGACTGTCTCCGGCACCGACAAGTACTACGCGGCGGACGTGGACGGCGACGGCGTGGACGAGATCTTCGCCTCGCAGAACGCGCGGATCGGCGTGTTCAAGTGGAACGGCGACGCTTTGTATGTGTGGTGGAGCGCTTCCGGCGCCACCGGCACCGGAAGCGCCAGTACGTGGTGGCCCGACGACGGCGACAGCTACCTGCCGGTGCAGTTCGGGCTGGGCACCGCCAGTGGCCAGCTGTCGATGTTCGCGTCGAGCCCGTATGGGTTGGCCGTGCTGGCCTGGGCCGGCGACGGCTTCAACGCCGTGTGGAGCGCGGGCACCGCGGAAGTGCCCGGCGCCGGCGGCGCAGCCGGCTGGACCCTGGAGACGGGCGACGCGTGGTGGACGATGGACGTGGTCGGCCAGGGCTTCGATTCCATCCTGGTCTCGCGCCCCGGCCAGGCCCTGGGCCTGGTGCAATGGGACTCCGATGCCAACGCGCCGTCGCTGGTCTGGTCTGTCTCCGACGAGCTGCTGAACCAGCAGGGGAGTGGCGCCTGGCCCCTGCAGGCCTCCGACCAGCTCGCGCCGGCCCAACTTGCGGTCGGTGCGTACTACGCGGATTCGCTGGTGCTGTTCAATACCGACGACTGCATCGTCGCGGTGGCGCAGTTCAACAACGACCCTGTCTCGCCCCAACTGCAGGTGCTCTGGACCGGCGACCAGGCCATTCCGAACCCGGGCGGCACCGACCTGCCGCTGACCAGCGGCGACACGCTGGTGTTGGCATCCCTGCAAATCGGGCCGCCCTCGGTGCTGTTCGCACAACCGGGTTCCATCGCGGCCGTGAGCTGGGACAGCTCGCAGCTGATCGTCGAGTGGGTGGCACAGGGCTCGTCGTTTCCCGGTGCGGGCGGCGTGTCATCGTGGAACACCGAAGACGACCAGTACATGGTGGTGGCCGGGCCCGGCTTGGGGCAGCAGCAGCTGCTCGCGTACAAGGCGGGCTATGGCAGTTGCGGCCTGCTCGCGTTCGACGCCAACGGCAACGCCACCTGCGCCTGGCAGGCCGGCTCCAACGGTCCCCCGGCCTTTCCCGGCTGGGGGCTTTCGCTTGTCGCGTCGGGGCCGCAGTGTGCCTACCCGCCGTTTTCCGGCACGTCCGGTTCGTTGCAGGCACAGATCTATGCCGCCGCCAGCAACGAGATGAACGGCTGCGAAGACGGCGACATTCGCTCGTTGTACACAAAGACGAATGCCGTGGGGGATGCGCAGCGCTGGATCCAGGAGGTCCAGAACATGGACTTGAGCGCGCTGCTCCCGCCAGGCACGCTCCCCGGAACGATGGAAGCCGCGCAGGCCATCTGGCAGGCGATGCAGCAAGACCTGATCGCCGAGCTGCAGAACCTGGCCGGCGTCTATGGCCTGTACGCGAACCTCCTCACGGTGGCGGCGGCGATCGACACGCAGATGGATGCCGATCTCGCGTACGTGATCGGCATGGTCGCTCCTTCCAGCGACGCGCCGCAGGTGAGCTTCTCGTGGCAGAACCTCATGTCGGCGCTGGCCTCCGGCGTTCCGGCGCTTGCCACCGCCAGTTCAGCGAAGGGCTCGGGCCTGGCGTTGACCGCGCAAGCACTGCTGGTGAATGACCAGTACGGGGCGCCGCAGGTGGCCTATACCGGCGTGCAAGGCATCATCGACATGCTATTCGGCAATGTCTCGCAACTCAATGCGCTGGGGCAAAACCAGATCGCAGGCGATTTCGTCAAGGCCGGCATGGTGGCCTCGCTGGCCCAGCAAGGCTGGGCATGGCCTACGCCGGGCAGTTCCACCGACGACGTAGCCACGGACATGGCGGCCGCCACGCAAGCCGGCAACCGCATCCAGTTCTATGCGGTGGTGATACCGGCTGCCTACACCATCTACTACCAGCAGACCAGCGACTCGCATCTGGTCGGGGCGCGCTGGGCTGACACGCCGGGCTGGGCGGGCTGGACCACGTCGACGGGTGGAGAGCCCTACGCGTACGCCATCGCCACCGGCGACGGCCTGCTGTTGAGCTTTCCGCCGCAGGGCATGATGTCCGACGTCTGGGCCACGGTTCAGCCTGCCGATTTCTATCTGGGCAACGGGATCTGGGCGGGGATCAACCGGGTGAACTACTAACTCGCCGTGCCAGGAATTCCAGCGCCCTGGGCACGAAGTCGGCGTGAAACTGGAACACCGCGCCATGCCCGGAATCGGGATAGATGACGAGTTCGCTGTTCGGAAGGCGTTGCGCCAGATCGTGCGTGTTCTTGCTGGGAACCATGCGATCGCTGTCGCCGTTCGCGACGAGGACGGGGTGATGAATCTTCGACAGGTCCGCCGGTTCTTGTTCGCCCCAGCGGCGCAGCGCTTTCAGCTGGGCCTGCAGCGCGGCCAGGGTGATTGCCTTGTCGCGGTCACCTGAGCGTTCTTTCAATCGCTGCAGAAACTCCTTGCCCGCGCGGATACCTGAGGGCGTCCGCGTGAAGAACAGGAACTGCTTCGGATCCTGGAACGTGAGCCAGCCGCGCAACATGTCGAAGTAGGTCACACGTGCCACCTGGCTGATGCCTTCGCCGCCGGCGGGGCCTGTCCCCGTGATGATCATCTTGCGCACGAGTTGCGGTTCCATCTGCACCATCGCCTGCGCGACCATCCCGCCCATCGAAAACCCGAACAGGTCGACCTGGCCAAGGCCCATGGCCTTGATGAAAGCGATGGCGTCACGGGCCATCTCCTCGATCGACGCCGAAGGGGTTCCGCTGGAGGCGCCGACACCCCGGTTGTCGAATGTGATCACGCGGTGCTTCTTCGCGAAGCCGTCGACGACCCGAGGGTCCCAGTTGTCCAGGACGGCGGCCAGGTGGATGAGGAACACGACCGGCGGGCCGGGGTTTTCCGTGCCCAGTTCGCGGTAGGCGAACCTCACGCCGTGGCCGGGGACCGTCCGCGTTGGAACATCTTTCCAAGTGGCGGCCGTTGCTTGGGGTGTGCTCGTGGTCATGGATTTTCCTGGGTTGGGGTTTGTCACATGATGATCGTCATATATCGTGACGAACGAAAAAGGCGACGGGTTTGGTGATTTCAGGCGGGGGCCAGGTACTTCATGGTGGCCTCGCACAGGCTGCGCGACAGGGCGGGCTCGTCGACGGCACGCGCCAGGAGCAGGGTGCCCACCATGGCAGCGATGGTGACGAGCGCTCGTTCGTGCGCGGCCGGCTGCCCCCAGTCCGGCGACTGGCGGGCGATCAGATCGATCGTTTCCTTGATGTGCCGTGTGGTCGCCCGGCGGACTTCGGGCGTTTGGCGCACTGTCTCCGAGCCCAGCGCGGCCAGGGGGCAGCCGGATTCGATCTGCTGCAGGTGCTGCGGAGAAAGGTAGGCGCGGAGGATGGACGCCAGCGCCTTCTCCGGCGGCACGCTGGCAACGACGCCCGCCACCGCGGCAGCCGACTCGGCGCATGCCCGGGTCGCCGCTTCCGCCAGCATGGCCTCGCGCGATTCGAAATGGGCATAGAAGGCGCCGTGGGTGAGGCCAGCCTCTTTCATGATGTCGGCGACACCCGTGCCGTCGTACCCGCTGCGGCGGATCGCCCGCGCAGCGACGGACACGATGCGCTCGTGAGAGGCTTCCTTGGCTGCCGTTCGGGCGTTGTGTTTGGTCTGGGGCTTCGTATTCCGCATGATGTCCATCATACTTCACTTCGGAGAAATGCGCTACCCGGCGCCATTTGCGCCGTTATTTGCGTCATTCTTCTTACTTTTTCTGCCGGCTCCGCCGCGCTGGCTTCGCGGCCTTGGCCTGTGCCGCCTGCGGACGCGGGTATTTGTCACGCGCCAGCTCCAGCCACTGCAGCGCCTCCACATGCGCCAGGAAGCGCCGCAGGTACTCAGGCGACAGCGTTTGCATCATGCCCAGGGCCTGCAGCACCAACACGTGCGAGTTGAGCGGGCCGGCGTTGGCGGGCTTTCTTGCAATCGCTTCTTCCACATCATCGTGCGTTCGGCAAGCTTCCCACGCTTGCCGGAAGCGCCGTGCGCTCAAGAGCTCGCGCTCGTCCAGCGTCTCATCCAGCAGCGGCGTCTTCTCGTGGGCCGCCGCCCTGGCAGAGCGGATGTAATGGTTCAGCTGCGCCAGCGGCGAGCTGCCCGCTTGGAACTGCCTGCTCTCACTCATGGCGTGGCGGGGCGCGATGAAGTGACGGAACCATTGGCGCCGGCCGACTTGGGGACAGGCGCCATCTCCACACGACGATTCAGCGCGCGGCCGTCTTCACTCGCGTTGGGCGCAACCGGCTGTTCGGCACCGAACGCCGCGGCGAAGACCTGCGCGGAGGGCATGCCTTCCTCGATCAACGCGCGAGTCACCGTGAGCGCTCGCTGGGCCGACAGCTCCAGGTTGTCCGCGAACCGGCGGTTGCCTTCGTGGATCTGCTTGTCATCGGTAAAGCCGCTGACCATCAGCATCTCGCCCCGCTCGCTCAAGTACACACGAAGCGGGTGAACCAGGCTCTGGAGCAGCAACCGCCCCTCGGGCCGCAACTGGTCCGAGTTCACCGGGAACAGCACGCTGCCGCTGATGCCGATGCGGCCGTTGTTCAGCGTCACGCGGCCGGACGCAAGCGGAATGGCCAGCGCCTTTTCCAAAGCCATGCGCCGCTGCTCTTCGACCCGGCGCTTCTCGACCTCGGCATTCAACGTGGCCACCAGGTCCATCTGCACCACCAGCACGCCCACCAAAATCAGCACGAACGCGCCGAGCAGGCCCGACATGAGGTCGCCGAACACTGCCCAGATCGGCGCGGACTGTGCGGCGTCGGCGTCGCCGTCCTCGATCATTCACGCTCCTCTGCGGCCAACGCGACAGCCTTGCCCTGGCGGCCTTGCAACTGGCGCAGGTTTTCGAACAGGCCCTGCTGCGAGGAAATGCTCAAGTCGATGACTTCGCGGGCTTGTGCGACGTAATAGGCCAGTTGCTCGTCGCTGCGCGCCGTGGAACGGTTGATGGACGCTTCGATGTGCCGCAGGCTCTCCGTGAGCTTCTCGTTGCTCGCCTGGAACAGCTGCACGCTTTGGCCGAAGGCCCCGGCCAGACCCGAAAGCTCCTGTGCGCTGCCGCTGATGTGCGCCGCCATCTCGGCCGCCTTGCCCGAGTGCGTATCCAATGCCTGCGAAAACTGCGTGCCGGCCTGGTTCATCACCGAGGAGGCCGAGGCCAGCATCGCTTCGATGGCCCCGCGTTGCTCGCCGGCGGCCTGGTTGACCGTCTGCAGCAGCACGCCCAGCTGTTCGAGCAAGACCGTGCGCTCCTGCAGTGCGAGGTTGTCGCGTTCGGCCAGGCGGCTCATTTCCTGCCGCAGCTGCGCGATCACGCCGGAGGCCGCTTGGGGAACCTCGGAGGCGGTCTGCAGCAGCCGGCTCAGGGGTTCTTCCAACGCGGCACCCAGCGTTGCGAGGTGCCGCGCGACGGCGGCTTGCAATTCACCCAATCTGTCGACCGCGGCTTGGCCTCGAACGTCTTCGTCATGCCGCAGCGCGGCCAGTTCCGAGCGCCACAGGCCCGACAGCTGGTCCATGCGCAGGCCGTGCTGCTCGATCCAGCGGGCCTCGACTTCGGCGCGCGATCGAACCAGTTCAGTCGATTCGCCCAGCAGCCGTGCCGTGCGGGTCGTCTGTTCGCTGGTGTTGTCGGCCCAGGCCTGCAGCATCCGTTGCTGCGCCAGGGCATGGTCGGATTGCGTGCGGGCGAGGCTGTCATCGACAGACGCCAGCAGCGCATTGAACTGCTGCGACAAGGCGTCGACCTGCGCTTTCGCTACATCGCCCAGGCGTTCCTGCATGTGCCGCGATTCCTGCGCAATCTGCGTCAGTGTCGACTCGGCCACGGGCCGGATGCTCTCCGCGGCCGTCCTGGCGCTGGCTTCCAGGCTGTCCTTGAGCGAGGCGCCCACGCTGTGGGCCAAGTCCGTGAAAGCAATCGTCACTTCGCGCTGGAATTGGGCCTGCCGCTCCAGCAGTTGCTCGTCCAGTTGCTGGCTGCGCCGTTCGATGCGCTCCGTCATCGCGTCGAGCCGGTCGAGCACCTCGGGCAATGCGCGCGCTTGCACCTGAAGGGCCTTGAACGTCTCTTCACGCTGATGAACAAGCGAGAACGGCCGCAAGTCGCCCGCGATCAGGCCGTCCAGTTGGCGCGCAACTTCCAGCCGTTCACGTCGGCTGATGGCCGACATCAAACCCAGCATGGCCGAAGCCGCCACCCCGGCCACCGATGCGCCGAACGACAGGCCCAGCCCCTTGATGGGCGCGGCCAGCGCCGAGCGGATGGCCTGCAGATCGGTCGAGCCTTCAAGTGCGAACACGGCGCCCTTGAAGGTGACGACCATGCCGAGGAAAGTGCCCAGCATGCCGAGCATCACCAGCAAGCCCACCAGGTAAGGCGTGAGCGCCGGCCCGGGCAGGCTGCTGCGTTCGCCTTCGACGCGCAGGCGCACGGCGTTGCGCAGGGTTGCGGGTACCTTGTCGAGCCACTGGCCGAGGCCGGCCATCGGCTGGGGAATGTTGGACATCGCCGATGCCAACGCCGCTGTTGCCGCGCGGAACTGCCTCAGCTCGAACGCGCCGAGCAGGTAGACGCCGCCGATCACCGCGGTCATCAACAGTGCGAGCCAGCTCGAGCCCACAAAGCCCCAGCCGACCCAGCCCACGGCCGCCAGCCCCGCGGCAAACGCCGCCGAAAAGAAATGCTTGTTCATTGTGGATTCATTGGCTCGTTGCGCAGCGCGTCGACAAGGCCCGTCACGGGCTCCAGCCGCAGGTCGAGCTCCGACAGCAACGCCTGGCGCCACTCGTTGGCAAAGCCATCGAGCCCACCCTCGGTAGCGCGCAGTTGCTCGTAGCGTCTCGCCATCAGCGTGGATGTCGTGGGCAGCAGCGCTTGTTCGCGTGGGGCAATCACCTGCTCGAGCACCGCATCGAGCGCGGCGAGCTGCCGCAGGCGCGGCGAGATTCGACTCAGGGTCTGGCGGACGCGGTCACGCAGCGATGCGATCGCCTGTTCCATTTCACGCTGCAGCCTCAGATGAAGCTGGTGATAGAGGGCGTAGCTTGTGTCGTCCGCAGTGAGCGAGTCAGCTTCCTTGGCGATGAGATGGGCCAGGGTCGTGCGCACGCGCACAAGATCTTCCGCGACGGATTTGGCGCATGCCTGGACAGGTCTCGGTGGACTGGCCGGCGCAGCACGTGTCAAGGTCATGATCGACTGCTGTGCCGCCTGCAAGCCGATGGCGTCGAACGCGCTCACCCACAGGCCCAGCCGCTCGGCAATGTCCATCCCGGGCGCATGCGCGTCCAGGGGTGCCCAGCCGCTCAGCAAGCGGACGAGCCTTGAACTGTCGATGTTCCAGCGCAAAAAAATTCCTTCGCGCCGATGGGCGCTTCAAATCTTTGTGGGGGTTGGCAATGAGTGGCACGAACAGCGGCTGGCGCTGCCCCTCGAAACACGCGAGGGTCCGTTGCGGACCCGTATTAGAAACCATTTGCGGGGCCGTTTCCCGCGCAGGCATGGAAGTTACCCACGGCAGGTGTGGGTGAGGCTGTGGATAGGTCAAGGGACAACCCGCGAAACCCGCGCCAGCATTGGGCTGGCGGGCGGCGCTCAATAAAGAGGCAGGGGACGCGCGGCCGGGAGCTATTCAATCAGGCTATTGACCAAATTCTCCAGCAGGGTGAGCATGAGCCGGCCGTCGCTTGCGACCATCTGCCCACCGCGCGTAGGCCGCAGCCCTCGCCGGTGGCGCTCGAACAGTGTCGTGCCCAGTGACTCTTCGAGAAAGCTCAGCCTGTGGCTCGCGCCTGAAATGGAGAGGTGCGCGAGCCTGGCGGCCGCCGAGAGCGAACCGGTTTCGGCACAAAGCACCACCAGGCGGATCGACGTGAGGTCGATGCGCGCCAGGTTGACCGCGCCAGACCTGCCTTGCAATTTGCCTCGCGCCTAACGCAGACTCGGCCCGTCGATGCGGATACTCTGTTCCAGCGCCATGCACTGCTCGTAGATCCACACGTCGAAGGACGCGAGCCGGGTAGACCACTTCGGCGTGACCTTGTTGACACAATGATTCGTCAGGCGGTCGGTCCAGTCGCGCGTGGCGGCCCAGGAGTTCTTCGTGTCCGCCGCGTTCAGGCGGCCGTCCGAATAGGGGATAGTGCTGATCGCCTCGGTCAAGGCGTTGTGCATGTCCGTCATGAATTCGAGCTGAGTCTCGACGTCGGCCTTCGTCCCGGGCTGGAAGTGCCCCGCGATCAGCTTGTCGAAGTCCCATCGTGCATTCATGCTCTTGACCAGCCCGAAGTAGCCGGGGATATTGGTGGCCAACCCCAGGCGCCGCCACATCATCCAGCCCGGGTAGACCACGTCCACCAGCATCAGCACCTTCTGGCCCGGGTGATAGATGCCGATATTGCCCGGGTCGTGATTGGGCCCCGGATACCGCAGCACGAGCTTCTGGTTGCCCACCACCACCGGAAAGTCCACGTCGAGCGTGTTGAAGGTGTTGGTGGGCACCGGGCGATTCGGGTCGTTCGCCTGGGCGAGCGCCTTGCGGGTTTCCTCGTGCGCGTAAATCGGAATGCCAGGAAAGGCCTTGACCACGCCGGCCGCGAATCCGATGTGGTCGATGTGCGCGTGGCTGTAGATCAGCGCTACGATCTTCGAACCCGGTGCGACCTGCTGGATCGCGTTGAGCGTCTTCTCGCCCATGGAAGGAGGCGCGTCGACCAGGATGACGCCAGCATCCGATACGACGAACATGGTGTTGTAGATGCCGTCGCCCACCATGTAGACACCGCCGCCCAGGTCTTCCGTGCGGTAGCCCTTGATCGGATCGATCGGCGGGCCTGCTTGCGCATCGGTCAGCGGGGTGTACGCGTCCTGCCGCACGTTGGGCGGCACGATGTCGGGCATGTTGAAATAGGGCAGCCCCCAGGCCGTGGCCTCGCCGCCCTTGCGCCCTTGGGCGTGCGCATCGCCGCCGCCGTTGCAGCCCGCGAGTGTCGCCGCGCCGACGCAGGCCAGCATCGCGAGCGTGAGTCGAAAGCCATGGCTTGCACGTTTGTCGTTCATGATTGTCTCCAGTGTGTTGTTGCTAGTGAATGGGTGCGCAGCTCTCCGCGGCGATCGGGTTGCGCAAGGTCCCGATGACGTCAACCTCGACCTCGACCACGTCGCCCGCCTTCATGAACAGCGGGGGTGTTCGCTTGGCGCCGACACCGCCCGGCGTACCGGTCACGATGACGTCGCCGGGCTCCAGGGGCGTGAAGGTCGAGATGTAGGCGATCTGTCGCGGGATGCTGTGCAGCATCATGTCGGTGGTCGCGCGCTGCAGCTCGACACCGTTCAGGCGCGTCGTCAGCGTCATCGTCTGGCCCGGGGCGATCTCGTTCGCCGGCACCATCCAGGGGCCGAAGCCGCCGGTGCGCCAGAAGTTCTTGCCGGCCGTGAACTGCGACGTGGCGCTCTGCCAGTCGCGGACGCTGCCGTCGTTGTAGCAGGCATAACCGGCGATGTGGTTCCAGGCCTCGTCTTCGCTGATGCGGCGGCCGCCCTTGCCAATGATCACGGCAATCTCGCCTTCGTAGTCCAGGCGCGTTGACTCGGGCGGGAGAATGATCTCCTGGCCGTGCGCTACCTGTGATTGGGGAACCCGCAGGAACAGCGTCGGTGCCTCCGTGATCACGCGGCCGGTTTCCTGCACGTGGTCGGCGTAATTCAGTCCCACGCAGATGATCTGGCCGGGGTTGGGGATCACGGGCAACAGGGTCACGTCCGCCAGCGCCAGCGTTGCCGGCTGGATGGCTGCGGCGTTCGATCCTTGTTCAAGCCGGTCGTTCGAGATCAGGGCCTTCAGGTCGGGCGCGCGGCCGCCGAAGAAGGCCCCGAGGTCGACGATCCGATCGCCCAACAGGGCGCCGTACGAAGGTCTGTCACGGTGGATGAAGCTGATGTATTTCATTCGGGTTTCTCTGTCGGGGAAGGCCGGCTCAATGCCAGCAATGCACCGGTCCACTTGTGCAGCTCGTCGAGCATCGTTGCGGCGGATCGGGAAATGATTTCGTTGGGCGTGAAGCGGTCACCGCTCACATGCTCAGTGACATTCGGGATCGCCACTGCTTCCAGCAGCGGCACCATCTTGAACGTCGTCAGCAACTGCTTGGTCACCTGCACCGCCCGCACACCTCCCGACATGCCGCCGTAGCTGACGAACGCCATGGGCTTGTACTGCCACTCCCGCACCAGGTAGGTCATGGCGTTGAGCAGGGCAGGGGGCGGGCCGTAGTTGTATTCCGGCATGACGAAGAGAAATGCGTCGGCTGCGCTGACCGAGGCGCTCCACTCTCGCGTGTGCGCGTGGTTGTAGGTCTGCAAGCGCGGATGTGCGGGCTCGTCGTAGACCGGGAGGTTGAAGCTGGTCAGATCCACCAGCCGGGTGTCGAACTTGCCGTGGGCCGTGGCGGTGTCATGCGCCCATCGGGCAATCGCCGGCCCGACGCGGCCGGGACGGGTGCTGCAGATCAGTGTGTGGAGCTTGGGTTTCATGGGTGTCGGCCGTTCGGGTTCACGCCGCGGCGAAACGCAAGCGCCCGACGGCCTCTGTGATGCGCTCGGCATGGTCGCGGGTGTTGTGCGCGATCGCCTGGAAAGCCGCCGACAGCTCGAGAACAGACTCCAGCCGTGCGTGCTGCGCCTCGCGGATCAGCCGCTTGGCCATCCGCAGCGCGTGCGGCGCGTTCGCCGCGATGCGGTGCGCGAGTTGCATCGCATGCGCCATCAACTCGGCCTGCGGTACCACCGCCGATACGAGTCCGCAGGCGAGCGCCTCCTGCGCGTCGATGGCCTCGCCGGTGAACGTCATCTCCGCGGCCTTGGACGGCCCGACGATGCGCTGCAGCAGGAAAGCACCGCCATCGCCGGGGATGATGCCCAGCTTGACGAAGCTCTCCGCGAACCGTGCCTGCGTCGCCGCGACGCGGATGTCGCACATGCAAGCCAGGTCCAACCCGGCGCCGATGGCCGGCCCGTTCACGGCGGCGATGGTGGGAACCTCCAGCTGGTACAGCGCCAGCGGGATGCGGTGAATACCTTCCTTGTAGTGATAGCGGTCATCGACGGCTTCGAGCTTCGGGTCGTCGATGCGCTCCAGCATCTGCTTGATGTCGCCGCCGGCGCAGAACGCACTGCCGGCCCCCGTGACGATGGCGGCGCGGATGCGCCGGTCGGCCGAGATGGTGGCGCAGGCGTTCTCGATGGCAGCGTATTGCGCCTGGGTGGCCAATGCGTTGCGCGTGGCCGGGGTGTTGAGCGTAATGACGGCGACGGGTCCGTCGATGTCGAGCAGGATCGCTTCGTTCATGGTTTTGCTCACATCAATGCGGGGTACGAGCCCCCGTCGAGCTGCAGGTTTTGTCCCGAGATGAATGAGGCCTGCACGCTGCACAGGTAGGCGCAGGCGTCGCCGAACTCGCGCAGGGTGCCGAAGCGCCGCGCCGCCACGTTGTCCGTGATGCGCGTGCGCGCTTCGTCCCAGGTCAGCTTCTCCTGGGCCATCATCCGTTCCGTCATTGCCACCTGGCGCGGGCTGTCGATGCGCTCCGGCAGCAGCTGGTTCAAGGTGACGTTGTCGCGGGCCGCGTCGAGCGACAGGGCCTTGGTGAAGGCGGTCAGGCCCGTGCGCGACGCACTGGACAGCGCCATGTGCGGCCTGGGCGTCTTCACCATGGCCGACGTGATGCTGACGATGCGGCCGAACTTGCGCTGCCGCATGCCTTCGATGACGGACTGGATCAGATAGATCGGGCTCAGCATGTTGGCCTGCAATGCGTCGTGCCACGCTTCCGGCGTCCAGTCATTGAGCTTGCCGGGCGGCGGGCCGGCGTTGTTGTTGACCAGGATGTCCGGCTCCGGGCAGGCGGCGAGCAAGGCCTGGCGACCTTCAGCGGTCGTGATGTCGGCGCAGATGGGAATCACCTGCGCGTCTGTTTTGTGCGCCAGCTCGGCCGCGACGGCCCTGAGCTTGTCGAGATGCCGCCCGTTGATGACGACCACGGCGCCTTCGCGTGCCAGCGATTCGGCACACGCCAGCCCCAGCCCTTGCGACGACGCGCAGACGATGGCCTTCCGGCCGTTCAAACCCAGATCCATGATCAGTTTCCTGTGAGCGGTCAGCGCAGCTTCTGCTGCTTCCAGTTGTTGTTGGTGGTGCGATTGCCGGCGAGCCATTCGCGCAGTTCGCGGTGCGGGTCGGCTTGCATGCGCTCTTCGAAGATCTCGGCGGTGTTGGGCGCGTCATAGGCGAACTCGATCGTGAATTCGTCCGGCGAAGTCACGTACAGCGACATGCAGTAGCCGTGGTGCGTTTCGTTGAACGGGTAGTCCGCCGCCTTCAGCCGCCGCTCGATCTCTTCGTACATTTCCAGGTCGACCTTCATGGCCAGGTGGTCGTAGCGCAGGTTGGGCAGCACGGGCGGGCGGAACGTCTCGTACGCGCCGGGGTTGGCGAACTGAAAGAACGACAGGGCGCTTTCGTCGCCGAAGCTGTAGTACGTGTGGCAAAGGTTCAGCGGCGCGTTGAGCGTCTTGTTGAAGACTTCTTCGCACCAGGTGCTGGTGAGCGGAATGCCCAGCAGGTCCTCGATGAACTGGCGGTTCACCTCCTGGTCACGGACGATGAAGGCGTGGTGGTGCATCCGCTGGGGCAGGCGCTCCAGCGGGGGGTTGGGCTTTCGCATGACGATTCCTTTAGTTGATCAACTTCGCGCTGACACGCGGCGCCACCGTCTTCCAGATTTCGCGGTGCTCGTCCACGGCGACGCGGGACTGCGCGCGGTCCAGGGCCATCGCTTCGTAGCCGGCCTGGGCCAGCTTGGCGCGGTACGCCGGGTTGCTGCCCAGGCTCACGGCCGCGGCCGACAGACGCTTCAGAGTGGCCTCGGGGGTCTTGGCCGGCGCGAACAGGCCGAACCAGCCGTACACCTTGAAGTTGCGCAGCCCGAGTTCTTCCGTGGTCGGTACCCCGGGGAAGTCGTTGGAGCGCGCGCCGCCCACCAGTGCGAACGCTTTGACCTTGCCGTCTTTGAGCTGCGCTTTGGCGGCACCGGCCGACGACAGCAACACGTGGATCTGGCCCCCCATCAGGTCGGTCAGTGCAGGCGCGCTGCCCTTGTAGGGAACGCCGGTCATGACCAGGCCCGACTCGCGCGCCAGCAGCTCGGTCGTGAATGCGAACTCGGGGCTGGGCGCTCCGTAGAAGAGGGACCCGGGCTTGGCCTTGGAAAGCGCGACCAGTTCGGCCATGGACTTGGCAGGCACCGCCGCGTTGACGAGCAGCACCAGCGGCGTGCGGGCAACGATCGCGATCGGCACGAAATCCTTCTGCGCGTCGAACGCCGGTTTGGGCTCCAGCAGGTGGGCGATGGTGATCGGGCTTTGCGGCGTGAACAGCAGTGTTCGCCCGTCGGCATCGGCACGCGCCACCGTCGCGGTGCCGATGTTGCCGCCGGCGCCCGCGCGGTTGTCCACGATCACGGCTTCCTGCAGCGCCTCGCGCAGCCCGTCCGCAACGAGGCGGGCGATGACGTCGGAGCCACCCCCGGCCGCGAAGGGCACGACCATGCGGATGCCGCTGCCGCCGATCTGCGCCGCTGCGGGCAAGGCCGTGGCCGCGGCCACCAAGGCGGTGCCGGCGGCAAGAAAGCTGCGGCGAGTGGGTGGTTTGGTATTCATCTTTGTCTCCTTGCGAATTCAGTTGCGGCCCGTGAGCGCCGATGTGTCGTTGCGTTGCTGGCCGCCGACAACAGGCAGGCAGTCCGCGGGAAAGTCCTGGCGGATCTCGACCCCGCGTGCCAGCACTTCATCCAGGAAACGCGGAAGGTGGGTCATCGCCTCGTTCGGCCGGTCGTGCAGCACGACGGCGGTCCAGTCCTGCGCGTCGATGTCCGCCAGCGCGCGGGCGACCCAGGCGTCGGCAGGCTGCTCCCAGTCGCGCGGCACGCTGTTCCACAGCACCACCGTGTGGCCCGTATCCCTCAGGAGTTCGAGTGCGCAGCGCGAGAAAACGTGCTGGCCCAGGATTCCCTTGCCGGCATAGGGCCGGAACATCGGCACGGCCTCTTTCAAGTTACCCAGCAGCGCGTCCATCCCGGCGATCTCGCGCACGTGGTGCCCGTTGGGTGCATCGCCTCGGCCGAGCGGAACGTCGTGGCTGAGCGTATGGTTGCCTATCCAGTGGCCTTCGGCCTTCGCCTGCTGCGCCAGCGCCCTCGCGCCCGGCAATGTGAGCTGCTTACCCACCAGGAAGAAGCTGCTCTTGAGGGAGCGCTCGGCCAATGCTTCGAGCACGGCTTGGGTGCCGCCCTCGAAGGGGCCATTGTCGAAGCTCAGGGTCAGGCGTTTCATGTCCACAGTCGCGTCATCGGATTCATGTGCTTATCATCGGCATCTGTCCCCCGAAGGGATGTCCCTGCGTTCGGGGACGGGTTTTCCCCTAGTGCCATGGACGACGACTTCTTACTGCCCCAAGCGCTCGACGAGATCGGCCGGAAGGCGTTCGCCCCCAAGTTGCTGGCACACCTGAATGTGGTCGTGGGCGCGGCGCATTGCGTGCTCTTTCGCTTCGAGGAAGACGACCTTCAAGTGCTGGGTTCCGCCAGTGCCGATGGCACGCAGATGGCGGGCAACAACTCGGCCCGCTACCGCAAGGACTTCTGGAAGCGCGATGCGATCTACCAGGGCCTCAAGAGCAAGCTGTCAGGCTACCGATCCGAGGTGGCCAGCGTCGCGGCCGAGAATGTGGACGATCCCGAGTTCCGCCACGAGCTGTTCCACACCCAGGGACTGGCGGGGCGCGCGATGCTGGTGGGTGAACGCGGCAGCGGCCTCTATGGCGTGTCACTGTTCCGCGAGCAGTCGGCAGGTTTCTTTTCCGAGTCGGAGAACCAGGCCATCCAGTCGATTGCCGACACCCTGATTTCCTGTGTGGCGAGACACCATGAGCTGTTGGCCCGCGACACTTCGCTGTCCGCGTTGTTCTCCTCGGTCGACGAACTGGCTTCTCGCTTCGCCGCGATTCCCTCGGCGTTG
This sequence comes from Ramlibacter sp. WS9, assembly GCF_003797765.1. Lineage (GTDB taxonomy): Bacteria > Pseudomonadota > Gammaproteobacteria > Burkholderiales > Burkholderiaceae_C > Ramlibacter. The sequence continues at coordinate 256,444 of NZ_RKMB01000004.1, read as the reverse complement.
AGCCGGCGCGAGTGCGAGGTGTGTGCGCGCATTGTGTATGGGATGTCGATGAAAGAAATTGCGCGCGATCTGGGTGTGAGTGCGGAGACGTGCACCACTTACCGCAAGCGCGCGTACCTTCATTTGAAGGTTGGGGATCGCTCAGAGCTGCTGCGGCGGTTGCTGGAGAACTTGGCAGCCTAGCTTTTTCGAGCGGGTCGGCGCCACGCCGGGGTCAGGTCAGCGAGGGGCGGCCGCGCCACTCGCGCGGCGGAACGCCGAACCGGTCGCGGAACGAACGGCTGAAGTGCGCGGCGTCGTTGAATCCCCAGCTGAAAGCGATTTCGCTGATCGACTGCCCGGCACAGCGCGGATCCACGAGGTCGCGGCTGCACATCTCGAGCCGGCGCGACCAAATGTATTGCGCGGGACTGGTGGCCTCCTGCCGAAAGAGCCGATGGATGTGCCCCACGGAAATTCCAAGATCGCGGGCCACATCGCTCACCGTCAGCGCGGGGTTGCGTAACCTGGAATCGATCTCGCCTTTGATGCGCGTGAGGTGGTAGCTGGTCAACGTGGACACGCCCCGGCGTTTGCTGGCGGGCAACGTCTGCAACCCGGCGACGAGGATGTTGAGCACGCCGCCCGCCACTGCCACGGCCGATGCCGGCTCGAGCGCGTCGATGTCTTCCCACAGCGTCTTGATCATGCCGATCATGAGGTGTCCTGCCCCTGCGCGTCCCGAGACCGTCGTCGCCGTGAGCTTCTCCGTATCGCGCACAGCGCTGCGCAGTTGCTCACCGGGCAGCTTCAGTACGATCTGCTGGAAGTCGCCCTCGAAATGCAGCTCGTAGGCGCGCGTGCTGTCATACAGCGCGAAGTCGCCAGGGTTCAGGAGTGCATCGCGGCCGTCCTGACGCAAGACGCCCTTGCCCTGCGTCTGAATACTGACCAGGAAATAGTCGTCGTTGGCCCGCGCGATGTGTCGGGGCGTGCGCAGGACCTTCTGGGCGCCCGAAGCGACGACGGAAAGATCCAGCCCGGGCATGCTCTGGCTGTTGATGGAACCGGCGAAGCGATCGCTTTCAATCGCGTCGCACTCGAGCTGCACGTACGTGTTGCAGATCATGTCGGTCCAGTACGCCAGGCGTTCGCGAGGCGGCACGGCATGGGTGTTCAGCAGAAGAGTCATGGATTGCTGCCTATCGCTGGATTGTGCATGCGAACCTGGGTAGCAACAACCTTTGGAAACCCTGGAGAAGCCCGGGCAACAAGCCCGTCACTCCAGGACAAGACGGCGCCGGTTGCGAGTCGGACCATCGGCTCTCCCCACCCAAACCACCCGGAGACCCCCGATATGCCAGCCCTCATCCATCCAAAGTTGCGCGTCGCCGCCGTTCAAGCCGCCCCGGTTTTCCTTGACATCGACGCCACGATCGACAAGACGATTCGGCTGGCAAAAGAGGCCGCCGAGCAAGGCGTGAAGCTGATTGCTTTCCCCGAGACCTGGATTCCCGGATACCCGTGGTGGATCTGGCTGACTTCGCCCGCGATGGGCATGCAATATGTTCAGCGCTACAGCGATAACTCGCTCGTGGTCGGCTCCGCCAACTTCAAGCGGCTCACCACCGCGGCGCGCGATCTGGGAATCTGGATGGCGATGGGCTACAGCGAGAAGTCGGGGAGCAGCCTTTACATGGGCCAGGCGCTGATCGACGACCAAGGCAACGTGGTCAAGACCCGCCGCAAGCTCAAGCCGACGCACGTGGAGCGCTCCGTTTTCGGTGAGGGCGATGGCACCGATCTGGCGGTGATGGAAACAGCCATCGGCAACGTCGGAATGTTGTGCTGCTGGGAGCATCTGCAGCCGCTGAGCAAGTACGCGATGTATGCGCAGAACGAACAGATCCACGTTGCCGCGTGGCCGAGTTTCTCGGTTTACCGCGGGGCGGCGCACGCGCTGAGCGCCGAAGTGAACAACGCGGCCAGTCAGGTCTACGCCACCGAGGGAAGTTGCTTTGTGCTGGCACCAACCGCCACTGTGTCCAAGGAAATGCACGAAATGCTGTGCACGGACGACCTGCAGCGTCAGCTGCTGCTGGAAGGTGGAGGCTTTGCCCGCATTTACGGCCCCGACGGCGCTTCGCTGGGTACGCCGCTGCCCGAGAAGGAAGAAGGACTGGTGGTGGCCGACATCGACCTGGGCATGATCTCCTTGTCCAAGTCGGTTGCCGATCCGGCGGGGCACTACTCACGACCGGACGTGACGCGCCTGTTGCTGAACAAGACCCCGGGGGATCGTGTGGTGGCGAATGTGATGCCGGGCATCACGGTAGCTGATGACGGTATGGGCGAGCCCGCGGTGCCGTCGCTCGTTTCCTGAGAATTTGGAAGAACCTCAAATGACGAGCTTTGCTTACACCGAGAAGGCGCTTGAACTTCAAAAGCGATTTGACACCGAGGCACTCGCCGCAGCTGAGCTTCAGGTGATCGTGCACAACAGCCTTTCACCCAACGATCGAGCATCCATCGAGCAGGCAGAGATGTTCTGGCTGGCATCGGTGGATCCGAAAGGGTCACCCACGGTCAGCTTCAAAGGGGGAGCCAAAGGATTCGTCAGGATGCCCGACGATACGACCCTCGTGTTTCCCTGCTTCGACGGCAATGGAATGTTCTTCTCCATGGGGAACATCGCATCGACTTCGCATGTTGGGCTGCTGTTCATGGACTTCGTCACACCGAGCCGCCTGCGCGTGCAAGGCGATGCGCAGCTGACTGACGACCCGGCCATCGTGGGCCTGTGGCCCGGGGCACAGTTTGCGGTCAAGGTGGACATCACCGCCCTCATCACCAACTGCCCGCGCTACATCCCCAGGATGCAACGCCTTGAAGGCTCTCGATATGTTCCCGACACGGCGACCGGCGAGCAGCCAATTCCCGGTTGGAAGCGGATCGATGCAATTCAGGCGGTGCTACCCAAGCGCGATCAAGGCAAAGCCGACATGGGCCTGATCACCATGGATCAGTGGGGCGAAATGGTCGGAAAGGGCGATCCGCTTGCCTGAAGACGCGCCGGCAACCTACCGGTATCCGGAGCGGAATTCCAGAGGCGTGCAACCGGTTTCGCGCCGGAAGAACTTGGTGAAGTTGCTGGCGTCTTCAAAGCCAAGCTGGTCGCCGATGCTGCTCACTGGGGCGGCCGTGTGGGCCAACAGACGCTTGGCCTCCAGCGCAATCCTGTTCGTCACCATGGCCTTTGCACTGGTGCCGGCGACGGCCTGCGCCACGCGTGTCAGGGTGCGCTCGGTGCATCCGATGGCATCGGCGTAGGGCGCCAACGTATGCCACTGGGCGAAGGACCGGTCCACGAGCTGGCGGAAGCGGCGGAAGCGATCCACCTGTGATCGGTCCGTTCCAAGTGCACTGCCACGCCGCCGATTCGCGAGAACGAGCCTCACGAGCAATGTGCACAACTGGTGGGAGAGCAGGGCCTGGAGTTCCGAAGTGCCCAGGTGCGTCCGCGCGTCTTTGTGCATCTGGGCAACGCAGCTCAGGAAGGCAGGATGGTCATCCTGCCGCAACGCCATGCGGGCCGGAAGTTCGGCTACGGCTTCGACAAGACTGGGTTCGGCCTGCTTGTCCCGAGCTGCGGCAAAGAGCTGCTCTGGACGGAACAGGACCAGCCAGCCGTCCCACGGCGCTGCCACGTCGAATTGCTCGACCTGAGACGGCTGGAGGACCAGCACCGAACCGGGTGCACATCGCATGGGTTCGAAATCAACCACATGCGTGCACGATCCGCTCGTGACAAAGATCAGTTCGTGGAATTCGATGCGGTGCGGCCGCCGCAGGTCGGCGGAAGGCGCCCTGGTGCGCAGCTCACGCATAGGAACGACTTCGATGTCCAGCGTATAGGGCGCGGGCGGGCCGTAGCCGATGCGCTCCAGGCTACTTGTGCGGGCCGGTCGGCGTGTTGATGGCATGTCCTGTTTTTACCATTTCGCGGCACTTTGCGACCGTGACTTCGCCCCTTCCGGAAGGAACAATTCAACCACCCCGCAATATCAGCCCCTAACCGCAAAGAGGATCAGATGAAGACCGAAATCGAAACCGCACAGCAGTACATCCAAGCCGTTCAGGCTGGCGAACAGGCTGCCCTCGCAGGCCTCTTGTCACCCGAACTCGTATGGCACCAGCCTGGAAAAAACCGGTTCTCCGGCACGCACAAGGGAGCCCAGGCCGTCGGCGCCATGATTGGCGAGATGATGGCCGTGTCCAACGGAACCTTCGCCATCACCCGTGCGCACCGCTATATGGCGAACGGCTCGTGGGTGACCGTCGAAATCGAGTTCGAAGGCCGGCGGGATGGGGCTGCCATGTCCCAGCACGGAATCGACTTGCTGCGCATCGAAGGCGGCAAGATCGTCGAGGCCCGGCTTTTTTCCAGCGATCCTGAACAGGAAGATGCGTTCTGGGGACGTTGATGCCACTTAACCTTGGGGCCTACCGATAACCCGCAAGTTCGTGCTTGGCAATCGCGTTGCGATGCACTTCGTCCGGGCCATCGGCCATGCGCAGGTGGCGGGCATAGGCCCAGAAGTGCACCAGCAGCGTGTCCTGGCTGAGGCCCATCGCACCGAAGGCCTGCATCGCGTCGTCGATCACCTGGATGCAGTTGTTGGGCGCGATCACCTTGATCATCGCGATTTCCTTGGCGGCCACCTTGTTGCCCACGGTGTCCATGCGCCACGCGGCGTGCAGCACCATCCAGCGCGTCTGGTCGATGAGCATGCGGCTCTTGGCGATTCGCTCTCGCCACACACCTTGTTCCGCTAACGGCTTTCCAAAAGCCACGCGCGAGACGACGCGCTGGCACATCATCTCCAGCGCAGACTCGGCCATGCCGATCATGCGCATGCAGTGGTGGATGCGCCCCGGGCCGAGGCGGCCCTGCGCGATCTCGAAACCGCGGCCTTCGCCCAGCAGGATGTTGTCCGCAGGCACGTGCACGTTCTCGAACAGCACCTCGGGGTGGCCGAACGGCGCGTCGTAGTGGTTGACCAGCGCCATGTCGCGCAGCACCGTGATGCCGGGGGCGTCGGCGGGCACGATGATCATCGACTGCTGGCGGTGGCGATCGGTATTGTCCGGGTCGGTCTTGCCCATCAGGATGAACAGCTTGCAGCGCTCGTTCATGGCACCCGTGATGTACCACTTGCGCCCGTTGATGACGTACTCATCGCCCTCGCGCCGGATGCTGCACGCGATGTTGGTGGCGTCTGAAGATGCCACTGCCGGCTCGGTCATCGCGAAGGCGGACCGAATCTCGCCGTCGAGCAGCGGCTGCAGCCAGCGCGCCTTCTGCTCGGGGGAGCCGTAGCGCTCGATCACTTCCGTGTTGCCCGTGTCGGGCGCGCTGCAGTTGAACGCCTCCGCGCTCCAGTAGCGCCGGCCCATGATCTCGCACAGCGGCGCGTATTCCAGGTTCGTCAGCCCGGCGCCGTGTGTCGTCTCGGGCAAGAACAGGTTCCACAGGCCGGCGGCGCGGGCTTTCGCCTTGAGTTCCTCCAGCAGCGGCAAACCGGTGTACAAGCCGCCGGTCTTCTGCGCGTTCAGCCAGGACTCATGCGCTTCCTCGGCCTGGCGTTTCTCGTTGGGGTAAATGTGCGCATCCATGAACGCGAGCAGGCGCGTGCGCAGTTCCTGGACCTTGGGTGTGTAAGCGAATTCCATGCGGCATGGTGCCCGCATCGCGCCCCGTTGTCTGTCTCCGGCATGACCGGAAAACGAACCCTCAGTCCCCGACCCAGCGCAATTCGGAGGCGTGCAGATGCGAAAGCATCGCTGCCTGGGCGGCGATCGGGTCGCGTGCCTCCAGTGCGCGGAGGATTGCCTCATGCTCCTTCAGCGCGCTCTTCCACGTGCGGGCGTTCTCATACTTCGAAGACAGCTTGGCCGATATGGGGCTATGCCGCTCGTCGAACAGCGTGGCGATGATGCGTGCCATGACGGAGTTGCCCGCCATCTCCGCCAATGTGATGTGGAAGCGCCGGTCCAGCTCCAGCGGCATGCGGTTGCGCTCGGTTTCCGCGCGCATGCGGTTGACGATGGTGCGCAACTGCTTCAGCTGCTCTGGCGTGCCGCGCGCGCATGCGAGGATGATCACCGCACTTTCGATCGCGGAGCGCGCCTGCATCAATTCGCGCGGGCTCTCGCCCAATTCGGGTGTTGCCTTCGCGGCGCGGGGTTCGGGCTGCGGGCAGACGTAGACGCCCGAGCCACCCCGGATCTCGACGTTGCCCTGCACGTCCAGCGCGATCAACCCTTCGCGCAGTGAGGGCCGCGAAACCCCCAGCAGCACGGCGAGTTCGCGTTCCGCCGGCAAGCGGTCTCCAACCTGGAAGGTCCCCTTGGCGATCAGCGCCTTGATCTGGTCGGCGATCTCCTGGTAGAGGCGGCGCGGTTCTGTGGGTTTGGTGGCGGCCATGAGGTGTGCGATGTGCTTCGTATGATACCGCCGGTGACTTTGCCGGCTAGGGAAAATACGGTAAGGCCAATAAGAATATAATTCATAATTGGCCTTACCAAACGGCTAACAAAACCGGAACCAGGAATCCATGCTGACAGTGATTTGCGAGACGCCCGGCACGCTGCGCGCCCACGAGCGCCCGATGCCCGTACGCGGAGACGATGAAGTCCTGCTGCGCGTCAGGCGCGTGGGCGTTTGCGGCACCGACCTGCACATCTTCACAGGCGACCAGCCGTATCTCAACTACCCGCGCGTCATGGGCCATGAGTTGTCCGGCGTCGTGGAGGAAGTGCCGAAGGGCAGCCACCTGGCGGCCGGCGACACGGTGTACGTGATGCCGTACCTCTCCTGCGGCACATGCGTCGCCTGCCGCCAGGGCAAGACGAACTGCTGCGTCAACATCCAGGTGTTGGGCGTTCACCGCGACGGCGCGTTCACGGAGTATCTCTGCGTGCCGCAGCACTTCGTGCACAAGGCCGAGGGCGTGTCGCTCGACCAGGCTGCGATGGTGGAGTTTCTGGCGATCGGGGCCCACGCCGCGCGCCGTGCCGGGGTGCGCGATGCGCAGCGCGTGCTGGTCGTGGGCGCGGGGCCGATCGGGATGGCGGCGATGATCTTCTGCCAATTGCGAGGCGCGCAGGTGACAGCGCTCGAAACGCGCCGCGACCGCCTCGACTTTTGCGCAGCACACCTTCAAACCGCGGCCTGCGTGCAGGTCGCGCAAGACGATGAAGCGCAACTGGCCGCGCTGACCGGCGGTGAGTACTTCGACGTCGTGTTCGATGCGACGGGCAATCCGAAAGCGATGGAACGGGGCTTCAAGTTCGTCGCTCACGGCGGCAGCTACGTGCTGATTTCGATCGTCGGCGCTGCGATCAGCTTCGCGGACCCGGAGTTCCACAAGCGCGAGACCACGCTGCTCGCCAGCCGCAACGCGACGACCGAGGATTTCGAAACCGTGCTCACGGCGATGCGCGCAGGGCAGATTCCCGACGCGGCGCTCAACACGCATCGCCTGCCGCTGGCCGACGTGCCGGACGGCTTCAAGCACCTGCTCGATCCCGCAAGAGGCGTCGTCAAGGCCATCGTGGAGTGCTGAGCGGTCCAATGACCCAGCCCATCCTCCAGTTCGGCACCAGCCGGTTCCTGCAGGCGCATGTCGATCTGTTCGTATCGCAGGCACTCGACCGGGGCGCGACGGGCAAGGCGCTGGGCGGCATCACCGTCGTGCAGACGACGGGTAACCCGGCGAGTGCGGAACGCCTGACCGCGCTCGCGGCCGGCGAGGGCTATCCGGTGCGAATTCGGGGCTTGCGGAACGGAAAGCGAGTCGAGCAAGATCTGGTGTGCCGCGCAGTGAAGCAGGCCTGGCATGCGGACGCCTCGTGGCCCGCGTTGCGTGAGGCGATGGAGAGCGGCGTGCGGGTGATCGTCTCGAACACGGCGGATCGCGGCTACCAGCTGGACAACACGGACGGGCCGGCGCTGGTCAATGAAACGGCGCATGCTCCGCGCGGCTTTCCAGCCAAGCTGCTGGTGCTACTCCACCAGCGTTGGCAAACCGTGCCGGCTGCCGATCTGTCTATCTTTCCGTGCGAGCTCATCGAACGCAACGGCGATGTGTTGAGGGGCATCGTGTGCGGGTTGGCCGCGCAATGGAAGCTCGACCCAACCTTCATCGCCTGGCTGGGCGAGCACTGCGTCTGGGCCAATTCGCTGGTCGACCGCATCGTGTCCCAGGCGCTGCACCCCGTCGGCGCGGTCGCCGAGCCCTATGCGCTGTGGGCAATCGAGCGCCATCCCCGGCTGATGCTGCCGTGCGTGCATGAAGACATCCTGCTCACAGATGATCTGCAACGCTACGAGCGGCTCAAGCTTTTCCTGCTGAACGCCGGCCATACGCTTCTTGCCGAACGCTGGCTGGCGGGCGGGCGTGCCCCGGACGAGACCGTGCAGCAAGCCATGAACGACGGTGGCCTGCGGGTGGAGCTCGAGTCGTTCTGGGCCGACGAAGTGCTGCCAGTGTTCGACGCATTGGGACAGCACGGCGAAGCGCGAGCCTATCTCGTCGACCTGCGGGAGCGGCTGCTCAACCCATTCCTCGACCACCGCATCTCGGACATCGCGCAGAACCACGCGCAAAAGAAGCAACGGCGCTTCGCGCCCATCGTGGCCCTGGCGGCCGAATTGCAATGTGGTGTTGCGCAATTGCGGCTGCGGGCTGCGCTGGCCAGCGGTGCCTGAACCCAGTCCATGAACCTGCAACGCCTCGACCTCGCTTCGATCCGGCTCGTGGTGCTGTGCGCCGAGTCGGGTTCGCTGTCGGAAGCCGCGCGCCGCTGCCACCTGTCGCTGTCGGGTGCCAGCCACCGGCTGAAGGCTTTCGAGGACGCGGTGGGTGAGCCTGTCTTCCAGCGCCATCGCCGCGGATTACACGTCACCACGCGCGGGCGCCACGTGGTGTATTGTGGTGTGCGGCTGCTGGACTGGGTCGACCGCCTTGCCGGGCCGGCGTCTGTCGAAGGCGCCACGCCGGAGCGAGTCTGAACGGCGCACTCGCTCCCGGGCCCGGCAGGATTGCTTTCAGTACTTGCGGTTCGGAAACTCCTTGGCGGCCACTTCGGCGGGAAACACGCCTTCGATCGATTTGATCCACCGCGGCAGCGGCTCGCCGGCCTTGGCCTTCACCGCCGCTTCCATGAGCTGAGGGCCGAGCAGGGGGCTGCATTCGACACTGACATTCATCTTGCCCGCGATCATCGCTTCGAACGCGCCCTTGACCGCGTCGACGCCAATCACCAGGATGTCCTTGGCCGGCTTCAAGCCCGCTTCCTCGATCGCCTGGATCGCGCCGATGGCCATGTCGTCGTTGTGCGCATACAGCACGTTGATCTTCTTGCCCTCGGCCTTGAGGAAAGCCTCCATCACCTCCTTGCCCTTGGCACGCGTGAAGTCGGCGGTCTGGGAGCGGATGACCTTGTAGCGCGGATTGGCCTTGATGACTTCGTCGAAGCCCTTCTTGCGATCGATCGCCGGGTCGGAACCCACCGTGCCTTGTAGCTCGACGATGTTCACGTCGCCGGTGGTGTTCTTCGTGTGCTCGAGCAGCCACTTGCCGGCGCGGCGCCCTTCCTCGACGAAGTCGGAACCCACGAACGTGGTCCAGGTGGTCGGATCCTTCACCACCACGTTGCGGCTCTCCAGGATGACGGGAATCTTCGCGGCCTTGGCCTCCTTGAGCACGGTGTCCCAGCCCGTCGTCACCAGCGGCGCAAGGATGATGACGTCCACCTTCTGGGCGATGAAGGAACGGATCGCCTTGATCTGGTTCTCCTGCTTCTGTTGCGCGTCGGAAAACTTCAGCTCATGGCCGGCGGCGGCTGCGGCAGACTTCACGGAATCCGTGTTGGCCGTTCGCCATTCGCTCTCGGCGCCGGTCTGCGCGAAGCCGATCACCAGCTTCTTGCCCTGGCTCCAGGCCGGCGTCGCCCACATGCATGCCAGGCCTGTGCCTGCCAGCATGGCTGCAAAGCTGCGTCGTTTCATCGGGTTCATGTCGTCTCTCCTGCGTTCGTGTCGTTCATCGAGCCAGCACTCTCGCATCACGGGCCGCCCGGTGCTGTGGCGGGCGGCTGAATTCAGCCGGGGTACCAGACAGTGCGCGGATCGTCGGGCGCGCGTTCGTACGCCCACGCGGCCTCGACCATGCGGGCCATGTCGAACTGCGGGTGCCAACCCAGCAGAAACTTCGCCTTGGTGTTGTCCAGCCACGTGGAGCGGTAGGGCGTGCGCACGGGTACGAGCGGCACGCCGCGAGTGCGCACGAGGTAGGCGCCAAGCTCGCCGTAGTCGATCGGCTCGTCCATGCAAACGTTCATCAGTTGCTGTCGCGCGCGCGGCGCATCCAGGGCCAGCAGGATGGCTTGAACCAGGTCCTGCACGTGGATGAAGTTGCGCTTCACCGGCAGCCCGTCCGGATCGAGCATCACAGGGACGGCGCCGATGCGCGCGTAGTCCCGCGCCTCGCTGTCCGGCACCAGCTCGCACCAGCGCGGGCCACCGAAGACGTCGTCGCCGAACGACAGCGTGTACCGGAAGTCGTCCTTCTCCATGATCCAGGGCGCGCGCAGGCAGCAGCCGTTCAGGCCGTACTGGATCTGGTATTGCTGGAGCATCACCTCCTCCAACACTTTGGACAGCGCGTAGCAACCGGGGTAGGCGCTGTGCGGCTGGGTCTCCACCACCGGAGCGGGATGCGCGTAGTAGAAGTGGCCGACGGAGGCGTCGCCGCCCACCAGCACGAACTGACGGAACGTGGCGCTCGTGCGGCAGCCTTCGAGTAACCAGAACATGCCCTTGACCGCCACGTCCATCACGTCGTCGGGCGTTTCCTTGCTGGTGGCCAGGTGCAGTACGTGCGTCACGCCCCCGAGCGCGCGCTGCACGTCGTCGCGGTTCTGGATGGAGCCATGCACGCACTCCAGGCGCTCTTGCGAGGGCAATGTGCGCTTGTGGCAAAGCGCACGCACGCGAAATCGCTCGAAACCTGCGTCCTTCAACAGCTGCTGGATGAACGCGCGGCCGACCTTGCCGGTGGCACCTGTGACGAGAAGCAGCGGGGAAGGATGAGCTTGCGGCATGCGGGTGCGGATGGAAGCGGGTACGGGCCGTTCGAGAGGCGCGGATGTTAGCAACCAACCGGGCGGCGCCGGGCCCTTCCGACGCGTGCCTTGATGGATTAGAAAGGCTCGCCGTGTTCGCGCCGCAATTGCGCCCGTACTCAACTGGTAAGGCCAATTGACATATGTGCAAAATTGGTCTTACCATCCTCCGCAGGGACATTCATCAACCCGACAAGGAGACAGACATGGAGACAATGAACAAGGGCCTGAGGTACTGGGCCGCGGCGGCGGCGCTGCTGGGCATGACGTGGCTTGCCACGGCCTGCGGCGGCAGCGACGAAGATCCGCTGCAGGCTTCGATCGCAGCGGCGGAACGCAACGCGCCGGCCGGCAAACGGCCCATCGTCGAGACGCACATCCACTTCTGGCAGGCGTCGCGCCCGGGCGGCATACCGTGGCCCACACCCGCCGAAGGCCCGATCTTCCGCGACGTGCTGCCGCCGGAATACTCGGCCTTCGCCAAGTCGCAAGGGGTCGTGTCGGCAGGCATCGTGGAGGCGAGTGGCATCGTCGCGGACAACCAGTGGATCCTCGACCTGGTCAAGAACGACCCGTTCTATTCGTTCTTCGTGGGCAACCTCGAGATCGGCGCATCGACGTTCACCGCCGACCTGGCGCGCTTCGCGGGCGACTCGCGGTTCGTGGGCATTCGGGGCTATCTCAGCGGGCCGGCCGAGGGCATCACGCTCACCGCGGCGCAGCTCACCAACCTGCGCGACCTGGCCGAGCGTGGCATGTCGCTCGACATCATCAGCCGCGGAACCAAGAACCCCAAGAGCCAGGTGCAGGCGCTGTGCACGGCGGTGCCCAACCTGCGCATCATCATCGACCACCTGGGTGGCGCGACGGGACCCACGGTCGACCCGACGTGGGAACTCGAAATCCGCCGTCTTGCCAGTGCCTGCCCGAACATGTACATGAAGTTCTCGTCGTTCTACGACATGTACGCGCCCGGTGACGTGGTCTTCGCATCGCCCACGACCCTGTCGGCCTACAAGGCGCACTTCGACGTGTTGATGTCCGCGTTCGGCTCCGACCGCCTGATCTGGGGCAGCAACTGGCCGGTGATCGACCTGCATGGGACATTTGCCAATCAGATCGCGATCGCCGAGGAATACCTGGCGCCGTTCGGCACCGGCGTGCGCGACAAGGTGATGTACAAGAACGCGCTCGGCTTCTATCGCCGGCACAAGCTCTAGCGCGATCCAGCCGGCCCGCACCCGCGATCGGTTCGCGGGTGCGGTGGGGGCAGCGCGCTGACTGACCGGGAGGGTACGAATGCGCGAAGCACTGATCGTATGGTGTGGATGGGCGAAGCACGAGCCTGAGCAATGCGCCGCCGTCGTCGGCGACCTGCTGCGCGCCGATGGCTTTCAGGTGCGCGTCGAAACATCCACCGAAGCTTTTGCCGATCCCGCGTTGGCGGGCATGAGCCTGATCGTGCCGATCTGCACGATGGCCAAGATCGCGAAAGAGGAAGTCGACAACCTGACCCAGGCCGTGCTTGCGGGCGCCGGGCTGGGCGGGTTTCATGGCGGCATGGGCGATGCCTTTCGCGAGGCCGTCGACTACCAGTTCATGACGGGCGGGCAATGGGTGGCTCATCCCGGCAACATCATCGACTATCGCGTCAATCTTGTGCGGGGGGACACGATCACGGAGGGCATCGACGATTTCGACTACCGCTCCGAGCAGTACTACATGCACGTGGACCCGTCCAATGAGGTGCTCGCCACGACCCGCTTTTCGGGCGAACATGCCCCCTGGATCGAGGGCGTGGTCATGCCCGTCGCCTGGAAGCGCCGCCATGGACTGGGCAAGGTGTTCTACAGCTCGCTCGGCCATGCTGCCAAGGAATTCGAAGTGGCGCCCATGCGCAAACTGTTGTCGCGGGGGCTGCGCTGGGCGGCCCGAGCTTGACCGGCGTTCAGACGTCGCAGATGTCGACCGCGGCGCGCAGGGCGGCCAGCGGGTCCGGCCCACGCGGGACGAACTCCTGCCCGAGATACCCCTGGTAACCGGTGTCCATGATGGCGCGCACGATGGCCGGGTAAAACAGCTCCTGGTTCTCGTCCAACTCATGGCGGCCGGGAACGCCGGCCGTGTGGTAGTGGCCGATGTACTGGTGGTAGCGCCGGATCGTGGCGATCACGTCGCCTTCCATGATCTGCATGTGGTAGATGTCGTAGAGCAGCTTGAGGCGGTCCGAGCCGACGCGCTTGCACAGCTCGACGCCCCACTCTGTCCGGTCGCACATGTAATCCTTGTGGTTCACGCGGCTGTTGAGCAGTTCGATGCAAACGGTGACCCCCAGCTTCTCGGCCAGTGGCATGATCCGCTTGAGGCCCACAGCGCAATTTTCCAGGCCCTGCGCGTCGCTCATGCCGTCGCGGTTGCCGGAGAAGCAAATCAGGTTGGGGAACCCGGCGTCCGCCGTGGCCTGGAGGTGGCCCTCATAAACCGGTACGAGCGCATCGTGGTATTCGAGGCGGTTCCAAGCCTTCGGGATCCCGCCGACACTCGCCCCGCCGACCTTGGCCGAGGGGTTCATCACCATGGCGCAGATCAACCCGTGTTTCCTGAGCGTGGGAAAATCCTCGGGCTGGAGTAGTTCCACCGACTTCAGGCCCATGCCCGCCGCCGCCGCCGCGCAGAGAGTATCGAGAGGCATCTTGTCGAAGCACCACTGGCAGACCGATTGTTTGATGCGGTCCTTCCGCTCGCGGGGTTTCTCCATAACCGCCGGTCAGGCGCGGCCTGCGGCTTCGTCCACCCGCCGCGCGCCGACGCCCAGCTTGTCGGCGGCGGCCAGGATCGCGGTCCAGGTCGTGCGGTCGACCGGCACACCTTCGGCGCTGCGCAGGGCCTTGGACGCCCGCTCAGCGTCGCCGGCCACCTGCACCGGACCGTCGAAACCTTCGCGCGGCGGCGACGCCTGCACCCATTTGAGAAACGCCATCGCTTCGGCTTCGAAAGCCGCCCGGTCACCCAATGCCTGCGGGTCGAGCAGCACGCTGAACATGCCGTTCAGGATGCGCCTCTTGCTGGTGTCGTCGTCGCGCGTCGTCATGCCGGCGGCCAAGGCACCCCCCAGCAGTTCGCACATCAGCGCCAGGCCGTAACCCTTGTGGGCGCCGAAGGTCAGCAACGCGCCGAACGGCGGCACGACGGTGAAGCGTGGCTCGCGTGACGCGCGGCCCTGGTCGTCGATCAGGCAGCCTTCGGCGATCAGCTCACCCTTGTTGTGCGCGACGCGGGTCTTGCCTTGCGCGATGACGCTGGTCGCAAAGTCCAGGATCACCGGCGGCCGGCCGGCCAGCGGCACGCCGGCGCAGAACGGGTTGGTGCCGAAACGCGCGTCGGCGCCGCCGTGCGGCGCGACGATCGCGCGCGAGACGACGTTGACCAGGTGCAGCGAGACGAGGCCCGCAGCCGCCGCCTGTTCGGCCCAGGCGCCGATGCGGCCCAGGTGGTGGGCATTGCCCAACGCGACGATGCAGCTGCCATGCTGCCGGGCGCGGCCTATCGCGAGGTCCATCGCTTCATGGCCGATGACCTGGCCGAAGCCGGCGTTGCCGTCCAGCCGCAGCAGCGTGCCGCCGTCGAGCACGGTGCTGACATGCGCGTTGGGCTTGAGCCCACCTTGGAGGAAGGCCTCGACATAAGGCGGCAACATGCCGATGCCGTGCGAATCGTGGCCGGTGAGGTTGGCTTCGATGAGGTTGGAAGCCACCGCTTCGACCTCTTGTTCACTGCTGCCGAAGCCGCGCACGACGAGGCGGATTGCCGGGTTCAGCCGCTGCAGGGGGATGCTGTGCACCGGCGCCGGCCCTCAGTCGCCGTGGTATTTCTTCTGGATCGCCGTCAGCTGGCCGTTGGCGGTGTTGGCCTGGATCCAGTCGTTGATCCACGTCTGCAGCTTCGCTTCGCCCTTGCGCATGCCGATGCCCAGCGGGAAGGCCTTCATCACGAACTTCACCTCGATGTCGCGCTGCGGCGCGTTGGTACGGATCACCTTGACCAGCGACGGCGCGGTGGCTGCGATCTCCACCTGGCCGGTGGAGACCGCGGTGAGGAGCGTTGCGTCGTCGTCGAAGCGGACGATCTGCGCCCCCTTGGCGCTCTCGGTCGCCAGCCTGTCGTTGGTGGTGCCGCGCGTGGTGCCGACGCGTTTGCCCGCGAGGTCGTCGAAGCTCTTGATGGCTGCGGTCTTCGGCCCCACCACCACCGAGAGGATCTGCGCATAGGGCACCGAAAAATCGATGACCTGCGCGCGCTCGGGCGTGACCGACAACGAGGAGACGACGATGTCGGCCTTGTTGGTCTGCAGGAAGGGGATGCGGTTGGCGCCCGTGGTCTGCACGATCTCGAGCGCGACGCCCAGGTCCTTGGCCAGCAGGCGCGCGGTCTCGACGTCGGAGCCGGTTGGGTTCATCTGGCCGTCGGTCATGCCGTACGGCGGCGTGCCGAGGTCGATGGCGATGCGGATCTTCTTCGCCGCCTTGATGTCGTCGAGTAGATCGGCATGGGCGCTGGCCATCGCGGCGACGGCGGTGAAAGCGAGCGCGGCCTTGAGCAAAGTGGAACGGCGAATCATAGAGAGTCTCCTTATGGTTGGTGAACAACAGCAGGTTGGTGGACAACAGCAGCGGCCTTTGCAGGCCTCAGCTCGGTACCCAGGAACTGGGCCAGTTCCTGGGTGCGAGGAGCGGCTAGCATTTCAGCAGGGCCTTCTTCCCAGACCTTGCCGCGGTGCATGTAGATCACGTGATCGGCGACCTTGCGCGCGAAGGCCATCTCGTGGGTGACCAGGATCATCGACATGCCGCCCTGCGCCAGGCCCTCGATCACCTTCAACACCTCGCCGGTGAGCTCGGGGTCCAGCGCCGACGTGATTTCGTCGAACAGCATCAGGCTCGGCTTCATCGCCAGCGAGCGTGCGATCGCCACGCGCTGCTGCTGCCCGCCTGAAAGCTGCGACGGATAGGCCTGCGCCTTGTCCGCCAGGTCCACCTGCGCCAGCACGTGGGCCGCCAGCTCGCGCTGTTCGCTGCGCGGCAGCTTCAGCACGAGGCGCGGCGCGAGCAAGACGTTCTCTTCGGCCGTGAGGTGCGGGAACAGGTTGTAGCTCTGGAACACGATGCCGACGTCGCGGTGCAGGCGGTTCACGTCCAGCTTCGGCGACGTGACGTCGTGCCCGCAAACCCTGATCTGGCCGGCGTCTATCGTCTCCAGACGGTTGATGCAGCGCAGCGCCGTGCTCTTGCCCGAGCCGCTGCGGCCGATGATGGCCACCACCGACCCCGGCCGGACCTGGAACGACACGCCTTCGAGCACGCTCACGGTGCCGAAGCGCTTGTACACCTCGGTGACTTCAACGATGGGCGACATCGAACCTCCGCTCCAGACGCTGGCTCCAGGCCGACAGCGGATAACACAGCGCGAAGTACAGCGCTGCGATCATCACGAAGACGACGAACGGGCGGAAGGTCGAGTTGTTGATCATCTGACCGGCGCGCACCAGTTCGACGAAGCCGATCGTGGATGCCAGCGACGTGTTCTTGATGATCTGCACCATGAAACCCACCGTCGGCGGCGTGGCGATCTTCAGCGCCTGCGGCAGGATCACGTGGATCAGGCGCTGGCGCCAGTTCAAGGCCAGGCACGCGGCGGCCTCTTCCTGCGTGCGCGGCACCGCTTCCAGGCAGCCGCGCCAGATCTCGCCCAGGTAGGCCGAGACGTAGGTCGACAGGCCGATGGCCGCCGCGAGCAGCGGGTCGACGACCAGGCCCAGCGCCGGCAAGCCGAAGTAGGTCAGGAACAGCAGGATCAGCAGCGGGGTGCCCTGGATCAACTGGATGTACAGCATCGCAAGCACGCGCAGCGGACGTGGCGCGTAGACCCGCGTCAGCGCCAGCACGAAACCCAGCGCCGCGCCGCCGGCGAAGGCCAGCAGCGACAGCACGATGGTCCAGCCGAAACCACGCAGCAGGAACAGCAGCTGCTCGGGCGTCAAGCCGATCACAACGGTGTCCCCAGCCGGCGCCGGCGCGGAAAGGCCAAGCTTCCAACGGCCCAGTACAGCACCCGCATCAGCAGCGACAGCGCCAGGTACGCGGCGGCGACGATCAGGTAGGTTTCGACCGAGCGAAAAGTGTCGGACTGAATGCGGTTGGCGACCGCCGTCAGTTCCTCGGTCGAGATCTGCGAGGTGACGGAAGTGGCCAGCATCAGCAGCACGTACTGGCTGGTCAGCGCCGGCCACACCCGTTCGATCGCCGGCGGGAGCACCACGTGCCGAAGCACCTGCCAGCGGCCGAGCGCCAGGCATTGCGCCGCTTCGAGTTGGCTGCGCGGGACCGACTCGATGCCCGCGCGCACGATCTCGCCCGTGTAGGCGCCGACGTTGATGACCAGCGCCAGGGTCGCGGCGGTGAAGACGCCGAGCTTGAAGCCGACCGACGCCAGGCCGAAGTAGACGATGAAGATCTGCACCAGCAGCGGCGTGTTGCGGATCGTCTCGACATAGGCACCGGCGACCCGGGCGGCCGCGCCGGTGCGGCCGCTGCGCGCAACGGCGCAGACCACGCCGAGGCCGAAGCCGAACACGGTGGTGGCGACCGACAACCCGACGGTGGTCGCCGCGCCCAGCAGCAGGTCCGGCGCGTAGGCCAGCGGTGCAGCGAAGTCGAGCTCGTAACGCATGGCTCAGGGCGCGCCGGCCGGCCCAACGTGAGAGGCCGGACGCGCCTTGCTGGCCGCTCCCGGCCTGTGGTGAGTCAAAAGCCCGCCTATGTTCATCGTAGCTCCCGGCGCTTGCGGCCATGGGTCTGGCCAAATGGCCAAACTCAGGTTATGGTAATACCACTTTGCAGATCTGTAAAGATTGGTCTTACCAGTGACTATGACGACTGCCTCGAAATCCGCGCCGCTCTCTGTCTGGCGGCCGATCGCGACCGACACATTCCTCGTCGGTACCCCGCATTACCCGGAGCATGTCGATGAGAGCTATTGGCAGCGCGACGCCGACCGCATGGCCGCGGCGGGCTTCAACACGGTACGGCTGGCGGAATTCGCCTGGCACATCCTGGAGCCGCACGAGGGAACGTTCGATTTCGATTTGTTCGATCGGGCCATCGATGTGCTGGGCGGAGCCGGCATCAAGACCATCATGTGCACGCCGACGGCGACGCCGCCGCGCTGGCTGACGGCGCGTTATCCCGAAGTGTTGCGCGTCGATGCCAATGGACGCGCCATGAGCCATGGCTCACGCCAGCACGCCAACCTTGCAAGCGGGGTGTTCCGCGAGCATTCGAAGCGCATCACCAAGGCGATGGCCGAGCACTATCGCGGCAATTCGCACATCATCGGCTGGCAGACGGACAACGAGCTCAATACCTCTGGATCGCTGTCCTACGGTCCGGTGACGCTGGCCGAGTTCCAGGCCTTCCTCAAGGACAAGTACAAGACCATCGCCGCGCTCAACGATGCGTGGGGCGGGCATTTCTGGGCCACCGCCTACGACGATTTCGAGCAAGTGGTGCTGCCCCTCGACTACGCACCTGCCCCGGTCGGGCCGACCCATGTGGTCGACTATCACCGCTTCCTCGCCTTCGTCACAGCGCGGTTCCAGCACGATCAGGTGCTGATCCTGCGCGCCACCCATCCAGACTGGTTCGTCTTCCACAATCTGGGAAAGATCGACGATATCGACTTCCGCGGCGAGTTCTCGACCGATCTCGATTTTCTCGGCTTCGACATGTACCCGCATCTCTATGACGAGATGCAGCGGGTCGGCGGCGTCGGCGAGGTGCAGGCGCTGCATCTCGACATCTGCCGCGGCTTCACCGGCAACTTCATCGTGCCCGAGCAGCAATCGGGCTTCGGTGCGCAGCCGAACTTCTCGACGCTGACGCCCGAACCCGGCGAGATGCGCCGCATGGCCTATGCGTCAGTGGCGCGCGGCGCCGATGGCGTGATGTTCTTCCGCTGGCGGCCGGCGCATTTCGGCGCCGAGATCTATTGGATGGGCATCATCGATCACGACGACATCCCGCGGCGGCGCTATGACGAGGCCAAGCAGTTTGCGGGTGAGGTCACGGCGCTCAAGGACAAGATCCTCGGCACGCATGTGCGCATGGATTTGGGCATCGCCGGATCAGATTTCGACAATCAGGAGATGCACCGCTCCTACCCCATCGGCATGCCGAGCCCGCAGGACGATGCGACGCTGCTGCACCGCTATTGCTACCGCCACAACATCGCCTGCGGCTTCATCCATCCCGAGGATGATCTCAGCAAGCTCAAGGCGCTCTACGTGCCGCATTGGCTGAAGTGGACCGATGCGTGGACGGCGCGGATCGAGGCCTTCGCCAAGGCGGGTGGGACCGTGATCCTGGGCGGCCGCACCGGATCACGCGACGTTAACAACCACGTCATCCGCGACACCTCGCCGGGCAAGACGCTCTCGGCGCTGGCCGGGATCACCGTGGAGGAGTTCGGCCTGCTCACGCCGATCGGCGGCGACGGCCTGTTCGAGCACGGCGGCCGCTTCGGCGTCAACACGGTGCGCAAGAAATTGCCGGCCACGTCGGCCAGCAGGAAATACGACCTCAAGATCGGCAATGCACAGGTGACGGCGGCGCATCTCTATGAGCTGCTGAAGGTGGCGCCGGGCACAGAGGTCATCGGCCGCTGGGCCAGCCGCTTCGCCGAGGGCCAGGCCGCGATGACTTCGCGCAAAGTCGGCAAGGGCAATGTGATCTACCTCGGCACGTACCTCAGCGATGCTCTGGTCGAGGTGCTTGCCGATCAGGTGCTGGCGCCCGCCGGTATCGTGCCGCTCATCGCCGACGTGCCGGCCGGCGTCGAAGCGACCATCCGCGAGAACAGGGACCGCCGCCTGCTGTTCATCCTCAACACGCTGGGCGAGCCGGCAAGCATCGTGAATGTCCCCGCGGGCAAGGATTTGCTCGGCGATGGCAAAGTACGCGGCGGCAAGCTGCCGCTCCCGGCCTATGGCTGCAGCATCATCGAACTCGACTAGGGATGTTGTCGGGAGGCCTTGGGAAACGCTCAAGACGCCAGCGCCAGACCCGCCTGCTCGAGCTCCTCGCTCAACTCGCGGGCCTCATGGGCCGAGCGAGCCGAGAGCGGTGGGCAGGTGCGACGCCAGCCATCGATGTCGCCGTACAGCACGCCAAGCGCGGCCTTGACGCTGGACACCAGGGCCTTGCGGGCGAGCACGGATCGCTGCGCCGCGGCCTGGGCGGCGGCATCGCGCCCCGCATCCGAGTCCTGATGACGCCACGCGCGCTGAGACACCTCGGCCGTGAGGTTGGTCGTGGCGGAGATGCAGCCCGCGAAGCCGTCCTTGCCGGCGTCGCACAGCGTCGCCTCGGAACTGGGAAAGACATCCAGCCCCGGTGCCGCGGCGACGACACCGCGAGAGTAGGACAGGTCGCCCGAGCTGTCCTTGATGCCGCGCAACACCGGATGCCTGCGCGCCAGTTCGGCCACCACTTCGACGGGCCAGGGAACCCCCGTGTTCTGGGGGATGTGATAGAGGTAGAGCGCGAGCTGGCCTGGCACGACGCGTTCGACGACCGAGCCGATGTACGACACCAGCGCATCGGCCTCGATGCCGGGGTAGAAAAACGGCGGCAACACCAGCGCGCCCGCGAAGCCCAGGTCGGCGGCGGCTTGCGTGAGCAGGCAGGTCTCGTCGAGCGAGCACACGCCCGTGCCCACCATGAACCGGTCCAGTGGCAGGCCGGCGTCCTTCACGGACTGCATGACGGCCAGGCGCTGGCGCAGGCTGAACGAATTGGCCTCGCCGGTAGTCCCGAGCAAATTGATGGCGTCGCAGCCGCCTTCCAGCAGCTTGCGCAGGTGTGGCACCAGCGTGTCCGTGTCCGGCGAGAAGTCGGGATGGACGGGCGTGGCCGTGGCGGCAATGACGCCGCGCAGCTGGGAGCTTCTCATTCGGTCTTCTCCAGGGGATATTCGTAAATGCGGGCGGGATTGGTGACGCAGATCTGCTCGAGCGTGGCGCGATCGGGGAACCAGAGGGCAAGCAACTCCGCGAGCAACGCGGCGTCGGGCGTGCCGTTGTGCAATTCGGTATGCGGCCAGTCGGTGCCCCATAGCGCGCGGGCCGGGTTGGCGTCGGCCAGGCGTCTGGCGAGGTCGGCGACATCGCGATAGGGCGAGGATTCAGCGCTGACCCGGTACGGGGCGCTCAGCTTCACCCAGCAGCGGCCGGACTTCAGAAGTTCGAACAACGGGTGCTTGCCCGCGAAGGGCGGCAGCTCGCCCATGTGGTCGACGACGATGGGGGCATCGGTCTTGTCGCACAGCGGCAGCAGCGAGCCCGGATCGCGGGCCATGTCGGCCAGCACTTGAAGGTGCCACGCGAGTCCGAGTCGCTTGAGGCGCTCCAGCAGCGCCAGCACTTCATCCTCGCCCACCACCTGCGGGTTGACGAGGTTCAGCCGTATGCCGCGCACGCCAAGCGCGTGCATGTCCTTCAGGGCATCGTCATCCGTGCTGGGCGCGAGCACGGCAACACCGCGAAATGCAGCACCCCCCGTGCGCAACGCGTCCAGCATGGCGCTGTTGTCGGTTCCGTACACGCTGGGCTGCACCAGCACGGCGCGATCCACGCCGATCGCCCGCATGACTCGCCGGTAGTCATCGAGGCTGCACTCGTGCGGCGTGTAGTTGCGGCGCGCGTCGAGTGGGTAGCGGGCCTGCGGGCCGAACACATGCAGGTGCGAATCGCAGGTGCCGGCGGGCAGGCGGCGAGCCGCCTGGGACGGCACGCGCGCGGGCGGATCGCAGTCGGCCCGTACTTCAGGAGCGGTGCTCATGGCGCACCGCTGCGGCCGGGGACCAGGAAGTCGAAGTCGCAGCCTTCGTCGGCCTGCAGCACGGTGCGATGGAACAGCGCCGCGTAGCCACGGTCCGGGGCCGGGGCACCGGTTGCCGGAAGTGCCGCGGCCTGTGCGCGGCGCCGGACCAGTTCCGGCTCGTCCACCAGCAAGTCGATGCGCCTGTGAGGCACATCCAGGGCGATGCGGTCGCCGTTTCGCACCAGGCCCAGCGGCCCGCCGTCGGCCGCTTCGGGCGTCACGTGCAGCACGATGGTTCCGAAGGCTGTGCCGCTCATGCGTGCGTCGGAGATGCGCACCATGTCCTTCACGCCTTGTTCACCCAGCTTGCGCGGAATGGGCAGGTAGCCGGCCTCGGGCATGCCGGGCGCGCCGCGCGGCCCGGCGTTGCGCAGGACGAGGACATCGTCGGCCGTGACGTCCAGCGCGGGGTCGTCGATGCGCTCGGTCAGGTCCTGCACCGACTCGAAGACAACGGCGCGGCCGGTGTGCACCATCAGTTCGGGCGATGCGGCGGACTGTTTGATGATGGCGCCGCGCGGCGCGAGGTTGCCGTACAGCACCGCCATGCTGCCGGCCTTGTTGATCGGCGCGGCGCGCGTGCGGATGACATCCTGGCTCGGCACGTCCTCCGCCGATTCCATGTAGTCGCGCAGCGTGCCGCCCATGACGGTGGGTGTTGTCAAATCGAGCAGGCCTTCCAGCTCGTGCATCAGGCGCGGCAGCCCGCCGGCCCAGTGGAAGTGCTCCATGTAGTGGCGCCCCGAGGGTTTCAGGTCGACAAGAACCGGCACCTCGCGTCCCAGGCGATCGAACTCGGCCAGGTCGATCTTCAGGCCCAGTCGCCCGGCCGCGGCGGTGAGGTGCACCAGCGCGTTGGTGGAGCCGCCGATGGCCTGCAGGATGACCATCGCGTTTCGAAACGAAGCTTTCGTCATGAGATCGCTCGGGCGCGGCGTGCCGTTCACGGCCATCGCGGCAGCGAACTGGCCACTGGCTTCGGCCGAGCGAAGGCGGTCGGCGTGCGTCGCCGGAATGGTGGCCGAACGGGGCAGGGCGAGGCCCATGACCTCCACGATGCACGCCATGGTGCTGGCGGTGCCCATCACCATGCAGGTGCCGGGCGTGGGCGCAAGCCGCTCGTTGATGCGCTCGATCTGTTGCGCATCGAGGCGTCCGCCACGGTGTTCGCCCCACAGGCGCCGGCAGTCGGTGCAGGCCCCCAGTTGTTCGCCCTGGTAGTTGCCCACCAGCATCGGGCCCACCGGCACGATGACCGTGGGCACGTTCGCTGAGGCGCACGCCATCATCTGCGCCGGAATGGTCTTGTCGCATCCGCCGATCAGCACCACGGCATCCATTGGCTGGGCGCGGATCATTTCTTCCGTGTCCATGGCCATCAGGTTGCGCAGGAACATGCTGGTGGGATGCGCGAACGATTCGTGGATGGAGATCGTCGGGAACTCCATGGGCAGCGCTCCCGCAAGCATCACGCCGCGCTTGATCGCTTCCACCAGCTTGGGCACGTTGCCGTGGCAGGCGTTGTAGTCGCTGAAGGTGTTGGCGATGCCCACGACGGGCCGCGACAGCGCGTCATCGGACAGGCCCATCGCCTTGATGAAGGCCTTGCGCAGGAAAAGGGAAAAGTCAGGGTCGCCGTAGGAGGTGAGGCCGCGGCGCATGCCTTGCGTCATGAGGGAAATCCAGTCGAGTAGGGTGATTGATTATTGATAATCATTGTCTGATGGTCA
Organism: Ramlibacter sp. WS9; assembly: GCF_003797765.1. Classification (GTDB taxonomy): domain Bacteria; phylum Pseudomonadota; class Gammaproteobacteria; order Burkholderiales; family Burkholderiaceae_C; genus Ramlibacter. The sequence goes on along the minus strand of NZ_RKMB01000004.1, from coordinate 232,611 downwards.
ATAATAATGACGCTCTTCATCCTGATCTCCCTGGTATTAACCCTGTTAATACGCAATTCCAAGCATCATATTATCGATAAACAGGCTCGCCCTGAATCCCTAACCTGTCTTTTTGGAGACGCCATGCAACTTGCCCACTACTTGCCGGTCCGCCGCCCCTTGATTGCTCTGCTGGGTGCGCTGTGTTGCGCCGCGGCCGGCCTGACTGCGGGGGCCCAAACCACGCCGCAAACCGTGACCATGTGGAGCCACTGGCCCGACGAAGCATCGAAGCGCGGGTTTGTCGAAGAACGCGTGAAACGATTCGAAGCGGCCACGCCACAGTGCAAGGTCAACCTCCAGTTCATCCAGAAGTCGGATCTGTATGCGTCGGTCAAGACGTCGGTTCGCACCGGCCAGGCGCCGGACATCTTCTGGCTGGAGCCCGACGAAATCGCGTTCGCCAAGAGCGGCTACCTCGAGCCGCTGAACAGCCACATCAACATCAACAACCTCGAGGACTGGGCCCGCGGCGAGTGGACGCTCGACGGCAAGGTGTACGGCCTGCCGGTCGAGGCGTACACGGTGGAGCTGTACTACAACAAGGATCTGCTCAAGAAGGTGGGCGTCGAGCTGCCGGCGGGCATGCAGTTGACCCAGGCGCAGTTCACCGACCTGGTGAAGAAGGCCACCGCCGCCGGCATCACGCCGCTGGCCAACGGCGTGGGCGACCGGCCGTACCCGGGCGCGTATCTCCTGCAGGAAGTGCTGCTGCGCAAGCTGGGCACCGACGACTACAAGCTGCTGCTCACCGGCAAGCTCTCGTTCACCGATCCGCGCGTGATCGAAGCCATGACCTGGGTCAAGCAACTGGTCGACGCGGGCGCGTATCCCAAGAGTTTCGCGACGATGAAGCTGGGCGAGTCGCACTACTACTTCCACACCAACCCGGGCGCGCTGATGTTCCCCATCGCCAGCTGGTACACCGGCCGTGCGTTCGTCGCGCCCGAAAAAGGCGGCCAGCCCAAGGGCTTTCCGCTCGGCATCATGAAGTACCCGACGCTGGACAACTCCAAGTGCCCGGAGTGCAAGACGCTGGCCGTCGGCGGCAGCTACGTGATGTATTCGCGCAGCAAGAACAAGGACTGCGCGGGCAAGCTGATGAACTCCATCGCCACGGTGGACAACGGCACGCGATGGCTGGAGGATGTCCTGCTGCAGACCGGCATCAAGAGCGACGCGAACCGCATGCAGGGCATCTGGGTGCCGTACTTCAAGGAGCTGCAGGAGCGCAGCAAAGGCGCCAGGTTCTTCGTCGGCACGCCGCTGCACTACCTGAGCGGCAAGTGCGCCGACACCTTCTCGCAAGTGCTCAACCGCGGCTTCCCGGGCGGGCAGGTGAGCGTGCAGGACGCGGCCGCGCAGATGGACGCCGCCTGCAAGTCGGCTTCCTGATTGCGCCGTGACACAGGCCGCTCCGCTTTCTCCCCTGGTGCCCGCCCAGCAGCCCGGCCTGCGCCAATGGATAGACCGCTGGTTCGCGCCCCCCGAGGCCGACTCGCGGCGGACCACCTGGCCCGCGCTGATGCTGTTCCTGGCGCCGGCTCTGCTGGTCTACGCGGCGCTCACGGCTTACCCCGTGCTGCGCACTTTCTACAACAGCTTCTTCACCATCGCCGACATCGAGCAATCCAAGTTCGTCGGCTTCGCGCACTTCATCGAACTGGCAAGCGACAAGACATTCTGGGCGGCGGTGCGCAACACCGCGATATGGTCGGCGCTGGCGCCGCTGCTCGACGTTGCAACGGGGCTGTTGCTGGCGCTCTGCCTCTACGCGGGCGTGCCGTTCTCGCGCTTCCTGCGAGTGGCCTGGTTCACGCCGGTGCTGCTGTCGTATGTGGTGGTCGGCATCATGTGGGTCTGGATCTACAACTACGACTGGGGCGTGATCAACGCGGCCCTGCGCGCCATGGGGCTGGCCAGTTGGGCCAAGTCCTGGCTGGGGGACCCGAGCTACGCGCTGGGTGCGCTGATGATCACCCACGCCTGGAAGTGGGCCGGCTTCAACATGGTGGTGTGCCTGGCCGCGCTGCACTCGCTGCCGTCCGAAGTGCTGGAAGCCGCCGAGCTGGACAACTGCGGCTGGTACGAGAAGCTGGTGCACGTGATCGTGCCCATGCTGTGGCCCACGTTGCTGAACCTCTACATCCTCGCCTTCATCGGCAAGATGAAAGTCTTCGACCTGGTCTGGATCATGACCGAGGGCGGACCGCTCTGGGCCACCGAAACCGTCTCGACCTACGTCTACAAGCGCGCCTTCAACTGGAACACGTTCGATCTGGGCTACCCCTCGGCCATCGCCGTGGTCTGGTTCGTGGTGGTGGTGGGCTTCGTGGTGCTGTTCAACGTCCTGTTCCGCCGGCGCGAGCGGCTCGAATACTAGATGACCGCTTCAGTTTCAAGCTCTCCCTTCCCTGTCGATTCCGCCACGCGCTGGCTGAGGCAGGGCGGCCTGATGGCCATCATCGTCCTGTACACGCTGTATTCGGCGTTGCCGTTCGTATGGGTGGCGGCCATGTCACTGCGCACCACGCTGGAGATCAGCGCGTCGCACTTTGCGTGGCCCGCCACCTTCCACTGGGAAAAATTCCGCATCGCCTGGGTCGATTCGAACTTCGCGCAGTATTTCTGGAACAGCACACTGGTGGTGGGCGCGGCCGTGGCCATCGTCACCCTCTTTGGCGCGGCCGCGGCGCACTGTCTGGCGCGCTACAACTTCCGCGGCAACCGGCTGGTCTATTTCATCCTGTTCAGCTCCATCGTGTTTCCTCCGCAGATCATCCTGATCTCGCTGTTCCAGGTGCTGGTCGAATACAAGTTGTACAACACACGCCTGGGGCTGATCCTGGTGTATGTGGGGCTGCAGCTGCCGCTCACGGTGTACCTGCTCGAAAGCTTCTTCGCGCGCATTCCGCAGGATCTGTTCGATGCCGCCAAGATGGACGGCTACGGCGACTTCGAGATCTTCTGGCGCATCGTGCTGCCGGTGGGCATGCCCGCCATCGCCACCACGATCATCCTGAACTTCATCCAGCTGTGGAACGAGTTCCTGTTCGCGGTCGTGCTGGTGAATGAGCCCGCGCTGCGCACACTGCCCATCGGCATCCGCGCCTACATGGGCGACTACTTCCAGGACATCGGGATGATCGCCACGGGAATGATGATCGCCGTCATCCCGGTCGTCATCGTTTATGCCTTCTTCTCCGAAAAGCTCATTCAGGGCATGACCGCCGGCGCGGTGAAGTAGCGCTGCGCCTCAAGAAAGACAAACGCTTTGGCCACCGTCCACCTCCAGAACATGTTCAAACGCTACCGCGGCGCACCAACGCCCGCGGTGGATGACGTGACCTTCACCGTTGCCGACGGCGAGTTCATGGTGCTGCTCGGTCCTTCGGGCTGCGGCAAGTCGACGACCTTGCGCATGGTCGCGGGACTCGAATCGATTTCATCGGGCAGCCTTTCCATCGACAACCGCGAAGTCGGCAACGTTCCCGCGAAGGATCGCGACATCGCGATGGTGTTCCAGTCGTACGCGCTCTATCCGCACATGACCGTCTCGGACAACCTGGCCTTTGGCCTGCGCCGCCGCAACGTCGAGGCGGCAGAAATCCAGACACGCATCCAGGCTGCCGCCGGCATCCTGGGTCTGGGCGAGCTGCTGCAGCGCAAGCCCTCCCAGCTGTCGGGCGGCCAGCGCCAGCGCGTGGCGCTGGGCCGGGCCATCGTGCGCGAGCCCAAGGTGTTCCTGTTCGACGAGCCCTTGTCCAACCTGGACGCCGCGCTGCGCGTGAACACCCGCAACGAACTCGTGCGGCTGCACCACCGCCTGGCCGCCACCATGATTTACGTGACGCACGACCAGGTCGAGGCCATGACCATGGGGCAGCGCATCTGCGTGATGAACAAAGGCAAGGTGGCGCAAATCGGCAAGCCGCTCGAGGTGTATCGGGCGCCGGCCGACGTGTTCGTCGCGCGCTTTCTGGGCAATCCGCCCATGAACATCCTGCAGGTGCAATTGGCATCGGTCGGAGGGCAGGTCGGCGCGGCGCTTCCAGGCGGCACCCACCTGCCGCTTTCGCGATGGACCGGCAGTGCGCTGCCGGCAAGCGGCGCGGTTCAACTGGGCATTCGCCCGGAAGAACTTGTCCTGCATGAGCGCGACGCCGGCGGTGCCACGGCGTTGCGCGGCACCGTCGCGGCCGTGGAACCCCTGGGCGCCGAAACCTTGGTGGCGGTGGACCTGAATGGCGGCGCGGGCGAAGTCATCGCGCGGCTGCACCGGGACACGGCCGCCCAACTGGGCGATCACGTGTCGCTCAGCGCGCCTGAATCCGCGCTGTACCTTTTCGATGGAGCGACCGGCAAGGCCATCCCCGGCCGCGAGCTGCAATGACGGCGCCGTTGCGGGTGGGCCTGGCGGGCGCGGGCTGGGTCACGCAGCACCATCTGGCCGGCTGGGCGCGGATGGGCGCGCGCGCCAAGGTGGTTGCCATCGCCGACCCGAACGCAGCGGCCGCGAGAGCGCGTGCCGGCGAGTTCGACATCGCGCAGGTCTTCGACAGCGCTGGCCAAATGCTCGACGAAGCGCAGCTCGACGCCGTGGACGTCGCGGCACCGCGCGAGTTTCATGCCGAGATCGTGCGCATGGCTGCGCGCAAGGGCCTCGCGGTGCTCTGCCAGAAGCCTCTCGCGCCCACCCTGGCGCAGGCTCGCTCGCTCGTGGCCGAAGTGGAGGGCCGTTGCCGATTGATGGTCCACGAGAACTGGCGCTTTCGACCGTACTACCGCGATCTGGCGGGCTGGCTGAACGCGGGCCGCATCGGCGATGTGGTTCAGGGGCAGATGACGCTGCTGACCTCGGGCCTCATTCCCGACGCCCAGGGCCAACTGCCGGCCCTCGCGCGCCAGCCGTTCGTTGCCTTGCTCGATCGCGCCCTGGTGATGGAAATACTGATTCACCACATCGATACGCTGAGGTTCCTGCTCGGTGATCTCTGCTTGCGCCATGCGCGTCTGGGACATCTGTCGCCCGCCATGAAGGGCGAGGACCGCGCCTTCCTTGCGTTCGAGACGGCCACCCAGGCACCCATTGCCATGCTCGCGAACCTGGCCGTGCATGGGCAACCGCCCAACCTGGTCGACCGGCTCACGCTGATCGGCACCCATGGAACCATCGTCCTGGACGGGGACACTCTGCGCTGCATGGGTGCGCAGCCCGGCGAGCTGACCTACGACATGCCGGCCTGCTACGCCCAGTCGTATGCGGCGGCCATCGCCCATTTCGTCGATTGCGTCGCATCGGGCGCGCCGTTCGAAACCGCGGCGAGCGACAATCTGCGCACGCTCGAACTCGTCGAATCGGCCTACGCGAGCGGGGCGGCAGATTCCCAGAGGGGTTGATCCATGAAAGCGGTAGTGCAACAGCCTGCGGCGGAGGTGCCGGGTGAGCCCGCGGCGCTCGCCAAGCTGCTGGGCGACGACATCATCTTCGGGCGCCTGGAGCCCGGGACGCGGCTGATCGAAGACAACCTGATTGCGCGTTTCGGCGTGACCCGCCATTTCGTTCGGCAGGCCTTCCTCGAGTTGGAGCGGACGGGCATTGTCGTGCGCGAAAAGAACAAGGGCGTCACCGTGCGCTCGCTCACGCCGCGCGAGGTTTCCCAAATCTACGAAGTGCGCGAACTCCTTCAGCGCCAGGCGGCACTGCGGATTCCCTTGCCTGCGCCGCCCGCCGTCATCGAGCAGCTGGAACGGTTGCATGAGGAGTATGGCCGCCACCTGCGCGCGCGAAATTTCCGCGGCGTGCATGAAGCCAACGACGCTTTCCACATTGCCATGTTCGCTGCCTGCGGCAACAGGTACCTGGTGGAATCGATCGAGCACTACATGTGGCTCAGCCTGCCTGTGCGTGCCAAGAAGACCGCCGACTATGACCACGCGCTGGCGTCGGAGCGCGATCACCACCAGATCATCCAGCTGCTCAAGGGCACGGACCCGTGGGCGCTCGCTCAACTGTGTGTTGACCACCTGCAGGGCGCCAAGAGCGCTTACCTGCGGCAGGTGGCCGCATTGGAGCGTTGATCGCGGGCACCGGCGCGACACCTCTGGGGCACCTCAGGAACGGCGGCTCTCCCGCCACGACGCCGGCGTCGCGCCCAGTTCCCGCTTGAACACCGTGTTGAGGTACTGCACCGAGCGGAAGCCGCTCGCCCGTGCCACCTCCGCGATGCCCATGTCCGTCTTGCCAAGCAGATCAAAGCAGCGCTGCATTTTGTGCTGCAGGATTTCGTCGTGCACCGATCGCTTCAACTCGCGGCGGAAATACATCTCCAGAGATGAGCGCGAGAGGCCCACCGTTTCCGCCACCTGCTCGGTCTTGATGCCCTGGCAGGCGTACTGGCGGATGTAGTGGAGCGCGCGCATCACGGGCGCGCTGTGCGCGACGTCGCGCGCCGTCGACGCGCGCGAGTGGACGCCGGCCGGGGCCACGACGACGCGTTCGTCACGCACCGGCGATCCGCCGAGCGACTGGTGCAGAAGGTGCGCGGCGCGGTAGCCCATCTCGTGCGTTCCCTGGCTGACCGAACTGAGCTGGATCCTCGTCAGGTGTTGACCCAGCGTGTCGTTGTCGATACCGATGATCGCGACTTCGTCGGGCACCGCGATGCCGCCGACGATGCACGCCTGCAGCACCTGCCGCGCTCGCGCATCCGTGACGGCGACGATGCCGATCGGTTTGGGCAAACGTTCCAGCCAGGAGAGCAGTTTTCGCGTGGCGCTGCCCCAGGTGGGCGCGCTGGTGGCCAGGCCGCGGTGGATTTCGCCGGCCAGGCCGTCGCGCGCGAGCCATGCGGTGAACGCTTTCTCCCGCTCCTGGGCCCAACGGTTGAGCGGCGACTCTGGCAGGCTGTAGCAGGCGAAGCGGGTGAGCCCCGACTCGACCAGGTGGTTCATCGCGCGCACCACCAGCTCGCCGTTGTCCGTTGCGACATAGGGGACGCCGGTGGGGTAGCACGCAGCGTCCTCGTACGAGCCGCCGACGGCGACCACCGGCACGCGCACGCCTGTCAAAGCGTTCGCGACGGCGGGATCGTCGAAGTCCGCGATGATCCCGTCGCCGTCCCAGTCGTGGATCCCGTCAAGCCGGAAGCGGAAATCCTCTTCGAGGAAAAGATCCCACGCGACGCGGGTCTGGTTCACGTAGTCGCCAATGCCCGTGATGATTTCGCGGTCGTACACCTTGCTTGCGTGGAAAAGCAGCGCCACCCGCAAAACGGTGGGGGCTGTGTGTCGAAGAGATGCGTCCATGGTCGAGTTCACTCGCTTCGGATATTGGCACATCCCGCCTTTTGCTGCGCTGCAGAAAGCATTTTCGCAAGTGGGCCTCGCTAATTTCGCAATCGCGCGCAAACGCAAGGGCTCCTAGGATCGCGCCATCGGCAGTTGAACCACCATACACATGAGCTTTCTCGAATCGATCGCACCCGTCCGCTACGAAGGCCCGCAGGCCGCGAATCCATTGGCCTACCGCCACTACGACGCCAAAGCGCTCGTGCTGGGCAAGTCGATGGAAGAGCATCTGCGGCTCGCCGTCTGCTACTGGCATACCTTCGTCTGGCCCGGCAGCGATGTCTTCGGACAGGGGACGTTCAATCGGCCCTGGCATGCCGGCGGCGACGAGCTGATGATGGCGCGCAAAAAGGCGGACGCGGCCTTCGGCATGATTTCGCGCCTCGGTGTGCCGTTCTATACATTCCATGACACGGACGTGGCACCGGAAGGGGCGAACCTCGCGGAGTACCGCAGCAACCTGTCCGCCATGGTGGACGTGCTCGCGCAAAAGCAGAAGGAAACCGGCATCGCGCTGCTGTGGGGAACGGCCAACCTGTTCAGCCATCCCCGCTACGCAGCCGGTGCGGCGAGCAACCCCGACCCGGAGGTGTTCGCATATGCGGCGACGCAGGTGTTCAGCGCGCTCAACGCCACGCAGCAACTGGGCGGCGCCAACTACGTGATGTGGGGTGGCCGCGAAGGCTACGACACGTTGCTCAATACCGACCTGCACCGTGAGCGCCGTCAACTCGGGCGCTTCATGCAACTGGTGGTGAACCACAAGCACAAGATCGGCTTCAAGGGCCAGCTGCTCATCGAGCCGAAGCCGCTGGAGCCCACCAAGCACCAGTACGACTTCGACAGCGCCACCGTGTACGGCTTCCTGAAGGAGTTCGGCCTGGAGAAGGAGATCAAGCTGAACATCGAAGCCAACCACGCCACGCTGGCGGGCCATAGCTTCCAGCACGAGATCGCGACGGCCGCATCGCTCGGCATCTTCGGCAGCATCGACGCCAACCGCGGCGATCCGCAGAACGGCTGGGACACCGACCAGTTTCCGAACAGCGTGGAAGACCTCACGCTGGCGCTGTACGAGATCCTTCGCGCGGGCGGCATCGGCAGCGGCGGTTTCAACTTCGACGCGAAGGTGCGGCGCCAGAGCATGGACGCGGTCGACATCATGTACGGCCATGTGGGCGCGATCGACGCGCTTGCGCTGGCGCTCAAGAGCGCGGCACGGTTGGTCGAGTCGCGCGAGCTCGAACAGTTTCGCGAGCAGCGCTATGCCAACTGGGAAGGCGAGCTGGGCCAGCGCATCTTTGCGAGCGACATGAGCCTGAGCCAACTGGCCGAACACGCATTCGTGCACGACCTTCAGCCTCGGCCGGTGAGCGGCCGCCAGGAGTGGCTGGAGAACCGGGTCAACGCCGCGATCTTCGCCGGCACGGCGTGAACAGAAAAAGCAGGAGCAGTCAGTGAGCCTGGCAGTCGGATTCAAGGACGTGAGCAAGCGGTTCGGCCCCGTGCAGGTGCTGCACGGCGTGAGCTTCGAGCTCGCGCCCGGCCGCGTGTACGGCGTGCTCGGGGAAAACGGCGCCGGTAAGTCGACGCTGATGAAGATCCTGGCCGGCTACGAGGCGGCCAGCGAGGGCGGCGTGGAGCTGGACGGGCACGCCGTGCGGTTCGACGGTCCGCGCGAGGCGGAAACCGCGGGCGTCGTGATGATCCACCAGGAGTTCAATCTGGCGGACGACCTGACCATCGCGCAGAACATCTTCCTCGGGCACGAGCGCAAACGCTACGGCATGCTGGACGAAGTGTCGATGGCTAACGAGGCGGCCGCGGCGATGCGCCAGGTCGGCTTGAACTGCAGCCCCACGCGCCGCGTCGGGGACCTCATCGTGGCGGAGAAGCAGCTGGTCGAGATCGCCCGCGCCCTCACCCGGCGCGCCCGTGTGCTGGTGATGGACGAACCCACGGCGACGTTGACGCCATCCGAGGCCGAACGGCTGTTCTCCCTCATCAAGCAGCTGAAGGCGGGCGGCGCCACCATCCTCTACATCTCCCACAAGCTCGACGAGGTCGAGCGCATCACCGACGAGGTGATCGTGATGCGTGACGGCCGCTTCGTCGCGCGCCGGCCGACCGAAAGCGTGACGCGCCAGCAAATGGCGGGCCTCATGGTGGGGCGGGAACTGGCCGACCTGTATCCGCCCCGGGTGCCCGTGCCGGCCGACGCGTCTGTATTGCTGGACGTCGACGGCCTGTCTGTTCCCGGCTGGTGCGAGGACGCGAGCTTCCAGGTGCGCGCGGGCGAGATACTCGGCTTCGCGGGTCTGGTGGGCGCGGGCCGCACGGAACTGTTCGAAGGGTTGCTGGGCCTGCGAGCGGCCGACGCGCGATCGGTGCGGGTGGCCGGCAAGGCCTGGGCGCGGCGCAACCCGCGTTCTGCGGCGAAGCTGGGCGTCACCTACCTCAGCGAGGACCGCAAGACGCGCGGCCTGCACCTGCGCATGGGGCTGGCCGAAAATCTCACGCTGATGGCGCTGGAGCGTTACGCGCAACCGCTGCTCGATCGGCGGCGCGAACAGGCTGCACTTGCTAGCGCCACGGCGGAGTTCGGCATTCGCACGCAACGCTCCGATGTGCCGGCCTCCTCCCTGTCCGGTGGCAACCAGCAGAAGCTGGCGCTGGCGCGCGTGTTGCAGCCGGACCCGAAGGTGGTCGTGCTCGACGAACCCACGCGAGGCGTTGACGTCGGCGCCAAGCGCGACATCTATTTCCTCATCCGCCGGCTGGCCAGCGAAGGCCGCGGGATCATCGTCGTGTCCTCGGAGTTGCTCGAGCTGATCGGGCTTTGCCATCGCGTCCTCGTGATGCGGCAAGGCAAGCTGGTCGCCGAACTTCCCGCGGGCCAGTTGTCCGAAGAACTGTTGATCGCCCATGCAACTGGAACACACTGACACCGTGGCCGTCAAAGCACCTGCCACGCAGCCGGTCAAGCGCAACTGGCCCTCGTTCACGGGTGCCGGGCCGCTGGCCGGGCTGGCGCTGATGTGCATTGCCGGTGCATTCCTCAACGAGAATTTCGCCACCCTCGACAACGCAATGAACGTGCTGACGCGCACGGCCTTCATCGGCATCATCGCGGTAGGCATGTGCTTCGTCATCATCTCGGGCGGCATCGATCTTTCGGTGGGTTCGATGGCGGCGCTGATCGCCGGCAGCACCATCCTGCTGATGAATGCGACCGCGAACGCCGGCTGGAGCCCGATGACTGCCGTCGTCATCGGCATGGCATTCGCGGTGCTGCTGGGTGCGCTGTTCGGGCTCGGCCACGGGCTGCTGATCAGCAAGGGACGCATCGAGCCGTTCATCGTGACGCTGGGCACGCTGGGCATCTTCCGCGCTTACCTCACGTACTTCTCCGATGGCGGCGCGATCACGCTGGGCAGTGCGCTCGTCGACGTCTACAGCCCTGTGTATTACGGCAGCTGGCTGGGTGTGCCTGTGCCGGTGTGGGTCTTCGCAGCGGTTGCTTTGCTGGGCGGGCTGGTTCTCAATCGCACCGCCTTTGGCCGCTACGTACAAGCCATCGGCTCGAACGAGCAGGTCGCGCGCTACGCCGCCGTCGACGTGGACCGCGTCAAGGTGCTCACGTACATGCTCCTGGGCACGTGCGTGGGAATCGCCACCGTGTTGTACGTTCCGCGCCTGGGGTCGGCATCGCCGGCCACCGGCCTGCTGTGGGAGCTGGAAGCCATCGCCGCGGTGATCGTCGGCGGCACAGCGTTGCGGGGCGGCGCCGGCGGCATCACCGGCACCGTGATCGGCGCCGTGCTGCTCTCGGTCATCAGCAACATCCTCAACCTCACCAGCATCATCAGCGTGTACCTGAATGCGGCGGTGCAGGGCTTCGTCATCATCGCGGTCGCGTTCTTCCAACGCGGGCGCAAGTAACCGGTTCCCCCAACAGGTGGCAAGGCTGCCGCTTCTCACAACGTCCAAGGAGACAAGCATGAAATCACTGATCCGTCTGGTGGCCGCCGGCGCCACCGCTCTGGCCACGCTTGGCGCGGCACCGTCCGCGCTCGCGCAGAACAAGCCGCACATCGGCGTCTCGATCCCGGCCGCGACACACGGCTGGACGGGCGGCGTCGTGTACTGGGCCAACCGGACCAAAGCCGAACTGGAAAAGCAGTATCCGGGCTTGAAGGTCACGGTCAAGACGGCCGGGTCGGCTTCGGAGCAGGCCAACCAGGTGCAGGACTTGCACACCGCCAACAAGATCGACACGCTGGTCATCCTGCCGTTCGAATCCGCGCCGCTGACGCAGCCCGTCGCGCAGGTGAAGAGCAAGGGCGTGTATGTCACCGTCGTCGACCGCGGCCTCACGGACACCAGCGCGCAGGACGCGTACGTCGCGGGCGACAACCCGGGCTTCGGCAAGGTCGCGGCCGAATTCATGGCCAAGTCCATGGGCGGCAAGGGCAACGTCGTCGTGCTGCGGGGCATTCCCACGGTCATCGACAACCAGCGCGTGGACGCCTTTAACGCGGTCATGAAGACCCATCCCGACATCAAGGTGCTGGATGCCAAGCACGGCAACTGGAACCGCGACGACGCGTTCAAGGTGATGCAGGACTACCTGACGCGCTTCAAGCAGATCGACGCGGTGTGGGCGTCCGACGACGACATGGCCGTCGGCGTGCAGAAGGCGATCGCGCAGGCCAAGCGCACGGACGTGAAGCTCGTGCTGGGCGGCGCCGGTTCCAAGGACTACATCAAGAAGGTCATGGACGGCGACAAGACCGTCACCGCCGACGTCACCTACTCGCCGGCCATGATCGCCGACGCGATGAAGCTCACGGCCGCCGCGCGCGTGAAGGGCGAGAAGCTGCCGCCCACCACGATCATCCCGTCGGTGCTGGTGACCAAGGACAACGCCAAGCAGTACTACTTCCCCGATTCGCCTTTCTGAAAACGTTCGGGACAGATCAAGAAAGCTGGCTGAAATCATGGCAAGAGCTGTCACACTTTTCACGGGGCAATGGGCGGACCTGCCGCTCAAGGAACTGGCGCCCCTGGCACGCAGCATGGGCTACGACGGCCTGGAACTGGCGTGCTGGGGCGACCACTTCGACGTGCAAGAGGCACTGTCGAACGACCGCTATGTGCAAGACCTGCGGGGCGTGCTCGAGCAGCACGGCTTGCGCTGTCTCGCCATCGGCAACCACCTGGTGGGCCAGGCGGTGTGCGACCTGATCGACGAGCGCCACAAGGCCATCCTTCCCGAAAGGGTGTGGGGCGATGGCGATCCGGAAGGCGTGCGGCAGCGCGCGGCGCGGGAGATGCAGGACACCGCGCGTGCCGCTGCCAAACTGGGCGTGAAGGTGGTGACGGGTTTCACCGGCTCGTCCATCTGGCATTCGCTCTACGCTTTTCCGCCGACCACGCAGGCGTATTGGGACAAGGGCTTCGAGGATTTCGCGAACCGCTGGAAGCCCATCCTCGACGTGTTCGAGCAGTGCGGCGTGAACTTCGGCCTGGAGGTGCACCCAACGGAGATCGCGTTCGACATCGCTTCGGCGCAGCGGGCCATCGCGGCCGTGGGCGGGCACAAGCGCTTCGGGTTCAACTTCGACCCGAGCCACCTGGGCTACCAGGGCGTGGACTACGTCAAGTTCATCCGGACGTTCCATGACCGCATCTATCACGTGCACATGAAGGACGTGTGGTGGGGCCGCGGCGACGGCACCGTGGGCGTCTTCGGCGGCCACACCAGCTTCGGCGACGCGCGCCGAAATTGGGATTTCCGCAGCGTGGGGCGTGGGCAAATCGACTTCGAATCCATCATCGTCGCGCTCAACGACATCGGCTACGACGGGCCCTTGAGCGTGGAGTGGGAAGACAGCCGCATGGACCGCGTGCATGGCGCGACGGAGAGCGCCGCCTACAGCAAGCGGCTGGACTTCAAGCCCGCCACGGGTGCGTTCGACGCGGTGTTCGACAAAGCCAAACAGGGCGGGATGGCGGGCTCATGAAACGGTTGCGGTATGCAATGGTGGGCGGCGGGCAGGGCGCTTTCATCGGCGCCGTGCACCGCAAGGCCATGGCACTGGACGGGCAGATGGAGTTGGTGGCCGGCGCGCTGTCGTCCGACGCGGATCGCGCGCGTGCCTCCGGCCGCGACCTTGGCCTGAGCGATGACCGCAATCATGGCCGGTGGGAAGACCTGTTGGCGGACGAACTGCGGCGCGGCAAGGACGATCGCATCGATTTCGTCTCCATCGTCACGCCCAACCACATGCACTTTCCGGTCGCGCGCGCGTTTGCGGACGCGGGCATCCACGTGGTGTGCGACAAGCCGCTGGTGCATTCCAGCGAGGAGGCGGCGGAACTCATGCGGATCGTCGGGCGCAGCGGCTCCATCTTCGGTGTGACCTACAACTACACGGGTTATCCGATGGTGCGCGAAGCCCGCGACATGGTGGCGCGCGGCGCGATCGGCACGGTGCGGAAGGTCATCGTCGAATACAACCAGGGCTGGCTGGCGACGCATCTCGAAGCCAGCGGCCAGAAGCAGGCTGATTGGCGAACGGACCCGGCGCGCAGCGGCCTGGCCGGCGCGATCGGCGACATCGGCTCGCACGCGGAGAATCTGGTGGCGACCGTGACGGGCCTGGAGCTGGAAAGCATCTGCGCGGATCTCACGGTCTTCGTGCCGGGGCGGCGCCTCGACGACGACGGCAATGTTTTGCTGCGATTCAAGAACGGCGCCAAGGGGGTGCTGATCGCATCGCAGATCGAAGTGGGATGCGAGAACGATTTGCGGCTGCGCGTGTTCGGCACCAGCGGCACGCTGGATTGGCACCAGGAAGAACCCAACCGGCTGATGCACGCGCCCATCGACGGGCCGCTGCGCGTGCTCACGCGCGGCTCGCCGTGGCTTGGCGAGGCGGCGCGACGCGCGACGCGCCTGCCCACGGGACATCCGGAGGCTTTCATCGAGGCCTTCGCCAATGTGTACCTGGGTGTGGCCGGGCACATCCGCGCCGTGCAGGCGGGTCACACGCCGGACCCATTGGACGCCGACTATCCGCGCCTGGAAGACGGCGCGCGCGGGGTGCGGTTCATCGAGAAGGTGGTGCAGTCCGCGGCCAGATCGGCCAAGTGGACGCCGTTCGAGGGCTGACCGATGTTCCTGGGCATTGACCTCGGCACGTCCAGTGTCAAGGCGGTTGTGCTGGACCGCAGCCACCGCTTGTTGGCCAGCGGCTCCGCGCCGCTCGCTGTGGATGCGCCGCAGCCGCTATGGCGTGAGCAGAACCCCGCCGAGTGGTGGCGCGCGTGCGACGCTGCGGTGGGGGCGGCGCTGGAGGAACTGCGGCGTGGCGGCGTCACGGCCGGCCAGATCGAAGCCATCGGCCTCACCGGCCAGATGCACGGCGCCACACTGCTCGACGAGTTCGACGAAGTTCTGCGGCCCGCCATTCTCTGGAATGACGGCCGGGCCGCGGCGGAATGCACGGCGTTGGAACAGGCCGTGCCGCGCTCACGCGAGATCACCGGCAACCTGATGATGCCGGGTTTCACGGCGCCAAAGCTGCTGTGGGTCGCGAAGCACGAGCCGAGGCTCTTCGACCGCGTGCGCCGTGTTCTGTTGCCCAAGGACTGGCTGCGCTGGCGGATGACCGGCGACTATGCAACCGACCTGTCCGATGCGGCCGGAACGATGTGGCTCGACGTGGGCAAGCGCGAATGGAGCGACGAACTTCTGTCGGCATGCGGCTTGTCGACCGGACACATGCCCCGGTTGCACGAGGGCCCGGAGGTGACCGGCACGCTGCTGCCCGAGTTGGCGCAGCGCTGGGGCCTGCGCGAGATCCCGGTGGTTGCCGGCGCGAGCGACAACGCCGCCGGCGCGCTGGGCGCAGGCGTGGTGAACTCTGGCGATGCCATGATGTCGCTCGGAACATCCGGCGTGGTCTTCGTGGCCACAGGTGCGTTCGTCGCGAACCCACAGCAGGCCGTGCACAGCTTCTGCCATGCGCTGCCGCGGTCCTGGCACCTCATGTCCGTGATGCTCTCGGCGGCATCGTGTCTGGAATTCACCGCCGGGCTACTTGGCGAACGCGATGTGGGAGCACTGCTCGCGCAAGCCGAGCAGCGGGGTCTGCGCGATGACACGCCGCTGTTCCTGCCTTATCTCAGCGGCGAACGCACGCCGCACAACAACCCGCACGCAAAAGCGGTGTTCTTCGGCATGCACGCGGGCACGCAGCGCGAGGACATGGTGAACGCCACGCTGGAAGGTGTGTGCCTGGGCATGGCGCAGGGGATTGCCGCGCTGCAGGCGGTGCAACCCGGCCTCGAGCGCGTGAGCCTGATCGGCGGCGGTTCGCGCAACGCGTACTGGGCGCAGATGATGGCTGACGCGACCGGCTTGAATGTCGTGCGGCATGCGGATGCGGAGGTGGGGCCTTCGCTCGGTGCGGCACGGCTGGCCTGGTTGGCGTGCGAGCCGGATGGGGCTGCGCACATCTTTCGGCCGCTCGAGGTGGTGGACGAGTTCGAACCGCGGAGCGCGGAACGTGCGCGGATGCTGGAACGGACGGAGCGATTCGAGGGGCTGTACCGGAGCCTCGAGAGCCACTTCAAGGTCTAGTGTGCCGGCTTGCCTTTCCGGCCTCTCTTCGCTGGTGCCGCGTTTGGGGGCACCGACCCCCCTCCCACTGTCCCTGACCTATCGATCGCTGCCTGCAGCACAAACCAGGTAGGTATTGGGCCGCGATAGGTCCTGCTGGCGATGAGTGGTAACCACGTGAGCCCGTGCTTTGCAAAGTCGAAATGCGTATCGTCCGGTGCCCCTGCGGGTCGTAGTCCAACGAGCCTCTTGAACTCTTCAAACGAGTCCGGTAGCGGATAGGGGGCCTCAGATATACCATACGTCCAGGGCAGATCTTCACGACAGTCTAGCCGGTCCTCGTAGGTTGCATCGGGGTGCCAAACCTGTAGGGTGGTTCCCTCGAAGCGTGGCACAACGTGCTCTAGTAGCGCCGCGTACAGCTCGGGCTGTTCCATAGCCGCACACAGCAAGGCGATGGCAGGCAGAAGAATTGATGTCTCCGTCATCTTCTCGACGCTCAGGTCGCGCGCAAGCCTCATCGCAATCAAATCTTCTAGCGCGTCTGAAGAGCAAGGCGCATATCGGCCGATCTGGCGCGCGAACTTCACCCCGCGAATGAGTTCCTTCAGCCAAGCGATGGCTTCCGCGCGCCGACCAGTGCGCGCCAGGAGAATCATGCCCAACAGGATATCGATGGTCTGGTGATCAAATGCTGGTGTACAGCTGATCGTGTGCGAGTCAAGCAGCGAGGCCAATTCCTTTGCCATGAGTTCAGCGGACTCACCCGCCTTCGCGTCGCGAGATGCAAGATCAGCCCACATCAACCCCTGAAGCGACAGAATTCCGATGTGCTCGAATACATGCATGTTTGTGAATATCGCGTCCGGGGATCGCGCCGCAAACGCTCCTTCAGTCCGGTAATAGGGAACGAACTTACCCCACCATTCAAAGCCGATCCTGGCGAGCTCCGCATGGACATGAGAAAGTGATCGCAATGCCTCATTGTCTTGCTGGAGAGAATTCCCGCGCAGGAAATTCCACATAAGTAGGTATGTGCGTTCAGTCGCGAGAAGGGCGGGCCTCAGGTTAGCCTCGAAGGTGGACCACTTGACGTAGATAGCCAATCCCACTGCCACAAGACGAGCCGCGCTGCGCGCGAGTTTGGGCTTCGCACCGCGAGCTTTGTCGAAGGTCGCGACCGCGAACTCGGCAAACTTCGCCACCGAAGCTTCAGGCTCGTCGAGGGTGGCTAATGCTCGACGCAGCAGCGACTTGGCCTCCGCCGTGAAAAGAAACTCGTCGAAAAGATGCTCCTCGATGAGCTTGACCAGCCTGGAAGTCCCCCAGAAGGTCAACTCACCACGCATCGCACCGTGCCAGTCAGCCTGAAACCCCGTCCAGTTTTGAGTGAGTTCTTGCTTGATTTCCCCGTTCGTGACTAGCACCACTTTGCGAGGCAGAGCCATAAACTCAGCCGGAACATGCGTGCGAAACCAGACATCAGCTAACTCGTTAATCGACGGGCGTACTGCCTGCTTTCCCATTTCCCAGTTGTGACGGCCAATGTCCCCGCACTTGATCACAAAGACAAACAGTTTTTTCGAGCCGTCCTCGTCCACCCCTACGGCTGGCAAGTCACTTCCATATTGACGCACGCCGACCTGGGGCTTCGTGAGCATCTCGAAGCCCATTGCGCTCAACAGCGTCGGTAGCAATTCATCAAGCTCTCCTGATTCTTTGAGCTGGGCAAGGTATTCCTGCAGAACTAGGGCGTAGCTCACGTGTCACCGTCCTGAATGAAGGTAAGCCTACGCAATTGCCCTGCGAGGGGATCGACTCGCTCCGAGCGCGGCAGCTCGATTTGAATCGAATGGTGCTGTAGTTCCGTAACAGCGCCGAAACGTTCACCCATGCGCGTGGCGATTGACCGGCCATACTTCAAATGCAGCTGCAAAGAGAGCTGTGCAAACACGGATTTCTGTTCTGCGGCCTCGTGAATCTCGCGCTGTTCTCGCCTCCGGTGTGACCTATAAGTCGCCGCCGCTTCAGCGCTGAGGTCGAGTTCTTTGCACTCAGGCAGACCATCCCAGATGCGGTTGGATTTTAGGTGAGCGACTATGGATGTCAGCACGTCAACCCATGGGCTTTGCGGATCAAGATCAGCCAACTTCTGCGTCAAAATTGCTGTGGTCGTGTCCGGATACTCAAGTCCGATCACATCGGCAAAGGTGCTGGTGACCAAACCCAGGTAGCGTTCGAATGCGTTCGGAAGTTCGATTATTGACAAGCCAATCGTGCAAAGTTGATCCGGAAAAACGCAAACGCCGACAAGCCGGCGAAGCATCTTTCGGACAACCACTGGCTCAAGTAACTCTGATGCGTCCGGCACAATCTTGAGCAGATGACGGCGCCCATGGAGGCCGATGCACTGTTTTACCCGGTCCGCCTGGAATGGCTCTGTGGCGAGAAGGGTGGTCAGCATCCGCGATGCTTGCTCGGCGCGGACGTGGTCGGGTTGGTCGATCATCGGCTCAATTCAATTGCGTTCGGCTGCCCGGCTGCCGATGTGAAGAGGATGCCTGCCTGCGGTCAATTCGGGTAGGTTCGTTGAAATGCCTATCCGGAGGTTTTGCAGTATCGCAGCCCGCAAGCCTCGTCGCAAAGGAGCGGCAACACGCCCAATCACCAGAGCCCCGTCTCGACCCGAATCGCGACTTCGCAATCCTCGAAGATTTCCAGCTTCGCGATCCGCACTCGCACGCCCAGCACGCCCGGCAGCTGCATCAGCCGGTGCGCCAACTTGCCGATCAAGCTTTCCAGCAAGTTGACATGCTCTGCGGTGCACTCGTCGATGATGATGCGGCGCACCTTGCGGTAATCGAGCACGTGGCCGATGTCGTCGTCGCGCGGCAAGAGCGGCTGCGGGCCGAGGTTCAGCTCGGCGTCCACCATGATGGGCTGCGGGCTGGTCTTCTCGTGGTCGAGGATGCCCAGGTTGGCCGTGAAGCGCAGCCCGGTGAGGGTGAGGGTCTGGTTGCCGGCCTTGGTCATCGAGAATCCTAGTCAGTTGGGGTCAGAGCACAATTTGCTTTGCAAATTCGTGATCTGACCCACAAAGTCACATGAGTGAAAAATCGCGGTCGAACTTCATCAGGTGCTGGCCGCCGTCGACCAGCAGCGTGGTGCCGGTGATCGACCGGTTGTCCAGCGCGAACTTCACGGCCGACACCACGTCTTGCGGCGTCGATGAGCGGCCCAGCGGTGACAGCTGATGCAGCTGTTTGAACTTCTCGGGCGACAGCAGGTGGCTGGTGATCGTCAGGCCCGGCGCCACGCCGACCACGCGCACCTGCGGCGCGAGCGCGATGGCCAGCATAGTGTTGGCCGCTTCCAGCGCCGCCTTCGACAGGGTGTAGCTCAGGAAGTCGGGGTTCTGGTTCCACAACTTCTGGTCCAGCATGTTGACGACCACCGCATCACGCGCGGGCGCGGCATCGCCGCGCGAAACCACGTGCTGATGCAGCGCTTGCGCGAGCAGGATGGGCGCCCCCGCGTTGCTGCGGATGTGGGCGACGAGGCTGTCGTAGCCGAAGCTCTTTGCGGTGTCGTGCTCGAACATCGAAGCGTTGTTGACGATCGCGTCCACATCACCCAAGTGCTGGATCACGCGCGGCAGCAAGGCGCGCGCCTGGGCTTCGTCCTGCAAGTCGGCCTCGAAGGCTTGCACCCCTGCACCCGCGGCGGCGACCCTCTTGCAATCCACGACCGTCTGCGCCGCCTCGGCGGCCGAACCCCGGTAGTGCACGGCCACCTGCCAGCCCGCGGCGGCCAGCGCCAACGCGACCTCGCGGCCCAGCCGCTTGGCGGAGCCGGTGACCAGCACGGTGCGCGGACGGGGCGAATCGCTCATTCGGGGACAATCCTCAATGTGACGACAGAAGCAAAGAGTTTAACGAGGGCCCTGCAGGCGCTGGTGGAAGCGGCCATCGGCCGCGCCGGCGGATGGCTTCCCTTCGACCGGTTCATGGCCCTGGCCCTCTATGCGCCGGGCCTGGGCTATTACGCCAACGACACCCGCAAGTTCGGCCAGATGCCTTCTTCGGGCAGCGACTTCGTCACTGCGCCCGAGATGAGTCCGCTGTTCGGCCAGGCGCTTTCGGTGCAGGTGGCCGACGCGCTGCGCACGACCGGCACCGACGAGGTGTGGGAATTCGGCGCGGGTTCCGGCGCGCTCGCCCTGCAGTTGCTGCAGGCGCTGGGCGACCAGGTCAGGCGCTACACCATCGTCGACTTGTCGG
Source organism: Ramlibacter sp. WS9 (assembly GCF_003797765.1). Lineage (GTDB taxonomy): Bacteria > Pseudomonadota > Gammaproteobacteria > Burkholderiales > Burkholderiaceae_C > Ramlibacter. The sequence continues at coordinate 212,313 of NZ_RKMB01000004.1, read as the reverse complement.
GCAGCTTGCGCGAGCGCCAGCGCGAGCTGCTCGCCGGTTTCGCGGGCAAGGTCCAGTGGGTGGCGGAGCTGCCGGAAACGATTCGCGGCGTGATCGTGGGCAACGAAGTGCTCGACGCCATGCCGGTGAAGCTGCTGGTTCGTACCGCTGGCGCGTGGCACGAGCGCGGCGTGGCGGCAGCAGGTGACACCTTGTCGTGGCAGGACCGCGCGACCGACCTGCGCCCGCCGGTCGAGATCGAACGCACGCACGACTACCTGACCGAGATCCATCCGCAGGCGGAAGCTTTCATTCGCACGCTGGCGGACCGGCTGGAGCAGGGTGCCGCGTTCTTCATCGACTACGGCTTTGCCGAGTCGGAGTATTACCACCCTCAGCGCCACATGGGCACGGTGATGTGCCATCGCGGGCATCAAGCGGACACGAACCCGCTATCGGAGATCGGCTTGAAGGACATCACGGCGCACGTGAACTTCACCGGGCTCGCGCTGGCGGCGCAAGAGGCGGGCCTGCCAACGCTCGGCTACACCAGCCAGGCGCGGTTTCTCATCAATTGCGGGCTGGTGCCGATGCTCGCGGATGCGGCATTGCCTGAACGCATTGCCGCCCAGCGGCTGCTGGCCGAACACGAGATGGGCGAGCTGTTCAAGGTGATCGGCTTTCACAAGGGCGCCTTCTGGAACGCCGTGGGCTTTGCCGAAGGCGATCGAACGGATCGCCTGTGATTGAGGCTTTAAGTTCCCGTTTCATTGATCGTTGCGCCAGTCTCACGCGAACTTCGGCCGGAGAATATCCTAAGTTCACGCTTGTCTAGCTGAAGTTCTGGTCCTAGCATCCGTTCCGAACCAGCGCCAAAGCTGGGATTGGAGACACCGCGTGCCACGCTGGGACCAGCTTTCCGCCTCGGAAATGGAGTTGCTGCAGACCGTTTTCTGGTCGGCGGACAGCTCGCGCCACATGCTGGCCGACCGCCTCGACTGCTCCAAGAGCAAGGTCAACGCATTGGCCGCCGGCCTCATCGAACAGGGTCTGTTGGTCGAAACCGGCCTGCGCCCATCTTCCGGCGGCCGCCGTCCTGAAACACTGCAGCTCGCACAAGGCCTGGGCGTGGTCATCGGCGTGGACCTCGGCGCCACCAGCCTCGACGTGGCGGTGATGACGCCCGACCTGCGTGTGCTGGCTCGCCACTCCGAAGATGCAGACGTGCGCGTCGGGCCCGGCGTCGTGCTGGCGCGGGTGCGCGAGCTGACGCGCGAACTGCTGGTCGGATGCGGCATGTCGCCCAAGCAGGTGATCGGCATCGGCATGGGCGTGCCCGGGCCGGTGGACTTCGAAACCGCGCAGTTGGTCAACCCGCCGCTGATGCCGGATTGGGACAGCTTCTCCATCCGCGACTACCTTGCGGAAGCCTTCACCGCGCCGGTGTTCGTGGACAACGACGTCAACCTGATGGCGCTCGGCGAACTCTGGCGTCTGCAGCGTGGGCTGCAGAACTTCATGGTGATCAAGGTGGGCACGGGCATCGGCTGCGGCATCGTCTGCCATGGCGAGATCTATCGCGGCGCGAACGGATCGGCCGGCGACGTCGGCCACATCTGCGTCGACCAGAACGGTCCGCGCTGCCATTGCGGCAACACCGGCTGCGTCGAGGCGATGGCCGCGGCGCCGGCGATCTCGCGCAGGGCGATGGAAGCGGCGCAAAGCGGAGAGAGCGCGACCCTGGCTGAACTGCTGGCGCAAAACGGCAAGCTCACGGCCGAAGACGTGGGCCAGGCCAGCCGCAACGGCGACGCCACGGCCAACGCCATCATCCAGCACGCGGGCAGCCTGATCGGGCAGATGCTGGCGGCCGTCGTCAACTTTTTCAATCCCTCGCACGTGTTCATCGGCGGCGGCGTGACTCAGATCGGCCCGCTGTTTCTCGCCTCGGTGCGTCAGAGCGTGTACCACCGCTCGCTCGCGCTCTCAACGCGCCATCTGGAGATTCAATACACGCCGCTCGGTGGCCGCGGGGGCTTGATCGGCGCCGGCGCTTTGGCGATGCAGGAATCACTGCGGCTGCAAGGGGCGAAGCCATGAGCCGCTGGGCCGCTCCCGAGGCGAATAGCACCGCAGCGCATAGCGCGGAGGTAACCTGATGAGCCTCGCCGTCGAATTCGATGGCGTCGTCAAGGACTTCGGAACCGTGCGCGTGCTGCACGGTGTCAGCTTCAGCATCGAGCCGGGGCGCGTCTACGGCCTGCTGGGGGAGAACGGCGCGGGCAAGTCGACGTTGATGAAGATCCTCTCGGGCTACCTGCAGCACGATGGCGGCGAGGTTCGGGTCGACGGCGAGCCCGTGCGCTTCAAGAACTCGCGCGAGGCCGAGGCCCGCGGCATCGTCCTCATCCACCAGGAGTTCAACCTGGCGGAAGACCTGACCATCGCCCAGAACATCTTCCTTGGACACGAGGTGAAGAAGGGCTGGCGGCTGGACGACGCGGCGATGGATGCCATGACGGCCGACGCGCTGCGGCAAGTCGGCTTGCAGTCAAGCCCCGGCACGCGCGTGCGCCAGCTGATCGTCGCCGAAAAGCAGTTGGTCGAGATCGCGAAAGCGCTGGTGCGCAAGGCGCGCCTCTTGATCATGGACGAGCCGACGGCCACGCTGACGCCCGGCGAAACCAGCCGCCTGTTCGAGCTGATGGCACGCTTGAAGTCAGAGGGCGTGACGTTGATCTACATCTCGCACAAGCTCGACGAGGTGGAGCGCGTGACCGACGAGGTGATCGTGATGCGCGATGGACGCTTCGTCGTCCGCCAGCCGACCGCGTCGTTGACCCGTCACGAGATGGCCAACTTGATGGTGGGCCGCGAACTGTCGGACCTGTTCCCGCCCAAGGAAGCCGCGCCGCAGGCGCCGCCGCTGCTGCGCGTGGAAGGCATGAGTGTTCCGGGCTGGGCCGAGGACATCGCTTTCGAAGTGCGCGGCGGCGAGATCCTGGGCTTTGCCGGACTGGTCGGCGCCGGCCGCACCGAATTGTTCGAGGGCCTGCTGGGCCTGCGCCCCGCCGAAGGCCAGGTGGAAATCGAAGGCATGCGCCTGCATTTGCGCAGCCCGCGCGACGCAGCGCGGCACGGCATCACTTACCTCAGCGAAGACCGCAAGGGCAAGGGCCTGCACGTCCACTTCGGGCTGCGCGAGAACCTGACACTGATGAACCTGCGGCGCTATGCGCAGCCCTGGCTCGACCCCGCCCGTGAAGATGCGGCGCTGGCGGAGGCGGTGCAATCCTTCGGCATCCGCACCGGCGACTTGCGGCAGCGGGCGTCTTCGCTGTCGGGCGGCAACCAGCAGAAGCTGGCGCTGGCCAAGGTGCTCGACCCGAAGCCACGCGTCGTGGTGCTCGACGAGCCTACGCGCGGCGTCGACGTGGGCGCCAAGCGCGACATCTATTTCCTGATCCAGCGGCTGGCGCGCGAAGGGCTCGCCGTCGTGGTGATCTCGTCGGAGCTGGTGGAACTGATCGGCCTGTGCCACCGCGTCGTCGTGATGCGCGCGGGGCGCATCACCGCCAGCCTGACCGAAGACCAATTGACCGAAGAGGAGCTCATCGCCCATGCCACCGGTACACGCTGAAACCACCGGCGCTCGCGCGGCCGCGCTCTGGGGGCGGCTGCACGGCTTCGGCCCGCTGCTCGGCCTGGCGCTGCTGTGCATGGCGGGAACCATGCTCAACGGCGAATTCGCCACGCTCGATAACGCGTTGAACGTGCTGACCCGCACCGCCTTCATCGGCATCATCGCGGTGGGCATGTGCTTCGTCATCATCTCGGGCGGCATCGATTTGTCGGTGGGTTCGATGGCGGCGCTGATCGCGGGCTGCGTGATCCTGGTGATGAACTGGGGCGGTGGGTTGATCGGTTCGCCCGTGCTCGTGGTGGTGCTGGGCATGGTGCTGGCATTGGCGCTGGGTGCGGGCTTCGGCATGGCGCATGGCCTGTTGATCACCAAGGGGCGGATCGAGCCCTTCATCGTGACGCTGGGCACGCTGGGCATCTTCCGCGCGTACCTCACGTACTTTGCCAACGGCGGCGCGATCACACTCGACAACAAGCTCTCCGATGTCTACAGCCCGGTCTACTACGGAAGCCTCGCGGGCGTGCCGTACCCGGTGTGGGTGTTCATCGTCGTTGCGCTGGCCGGCGGGTTGATCCTGAACCGCACGGCCTACGGCCGCTACGTTCAGGCCATCGGCTCCAACGAGCAGGTCGCCCGCTATGCCGCGGTCGACGTGGACCGCGTGAAGATCATCACCTACATGCTGCTCGGGTTGTGCGTGGGCATCGCGACCTTGCTCTACGTGCCACGGCTCGGTTCCGCATCGCCCACCACCGGCCTCCTGTGGGAACTGGAAGCGATTGCGGCCGTGATCGTCGGCGGTACGGCGCTGAAGGGCGGTGCGGGCAGCATCACCGGCACGGTGGTCGGCGCGATCCTGCTCTCGGTCATCAGCAACATCCTCAACCTCACCAGCATCATCAGCGTGTACCTGAACGCGGCGGTGCAGGGGTTCGTCATCATCATCGTCGCCTTCCTGCAGCGGGGGCGGCGATGAGGATCAGGCAGTAGCAACAGGCCGTTCGGCCACCATCAACCCAAGGAGACAAGCATGACGAAGTTGAACCGCAGGCTGGCGCTGGGCGCCACCGCACTGGCAGCTGTGCTGGCCGCGGCGCCGGCGTGGGCGCAGGCCAAGAAGGAAGTGCTGGGCGTGTCCATGCCCGCTGCGACGCACAGCTTCATGGCCGGCGCCGTGTATTGGGCCAACGAGGCCAAGAAGGACCTGGAGAAGGCCAACCCCGGCATGCAGGTGATCGTGAAGACGGCCGCCAATGCGTCCGAGCAGGCCAATCAGTTGCAGGACCTGGTGACTGTGAGCAAGATCACGTCGCTGGTGGTGTTTCCCTTCGAGTCGGCGGCACTGACCAAACCGGTCGCAGCCGTGAAGGCCAAGGGCATCTACGTGACGGTGGTCGACCGCGGCCTTACCGATACCACCGCGCAGGACGCGTATGTGTCCGGTGACAACACCGCTTTCGGCAAGATTCCGGCCGAGTACATCGCCAAGGCTTTGAACGGCAAGGGCAATATCGTGGCGCTGCGCGGCATCCCGACCACGCTCGACAACGAGCGCATGGACGCCTTCAACGCCGTGATGAAAAACCACCCCAACATCAAGCTGCTGGACGCCAAGCACGGCAACTGGAACCGGGACGACGCCTTCAAGGTGACGCAGGACTACCTGACGCGCTTCAAGGAGATCGACGCTATCTGGGCGGCCGACGACGACATGGCCGTGGGCGTGTTGAAGGCCATCGAGCAGGCCAAGCGCAAGGACATCAAGCTGGTGTTCGGCGGGGCCGGTGCCAAGGGCGCGATCAAGACGCTGATGGACGGCAGCGACCCGCTGATCCAGGCCAACGTTTCATACTCGCCCAAGTTCATGTACGACGCCATCAAGATGACCGGCGAGGCGCGCCTGAAAGGCCAGAAGCTGCCTGCGAACAACATCATCCCGTCGGTGCTGATCACGAAGGCGAACGCGAAGGACTTCTACTTCCCTAATTCGCCGTTCTAAACCCTCACTCGGAAATCGCTACGCGATCTCCGAGTGGTCTGAACAGTGCGAGGAGGACCGGCGGAGCCGGATCCTCTCCGCAAAGGTTGTCGCGCTTCATGTTATTCCGCGCGACAGGTGCCGCTAGCGGTTTGAATGCAGGAGTCTTCGATGCCTCGTCCCGTCACCCTCTTCACCGGCCAGTGGGCTGACCTATCGCTTGCCGAACTCGCGCCGCTTGCCAAGCGCATGGGCTATGACGGCCTGGAGCTGGCTTGCTGGGGCGACCACTTCAACGTGCAGGAAGCGCTCGCGAGCGACGCTTATGTGCGGGACAAGTGGGCATTGCTGAAAGAGCATGGCCTCACCTCGCTCGCCATCGGCAATCACCTGGTGGGCCAGGCGGTGTGCGACCTCATCGACGCACGGCACAAATCCATCCTGCCTGATCACGTGTGGGGCGATGGCGACCCGGAAGGCGTGCGCCGCCGGGCCGCCCGCGAACTCGCCGACACCGCGAAGGCCGCGGCGAAATTCGGCGTCAAGACCGTGACGGGCTTTACCGGCTCTTCGATCTGGCACGCGACTTACGCCTTCCCACCGACGACCCAGGAATTCTGGGACGCGGGCTTCGCCGATTTCGGCGAACGCTTCGGCCCCATCCTCGACACCTTCGACAGCAACGACATCAATTTCGCGCTCGAAGTTCATCCGACCGAAATCGCCTTCGACATCGCCTCGGCGCAGCGTGCGATCGAAGCCGTGCATGGCCACCGCCGCTTCGGCTTCAACTTCGACCCGAGTCACCTGGCCTACCAGGGCGTGGACTACGTGAAGTTCCTTCGCACCTTTTCCGGCCGCATCCACAACGCGCACATGAAGGACGTGTGGTGGGGCCGCGGCGACGGCACCGTGGGCGTCTTCGGCGGCCACACGAGTTTTGGCGACGCGCGCCGTTTCTGGGATTTCCGCAGCGTCGGCCGCGGCATGGTGGACTTCGAATCCATCATCGTCGCGCTCAACGACATCGGCTATGCCGGCCCGCTCTCGGTGGAGTGGGAAGACAGCCGCATGGACCGCGTCCACGGCGCCACCGAAAGCGCGGCCTTCTGCCGCCGGCTGGATTTCAAGCCCGCGGCCGGCGCTTTCGATGCCGCATTTGCCAAGGATCGCGCATGACAGTGCCTGCACGCAAACTCCGCTACGCCATGGTCGGCGGCGGCCAGGGCGCTTTCATCGGAACCGTGCACCGCAAGGCCATGGCCCTCGATGGCCAGATGGAACTGGTGGCGGGCGCGCTCTCGTCCACGCCCGACAAGGCCAAGGCGTCGGGCCGCGAACTGCTGTTGCCCGATGAGCGCAATCACGGCTCCTGGCAGGAACTTCTGGCCGACGAACTGCAGCGAGACCCGGGCGACCGCATCGACTTCGTTTCCATCGTCGCGCCCAACGACGTGCATTACCCCGTGGCCAAGGCGTTCGTCGACGCCGGCTTTCACGTGGTCTGCGACAAGCCGCTGGTGCACACGGCCGCCCAGGCCGGCGCGCTGGTGAGGGCGGTGCGCGCGCGCGGTACCGTGTTCGGCGTCACCTACAACTACACCGGCTACCCGATGGTGCGGCAAGCGCGGGAGATGGTGCGCGCGGGCGAGCTCGGCACCATCCGCAAGGTGGTGGTCGAATACAACCAGGGATGGCTTGCGACGAAGCTCGAGGCCGAAGGCAACAAGCAGGCACAGTGGCGCGCGGACCCGGCGCGAAGCGGCGGCGCGGGCGCCATCGGCGACATCGGATCGCATGCGGAAAACCTGCTGACAACTGTGACGGGGCTGCGGGTGGAGGCGCTGTGCGCCGACCTGAGCGCTTTCGTTCCCGGCCGCACGCTCGACGACGATGCCAACGTGCTGCTGCGCCTTTCGGGCGGCGCGCGCGCGGTGCTGGTTGCGTCGCAGATCAACACAGGCGTGGAAAACGGGTTTCGCTTGCGCGTCTCCGGCACCCAGGGTTCACTCGAGTGGTGGCAGGAGCAGCCCAGCCGCCTCTTGCACAGCCCGCAGGACGGCCCGCCGCGCCTGCTGACGCGCGGCTCTCCCTGGCTGCATGAAGCAGCTAAGCGCGCGAGCCGCCTGCCGTCCGGGCACCCGGAAGGCTTCATCGAGGCTTTTGCGAATGTTTACCTGGGCGTGGCCGGCGCCATCCGCGCCCGTGCGAATGGCGTCCCTGCCGATCCGCTGGATGCCGACTACCCCACCGTGGAAGAGGGCGCGCGCGGCGTGCGTTTCATCGAGGCGGCGATCGCGTCGGCCGGCAGCGATGTGAAGTGGACACCGGTGCGGGATTGACCGCGGTACGAAACGCGCGGGCCGGCAAACCTCCTACACTCGCGGGATGATTCGCTGGGTCATCGTCGTCTTTCTCGCCCTGATGCTCATCAACTGGTTCAGCCCGTTGCTGCAGCGCATGGGCTTCGGCAAGCTGCCCGGCGACCTGCGCTTCCGGGCCTTCGGGCGCGAGTGGTTCATCCCGCTCACCACCACCATCCTGCTGAGCCTGGCGGTGGCGTTGATCTCCAAATTCTTCTGACCGGGTCTTGCGCATGAAAGCCTGCATCGACATTGGCGGCACCAAGGTGGCCGTGAGCCTGAACAGCGGCGCCGGCCTCGAATTGATCGCCCGCCGCAGCGAACCCACCGCCAAGACGGGCGACAACGACGCGCTGGCCCACCAGGTCATGCGGATGGTCGATGAAGCATGCGCCGAGGCGGGCGTTGCGCCGGCATCGGTGGAACGGGCGGGCGTTTCTTCGTGCGGGCCGTTCGTCATTCGCGGCGGGTTGGTGGAAGTCGCGGCGCCCAACATCTGCGGCGGCATGGCCGGCCCGGCGCGCGGCTTGCCCAACACCTGGGAGACGGCGCTGCTCGAGGGGCCGCTGCGCGAACGTTTTGCGCATGTGCGGGTGGAGAATGATTGCATCGCCGCGCTGGAGGCAGAACGCCGCTGGGGCGCGCTGGAAGGCTTCGACCACTGCGCCTACGTGACCTGGAGCACCGGCATCGGTGTCGGCCTGTGCGTGGACGGGCGCATCCTGCGTGGCAAGAACGGCAACGCGGGCCATGCGGGCCACATGTTCGTGTCCGACAACAACGATGCGCTGTGCGGCTGCGGCAATATCGGCGATGTGGAAGGACTGGTCGCCGGCAACTCCATCGCGCGGCGCTTTGGCGCTGACGCGGCGGCGCTGCTGCAGCGCGCGCAATCCGGCGACAGGCAGGCCGAAGCCACTGTCGACGAGTTGTGCCGCGTCATGGGCCGCGCGCTCTACAACCTGGTGACCACGCTGGACCTGCAGCGCATCAGCCTGGGCGGCAGCGTGTTCTGGCACAACCGCGCGTACCTGCTGCCGCGACTGCAAGCGCAGGTGGCGGGCAAATTCCCCGCGTTGACTGCGGGCACCGAATTGGTCGAAGCCGGGTTGGCGGATCGGGTCGGCGACTACGCGGCGCTGGCATTGCTGGTTTGACGGCAAGCGTTACGTCATCCCCGCGAAGGCGGGGATCCAAGGCGCCCTGATGCACTGAATTCCCGCCTGCGCGGGAATGACGACACATGCATCGCCATAGGCCGGTACGCTACTCGCCCAAACAGGCAGCCACCGCGCTGATCCGCGCTCTGTGGATCATCTCGCCGATGCGGGGACCGTCCAATTTCTGCTCTTGCGCTTTTGCGGCGATCTCGTGCGTGGGTACGGCCTGGGCCGCCGCCAAAGCCGACATGAGGCGCGGGCGTTGCGGGTAGGCGCGCTCCTCCAATCCCAAACGGCCGCGCGCATCGCATTCGCAGGCCAGCAGGATCTGCTCGAAGCGCTGGGGCTTGCGGAAGGCATCACAGCGCTCCAGCAGCCGCACGACGGCGGTGGCGTTGAACTCCTCACTGCGATGGATGTTGCCGTGCTCGCGGGCCACCACATCGGCGATTTCGCGGCACTCGGTGGGCACGCGCAGGCGTTCGCACACGCCTTTGAGCAGTTCCACGCTGCGCTCTTCGTGGCCGATGTGCTTGGGCAGGATGTCGGCCGGTGTGGTGCCCTTGCCCAGGTCGTGGGTGAGGCACGCGAAGCGCACCGGCAGCGGAGCTTGCAGACGCGCGCTCATGTCCAGCACCATCATCAGGTGCACACCGGTGTCGACCTCGGGGTGGTATTCGGCGCGCTGGGGCACGCCCCACAAGCGCTCGACTTCGGGCAGCAACCGGGTCAGCGCGCCGCATTCGCGCAGCACCTCGAACATGCGCGAGGGCTTGTTCTCCATGAGGCCGCGTGCCAATTCTTGCCATACCCGCTCGGCCACCAGCGCGTCTACTTCGCCGGCCTCGACCATCTCGCGCATCAAGGCCAGCGTTTCCGGCGCCAGGCTGAAGCCGGAAAAGCGCGCGGCAAAGCGGGCGACGCGAAGGATACGCACCGGGTCTTCGCGAAAGGCCACGGTCACGTGGCGCAGCACGCGGCTCTTGAGGTCGGCCTGGCCGTGATACGGGTCGATGAGTCTGCCGTTTTCGTCCTGCGCGATCGCATTGATCGTGAGGTCGCGCCGGGCCAGGTCTTGCTCGAGCGTGACGTTGGGTTCGGCATGGAACGCGAAGCCGTGGTACCCACGCGCGGTCTTCCGTTCGGTTCGCGCGAGGGCGTATTCCTCGCGCGTCTGCGGATGCAGGAACACCGGGAAATCCTTGCCGACCGGCAGGAAGCCGCCGGTGATCATCTCCTGCGGCGTGGCGCCGACGACGACCCAGTCGTGGTCGTTCACGGGCAGCCCCAGAAGGGCGTCCCGCACCGCGCCGCCGACCATGTAAGTTTGCATGGACCGAGTTTACGGCCCCGCGCGGAGAGCCGGCCTCAGCCGTTCAAGCGCGACCAGACGCCGCGCGCTTGCTGCTCGACTTCAGGCGGCGCGGGCGGCAAGGGCAAACGGCATTCGCCCATCTCCAGGCCCAGCGTGCGCAGCATCGCTTTGATGGACATCGGGAAAACCGAGGTGTCGCTGTTGATGAAGTTGAAGGAGTCGATGAGCCGTGCGTTGACCGCGCGCGCCTCAACGACATCGCCTCGGCCGAACGCCGCGAACATCTGCTGGAACTGCGGGCCGGTCCAGTGCGTGCTGGTGCCGACGATGCCCACCGCGCCCGCGGCAAGCAAGGGCAGGGTGAAGCTGTCGTCGCCCGAGTACAGGTCGAAATGCTCGCCGGCCTGTGCGATCAGCGCGGCGGCGGCGGGCGGGTCGCCGGTCGCATCCTTGAAGGCGACGATGTTGGGCACCTCGCGGAACAGCCGTAACAGCACGTCCTGTGCGACGCGTCGGCCGGTGCGCAGCGGCACGTCGTAGATCATGACGGGCAGGTCGGTGGCGGCGGCGACAGCGCGAAAGTGCGCCTCGATGCCCGCTTGCGGCGGGCGGCTGTAGTAGGGCGCGACCACGATCACCCCGGCGGCGCCGAGTTCGCGCGCCATCGCCGTCAGCTCCACGCTGTGCCGCGTGTCGTTGCTGCCGGTGCCGGCGATCACGGGGATCGTTACCGCTTCGGAAACCGCGCGGACCAGGTCGCAGCGCTCGGCGTCGGACAGCGTGGACGCCTCACCCGTCGTCGCCGCGAGCACCAACCCGTCGTTGCCTCGCTCAGCCAACCAGCGGGCGAGACGCCGGGCGGCGTCCAGGTCCAACCGGCCCCGCGCGTCGAACGGTGTGACCATCGCGGTGAGCACCCGACCCCATTGCCGAGGCGCGCGAATGGCAGGCTCAACGCTCATCGCGCAGTTCGATAAGGCTCGTCAAAATCGACGAAGGTTTTCTCCGCCTGCGCCTCATCGATCCAGGCCTTGACGCCGGGCAGGGCGCACAGGCGCCGGATGTAGTCGGTGATGTGGCCGGGCACCGGCAGCGCGTAGTTCTTGATGCGCATGCAGACCGGCGCGAAATAGGCATCGGCGATGGAGAATTCGCCAAAAAGCATCGGGCCCTTGTTCTGCTCCAGCAGTTCGGTCCACATCGCGACGATGCGCTGTACGTCGGCGCGCACTTCAGGCTTGTCGCGCCAGACGATGGCGCCGGCCTGCGGCAGCGCGGCTTCGATGTTCATCGGGCAGTTGCTGCGCAACCCGGTGAAGCCGGCGTGCATCTCGGCGCATACGCTGCGCGCCCGGGCACGCGCTTTCGCCTGCTGCGGCCAGAGCTGCTTCTCTGGAAACTTCTCGGCCGCGTATTCGGCAATCGCCAGCGTGTCCCACACGGCAAAGCCGTCATCGACCAACACCGGCACCCGCCCCACCGGGCTGATCGGGCGCAGCGTGTCCTTGAAAGCCGAGTCGCCGTCGAACGAATCGAAGCGGACCATCACCTCCTGGAACGGGATGCCCGCCTGCTTGAGCAGCACCCACGGACGCATGGACCAGGAGGAATAGTTCTTGTTGCCGATATAGAGTTTGAGCATGTCGCACCTTGTTTCAAAGTGATCGGATGCTACCGACACGGACGCCGGCGATTGATGACAAAAAAACGCCGAATTGATGCGGGCGGCGTCAATCGCTTCGTTTGCGCACCTTGCCGAACGCGCGGCGTATCGGTCCTTCCAGTAAGACTAGGGCAAGTCCCGGTTGGGCTCGGGCTGGGCCGCATCGCGCGGCCCGACGCGGCCCAGGCGCTCCTTGAGCGACTGCGGCTGGCCGCTCAGAATGGCGGCGTAAAGCGTGGTGTTGGACAGTACCTTCTTCACATAGTCGCGCGTCTCGTTGAACGGCACGTTCTCGGCCCAGGCCGCGGCCTCGATCACGGGGCCGTTGCGCCAGTTGCGCGGGCGGCTGGGACCGGCGTTGTACGCGGCGGCGGCCAGGGGCATGGAACCGGAGAAGTCGTCGAGCACCAGCTTGAGGTAGCCCGTGCCGATGGCGATGTTGGTGTCGCGGTCGCTGATCTGGTCGGGCGTGAAGCTGGTGAGGCCGATCTTGCGGGCGGTCCAGCGTGCCGTGGCCGGCATCACCTGCATGAGGCCCGAAGCGCCGACGTGCGAGCGGGCATCCATGACGAAGCGGCTCTCCTGGCGGATCAGGCCATACACATAGGCCGGGTCCAGGTTGATCTCGCGGCTGCGCTTGACGACCGACTCCCGGAAGGGCATGGGGAAGCGCTGGTCGGCGTCGAATTCGGCCTTGGTGCGCTCGCTGGTGTTGATGCAGCGGTCCCAGATTTCGCGGTCGCACGCGAACTGCGCGGCGGCCAGCAGCTCGCGCTCGGCCATGCCGCCGGGCTTGGCCAGGTTGGTGACGTAGTTCCATTCACGCACGCCTTCGGATCGCAACGTCAACGCGATCGCGTACACCGCACGGTTCAGGCCGATGTTCAGGCGTGCGGCTTCCTTTTCTTCCGGGGTGAGCGACGCGGGCTTGGCTGGCACCGTGATCTTCTGGCCCGTCTCTTCCAGGGCCAGTTGCTCGTAGAAGCCGCGCACGGAGGCGATGGACTGCAGCATCTTTTGCGCATCGGCCTTGTTGGTGTCGCCGCCCTGTGCCATCAGTGCGCGGGCCTTCCAGTAGACCCAGGTGGGATCGGCGCGACCATCCTCGCTCATCGCGTTGACGGTGCGCAACACCACGGGCCATTGCGTGCCGCGGACCGAGCGCAAGGCGGCGCGGACCTTCCAGCCCAGCATGTCGTCGGTGAGGTCCTGGTCGCGAGAAACCTTCGCGAAGTGGTCGAGGGCGTCGTTGCCCAGGCGCTGCGCCGATTGCTTGCCCAGCACACCCCAGACCCAGTTGCGCTCTTCAGGCGACAGCATGGGTCCCCATTTGTTTTCGAGCTGGCTGGCCGCGTTGTCCGGGTCGGTCGATGCCAGCTTGATCAGCGCCAGCACCATCATCTCCTTGCGCGCCTTCGACGCCACCACGACCCGGCTGGTGAGGTACTTCGCGGGGCTGTTGTTCAATTCGAGGAACTGCGGCACCGCGTCGGGCGCCACGATCTCGATCGCCGTGGCGGCGGCGCGCGGGCGGTTGTTCTCCGTCGCGAGGCGGGCCTTGCGCCAGGCGTCGTCGGCCGTCATGCGCTTCGAACCCCGTGTATCACCGATCAGGCGAGACGCGGCCAGCGTGCAGCCGTCGTCCGCATCGCGCAGGCCCAGCCAGTTGCGCCGCACTTCTTCGGAATGGGCCGGGGGCGCCGCCGAGCCTTCGCGCACGTGGGCGACGAGCAGGGCGTAACAACGCACCTCGCGGTCGTCGTTCATGCGGTACTTGGGGTATTCGGCTTCGAAGTTGGTCCAGTCGCGGCGCTGGCCCAGCAGCAGCAGCCAGTCGTTGCGGAGCCGATCTTCCTGGTAGGTGCCGGCGTAACGGGTGAAAAACTCCTGCACTTCCTGCGGCTGGGCCGTATCGAGGCGGGCTTTCAATTCCCAGTAGGCGGCCCACGGCTCCAGCACGTGGCCGCGTACCTGCGGCAGCAACTGGGCGAGCCGCGGGCGGTTGCCCTGGCGGTAAGCCTGGTGCATCTCGAGGATCAGGTCGTCACCTTTGACCTGGGCTTGCACGGACGCCGCGCCCGCAAGCGCGATCAGTGTCAGAATTCTTAACAATCTCATTGGGCGATTATGGACAAGTCACAAGAAAAAAGGGCTTTGCGCAAGGAGCTCGTCGAACAGCGGCTGAACATGCCGGATCGCACCGAACGGTGCGACCTGTTGCAGCGGGTGATGCGCATCTGGCTGGTCAACCGCCCCGACATCGTGATCGGTGCGTATTGGCCGATCAAGGGCGAGTTCGATCCCCTGCCGGCGCTGCACCGCTGGAAAGAGGACGGCGAACTGCTGGACGAGCCGCAACCGCGCCGCATCGGGCTGCCGGTGGTCGACAAGCTGCATAAGACGCTGAAGTTCCACGCATGGTTCCCCGGCTGTTACATGGAAGAAGACGCCTATGGCATTCCCAAGCCCAAAGACACCGAGGTGATCGTGCCGACGCTGCTGTTCGTGCCGTGCGTGGGCTACGGACCCGGCGGCTTCCGTCTGGGCTACGGCGGGGGCTTTTATGACCGCACGCTGGCGACGTTGCAGCCCAAGCCCTACACCGTGGGACTGGGCTTCACCAACGGTTTCATCGGCGACCTGGAGCCGGAACCGCACGACGTCCCGCTGGACGCGATCCTGAACGACAACGGGGTGGTGTGGCCGATCAGTTGAATGAAAGCACCATCAGCCTCTACCGGCTGATCGGCCGGTTCCTGCAGCGACACAGTGCCTCGTATGCCTCAGCTGCAGCGATGCTCGCCGGTATCGCCTGCCTCACGGTGTGGATCCCGCGGCAGATCGGCCAGGTCGTCGATGGCCTGGTCGCGCGCCAATTGGTGGGGGCGGCGCTGTTCCAGGAGCTGGCCTGGCTGGTGCTGGCGGGCATCGCCGTGTATTTCCTGCGCGTGGGCTGGCGCCTGAGGCTGTTCGCCGCAGCTTACCGATTGGGCGTCGAACTGCGCGAACGCCTGTATTCGCGCCTGGCGCTGCAAGGCGCGCACTTCTTCCAGGGCCAGCGCACCGGTGACCTGATGGCCATGGGCACCAACGACATCGACGCCGTGGAGATGGCGGCCGGTGAAGCCATGCTGGCCGGCTTCGATGGCACGCTGACGCTGGTGCTGATCGTCGCCATGATGTCGCTCGGGGTGGATTGGCGGCTTGCTGCTTTTGCGCTCTTGCCGTTCCCCTTCATGGCTTTGAGTTTCTGGTGGATCTCGCGCCATGTGCACGAGGCCTGGCGGCTGTCGCTCGATACCTTCGGCGCCCTGAACGACCACGTGCAGGAAACGCTCTCCGGCGTGCGTACCGTGCGCGCGCTGGGCCTGCAGGCACGCAGCGAGGCGCAGTTCAGCGCCCTGGCCTCCGCCACGGCCGACGCCAGCTTCGACGCGCAGCGCTGGGAAGCCACGTACGAGCCGGCCGTCGGCTTCACGCTGAGCGCGGCCACCGTGCTGACGCTGGGTGTCGGCGGCTGGCTGGTGTGGCATGGCGAACTCACCGTCGGCCAACTGACGAGCTTCAGCCTCTACCTGGGGCAATTGATCTGGCCGATGTTTGCCGCGGGCTGGGTGCTGTCGCTGCTGGAGCGCGGCAAGGCCGCCTGGAGCCGGTTGCAGCCGGTACTCGATGCGCCGCTTTCCGTGGACGACCACGGCACCGTTCCGGCGTTGGTGCCCGGGCCGCTCGCGGTGCGGGGCGTGAGCTTCAGCTATCCGGGCCAGGGCAAGCCCGCGTTGCATGACGTGTCGATGGAACTGGCACCGGGCCGCACCTTGGGTCTCGTGGGCCCCACCGGCTCGGGCAAGTCCACCTTGTTGCGGCTGTTCTTGCGCCATCACGCGCCCGCCGGTGGCACGTTGGAATGGAACGGCGTGGAACTGCGTGACTACACCTTGGCGGCACTGCGCGGCGCGATAGCGTGGGTGCCGCAAGAGGCCTTCTTGTTCTCGGCGTCCGTTGCGGAAAACATCGCCTTGGGGCGGCCCGATGCAACCCGCGAGCAGATCGAGGACGCGGCGAAGCTCGCCGCGGTCCACGACGACATCCTGCGCCTCCCGCAAGGTTATGAAACGCCGGTGGGCGAGCGCGGCGTCACCCTGTCGGGCGGACAGCGCCAGCGCGTGGCCATTGCGCGGGCGCTGCTGGTGGACGCGCCATTGCTGTTGCTGGACGACGCGCTGTCGGCAGTGGACACCGAAACCGAGGCGCGAATTCTTGCGCACCTGCGCCAGGCACGGGTCGGACGCACCGTGATCATCGCCAGTCACCGCCTGAGCGCGGTGGCCGATGCAGACCACACCCTCGTGCTCCGGGATGGGCATCTGGTGGAACAGGGCAGTCACGCGTCGCTGGTGGCCCACAACGGCTGGTACGCGCGGCAGTGGCGCTACCAGCAACTGCAGGCGAGTCTCGATGCCAGCTGAAGCCGCCGACACCCCAGGCCTTCCCTCGGCACCTGCCGAGGTGCGTCGCACGTTCAGCGATGCGGCCACGTTGCTGCTGCGCGCTGCGCAGCCCGATCGCAAGCACCTGAACCACGGCTTGCTCTGGCTGATCCTGGCTGCGGGACTGGAAGCGCTCGGCCCGCTGATCGGTAAATTCTTTCTGGACAGCTACTTGCTGCCCCACAACGCCGACATTCCTGCGATCGCGGGCCTGCTGCTCGGCGCGCTGTTGGCCGGCATGGCCGCCAGTTACCTGCGCTACCTGCAACTGGTGCGGCTCGCCGGGCTGGCGATGCGGTCCGTCCGGCGCATTCGCGAGAACGTCTACGGCCACGTGCTGCGGCTGCCGATGAGTTTCTTCGACACGGCCATCACCGGCCAACTGGTCAGCCGCGTCACCAACGACACGGAGGCGGTGAAGACACTCTATGTGCAGGTGCTGTTCGTGATGCTGGACAGCGTGATCGTGGTGGCCGGCACCATCGCCGCGATGCTGTGGCTGGACTGGCGGTTGATGCTCATCGTCGGGACCTTGGTACCCGCGGTGGCGCTGATCGTCGCGTTGTACCAGCGCCTTTCCGCGCCGGCCGTCACGCGCACGCGCGAACTGCGCAGCGAACTCAACGCGCAGATGGCGGAGTCGATCGCCGGCATGGCGGTGCTGCAGGCGGGCAATGCGACGGAGCGTTTCGGGGCCCGCTTTGCCGACATCAACGAAGCGCACTACCAGTCGCGTCAGCGCGAGCTGCGCGCCAACGCATGGCTCCTGCGGCCGGTGCTGGACCTGTTGAACGTGATCCTGCTGGCGGTGGTGATCGCGGTGTTCGGCGCGCGTGGCAACGGCGCCGCGCTGAGCGCACTGGAAGTCGGCGTGCTCTACGCCTTCATCAGCTACATCTCGCGCGTGGTCGAGCCGCTGATCCAGATCACCATGCAGTTTTCACAGTTGCAGCAGGCGATGGTCGGGGCGGCGCGCGTGCACGCGCTGCTGAAAGAGGCAGAAACGCCTATCGCCACGGCGGACGGCCGGGTGACGGAGGGCGCGATCAGCATCCAGCAACTGAACTTCGCTTATCGCACGGGCCGGCCCGTGCTGCACGACCTGAATCTGCAGATACCGCCGGGGAGCTTTTACGGCATCGTCGGCCACACGGGCAGCGGCAAGAGCACGCTGCTGTCTCTGCTGCTGCGTTTCTATCCGGCGCCGGCGGGGGCCATTCGCATCGACGACACACCGGTGGATGCGATTGGGGAAGACCATTTCCGCGACGCCATCGGCCTGGTGCCACAGGACCCGTTCCTCGTGGCGGCCAGTGCGCGCGAGAACATCACAATGGGCCGCAAGCTGAGCGATGCACAGGTCGAGGCGGCCGCCCGCGCCGCGAGCGCGCACGAGTTCGTCATGGGCCTGGAGCGCGGGTACGACACGCCGCTGGGCGAGGGCGGCGCGCGCCTGTCGGTAGGGCAAAAGCAGTTGCTGGCCATCGCGCGCGCCCTGGCCGGCGAGCCACGCATCCTGTTCCTCGATGAAGCCACCTCGCACATCGATTCCGAGACGGAGCAGGTGGTGCAGCGCGCGCTGACGGCGCTGCGGGGAAAGGTCACTGTCGTCGCGATCGCGCACCGCCTCTCCACCATTCGTGCCGCCGACCGCATCGTGGTGTTGAACCATGGTCGGATTGCCGAATTGGGCACGCATGGGGAGTTGATGGGAATTTCCGATGGGCTCTACCAGCGGTTGTACCTGCTCCAGCAGCTGGAAGAGGAAGGGGCCGGCTGATCTCGCGCGGCCACGGACGCCGGGTAGCCGATGCAGCGAATGTCCCCCGTCGCGGCGAAGCCGCTCCCTCCTCCTTTATTTCGCCGCATCGGCTACCCGGCATCCGTGGCGGGACCAAGTGGGTGCGCCGACAGTCGAACACCCGCCCCGATCCTCGATGGGGGGCACCTTCAATCCAGATCGTCGATCGTGTCCGGATCCGGCACCTCACCGATCGTCTTGCGCGTGGCCTTGCTCTGCGCCATCAGCCACGCGCAGAAGTCCTTGATTTCCGGCCGTTGGGCGCTGCGCGGGCCGACGATCAGCCAGTAGGCCATGGGAGAGTCCATGCGCTGGTTCGGCAGCGGTTCGACCAGGTCGCCGTTTGCCAAGGCCTCCGCCACCATCGGTAGGCGCGCCAGCACCACGCCTTGCCCGGTCAGCGCGGCCTGCACCATCTGGTAGGCGTAGTTGAAGTACAACCAGCGCTTGGGCTGCAGTTTGGAAAAGCCGTGCTCGTCGAACCATCGGCGCCAGGTGAGCCACTCCAGGTGCGACTGGTGGGCATCGCCCGCTTCGATCAGCGCGAACTGCGCGAGATCCTGGGGCTTCTTGAGGGGCGGGCCGCTCTTGAGCAGCCAAGGGCTGACAACCGGGGTGAGCTGCTCACCGAACAGGCGGATCGCGTGCGGCGGCATGGTGCCCATCGGCCCGTAGCGAAGGGCCATGTCGACGTCGGCCACTTCCAGGTCCAACGTGGCGTCCGAGGCGTCGATGCGGATGTCGATCTCGGGGTTGTCGCGCTGGAACTGCTCCAGCCGGGGGATGAGCCACATCGAGGCGAATGACGCGAAAGTCGTGAGCGCCACCGCGCGGCGGCCTGCGCTCTGGCGGATTTGCCGCACCGCGCTGTCGATGCGCGGCAGCGATTGCGAGACGGCCATCAGCAACTGGGCGCCGGCACTGGTCAGTTCCACCGCGCGGGTGTGGCGCAGGAACAGGCCGACACCCACTTCTTCTTCCAGCGACTGGATCTGGCGGCTGACGGCCGATTGCGTGAGGGCCATTTCTTCGGACGCGGCCCGGAAATTCAGGTGCCGGGCGACGGCCTCGAAGGCGCGCAGGTGGCCGGCGGAAATGGGCCGGGTGCGCAGGTGCGTTTGGGAGTGCTGCATGGTGCCAGTCTGTGTCAGGAGCGTTGAGGGCATTGATGCGAATTGGGAATCAATAGGGTATCTCCAATTCATTGGACTGCCAAGCGCCTGTCGCCGATCATTCAATGCCAGAAACGCCCAACAAGGAGAATCCTCATGGCCTCGCAAATGCTCTCGCAAACGCAACAATCCACCGCCGCTTCCGCCCTGCCCGGGACCTGGAAACTGGCCGCCGGACGCGCGATCACGCTCGAGCCGCGCGAGGCCGGGGTGGTCAAGGTGGCACATGGCCAGGTCTGGGCCACTTACGACGGCCCGCACAGCGGTCCCAGCAATGATCTGGGCGACCATATCGTCGGCGTCGGCCAGCAGCTGCGGCTGCGCCCGGGCCAGCGGATGGTGATCGAAGCCTGGAACGGCGACGCACCCGCCTATTTCAGCTGGGATCCGCTGCCGGTAGTGGCGCCCGCCCCGCGCCTGGCCCGCCTGGTTCAGCCCTTGGCCGACTTGCGGCTGGCCTTGGCCTTCGGCGCCGGCGCCGCGGGTCGCTTGGTCGCCGGCTTGGCTGGCTTGGCCTGGGACTTGGTGGCCGGCCGCGGCCGGGACGCCTTGGCTGACTGCGCCTTCAACGCGCAGGCCAAGGCCTGCCGTGCCCACGGCGCCATGAGCTGAACGGATTCCAGTGCCTCCTCTGGCACTGTGTAGTAGTTCATGCTGCGGGGCACGCCCTGCATCTCATAGGTAAAACGCTCGCCGCCGGCTTCCTCGAAGCGGCGGCGATTTTCATCGTCGGCCTTCAGCCACAGCTTTTCACCGCCGCCCAGGTTGGCCACGATGGCGATCGTGAGGCCATCGACACTGATGCCCCAGCCACCGAACATGCGTTTGGCGCGGCACGGCCCCGCGCTCGCCAGCAGTTCGCAGCAATAGTCGGCAAAACGGGAGTCGGCAGCCATGGGGCGGGAGCGTAGCAGCGTGCCCGCATAATTCCAAGCACGCTCCACACGACCCCATGGCCCGGCCCAAATCCTCGCAACACGAACTCAAGCGCGACGAGATCCTCGACGTGGCGGCGCAATGCTTTGCTGACCGTAGCTACCCGGCCGCGAGCATGAACGACATTGCGGCCGCCTGCGGCGCGTCCAAGGCTCGGCTCTATCACTACTACGAAAGCAAGGAAGCGATCCTCTTCGACCTGCTGGATCGCTATACCCAGCGCCTGCTGGCGGTGATCGGCCAGGCGGAAGCCACAGCGCAGCGCGGCAACCTCGACGACCGGGCGGCCCTGCACGAACTGGTGCGCGCTTTCCTGGAGGAATACGAGAACTCCGCGACGCGGCACGTGGCGCTGCTGCACGACACCAAGTTCCTTGGCGAGGCGCAGCGCGATTTGATCGTGGACCGCCAGCGGGACGTGGTGTCGGCCATGACGCGCTTCCTGCGGCGGGCCTATCCGCAACGCGTCACGCCCGCCAACCAGACACCGGTGACGATGATGCTGTTCGGAATGATCAACTGGACGTTCACGTGGCTGCGGCCGGGCGGGGCCATGAGCTATTCGGCCTTTGCCGAAGAAGTGGTCGCCATGCTCGAAAACGGCCTGGCGAAATGACGGCGATCCACGTCGTCGTGATGGGCGTTGCCGGGTGCGGCAAGTCGGCCGTGGGGCAGTGCATCGCGCAGTCGCTGTCTCTGCCGCTGATCGAGGGCGATGAGTTCCATCCGCAGGCCAACATCGACAAGATGCGCCAAGGCCTGCCGCTGGACGATGCGGACCGGGCCGGCTGGCTGGCACAACTGGCGCAGGAGTTGGTGCGCCACCCGGCCGGCGCCGTGCTGACCTGCTCCGCACTCAAGCGCGCTTATCGCGACCGGCTGCG
The DNA here is from genome assembly GCF_003797765.1 of Ramlibacter sp. WS9. Taxonomy (GTDB): domain Bacteria; phylum Pseudomonadota; class Gammaproteobacteria; order Burkholderiales; family Burkholderiaceae_C; genus Ramlibacter. Next base: position 190,929 of record NZ_RKMB01000004.1, on the reverse strand, counting down.
GGCGGCGGCGCCCGAGCTGCGCTTCGTCCACCTGCAGATCACGCAGGAGGAGGCGCTGCGCCGTGTGCAGGCACGTGACGCCCACTTCTATCCGCCCAGCCTCGTGGCCAGCCAGTTCGAGGCGCTGGAAGCCCCATCGGACGAGCCCGGTGTGCTGGAGATCGATGCGAGCCGGCCATTGGAGGCCGTTGCCGAAAGGGCGGTCGAGTGGCTTCAGAAGCCGGGGCTTCTGAATTCAACAATGCGTAATTGATTACGATTAGGTAAAATCTCCGTCGGTCGCTTTATTCCCGTGCCCGGGCAAAAAATCAGGAGAGACGTGTGTCCAAAGCCTTCGCCAGCCAGGCCGACCTGGCCGACAAGAAAATCACTTTCGAGCAGCTCAGCGCGCATTGCTGGGCCTACACCGCCGAGGGTGACCCTAATTCGGGCGTGATCATCGGCGAGAAGTTCATCATGGTCAGCGACGCCACGGCCACGCCCGCGATGGCGCAAGACCTGATCGCACGCATCCGCGAAGTGAGCGACAAGCCGATCAAGTACGTGCTGCTCACGCACTACCACGCGGTGCGGGTGCTGGGCGCGAGCGCCTATGCGGCAGAGGGCGCGACCGAGGTCATTGCGAGCCAGGGCACGCTGGAGCTGATCATCGAACGCGGCAAGGAAGACATGCAGTCGGAGATGGAGCGCTTCCCGCGCCTGTTTCGCGGCGCCGAAGGCGTGCCGGGGCTGACCTGGCCCACGCTGGTGATCGGCGGCGGTAACCCGGTCAAGGGCGAAGTCCCCGGCATGCTCACGGTGGACCTGGGCGGGGTCAAGGTGCAGATCTGGCATCCCGGACCAGGCCACACGCGTGGCGACACCGTCGCCTGGGTGGAAGAAGAGAAGGTGCTGTTCTCCGGCGACCTGGTCGAGTACGAAGCCGGTGTCTACACCGGCGACGCGCACCTCGAAGAGTGGCCGGCCACGCTGGAGGCGCTGCGCGCGCTGCGCGCCGAGGCCATCGTGCCGGGGCGTGGCGAAGCCATGAAGGGCCAGGCCGAGGTGAACAAGGCACTCGACTACACCAAGCGCTGGGTCCAAACGCTGTACGCGTGCGGCAAGGAAGCCGCCGCCGCCAACATGGACCTGAAGGCGGCGATGGAACACACCCGCAAGAAGATGGACCCGATCTTCGGCCACGTCTTCATCTACGAGCACTGCTTGCCGTTCGACGTGAGCCGCGCCTTCGACGAGGCCAAAGGCATCAAGAACCCACGCATCTGGACGGCCGAGCGCGACCAGGAGATGTGGGCGGCGCTGCAGGCCTAAAGCGTTTCGCGTGTAGTCCGGCGCTGACAACCCACGCACGCGCCGGACGACACGACTGCTGGGCTTGGCCTCCTAAGCTGGGTTTTCGCCGCCTATTCCGGTGGCGGATCCCCACAGGAGATTTCCAGATGGCCGAGAGCAAATCCACGTCGCGCATCCTGCAGCAGCAGCCCCCGCGCGGCGACGATCAACAGCAGCAACAGCAGTCCGGCTCGGGCGAGTTCCAGCCCAAGCCCGCCGCGCAGCCGGGCGGGCAGCAGATGGGCGAGGGCAGCTACGAGGCCACCCGCGACTATCAGAAGAACATCAAGGAATACCTGAAGGACGCCGACGTCGAGTCCGACGCGCAGGCGGCCAAGCCGCGCTCCGAACAGGAAGCGCGCGAGCTGGACGAGGCCGAGAAGGAAGGGCGCTCGCACTCCAAGGGCGAGCGCTGAAGAAGCCGGTTACTTCAGCGCGCTGAGTTCGCGCAGGTCGCGCTGGTACGCCCGCAGGCGGCGTGCGCCGGCTTCACGTTGCGCGGCGGTGGTGCTGTTGTGCAGGGCTGCGGCGTTGGCACAGGCCTCGTCGATCAATGACTGCTGGAAGGCCCGGTCGCCCGGGTCCGCCGGCAGGCGTTGCCGGTCCAGGTAAGCCCGTAGCAGGGCGCGCGCCTCGGCGAGTGGGATCGACTGCCCGGCCACCTTGCGCAAGGTTTGCAGCGTGTCGCGCTGGCGGCGCTGGCGCTCGGCCAGAACGCGCTTGCCGTCGAACGTCGACTGTTGCAGCTGGCGGCGCAGCACGGCCCGTTGTGTGTCGTCCAGCTTGCCGTAGATCATCTCGCTGCGCTCGATGAACTTGTCGAGGCGCTTCTCGGCGATCTCGCTCGCCGTGGGCCGGATCCAATCCTTCCGGAATTCCTCGTTGACCTTTTCGTACTTCCGCTCGAGGTGCACCAGCTGTTCAGGCGTCAGACCCAGCACGAGCGTGACGACAGCCGGCTCCGCGCGTTCGGAAAGCACTTCCAGCCGTTGCTGCGCCTGCGTGATGAAGTTGCAAGCCTGGGCGGCGGTCACATCGGTGGGGGCGGCCTGTTCCATCGCCTGCAACAGGGCGATGAACTGCGGCAGCTCGCTGGTGCGGTGCCAGGCGTGCAGGCGGTCGAGGTCTTCGCGCACCCGCCCTTCCTGCTCGTCGGTGAAATCCAGGTAGCTGTCCAGCCACCAGTAGGCGAGGCCGTCGATGTTGTTGTAGCCCAGCTTGATGGCGCTGCACGCTGCCAGCGCGGCTGCCAGCGCCAGCAAGCCGATAATCCGGCCAAGTCTTGAAGCGATGGTCATTGCAGAAAAAGGAAAGTAAATGACAGCAGTCGATGTGGTCGTCATGGCCGCCGGCAAGGGCACGCGCATGAAGAGCCGCCTGCCCAAAGTGTTGCACCGTTTGGCCGGTCGCGCATTGTTACAGCACGTGGTCGCCTGCGTGGCCCGGCTGCAGGCGCGGCGTGTGGTCGTTGTCACCGGCAATGGCGCTGAACAGGTGGAGGCCGCTGTGGCCGGCTGGCCCAACGATGGCCTGCCGGTGCCGGTGTTCGTGCGGCAGGAGCCGCAGCTGGGCACAGGCCACGCCGTGCAGCAGGCCGTGCCCGTGCTGCCGGACGACGGCACGACCCTGGTGCTGAACGGCGATGTGCCGCTCATCGAGGCCGCCACCCTGCAGAAAGTGCTGGACGCATGCGGCGGCAAGCGGCTGGTGCTGCTGAGCGTCGACATGGACGACCCCAGCGGCTACGGCCGCATCCTGCGGTCCGGCGAGGCGGTGTCCGCCATTGTGGAACACAAGGACGCTACGGAAGAGCAGCGCCAGATTCGTGAGGTGTACACGGGCTTCATGGCGGTGCCCAATGCATTGCTCAAGCGCTGGCTGGCGCGTCTGGACAACAACAATGCGCAGAAGGAGTACTACCTGACCGACATCGTGAAGATGGCGGTGGGCGAGGGGGCTGAAGTGGTGGCTGTGAAGACGGCGGACAAAGTGCAAGTGGACGGCGTCAACAGCCCGGCACAGCTGGCTGACCTGGAGCGCGCTTTCCAACTGCGCCAGGCTCGGGCGCTGATGGAAGAGGGCGTGCGGCTCGCCGACCCGGCGCGGTTCGACGTGCGCGGGGAACTGGTTTGCGGGCAGGATGTGGAGATCGACGTCAACTGTGTATTCGAGGGTCGCGTGTCGCTGGGCGACAACGTGAGGATCGGCGCGAACTGCGTGATCGCCAATGCCCAGATCGCGGCCGGTGCGGTCATCCATCCTTTCTCGCACATCGACGGCGAGAAGCTCGGCGTGCGTATCGGCGAGGGCGCGCTGATCGGGCCGTTCGCGCGGCTGCGGCCCGGTGCGGATCTGGGCGCCGAAGTGCACATCGGCAATTTCGTCGAAGTGAAGAATGCGACGCTGGCGCGCGGCGCCAAGGCCAACCACCTGGCCTACCTCGGCGACGCCACCGTGGGGGAGCGCGTCAACTACGGCGCGGGGGCCATCACCGCGAACTACGACGGCGCCAACAAGCACCGCACGGTGATCGAAGACGATGTGCACATTGGCAGCAACAGCGTGCTCGTGGCGCCAGTGACGATCGCGCGCGGCGGCACCGTCGGCGCCAGTTCCACTATCACCAAAGACACGCCTGCCGGCGCGCTATCCGTGGCGCGCGGCAAGCAGGTGAGCATCCCCAACTGGGAACGGCCGAAGAAGAAGGCGAAGTAGCCGATTTAGCGCGAGCGGCCCAGCGGAATGCGGGGCTCGAATTTCGCGCGGCGCATCGAGAAGAACGCCTTCACGTTGCGCACGTTGGCATCGCTGGTGAACAGGCGCTGTGCGATTGCGAGGTAGCCCGGCATGTCCTGCGCGTACACAATGAGGACGAAATCCGGACCGGGCGAAACGCGGTAGCACTGCTGTACCGCATCGTCGCGCACCACTCGCTCCTCGAACGCCTGCTGCTCCTCCTGGCCTTGCCGGTCCAGCGTGATTTCGACGATGGCTTGAAGACCGTGCCCCAGCAGCGGCGCCAACCGGTCGGCAGCCAGGATCGCGACCTGCCGCTCGATCAGCCCGGCTTCGCGCAACCGCTTGACGCGGCGCAAGCAAGTAGGCGGCGATACATGGACATGCTGGGCCAAATCCTGATTGCTCCACGACGCATCGTTCTGGAGCTGATCCAAAAGAGCCAGGTCGATGGCGTCCAGGTTTAATAATTCTTCTGGCATTTTTGAAATTATATTTCTCCATGCGTGAATGGAGAAATTTTATTCAACAAAACTAAACTTATTGACCCCATATTTCTCTCTGACGCCTCTAGAGTCACTCCCATCAATCCAGGAGTTCCTCATGTGTGGCATCGTCGGCGCCGTCTCTACCCGCAACATCGTTCCCATCCTCGTCCAGGGCCTGCAGCGCCTCGAGTACCGGGGCTATGACTCGTGCGGTGTCGCGGTCTACGCGGACGGCCTCAAGCGCGCGCGAAGCACGGACCGCGTCGCCGAGTTGCTGGGCCAAGTCGAGAAGGGCCACCTCGATGGCACCACCGGCATCGCCCACACGCGCTGGGCCACCCACGGCGCGCCGGCGGTACACAACGCGCATCCCCACTTCAGCCACGGCCCCGGAAAAGACGCATCGAGCAAGCCCGGCCGCATCGCGCTCGTGCACAACGGCATCATCGAAAACTACCAGGAGCTGCGTGCCGGGCTGAAGGCCAGGGGCTATGAATTCGCGAGCCAGACCGACACCGAAGTGATTTGCCACCTGGTCGACAGCCTCTACGACGGCGACCTGTTCGACGCCGTCAAGGCTGCCGTCGGCCAATTGCACGGGGCGTACGCGATCGCGGTGTTCTGCAAGGACGAGCCCCATCGTGTGGTCGGCGCGCGTGCAGGCTCGCCGCTGATCCTGGGAGTGGGTATCGACGGTAAAGAGAACTTCCTGGCCAGCGACGCGATGGCCCTGGCCGGAGTGACCGACCAGATCGTCTACCTGGAAGAAGGCGACGTGGTCGATGTGCAGCTGGGCAAGTACTGGGTGGTCGACAAGTCGCACAAGCCCGTGACGCGGACCGTCAAGACCGTGCACGCGCACAGCGGTGCGGCGGAGCTGGGCCCATACCGCCACTACATGCAAAAGGAAATCTTCGAGCAGCCACGCGCCGTGGCAGACACGCTCGAAGGCGTGCAGTCCATCGTGCCGGAGCTGTTTGACGGCGTCGGCGAGAAAGGAGCAGGCACAAGTGCCTGGCGCGTGTTCAAGGAAGTGGATTCGGTGCTGATCCTGGCGTGCGGCACCAGTTACTACAGTGGATGCACCGCCAAGTACTGGCTGGAGGGCATCGCGAAGATTCCAACGCAGGTCGAGATCGCGAGCGAATACCGCTACCGGGACTCCGTGCCGCATCCGGGTACCTTGGTCGTGACGATCAGCCAGTCGGGCGAAACGGCCGATACGTTGGCGGCGCTGCGCCATGCGCAAAGCCTGGGCATGGACAAGACGCTTACCGTGTGCAACGTGGCGACATCCGCGATGGTGCGTGAATGCAAGCTGGCATACATCACGCGTGCCGGGGTCGAGATCGGTGTGGCGTCGACCAAGGCGTTCACCACCCAGCTGGCTGGGCTCTTCCTGCTGACGCTGGCGCTGGCGCAGGTCAAAGGGCGCCTGTCGGAGGCCGAAGAAGCCGCGCACCTGAAGGCGATGCGTCACCTGCCGGCCGCACTGTCGGCGGTGCTGGCGCTGGAGCCGCAGATCATCAGCTGGTCGGAAGACTTCGCGGGCAAGGAAAACGCGCTGTTCCTCGGGCGTGGGCTGCACTATCCCATCGCGCTGGAGGGCGCCCTCAAGCTGAAGGAAATCACGTACATCCACGCGGAGGCGTATGCAGCCGGCGAACTCAAGCACGGACCGCTGGCGCTGGTGACCAGCGAGATGCCGGTGGTCACGGTGGCTCCCAACGATGCGCTGCTGGAAAAGCTCAAAAGCAACATGCAGGAAGTGCGCGCCCGCGGCGGCGTGCTTTATGTGCTGGCCGATGCCGACACCCGCATCGAGAGCGAAGACGGCATCCACGTGATCCGCATGCCGGAGAACTACGGCCCGTTGAGCCCGCTGCTGCACGTCGTCCCGCTGCAGCTGCTGGCATATCACACCGCCTGTGCCCGGGGAACCGACGTCGACAAGCCCAGGAACCTGGCCAAGAGCGTGACGGTGGAGTGAACGCCCGGCGATCAGCTCGACCGTTAAGCCGTGCGCACGTAGGCCGCCCACACATTGACAAGCTCTGGGGCTGTGAAATACTTCGGAATTCATGACATCCACAGTCCCTTCAGAGCAGCCGCGAACAGCGCTGCCGCCTCCTGACAGCCAGGCCGAAGCGGCCCGTTACGCGCTGTTGCGCCGACTGGCGCCGTCGATGCGCCATCACCTGGTCGTCAACCTGCAGCCGATCGGCATGATCTATGAGGTGATGGACCGGCGCCTGCGCGCAGCCGAACCCGATCTGGCGGAAGTGCACGACAGCGCGCACAAGATCAACGGCTTCGCGCGCGCGGCCTTGGCGTCATGCCTGGACGTGGTCACTTGGCTGGCGCCCGAAGAAGAGGCGCTCATCACCGCGGCCGACGGCGTGCGTGAATGCTTCAGCCTGGTGGCGACCAGCCTGACGTTTCGCGGATACGCACTGCGTAACGAAGTTCCTGCCGTCTCCGGCCAGGTCCGCCGCTCGGCCGTGCGCAATGTGCTGACGGCGGCGTTGCTCCATGCCACAGATGAAAATCCGGCACCGGCCGATCTCGTCCTCACGACCGAACCGGACGCCGGCGCGCTCGTGCTGGCACTCACGCTGAGGCCCACCGACGGTGACAAGGGCTTTTCCCCAGAACCGCCTTATCGCGCGTTGCGGTGGAGCGATGTGGAAGCGCTGGCCGCCGCGGAGTCCGTCGCGCTGTCACGCGAGGGGCGGCAAAAGATGCGCCTGTCTATTCCGTGGACGCGCGCCGCAGCGGCTTGAGCGCGCCCGCATCTGCTTGATCAACGCCGGGACTTCCCCGGCATCGCTCGCGGCTCTTCCTTCAGGCCCGCCGGAAGCCAAGGGCCTTCATTGCGGCGCCCAGTGCGGTGCGGCTTGCCTCGTAGTCGGCCCAGGGCTCGTTGCCCTCGTCCAGCCGCGTGTGCACGCTGCGCACCGTCCAGTGCGCGCCGCCCTTGAGGCCCTGAAGTTCTTCCCAGCGCACCGGCACCGAGATACCCAGCCCGGGCCGCGACCGCGCCGACCAGGCGCACACCGTCGTCGCGCCGTAGCCGTTGCGCAGGTAGTCGATGAAGATCTTGCCGATGCGGTTGCTGCCGCCGCTCTTGGCGACGAACCGGTCGGGAATGGTGCGCGCCAGGTGCTGGACGATCGCCTGCGAGAAGTCCTTGACCGTGTCCCAGTCGAGCTGTTTCTTCAGCGGCACCACCAGGTGCAGGCCTTTGCCGCCGCTGGTCTTCAGGAAGGCGGGCAAGCCCAGCTCCTGCAAGAACGCATGGACCAGCTGCGCGGCCTGCTGCACTTCTGCCCACCCGACGCCTTCGCCTGGATCGAGGTCGAAGGTCATGCGGTCGGGCTTGTCGATGGCGGTCTTCACACCGTTCCAGGTGTGGAATTCGATGACGTTCATCTGCGCCGCAGACAACAAACCTTCGGGCTTCGCCACTTCCAGCATGGCCGGATGGCCAGGGAAGAATGCGGGGTCGAGTTGCTCGATGCCGGGCATCTTGTAGCGCTCCGCATGCTTCTGGAAGAACAGCTCGCCGGCGATTCCCTGAGGCGCGCGCACCAGCGAAACTGGCCGGCCCTTGAGGTGCGGCATCATGAGCGGTGCAACCAAAGCGTAGTAGCGGACCAGCTCGATTTTCGTCAGCCCCGACTCCGCGTCGATCACGCGATCCGGGTTGCTGACGCGAAGCGACGGCGGCAGTTCGGCTTGCGGTGCGGTCCTTTCGGCGGCGGGCTTCGCGGCCGATGGTCGAGCGGAGGTCTTGCGCGCGGGTTTGTCGACGGGCGCCGAGTGCTTGGGTTGTTCACGCACGATTGCCTTCGCCTTCTTGTCTTCGCGCAAGCCCTGGAACACGGAGTGGCGGATTCGGTTGTCGCGCGTCCATTCGCCGAACGACACCTCGCAGACCAGGTCAGGCCTTACCCAATGCGCGCCTCTTGGCAAGGCCGGGTTGGGCGCGAACGAGCCCTTGTCCGCGGCCACCGCATTCAGCCGTTTTTTGAGTTCGCGCAGAGACTTCTCATTGAAACCGGTTCCCACATTGCCGGCGTACTGCAGCGTGCCCTTGTCGTCGTACACGCCCAGCAACAGCGAGCCCAGCCCGGTTCGCGATCCCTTGGGGTCGGTGTAGCCGCCGATCACGAACTCCTGGCGATGCCCGCACTTGAGCTTGATCCAGTCGGACGACCGGCGGGTCACGTACGCCGAATTCTTCCGCTTGGCGATCACGCCTTCGAGGCCGAGCTTGCATGCGGACGCGACGACTTCGTCGGGCGGGGCGTCGAACACCGCGCTGAAGCGGACCTTCTCGTGGGGCTTGCGCAGGACGATGCGTTGCAGCACTGCGCGGCGCTCGACGAGCGGTACGTCGCGCAGGTCGTAACCGGCGCAATAGGGCAGGTCGAACAGGTAGTAGACGATGTCGCCGGTGCGGGCACTGTCGAAGGCGCCTTGCAGCGCCTGGAAGTCCGCGGCGCCGTGGGGACTGGGCACGATGATCTCGCCGTCGTACCAGCCGTCGGGAAGCTCCATCGCCAGCAGCGCTTGCAGGAGCTTGGGCAGCTTGTGCGTCCAGTCGTTGCCGTTGCGCGTGACCAGGGCTATTTTCTTGCCCTCGACGCGAGCGATCATCCGGTAGCCGTCGAACTTGATTTCGCAGAGCCAGTTGTCGGGGTCCCGTGGGGGTTCGTCCACCAAGGTGGCAAGCTGGGGTTGCAGCTGCTCGGGCAGGGCGGCCTTGCGTGCACCCACGGGCGGCCCGGATGCCGCGGCCGATGGCTTGTTCCATTGCGCCGGCCGGTCTGCCAGCTTCTTCACGCTGTCCGGCATTTCGTCGACGACGCTGAACTCGGACGCCGGCCGCACGAATTCATCCTTCTCCTTGATCAGCAGCCAGGGTTCCTGGCGCTCGTCGCCCCGGCCCTTCATGCGCACCAAGGTCCAGCGGCCGTACATCTTGTGGCCGTGCATCTCGAATTTGAGCTTGCCGTCCCGGTAGCCCTTGTGGGGGTCTTCCAGCGGGACCCAGACGCCCTTGTCCCAGATGATCACCTTGCCCGCGCCGTAATTCCCGGAGGGGATGGTGCCTTCGAACTTGTTGTACGAGAGGGGATGATCTTCCACGTGAACGGCCATGCGCTTGTCGGCCGGGTCGTAGCTGGGGCCCTTGGGCACGGCCCAGCTCTTCATCGTGCCTTCCAGCTCCAGCCGGAAGTCATAGTGCAACCGGGTGGCCCAGTGCTTCTGGATCACGAAGGCGCGCGCTTCCTCGTTGGGCGCGCCGCCTTCCGCCGGTTCTGGTGTGGCGTCGAAATTGCGCTTGTCGCGATAGGTCTTGAGGGGGCTGGATGAACGCTCGTCCATGGCTGCAGTCTTTCTGCGTCAACCATAGAAATGGCCATGCCCGGCCGGTGTAGGACAAGCCTGTTTCATGCCGTGGGAAGGTCGTGGAGCTTCGCGGCGCTCCGTGCGTGGGCACCGCGGAGCCGGCTTTGCCGGGCCGCTGGTGACGCCCCCTTGAGGGGGAGAGGGCAACGCCCGAGGGGGCATCGCCGCAGGCGCTTCGGGGGTGGGCTAATTCTTTCGCGCCTGGTCGCGCAGCATCTTGACCTGGTCGTGATTGCGCTGCAGGCCCTGCATCTGGCGTTCCACGATCAGCTTGACACCGGCAGGCAAGGGCTGCTTGAGCGCCTTCGTGTAGCGCGCCTTGGCGTTGTCCTCGCCGCGCTCGGCTTCCTCCAGCACCGCCTTGTCGTCGTAGGTGGAGAAAGTCGACTTCACGGCCACCCAGCCCCGGTGTATGGCACCGGCGGCGCTGCCGTGGTCGGTGTCGTTGCCGCCCAGCAAGCGAATCTGCTCATTGAGTTCCTGGGCGGCGCCCCGGCAGTCGTCGGCCCGTTGGAGGAACAGCGACTTGAGGTCGCCGCGCCGGGCCTGCTCGGCACAGGCCCTGAAGCCGTATTCGCCGTCCTTGCAGCATTCGGCCAGGTCTTGCAGCGCATCGACAACGTCGTCGCGGTCGCCACTCATGTTGCCGGCACTCTGTGCCGAACCCACCGCCGCCGCAACGCCTTGGCCTTCGGGCCGCGCGCCGCCGACCATGCCCATGCGATTGCTGCCGATGCGGTCCCAGGCCGCGCGTGCGGCAGGCTGGGCCCGGTTCCAGTCCAGGCTGGAACCGGCGCGGGCCGATGCCCATTCAGAAGCCAGCTGCGGCTCAGCGGTATCCCAGTCGCCCTGGTAGCGAGTGCGGCCTGTCAGGCCCAGCCGGTAGGCCGGTGAATAGTCGTCGAAGCTGCGCCCCTTTTCATAGTAGGGCTCGCGCGAGTGGTTCTCGCGCCAATAGGCTTCCTCGGCCGTCGGGTTCACCGCCTCGCCCACGGCTTTGCCCGCGAGACCCCCCACTACGGCGCCAACCACGCCGCCCACGGCAACGCCGACAGGCCCGCCGATGGCGCCGACCGTCGCGCCGGCCACTGCGCCGCCCGTTGCCCCGATGCCGGTGCCCACGGGGTGTGCGCCGGGTTCGTCGGTGATGGGGTCTCGATTGAGGTCTTTGTCTTCAGCAGCCATTGTTTGCTCCTTGTGTGTGGATGAAGGGAACGCACGCCACGCGCCGCGTGAGTGGGTCGGCCTGACGTGTACTTTCTCCATCCTTCGGCAGGTGGGCCGGCGTGGCAGTCAGCGAAGCAGGAGACCGACTGTAGGAGAAGGCCCCAATGCTGGAAATGTGGATTCGCCCGGCAGTCCGCACAGCCGGTTGCAGCGTTGTCCTACAGCTAAACCGCGCGGCTCGGCGCAATCTGTGGCAACGCGGAAAGGGTCGCGGCAGGAGACAAACAACCATGAGATATTCATTGCGCAAAACGCCTTCGCACCTGCACCTCGCGTACAAGTACGGTGAGGCGAGCGACGGGCTCCTGGGCCGAAACTTCGTCCTGGAAGTGGACGATCGCCAGCTGACGCTGAACATCGACCTGACGCCGAATTTCCACACACGGAACAAGGCGGCGTCCGCGTACCTGGACGCGGTCAGCCTCGCGCACAACCACCACAAGCTTCGCTTCCTGCAATGCAGCGACAACCTGGTGCGCGCCCGGCTGATCAAGGCCTGGGAGATTGTGCAGCAACCGCAGATGCGCATGTGCCTGGAACTCGGCCAGCGCGGGCACTACCTCTACGCGGTTCAGCCGCACTCCCTGTTCATGGGGGGCATCCAGCTCGACGTGCTGCAGGTGATGGAGGACTCGGATGCACCAATGCGCAGCCACTCTCACGAATTTCACACCGCAAGGATTCACGCATGAATGGATTTCAGAAGACAGCCCGCGCGGTCGTCAAGCTGGGGCTGGCACTGCTCGTAGCCTCCGGCGCCATGAACGTGCTGGCCGATGATGCCGCGTCGCTGCGCGCCAAACACCGCGAACTGCGCGAGGAGCTGCGCAGCAACAGCTTTCACCAGCCGATCCACATCGACTCCTCGGAAGAGGGAGGCACGGTGCGCGGCGATGTGTACGCCGTGCTGCAGCACCCGTTCGCGGAGTTCAGCCATTCGATGAAGGACCCCTCGGATTGGTGCGCGATCATGATCCTGCCTTTCAACACCAAGTACTGCCACGCGGTGGAAAACGGCGGCGGCACGACGCTGCAGGTGCGCATCGGGCGAAAGTTCGACCAACCGGTGCAGGATGCCTACCGGCTGGACTTCGCGTTGCGCCCCGTGGCCGCGACCGGTGACTTTTTTGAGAGCCGGCTCGATGCCAAGAGCGGCCCGGTGGGCACGCGCGACTACAAGATCATCGTTTCCGCCGTGCCGATCGAAGGTGGGCGGACCTTCATGCACCTGAACTACTCCTACGGCGTCGGTGCAGCCGGGCGTTTCGCCATGCAGGCCTACCTGTCCACCGCCGGGTCGGACAAGATTGGCTTCACGGTGACGGGCAAGGATGCCAATGGCCAACCGATGCACATCGGCGGCGTGCGCGGCGCGATCGAGCGCAACGCGATGCGCTACTTCCTGGCCATCGATGCGCACCTGGCTTCGCTGTCGTCACCCGCTGCCCAGCGGGTCGAAAAGAAGATACAGGCCTGGTTCAACAGCACCGAGCGCTATCCGCGCCAGTTGCGCGAGATGGACCGCTCGACCTACGTCGCCATGAAGCGCAACGAGTACGAGCGGGCCCAGACCCAGATTCAGTAGCGGCGGGCTACTTCAAGCCGGCGGCGGCGCGCAGCTGCGCAGCGCGGTCGGTGCGTTCCCACGTGAATTCCGGCTCTTCGCGGCCGAAGTGCCCGTAGGCGGCGGTCTTCTCGTAGATCGGGCGCAGCAGGTCGAGCATCTGGATGATGCCCTTCGGGCGCAGATCGAAATGGTCATGCACCAGCGAGGCGATCTGGTCGTCGGGAATGACGCCGGTGCCTTCGGTGTAGACCGTCACGTTCATGGGCTTGGCAACGCCAATCGCGTAAGCAACCTGGATCTGGCACTGGCGCGCGATGCCCGCGGCCACGATGTTCTTGGCGACGTAGCGGGCGGCATAGGCAGCCGAGCGGTCGACCTTTGAAGGATCCTTGCCCGAGAAAGCACCGCCGCCGTGGGGGCAGGCGCCGCCGTAGGTGTCGACGATGATCTTGCGGCCCGTGAGGCCGCAGTCGCCCTGCGGGCCGCCGATGACGAAGCGGCCGGTCGGGTTGATCAGGTACTTGGTGTCCTTCAGCCAATCCTTGGGCAACACCGGCTTGATGATCTCTTCGATGATGGCTTCGGTGAAGGAGGCCTTCATCTTGTGGCCGTCGCTCTGCTCGGGGCTGTGCTGCGACGACAGCACGACGGTGTCGATGCTGTGCGGTTTGCCGTCCACGTAGCGCATCGTCACCTGGCTCTTGGCGTCCGGCCGCAGGAAAGGCAGGCGCCCGTCCTTGCGCAGCTGGGCCTGGCGCTCGACCAGGCGGTGCGCGTAGTAGATCGGCGCGGGCATCAGCTCCGGCGTTTCGTCGCAGGCGTAGCCGAACATCAGGCCCTGGTCGCCGGCGCCGGTGTTGAGGTGGTCGTCGGATGCGTGGTCGACGCCCTGGGCGATGTCGTTGGACTGCTTGTCGTAGCAGACCATCACGGCGCAACCCTTGTAGTCGATGCCGTATTCGGTGTTGTCGTAGCCGATGCGTTTGATGGTGTCGCGCGCGACCTGGATGTAGTCGACGTGCGCGTTGGTGGTGATCTCGCCGGCCAGCACCACGAGGCCGGTGTTGGTCAGCGTTTCGGCCGCCACGCGGCTGCGCGGATCCTGCCGGAAGATCGCGTCCAGGATCGCATCGGAAATCTGGTCGGCCACTTTGTCCGGATGCCCTTCGGACACGGATTCGGAGGTAAAGAGAAAGTCGTTCGCCATTTGAATAAACTCCAGTGTTTGCTGTAAGGCGCGTTGCCTTGTGCCGGAGCTTGGGGCGAACGCTTTAGCAGTTCTTGTTTAACGTCGCCCTGCAAGTAGTTCATAACTCGGCGACGGCCCAATTCTAAACTCTTGTGAAAACCCTGTTCCGAGCGCTCGCACTGCTGCCGCTGCCTGTCCTGCATGCGTTCGGCGCCGCCCTGGGCTGGGTGTCTTTTTTGGCGTCCGCCACCTACCGGCAGCGGTTCGTCGCCAATGCCCGGCAGGCGGGTTATGGCCTGGCCCAGGTGCGCGCTGCTGTCGCGGAGGCGGGCAAGCTGGTCGCCGAAGCGCCCCGGCTGTGGTTCGGCCGTTCGCCCGCGATCGAGTGGGAAGGGGCGCAGTTGATCGACGCCGGCTTGGCGCTTGGCAAAGGCATCGTGTTCCTCACGCCGCACCTGGGCTGCTTCGAGGCCACCGCGCAGGGCTACGCAGCGCGGTACGGCCGAATCACCGTGCTTTACCGCCCGGCGCGCAAGGCATGGCTGCGAGACCTGGTGGATACGTCTCGGGCCCGGGCGAACCTGGCGACCGCCCCCACGACATTGGCCGGCGTGAAGCAAATGCTGAAAGCACTGAAGGCCGGCGAGGCCGTGGGCCTTCTGCCCGACCAGGTGCCGCCGCAGAACCTGGGTGTGTGGGCGCCGTTCTTCGACCGCCCGGCTTACACCATGACGCTCTCGGCGCGGCTGGCGCAGCAAACCGGCGCAACGGTGCTCCTGGCATGGGGGCAGAGGCTGGCGTGGGGACGCGGATTCCGCATCCACCTGCGCGCATGGCCGGGCGAGCTGCCGGGCACCCCGGCGGACGCCGCGGCCCAGGTCAATGCGCAGATGGAGCGGTTGGTGCGCGAATGCCCGCAGCAATACCTGTGGGGCTACGCCCGCTACAAGGAGCCGGCCCCCGGCCGTGCTGCATGAGTCATCTCGGCGTTGTGTTCATGCGGATGCTCGCGCACTTGCCGTTGCCGTGGGTGCGCGGCCTCGGGTGGCTGCTGGGCTGGGTGCTGTATTTCGTGGTCGTGCCGCGGCGGCGCGTCGTGGCGACGAACCTTGCGCTGTGCTTTCCGCAATGGACCCCCGAGCAGCGCCGCGCCTTGATCCCTCGTGTGTTCGTGAATGTGGCACGGGCCTGGCTGGACCGCAGTTGGCTGTGGCACGGAGACCCGGCCAATGCGCGCAAGCGCCTGGTCCTGTCCGGCGCGGTGGACGAACTGAAGGGCAGCCGACCCACGGTGATCTTCGCGCCCCATTTCGTCGGGATGGACGCCGGCTGGACCGCGCTCACCCAGCAACTGCCGCGCGCCTTCACGACCATCTACACCGACCAGGCCAACAAGGTGGTGGACGCATGGATCCTGGGCGGGCGCCGCCGGTTCGGCACGGGCCGGCTGTTCGGCAGGGCCGACGGCGTAAAGACGATCGTGTCGGCGTTGCGTGAAGGCGCGCCGCTCTATCTGCTGCCAGACATGAACTTCGGGCCAGAGGAGTCGATCTTCGTGCCGTTCTACGGCGTCCAGGCAGCGACCGTGCCGTCGCTTTCGCGCTTCGCGAAGCTGGGCCGCGCGAAGGTCGTGCCCGTCACCACACGAATGACAGCGAGGGGCTACGAGGTGCACGTGGGTCCGGCGTGGGAGGATTACCCTTCGAACGACATGACGGCCGACACAGCGCAAATGAACCTGCGGCTGCAGGGATACATCGATGCCATGCCCGACCAGTATTACTGGGTGCACAAGCGGTTCAAGAGCCGGCCCGAGGGCGAGCCAGCTCCGTATTGAACTTCAGGCGCGCGAGAAGAAGCTCGCGAGCCGGTCGATGACGAGCGCCGGCTGCTCATGGATGATCCAGTGGCTCGCGCCCTCGACCCTCTCCAACGTCAGCTGCGGAATGTAATCGTCCAGGCCGTCGATCAGCTCCGGCGGCAGAGCGGCGTCGTCCATGGCCCAGAGCACCAGCGTCGGCAGATCGACGGTGAGCATTTCGCGCGGCAGGTTGATCGCGGCCGCGGCGGCATCTTCCGGCCGCGGCGGGCGCACCGGCGAGGCGCGGTAGTAGTTGCAGCCGCCTTCCAGGCTGGCGTCCCACACGTCGCGGTATTGCTGCTTCACTGCATCGGTGAGCCAGGGTGCACCGCCCCCGTTCGTGAAGAACTCCCACAGCCGCCGATAGTCGTTTTCGCGCAGCAGCTTTTCCGCGTCGGGGCGGATGAGGAAGTTCATGTAGGCACTGGCGGCCTGCTGTTTGGCGTTGGACTTGAGCTCGCGCAGGAACGTGCCCGGGTGCGGCGAGTTGATGATTGCCAGCTTGCGCGCCAGGTGCGGCCGCTGGTTGGCCAAGCCCCACGCGACGGCGCCGCCCCAGTCGTGGGCGACCAGGCACTCGAGCGGTGCCCCCTCGATCTCGATCAGCGCGGCGATGTCCTGGACCAGGTACTTCGCACGGTACGCCTGGACCTCGGCGGGCTGCGATGACTTCTCGTAGCCGCGCAGGTTGGGCGCCACGCAGCGATACCCGCCGTTCTCCGCCAGAGCGAAATGCGCGATGACTTCGTCCCACACGAAAGCCGCTTCGGGAAAACCGTGCAGGAACACCAGGACCGGCCGCCCCCTCTCGCCCGCCGCGCGGCAACTGAGGGTGATGCCATGGGGGAGGGCCAGCGGGTACGTTTCGATCATGGGGCTTCAGGTGGGGCGTTGGGTGGGACTTCAGGATGGGCCCACTGCCAAAGCAGGAGCGACACGTCTTCGACGCCCTGCTTTTTCAGGGCGGAGAAGAGTCTCGCCTCGCCGCCGCCGGCTTGCAGTCGCGCAATGGACAGTGCCTTGTTCTGCTCGGCGCGGTTGAGCTTGTCGGCCTTGGTCAAAAGCAGCAGGAATTTCAGGCCCTCTTCGACGCGCGGCCGGATCACCTCCAGCAAGATGTCGTCCAGCTCGGTGAGGCCGTGGCGCGGGTCGCACATCAGCACCACGGCTTTGAGGTTTTCCCGCGTGACCAGGTAATTGGCCATGACCCGCTGCCAGCGCAGCTTGTCCTGTTTCGGCACGGCCGCGTAGCCGTAGCCGGGCAAGTCGGCCAGGATGGCGTCGGTGACGCCCTGCTTGCCCAGCGTGAACAGGTTGATGCTCTGCGTGCGGCCGGGCGTCTTGGAAGCGAACGCGAGCCGCTTTTGCTGGGTCAAAGTGTTGATGCAGGTCGACTTGCCCGCGTTCGAGCGGCCGACGAAAGCGATTTCCGGGACCTGAAGCGCCGGCAAAAACTCCAGCGTGGGTGCTGTCGTGAGGAAGCGGGCGGTGTGCATCCAGCCGCAGGCGGCAACCTTGGCGGCCTTGCTGTCTTGGGGGTGGCCCGGGGCCGCGGTCATGAGTTGCCTTTGGTGTGCGGGGAAACCCCGAGTGGGGCATTGTAGAATCACGAGGTTTTGCGCCAACGAACCGACCCCCAGAATATGAAGCCGTTTGCCCGCCTGTTGATCGCTGCCTTCCTGGCAGCCCCTGTATTGTCCGCCACTGCCGCCGACGAGAAGGCTGCCGCACCGGCCGCCTCCGCACCCGCGGCGGCCCCGGCCGCTCCCGCACCGGCCGCGAAGCCAGACCTGGCCCAAGGCAGCTCCAAGTACACCGCAGTGTGTGCAGCCTGCCACGGCGCGGACGGCAACTCCGGTGTGCCGGCCAACCCGAAGCTGGCGCAGCAGCACCCCGAGTACCTGGTCAAGCAGCTGCAGGAATTCAAGGCCGGCAAGCGCGCCAGCCCCGTGATGCAAGGCTTCGCGTCGCAACTGTCCGACGCCGACATGAAGAACGTCTCGTATTGGGCCGGCTCGCAGAAGGCCAAGGCCGGCTTTGCCAAGGACAAGGAACTGGTGAGCCTGGGCGAACGCATCTACCGCGGCGGCATCGCCGATCGCCAGGTTGCCGCCTGTGCCGGTTGCCACAGCCCCAACGGCGCCGGCGTTCCCGCCCAGTACCCGCGCCTGTCCGGCCAGCATGCCGACTACACGGCTGCCCAGCTCACCGCCTTCCGTGAAGGTGGCCGCAAGAACAGCCTGCAGATGACCCAGGTCGCCTCCAAGCTCAATGACCGTGAAATCAGGGCCGTGTCCGATTACATCGCCGGCTTGCGTTGATCGCCGGCGCCCCACAGTTGAACTAACCGCCGCCAAACACACCTAAAACAGGCGGGCGCCTCCGTGGAGGGCCCGCCTTTTTTTGGTTCATACGAAGCTCCACATGTCAGCCTCCACCCAGGGCATCAGCCTCAAGACCGAATCGCGCGCCCTGCGCTCGGCGGTGGAACTGCTGTCGTCGATGCGGTTCTCGATCTCGCTGTTTGTCGTGATCTGCATCGCGGCAATCATCGGCACGATCCTGAAGCAGCAGGAGCCCGCGGTCAACTACATGAACCAGTTCGGCCCGTTCTGGGGCCAGCTGTTCTTCACCGTCAAGCTCAACGCCATTTACAGCGCGTGGTGGTTCCTGCTGATCGTTGCGTGCCTGGTGGTGAGCACTTCGCTGTGCATCGCACGCAACACGCCCAAGATCTTTGCCGACCTGAAGGCATACAAGGAGAACCTGCGCGAGCAGAGCTTGAAGGCTTTCCATCACAAGGCACAGGGGCCGCTTGCCGATCCGCCGGAAGTGGCCGCGCAGCGCATCGGGAAGACCCTGGCGGGAGCCGGCTGGAAGGTGAAACTCCAGCAGCGCGACAACGGCTGGATGGTCGCCGCGAAAAAGGGCAGCGCCAACAAGCTGGGTTACCTGGCCGCCCACAGTGCCATCGTGCTGGTCTGCCTGGGCGGCGTCCTCGATGGCGACCTGATCGTGCGCACGCAGATGTGGCTGGGCGGCAAGACGGTGTATTCCGGTGGCGGCATGATCAGCGACGTCAAGCCGGAACACAGGCTGCCCGCGACCAATCCCACATTCCGGGGCAACTTGCTGGTCGCCGAGGGCACGCAGTCGGCCACGGCCGTCCTGAACCAGTCCGATGGGATCGTGCTGCAGGATCTGCCCTTCGCGATCGAGCTGAAGAAATTCATCATCGAGCATTACTCCACCGGCATGCCCAAGCTGTTCGCCAGCGAGATCGTGATCCACGACCGCGAAACCGGCGAGAAGATCCCGGCGCGCGTCGAGGTGAACCATCCGGCCCGCCATCGCGGCATCGAGATTTACCAGTCGAGCTTCGACGACGGCGGCTCGAGCGTGCGCCTGGCGGCGGTGCCGATGAATGGCAGCGCCAAGCCATTCGAGATCGAGGGCGTTGTCGGCGGCTCGTCGCAGCTCACCAAAGGGCAGGGCGACGGCGCGGAAAAGATGACGCTCGAATACACCGGCCTGCGTGTGATCAACGTCGAGAACTTCGGCGCGGGCGACAAGAGCGGTGTGGACGTGCGCAAGGTGGACCTGCGCGAGTCGATCGGCGCGCGGATGGGCGCGGCCAACAAGACGGCCACCAAGAAGGAATTGCGCAACGTCGGCCCCAGCATTATGTACAAGCTGCGCGACGCGGCGGGCCAGGCACGCGAGTTTCACAACTACATGCTGCCGGTCGACATGGGCGACGGCGGGCCGCCGGTCTACCTGATGGGACTGCGTGACACGCCGGCCGAGCAGTTCCGCTTCCTGCGCATCCCGGCCGACGACCGGGGCGGCCTGGACGGCTTCATGCAGCTGCGCGCTGCGTTGGCGGACCAGGGATTGCGTGACATGGCGGTGCGGCGTTATGCAGCCAAGGCGACCGATCCTTCGCGTCCCGAACTGGCCAATCAACTCGCGGCGTCCGCCGGCCGTGCCCTGACGCTTTTTGCTGGAGGCGTGGCGTCAACCCCAGGCGGCAAGCCGACCGGCGGGCTGCAGGCCATCTCCGATTTCATGGAAGCCAACGTGCCTGAGGCAGAGCGCGCCCGCGCCGGGGAAGTCCTGGTGCGCATCCTCAACGGCACCCTGTTCGAGCTGGCACAGCTGACCCGCGAGCGCGCCGGGCTGAAACCCTTGGAACTCAATGAAAAGACCCAGGCGTTCGTGACGCAAGCCGTGCTGGCGCTGAGCGACGTGCACATCTATCCTGCGCCGGTGGCCTTCCAGCTCAAGGACTTCACCCAGGTGCAGGCCAGCGTGTTCCAGGTGACGCGCGGCCCTGGGCGCAACATTGTTTACCTGGGATGCGCCTTGCTGATCCTGGGTGTTTTTGCGATGCTGTACGTCCGTGAGCGCCGGGTCTGGTTCTGGTTGACCGGGCGCGGCGATGGCACTGAAGCCACCATGGCCCTGTCGAGCAATCGCAAGACGATGGAAGCAGACCGCGAGTTCGCGCTGCTCAAGGAAAGACTGCTGGGGATCAAGACATGAACACCGCGACGACCACACTGACCTTGCACGAGGGTTATTTCTCGCGCCGAAACTGGTTCGACTGGCTCTTTGCGCTCGTCGTGGCGGTTGGCGGCCTCTACGCGTTCGCGAGCTATGCCAGCTACATGGACGTGTACGAAAAGGCAATCCTGATCGGCGCTGTGCCCTCGGCCATCTGGATTGGCTGGTTCTGGCGGCCACTGCGCACCTTGATGCTGGTCGTGGCCGGTTTCTCGCTTCTCGCGATTGTTGCCTACCAGGGCAGCCTGGCGCGGGCCGAGAGCGTGTTCTGGCTCAAGTACTTCCTGTCCAGTCAGTCGGCCATTCTCTGGATGAGCGTGCTGTTCTTCATGAGCACGGTCTTCTACTGGATCGGCATGTTCTCGCCGCGCCAAGGCGACGCGATGGAGCGGATCGGCTCGCGCATGGCCTGGGTTGCAGTCGGCATGGCGCTGCTGGGGACGATGGTGCGCTGGTACGAAAGCTACCTGATCGGCGCCGACGTCGGGCACATCCCGGTGAGCAATTTGTACGAAGTGTTCGTGCTGTTCTGCTGGCTCACCGCCACCTTCTATCTCTTCTTCGAAGACCAATACCAGACGCGTTCGTTGGGCGCCTTCGTCATGCTGGTCGTCAGCGCGGCGGTGGGTTTCCTGCTTTGGTACACCGTGGTGCGCGAAGCGCATGAAATCCAGCCGCTGGTGCCTGCGCTCAAGAGCTGGTGGATGAAGCTGCACGTTCCGGCCAATTTCATCGGCTACGGCACCTTCTCACTGTCGGCGATGGTGGCGTTCGCCTACCTGATCAAGCTGCAGGCTGGCGAAACACAGTTGCGCAAGCTCACGCCGCTTTGGCTACTCGGCATTGCGTTGTGCTTCGTGCCGATCGCCTTCCGCCAGCGCGGTGTCGCCGAAGCCGGCGGCAGCTACTGGGTCGTCTATGCGGTGATTTCCGCGGTGATCGCCGCGGGCATCTTGCTGGGCCGGCACCGGATCGCTGCACGCCTGCCGTCGCTCGAGATCCTCGACGACGTGATGTACAAGTCCATCGCCGTGGGCTTTGCCTTCTTCACCATCGCCACGGTGTTGGGCGCTTTGTGGGCCGCCGAGGCCTGGGGCGGCTACTGGAGCTGGGACCCCAAGGAAACCTGGGCGCTGATCGTCTGGCTCAACTACGCGGCCTGGCTGCACATGCGGCTGATGAAGGGCCTGCGCGGTGCCGTTTCTGCATGGTGGGCACTCGCCGGCCTGGCGGTGACCACATTCGCGTTCCTGGGCGTGAACATGTTCCTGTCGGGGCTGCACAGTTACGGCACGTTGTAAGAATCGCGGGTGCCGCCAGACCAACGGCCAGTAAAGGAAAAGCACCATGCTGATCAAGAGCCAACGCGACGGTTTCATCCACCCGCATTCCAGCGAAATCACCCCGCAATCGGTCTACCGCGACCGTCGGGACATGCTCAAGTTGATGGCCATCGGCGTTGCTGGGGCGGCAATGGCCTCTTGGGCCGTCCGCGAAGCGCTGGCGCAGGTACAAGTGCCCCGGCCCGGCAAGCTGGCTGCGCTGCCGGGCGCCAAGTCCGGCGTCGCGGGGGCGATGACCGTGGACAAGGTCACCGAATACAAGGATGCCGCCGCCTACAACAACTTCTACGAGTTCGGCACCGACAAGGCCGACCCCGCCAGGAACGCGCATACGCTCAAGACCACGCCTTGGACGGTGGAGATCGATGGCCTGGTCAAGAAGCCCGCGAAGTACTCGCTGGAGGACCTCATCAAGCTCAGCGCGCAGGAAGAACGCATTTACCGCCTGCGCTGTGTCGAGGGCTGGTCGATGGTGATCCCGTGGGTCGGCTATTCGATGAGCAAGCTGATCGAGAAAGTCGAGCCGCTCGGCAACGCGAAATTCGTCGAGTTCATCACCCAGGCCGATCCGAAGACCATGCCCTTCGTGGGCTCGCGCGTTCTGGACTGGCCCTATGTCGAAGGCCTGCGAATGGACGAGGCGATGCATCCGCTCACGTTGCTCACGTTCGGCATGTACGGAGAGGTGCTGCCCAACCAGAACGGCGCGCCGGTGCGGCTGGTCGTGCCATGGAAGTACGGCTTCAAGAGCGGCAAGAGCCTCGTGCGTATCCGCTTCACCGATCGGGAGCCCAAGACCGCCTGGAACAAGGCGGCCGCCAATGAGTACGGCTTCTATTCCAACGTCAATCCGAACGTCGACCACCCGCGCTGGTCGCAGGCAACGGAGCGCCGTATTGGCGAAGACGGCCTGTTCGCCAAGAAGCGCAAGACGTTGATGTTCAACGGCTACGAAGCACAAGTTGGCCAGCTGTACGCCGGCATGGACTTGAAGAAGAATTTCTGATGGAGCATAGGCCCACCCCCGAAGCGGCCTACGGCCGCCTCCCCCTCAAGGGGGCGCCACCAGCGGCCCGGCAAAGCCGGTTCCGCGGTGGCCCCGCAAAAGAAAGCTTCGTTTGACGCTAGTGAAGCTTTTGCTGAGCCCCGGCGCCAAGGTGGTGCTGTTCGTGACCGCGCTGCTGCCGTTCGCCTGGCTGGTGTACGGCGTCGCCACCGACAACCTGGGTGCCAACCCCGCGGAGTACCTGATCCGCTCGACGGGCGACTGGACCTTGCGCTTCCTGTGCATCACGCTGTCGGTGACGCCCCTGCGGGTGATCAGCGGTACGCCGGCGCTGGCGCGGTTCCGCCGGATGCTGGGCCTCTTCGTCTACTTCTATGTGGTGCTGCATCTGCTCAGCTACAGCTGGTTCGACATGGGCTTCGACGTAGCGGACATCGCGAAAGACATCGCCAAGCGGCCATTCATCCTGGTGGGATTCACCGCCTTCCTGCTGCTCACGCCGCTGGCCGCGACTTCGTTCAACCGCGCCGTGAAGGCCATCGGCGCCAAGCGCTGGCAAGCTCTGCACAAGCTGGTCTACGTGATTGCCGGGCTGGGCATCCTGCATTTCTTCTGGATGCGCGCGGGCAAGCAGGACTTCGCCGAAGTGGCGGTCTACGCCGCCATCCTCGCCCTGCTGCTGGGATGGCGCGCGGTGCAGTGGCTTAGGAAACGAGCCGCTCCGCGCGCATCTGATCCGCCGCGGTTTCCCGTTCGCGGATGAGAAAGGCCTTGCCGCCGTCGACCAGAACCTCGGCGGCGCGGCCTCGGGTGTTGTAGTTGCTGGCCATGCTCATCGAATAGGCCCCGGCCGACATCACGGCCAGAAGGTCGCCTTGTTTCACGGCCAGCACGCGGTCGCGGCCGATCCAGTCGCCGCTTTCGCACACCGGGCCCACCACGTCGTAGGTTTGCGGTGCTTCGGCTCGCGGATTCGCCGGCACGATGGCGTGAAAAGCCTGGTACATAGCCGGGCGCGGCAGGTCATTCATCGCCGCGTCGACGATGCAGAAGTTCTTGCCTTCGCCCGGTTTCAAATAAAGCACTTCGGTCACACAGGCGCCCGCGTTACCGACGAGCGAACGGCCCGGCTCGATCATGAACTGACGGTCGCCGAATCCACGCGCATCGAGCCTTGCGAAGAGCTTGCGCCACAGGTCGTCCGCTGCCGGCGGCTGGTCACCGTTATAGGAGATGCCCAAGCCGCCGCCGAAGTCGATGTGATGGATCGGAATGCCGACAGCCTCGATCGCCTGGACCAGGTCGACGATGCGGTCCATGGCTTCGAGATAGGGCGCTTCGTCGGTGATCTGCGAACCGATGTGGCAGTCGATCCCCACCACTTTCAAACCGGGCAGCGACGCCGCCCGCTGGTAGGTCGCAACGGTGCGGTCGTGCGCGACGCCGAACTTGTTGCCCTTCAGGCCGGTGGAAATGTAGGGATGGGTTTTCGGGTCGACGTCCGGATTCACGCGCACGCTGACTGGCGCCACCTTGCCGGCCGCGGCTGCAACCTCGCTCAGCACCTCCAGCTCGGCTTCGCTTTCCACGTTGAAGCAACCGACGCCCACGGCAAGGGCACGACGCATCTCGGCGCGTGTTTTGCCGACACCGGAAAAGATGATGTCCTTGCCTGCCCCGCCGGCCGCAAGCACCCGCTCGAGTTCGCCCCCCGAGACGATGTCGAAGCCGCAACCGGCCTGGGCGAAGACCTGGAGCACGCCCAGCGAAGAATTTGCCTTCATCGCGTAACAGATGCGCGCCTTGCGTCCGGCAAAGCCGCGCTGGTAGGCGGCCAGGGCCGCCAGCATGGACGCCTTGGAGTACACGAAAAGTGGCGTACCGTGTTCGCGGGCGAGATCGGACAGGCGCACCTGTTCGGCAAAAAGCTCACTCCCGCGGTGCTCGAAATGCGGGTGGCCGGGCAAGGTGTTGGCGGTCATTGAATCGGGATCGGGGAGGCAGTGCCGGTGGTGGAGGGCGCCGACGCGGGCGCTGCGGGAACGATGGGTCGGGCGAGCGTTTCGGTCAACGTGGCCCGGCCCGCGGCTGCTTCGCCGGTGGGCAGGAAAAGCGGACCTCTCTGCCCGCACGCGGCCAGAAGGGCGACCACTCCACTGGCAAGGACAAGCCGCCTTGCCGAGGCGCTGACTAGAATTTGGGAAACAAGCAACATGGACCAAATTGTAATGACCGACCCTGAATTCATGGACCGCGCTGAAGCGCTGCTGCGCCGCATCGAGTCTTGCTGCGACCGCATCAACGATGAGACCGACGCGGACATCGACAACCAGCGGGTCGGCGGAATGGTCACGCTGGTGTTTCCCAGCGGCACGCAGATCATCGTCAACACGCAAAAACCGCTGCACGAAATCTGGATGGCCGCCAAGGCCGGCGGCTTCCACTACAAGTTCGACGGCCAGAAGTGGATGGACACCAAGGGCAACGGCGAATTCTTCGCCAACCTCACACAGTACGCCGGCGAGCAGGCCGGCCGTCCGCTGTCGTTTGACAACCTGGATCCCGGGTCGAGCCCGGCATGACGGGGCGTATCAGTTCCTGAACAGGTCGAGGATGCTCTTGCGCTCTTCCGAGGGCGCAGCAGGGGCGCGGTTCGGTGGCAGGCCATCGGAGTTCAGCAGGGTCTTGTCCTCAGGCGCGCGCGGCGCTCCAGACCCTGGGCCCGTGCCGCTCTCCGGCGTCGAAGTCCCGCCCACGTTGCTCACGCCGCCACCGCGTGCGTACTCCTCGTAGTACCACTCACCGCCGACGTTGATGACACCTTCCGGTGCCGACGGTTCCATCACGGGCACACCCTTCAAAGCAGTCTCCATGAAGTTGATCCACACCGGCAACGAGAGGCCGCCGCCGGTTTCCCTGTCGCCGAGAGAACGCGGCGTGTCGTAGCCCATCCAGACGATCGCCACCAGTGTGGGCTGGAAGCCGTTGAACCACGTGTCGATCGAGTCGTTGGTGGTGCCGGTCTTGCCGTAGAGGTCGGTACGCTTCAGGTCACGCGTGGCCCTGGCGGCCGTGCCCGAACGGGCGACCTCCTGCAACAGCCTTTCCATGATGAACGCGTTGCGCGCGTCGATGGCCCGCACGGATTCATTGGGTAGCGGCGGCTGGCTCTCGACCACCGTACGGCCCTTCTGATCGGTGATGCGCGTGACCAGCCAGGGGTTGACGCGGTAGCCGCCGTTGGCGAACACGGCGTAGCCGGTGGCCATCTGCATCGGAGTAACCGAGCCCGCGCCCAGCGCCATGGTCAGGTAGGCAGGGTGTTTCTCGGCTTCGAAGCCGAACCGGGTGATCCAGTCTTGCGCGTTCTGTGCGCCCACCGCCTGCAGCACACGGATCGACACCATGTTCTTCGACTTCGCCAGTGCCGTGTGCAGTTGCATGGGGCCTTCGAACTTGCCGTCGTAGTTCTTGGGCTCCCAGGGCTGGCCGCCCGTGACACCCGCGTCGAAGAACAGCGGCGCGTCGTTCACGACGGTGGTGGGGGTGAAACCTTTTTCCAGCGCGGCCGAATAGATGAAAGGCTTGAAGCCGGAGCCCGGCTGGCGCCACGCCTGCGTGACGTGGTTGAACTTGTTCTTGTTGAAGTCGAAGCCACCGACCAGCGCCCGGATGGCGCCATCGCGCGGGTCGAGGGCGACGAAGGCGCCTTCGACCTCCGGCAACTGCGTGATCTCCCAGGTGTTCTTGAGCGTCTTGGCCACGCGGATCACGGCGCCCCGCCGGATCTTGATCTTGGGCGGTGCCTTGTCGGACAGTCCGGATTGGGCCGGACGCAAGCCCTCGCCCGTGATCTCGATCTTCTCGCTGTTCTGGCGCACGGCGAGGATCCTCTTTGGGGTGGCCTCCAGCACCACGGCCGACATCACGTCGCCGTTGTCGGGGTGTTCGGTCAGGGCATCGTCGATCGCATCGTCGGCTTCCTTGCCGTCGGCAGGCAGCTCCAGGAACTCTTCCGGGCCGCGGTAGATCTGGCGCCGTTCGTAGTCCATGATGCCCCTGCGCAACGCCTTGTACGCGGCGTCCTGCTGCTGCGCATTGACGGTGGTGTACACATTCAGACCGCGGGTGTATGCCTCGTCGCCGTACTGGGCGTAGATCAGCTGCCGCACGGTCTCGGCCACATACTCGGCATGCACGCGGGTGTTGTCCGGGCCACTGCGAATTTTCAACTCCTGCTTTTTCGCGGCTCCAGCCTCCTCTGCGGTGATGAAGCCGTTTTCCTGCATCCGCTCCACGATGTAGAGCTGGCGCGCGCGAGCACGGTTGGGGTTGCTGATCGGGTTGTAGGCCGACGGCGCCTTGGGCAGTCCCGCCAACATGGCCGCCTCGGCGATGGTGAGGTCCTTCATCGGCTTGCCGAAGTAGGCGTCCGCGGCCGCGGCAAAGCCGTAAGCCCGGTTGCCCAGGAAGATCTGGTTCATGTAGATCTCGAGGATCTGGTCCTTGCTCAGCTGGTGCTCCAGCTTGAAGGTCAACAGGACTTCGTACAGCTTGCGGGTGAACGTCTTCTCCGACGAGAGATACACGTTGCGTGCGACCTGCATGGTGATGGTCGAGGCGCCCTGGCTCTTGACGCGGCCCAGGTTGGCCAAAGCCGCACGCAGCAACCCGCGGTAGTCCACACCCCCATGCGAATAGAAACGGGAATCCTCGATCGCCAGGACGGCGTCTTTCATCACCTTGGGGATTTCGGCGATCGGGGTGAGGTTGCGGCGCTCCTCGCCGAATTCGCCGATCAGCACACCCTCAGCCGAATAGACGCGCAGGGGGAGCTTCGGCCGGTAGTCGGACAGCTCTGAAATGTCGGGGAGGTTGGGATACGCGACCGACAGGGCCACGCCCACGATGATGACCACGGAGGCAATGCCGGCCGCCGCCAGGCCGGCCCCCCAAAGGAAGGTGCGCAGCAGCACGCGTTTCCAGCCGGTGAGGCCCGAGCCGGGAAAACGCGGGGACGGGCGGGATTCACCGGAAGAGGGTTCAGAAGGCATACATATCCACGTAACGTCCCAGTGCCACATTATAAAAATGGCGAGGCTCGGGACCGTCTCTTAATGTGCAGATCAAAACTCAACCATTGGTTTGATCCGCGACCTGGGGCTTACCAGTATGGCAGGTAACCGCGTCGGTTTTTGGCAACGGTCTGCACAGCCCAAATAGGAAAATCTCTTTGCGTGACAAGGATGTTACTGCTAGCATTGAAGTGAAATCTTAAGTTTGTTACGCCTAGAAATGCGGTGTTTCAGGAGACCGAATTGAGCTCTTTGGGGTCGTTGTTTAGCCGCCAGCCCGCGCCACTGCTGGGCTTGGATATCAGTTCATCCAGCGTGAAGCTGGTTGAGCTCGGCCGTGACAAGGCGGGCAACCTGGTGCTGGAACGCTGCGCCATCGAGCCCCTGGAGCGCGGGTGGATCACCGACGGCAACGTCGAAAAGTTCGACGAGGTCGCGGAAGCAATGCGGCGCGTCGTCAAGAAAAGCGGGACTCGCACCAAGAACGTCGCGATGGCGCTGCCCCCGTCGGCCGTGATCACCAAGAAAATCATCCTTCCGGGTGGGTTGTCCGAGCAGGACCTGGAAACGCAGGTCGAGGCGGAAGCCAACCAATACATCCCATTCTCCCTGGACGAAGTCAGCCTTGACTTCTGCGTGATCGGGCCGAGCACCACATCGGCGGGCGACGTGGAAGTGCTGATCGCTGCTTCGCGCAAGGAGAAAGTTCAGGATCGCCAGGGCCTGGCCGAGGCGGCGGGCCTGAAACCCATGATCATCGACGTCGAGTCCTATTCGTCGCGCCTGGCCGCGGGCCGCCTGATCCAGTCCCTGCCAAACCAGGGCGTGGACACCATGGTGGCATTGTTCGAAGTGGGCGCGTTCACCACCAGCATGCAGGTCATCCGCAACGACGAGGTGTTGTACGACCGTGACCAGGCCTTCGGCGGTGCGCAACTGACCCAACTGATCGTGCGCCAATACGGCTTCTCGCCGGAGGAAGCCGAAAACAAGAAGCGCAATGGCGACCTGCCGGAAGACTACGAGAGCGGCGTGCTCAAGCCGTTCGTCGAAAGCATGTCCCAGGAAATTGGGCGGGCGCTGCAGTTTTTCTTCACCAGCACCCCGCACAACAAGGTCGACTACGTGATGCTCGCCGGGGGGTCGGCCGCGCTGCCGGGGTTAACGGACATCGTGACCATGCAGACTTCGTTTCCGTGCAACCTGGCCAATCCCTTCGAAGGCATGCAAGTCGGAGATGGCGTCCGCGAAAAGAAGATGCGCCGCGAAGCCCCGTCGTACCTGACCTCGTGCGGCCTGGCCATGCGGAGGTTCATTCAGTGATCCTGATCAACCTGCTTCCCCACCGAGAGGCTGCGCGCAAACGCCGCCGCGAGGCGTTCTATGCGGCGTTGGGCGCTTCCGCCGTGGCTGGCGGCGTCATTGCGGGCGCTATCTTCCTCTGGTATGGGGCCCAAATCTCCAACCAACAGGAAAAAAACACGGTCTTGCAAGCCGAGATCAAGCGGCTGGAAGCGCAGATCAAGGAAATCGCCACCCTGCAGGCCGAGATCGCGGCACTCCGGGCGCGTCAGCAGGCGGTGGAAGACTTGCAGGCGGATCGCAACATGCCTGTGCACCTGCTGAACGAACTGGTCAAGCAATTGCCAGATGGCGTCTATGTCGCGAACCTCAAGCAGGAAAACCAGGTGGTGACGTTGGTGGGGACGGCGCAGTCCAACGAGAGAGTCTCCGAGTTGCTGCGCAACCTGGGAAACAACAGCCCGTGGTTGACAAAGCCCGAGCTCGTTGAGATCACCTCCGGCTCCGTAGCGCTTAGCCCGCGCGACCAGCGACGCGTGGCGAACTTCACCATGCGGGTGCGACTTCTGCGCGCCAGCGAAGCCAAGAAAGCAACGGCGGTCTCTAGCGGCGCATCTTCGGCGCGCGCCGCCAGCGCTTCAGCACCGGCCAAGACCTGATCGCACTATGGCAACTTCCAAGAAATTCGACGCGGCAGCCTTTCAGCAAGCGGTGCTCGGGCAATTCAGGGGACTCAATGCGAACGATCCGCCCTCCTGGCCTTTGATACCGAGGACGACGCTTTGCCTTGCAGTCATTGCGCTGATTGTCATCGGACTGTGGTTCGCTTGGCTCAGTACGTCGGCCGACGAATTGGAAGCGGAGCGCGCAAAGGAAGTGGCGTTGCGTGCCGACTATCAGAAGAAGCTCGCGCAAGCGGTGAACCTTGACGCGCTCAAGAAGCAGCGCGAGCAGGTGTTGCAATACGTGACGCAGCTTGAAAAGCAGTTGCCAAGCAAGGCCGAAATGGACGCCTTGCTGTCCGACATCAACCAGGCAGGTCTTGGGCGAAGCTTGAACTTTGACCTGTTCCGCCCAGGCAATGTCGGTGTGAAGGAATACTACGCCGAGCTGCCCATCACACTGCGTGTCAGTGGCCGCTTCCATGACATAGGCTCGTTCGCGGCCGACATCGCCAACCTCTCGCGAATCGTGACCCTGAACAATGTCAGCATCGTTCCACAAAAGGACGGCAACCTTGTGATGGACGCCACAGCCAAGACTTTCCGCTACCTCGACAATGACGAGGTTGCAGCACAACGCAAGCCAGCTTCCGGAGCCGCGAAGAAATGATGCCCAAGACCGCACCCATCGCGGCGTCGCTGGTCCTGTTGCTCACGGCGTGCGCACCGTCGGGGCAGGAAGAACTGAAGGCTTGGATGGACGAGCAGCGACAGCTCACCAAGCCTCAAGTCCAGCCGATTGCCGAACCCAAGAAATTCACACCCCAGGCGTACACCCAGGAGTCGGTCACGGATCCGTTCAGCAACCTGAAGTTGACGCAGGCATTGAAGCGGGAATCTGCCCAGTCCACGTCGAACGCGGCTCTGGTTGCGCCCGAGCTATCTCGCCGCAAGGAACCGCTTGAGGGGTTTCCGCTGGACGCCATGAAGATGGTGGGTAGTCTGTTGAAAGAAGGCAAGCCGGTTGCACTGGTGCGAGTGGACAACCTCCTCTATCAGGTGCGGCCCGGCAACTACCTAGGCCAGAACTTCGGAAAGATCATGAAGGTTGCGGAAACCGAGGTTGTGCTGCGCGAGATCGTGCAGGACGCCGCCGGCGAATGGATTGAGCGCACCGCGACATTGCAATTGCAAGAGAGGTCGAAATGAACAAGAACCAAAGCACATTGCGAATGGCGTTGGCCTTCGCTGCCCTCTTACTCGCGACTGTCTCAGTTCGCGCCCAAACCGTGGTGGAGTCGATAACAAGTTCCGTCCAGGGCGGCGCGGAGGTCGTCCGCATTGATTTTTCCCAGCCGCTGCAGGCCGTGCCCGCCGGCTTCGCCATCCAGGCCCCTGCGCGCATCGCTCTTGACATCCCTGGCGCAACCAACGGCCTCGGTAAGTCCACGGTCGATATCAATCAGGGCAATCTGCGTTCGATCAACGTCGTCCAAGCCGGCGAGCGTACAAGGTTGGTGCTGAACCTGAAGTCTGCCGCTGCCTATAAAGCGCAACTGCAAGGAAAATCACTGCTCGTCGTGCTGGATCCTGTGGGTGTGGCTGGGTCGGCTGCCACTATTGCTCCAGCTTTTGCGGAGAACAGAAACACGGACACGCAGCCGATCCGCGACCTGGACTTCCGTCGCGGCAGCGACAGCGCCGGTCGGGTGGTCGTCGACCTGCCTAACAACCAAGTAGGTGTCGACATACGTCAGCAGGGCCAGACCCTGGTGGTTGAATTCCTGAAGTCCTCGCTGCCCGAGGGCTTGCGCCGCCGCCTCGACGTGTCTGACTTCGGCACGCCTGTGCAGACCGTGACCACGTTTCAAACCGCCGACCGCGTGCGTGTGGTGATTGAACCAAAGGGTCCGTGGGAGCACAGTGCCTACCAGAGTGACAGTCAATTCGTGGTTGAAGTCCGCCCTGTGAAGATCGATCCGTCCAAACTTACGCAAGGCGTTGGATTCAACGGTGAAAAGCTGTCGCTGAATTTCCAGAACATCGAGGTGCGCTCGTTGCTGCAGGTCATCGCGGACTTCACCAATTTCAACATCGTCACTTCGGACTCCGTCACCGGCGCCGTAACGCTGCGACTGAAGGATGTGCCTTGGGACCAGGCGCTGGATATCGTGTTGCAAGCCAAGGGGCTGGGAATGCGCAAATCCGGCAATGTCATCTGGATCGCCCCCAAGGACGAGATCGCGGCCAAAGAAAAGCTCGACCTCGAATCGCGCAACGCGATCCAGAACCTGGAACCGTTGCGTACTCAATCGTTTCAGTTGAACTACACCAAGGCCGCTGACATTGCTGTCCAGATCACCGCGGGCGCCGGTGCGGCTCGGATTCTCAGTACACGCGGCAGCGTCATCGCGGAACCACGCACCAATCAGTTGTTCGTCACTGACATCCCAACTCGCCTGGAGTCGGTGCAAACGCTGATCGGCAAGCTGGATATCGCTGTGCGACAGGTGCTGATCGAAGCGCGCATCGTGGAGGCTTCGGATAGTTTCGGCCGCTCACTGGGCGTGCGGTTGGGGGGCAGCGACCTGCGCGGCGTAAGGGGTGGTGACGCTGGTTATGCGCTCGGCGGTGGCAATCGGGTTGCATTTGGTGGAACCTACAACGCCGTGTCAAGCACTACGACGGAATCGTCGGGCGAACTCAACACACTCAATACCACATTCGTCAACTTGCCCGCATCTGGGCAGGGCGGATTCACTCCCTCCTCGTTCGCAATTTCGCTATTCAGCGCCGCAGCTAACCGCTTTCTGAACCTGGAACTCTCAGCTATGGAGGCCGACGGGAAAGGCCGCCTGGTGTCGAGTCCTCGGATCGTCACGGCCGACCAGACAAAGGCCATGATCGAACAGGGCACCGAATTCCCGTATCAGCAGGCAACCTCCAGCGGCGCCACTTCGGTGTCCTTCCGGCGTGCGACCCTGAAGCTTGAAGTCACGCCGCAGATTACTCCCGAAGGCAACATCATCCTTAACCTCGACATTGCCAAGGACAGCCGCGGTGAAACTACGGCTGCCGGTATTGCAATCAATACCAAGCACATCCAGACGCAGGTGCTGGTGGAAAACGGCGGCACAGTTGTGATCGGTGGCATTTTCGAGCTGACCGAATCGGAAAACGAGGCGAAGGTCCCCCTGCTGGGCGACTTGCCTGCCGTCGGCAACCTGTTCAAGACTAAGACACGCACTTCTAACAAGCAGGAAATGTTGGTGTTCATCACCCCCAAGATGATCGCTGATCGCGCCGCCGCTCGTTAAACGAAAACGCCAAGCAAACTAGGAAGAGGACCCGAGAGCCATGATGCAATTTATGAGAATTCTGTGCGGCATGCTGTTCGCCGCATTGATGACCGCCTGCGGAGGAGGAGGGGGTAGTGCCGGCACGGTCCCCGGGGTCATAGTGACTCCTCCCAAGCCCACTATCGTGGTGGACATCGTCAACGGTGCAGGCGTAGGCACCAGCACGGTGGGGAGTGGTACAACCACGTTCGCACGTGCCCAGGTCTCGACCGCCGCGGGCGCGAAGGTTCCGAACACCGTTGTCACGTTTACAGTGCCGAGTGGGTTGGCGATTTTCTCACCGTTGGCAGGTACTGCGTTGACCGACGCTAACGGTATTGCAACTATCCAGATTCTCCCTGCTTCAACGACCGGAGGAGCGGGCGTCCTGAATGCAGATGCCACGGTGAGCGACGTGGCCGCCACGCAAGGCGCAGTCTCCTTCCAGGTTCTATCGAGCGTGCCGGACGCGCCGACCGCGCGGGTTAGTAACTTTGTCTTGCTGCTCGACAAGTCGACTTTGTCCAACGCCGGCACTGCGACAGCAAAATTGACGGTTGTGGCGGTCGATGCCAACAACAACGTGGTGCCCGGTGCGGCAGTGAGTGTTGCGACGGATGCAAACACCATCTTCACGCCGAACGCAAGTGCCACAAACTCCTCTGGTCGATACACTGGCGAAATCAGCGCCGGAAATGACAAGTCCGACAGGACAGTGGTCGCGACAGTGACGATAAACGGGATAGTCAGGCAGACCAGCCTGCAAATCATCGGCTCGGCGATCAGCATCAATATGACGCCGACGATACTGAACCCTGGAGGAGCATCCACAGTTACGGCACTGGTGACGGATGGCGCATTGGGTCCGATTGGCAACACCAGCGTCACATTCAGCGGTGATATCGCCCAACTCATGAATCGCAACGTGGTGACCGACGCCGCCGGCAGGGCAACCGTGGGTTTTGTTGCCCCGGCCGTGGCTGGCAGCTACTTGGTCAAGGCAACGGCAAGCGGTGTTTCCAACCAAATCTCGGTGCAGGTGGGCTCAAGCGCGGCTATTCCCCCCGCTGTCATTCCGAATGGCGCGCAGGCAGCGCTAGCGGCTATTCCAAACGTGGTAGCGCCCAATGCGGCAGGAAGCACATCGAGTCAGAGCCAATTGCGGTTCTTGTTCCTCGACGGCACCAACAAGCCCATTCCCAATGTGCGCGTCCGATTCAACATCCAGAGCGTAGGACTGGGGTCTTCCGATTCAGCCATCAGCACGGGTACGACGACGGTATACACCAACGCCTCGGGCGTGGCCACAGCTGCGTTTATCCCGGGACCTACAGGGAGTCCGACCGATGGAGTTCAAGTGCGCGCCTGCTATCAAGCAAACGACTTCGCGAATACCGCGCAGTGCCCTTCCAGCGTTGTCGTCAACTTGACCATCGCCGCCCAGCCATTGGCCGTTTCGATCGGGAACGACAACCTCCTGCAAGCCGGCACCGGTGGCACTTACATCAAGACATTCGTGGTCACTGTCGCAGACGCTGCGGGCCGTGCCGTCAAAGGTGCACCCGTTGATATTTCGTTGGACATCACGCACTATGGCAAAGGGCTCTTCGAGCAAGCTTCGTCGTTCCCTCTAGCCATCTCCGATGCAAATAGATATGTGCCCAATGCCGCGACGGACCCCGAAACGTTCGAGGCGCGAGTCAGTTGCATCAACGAAGACTTCAACCGCAATGGCTTCGCGGACACAAGTGTGATCGTTCCGTGGAGTTCGGTCCGCCAAAACGAAAACGTAAACGGAAGCACCGATAGTTTTGGGCAGCCCACGCTTGAGCCGAGGCGCTCGGACATCATCTTGTCGTACAAGGACGCGGAGGTGCAGACTACCAATGACAGTGGGGTGTTGTTGATCCAGGTGGAGTATTCCCAACGTTTTGCAACGTGGCTGTCCTATCGGATTCGCGCGACGACCAGCGTTTCCGGATCGCAGGGCAGCGCCGAGCGAGCTTTCGTGACGTCGTACATCATTGAGGACGGACCGACCGGGTCTTTCCGGACGCCGCCTTACGGTGTGCGCGCTTGCAACAACCCCAATTGACGAGCTGGGCTTGGTCATTGTTCTGGTCGGGCTCCCCGGCTCAGGCAAATCCACCGTCGGGCGTCAACTAGCCCGACGGCTTGGTATTCCTTTCACGGACACGGACCACGCGATCGAGCAGCGCATAGGCTGCTCGATCCGCGAATACTTCGAGCGTGAGGGCGAGGTAGCCTTCCGCGACGTCGAGGAAGAGGTCATTCGAGATTTGACGGCGGTGCCGGACGGCGTGCTCGCCACGGGCGGGGGCGCCGTTTTGCGTCCTGCCAACCGCGAGCGTCTGCGTTCCGCGGGTCACACGATCTACCTACGATCCACCCCCGAAGAGCTCTTCCGGCGCCTGAAGCACGATGCGAACCGTCCCTTGCTCCAAGTCGCCGACCCCTTGGGAAAGCTGCGCGGCCTGTACGACGAACGCGATCCGCTCTACCGGGAAACAGCCCATTTCGTCATCGAGACCGGGCGGCCTTCCGTCTCTACGCTGGTCAACATGATCGTGATGCAGCTGGAGCTGGCCGGCATCGTTTCCGCACGCCCTTAAACTCGCGGGTATGCCCGCAGTTCCAACGCCCTCCGTTTCGCACCAGGTCCCAATCGAACTTGGCGACCGCAGCTACCCGATCAGCATCGGCAGCGGTTTGCTTGCCGATCCCGCGACCTGGGCCGCGGTGCCTGCTGCCTCACAAGCCCTGATCGTCACCAACGTCACCGTGGCGCCGCTGTATGCACAGCAGCTGCGGGACGCATTGACTCGCCGCCACAAGACGATCCACATCGTCGCCTTGCCAGACGGCGAGGAGCACAAGACCTGGCAAACGCTCAATCTCATCTTCGACGCGCTGCTGCAAAACGCAGCTGACCGCAAGACTGTGCTCTATGCGCTCGGCGGCGGGGTGGTCGGTGATATGACGGGTTTCGCAGCGGCGAGCTATATGCGCGGCGTGCCCTTTGTGCAGGTGCCGACGACATTGCTGGCGCAGGTGGACTCTTCGGTCGGCGGGAAGACTGCCATCAACCACCCCCTTGGCAAGAACATGATCGGTGCGTTCTACCAGCCGCAGCTGGTGGTGTGCGACCTTGACACGCTGACGACGCTGCCGGCGCGAGAACTCAGCGCAGGTTTGGCCGAGGT
This sequence comes from Ramlibacter sp. WS9, assembly GCF_003797765.1. Classification (GTDB taxonomy): domain Bacteria; phylum Pseudomonadota; class Gammaproteobacteria; order Burkholderiales; family Burkholderiaceae_C; genus Ramlibacter. The sequence continues at coordinate 154,595 of NZ_RKMB01000004.1, read as the reverse complement.
GATCAAGTATGGGCCCATCGCCGACATGGACCTGCTGGCCTGGCTCGAAGCGAACATCGAGCAACTGATGGCGCGCGATACAGCGGCACTGGCTCACGCGGTCAAGCGCAGCTGCGAGATCAAGGCGTGGGTCGTCGGGCAAGACGAGCGGGAAGCGGGCCTGCGCGCCATCCTGAACTTCGGCCACACATTTGGCCACGCGATCGAGGCGGGCATGGGCTACGGTCAATGGCTGCACGGGGAAGCAGTGGGGTGTGGCATGGTGATGGCACTGCATCTGTCCAAAGCCCTGGGCCTCGTCGACACGGCTTTCGTCGAGCGCGTGACAGCGCTGGTGCGCAAGGCCGGGTTGCCGACGGTAGGCCCCCAGCTCGGCGCCGATCGCTACCTGGAGCTGATGCAAGTCGACAAGAAGGCCGAGGGCGGCGAGATCAAGTTCGTGGTGATCGATCGTCCGGGTCACGCCAGCGTGCGCCCCGCGCCCGACGCGATCGTGCGCGAAGTGATCGAGCGCTGCTGCGTCCCGGGCTGACATGCAGCTTGCGTGCTATGCCAGCGACCCCGCGCGGTCGCGCGGCCGGCGCCACGCCGAAGAGCCAGCCCCGACGCGCACCGAATACCAGCGCGACCGGGACCGCATCGTTCACTCCACCGCGTTTCGCCGGCTGGTCTACAAGACCCAGGTGTTCCTCAACCACGAAGGCGACCTTTTTCGTACGCGTCTCACGCACTCGCTTGAGGTAGCTCAATTGGGCCGCTCGATAGCCCGGGCACTTCGATTGAACGAGGACCTGGTCGAAGCCATTGCTCTCGCGCATGACCTGGGCCACACGCCCTTCGGTCATGCCGGGCAAGATGCACTGGACGACTGCATGGCCGGGCACGGCGGGTTCGAGCACAACCTGCAAAGCCTGCGGGTGGTCGATGAGCTGGAAGAGCGCTACCCGCGCTTCAACGGGCTGAACCTCACCTTCGAAACGCGGGAAGGCGTCTTGAAGCACTGCTCGGCCGCCAACGCGCGCCGTATCGAGGGAATGGAGCCTGGCGGCGTAGCGCGGCGATTCCTCGACCGGACGCGGCCCGGCCTCGAAGCGCAGTTGTGCAACCTCGCCGACGAGATCGCCTATAACGCGCACGATATCGACGATGGCGTGCGGTCGGGGCTGATCACGCTGGAGCAGCTGACGGAAGTTCCTCTGTTCGAGCAATTCCGGCTTGAGACGCTGCGCGAGTTTCCAATGCTCCAGGGCCGGCGCGTGCTGTATGAGTCGATCCGCCGCATGCTCAGCGCGCAGGTCTACGACGTGATCGATGCGACGCGGGTGGCGCTGGCCGCTGCCGAACCGGCTGATGCCGACGCCGTGCGCTCGGCGCGCGCACTGGTGAAATTCAGCGACGACATGGCAGCGCAATCTGCGGCGCTGAAAACCTTTCTGCTGCGCAACCTCTATCGCCACCCCCAAGTCATGGCGACGACGGGGCAGGCCAAGGAAGTCGTGCGCGGGCTGTTCGCGGCGTATCTGCAGGAACCCGGGCAGATGCCGCCGGACTTCGCAGCCCGGCCCAACGTGGCGCGCGCGGTGGCCGACTACATTGCCGGCATGACCGACCGCTTCGCCGCGCGCGAACACGAGCGCCTGACCGGCGCGAAACTCCTGCCTTAGCCGCATGCGCCGCCTCGATCCCGCGCTGCTGGTGGTGCTGGGCGGTGTCAGCGCCGCGCTTCACGTCGGCAAGCTGCCACCGGCGTTGCCTGTGTTGCAGCAAGCGCTGGGCGTGACGTTGCTCCAAGCCGGGTTCCTGTTGTCGCTGGTGCAGCTGGCCGGCATGACGCTGGGTTTGGCCGTCGGCTTGGCGGCGGACGGGTTGGGCCTGAAACGCACCATGGTGTCCGGGTTGGTCATCATTTCCACCGCAAGTTTGCTGGGTGGCTGGGCCATGGAACCTTGGGGCCTGATGGTGCTGAGATCGGCGGAGGGCCTGGGCTTCCTGCTGGCGTCCATGCCTGCGCCCGGACTGATCCGCCGCCTCGTCGAGCCCGAGCGCATGAGCGGCACTCTGGGGCTGTGGGGCGCTTACATGCCTTTCGGCACCGCGCTGTCACTGCTCGGTGGGCCGCTGGTGATTGCCATGGTGGGTTGGCAGGGGTGGTGGTGGCTTCTGGCCGCGCTATCCGCGGCCATGGCGCTGTGGCTTTCACTCGCGCTACCCGCGGATGCGGCATCACCGCGGGCGAAGGGCGATCGGCAGCGATGGGGCGACCGGTTGCGGTCCGCGCTCTCGTCACGCGGCCCATGGCTCGTGGCACTGTGCTTCGCTGTGTACTCGGCGCAGTGGCTCGCGGTGATCGGTTTCCTGCCATCGGTGTACGTGCAGGCGGGCCTGCCGCACGCCATCGCGGGCGCGGCCACGGCCCTGGCCGCAGCGGCGAACATCAGTGGCAACGTGATCGCCGGGCGGCTGTTGCAACGTGGTGTGCGGCCGCAGCTCTTGCTGTACGTGGGCTATGCCGCGATGGCGCTCGGCGGGTTCCTGGCATTTGCCCCCGTTTGGGGCGGCATGGACAACACGCTGGCAGCGGGCTTGCGCTATGCCGCGGTGCTGATGTTCTCGTCCGTCGGCGGGCTGATTCCGGGGACCTTGTTTTCGCTGGCTGTGCGGTTGGCGCCGGGCGAACATGCGGTGTCGGTCACGATGGGATGGATTCAGCAATGGTCCGCCGCCGGCCAACTGGTCGGCCCGCCACTGGTGGCCTGGGTAGCGACGCGCACGGGCGGCTGGCATTGGAGCTGGCTGGTTACCGGCGGCTGCGCGTTGGCAGGCCTGTGGCTGGCCTCGCGGGTGGGAGCTTTGTCGCGGCGCTCACCCGCAACGTAAAATCTTCCCGACCCACCCAGAACCGATTCGAGCCCGCCGTGAGTTTCCTGAACCAACTGAAATCCCAGGCCAACGCCCTGCAGAACCAGCAGAGTCGGACCGAGGCCAACCTGGAAGCCAACACCGCGCAGACGGAGGAAGCCTGCCGCTTTGCCCTGCCCTACCTACAGGACTTGGCGCGCCACCTGAACGTCATCGCGCCGCAAGCGGCCCGCCTCACGCTCGACGGCAAGACGCCATGGCCGGCCATGAAGCTGGTCGAGTTCCGAGTGGATTCGCGCAAGAAGACGTTGCGCAATCGCGAGGTCTTCGACTATTTCGCGATGGGGTGGCGAATCGTGCCGCAGATCGGCGAGCCGATTGGCGGGACGGTGACCGTGAATTTCCCCCCGGATCTTCAGCGCGTGGAATCGCGGCTGATGATGGGACCGATCAAGCACGAGCGCAAGGAATTGCGCCATCCCGAAAAGAACACGCTGCAGGCGATCCAGTTCGACTACATCACCGAAACGCGAGGCAACGTCGTCGCCACACCCGACCACGACAACGCCGACCTCGCGTTCCGCTTCATGAACGCCAGTGGTTTCGGCATCACGAATACCCACTGGCCGGCCGCGAAGATCAAGGCCGATGTGATGGACGAGCTGGCGAAATTGCTGGTGGGCGAGGCGAGCCGCTTTGTCTGACGCATGAGCTGTTCCGTAGAAGCGATCATGCGCGACACGCGCAACTGGCTCGAACGTACGGTGATCGGGCTCAACCTCTGTCCGTTTGCCAAAGCGGTGCACGTCAAGGAGCAGATCCACTACTGCGTGAGCGCCGCGACGACGCCGCGCGAGCTGCTGGACGATTTGGGCAAGGAGCTCGACGACCTGGTGGCGATGGACGCGGCCGTGCGCGAGACCACGCTGTTGATCGCGCCCGGTTGCCTGCACGACTTCATGGAGTTCAACATTTTCCTTGCCAGTGGGGATCGGCTGATCCGTAAACGCGGCTTGGAGGGCGTCATTCAGCTCGCGAGTTTTCACCCCGGATACCAGTTCGAGGGCACGGACGCGGACGACATCACCAACTGCACAAACCGGTCTCCGTATCCCACGCTGCATCTGCTGCGAGAGGAAAGCATCGCGCGCGCGGTCGAGGCGTTTCCGCAGCCGGAGGCAATTTACGAAGCGAACATGAAAACACTGCGCCGGCTCGGGCCCGAGGGTTGGGCCGCACTTGGCGTTGGCCCCTCATCATGAAGAACGATCAGCTGGATCTTCAGCCGGGGCAGTCCACCGAGCTGCTGAAAGAACTGCACATCCTCACGCGCGAGGGACGCATCAACCAGGACTCACGCCGCAAGCTCAAGCAGGTTTACCACCTGTACCAGTTCATCGAGAAACTGCTGCTGGAGTTGCCCGCGCAGCCCGGTCCGACGCTGGCCGATCACGGCGCCGGAAAGTCATACCTGGGCTTTATCCTGTACGACCTGTTTTTCAAGCAGCGGGCAGGGCATATATACGGTGTGGAGACGCGTGCGGATCTTGTGGAAAGGTCGCGTGCACTGGCGGCGCGCCTCGGCTTCGACCGCATGTCCTTCTTGAACCTGAGCGTGGCGGAATCAGCCGACGCATCAATGCTGCCGCCGCGCGTCGATGTCGTCACGGCGCTGCATGCCTGTGATACCGCAACCGACGATGCGATCGCCTTTGGACTTCGCAAGGAGGCGCGGTTCATGGTGCTGGTGCCGTGTTGCCAGGCCGAGATCGCAGGCTGCTTGCGGCAGGGTAAGGCGCTCGCACTGTCGCGCACACCGCTGGCCGAGCTGTGGCGGCATCCCTTGCATACGCGGGAGATGGGTAGCCAGATCACCAATGTGCTGCGCTGCCTGTACCTGGAGGCCAGCGGCTACCAGGTGACCGTGACAGAACTCGTGGGTTGGGAACACAGCCTGAAGAACGAGTTGATCATCGCGCGGCATACCGGCCAGCGCAAACGCAGCGCTGCGGAGCGGTTGCGCGCTGTGCTGGCGGAGTTCGGGTTGGAAGGGCTCGAAGCGGTCCGTTACCCCGGTCTTTAATTGGGGTCAGATTCCAATTTATGATGGGTTTCTGCCACAACCCGATGCACCACTATGGCCCGCCTCCCGCGATTGACCGTTCCCGGGTATCCGCATCACATTATCCAGCGGGGCAATAACCGCCAGCCCATCTTCGCCACCAGCGCCGACTACGAGACGCTGTTGTCGATGCTGGAGGAGCATGCCGCCAAGGCGGGCGTCGCCGTTCATAGCTATGTGCTGATGAGCAATCACTTTCACTTGCTGGCAACGCCGTCCACGGGTGAAGGTATTCCCCAGATGATGCAGTCGGTCGGCCGGCGCTACGTCCGCTATTTCAATCAGCGTCAGGCACGCACCGGCACCCTGTGGGAAGGGCGCTACAAGTCCACCCTGATCCAGGCAGAGCGTCACCTCTTGGCTTGCATGGCCTACATCGACCTCAATCCGGTTCGGGCCGGCTTGGTTGCCGAGCCGGGCGACTACCCATGGTCTAGCTACGGACATCATGTCGGCCGCCGCAGCGACAAGCTGATCGCACCGCACCCGCTTTATTGGGAACTTGGCAATACGCCTTTTTCTCGGGAGGCCGCCTATGGCGAGTTGGTGCGGGCCGGGATCACGCTACAGCAACAGGCCGCGCTGACTGACTCGGCACTGCGCGGTTGGGCATTGGGTGAGCCGGACTATGTCGAGGAGCTGCAGCGCCGGACGGCAAGGCGTGTGAGCAAGACACGTGCGGGGCGTCCCCCGTTGGCGACCAAGCCTTGACGGTTTTTCTCCAGTCCTGAACGCCTTAATCTGTCCCTAATTAATGTGTGAAACATCGAGAGTAAAATTAATTGGAATCTGACCCCAATTAATTTACTTGGCATCTTTGTTGCACTGCATTATTCTCCCAATCCCAACGACATAACTGCAGGAGTGCGCCATGACGACGGCCGCCGAAATTTCCCATTTGCAAGAACACGGCCTGTATTCGGGCGCCAATGAGCACGACGCCTGCGGCGTCGGGTTCGTGGCCCACATCAAGGGCGAGAAGAGTCATGCCATCGTCCAGCAGGGTCTCAAGATTCTCGAAAACCTGGACCATCGGGGCGCTGTGGGCGCTGACAAGCTGATGGGCGACGGCGCCGGCATCCTGATCCAGCTGCCCGACGCGCTCTATCGCGAGGAGATGGCCAAGCAGGGCGTCGAGTTGCCACCGCCCGGCGAATACGGCGTTGGCATGATCTTCCTGCCGAAGGAGCACGCCTCCCGCCTGGCCTGCGAGCAGGAGTTGGAGCGCGCCATCAAGACCGAAGGCCAGGTGCTGCTCGGCTGGCGCGATGTGCCGGTCGACAAGGACATGCCGATGTCGCCCGCCGTGCGCAAGAAGGAGCCGATCCTGCGCCAGCTGTTCATCGGCCGCGGCAACGACGTGATCGTGCAGGACGCGCTGGAGCGCAAGCTGTACGTGATCCGCAAGACGGCCAGCGCCGCCATCCAGAACCTCAAGCTCAAATACACGAAGGAATATTACGTTCCCTCGATGTCCAGCCGTACCGTGGTCTACAAGGGCCTGCTATTGGCCGACCAGGTGGGCACGTATTACCTGGACCTGAAGGACCCGCGCTGCGTGTCCGCGCTCGGCTTGGTGCACCAGCGCTTCTCCACCAACACCTTCCCTGAGTGGCCGCTGGCCCACCCGTACCGCTACGTCGCGCACAACGGCGAGATCAACACCGTCAAGGGCAACTACAACTGGATGAAGGCGCGCGAAGGCGTGATGTCGTCGCCGGTGCTCGGCGCTGACCTGAAGAAGCTGTACCCGATCAGCTTCGCCAGCCAGTCCGATACGGCGACGTTCGACAACTGCCTCGAGCTGCTGACGATGGCCGGCTACCCGATCAGCCAGGCCGTGATGATGATGATCCCCGAGCCGTGGGAGCAGCACACCACGATGGACGAGCGCCGCAAGGCCTTCTACGAATACCACGCCGCAATGCTGGAGCCGTGGGACGGCCCCGCGTCCATCGTGTTCACCGACGGCCGCCAGATCGGCGCCACGCTGGACCGCAATGGCCTGCGTCCCTCGCGGTACTGCGTGACCGACGACGATCTGGTGATCATGGCCTCGGAAACCGGCGTGCTGCCGGTGCCCGAGAACAAGATCGTGCGCAAGTGGCGCCTGCAGCCCGGCAAGATGTTCCTGATCGACCTGGAGCAGGGCCGCATGATCGACGACGAGGAGCTCAAGGCCAGCCTCGCCAACAGCAAGCCCTACAAGCAGTGGATCGAGAACCTGCGGATCAAGCTCGACAGCCTGACCGACACCTCGGGCACGATCCCGCACAGCGACGTCGAACTGCTGGACCGCCAGCAGGCGTTCGGCTACACGCAGGAGGACATCAAGTTCCTGATGTCGCCGATGGCGCAAGCCGGCGAAGAGGGCATCGGCTCCATGGGCAACGACAGCCCGCTGGCCGTGCTGTCCAACAAGGACAAGCCGCTCTACAACTACTTCAAGCAGCTGTTCGCGCAGGTGACCAACCCGCCGATCGACCCGATCCGCGAAGCGATCGTGATGTCGCTGGTGTCGTTCATCGGCCCCAAGCCCAACCTGCTGGACATCAACCAGGTCAACCCGCCGATGCGGCTGGAAGTGAGCCAGCCCATCCTCGACTTCGCCGACATGGCGAAGCTGCGCGAGATCGAAAGCAACACGCACGGCAAGTTCCGCAGCTACACGCTCGACATCACCTATCCGCTGGCCTGGGGCCACGAGGGTGTGGAGGCCAAGCTCGCGTCGCTGAACGCCGAGGCCGTGGACGCGATCAAGGGCGGCAAGAACATCCTGATCATCAGCGACCGCGCCGTCGGCCCGGGCCAGGTGGCCGTGCCCGCGCTGCTGGCGCTGTCGTCGATCCACCAGCACCTGGTGCGTGAGGGCCTGCGCACGACGGCCGGCCTGGTGGTCGAGACCGGCACCGCGCGTGAAGTGCATCACTTCGGCGTGCTCGCCGGCTACGGCGCGGAAGCCATCCACCCGTACCTCGCGATGGAAACACTGGTGTCCATCCACAAGGACCTGCCGGGCGACCTGAACCCCGACAAGGCGATCTACAACTACGTCAAGGCGATCGGCAAGGGCCTGTCCAAGATCATGTCCAAGATGGGCGTGAGCACGTACATGAGCTACTGCGGCGCGCAGCTGTTCGAGGCCATCGGCCTGAACAGCGAGACCATCGAGAAGTACTTCACCGGCACCGCGAGCCGCGTGGAAGGCATCGGCGTGTTCGAGATCGCGCAGGAAGCGATCCGCATGCACAAAGCGGCCTTCGGTGACGATCCGCTGCTGGCCAACATGCTCGACGCCGGCGGTGAATACGCCTGGCGTACGCGCGGCGAAGACCACATGTGGACGCCCGACGCCATCGCCAAGCTGCAGCACGCCTCGCGCGCCAACAACTGGAACACGTACAAGGAATACGCCCAGTTGATCAACGACCAGAACCGCCGTCACATGACCCTGCGCGGCCTGTTCGAGTTCAAGATCGACCCGTCCAAGGCGATCGCCATCGACGAAGTGGAGCCGGCCAAGGACATCGTCAAGCGCTTCGCTACCGGCGCCATGTCGCTCGGTTCGATCTCGACCGAGGCCCACGCCACGCTTGCTGTTGCGATGAACCGCATCGGCGGCAAGAGCAACACCGGCGAAGGCGGCGAAGACCCGGCGCGTTATCGCCAGGAGCTCAAGGGAATCCCGATCAAGACCGGCGACACGATGGCGTCGATCATCGGCAAGGACGCCGTCGAAGTCGACATCCCCTTGAAGGACGGCGACTCGCTGCGCTCCAAGATCAAGCAGGTGGCTTCGGGCCGTTTCGGCGTCACGGCGGAATACCTCTCGTCCGCCGACCAGATCCAGATCAAGATGGCCCAGGGTGCCAAGCCGGGCGAGGGCGGCCAGCTGCCCGGCGGCAAGGTGTCGAAGTACATCGGCAAGCTGCGCTATTCGGTGCCGGGGGTGGGTCTCATCTCTCCGCCGCCGCACCACGACATCTATTCGATCGAGGACCTGGCCCAGCTGATCCACGACCTGAAGAACGTCGCGCCGCACTCGACCGTCAGCGTCAAGCTGGTGTCGGAAGTGGGCGTGGGCACCATCGCCGCGGGCGTGGCCAAGTGCAAGAGCGACCACGTCGTGATCGCCGGCCATGACGGCGGTACGGGCGCCTCGCCGTGGTCGTCGATCAAGCACGCGGGCAGCCCGTGGGAAATCGGCCTGGCCGAAACGCAACAGACCCTGGTGCTCAACCGCCTGCGCGGCCGCATCCGCGTGCAGGCCGACGGCCAGATGAAGACCGGCCGCGACGTCGCCATCGGCGCGCTGCTCGGCGCCGACGAGTTCGGCTTTGCCACCGCGCCGCTGGTGGTCGAGGGCTGCATCATGATGCGCAAGTGCCATCTCAACACTTGTCCGGTGGGCGTGGCGACGCAGGACCCGGTGCTGCGCAAGAAGTTTGCCGGCAAGCCCGAGCACGTCGTCAACTTCTTCTTCTTCATCGCCGAAGAAGTGCGCCAGATCATGGCGCAGCTGGGCATCCGCAAGTTCGACGACCTGATCGGGCGTGCCGACCTGCTGGATACCAAGAAAGGTATCGAGCACTGGAAGGCGCGGGGCCTGGACTTCGCGCGCCTGTTCGCGCAGCCCAACGTGCCGGCCGAGGTGCCGCGCTTCCACGTCGAGAACCAGGACCATGGCCTCGACAAGAGCCTGGACCGCATCCTGATCGAGAAGTCGCGCGCCGCCATCGACAAGGGCGAGAAGGTGCAATTCATCGAGGTGGCCCGCAACGTCAACCGCTCTGTGGGCGCGATGCTCTCCGGCGCGCTGACCAAGGTGCACCCCGAAGGCCTGCCCGACGACAGCATCCGCATCCAGCTGGAAGGCACGGGCGGGCAGTCGTTCGGCGCGTTCCTGGCCAAGGGCATCACGCTGTACCTGATCGGTGACGCCAACGACTACACCGGCAAGGGCCTGTCGGGCGGCCGCATCGTCGTGCGCCCGAGCATCGACTTCCGCGGCGTAGCCGTCGAGAACATTATCATCGGCAACACCGCGCTGTACGGCGCGACCACCGGCGAGGCCTATTTCAGCGGTGTGGCGGGCGAGCGTTTCGCCGTGCGCCTCTCGGGCGCCACGGCAGTCGTCGAAGGCACGGGTGACCACGGTTGCGAATACATGACCGGCGGCACCGTGCTGGTGCTGGGCAAGACGGGCCGCAACTTCGCGGCCGGCATGTCGGGCGGTATTGCCTATGTCTATGACGAAGACGGCCAGTTCGCGAGCCGCTGCAACACGACCATGGTGTCGCTGGAGCACGTGGGCACCGCTGCCGAGCAGAAGGCCAGCAAGACGCGCCTGCACAAGGACCAGGCCGACGAGACGCTGCTCAAGAAGCTGCTCGAAGAGCACAACCGCTGGACCGGCAGCAAGCGCGCGCGCGAACTGCTGGACAGCTGGGCCACGTCGCGCACCAAGTTCGTGAAGGTCTTCCCGAACGAATACAAGCGCGCCCTGGCCGAGATGTACGAGCGAGAAGTGGAAGCCGCCAGCACCGGCAACAACGCCCACGTCGCCATGAAGCACGACAGCGTGGCTGTATGACCCACCCCCGAAGCGCCTTCGGCGCCTCCCCCTCAAGGGGGCGCCACCAGCGGCCCGGCAAAGCCGGTTCCGCGGTGGCCCACGGACGGAATAACTGAGATCGAGGAAATTGCGATGGGAAAGATCACCGGCTTCATGGAATACGAGCGCATCGAGGAGGGCTACCGCCCGATTCCCGAGCGCGTGAAGCACTACAAGGAATTCGTCATTGGCCTGAATGACGAGCAGGCCAAGGTCCAGGGCGCGCGCTGCATGGACTGCGGCACGCCGTTCTGCAACTCGGGCTGCCCGGTCAACAACATCATTCCGGACTTCAACGACCTGGTGTACCGCGCCGACTGGCAGAACGCCTTCGCCGTGCTGGATTCGACCAACAACTTCCCCGAGTTCACCGGCCGCATCTGTCCGGCGCCCTGCGAGGAAGCCTGCGTGCTGAACGTGAACGACGATGCGGTGGGCATCAAGTCGCTGGAGCACGCGATCATCGACCGCGCCTGGGAGAACAAGTGGGTCGCGCCGCGCCCGGCCAAGATCAAGACCGGCAAGAAGGTCGCCGTGGTCGGCTCCGGCCCGGCCGGCATGGCCGCCGCGCAGCAACTCGCGCGCGCCGGCCACGACGTGACGCTGTTCGAGAAGAACGACCGCATCGGCGGCCTGCTGCGCTACGGCATCCCCGACTTCAAGATGGAGAAGGTCCACATCGATCGCCGCGTCGAGCAGATGAAGGCCGAGGGCGTCACCTTCCGTACCGGCGTGATGGTCGGCAAGCTGCCGGAAGGCTCCAAGGTCACCAACTGGGCCAAGGAAACGATTTCGCCCGAAGAGCTGCAAAAGCAATTCGACGCCGTGCTGCTGACGGGCGGCGCCGAGCAATCGCGCGACCTGCCGGTGCCAGGCCGAGACCTGGACGGCATCCACTTCGCGATGGAGTTCCTGCCGCAGCAGAACAAGATCAATGCCGGCGACAAGGTCAAGGGCCAGTTGCGTGCGGACGGCAAGCACGTCATCGTGATCGGTGGCGGCGATACCGGCTCCGACTGCGTGGGCACCAGCAACCGCCACGGCGCCGTCAGCGTCACGCAGTTCGAGCTCATGCCGCAACCTCCCGAGGAAGAGAACAGGCCGCTGACCTGGCCTTACTGGCCGATCAAGCTGCGCACCAGCTCCAGCCACGAAGAAGGCTGCGAGCGCGAGTTCGCCATTTCCACCAAGGAATTCATCGGCGATAAAGGCAAAGTCACTGGTCTCAAGACTGTTCGCGTCGAGTGGAAAGACGGCAAGATGATCGAAGTGCCCGGCAGCGAGCAGGTGCTCAAGGCCGACCTGGTGCTGCTGGCCATGGGCTTCGTGAGTCCGGTCGCCACCATCCTCGAAGGCTTCGGCATCGACAAGGACGCGCGCGGCAACGCCAAGGCGACGGTCGACTTCATTGGCGGCTATGCCACCAACGTGCCCAAGGTGTTTGCTGCCGGCGACATGCGCCGCGGCCAGTCACTGGTGGTGTGGGCGATCCGCGAAGGGCGGCAAGCCGCGCGCTCCGTGGATGAGTTCCTGATGGGGTTCAGCGACTTGCCGCGCTGAGGCCAAGGCTGGGCTAAGCGCGCAGCCTTTATCATCGCCCGCATGACCGAACCCGACGCCGAAGCCCTCGTCGTTTGCCGCAACCTCAGCTTCGGCTATGGGGAGCGGATCATCCTGGACGACATTTCCCTGACCATTCCGCGCGGCAAAGTCACGGCGCTGATGGGCGCGTCCGGGGGCGGCAAGACCACCATGCTGCGCCTGATCGGCGGCCAGGTCCGGGCCCAGAAGGGCGAGTTGCTGTTCGACGGCCAGGACGTGGGCAAGCTCGACCAGGACGGCCTGTACGCGGTGAGGCGCCGGATGGGCATGCTGTTCCAGTTCGGCGCGCTCTTCGCTGACCTCAGCGTTTTCGACAACGTGGCGTTCCCGCTGCGCGAGCACACCAACATGCCCGAGCCGCTGATCCGCGACATCGTGCTGATGAAGCTGCAGGCCGTGGGCCTGCGCGGGGCGCGCGACCTGATGCCATCCGAGATTTCCGGCGGCATGAACCGCCGCGTCGCGCTGGCGCGGGCCATCGCGCTGGACCCGGATCTGATCATGTACGACGAGCCGTTTTCGGGTCTCGACCCGATATCGCTGGGCACGGCGGCGCGGCTGATCCGCCAGCTCAACGACACGCTGGGCATCACCAGCGTGGTGGTGTCGCACGAGATTCCGGAAACGTTCCACATGGCCGACCGTGTGATCGTCGTGGCCAACGGCCGCATCGCCGCGCAGGGCACGCCCGCGGAAGTGCGCGAATCGGCCGACCCCCTCGTCTACCAGTTCGTCAACGCGCTGAGCGATGGTCCTGTGCAATTCCACTATCCGGGACCAACGGTCGCGCACGACTTCGGCGGGGGTTTCGCGTGAGCTGGTACAACCCTGCCGACGTCGGCTTCGCTACGCGCAAGACCCTGGCGGACTGGGGGCACGGCGCGCGCCTGCTGCTGAGGCTCACCATGCTCCTGGGCGCCAGTCTGAGGCGCTTCGGCCTTGTGCGCGACCAGATCCACTTCCTGGGCAACTATTCGCTGGCCATCATCACGGTCTCGGGCCTGTTCGTGGGCTTTGTGCTCGGCCTGCAGGGGTACTACACACTGCAGCGTTACGGCTCTTCCGAAGCCCTGGGGCTGTTGGTTGCACTCAGCCTGGTGCGCGAACTCGGCCCGGTGATCACGGCGTTGCTGTATGCTGGCCGCGCCGGTGCGTCGCTCACGGCCGAAATCGGTCTGATGCGCTCGGGCGAACAGCTCACCGCGATGGAAATGATGGCGGTCGATCCCGTGAGCCGCATCCTCGCGCCGCGCTTCTGGGGCGGCGTGATCGCGATGCCCCTTCTGGCCGCGGTGTTCAGTGCGGTGGGTATCTTCGGCGGCTACGTTGTCGGCGTGATGCTGATCGGCGTCGATTCGGGCGCGTTCTGGAGCCAGATGCAGGGCGGCGTGGACGTCTGGAAGGACGTCGGCAATGGCGTCATCAAGAGCTTCGTCTTCGGGATCGCGGTGACGTTCATCGCCCTGCTGCAGGGGTTCGAGGCGCAGCCGACGCCCGAAGGCGTCTCCAGCGCCACCACCCGGACGGTGGTCATGGCCTCGTTGTCCGTTCTCGGTCTGGATTTCATCCTGACCGTGATGATGTTCAGTATTTAGGAGGAGCCTCGTGCAGCGTTCCAGAAATGATGTGTGGGTCGGCCTGTTCGTGATCGTCGGACTGCTGGCGATCGTGTTCCTCGCCCTGAAGGCGGCCAACCTGCTGAACCTGAGTTTCCAGCCGGAATACCGCGTCGTTGCCAAGTTCGACAACGTGGGCGGCCTCAAGCCGCGCGCCGCCGTCAAGAGCGCGGGCGTCGTGGTGGGCCGCGTGGAATCGATCGCTCTGGACGTCAAGTCGTTCCAGGCGCGGGTGACCCTGTCCCTGGAAGGCCGGTACGTCTTCCCGAAAGACAGCTCCCTCAAGATCCTGACCAGCGGGCTGCTCGGCGAGCAGTACGTCGGCGTCGAAGCAGGCGCGGATTCGGCGAACCTTGCGGCTGGCGATACCATTGGCGCCACGCAGTCCGCCGTGGTGCTGGAAAACCTGATCGGCCAGTTCCTGTACAACAAGGCGGCGGACGGCGCCAGTCCAGGGACGGCCCCCAAGAAATGACTTCGATATCACCTTCAGTTGCCCGCGCGGTACTGCGGCTGGCGCGTCCGGCATCGCTGGCGGCGATGGCGTTGCTGCTCGCCGGCTGCGCCGGCTTCAACACCAACCCGCGCGACCCGCTCGAGCCCATGAACCGGCACGTGACGACGTTCAACGAAGGCGTCGATTCGCTGGTGCTCAAGCCCGCCGCCACAGCGTACAAGCAGGCCGTTCCGCCGCTGGTGCGCACCGGCGTCGCCAATTTCTTCGGCAACCTGAGCGACGCCTGGTCGTTCGTCAACAGCGCGCTGCAATTCAAGTTCCAGAACGCGGCCGAAAACTTCATGCGGCTGAATGTCAACACGGTGTTCGGGCTGGGCGGCATCCTGGACGTCGCGAGCGAATTGAACATCGAGCGCCACCGGGAGGACTTCGGCCAGACGCTCGGCCGCTGGGGCGTGCCCGCCGGGCCCTACATCGTCCTGCCGCTGCTCGGCCCCTCGACATTGCGCGACACGGTCGCCTTGCCGATCGACCGCAAGGCCGACCCGCTGTCGTACTTCTCGCCGGTGGACGTTCGCAACTCTCTCACGGTGCTGCGGGCCGTCGATATTCGCGCCAACCTGCTGCGGGTGGGCGGCGTGATCGACGAGGCGGCGCTGGACAAGTACAGCTTCACGCGCGAGGCCTACCTGCAAAAGCGCCGCGCCGAGATCATCGAGACCAAGGATTCCGATGGCGCCGAGCCCAAGGCCGATGGCACGCCCGCCCCGGTCTCAGCGCCGATGCCCGCGCCCGCCGCGTCCGCGCCCACGCCCGCGGAACCCGCAGGCCCGCAATCAGCGGAACCGCCCGGACAACCGGCATCCGCCCCCGCACGTTAAGGTTGCAGACGGTTTCAAACACCGGCTGTGCCCCGGAACCGGGCGGGACCCTGGTGTTCCAAGGATGTCGCGGAAGAGTATTCCGCATGAAAGGTTGAATCGATGAAAAGACGTGTTTTGGGCCAGTTGGCCGCGGGTTTACTGACGTTGGCGGCTTTTGCCGGCCTGGCACCGATGGCGCAGGCCGCCGATGAAGCGCCGGACGCGATGATCAAGCGCCTCTCCGACGAGGTCCTGGCATCGATCAAGTCCGACAAGGCGATCCAGGGTGGGGATACCAGCCGCATCCTCGCGTTGGTCGACAGCAAGATCATGCCCAACGTGAATTTCCAGCGCATGACGGCCGCCGCCGTGGGTCCGGCCTGGCGGCAGGCCACGCCCGAGCAGCAAAAGCGGCTGCAGGACGAATTCAAGGTGCTCCTGGTGCGCACGTATTCCGGCGCGCTGGCTCAGGTCGATGACCAGACCATCAGCATCAAGCCGCAGCGCAGCGCGCCCACCGACACCGACGTGGTGGTGCGTACCGAGATTCGTGGTCGGGGCGACCCGATCCAGCTCGAATACCGCCTCGAGAAGACACCGGGGCAGGGCGCGGGCTGGAAGATCTACAACCTGAACGTCCTGGGCGTGTGGCTCGTGGAAACGTACCGCAGCCAGTTCTCGCAGGAGATCAACGCCAAGGGCGTGGACGGCCTGATCGCCGCCCTGGCCGAGCGCAACAAGTCCAACGCGAAGAAGAGCTGATGAGCGACGCTGGGCCGCCCCAAGGCGCGAAGGCCCCCTCGGGGGGCAGCGCAGAGGCTTTGCCTCAAGCGTGGGGGCAATGACATGCTCGTCTTGCCGGCCGAACTGACGCACGACCAGGCGGGCGCCTGCTGCCGTATGCTGGTGCAAGGGCTGCGTACGCAGGCCGAACCGGCGGTGGTGGCGGACGCCGGCGCCTTGGCACACTTCGATTCGTCGGCGCTGGCGGTGCTGCTCGAATGCCGGCGCGAGTCGCTGGCCGTGGGCAAGACCTTCTCGATCAGCCGCATGCCCGCGCGGCTGCGCGACCTTGCGACGCTGTATGGCGTGGCGGAACTGTTGCCGGCGGCACCGTAGGCCGCCGCCGTAAGGCTATTCCGGCGCGACGCGGGGCACGAAGCCCCGGTCGCTAAAATCGCAGGCTCCCATGCCCGCGATCTCGTTCCAGTCCGTCTCCAAAACCTATCCTTCCGTCCGCAATGGCCCGCTCAAGGCCCTGGATGGCGTGAGTTTCGACATCGAAGAGGGCGAGTTCTTCGGCCTCCTGGGCCCCAACGGCGCGGGCAAGACCACCTTGATCAGCGTGCTGGCTGGCCTCACCCGGCCGTCGGCCGGGCGTGCCATGGTGCTGGGCCACGATGTCCAGGCCGACTATGCGCAAGCGCGACGAAAGCTCGGGGTGGTGCCCCAGGAACTGGTGTTCGACCCGTTCTTCAGCGTGCGCGAAGCACTGCGCATCCAGTCCGGCTACTTCGGCGTGAAGAACAACGACGGCTGGATCGACGAATTGCTGGCGAGCCTGGGCCTGGCCGACAAGGCCGATGCCAACATGCGCCAGCTCTCCGGTGGCATGAAGCGGCGGGTGCTCGTGGCGCAGGCCCTGGTCCACAAGCCGCCGGTCATCGTGCTCGACGAGCCGACCGCGGGGGTCGACGTGGAACTGCGCCAGACGCTTTGGCAGTTCATCGCGCGCTTGAACAAGCTGGGCCACACGGTGCTGCTGACGACGCATTAC
Source organism: Ramlibacter sp. WS9 (assembly GCF_003797765.1). Taxonomy (GTDB): domain Bacteria; phylum Pseudomonadota; class Gammaproteobacteria; order Burkholderiales; family Burkholderiaceae_C; genus Ramlibacter. Next base: position 137,685 of record NZ_RKMB01000004.1, on the reverse strand, counting down.
CTGGAAGAGGCCGAAGCCCTGTGCGGCCGCATCGCCATGCTCAAGTCCGGCCGCGTGGTGGCGTTGGAGCGCACCAGCGAATTGCTCAAGGCCGCTTCCAGCAACGTGCTGCGCTTCAAGCTCGATGGCGCGCTGCCGGTGGAGTTCGAGAACAAGGCCCGCGTCACCGGCCGCATCGTGCAGCTGCCCGCGCATGACGCCCACGAGATCGAACAGTACCTCGCCGTGATCCGCCAGGCCGGGCTCCGGGTGGAAGACGTGGAAATCCGCAAGGCCGACCTGGAAGACGTGTTCCTGGACGTCATGTCCGAAAAGGGCGTGGCCAGTCCCATGGACGGGGTGCTGGCATGACGGGCTGGCAAACGCTGCTCTACAAGGAAGTGCTGCGGTTCTGGAAAGTGAGCTTCCAGACCGTGGCTTCGCCCGTCCTCACCGCGGTGCTGTACATGCTGATCTTCGGCCACGTGCTGCAGGACAGGGTGACGGTCTACGACAAGGTGAGCTACACCGCTTTCCTCGTGCCGGGCCTGGTGATGATGAGCGTGCTGCAGAACGCCTTCGCCAACAGCTCCTCGTCATTGATCCAGAGCAAGATCACCGGCAACCTGGTGTTCGTGCTGCTCACGCCGCTGTCGCATTGGAGCTGGTTCCTCGCGTACGTCGGCGCCTCGGTTGTGCGGGGCCTGGCCGTGGGCCTGGGCGTCTTCGCGGTCACGGTGTGGGTCGGGCGGCCGGGCTTCGTCGCCCCGCTGTGGATTCTGGTGTTCGCCGTGCTGGGGGCTGGCATCCTCGGGGCGCTGGGCTTGATCGCGGGCCTGTGGGCCGAGAAGTTCGACCAGACGGCCGCCTTCCAGAACTTCATCATCATGCCCATGACCTTCCTGTCGGGCGTGTTCTATTCGATCCACTCGCTGCCGGCCTTCTGGCAGGGCGTGAGCCACCTCAACCCGTTCTTCTACATCATCGACGGCTTCCGCTATGGCTTTTTCGGGGTGAGCGACGTGTCGCCCTGGCTCAGCCTGGGGATCGTCGGCGCGGCATTGCTGGTGGTGTCCGCCATTGCCGTCAATCTGCTGCGAATCGGCTACAAAATAAGGGGTTGAACCCCCACCACTCAATGACAGCCGAAGAACTCCAATCCCTCATCAGCGCCCACCTCCCGTGCGAGCACATCCAGGTGGCCGGCGACGGCCGCCATTGGGAAGCCGTGATCGTTTCGCCGGAGTTCGAAGGCAAGCGCCTCATCCAGCGCCACCAGCGGGTTTACGCCACGCTGGGTGCGAGAATGCATACCGACGAGGTGCATGCGCTCTCGATGAAGACCTTCACGCCGGCCGAATGGGCCGCTGCCCAAACACATTGAATCCATCATGGACAAGCTACTGATTCGCGGGGGCCGACAGCTCCACGGCGAAGTCCGCATTTCCGGCGCCAAGAACGCGGCGCTGCCCGAGCTGTGCGCCGCGCTGCTGACGGACCAGCCGGTCGTCCTGCAGAATGTGCCCCGCCTCCAGGACGTGAGCACGATGATCACGCTGCTTCGCAACATGGGCGTGACCGTGGAGCGCGACGACGAGGGCACCGTGCGCATCGACGCGGGCAAGCTCAGCTCGCCCGAAGCGCCGTACGAACTGGTCAAGACCATGCGCGCGTCCGTCCTGGCACTGGGGCCGTTGACCGCGCGCTTCGGCGAAGCCACGGTGTCGCTGCCCGGCGGCTGCGCCATCGGCTCGCGCCCGGTCGACCAGCACATCAAGGGCCTGCAGGCCATGGGCGCCGAGATCGTGGTCGAGCACGGCTACATGATCGCGAAGCTGCCCAAAGGCCAGGCTCGCCTGAAGGGTGCCAGCATCCGCACCGACATGGTGACGGTGACGGGCACCGAGAATTTCCTGATGGCGGCCGCGCTGGCGGAAGGCGAGACGGTGCTCGAGAACGCGGCGCAGGAGCCCGAGATCACCGACCTGGCCGAGATGCTGATCAAGATGGGCGCGCGCATCGAGGGGCACGGCACTGGCCGAATCGTCATTCAGGGCGTCGAAAAACTGGGCGGCTGCACGCACCAGGTGGTAGCCGACCGGATCGAGGCCGGCACCTTCCTGTGCGCCGTCGCGGCCACCGGTGGCGACGTGATCTTGCGGCATGGCCGCGCGGATCACCTCGACGCGGTGATCGACAAGTTGCGCGAAGCCGGTGCCAGCGTGGCAGCGGTCGAAGGCGGTATCCACCTGCACTCGCAGGGGCGGCTCACTGCCCAGAGCTTCCGGACCACCGAATACCCCGGCTTTCCCACCGACATGCAGGCGCAGTTCATGGCGCTCAACGCCGTGGCCGACGGGCCGTCCAAGATCACCGAGACGATCTTCGAAAACCGCTTCATGCACGTGAACGAACTGGTGCGCCTGGGTGCGAACATCCAGGTCGACGGCAAGTTCGCGGTGATCGAAGGCGTGCAAAAACTCTCCGGAGCCACCGTCATGGCAACTGATTTGCGCGCCTCCGCCAGCCTGGTGATCGCCGGTCTGGTCGCCGAGGGCGAAACGATGGTCGATCGCATCTACCACCTGGACCGGGGCTACGACCAGATGGAAGCCAAATTGCGCGGAATCGGCGCGGACATCGAACGCATCAAGGCATGATCACACTTGCACTGTCCAAGGGACGCATCTTCGACGAGACCTTGCCGCTGCTGAAGGCAGCCGGCATCGAGGTGCTGGAAGACCCGGAGAAATCGCGCAAGCTGATCCTGGCCACCAGCCAGCCTGGCGTGCGCGTCGTCATCGTGCGCGCGAGTGACGTGCCCACCTACGTTCAATACGGCGGTGCCGACCTGGGCGTGACCGGTTTCGACACGTTGATCGAGCACAGTGCTGATTGGGGCGGCGGGGCCGGTCTGTACCAACCTCTGGATCTGCGCATCGCCAAGTGCCGCGTTAGCGTCGCCGTGCGCGCGGACTTCGACTATGCGAGCGCCGTGCGCCAGGGCTCGCGCCTGCGCGTGGCCACCAAATACGTCAACATCGCGCGCGAATTCTTCGCGGCCAAGGGTGTGCACGTGGACCTGATCAAGCTGTACGGCAGCATGGAACTCGCGCCGCTCACCGGCCTGGCCGATGCCATCGTCGACCTGGTGTCCACCGGCGGCACCCTCAAGGCCAACAACCTGGTCGAAGTCGAGCGCATCATGGACATCAGCTCGCGGCTGGTCGTGAACCAGGCCGCGCTCAAGCTGAAGCAGGAACCGATCCGCCGCGTCATCGATGCGTTCGCGGGTGCGATCACAAAGGATTGAGGCGATGGACTGGAACGCCAGGCCTCTGCGCCTTTCCACCTCTGACGACGGATTCGATGCCGCATTCAAGGCGCGGCTGCATGTGTCCGAGGAAGCCAACGCCGCCATCGAGAAGCAGGTCCAGGACATCGTGGCACAAGTGCGCGAGCGTGGCGACGCAGCGGTCCTCGAGTACACCGCGCGTTGGGACCATGTCCAGGCGGCTTCGATGGCCGAGCTGGAACTGACCCAGGCGGAGCTGAAAGCCGCTTTCGATTCGCTCCCGCAAAAGCAGAGCGCGGCGCTGGCCGCCGCGGCGGCACGGGTGCGCAGCTATCACGAAGCTCAGAAGAAAGCCTCCGGCGAAAGCTGGAGCTACCGGGATGAGGACGGCACGCTGCTCGGGCAGAAGGTAACGCCGATCGATCGCGCCGGCATCTACGTGCCCGGTGGCAAGGCGGCGTATCCCTCCAGTGTGCTGATGAACGCTATCCCCGCCCACGTCGCGGGCGTGCGGGAAATCATCATGGTGTGCCCGACGCCGCGCGGCGAACGCAACCCCCTGGTGCTCGCTGCCGCGTACGTTGCCGGTGTGACGCGGGTCTTTGCGATCGGGGGAGCGCAGGCCGTGGCGGCGCTGGCCTACGGAACGCAGACCGTTCCCCCGGTTGACAAGATCACAGGCCCCGGAAACGACTACGTGGCCGAGGCCAAGCGCCAGGTCTTTGGCAAGGTCGGCATCGACATGATCGCCGGCCCCAGCGAGATCCTGGTGATCGCCGACGGCACCACGCCGCCGGACTGGGTGGCGATGGACCTGTTCTCGCAGGCCGAGCACGACGAGGTGGCGCAGAGCATACTGCTGTGCCCCGACGCTTCCTACATCGACAAAGTGCAGGCGGAGATCGATCGCCTGCTGCCGGAAATGCCGCGCGCCGAGATCATCTCCAAATCGCTCAACGGCCGTGGCGCGCTGATCCAGACGCGCAGCATGGAAGAAGCGTGTGAGGTCAGCAATCGCATCGCACCCGAGCACCTGGAGATCGCGAGCAGTGATCCGCAGAAATGGGAGCCGCTGCTGCGTCATGCAGGCGCCATCTTCCTCGGCGGTTTCACGAGCGAGTCGCTGGGCGACTACTGCGCCGGCCCGAACCACGTGCTGCCTACCAGCAGCACGGCGCGCTTTTCCAGCCCGTTGGGCGTCTACGATTTCCAGAAGCGCAGCAGCCTGATCGAAGTCAGTGAGGCCGGGGCGCAGAAGCTCGGTGTCATCGCCGCGGAACTGGCTTATGGCGAAGGCCTGCAGGCGCACGCCCGTGCGGCCGAGATGAGGCTGAAGAAATGAGCAAACGCGACCCGTTGGGGCCGATGAGTGTGTTCCGCCAGGACGTGCAATCCATGCACGCCTACGCCATCCAGCCGTCGGCCGGCCTGGTCAAGCTGGACGCGATGGAGAACCCGCACAGCCTGCCGCCAGCGTTGCAAGCCGAGCTGGGCCAGCGTCTGGGCGCTTTGGCGCTCAACCGCTATCCCGGGGATCGCGTGAACGCGCTGCGTGCCGCGCTGGCCGCGCACGCCGCCATGCCCGAGGGCTTCGACATCATGCTCGGCAACGGTTCCGACGAGCTGATTTCGCTCGTCGCCATGGCGTGCGACGTGCCGGGTGCATCGATCCTGGCGCCCGTACCGGGCTTCGTGATGTACGCGATGAGCGCGCAGCTCCAGGGCCTGAAATTCATCGGCGTGCCGCTGACAGCCGATTTCGAGCTGGACGAAGACGCCATGCTTGGCGCGATCGCGGAGCATCGGCCGGCCGTGATCTACTTGGCCTACCCGAACAACCCGACGGCTAACCTGTGGAACGACGCGGTGATCGAAAAGATCGTCGAGGCGGCGCCCGGCCTCGTGGTGATCGACGAGGCCTACCAGCCTTTTTCCAGCAAGAGCTATATCGATCGCATTGCCCGCCATCCGCATGTGCTGCTCATGCGCACGATGAGCAAGTTCGGGCTGGCCGGCGTTCGCATCGGTTACATGATGGGTCCGAAGGCCCTCGTCGAGCAGGTTGATAAAGTGCGCCCGCCCTACAACATCAGCGTCCTGAACTGCGAGGCGGCACTGTTCGCCCTGGCGTACCAGGACGTCTTCGCGCAGCAGGCGCAAGACATCCGCAACCAGCGCATGGTGATCGAGACCGTACTGCGCGCGCTGCCCGGGGTGAAGTTCTGGCCGAGCGACGCCAACATGATCCTCGTGCGGGTGCCCGACGCGCAAAAGGCCTTCGACGGCATGAAGTCGCGTGGCGTCCTGGTCAAGAACGTTTCTAAAATGCATCCATTGCTGGCCAATTGCCTGCGCCTGACAGTCGGAACCGCCGACGAGAATGCGCAGATGCTCTCGGCCCTGCAAGCCTCCCTATGACCACTCCACGCACCGCCGAAGTCACCCGCAAAACCGCCGAAACCCAGATCACCGCCCGTGTGAACCTGGACGGCAGCGGCCAGGCCAAGCTTTCCACCGGCATCGGCTTTTTCGACCACATGCTGGACCAGATCGCGCGCCACGGCTTGATCGACCTGGAAGTCGAAGCCCAGGGCGACTTGCACATCGACGGCCACCACACGGTGGAAGACGTAGGCATCACTTTCGGCCAGGCCGTGCTGCAGGCCGTGGGCGACAAGAAAGGCATCCGCCGCTACGGACACGCCTATGTGCCGTTGGACGAGGCGCTGTCGCGCGTGGTCATCGATTTTTCCGGGCGTCCGGGCCTGGTCATGAACGTGCCGTTCAAGAGCGGCATGATCGGCACTTTCGACAGCCAGCTGGCGCACGAGTTCTTCCAGGGCTTTTGCAACCATGCCTTTGTGACCCTGCACATCGACAACCTGCGCGGCGAAAACGCGCACCACCAATGCGAAACCGTCTTCAAGGCCTTCGCCCGCGCGCTGCGCATGGCACTCGAGCTGGATCCGCGTTCGGTGGGCACCATTCCCTCGACCAAAGGCTCGCTTTAACCTTCCTCGCGTAAGCCTTGGCTTGCAAGCTATGAAAACTGTAGCAGTCGTCGACTATGGGATGGGCAACCTGCGGTCGGTCTCCAATGCCGTGATGCACGTCGCCCGCGATAGCGGGTTCGACGTGGTGGTGACCGCAAACCCGGAGGAGGTCCGGGCCGCCGAGCGCGTCGTTTTGCCGGGGCAGGGCGCCATGCCCGACTGCATGCGCGAGCTGCGTGACTCCGGCCTGCAGGACTCGGTTCTGGAAGCGGCGGCCACCAAGCCCCTCTTCGGCGTGTGCGTGGGCATGCAGATGCTGCTCGATCGCAGCCATGAGGGGCCGACCGACGGCCTCGGGCTGATTCACGGCGAAGTGCTCAAATTCGAGCTGGAAGGCCGGCTGCAGCCCGATGGCAGCCGTTACAAGGTGCCGCAGATGGGCTGGAACCCGGTCTGGCAGACGCAGCCGCATGCTTTGTGGGCGGGCGTGGCGGACGGCAGTTACTTCTATTTCGTGCACAGCTACTACGTCCGTCCGTCGGATGCGCGCCACAGCGTCGGGGAAGCTGACTACGGCACGCGCTTTACCGCCGCCATTGCACGCGATAATATTTTTGCCACGCAGTTCCACCCCGAAAAAAGCGCAGACCAAGGCTTGGCCCTCTACCGAAACTTCCTGTCCTGGAGCCCGTGACGCGCGCCGCCACGCATCCAGCCTGCTGAAGCCTTCCCCCTACATCATGCTTCTCATCCCAGCGATTGACCTGAAAGACGGCCACTGCGTTCGCCTCAAACAAGGCGACATGGACCAGGCCACCACCTTCAGCGAGGACCCGGCGGCCATGGCCAGGAACTGGCTCGCGAAGGGCGCCCGGCGGCTGCACCTGGTCGACTTGAACGGCGCCTTCGCCGGCAAGCCGCAGAATTTCTCGGCCATCAAGTCGATCCTCAACGCGGTGGGCGACGATATCCCGGTGCAGCTGGGAGGCGGCATCCGAGACCTCGACACCATCGAGAAATACATCGACGGCGGCCTGCGCTACGTCATCATCGGAACCGCCGCCGTGAAGAACCCGGGTTTCCTGAAGGACGCCTGCACGGCTTTCGGCGGCCACATCATCGTGGGGCTGGACGCCAAGGACGGCAAGGTCGCCACCGACGGCTGGAGCAAGCTGACCGGCCATGAAGTCGTTGATCTCGCCAAGAAGTTCGAGGACTGGGGCGTCGAATCCATCATCTACACCGACATCGGCCGTGACGGCATGCTGACGGGCATCAACATCGAGGCGACGGTCAAGCTGGCCCAGGCGCTCACGATTCCGGTGATCGCGTCAGGCGGCCTATCCAACATGGCCGACATCGAAAAGCTCTGCGCCGTCGAATCCGAAGGTATCGAAGGTGTGATCTGCGGCCGGGCGGTTTATTCCGGCGACCTCGACTTCGTCAAGGCGCAGGCGAAAGCCGACGAATTGGGGGGCTGATGCTCGCCAAACGCATCATTCCCTGCCTGGACGTGACCGGCGGCCGTGTGGTCAAGGGCGTCAACTTCGTCGAACTGCGCGATGCCGGGGATCCAGTGGAGATCGCCGCCCGCTACAACGAGCAGGGCGCCGACGAACTCACGTTCCTGGACATCACCGCCACCAGCGACGGGCGTGACCTGATCCTGCCCATCATCGAGGCCGTGGCCTCGAAAGTGTTCATTCCCCTCACCGTGGGCGGCGGTGTGCGCACCGTGGCAGACGTGCGGCGTCTGCTCAATGCGGGCGCCGACAAGACCAGCTTCAACTCGGCCGCGATCGCCAACCCCGGCGTGATCGCCGAAGCCTCGGCCAAGTACGGCGCGCAGTGCATCGTGGTGGCGATCGACGCCAAGCGGCGCAGCCCGGAAGAGGCGGCCACCCGCGGCGCCGGGTGGGACGTCTACAGCCATGGCGGGCGCAAGAACACCGGGCTGGATGCGGTCGAGTGGGCGCGCGAGATGGCGCGGCGCGGCGCCGGCGAGATCCTTTTGACGAGCATGGACCGTGACGGCACCAAGGCGGGCTTCGACCTCGAACTCACCCGGGCCGTGAGCGACGCCGTGCCCGTTCCGGTGATTGCTTCCGGCGGGGTGGGCAACCTCGATCACCTGGCCGACGGCATCCAGAAAGGTGGCGCCGACGCGGTGCTGGCTGCCAGCATCTTCCATTACGGCGAGTACACCGTGGCCCAGGCCAAAGGCCGCATGGCGGAGCGCGGCATCCCGGTCCGTATCTGAACGATCCACGGCCGTATTGAAGGAATACGAATTCGCCGACAATCCCCCCATGGATTGGCTCGATGAAGTGAAGTGGGACGCGCAGGGGCTGGTCCCCGTGATCGCCCAGGAAACCGGCAGCAACGACGTGCTGATGTTCGCCTGGATGAATCGCGAAGCCCTGCAGAAGACGGCCGAACTCGGCCGCGCGGTGTATTTCAGCCGCTCGCGCGGCAAGCTGTGGCACAAGGGCGAGGAGTCCGGCCATGTGCAGGTGGTGCACGAAATCCGGCTGGACTGCGACAACGACGTGGTCCTGCTCAAAGTCACCCAGCAGGGCCACGACCCGTCCATCGCCTGCCACACCGGCCGCCACAGCTGCTTCTTCAGTCTTTACCGGGACGGCGCCTGGCACCCGGTCGAGCCGGTCTTGAAAGACCCTGAATCCATCTACAAATGAAGCGCTCATGACGTCGAACGATTCCCTGGCCCGCTTGGCCGCCATCATCGAAAGCCGCAAGCCCGCGCGGGGCGGTGACCCCGATGCGAGCTATGTCGCCCGGCTCCTGCATCGCGGGCCGGATGCTTTCCTGAAGAAGATTGGGGAAGAGGCGACCGAAGCCGTGATGGCCGCGAAGGACGCGGAGCATGGCGGCGACAAGCAGAAGCTGGTCAATGAGATCGCCGACTTGTGGTTTCACACGCTGGTGGCGCTGGCTCATTTCGATTTGGCGCCTTCCGACGTGATCGCCGAACTGGAGCGTCGCGAGGGCACGAGCGGCATCGAAGAAAAAGCCCTGCGCAAGGCGCAGCGCCGCGAAGGCGGGGGAACCTGAGGGGAGCGCCATGCCGGAAACCGATTTCGCGCAATTCGAGACGAAAACCGCCAACGACCGCACGGTCATGCATGTGCTGTACGGCCTGCATACCGTGGCTTGGCTCAGCATGGGCATGCTGGCGGTGGTGGCCTTGATCGTCAACTACATCAAGCGCGGCGACGAGCACGACGCGGTCTATGCCAGCCACCACAACTACATGATTGCCACTTTCTGGTGGACGTTGCTGTGGCTGGTCGTTGCCTCGCCGCTGTGGCTTTTTCTGCTGGTCCTGCTGCCGATCGGCCCGCTCGCCTACGTCATCATTGGCTTGTGGTACCTGTACAGGTGCCTCCGCGGCTGGCTGCGCTTCACCGAAGGCCGCACTCCGTACTGACCCATCAATTAAAGACCATGAGCGAACACGACCCCGCCTGCATCTTCTGCAAGATCGCCGAAGGCAAGATTCCGTCCCGCAAGGTGTACGAGGACGACGAAATCCTCGCGTTCCACGACATCAACCCGTGGGCCCCGGTGCACTTCCTGATGGTGCCCAAGGCCCATGTGCCGTCACTGGCGCAAGCAGGCCCCGAACATGCGGCGCTGCTGGGCCGCATGATGACCCTGGCGCCGAAACTGGCGTTGCAGGAGGGCTGCCGGCCGTACCCGAAAGGCGGCTATCGGGTGGTCATCAATACGGGCGACGACGGCGGCCAGGAAGTGCATCACCTGCACATCCACGTGTTCGGCGGTCCGCGGCCCTGGGCCAAGGGCTGAGCCATATCCCGCGCCGCGGCCTGCAACTTCTCCCGCGCGACTAGAATCGACCTTAAGTCTGTACAGGAGCAATCATGGGTTCATTTTCCATCTGGCATTGGCTGATCGTCCTTCTGATCATCGTGCTGATCTTCGGCACCAAGAAGCTCAAGAACATCGGTTCCGACCTCGGTGGCGCAGTGAAGGGTTTCAAGGACGGCGTGAGAGACGGCGGCGCGACGCCAGAAACGCCTGTGCCACCCACCAGCCAGGTCACATCCGCCCCACCCGGCGCGGACAACAAGACCACGATCGACGTGGAAGCAAAGAACCGGTCTTGAACACGCATGGCCATGGTGAAAGCCACCGGCCCGGATTCCCCGAATGATCGACCTCGGCATAGAGAAGTTGATGGTGATCGGCGCCGTGGCGCTGATCGTCATCGGCCCGGAAAAGCTGCCCCGCGTGGCCCGCACCGTGGGTACGCTGCTGGGCAAGGCGCAGCGTTACGTGGCCGACGTCAAGGCGGAGGTCAACCGGTCCATCGAGCTCGAAGAGCTCAAGAAGATGAAGGACACGGTGGAGAGCGCGGCGCGCGATGTCGAAAGCTCGGTCCGCACCGGCGCGAGCGAGTTCGAAAAGCAATGGTCTGACGCCACCGACACGGCGGGGGCCGCCTCTGAAGCGCTGGCTGCACCGCCGTCATTCCCCGAATACCGCAACCCCAAGAAAAAGTGGCGCATCAAGCAGGGCGCCACACCCAATTGGTACAAGGCGCGTAACGGCATCCGTACCAAAGCGCTTTCGGGCGCGGCCCGCGTGGCGCGCTATCGCCCGCAGAAATTCAACTGATGCACGAGCCCAACAAAGAAGACGAGCTCGCGGGGACCGAGCAGCCCTTCGTCGCCCACCTGGTCGAACTGCGTGACCGGCTGATCAAGGCCATGATCGCCATCGGCGCCGTGGCGGCCGTGCTGTTCCTCTACCCGGGGCCGGGTGCTCTGTACGACATCCTGGCCGCGCCGCTCGTGGCGCACCTCCCCAAGGGCGCAACGCTGATCGCCACTTCGGTGATCTCGCCGTTCCTGGTGCCGCTCAAGATCCTGTTGATGGCGGCCTTCCTGGTCGCGCTTCCGGTGGTGCTCTACCAGGCCTGGGCCTTCATCGCGCCAGGCTTGTATTCGCACGAGAAGAAGCTGGTGCTGCCCCTGGTGTTCTCTAGCACGCTGCTGTTCTTCATCGGCGTGGGGTTTTGCTACTTCTTCGTCTTCGGCCAGGTGTTCTCGTTCATTCAGAGCTTCGCCCCCAAGAGCATCACCGCCGCCCCGGATATCGAGGCCTACCTGAGCTTCGTACTGACGATGTTCATCGCCTTCGGTCTGGCATTCGAGGTGCCCATCGTGGTGGTGGTGCTGGCACGCATGGGTTTGGTTTCGATCGCCAAGCTGCGGGAGTTCCGGCCCTATTTCATCGTGGTGGCCTTCATCATCGCCGCCGTGATCACGCCTCCCGACGTCGTGTCGCAGCTGGCCCTGGCCATTCCGATGTGTCTGCTCTACGAGGTCGGCATCTGGGCGGCGCAGATTTTCATCAAGCACACGAAGGCGCCCGAGGAGGGCGCCGCAACGGCGGACTGAGCGCCACCGGGGCAGGGTCTCAGCGCTCCGGTCGCTGCGGCAGTTTCGGCGGCTTGGGCCGCAAGCCGGGCGTGACGTTCAGGTCGACTGACTCGTCGCGCCGCAGGACCTTGAAGCGTGCCGCCGTTCCGGGCTTGAGCGCCGCGACACCCGACAGCAGCTCCGACACGTTGGCCACCTGCTTGTCCGCCACCTCCACGATGACGTCGCCGGGCCGCACACCGGCCTGCGCGGCGGGGCCGTTCTGCAGCACGCCGGTGATCAGCACGCCGCGCTTTGCCTTGACGCCGAAGGTGTCCATCAGCTCGGGCGAGAGGTCGGCCGGCTCGACGCCGATCCAGCCGCGCCTGACAACGCCGTCTTTCACGATGCCTTCGAGCACCAGCTTGGCGGTGGACACGGGAATGGCGAAGCCGATGCCCATGCTGCCGCCGGACCGCGAATAGATGGCCGTGTTGATTCCCATCAGGTGGCCGTTGCCGTCCACCAGCGCGCCCCCCGAGTTGCCGGGGTTGATGGCCGCGTCGGTCTGGATGAAATTCTCGAAGGTGTTGATGCCGAGCTGGTTGCGCCCGAGCGCGCTGACGATGCCGCCGGTGACGGTCTGGCCGACGCCGAAGGGGTTGCCGATGGCCAGCACCTGGTCACCCACCGCCAGCGCATCGGAGTTGCCCAGCGTGATCACCGGGAGCCGGTCGAGCGCGATCTTGAGGATGGCAAGGTCCGTGTCGGGGTCGGTGCCTATCACCTTGCCGCGGGCGCGGCGGCTGTCGTTGAGCACCACTTCGATCTCGTCCGCACCCTCGACCACGTGATTGTTGGTGAGGATGTACCCGTCCGGGCTGATGATGACGCCGCTGCCCAGGCCGGCCTGCGGCGCCAGGCCCCGGTCGCCGAAGAAGAACCGGAACCACGGGTCGTTGGCCGATGGATGGCGCTCGGGCGCCTTGCTCGTGTTGATGCTCACCACGGCGGCGGAGGCGCGCTGCGCCGCGAGCCGGAAGCTGCCGGGGGGTGCAGCGCCGCCGGCCGGCGCATTGTTCTCGACCAGCGGCACGCCGGTCGCGACCGACATGGTGCCGTCACGTCCGATCCAGCCGGGCTTGAGCGTGGCGACGACGAACCAGGCCGCCAGAAGAACGGTCACAGCCTGTGAAAAAAGCAGCCAGAAGCGGCGCATGGTCGGCTCGGGCGAAACCCGAAAGTTGTTTCTCGCAAGTGTAGACGCGCTTGCTGCCCGTAGGGGCAGTGCCGTCAGACTGTGCGTGGCACAGCCTGCATGTGGCGGTGGCGGCGCGGGCCCAGGTTGGCTTGCTCGACCGGGACGACTTCGCCGCTGGTGGGGTCGAGAATCGCAGCGCGCGACCGCATTCCCCGCGCGGCTTCCGCCATGCGCTGCGCGTCGTGAAGGATGTCCTCGATCGGCTGGCGCCCGCCGGTGAGGTGGACCACGCCGACGCCGATGTCGGCCGTGATCTCGATGCGCTCGCCCGATGCGCCCGCAATGGTCATGGGCCGGCGCAGGCTGCTGGCGACCCGCAGCCCGAGCGTGCGCAGCCATGCCGGCGAGTGGATGGTTTCCACGAGCGCGACAAAGCATCGGTCGTAGTAGCGACCCACCGGGTTGACGACGCCCACGTGCCGCTGGATGCGCGCCGCCATGCAGATGAAGGCCTCGTTGACACCTGCCGTGCCGGCCTGGGACGCGATGCGCTCGACGTCGAAGACCATGATGGCCAGCACCGCGCCGTCGCGCCGTGTACGCCTGCGGCGGCGTTGCGCCTTGAGCAGCCTTTGAACCAGGCTGATGCCGCTGTGGAGCTTGGTGACGGGATCGAACTGGGATGGCGAGACGCCTTCGCGGATTCGCCATTCGTGGCGGTCGCGGCGCCAGAGCACAACGCCGGTGAGCCCATTGCTCAATGCGGCGCTCAATGCCAGCAGCGCATGGACTCCCAGGCTCGCAGACACGTTCATCGCGATGGCGTTCATCCCGGCAATCGCGGGCAACGTCAGCGCGCAGCCCGCCGACATGACGGGGGCGAGCCGGTCACCCATCAGCCAGGCCCTCACCGTCATCCACAGCGTCATGGCGCAACCGGTCAACGAGAGCGCCGCGGCGGCCGGCATCTGCTGCGATGGGGGCAGGGCGAGGCAGGCAAGGCCTCCCAGCGGGAGCAGCACGGACGAAGCCCGGAGCACGCCGGACATGATCCGGTCGCGCTGGACGGCTTGCAGCCAGCCCCGGATCCAGAAATTCGAGAGCCCCACACACACGGGCCCGGCCAGCACTTGCGCGTAGTGCAGCCGGCGGCTGTGCAGCCATGGCCACAATTCGCCGGCGACGCCGCTGAGGAAGAACACCAGGAGGAAGACCGTGCCGTGGTATGCCACGCCCTGTACCTGCGCCAGGGTGGGCCGAACCAGCGTGTCCGCCAGCCGGGCGGCTGCCACGGCCCCGATCGCGCCCAAGGCCATGCTCCAGACCGCCAGTTCCTGTGCGTTCATGCCCATCCTCCGCTCAATCTTTGTGAACGAAATTATTATTGAAGGCTGGGCAGCGCCGCCATGCGGGAGGACCCTAGGAAACTTGCCCGGCCGCCGCCTTCCCCGACAATCGAGTTTTGCTAAGGATTCCATCGGCCATGGCCACAGCCCCGCAGCTAGCAAGACCCATTGCCATCACCATGGGCGATCCCGCCGGCATCGGGCCGGAGATCGTCGCGAAGGCATTCCGGGACGCGCACGAGGACACCCGCGGCTGCTTCGTCGTGGGCGATGTGGCCACGATGCGGCGTGCCGCGCAAGCCGTGCGGCGAGAGGGGGATGTGGACTTGCCGGTGGCCGTTCTCGACAGCTCGTCTGAGGCGATATCGCTGCCCGCGGGGTGTCTCGGTGTGCTCGCCGCGGTCACTCTGGCAGGGCCGGTTCCGTGGGGACGGGTCAGCGCGCAGGCCGGCCGGGCTGCCGCTGATTGCGTCACGTGGGCCGCGCGGGCGGCGCTGCGCGGGGAAATCGCCGCGCTCGTGACAGCGCCTCTGCACAAGGAAGCCCTGGCCGCCGCGGGCGTCACGTTCCCTGGCCACACCGAGCTTCTGCAAGCCGAATCCGCAGCGTGGCTGGGGAAGCGTGTGGCCGACGTGCCCGTGCGCATGATGCTGGCCAACGATGAATTGCGCACCGTGCTCGTGAGCATCCACATGTCGTTGCGTGAAGCGCTCGACGCCGTCACTTTCGACAACGTGCTGCAGACGCTGCGCATTGCGCATGAGGCGCTCGCGCGTTCGCTGGGCCGCGCACCGCGCATAGGGGTGGCGGGACTGAACCCGCACGCAGGCGAAGGCGGGCTGTTCGGGCGGGAGGAAATCGATGTCATCGCGCCGGCGGTCGAGGCCGCCCGGGCGCAGGGCCTTCAGGTCGAGGGACCGTTCGCGCCCGACACGATCTTCATGCGCGCCCGGGCGACACCCGGCAAACCCGGCGAGTTCGATGCAGTCGTTGCGATGTACCACGACCAAGGCCTGATCCCCGTGAAATACCTCGGTGTGGAGAAGGGCGTGAACGTTACCCTCGGCCTGCCCCTGGTGCGCACCAGCCCCGACCATGGCACGGCGTTCGATATCGCCGGCACGGGGCGGGCGGACGCGTCCAGCCTTATCGAGGCGATCCGCATGGCCAAGCGGCTGAGCGCCGCGGCGTAAGCCTCAGCTGCGGCGCAGGCTGTCGCGAATTTCCCGCAGTAGCACGACGTCTTCCGGCGGCGCGGCGGGTGGTGTCGGCGGGGCGCTTCGCCGCAGACGATTGATCTGCTTGACCATGAGGAAAATCACCAGCGCCAGCAGCAGGAAATTGATGGCGATGGTGATGAAGTTGCCGTAAGCCAGCACCGGCACCCCGGCTTTCTTCATCGCATCCAGCGTCGTCGCCGTGCCGGCCGGAACCTGTCCCAACACCAGGAACAGGTTGGAAAAGTCGAGCTTGCCGAACAGCGCCGACACGATCGGCATGATGATGTCGCCCACCAGCGAGTCGACGATTTTGCCGAATGCCGCGCCGATGATGACGCCGACCGCCAGGTCGACCACATTGCCCTTCAAGGCGAACTCGCGAAACTCCGAAACCATGCTCATGGCGTCCCTCCAGTGATGTTCGCGCAGTATCCGCGCAATCTCGCCATCGCTCCTTGTGCGCAAGCGTTGAAATCGTAAAACTCGGTCAGCTACAATCGCGGGTTGACCCTAATAAGCGACATCCTCGAGGACCCCCATGAGTGACACCCCAGTGGACGCCAGCAAACGGACGTGGCTGATCGCGTCCGGTTGCGCCGGCGCTGTGGGCGCCGGCTTCGTTGCCGTCCCCTTCGTCAGCAGCCTCCAGCCCTCCGAGAAAGCCAAAGCCGCGGGTGCCGCGGTCGAGGTGGACATCTCGGCCTTGAAGCCCGGCGAGAAAGTGACCGTCGAATGGCGCGGCAAGCCGGTGTGGATCATGAAGCGCACGCCCGAGCAGCTGGCTTCGCTCAAGAAGACCGACAGCCAGGTCGCAGACCCGAACTCGGATCGCACGACGTACCCGACGCCCGACTACGCCAAGAACGAATTCCGCTCGCGCAAGCCCGACGTGTGGGTCGGCGTGGGCATCTGCTCGCACCTGGGCTGCTCGCCCTCGGACAAGCTGCAGCCCGGCCCGCAGCCATCGCTGCCGGACGACTGGCAAGGCGGCTTCCTGTGCCCGTGCCACGGCTCGACCTTCGACGTTGCCGGCCGCGTGTTCAAGAACAAGCCGGCGCCGGACAACCTCGAAGTGCCGCCGCACATGTACCTCTCCGACAACCGGTTGCTGATCGGTGAAGACGAAAAATCGAAGGCTTGAGGACATCACCCATGGCTGAATTCAAGGAAATCTCCCCCAACGCCTCGGCGACCGAGAAGCTCACCAACTGGTTCGACAACCGCTTCCCGTCGGCTTTCAGTGCGTACCGCGACCACATGTCCGAGTACTACGCGCCGAAGAATTTCAACTTCTGGTACTTCTTCGGCTCCCTGGCGATGCTGGTGCTGGTGATCCAGATCGTCACCGGCATTTTCCTCACGATGCACTACAAGCCGGATGCCGCCATGGCGTTCGCCTCGGTCGAGTACATCATGCGCGACGTGCCCTGGGGCTGGCTGATCCGCTACATGCACTCCACCGGCGCCTCGGCGTTCTTCGTGGTGGTCTACCTGCACATGTACCGCGGCCTGATCTACGGCAGCTACCGCAAGCCGCGCGAGCTGGTGTGGATCTTCGGCTGCGCGATCTTCCTGGTGCTGATGGCCGAAGCCTTCATGGGCTACCTGCTGCCCTGGGGCCAGATGTCCTACTGGGGCGCCCAGGTGATCATCAACCTGTTCTCTGCCATTCCCTTCATCGGCCCGGACCTGTCCGAGTGGATTCGCGGCGACTACGTCGTCGGCGACGCCACGCTGAACCGCTTCTTCGCCTTCCACGTCATCGCGGTGCCACTGGTGCTGCTGGGCCTGGTGGTCGCGCACATCTTTGCGCTGCACGACGTCGGCTCGAACAATCCGGACGGTGTCGAGATCAAGGGCCCCAAGGCCCTGAAAGATGCCAACGGCAAGCCGCTGGACGGCATCCCGTTCCACCCGTACTACACGGTGCACGACATCTTCGGCGTCGGCGTGTTCCTGATGGTCTTCACTGCCATCATCTTCTTCGCGCCCGAGCTCGGCGGCTACTTCCTCGAGTACAACAACTTCATTCCGGCCGACCCGCTCAAGACCCCCGCGCACATCGCGCCGGTCTGGTACTTCACGCCGTACTACTCGATGCTGCGCGCCATCACCACGGAGATGATGTATGTGCTGATCGCTTGCGTGATCGCCGCCGGCGCCTTCGCCGTGATCAAGTCGCGCCTGCCCGCCCTGGGCAAGGTCGTCGCGGTTGTGGCCACTGCCGTCGGCGTGGCCCTGATGCTCGCCATCGACCCGAAGTTCTGGGGCGTGGTCGTGATGGGCGGCGCCGTCATCATCCTGTTCTTCCTGCCCTGGCTGGACCAGAGCCCCGTGAAGTCGATCCGCTACCGTCCGAGCTGGCACAAGTGGGTGTACGGCATCTTCATCGTCGACTTCTTCGTGCTGGGCTACCTGGGTACGCAGGCACCGTCGTCGATCGGCGAGCGCATCTCGCAGGTGGGCACGCTGTTCTATTTCGGATTCTTCCTGCTCATGCCCTGGTGGAGCCGGCTGGGCGAGTTCAAGCCCGTGCCCGAGCGCATCACGTTTGCCGCGCACTAAGCCCAGGACCGGACAAGACATGAAAAAAATCATCCTCACCCTGATCGCGGCGCTGGGCATCGCCACCGGCGCCCAGGCTTCGGGCGGCGACACCGTGGCCTGGGACAAGGCCCCCAACCACCTGAACGACCTGCCGTCGCTGCAGAACGGCGCGAAGCTGTTCGTCAACTACTGCCTCAACTGCCACTCGGCCGCGTTCATGCGCTACAACCGCCTGCGCGACATCGGCCTGACCGACCAGCAGATCAAGGACAACATGCTGTTCGCCACCGACAAGGTCGGCGACACCATGAAGGCCGCGATCGACCCGAAGCAGGCCGGCGAGTGGTTCGGCGCCAACCCGCCCGACCTCACGCTCGTGGCGCGTTCGCGCTCCGGCCATGGCGGCACCGGTGCCGACTATCTCTACACGTACCTGCGCAGTTACTACCGCGACCCGACCAAGGCGACCGGCTGGAACAACCTCGTGTTCCCGAGCGTGGGCATGCCCCACGTGCTGTGGGAAATGCAGGGCGAGCGCGAGCCCTTGTTCGACACGGTCAAGCAGCACGGTCACGACGCCAAGGTCTTTACCGGCCGCTGGAAGCAGGTGACTCCGGGTACCCTGACGCAGGTCCAATACGACGAAGCTGTCGGCGACCTGGTGGGCTACCTGCAGTGGATGTCGGAGCCGGCGCAGAACTCGCGCGTGCGCATCGGCGTCTGGGTGCTGCTGTTCCTGGGTGTGTTCACCGTGATCGCCTGGCGCCTGAACGCAGCCTTCTGGAAAGAAGTTAACTAAGGACGAAACGCCGTCCGGCGGAGCCGGACGCGCGTCCTTCGATGAGTGGGCTGCTTCGGCATCCCACTCTTTTTTGATTTAAGGAGCCTTCATCATGATGGTCTTGTATTCGGGCACCACCTGTCCTTTCTCCCACCGCTGCCGCTTCGTCCTGTTCGAAAAGGGCATGGACTTCGAGATCCGCGACGTCGACCTGTACAACAAGCCGGAAGACATCAACGTGATGAACCCGTACGGCCAGGTCCCCATCCTGGTCGAGCGCGACCTGATCCTGTACGAGTCGAACATCATCAACGAGTACATCGACGAGCGCTTCCCGCATCCGCAGCTGATGCCCGGCGATCCGGTCGACCGTGCCCGCGTGCGCCTGTTCCTGCTCAACTTCGAGAAGGAGCTGTTCGTGCACGTCAGCACGCTCGAATCCCGCGCTGCCAAGAGCAACGAAAAGGCCCTGGAGAAGGCGCGCGCCCATATCCGTGACCGCCTGACGCAGCTGGCCCCGGTGTTCCTCAAGAACAAATACATGCTGGGCGAGAATTTCTCGATGCTCGACGTCGCCATTGCTCCGCTGCTGTGGCGCCTGGATTACTATGGCATCGAACTGTCCAAGAACGCGGCGCCGCTGCTCAAGTACGCCGAGCGCATCTTCTCGCGCCCGGCCTACATCGAGGCACTGACGCCGTCCGAAAAGGTGATGCGCAAGTAAATGAAGCACCCCCGAAGCGCCTGCGGCGCCTCCCCCTCAAGGGGGCGCAGCCAGCGGCCCGGCAAAGCCGGTTCCGCGGCTACCCCCGAAACGCAGGTTGTTTGACGATGAACGCGCTTGAATCGACCTCTACCCGCCCGTACCTCATACGGGCACTCTACGACTGGTGCACCGACAATGGGCTCACGCCCTACGTCGCGGTGCTGGTCGACGACACGGTGCAGGTTCCGCGCGAATACGTGAAGAACGGCGAGATCGTGCTGAACATCAGCTTCGACGCCACCAGTTCGCTCAAGCTGGGCAACGACTTTATCGAATTCAAGGCGCGCTTCGCGGGTTCGGCGCGCGAGATCATGGTGCCGGTCAACCGGGTCATCGCGATCTATGCGCGCGAGAACGGGCAAGGCATGGCCTTCCCGGTCCCCGTGGCAAGCGCCGGCGACGATGTCACCAGGCCGTCGCCGTTGTCCAGTGTTGCGGCGGCCGGCGGGCCCGTCGTCGACGATGCAAAGGTTGTCCAGCTGGTCACGCCCGAGCCTGGGCAAGCAGACAGCGGTCCCGAAGGCGAGCCGCCCCGTCCGCCCACCGGCCCGCGTCCGGCACTCAAGCGCGTGAAGTGAACGCCCGGCGCATGCGCCGTCTAGAATCTTCCCATTCCGCCGATTTAGCTCAGGGGTAGAGCAACCGCCTTGTAAGCGGTAGGTCGTCAGTTCAAATCCGACAATCGGCACCATCTGTTGTTGCGACCCCCGGCACAGCTAGGCTGTTTCTGGGGCCGCTGGGTCAGCGTCGCGCAACACAACGATAGCGTCGACTTCGGGTGACAGAAGCAGTGCTGCCGTTCGCTGATCCAGGTTCTGGAACGGAAGGATTCGTTCCTTGCCTTTCGCATCGAGTGTTCGGGTGCTTGTCGTGAAATAGCAGCGCATCCCACGCTCGATGAGTTCCTGTTGCCGATTCAGGGCCATCTGCAGCCCGGATTCACCACCCTGGAATCCCTCCATCGGTATCCGGCCGTCCCCATCCAGAAAATCCCTCAGGAAAACCGGTATGTGCCGTCTGGAGATCTCGCCGCCACCCAACAACGGGGCGAAGTTGACCTCGTTGATGATCGCCCCGTTTTGATGCCAAGGCTCCTCGATCTCAGGGGTAATGATGTCGATTCCGGCAACGTGAAGCCCGAATAGTTCAGCCGCCCTCAGCGCCATCGACACGTTCTCCGGATGGACGCGGCCTGTCATTTCCTCATCGACCCCGCCCCATTGCGTCGACTCGATCCGGCGTAGAGGCACCAATGCGCCGGCTGGCGGCACGGACGAGATATCCCAGCCGGCCGCCCTGATGGTGGCGATCGCGAGCTCATCCACTGGCCGTATCGCGGACCTCACCCAGGGAGGCTTGGCCAGCTGCAACTGAACCTCGATGTCGACCAACTCGGCCACGGTGTGGCGCCCATCGCCGGTGACGCACATGGGGAGCCTTTTCACCGCGTAAAGAAGCCGTCCATCGGCGATAAACAAGCGATGACAGACACCCTGCACCTGTCTTTCAATGATCACTTGTCCGGAATTGGACAGTTTTCGCGCAGCTTCGAATGCTGTCTTGAGCATGGCTTCGTCGGCTATATCGACGGCCACTCCTTCCCCTCGCTCTCGATCGGTTGGTTTCACCACGACCGGCCAACCAAGGCTTCGGGCCCCCGAGAGCGCCAGTTCGAAATTTTCAGCCACGTAATGAACGGGAGCGGGAAGTCCTGCCGCACGCAATAGGTTCGCTGCCGCCACCTTGTTCCGGGCAAGCTTGGAACCCATTGCCGAGTCCAGTTCCGTGGTGCTTCTATCCATGCGCCTCGCCTTGCTGCCCCAGCCAAGCTGATAAATGCCACTGCCCAGGTGAATGAAGGGGATGCCAAGCTGGTGAGCGACTCGCAGCACCGGAATAGTCGATTTCCCGGACGGCACCATTCGCTTCACGGGCACTTTAAATTTCTGCTCCAACGCGGCATAGAGGTTGTTGCGATTTTCGTGCGTGATCGCAGCACCGGCAGCCCAGCGACAGAGCTCCAAAGCGAATTGAAGGGCCAACCCATAGCATGCGTGCGGAACGTGATCGACTTTCGAAAAATCCGCTTTCGCCTCCCATTCACCTGACCGGCCATCCACAGGCGACAACGACCGCATCTGCGGGCAGTCGAAAACGGGCACATTACCCATTTGCAACAGCTTTCCAGCGAGTGTGAGACAGCGGCGGGCATACGCCGTTGCCCGGTTTCTTTGGGCGTCTTCCGAGGCTTTGGAAGCCTGATGTTCCGGATCAACATGGATCTCGAGTGCCTGGCCCAACCACTGGTCCAGACGATTCAGGTCAAGGTCCGGGAGGCTGACGAAGCGAAAACTGATAGCCAGGCCGCGGTCCTGAAAAAAACCTGTCCCGGTCTCGGATTGGCGCATACCCCGTGCCTTCGTCACTTCAGTTCTCGCTTCAAAATCTTTCCCATGGCATTGCGGGGAAAGCTCTCCACGATACGGATCACGCGGGGGTGCTTGATGCCTATCCGCGCGGCACAAAAACCTGTCAGGTCCTTTTCCGATACCGGTTCCCGAAGTATCACGGCGGCGGCAGGCACGTCCTGAAATCGTTCCGAGCTCAGGGGGAAAGCAGCGGCATCGACAACCGCCGGGTGTTCCATCAAGGCGTTCTCGATCTCGGCGGGATAGATGTTCATCCCATCAAAAATCATCATGTCGTCCGTGCGCCCCTGAAGCACAAGTGCGCTTTCGGGTGTGAAGCAGGCAAGATCGCCCGGGTAAAACCAGCCTTGACGGAATGTCCTTTCCGATGCGCCGGGATTGTCCAGATATTCGGTCACCACCCCGGGGCCGCGCACCCTGACTTCTCCCACTGTGCCCGGCGGAACCACCATCCCTGCGCCGTCGACCAATTCCAGTTCCAGTGAGCCGGTGACCATTCCGACTGTGTTCTTGACCGTTTTTTGAAGTTCCGGAGAAGCCAGGCTCAACGCTTCTGCTTCGTTGGTTCCGTAAACGACGGACAGCTCAGGACTGAATCGGGCCCTGAACGCTTCGCGCAAAGGCTCGCTGATGGTCGCGGAACGCGCCTCGAAGCCCCGCAGCGTCGGCAGGGCGGGCGCTTTTTCGCTCAGAGCAATCAGTTGGTGCAGGTGCGAGGGAGTACCGCATGCGAGCGTGACCGCCGCGGCACGCAGGAAAGGAATCAGTCCCGGACTGATCGGAATTCCCACAGGCAAACATACCGCCGCACCCGAGTGCAATGAGTAAACAGCGCGCTGCTTGGCAACGACGAAGTCCAAGCGCGAGACCGGCCAGAACCGGTCGTCAATTCCACAATTGAAGAGCGGTAAGAAACGTTGTGAACGCGCCATCGCCACGGCATGGCTCAGTTCAGCATATTTCGGACTGCCTGTCGTGCCCGACGATTGGAGCAGCAACCAGATCTGATCCTTATCGTCGCAAGCAATTCCGGGATCCACTCGGGCCGTGCCCGTACTCAAGGCAGCCCTGTCAAGCAAGACCGATGGAATGCCGGGAGTGGCGTTGGTTTTGACGTCGGTGATGATCGCTTTCAGCTTCAACTTTTCGGCGACTGCCGTTCGACCGCGCACTGGTTCGGAAGCTGGGGTGGCCGCGTGGGCAACCCCGATCCGGGCCAAACCCAACATGGCTATCAGGTGAACAAGCGGGTCTTGTATGGCGATGCCCACACGATCACCGACTCTCAAGCCGCTCGCGTGGATATGCGCGGCTGCGCCCCACAATGCCCGGTCCAGTTGCCGCCACGAGATTCGGCCCTGAGGGAAAATCACCGCTGGTTGGTCTGGTCTCCTGGTCGCATGGAAATGAATTGGATCAGCAATGTTCATGCAAATACCTCGGGGCGCGCCCGAATAACACGAGCTCAGCCGCTCAGCGAGGCAGGGCGTTTGATTATCGGGGATCCGTGGCGTACGTCCGGCTGCGACGCGCCCCGGAAGTCCCGATCCGCTCCACCGGGATCGGAAATCCGCATCACCCGTTCTTCGGCGATCATCGGGGGTTGCAACCACAGGTGGACCCACATGCGAATCTCCCCTTTTCTCGCGACTATTTTGCTGGCCGGCTGTGCCTCCCACGGATTCGATGGGTTTCACGGGACCCGGTCGCACGGCTCATGGCTCCAGGACGTCGGCAAGCGCCCCAATCCGCTCGTTGAAATGAGCACCGAGCAGGCCGCCGCCCTCACGGCCGAGGCGCTACGTCTGCGCGAGCGTGCCGACGCCGTGCGCGTTCGGCTGGCTTCCGAAGCCGATCGCCGCCAACGCTTTCGCTACTACGAGCAATTGCGCCTTATCGGCGACGACCTCCGCCCCCTCGAAGCGCAACTGCGCGATGCAGGCCGCCTGGCCTGACGCATTGCAACTGCTTACTTTTGGCCGGTTTGAACCTTGAGGCGAATTGAGGTAACCTGCCACCCCCGGTCGCACAGATGAGCCATGAGAGCAGGGACCACCTGCCTTAGTTTTGCGGCCGCGGCGTTGCTGTCCACCAGCAGGCACCAGTCCGGACCGTCAATCGGCCCGGCCCTGACGGCGGAACGCAGCGGGCCAGGGATCAACAATCGAATTGCATCGAGCCGTTCGCCCGATTCACGCGCGAGCTGCACCAGCCCCGCCAACGTTGGGGAGGCTTCGGCAGCCTGCTGCAAGGTCACGGGGTGCAGGCGTCGGGTGGTCGAGGGCGTCGTCATAGGGGACAAGATTGCATTTCATTATCACGGATGCGTGGTTGGCCAAGAGCCGCGCAGTGCACCTGAGCGGCACCAAGCTGGTCGTGGTGTTCGCTGGGCTCTCCCTGGGGTTGATGATGGCCGCCGCCGGCCTGTACCACTGGGTGTTCCTGAAGGGCGCCCGCGAGGGCTGGCCGATCATCGGCACGCTGGTCAAGCTGGTGGTCAAGGACGAATTCGAGCAACGCGACCGCTTCATGCGCGAGAACCTCGACGCCATGGCCCGGCGGCTGGGCGAGATGCAGGCCAAGCTGGTTCAGCTCGAAGCACTGGGCGAGCGGGTGTCCGGCCTCGCGGGCGTCAATCCCGCTGAAATCAAGACGACGCCCGGCCGCGGCGGGGCCCTCGTGTCCGGGCGCTCCCTCACGATGGAAGAGCTGCAGGCCACGTTGCTGGACCTGGACCAGCTGTCCAGCCAGAACACCGACTTGCTCACCGTGATGGAGTCGCGCCTTTTCGACCAGAAGATCAAGAACATGATGGTGCCCACGCAGCAGCCGGTGCAGGCCGGGCACGTGGGTTCGTCCTTTGGCTGGCGCATCGATCCATTCAGCGGCCGTTCTGCTCTCCACACGGGCCTGGACTTCCAGGCTGACCCGGGCACGCCCATCCTCGCGGCGGCCGGCGGCGTGGTGGTTGAGCAAGATGTTCATCCCGCCTACGGCAACATGGTCGAGATCGACCACGGCAACAACCTGGTCACCCGTTACGCCCACGCCTCCAAGGTGTGGGTCAAGAAGGGCGATCTGGTCAAACGCGGCCAGAAAATTGCCGACGTCGGCACCACGGGCCGCTCCACCGGCCCGCACCTGCACTTCGAGGTGATGGTGCAAGGCGTGCCCCAGGACCCGCAGAAGTTCCTGGCCGCCGGGCGCGACCTGCCGGTCGTCGCGAGCGCCAAGGCCCTGAAGGCCACCGCCCACAGGTAAAATCCCTGGTTTGGCCGCCGCCCCGGGCTCTTGCTTTGGACGGCGGCAGCCCCATTTCATCCTGACAACACAAGGGATTGCGCTGCCCTGCTGGCTTCGAAGCCCGGCAGGGCAGCATCGCATTCATGGCCAAGAACTTCCTCACCCAGATTTTCGGTTCGCGCAACGACCGCCTCCTCAAGCAATACCGCCGTTCCGTCGAGCGGATCAGTGCATTGGAGCCGGAGTTCGAGAAGCTCAGCGACGACGCACTGCGAGGAAAAACCCAGGAGTTCAAAGACCGCCTGGCCAAGGGCGAAACCCTGGACGACCTGCTGCCCGAGGCGTTCGCCGTCGTGCGCGAGGGCTCGAAGCGCGCGATGAAAATGCGCCACTTCGACGTCCAGATGCTGGGCGGCATGGCGCTGCACAACACCAAGATCGCCGAAATGGGTACCGGTGAGGGCAAGACGCTCACGGCCACGCTGCCGGTCTACCTGAACGCGCTGACAGGCAAGGGCGTGCACGTGGTGACGGTGAACGATTACCTCGCCAACCGCGACGCGCAGTGGATGGGCAAGCTCTACAACTTCCTCGGCTTGTCGACAGGCGTGAACCTGCCCAACATGCCGCGTGAGGAGAAGCAGGCCGCCTACCGCGCCGACATCACCTACGGAACGAACAACGAGTTCGGGTTCGACTACCTGCGCGACAACATGGTGTACGAAGTGGCCGACCGCGTGCAGCGCGGCCTGAACTACGCCATCGTCGACGAGGTGGACTCGATCCTGATCGACGAGGCCCGCACACCGCTGATCATCAGCGGCCAGGCCGAGGACCATACCGAGCTGTACATCGCCATCAACCGCGTGGTTCCGCTGCTCACCAAGCAGGAAGGCGAAGCCGATCCGCGCACGGGTGAAGGCATCATCAAGCCCGGCGACTTCACCGTCGACGAGAAGAGCCACCAGGTGTTCCTCACCGAGCAGGGCCACGAGAATGCCGAGCGCATCCTCTTCAACCTGGGCCTGATTCCCGAAGGCGCATCGCTGTACGACCCGGCCAACATCACGCTGATGCACCACCTGAACGCGGCGCTGCGGGCCAACCACCTGTACCACCGCGACCAGCACTACGTGAACCAGGACGGCGAAATCGTCATCGTCGACGAGTTCACCGGGCGCCTGATGTCGGGCCGGCGCTGGAGCGACGGCCTGCACCAGGCCGTGGAGGCCAAGGAAGGCGTGCAGATCCAGGCCGAAAACCAGACGCTCGCCTCGATCACCTTCCAGAACTACTTCCGCCTGTACGGCAAGCTCGCCGGCATGACCGGCACGGCCGACACCGAAGCCTACGAATTCCAGGAGATCTACGGTCTCGAGACCATCGTGATCCCGCAGAACCGGCCCAACGTCCGGCAGGACCAGCTCGATCGCGTGTACAAGACCACGCGCGAGAAGTACGAAGCGGCGATCAAGGACATTCGCGAGTGCTACGAGCGCGGCCAGCCGGTACTGGTCGGCACCACCTCGATCGAGAACTCCGAAATCATCGATGAGCTGCTGAACAAGGAGAACCTGCCGCACCAGGTGCTCAACGCCAAGCAGCATGCGCGTGAAGCAGAAATCGTCGCGCAGGCCGGCCGGCCGAAGATGATCACCATCGCCACCAACATGGCGGGCCGTGGCACCGACATCGTGCTGGGCGGCAATATCCAGAAGGCCATCGAAGCCGTTGAGGCCGACGAGACGCTGGACGAAGGCACCAGGCAGTCGCGCATCGCGCAGCTGCGCGCCGAGTGGGCCAAGGACCACGAGTTCGTCGTGGCCCAGGGCGGCCTGCGCATCATCGCCACCGAGCGCCACGAATCGCGCCGCATCGACAACCAGCTGCGCGGGCGCTCCGCCCGCCAGGGCGACCCCGGCTCTTCGCGCTTCTACCTGAGCCTGGATGACCCGCTGATGCGCATCTTCGCGGGCGAACGGGTCAAGGCGATCATGGAGCGCCTGAAGATGCCCGATGGCGAAGCCATCGAGGCCGGCATCGTCACGCGCAGCATCGAGAGCGCGCAGCGCAAGGTCGAGGCGCGGAATTTCGACATCCGCAAGCAGCTGCTCGAATACGACGACGTGTCGAACGACCAGCGCAAGGTGATCTACCAGCAGCGCAACGACATCCTGGACGCGAGCGACCTGGGCGCGCAGATCGCGTCGCTGCGCGAAGGCTGCTTCACCGACCTCACGCACCAGTTCGTGCCGCCGGAATCGGTGGAAGAGCAATGGGACCTGCCGGGGCTGGAGAAGGTGCTGGGCGACGAGTGGGGCATCCCGCTGTCGCTGCAGCAGGAAGTGCAGTCCGCAAGCAGCATCACCGACGAGGAAATCCTCGAGAAGGTGGTCAAGGTGGCCAACGAGGCATTCGACGCCAAGGTGCAGCAGATCGGCCCGGAGAACTTCACGCAGTTCGAGCGCATCGTGCTGCTGCAAAGCATCGACACGCACTGGCGCGAGCATCTCTCGGCGCTGGACTACCTGCGCCAGGGCATCCACCTGCGCGGCTACGCTCAAAAGCAGCCCAAGCAGGAATACAAGCGCGAGGCTTTCGAGCTGTTCGGCCAGTTGCTGGACTCGGTGAAGAACGAGGTCACCAAGATCCTGATGACGGTGCAGGTCCAATCGGGCGAACAGCTCGAACAGGCCGCCGAGGACATCGAGAGCCGCGCCGAGCGCATCTCCAACGTCACCTACAGCGCACCGACCGAGACCGGCGAGGTGCTGACCACGCTGGACGAGAGCACCGCGCGGCAGGCCGCTCCCGTTGTCGCTGACATGCCCCGGGTCGGCCGCAACGACCCTTGCCCGTGCGGGAGCGGCAAGAAGTTCAAGCAGTGCCACGGCAAGCTCGCATAAGCTGCCGGGCGCTGTGTTGACGGTGATTTTTTAGAACTTTGTTCGCGTAGGCCTGGGCAGCCCCTTCAGTATTTCTTCCGTTTTGGGTTCGACCCCTGTCAATGTTGACAGGGGGTTGAGCACGCGAAAGCGTGTTTAGTCCTTCAATTGAGGCATATATCTGACAGGGGTGCCTCATGGAAGTCGTTTCGCGCGTTCCGGTTGCCGGTAACGCGTTGTTCACCGAAACACTGCGCAAGACAGTCGATTCCGAGTGGGCAAAAATCAAGCAAGGCGCGTTCTGGCGCCGGGTCATGAGCGAGCCGGTGACCCCGGCCCTGTGGCGCAATTTCCTGGTCGAGGTCTATCACTACTCCCGGCATAACTCGATGAACCAGGCGGTGGCCGCGTTCGTGCCGGCACCCGAGGGCCTGCTGAAATTCGTCTACAAACATGCCGGCGAGGAACTGGGGCATGAACGCATGGTCACGCACGATTTGAAGAGCATCGGGATGCTCGACGAGCGGGACCTCACGGCCTCGCCGCTGCCGGCGACCGAAGCACTGATCGGCTATCTCTACTACGTGGCTCTGCGCTACGGCCCCATTGCGCGGCTGGGATACAGCTTTTGGGCGGAGGGCGCCCATGCGCATATCCAGGAGCCCATCCGCAAGGTCTGCGCCGACCTGAAGCTCACGAGCAAGAACGTCACGTTCTTCGGTTCCCACGCGGAAGCCGACGAAGCCCATATCCAGCAGGTGGAGGAAGCGATCGACCGGTTCGCGATTTCGCCCCAGGACCGGGAGCTCGTGACCCGCGTCTGTGTCACGACCTTGTCCCTCACCGGCCAGCTGCTCGAGCAGGTGGCGCAAAAGAGCATCCAGGAGCAGCCATGAACCTTCATGCCAGCCATACCCCTGCACACCGGTCCTTCGGAGTGATGATCCCGCCTTCGGTGCCGTTCGGATCCGAAGGCGTGGTGCTGCGCCACCTGAAGACGCCTGCCGAGATCGACTCCGTGCTGGACCTGCGCGAGGAGATCGACCTGTCGGTGCATGCGAGCGCAAGCTCGAATTTCGCTTCTCTCGAAAAAAAAGAGACGAATTGGGTTTTGTGTTCGCCTTCGAGCAGGGCGGCGATCTTATAGGGACTGTCCGCATGGTGCCCATGGGGCATGGGCTCACCCTGACTGAAGCGCTCTGTGCGCAGCTGGGAGACGCCGCGCCGGCGCTGTCGCCGGTCGACTGGGAAATCGGCCGCCTCGTCCTCGCCCCGGAACACCGGGCTGACGTGAACGCCTTGGGGCACTGCCTTCACCTGGCCCTCACGTACTCTTGTGCCCGCACGCGCGTGGACCACTATTACGCCGCCTGCACCCATGTCCTGAGCCGGCTGTACCGGCGGTTCGAGTTTGCTGCGTTTGCGCGTGACGTGCCGCTGGCCGGGACCGGGAAAGCCTACACCCTGATCCGCGGCAAGCCGGCACAGATCGCCCAGGCGCTTGAAGGCAAACTCCCGACGCTGAGGCCACAATGAGCGGCCACGAACGGAGCGCCATCGAGATGAACCCGCTCAAGAAGCTCTTTTCCCACTACAAGGCCTACCACGCGCACGGGCCGCTGCTGCTGTACTACACGAGCCTGGTGGGCTTCATCGTTTTCCCGGCGTTCTACCTGTTGCGCTTCACCAAGTCGGCGCCGGTGTACGACGACCTCAACTTCAGGCTGTTCAATGCGGCGATCTGCTTCATCCTGTTCCTGAAGAACCGTTGGCCCGAGCGCCTTAAGCCTTACTACCTCGCCTACTCGTATGCGGTGGTGCTCATCCTGTTTCCGCTCACGTTCATGTTCACTTCGCTCAAGCATGGCGGGGGCACCATCGCGGTGGGCAACACGCTGTTGGCGGCGTTCGTGGTCATCTTCCTGGCGGACTGGCGCAACGTGGTCGTCATCTTGCTCACCGGTTTCTGCGCCGCCATCGGCCTGTACGTGCTGACCGACCCGGACCCGCGCATGCCGGCCGACTATGTGCAGCGCCTGCCCATCCTGCTGGTCGTCGTGGTCTGCGGCAGCTTGTTCAAGTTCGCCCTTGAGAGCGCCACGGCTGAGAGGGTGCGGCATGCCTATGCGTCCCTGGCGGGCTCCATCGCGCACGAGATGCGCAACCCGTTGGGCCAGATCAGGCACAGCCTGGAAAGCCTGCGGCAATCCCTGCCGGCGCCGACCTTGAAGGCACAGGCCCAGGTATTGCAGCCCGGGGATGTGGACGCCCTCTACCGCCACCTGGCCCAGGGCGAGATCGCGGTGGAACGAGGCCTCCAGGTGATCTCGATGACGCTTGACGAAGTCAACGCCAAGCCGCTGAACCCGGGCGGGTTCGCTTACCTGTCGGCCTCGGAGGCATGCCACAAGGCGGTGCTGGAGTATGGCTACGACAGCCATGAGCAGCGCTCCCGCGTCAGCGTCGAAACCGTCAAGGACTTCCTGTTCCGCGGCGAGGAGACAGCGTTCCTGTTCGTCCTGTTCAACCTGATCAAGAACGCGCTTTACTACCTGCCGGCCTATCCACAAGCCCGGGTGGCCGTCACGATCGACGCCGGCACCGTGAAGGTGCGGGACACCGGGCCGGGCATCGCCCCCGAGCTGCAGCGCCGGTTGTTCGAGCCGTTTCGCACCAGCAAGTCCGGCGGCACGGGCCTCGGCCTGGCCTATTGCCGCCGCGTGATGCGCGCGTTCGGCGGCGACATCGCTTGCGAGTCGGTCCAGGGCGAATACACCCAGTTCATTCTGACGTTTCCCCCCGTCACCGCACAAGAGCGCGAGGTGCATCGCCACACGGTCGTGGCCAAGGCCAAGGCGGTGTTCGTGCGGCGTCGGCTGCTGGTGGTGGATGACGACGCGGCCTTGCGAAAGTCCACGCGGATGAAGCTGGCGCCCGTGGAAGCCGTGGTCGACGAAGCCGCGGATGGGAAGCAGGCGCTGGCGATGCTGTCGAACTTCCGCTACGACCTCGTATTGTTGGACCTCAACATGCCGGGCATGGACGGTTACGCGGTCGCCGAACAGATTCGCGCGGGGCAGGCCCCCGGCAACCGCGACGTGTGCATCGTGGCCTATACCGGCGAGCCGGGCCCTGCAGCACGGGTCAAGACGCTCAAGGCAGGCATGGACGGCCTGGTCAACAAGCCGTGCGAGCAGGACGCCTTGTTGCGCGCGCTCTGCGAGGCGCTCGAGCACCCGGCTGGCCGGGCGCGGCTGGAGCATGGCGAACTCGAGGGCCAGCGCGTCCTGCTGGCGGACGACAACGCCTACAGCCGCAAGGCCGTTGCGGCTTACCTGCGGCGCGCGGGGGTAGAGGTGGCGGAGGCGGCCACAGGCGAGGCCGTCATGGCGCAATTGAACGCAGGCGGCGGCGCATGGGACGCGGTGCTGCTCGACATCAATATGCCGGGCATGAGCGGCCTGGACACGGCCCAGGCGATCCGCGCCAGCAGCACGGCCTGGCGCGACGTGCCCATCGTCGCGCTCACCGCGCACTCGAGCGCCGACATGATGGGGGCCGCACGCGCGGCGGGCATGGGCGAGTTCATCACCAAGCCCGTGGACGCGGCCGTGTTGTACGGCAAGCTGCGCCAGCTCACGTCGCGCGCCCCTGCAGGCCCCGCCACCCTGCCGCCGGCCCCGCCGCGGGCCGACGACCGCCTGCTCGACGTCGACCGGCTGGAGCGCTATCGCGAGATCGGGATGCTGGAAGAGCTGGTGGGCGACTACGTGCCCGAAATCGCGCGCCTGGTCGAGCGCCTGGACGCCGGTGCCGGGCGCAACGACCTGGCGCAGTGCATGGAATTGATGCACTCGCTCGTGGGCCTGAGCGGCGAGGCGGGAGCGGTCGCCTTGCATCGGCTGTCCAAGCAGATTTATGCGCAGGCGTCGCAGGACCATCGCCTGCCCGCCCAGGCCGGTTGGGTGGAGCCTATCGCGCTGTTGGCGAGCCAGTCGGCGCGAGCTTTGAACGAATACGTCGGACGGGAGGCGGGCGCGGTATGAGAGACTCTCTCGCCATGATGCAGCCCGGAGTTCAGCAAGCCGATCTGGCGATCCTCTTCGTCGACGATGAACCGACGTCCCGCAAGCTGTTTGCGCGCAGCTTCGGCGACGAATTCAGCATTGTCACCGCCGCCGGCGCCGGCGATGCGCTGCAGCTGCTGGCCCAGCGAGAACACGAATTTGCCGTGCTGCTGACCGACTACCGCATGCCTGAGCGCGATGGCATGAAGCTGCTGAAGACGGTGCGGCGCGACCACCGCCACCTGATCCGCCTTCTCGCCACCGCGTACGCCGAAAAAGACGTGGCCATCGCCGCGGTCAACCAGGGACAGGTGCTGCGCATCCTGGAAAAACCGCTGGACGAACAGGTCACGCGCGAAGCCTTGCGCGAGGCGATGGCCCTTTACCGTGCGCAGGCCTTCGAGCGCTCGCTGAACGAAGGCCGTGCCGTCGCCCTGCGCGAGACGATGGGCTTCCTCGCCCACGAGCTCAACACACCGCTGGCCACGGTGCGAGGTTTCGTCAGCACGGTGATTGCCCGGCACCAGCCGGCACCGGACGGTGTGCCGCCCGGCCTGGCAACTTTTGCCGAGGACCGCCCCGGTGAGCTGCTGGGCGCCCTGGAAAACGCAGAGCGCCGCGCGCTTTATTGCCAGTCGCTGGTCTCGACCTTCGTGCGCTCGGCGCGTGACGCGTTTCCCGGCGCGGCCCCACCGCCGGTTGCGGCCAGCGCGCTGGCGCAGTCGGTGCTCGACGAGTTTCCTTTCGACGCCGATGAGCGTGCCTGGGTGTCGACGGAAATCATTCAGGACTTCATGCTCCCGGGCCGCCGCGACCTGCTTTATCTTGTACTGTGCACGGTTGCCAAGAACGCGCTGATCGCCTTGCGCGGGCGGCCCCAGCCCAGCCTGCGTATCGAAGTGGGCCGCGACAGCGAAGGGGACAACGTGCGCCCATGGATCCGGTTTCGAGACAACGGCCCCGGAATCGCGCCCGCGATGCTGGCGCGGCTAACGCGAGAGCCCGTCACGACACGCGCCGACACCGGCGGCAACGGCATGGGCCTCATGTTCTGCCAGCGCGTCATGCAGTCGATGGGCGGCGAGATCCGTGTCACGTCGGAGCTGGGCCGCGGCACCGAAGTCTCGCTGTATTTCCGGCCGCGTCCGGCTGCGGCAGGCTGAGGCCCTGCTACATGCTCACATGGCGCGCTTCCTGGCGCGCCAGCCAGTTCGTAAAACCGTTGGCCGGGTCCGGGCCGCTGGGAGGGGTGATGTCGAACAATGCGCCGAACACCGATTCGTCCTGCCCGAGGGGGAAGGCGTTGACCAGTTCCACCGGCGACCGCGAGCCCAGTGCCTGGCGCAGCTCCAGGTTGGCGAGGCTGCGGCCCGCCCGGATATCTTCCAGCGCGGCGGGGGGCACGCCTTCGAGTTCGGCCAGCTCCGCCAGCGCGGCGAGCCCGGCGCGGCTTTCGAGCTGCAGCCAGCTGGCGCGCCCCGACCCGTCCAGGCCCAGCACGCCGAAGGGGTCGCCGATCGCGACGTGCTCGACCCAGCGCTTGGCAGCGAAGGCCGCGAGATCGCGGCTGATCGACGGGATGCGCAGCAATGCGTTCTGTTCCGGGCCGAGCGTGACACGCCAGGTCTGCGCATGACGCGCATTCGGTGTCGACAAGAGGTGCTCCACCGCGGAGATCAGCCGGCCCGCGATGTCGGGGCTTTGCTTCGGGATGAACTGGTCGATCAGGCCACGGTTGAACGCGCGCACCGCGATCTGTTCGTCGGCCTGGCCCGTCAGCAGCACGCGCGAGCCCGGCCACTCCACCAGCTCCGACAACGCCTGCAGGCCGTCCATGCTCGGCATCGAATAGTCCACCACGCACACGCGCGCCAGCGCATAGCGCTCGGTATATTTCGACCAGTAGTCCAGGACTTGCGGAATGAGCGGCTTGCCGGCGCGCCATTGGTCGATCAGCTGCTGCTGGTTCCACGCGTCGGCTTCCCAGAAGGGCGGCTCCTGCTGCAGGTAGTTGATGCACTCGTTCGGCTGCGTGAACAGCTTGACGTGCCACCGGCGCGGCAGCACCAGCGACAGCATCTCGAGGTAGTCGGGGTCGTCGTCCAGGAAGACGATGGTGCCGGGGCGGTGGAACAGCGAAAAATTCATGTGATCAAGTCCATTGACTGGAGGCTCCGTGCGAGTCCACCGATGATGCTATTGTCTCAGCCCGCTCGATGGAGGAACACTTAGGCGCATGGAGGTACCTGTTAACTTTGACAGCGTGAGCCTGGACGGGCTCCTGAACGACTGGGTTGGCGCCATGCGCGAATTCTCCGTCGAAGCTGTGGCCATTCTGGGGCCCAATCCATTCGGCGGCAACGAGGACAGGCAAGTCCTGGCGGTGCATCCGCCGGTGTTGGGCGAAGCCGCGCAGGCGCTGGCCGAGAGCCGCGACTTCGGTGCGCCCTGGCGCGACTCGGATGCGCCGCTGGTGGCGTGGCAATACATCGCCAAGAGCAACCACCTCGGGTCGAGCCGTTGGCGGCTGCTGTGGCTCGCGCATGGCTTCCAGACAGTGGTACGGGTGGAGTTCCCCCTGCCCGCCGGCCGCGCTTTCGAATGCTTCATGTTCAGCCCGCGCGAACTCGCCGACCGGGCCGAGGCCGCGGCACTGGTGTGGTCGGCGCTCAATATCTGGCCGCTGGTGCGGCGCAGCCTCGCCAATGCCCGTTCGCCCCTGAGCCCGCGTGAGCGCGAGTGCCTGGTGCTCGCCTTCCAGGGCCTCACGGCACGCGAGAGCTCGCAGCGCCTGCATTGCAGCGAGCGCACCGTCAACTACCACCTGGCCAATGCCATGGGAAAGCTCAAGGTCGACAACAAGATGGCGGCCATCCAGCGCGCTTGCTGGATCGGCGCCATCTGAAAGATGTGGCGGCGACTGGGCTCCCGTGGAAAGGTTTATATTGCGCCTCACTGTCCCCTGAAAGCCCATGGCCGATCACGACCGCACCGCTTCGCTGATGACCCCTGCCACGCTGGCCGCACAAGGCGCGCCCATGGCCGCGGCCTCGCCGGCAGCGTGGTTGAATCAGATGGCCGCGGACGCCGGCTACGCCCACGTGCGCCGGTTGGGTGAACTGCGAGAGGAAATGCAAAAGCAGGCGGGCCTGCGCGACTTCTCGCCCGTCACCGCTGAATTGACGCGCCTGGCCGAAGCGCTGCCGCAGCTGGACTTCGGCTTGCTGCAGGCGCGCGGCTGGTGGGCACGCACCACCGGCAAGAGCCGCACTGCCGGAGCCGAATTCGCGGCACAGTTCGAACGGATCGACGAAGTCACCCAGGGCTTGGCCAAGCAGGCGCAGGCTTTGCAAAAGAAGCCGCAGGCGCAGGGGACAGCGGGCGAGCTGTCGCTGGTCGAGCTCGAGGTCGAATACCGCGCCATCGAAAAAATCCTGAATCAGGGCGCGCGCTGGCTGCAGGACATGCGCACCCAGCTGAAGGCTCGCAAGGCCGCGCCCCATGACGAGCAGGCCGACAAGGAGATCAGGGATGACGCTGCCCGCTGCGAAATCCTGGTGGACAGGCTCAAGGCGCTGCGCGCGGTGGCCTCCGCGGCGCAGGCCGCGTACCAGCAGGCCCAGGCCGCATCGGCTCGCCGCCTCGCCTTATTGCAGCTTCTACAGCAAGCACTGGCATCGGACGTCACGGCCTGGCGGTCGCGCCTGGCTGCGCTGGCCGGTTCGGCGGGTGACAAGGGTTCGCCGGCCCTGAGTCTTGAAGCGCCCATGGAAAGCCATCGCGAATTGCAGCTGTGCGTCAAGCAGGCGATCGCCGACTGCGGTCAGCTGCAGGCTCAGGAAAAGGCGCTGGCCGAGAGCCTGGGCGTGCTTGGCGTGCAGACCGAAGCCGCCAAGTGCTGATGAATCCCCATACCGGCTGACCTCTGTGGCATTTCTCGCAATCGACATCGGCAACACACGCCTCAAGTGGGCGCTGTTCGAATCGGCGCGGCCCGGGGCCGAAGTAAAGGCGCAGGGCGCGGAATTTCTGGAGCACATCGACAAGCTCGCCGACGGCGCCTGGTCGGCGCTGCCCGCGCCCGCTCGCATGCTGGGCTGCGCTGTGGCGGCCGATGCAATCAAGCGCCGCGTCGAAGAGCAGATGGAAGAACTGTGGGACGTGTCCGCGCAATGGGTGGTGGCCAGCGCGGCCGAAGCGGGCCTTTCCAACGGCTATGACCATCCGACGCGGCTGGGCTCGGACCGCTGGGTCGCAATGATCGGTGCGCGCCACCGCATGTTGGCGCAGGGCGAGGCCCGGCCGTTGGTGGTGGTGATGGTCGGGACGGCGGTGACGGTGGAGGCGATCGATGCGCAGGGGCGGTTCCTGGGCGGCTTCATCCTCCCCGGCCACGGCATCATGCTGCGCGCGCTGGAGTCAGGCACCGCGGGCCTGCACGTGCCGACCGGCGACGTGCGCGAGTTCCCGACCAACACGAGTGACGCGCTGACCAGCGGCGGCACCTTTGCCATCGCCGGCGCGATCGAGCGCATGGTGCAGCACGTGCGGCGGCACTGCGGCGCCGAGCCGGTGGGTTACATGACCGGCGGTGCCGGCTGGAAGATGGCGCCGCACATGTCGGTGCCGTTCGAGCTGGTGGACAGCCTGATCTTCGACGGCCTGCTGGAAATCGCCCAGCAGCGCTTCGGCAGCTGACGGCCTTTCAGGCCCTGTCTTTCGAAAACCAGGCTTCGGCCAGCCGGACCCAATAGGTGGCGCCCAGCGGGATCAGCTCGTCGTTGAAATCGTAGCTGGGGTTGTGCAGCATGCACGGCCCGCCGCCATGCCCCATTTCGCGGTGGCTACCGTCGCCATTGGCGATGAAGCAGTACGCGCCCGGCTTGGCTTGCAGCATGTACGCGAAGTCTTCGGCGCCCATGGTCGGCTCCTGCACTTCGACGTTGGCCTCACCTACGATCGAAGCCATCACCGTGCGGGCGAATTCCGCCTCTGCGGCGGAATTGATCGTGGGCGGGTAGTTGCGCACGAACTCGAATTCACAGGTGGCGTCATGCGCAGCGCAGAGGTGTTCGGCAATCTGCTTCATGCGCCGCTCGATCAGGTCCAGCACTTCCAGCGTGAAAGTGCGCACCGTGCCCTGCAGTTCGCAGCTGTCGGGCACCACGTTGGTCGCCTCGCCCCCGTGGATCATGGTGACCGAGATCACGCCCGCATCGATCGGCTTCTTGTTGCGGCTGATGATGGTCTGGAACGCCTGCACCATCTCGCAGGCGATGGGCACGGGGTCGATGCCGTTGTGCGGCAAGGCGGCGTGGCTGCCGCGGCCCCGAATGACGATCTTGAACTCGTTGCTGGACGCCATCACCGGCCCCGGACTCACGGCGAACTTGCCGACGTCGTAGCCCGGCCAGTTGTGCATGCCGAACACGGCTTCCATCGGGAACTGCTCGAACAGGCCGTCGCTGATCATCTCGCGCGCGCCGCCGCCGCCTTCTTCGGCGGGCTGGAAGATCAGGTACACGGTGCCGTCGAAGTTGCTGTTCTTCGCGAAGTGCTGGGCCGCCGCCAGCAGCATCGCCACGTGCCCGTCATGGCCGCACGCGTGCATCTTGCCCGCGTTCTGGCTGGCGTGGCTGAAGGTGTTGAACTCCTGCATCGGCAGCGCGTCCATGTCGGCGCGCAGGCCGATGGCGCGCGAGCTGGTGCCGCTCTTGATGATGCCGACCACGCCCGTCTTGCCCAGGCCGCGGTGGATGGGGATGCCCCACTCGGTGAGTTTCTGCGCCACCACGTCCGCGGTGCGGACTTCTTCGAAGCAAAGTTCAGGATGGGCATGGATGTCGCGGCGGATGGCCGCGATGCTGGCCGCTTGCGTGACCACGGAGTCCAGGATATTCATATGTATTGATACGGCTTGGGGAACTGCCAGTCTAGCCCGCCTAAGCATCTCGCGCCACCGGGGTCTGTGCGGGATATCCGCGAGAATCGTGCAATGGACACGCCAACCCGAACGCCATCCCCGCGCGTGCTGGAACTCGCTCGCAGCCTCGTGCGCATGAACACCGTCAGCGCCAATTCGAACCTGGAGCTCATCCATTTCGTGCGCGACGAACTGGCAAGGCTGGGCGTGGCGAGCCGGCTCACCTTCAATGCGGACAAAACCAAGGCGAACCTCTTCGCTACGCTCGGCGAGGGCAAGCCCGGCGGAGTCATACTTTCCGGTCACACCGACACCGTACCCTGGGACGGCCAGGATTGGTCGCACGACCCCTTGAGCGCGCGAGTCGAGGATGGCCGGCTGTGGGGCCGCGGCTCGGCCGACATGAAGAGCTTCATCGCGATCGCGTTGGCGCATGCCAGCGACTTCCTGGAGAGCACGGCGCCGTTCGCGGTGCATCTGGCGTTCAGCTACGACGAGGAGGTGGGCTGCTTCGGCGTCAAGGAGCTCATTGCCGACATGCGCGATGCCGGCATCAAGCCGCTGGCCTGCATCGTCGGCGAGCCCACCGGCATGGTGCCGGCGATCGCGCACAAGGGCGTGTACCGCTACAAGTGCTGCGTGCGCGGCAAGGAGGCGCATTCATCGCTCACGCCGCAATCGGTCAACGCCATCGAGATGGCCGCGCGGCTCGTAGGCAAACTGCGCGACATGGCCGAAGGCTTCGAGCGCGAGGAGCCGCGCTACGAGGGCTTCGACGTGCCGTTCTCCACCGCGAGCGTCGGGCAGTTCCACGGCGGAATTGCCGACAACGTGGTGCCGCGCGATGCCGAATTTCGCTATGAATTCCGTGATTTGCCCACGGCCGACGCAGGCGCGATGCAGAAGGCCGTGATTGCCCATGCTCGCGCCCTTGAGCCGGCGATGAAGGTGGTGTCGGCGGAAGCGGGCTTCAGCTTCGAGACGATCTGCGAGATCCCCAGCTTCCTGGGCTCGGCCGATGACCCGGTCACGCGCTTGGCGCAGCGGCTCGCGGGGGAACAGGGCACGACACTCGTGGCCTTCGGCACCGAGGCCGGCCTCTTCAAGCGGTCCGGCATTCCCACCGTGGTTTGCGGCCCCGGCAGCATCACGCAGGCGCATCAGCCCGATGAGTACGTGAGCCTGGAACAGCTTGCTCGCTGCGAGGCTTTCATGCGCGGGTTGGCCGCTACGCGCGAGATTGGCTAGTGTCTTGTCAACGCCGCATTTCGTGGAGGCTGGCGCTCTTGGACCTCGCGGCAACGCCGTGCATGGCCGGGCCGCGGCGCGATGGCTACGCCTGAGCTTTATTCGCGCCGCGGCCCGGCCATGCACGGCGTTGCAGTGAGCGAGTGGCGGGCCAACGGTGGTGCGCCGATGTGTTGGCGGACCCGTGAAGCGTTGGCACTCCACCGGCGGCGCGCCTCGATGGTTTGCGAAGCTGTGCGTGGGCGGGCTGCGGCGCGAATAAAGCCCAGGCGCTTGCGGCGGGTGGCCCCGCGACCCAGCACGGCTTGCCGTGCGACCGTTTCATGCTCGCGGCACCTGTTTGAGCCCGGAGCGAAGCGCAGGCGAGTTGTGCCGCGCGGGTCGCGGGGTCTCCCGGCGCAAGGGATTCGGCAGGAGGTGCGAAGCACCGAAGCCGAACGCCGTAGCCATCGCGCCGCAGCCCGCCCACGCACAGCTTTGCCGCGAGGTCGACGCCGAACGTGTCTTTCCAACTTGCGGGGAAGCAGACCACTTACTCGCGCACCCGCCCCTGCGAGTCGATCAAGCTCAGCTCCACCAGCTTGGACGCGACGCGATCATCCGCGAAATGCACACGGAAGCCGCCGAGATTGACGTCGTCCAGCGCTTCCAGTGACTTCTTCAGGCGTGCGCGCGTGGGGTCGCGAGCGATCCGGCGCAGCGCCTCGGCGTACACGCGCGCGGCGATGTAGCCCTCGAGCATGTACACATTGGGCTTGCCGGTTTTCGCGGCTTGCGCGTCGGCAGTCATCTCGCGCACCACGGCCACCTTTGCCGTATCGCTCTTGGGCACCACGCGCACCACCACGACGCCCGCGCCGGCCGCACCGAGTTCCTCGGCAAGCAAGCTCTCACCGGTGTTGGAAAAACCGTAGATCGGGCCGCGGAACCCTTTGGCGCGCAGGTCGCGCACGGCGGCAGCCGCGCCGTTGGCGTCACCGATCACCAGCACGGATTCCGGCTTGGCGACCATGACCTTGTCCACGGCGTTGGCCACGGCACCCGTCGGAACCGCGGCGTTGGCCACGACGTTGGCGCCCAGGCTGCCCATCGTGCGCATAGCGGAGTCGAGCGCCGCCAGCGACTCGCTGTCCGTTGCGTGCAGGATGCCCAGGCGCTTGGCACCCAGGGTTTCGGCATGGCGGCCGATCGCGGCAGCCTCTTCGGCGTAGCCCGGCCGCACGGAGTACACGTTGCCGTACATGACGCCGCGGAATTCGTCCGCCGCCGCCATGGGTGCAAAGAGAAGAACGTCGCCGTCCTTGATCTGCGGGTAGATGGCCGTGACCTGCGGCGAGCCGTAGTAGCCGAACAGCGACAGCACGCCCTGTTCCAGCAGCTTCTTGGTGTTGGCGACCGCGAGCTGGGCGTTGCCGCGGTCATCGAGCGTGACCAGCTCGATCTTGCGGCCCTGGATGCCACCGGCCGCGTTCACGCGGTCGAAATACATCTTGGCGCCCTGGTGGAACGGCACGGCCAGCGAGGATCCCGGCCCGGTGAGCGCCACGGATTGGCCGATCACAATGCTGGTCTTCGTGACTCCTTCTTGAGCCAGGGCGGCGACACCCTGCAACGCCAGGACGGCTACCATCACGGTGCGCACCAACGATTCCATCAACCTCATGCTTGTCTCCTGCGGTCTTTGTATGAAATGCGGACCGGCGCGCAAACTATAGGGTTACCTCATGAGCAGCGCCATTGGCATCTCCCCTAGCGTCAGTCTGCTGAAAGCTTCCCAACAGGTCGTTCGAGGCGCCTGCCCGCACGACTGTCCCGACACCTGTTCGCTGTTGACCACGGTGGAAAATGGCGTTGCCATCAAGGTCAGCGGAAACCCGGCGCACCGCCCCACAGACGGCGTGCTGTGCAACAAGGTCTCGCGCTACACCGAGCGCACGTACCATCCTGACCGGGTCCTGCAGCCGTTGAAACGCGTCGGGCCGAAGGGCGCGGGCCGCTTCGAGCCCGTGAGTTGGGACGAAGCGATGAGCGACATCGTCAGCCGCCTTTCAGCAATTGCGGCGCGCGAACCACAGGCCATCCTGCCTTACAGCTACGCCGGCACCATGGGGCTCGTGCAGGGCGACGGCATGGCAGCGCGCTTTTTCCACAAGCTGGGGGCCTCGTTGCTGGACCGGACGATCTGTTCCAGCGCGGGCGGCGAGGCCCTCACGCAGACGCTCGGTGCGAAGGTCGGCATGAAGGTGGAGTTCTTCGCCGAAGCCAAGCTGATCCTGGTCTGGGGCAGCAACTCCATCACCAGCAACCTGCATTTCTGGCGGCTTGCGCAGGAAGCCAAGCGCAAAGGCGCCAAGCTGGTGTGCATCGATCCGCGCCGCACCGAAACGGCCGAAAAATGCCACGAGCATCTGCAGCTCTTGCCAGGCACCGACGCGGCGCTGGCCCTTGGGCTGATGCACGAGCTGGTCGTGAACGACTGGCTGGATCACGACTACATCGCGCAGCACACCAAGGGCTGGGAAGCGCTGCGCGAGAGGGCGCTGCGCTGGGGCCCCGAACGCGCCGCCGCCATTTGCGGCCTCGCCCCGGAGCAGATCCGCACGCTGGCGCGCGACTATGGGACGACGCAGCCGGCGGCGATCCGCCTCAACTACGGCATGCAGCGCGTGCGCGGCGGCGGCAACGCCGTGCGCGCCATCACCTGTCTGCCGGCGCTCACGGGTGCGTGGAGGCACCGCGCAGGCGGGGCGTTGCTTTCCAGCTCCGGCACCTTCCCGGTGAACAAGGCCGCCCTGCAACGGCCCGACCTGCTGGCAGGTCGCACGCCCCGCACCATCAACATGAGCACCATCGGTGACGACCTGCTGCGCGCTTCGTCGGCTGCGTTTGGTCCGCGGATCGAGGCGCTCGTGGTTTACAACACGAACCCGGTCGCGGTCGCACCCGAGTCGTCCAAAGTGGTGTCTGGGTTCGCGCGCGAAGATCTCTTCACGGTGGTTCTGGAGCACTTCCAGACAGACACGGCCGACTATGCAGACTACATCCTGCCGGCCACCACGCAGCTGGAGCACTGGGACGTGCACTTGGCCTACGGTCACACCGACGTGCTGCTGAATCGACCGGCGATTGCGCCGATCGGTCAGGCCAAACCCAATTCGCAGGTCTTCCGTGAATTGGCCAAACGCATGGGATTCACCGAACCCTGCTTCACGCAAGACGACGAGAACATGTGCCGCATGGCCTACGGTGATCGAATCGATTTCGACGTGCTGCTGGAGCAGGGGTTCGCGTCGTTGAATTTTCCCGACGCACCATTCGCGCAAGGCGGCTTCCCTACCGCGTCCGGCAAATGCGAATTCTTCAGCGAAGCGTTGGCGCGCCAGGGCCTGGACGGCCTGCCCGACCACCTTCCGAATTACGAAGTTCCGGGCACGTCGGCTCTTTATCCGCTGGCGATGATCTCGCCGCCCGCGCGCAATTTCTTGAACTCGAGTTTCGTCAATGTGCCCAGCCTTCAGGCGATCGAGCGCGAGCCCCTGCTCGAAATCCACGTGAACGACGCGCAGACCCGCGGCATCGTCACCGGCGCCGTGGTGCGGGTGTTCAATGACCGGGGCGAATATCGCTGCAAAGCTCACGTGTCGGACCGCGCCCGGCCGGGCGTCGTCAACGGCCTGGGCGTGTGGTGGCGCAAGCTCGGCCTGGATGGCACCAACGTCAACCAGCTCACCAGCCAACGCCTCACCGACATGGGCCGCGGGCCGGTGTTCTACGACTGTCTGGTCGAAGTCCAGGCGGCGTGAGGAAGCGATACGTCATGGCGGCTCTCGGTGTGACGGCAGTGGCGGGTGCTCTGTCCCTGCTGTGCCTCAGTGGCTGTGCCAACCTCGGGTACTACTGGCAATCCGCGACCGGCCACCTGAAGATGATGAATGCCGCAAAGCCGGTCGAGGAGTGGCTGGCGGACACTCAGGCACCGGAGCGATTGAAGACGCGGCTGGCGTTGAGCCAGCGCATTCGCACGTTCGCGGTCACCGAGCTGAAGCTTCCCGACAATCCCAGCTACCGCCGCTACGCCGATCTCAAACGCAACGCCGTCGTCTGGAACGTGGTGGCCGCGCCGGCGTATTCGGTGACCCTCAAGACATGGTGCTTTCCGGTGACGGGCTGCGTGAGCTACCGCGGCTATTTCGACGAAGCCCAGGCCCGTGCCGACGCCGCGCAACTGGCTCGCGAAGGCTATGAGTCGAATGTGTACCCGGTGCCGGCCTATTCCACGCTGGGCT
The DNA here is from genome assembly GCF_003797765.1 of Ramlibacter sp. WS9. Lineage (GTDB taxonomy): Bacteria > Pseudomonadota > Gammaproteobacteria > Burkholderiales > Burkholderiaceae_C > Ramlibacter. The sequence continues at coordinate 94,068 of NZ_RKMB01000004.1, read as the reverse complement.
GGATGAACTGGGCGGGGGGAGACCCGTTGCTGAACACCTTCATCGGCTACCCCGAAGGCGAGTTGGCGCGGCTGATCTTCCACGAGCTCGCGCACCAGGTCGTCTACGCCAAGAACGACACGATGTTCAACGAGTCCTTCGCCACGGCAGTCGAGCGGCTGGGTGGCGAACGCTGGCTCGCGATGCAGGCGCCCGAGGCCGCGAGGCAGGAATACGCCGAGTTCAATGGCCGCCGCAACCAGTTCCGCGCCCTCGCGCTGGCGACCCGCAAGCGGCTGGAAAAAATCTATGCGGACACGGGCGGGCCGGAACGCGATCGCCTGAAGCAGGAAGCGCTGCGCGACTTCCGCGCCGGGTATGCCAAATTGCGGGACAGCTGGGGCGGCGACCCGGCGCGCTTTCGCGGCTACGATCTGTACGTCGAGCGCGCGAACAACGCGTCGTTCGGCGCGCAGGCCGCGTATGACGAACTGGTGCCCGGCCTCGAGGCCCTGTTCGAACGCGAGGGCCGCGACTGGCAGCGATTCTATGATGCGGCCAAACGATTGGCCGATTTGCCCAAAGAAGAGCGGCACAAGCTGCTGAAGGAGATAGGTAGTGCCTGACATCCACATCACCCGCGACCATGCGCTGGGGTTGCCCGCCGCACGCAAGCTGGCGTTCCGCTGGGCCGAGACGGCCGAAGAAAAACTCGGCATGGAGTGCACTTACGAGGAGGGCAAGACCTCCGACCTGGTGACCTTCACGCGCGCCGGCGCCAACGGCGAGCTCAAGGTCACCAAGGACAGCTTCGTGCTCGACGCGCGGCTGGGCTTTCTGCTCGGTGCGTTCAAGGAGCGCATCGAAGGCGAGATCGTCAAGAACCTCGACAAGCTGCTGGCCGAGAAGGAGCCGCTCAGGGCCTTCGACCAGGCGCTGGAAAAGCGTGGCCATTCCAGGAAGGCGTCCCCCGCCGCGGCCTCGGCTCCGGTCGCGGTCAAAAAGGCGGTAGCCAAGAAAAAGGCCTGAGCCGGCATGGCCGCCAGCTACAACCTGGCGCGGTTTGACCTGGTCTCGATCCGGCTGGCCGTGGCCTGCGCGCAAAGCGGCAGCCTCACTGCGGCAGCCCGCGAGCACCACTTGGCGCTGGCTGCGGCCAGCCGACGCATCAAGGACCTGGAAGCCGCGTTGGGCGAGCCGCTGTTCGAGCGGCATGCACGCGGCGTGGCGCCCACGCGGGCGGGCCGCGTGTTCGTCAAGCACGGCCTGGCGCTGCTGCAGACGCTTGACCTGCTGGGCGGTGAGCTGGCCGACCTGCGCCAGGGCATCGCGCGGCACATCCGCCTGTCGGCCAGCACCGCCGCCATCAACCAGTTCCTGCCGCCGCTGCTGGCCGGCTACGCGAAGCTCAAGCCGCAGATCCGCATCGATCTCGAAGAGCAAGTGTCTGACGCGGTGGGCGCGGCGCTGCGCGAAGGCCGCGCGGACGTCGGCGTGTTCGTCGAAGGGCCCGACACGGGCGGGCTGCGCACCCAGCTGTTCCGCACTGACGAATTGGTGGTGGTGCTGCCGGCGAAGCATCGGCTCGCGGGGCGCACGCCGCTGGCATTCGCCGACGCGCTGGACGAGGACTGGATCAGCCTCAACACGGGCGCGGCGATGCTGCAGCGGCAGCAGCAAGCGGCGCTCGCGGCCAACAAGCCGTTTCGCCTGCGCATGCAGGTGCGCAGTTTCGACGCGGTGTGCCATCTGGTCGCTTCGGGTCTAGGCCTTGCCGTGCTGCCGAAAGGCGCGACGCTGCCGATGCTGCGCGCCATGAAGCTCGACTGGCGGCCGCTGGCCGATGGGTGGGCCAAGCGGCGAATGTTGGTAGCAACCAGCGAAGGCAACCCCGATCCGGCCGTCGCGGAGCTGGTCGCCTACATGGTCCAGCCTTCGCAAACCGCGAAGCCCCGGCCGCGCAAGAAGCAATAGACCGCTGCCCCGGCCGCGCGCACACTTCGCGGCCATGGAGACACCCCAACACAACGCCGGCCCGCTGGCTGGGCTCAAGGTCCTGGAACTGGGCCAGCTCATCGCCGGGCCTTTCGCCGCCAAGACGCTCGCCGATTTCGGCGCCGAGGTCGTCAAGATCGAACCGCCCGGCGCCGGCGATCCGCTGCGCAAATGGCGCCTGCTCAAGGACGGCACCTCGGTGTGGTGGCAGGTGCAGTCGCGCAACAAGCGCTCGCTGGCGCTCGACCTCAAGGACGAAGCCGCGCAGGACATCGTGCGCAGGCTGGCCGCCGAAGCCGACGTGCTGATCGAGAACTTCCGTCCCGGAGCGATGGAAGGCTGGGGTCTGGCGCCAGAGGCGCTGCTGGAGATCAACCCGCGCCTCATCGTGCTGCGCATCAGCGGCTACGGCCAGACCGGGCCGTATCGCGACCGGCCCGGATTCGGCGTGGTGGCCGAGGCGATGGGCGGGTTGCGGCATCTCACAGCCGAGCCGGGCCGGGTGCCGGTACGGGTGGGCGTGTCGATCGGCGACACGCTGGCCGCCCTGCACGGCGTGATCGGCATCCTGTTGGCGCTGCAGCACCGGCATGCCAGCGGCGAGGGCCAGGTTATCGACGTCGCTCTGTACGAGGCGGTTTTCAACTGCATGGAAAGCCTGCTGCCCGAGTACAGCGCGTTCGGCGCCGTGCGCGGCGCTGCCGGCAGCGCGCTGCCGGGTATCGCGCCGAGCAACGCCTACCCGTGCAGCGACGGCGGCTACGCGCTGATCGCGGGCAATGGCGACAGCATCTTCAAGCGCTTGATGGCGGTGATCGGCCGTGATGACTTGGCCTCTGACGCGGCGTTGGCCGACAACGCGGGCCGGGTCGCGCAGGTGGAAAAGATCGACGCGGCCATCGGCGCCTGGACCGCGAGCCGCACCGTCGATGCCGTGCTGGAAGCGCTCGACAAGGCCGCCGTCCCCGCGGGACGAATCTACACCGTGGCCGACATCGCGGCCGATCCGCACTACGCGGCACGTGGCATGCTCGACAAGGTGCGCATGGACGACGGCACAGAGCTCACCGTCCCCGGGGTCGTGCCCAAGCTCTCGCTCACGCCGGGTGGCCACCGGCGCAATGCGCCGCTGCCAGTGGGGCAGGACACGGACGCGGTGCTGCGCGAAGTGGGCCTCACGCCCGAACAGATCGATGCGCTCCGGGCACGCGGCGTGATCGGGGGCAAGGCATGAGGCGGATCCATTTCAATGAGGTGGTGACGCGCGACGGCTTCCAGATGGAGCCGCGCTTCGTGCCCACCGACGACAAGGTCGCGCTGGTTGATGCCCTGAGCGAATGCGGCTACGCCAAGATCGAGGTGACGTCGTTCACCTCGCCCAAAGCCATTCCGATGCTGCGCGATGCCGAGGAGGTGATGGGCCGGATCCGGCGCGTGGCCGGCGTCGAATACACCGTGCTGGTGCCCAACCTGCGCGGCGCCGAGCGTGCGATGGAGTCGCGCGCCGACGAGCTCAACCTCGTGATGTCGACGTCCGAGACGCACAACCGCGCCAATCTGCGGATGACGCGCGAACAAAGCTTCAACGGCCTGGCCGAAGTGATCCGCGCGGTGGAAGGCCGGGTGGCGGTCAACGTCTCGCTTTCGACCTGCTTCGGCTGCCCGATGGAAGGTGAAGTGCCGCAGGCCGAAGTGCTGCGCTGGGCTTCGCGCTTCGCCGAGCTGGGTGTGCGCGGCCTGACGATCTGCGACACCACCGGCATGGCGCACCCCGCGCAGGTGGCGCGCATGGTCGATGCGCTGCAAGCGGCCTTCGCGGCATTGCAGCTCACCCTGCACTTCCACAACACCCGCGGCATGGGCCTGGCCAACGTGCTGGCGGCGCTGCAGGGCGGCATCACCCGCTTTGACGGCTCGCTCGGTGGGCTGGGCGGTTGCCCCTACGCGCCCGGCGCGAGCGGCAACATTGCCAGCGAGGATGCCATCCACATGCTGGATGCGATGGGCTACGACACGGGCATGGATATCGAAGGGCTGCTGGATGTGGCCCGCCACCTGCCGCAGGTCGTTGGCCATGAAGTGCCCGGCCAGGTCGCCAAAGCCGGCCGCATCACCGACCTGCATCCGGCACCGCAGGAGCAAGCATGATCGACCATCTGGACCACCTCGTGCTGACCACGGCGCATGAGGCGCAATGCATTTCGTTCTACACGGAAGTGCTGGGCATGGTACTGGAAACATTCGTCGGCGGCACACCGCCAGTGGAGCGCCGGGCGTTCAAGTTCGGCCACCAGAAAATCAACCTCCATGTGCAGGGCCGCGAGTTCGAACCCAAGGCGCATCTCCCGGCGCCGGGCTCGCTGGACCTGTGCTTCATGGCCGGCGTGCCGCTGCAGCAGGTGATCGAACGGCTGGCGCAACACGGCTGGCCCGTCATCGAAGGCCCGGTCGTGCGGACCGGCGCGACCGGAAAGATCCGTTCGGTCTACGTACGCGACCCGGACTTGAACCTGATCGAGATTTCAGAGCCCGCCTGAGAAGGCAACACCCACAAGGAGACTTCCATGCAAAGACGCCAACTGCTGGCGTGGGGCAGCGCTGCGCTCGCCGCCAGCCCCTCGTTGTTCGCCCAGGGCAAATACCCGCAGCGCCCCATCACCCTGGTCGTGCCGACCGCGCCCGGCGGCAGCACCGACTTCACCGCCCGGCTGGTGTCCGACCAACTGGCGCGCGCCCTCGGCCAACCGGTGGTCGTGGACAACAAGCCTGGCGCCTCGGGCAACATCGGCAATCAGCTGGTGGCGCGCGCCAAGCCCGACGGCTACACGCTGCTGGTGTCGTACAGCGGCTACCACGTCGGCAATCCGCACCTGTTCAAGCAGCTCACCGGTACCTTCATCACCCACATCCCGTACAAGGGCTCCGGCCCCGCGGTGCAGGACTTGATGGGCGGGCAGGTGGACCTGTTCATCACCACGCCGGCCGGCGTGGTGAGCCAGATCCAGGCGGGCCGCCTCAACGCACTGGCGGTCACCAGCCGGGAGCGGCTGTCGTCGCTGCCCCAGGTGCCCACGGCCGCGGAGTCGGGCATCAAGGGCTACGATCTCGATTCGTGGTTCGCTCTGTACGCGCCGGCCGGCACGCCCGCCGACGTGGTGCAGTTGCTCAACGCGGAGGTGGGGAAGATCCTGGCGTCGCCCGAGGTGCGCCGCAAAGCGGAGGACTCGGGCACAGCCATCGAACTCATGGCGCCCGCCCAATTGGGCGAGTTCACCAAGAAAGAGCTGGACTACTGGGGTCGCGTGATCAAGGGCGCCAGGATCACGCTGGAGTGACGCCAAGTCAGCTGAGCGAGGCGATCAGGTCGATGTACTGCTGCATGGCGTCGTCGTTGGACGTGCCCTTGAGGCCGTTCCAGGCGTCCCACTTGGCGCGGCCCACCATGTCGCCGAAGCCGGGCTTCTTTTCGGTGTTGTCGCCGGCGGTGCCCTGCTTGTACAGGGCGTAGAGCTTGAGCAGCGTGGCGTTGTCGGGGCGCTCGGTGAGGTTCTTCGATCCGGCGACGGCGGCTTCGAACGCGGCTTTGAGGTCGGCCATGAATGCTCCTTGGTTTTGTAGTGGCGATGGGGGCCCGCATCTACCTTTTAGCGGCGCCTGCGGGTAACTTCGCGGTATCTTACGGCCAGCCGACCGCCCAGAATAGGGGCCGCTGCCGAATAACACCAAGCTCCCCGGAGGCCCATCGCATGGTTACCCGTATCGTTGCCACCCAAGCCGCAGGCGCCGCCGTACAGCGCGCCGGTAAAACCGCGCGACAGGCTGCCAAGGTCGTCCAGAAGAACGCCACGCGAGCTGCGAGCGGCATGCTGGGCCTCTCCGGCGAACGCATGACCAAGGTCGACACCGCCTGGCTGCGGATGGATTCGCCGAGCAACCTGATGATGATCGTGGGCGTCTGGACGCTGAAGCCGGGCATCGGCTACGACGAACTTTGCCAGCGTGTCGAGGAGCGGCTGCTCAAGTACGCGCGCTTTCGCCAGCGGGTGGTGGAAGACGCGGCCGGCGCCACCTGGGTGGAGGACGCGGAGCTCGACGTGCGTCGCCACGTCGTCCGCGAGAAGCTGCCCAAGCGGCCCAAAGGCCAGGAGCAGGCCGCGCTCCAGGAACGCGTCGGCGAACTCGCCATGCAGCCGCTGGACCACAAGCATCCGCTGTGGCAGTTCCACCTGGTCGAGGACTACCAGGGCGGCAGCGCGCTGCTGGTGCGCATCCATCACTGCATCGCCGACGGCATCGCATTGATATCCGTCACCATGTCTTTGGTCGATGGGGGCGAGGCGCCACCGGAGCGCAAGCGCAAACAAGCCTCGGCCGGTGCGGAAGACTGGATCGCCGACACCTTGATCAAGCCATTCACCGACATGACGGTGAAGGCGTTGGGCGCGGCGGGCGAGGGCGCTGCGCGTTCGCTGGGCATGCTGCGCGACCCGCAAAAAGGGATCGCGGGCTCGCTGGATCTGGCGAAGCTGGCCTACCAGGTGGTGAGCGACGCGGCGTCGCTGGCCCTGATGCCCGACGATTCCAAGACCCGTTTGAAGGGCAAGCCCGGCACCGCGAAGCGCGTGGCCTGGTGCCAGCCGATCCCGCTGGATGAAGTGAAGGCCGTTGGCAAGGCGCTGAACTGCTCGATCAACGACGTGCTCCTGAGTTGTGTCGCGGGCGCGTTGGGCGAATACCTGAAGTCGCTGGGTGATGACGTCACCGGCCAGGAAATACGGGCGATGATCCCTGTCAACCTGCGTCCGCTGGACCAAGCCTACAAATTGGGCAACCGCTTCGGGCTGGTGCCTCTGGTGCTGCCGATCGGCATGGAAAATCCCATAGAACGCGTGTACGAGGTGCGCCGCCGCATGAACGCGTTGAAAGGCAGCACGCAGCCGCTGCTGGCGTTCGGTTTGCTTGCGGTGGCGGGCCTGCTGATCAAGCCGGCGCAGGAAGCGATGCTCAGCCTGTTCGGCAAGAAGACGACCGCCGTGATGACGAACGTGCCGGGCCCGCGCGAGAAGCTGAAGTTCCTCGGCTCGACGCTGGAGCAAAGCATGTTCTGGGTGCCGCAGTCCGGCGACATCGGGCTCGGTGTTTCCATCCTGAGCTACGGCGGCGGCGTGCAGTTCGGCGTGATCACCGACACGCAGCTGTGCCCGGATCCGCAGAAGATCATCGACGAGTTCGAACCGGAATTCGCGAAGCTGTCTCTCGTGACGTTGATGCTGCCTTGGGGAGAATGAAATTCGCGCAGGGCGAGGGGCCCCCGCTTGCGGGGATCGACCCGCGAATTCATTCCTGAGTTCTGAAGGGCTCGACGCCCTTCAGAACGAACAAGCGCGCCTCAGCTTTCCGCAGAGCTGACCGGCATCTGGCCCAGCCGGAAAGTCATGAACTCCGCCTCATAGTCCTTGGCCAGTGATTTCTTCTGCGCTTCGGGCAGCACCTTGCCTGCGAGTTGGAAGATCGCATGCTCCTCATCTTCCAGGTGGTGGTAGACCTTGTGGTGCAGCTTCCTGAAATGCGCCAGCCAGCCCGGCGAGCTGAACTCCATCTTGTTCAGTTCATCGACCAACTCGTCCATCTCGTGATGTTCGGCCATGCCATGGCGGGCCTGCGCCATCGACTCGTCGAAAGCGATCAACGGGGAGTAGAAGCAGCGTTCCTCGGCCGCCGCGTGCGCGGCCAACTCGTGCTTCAGCTCCCGAAACAGGCGGTTGCGGTCGGGCGAATCGCCTTGGGTTTCCAGGATCTGGGTGGCAAGGGCACGCTGGGTGTCATGCGACAAGCGCAGGGCTTCGAAGATATTCATGGCCGCCATCGTGCGCGAGGCGGGGCCTGCTTGCCTGTAGGCCGGCAGCGCGAAAGAAGCGGCTAATCGTCCAGTTCGGCCTTGGCCAGCTCCAAGTCCAGCCGCTCCATCGCATCCATCGGCTTGCTGCCGGCGGCCTGCTCGTAGAGCTTGGTGGCTTCCTTCATCCGCTTGTCGCCCTCGAGCATCACCATGCCGTTGGCGTATTCGATCATCGCGATCGCGGAGTGGGGGTTGAGCTTGAGGGCGTCCTGGTACAAACGCAGCCCGATGTCCCGCTTCGCGCCGTAGGTCATGCCGCCGATGAGCGAGCCGACTTTGTCGATCACTTCCGCATGGAATGCGGCCAGCGCGACATGCGCATCGGCGTGCTTGGGCTGCAGCTTGATGGTCTTTTCCAGCGCGTCCTTGACCTTGGTGCCGAGCCCCTGGGCGAGCGCCTTGGCCACGCTGATGCCCTGGCTGTAGCGGCCCAACGAATAGGCCTGCCAGTACCAGGCGTTCGGGTTCTTCGCATCTTCCCCGGCCTGCGCTTCGGCGCGCTGCGCTACTTCCATGAACAGATCGAGCTTGTTCTTTTCCTTCTTTTCGAGATAGTTCGCGTAGATCGCCGTGGCCTTGTTGGCAACCGTGATGCCGTCGCCACCGGCCGCGATGCCGGCCTCGGTGGCCTTCTGGAAATCTCCGCTGTGGAAAAGCGCCCAGGCCTCGAGCACAGCCTTGTCCTTTGGCAACGGCTCGGCGTCGCCGGCGTGCAGCCGCGTCCAATGCTTCTTCACGCTGGCGGCGTCGAACGTGTATTCGCCCAGATGGGGAAAAGCCGTCCACTTGGCCATGCTTGTCTCCTATTTACTTTTCAGTTTGCCGGGTTGCTGTAGGCCGCGATCAATCCCAGCAGGTGCATACGCTGGCCCTGTTCCAGGTAGGGTACCAGCAGGTTAAGCACATGATGCGCGCCGCGCAACAGGGCGAGCTGGGCACTTTCGGGTTCCAGCGCCCGCCGCGGGTCTCGCACGTATTCGTAGCTCAGCCAGTAGGTCAGCACCACCACCATGCTCGTGGCCGTGGCCTCGACCTCGCGCGAGTCGATGCTCACCGCGCCGGAGCGGCTCATGCCGTCGAGCATGGCCTTGACCGCGCGCGTCTTGTTCTTCAGCACCCACTGGAAATGTGTTTCCAGGCGCCGGTTCTTCGACAGGAGGTCGTTCAGGTCGCGGTAGAGAAATCGGTACTGCCAGATCAGTTCAAACAGCGTGTGCATGAAGAACCAGGCGTCTTCGACGTCGCGCACGCCGTCGCTGGCGTTGAGCAGCTCGCTCAACGACCGCTCGTAGCGGTCGAAGAGCGAATTGATCAGTTCGTCCTTGGCCGGGTAGTGGTAGTACAGGTTGCCGGGGCTGATGTTGAGCTCGGCCGAAATCAGCGTCGTCGACACATTGGGTTCGCCAAACCGGTTGAAGAGGTCGAGCGTCACTTCCAGGATGCGCTCGGCCGTACGGCGAGGGGCCTTCTTAGCCATGTTCAAGCAGCGCGCATGGGCGCGGGCAGTGCGTGGCTGAGGTCGTCCATGACCTCCTGCAGCGAAGCGATGGCCTGGCCGATCCGCGTTTTTGCCGGAGTTGCCGCGACCAAGTGCCGGCGCGCGTCGTCCAGGACATCCATGCGCAGCCGGATGCCGTGCCGTTGGAGCTTGGCCGTGAGGCTGATGCGGCGCGAGCGAAGCATCGCTCGCGTCTGCTGGTAGGCGTGCTCGGCCAACTGACGGCGCCGGCCGTAGCTGAACGTGTTGGCCAGGTAGAGCTCTGGATCGCGATGATCGGGCTCGATCAACACGATGTCGGTTCGCGGGTAGGCGCGCTCGTAGTGCTTCATGCCCAGCTCCATGCGCGAATGGATCATGGAGCGGAAGGTCTGGCTCAAAACCGCCGGCAGGCCACCGTCGGCGATACGCGGAATGGAGCGCTTTTCGGCCGGCACTCCGCGCTGCATGACCCGGGCAGTGGCGGGTTCGGTGGAATTGAACGGCACCAGCGGGTTGAGGCACAGCATGAGGTCGACGCCGTCGTCCAGCGCGATCGAAGCGTGCATGGTCTTCTTGAGAGCGCCGTCGACGAAATACTGGTCGTCGATCTCGACCGGCGGAAAGAGACCGGGCAGGGCAGAGCTCGCCTGCACCGCTTTCGAGATCGGGACATGGTCCCAGCCCGGGCGGCCGAAAGGCGCAGCCTCGCCGGTATCGAGGTTGGTGGCCACCAGCGTCAGCTGCGCCTTCAGTTCGCGGAAGTCGTTGCTGCGCCCGGCGCGCGAGAACAGGCGCCCCAGCCGCTGGTCGATCTGGTCGTTGGAGAAAATGCCGGTGGGCAAGCTCGGGCCCAGCCGCTCGATCGAATGCGTCAACGAGCGCCGCCCCACTGTGGCGCGCCACAGCGCGGACGCTGCCAGCCCCGGGAACATGATGGCGCGGCGCGCGAATTCGTCATACGCCGGCTTCATCAGCCACGATGGGTCGAACACTTCGCCCGCGCCGTCATCGGCTTCGATGAAGGAGGCGCACAGCTCGCGGGGCGACATGCCGTTGGCCAGGCCCGCGGCGATGAAGCCGCCGGCCGACACGCCCACATAGTGGTCCAGCGCCGTGAAATCAATGCCTGCCAGCGATTCGTCCAGGGCGCACAACGCGCCGATTTCGTAGATCGCACCCAGTGGGCCCCCACCGGCAAGTGCCAGCGCGATCTTGGGTGCAGGCGATTTTATTTTTGTCATGAATGGGCAGTGTAGGGTGCTTGCAGGGCGTCCCGTGTTGCGTTGCAACAAACCGCGCGGACATAGTCAACCGGCAGGTTGCGCGGCCGCTAACAATTGCGCAGCTTGTTATGCGGACGCAAAAAGGGCGCCGAAGCGCCCTTGTTGCAAAGCGTGTCGCCTCACGCAGACTTGCGAGCCGTGGCGCGCTTGGCTGCCGGCTTGACGGCGCCATTCGTGGCGGCGCGCGGGGCTGAGGCCGACTTGGCGCTCAGCTTGGCGACGTTGCGATTGAGTTCCTCGATCCGCGCGATCAACACGTCGATGTCCTTGGACGAAGGCACGCCCAGCTTGTTGAGAGCCTTGGAGACGCGCTCTTCGAAGATGTCTTCCAGCTTGCCCCATTGGCCCGAAGCCTTGGACGAGATGTCGGTGGCCATGGTGGCCATGCGGTTGGTGGCCTCGGAGATCTTCTCTTCGGCGGCGGCCTGCGTCTTGCGCTGGATCGACGTGCCTTCCTTCACCAGGGCTTCGAACACCTTGCCGCCTTCTTCCTGGGCCTTCGCGAATGCGCCCAGGCCAGCCAGCCAGATCTGCTGCGCCGATTCCTTGACGGTACCCGACAACTGGGCGCCGGTCTTCTTGTCGGTGGTGGTGGTGTTGGACGACTTGTTGACTTTCTTGACCATGGTGGCCTCCGGACGTAGGTTGGGGTGCGCCCCACGATGGAGCGCATGGACGCACTGTAAGCCGCAGCGGGCCACTGGTTTAGGGTTCGCCTCCTAAAGCGCTAGACGGGCGACCTCAACCGCGTCACGGGTTTGTGCTGAATGATCAGGCCTTCGCTTTGGGCAAGAATGCCCGACAACATACCAACAAGCTCTCCAGGAGAAACTCCCCATGCAATATTTCGTCACCGGCGCGACCGGCTTCATCGGCAAGCGCCTCGTCAAGAAGCTGCTCGAGCGCAAAGGCTCGGTTGTGCACTTCCTCATCCGCAAGGAGAGCGAGGGCAAGGTTGCCGGCCTGCGGGAATACTGGGGCGTCTCCGCGGCACGCGCGGTACCGGTGTTCGGGGACCTCACGGCCAAGAAGCTGGGCGTTGCCGCTGACGATACGAAGAAGCTCAAGGGCCAAGTCGACCACTTCTACCATCTGGCCGCGGTGTACGACCTGGCCGCCGACGAGGAAAGCCAGGTCGCCGTCAACATCGACGGAACGCGCAACACGGTGGAATTCGCCAAGGCCATCGACGCGAGTCACTTTCACCACGTCTCGTCCATCGCCGCCGCCGGCCTGTACGAAGGTGTATTCCGCGAAGACATGTTCGAGGAAGCCGAGAACTACGACCACCCGTACTTCCGCACCAAGCACGAGAGCGAGAAGATCGTGCGCAAGGAGTCCAAGGTGCCCTGGACGGTGTACCGCCCGGCGATGGTGGTGGGCGACAGCCAGACCGGCGAGATGGACAAGATCGACGGCCCCTACTACTTCTTCAAGCTGATCCAGCGCATGCGCCAGCTGCTGCCGCCGTGGATGCCGGCCGTGGGCCTGGAGGGCGGGCGCGTCAACATCGTGCCGGTGGATTTCGTGGTCGACGCGCTCGACTACCTGTCGCACAAGGCCGATATCACGAAGCGCTGCTTCCACCTGGTGGATCCGGTGGGCTACCGCGTCGGCGACGTTTTGGACATCTTCAGCCGCGCCGCACATGCGCCGCGCATGAACCTGTTCGTCAATGCGGCGCTGCTGGGCTTCATTCCCAAGAGCATCAAGAAGGGCCTGATGGCGGTGGCGCCGATCCGCCGCATCCGCGCCGCGATCATGAAGGACTTGGCGCTGCCGGAGGACATGCTCACCTTCGTCAACTACCCGACGCGTTTCGACAACCGCGAAACGGCGGCGGCGCTCAAGGGCTCGGGCATCACGGTGCCCAACCTGAAGGACTACGCCTGGCGCATCTGGGATTACTGGGAGCGTCACCTGGACCCGGACCTGCACATCGACCGGTCCCTCCGCGGCACGGTGGGCGGCAAGGTGGTGCTGGTCACCGGCGGCTCCTCCGGCATCGGCTTGGCGGCAGCACACAAGTTCGCCGAGGCCGGCGCCGTCACGATCATCTGCGGGCGCGACCAGGACAAGCTCGATGAGGCCTGCAAGGAAGCCAAGGCCAAGGGTTACGAGTTTGTCGCCTATGCCGCCGACATCGCCGACATGGCCGACTGCGACCGCTTCATCGCGCTCCTGGTCGAAAACCACGGCGGCGTCGACTTCCTGATCAACAACGCCGGCCGCTCGATCCGCCGCGCGATCGAGTCCAGCTACGACCGCTTCCACGACTTCGAGCGCACCATGCAGCTGAACTACTTCGGCTGCCTGCGCGTGACCATGGGCCTCTTGCCCGGCATGGCCGAGCGCCGCAAGGGGCATGTGGTCAACATCAGCTCGATCGGCGTGCTGACCAACGCGCCGCGCTTCTCGGCCTACGTGGCCAGCAAGGCGGCGCTGGATGCCTGGACGCGCTGTGCCTCGAGCGAGTTCGCCGACCGCGGCATCACCTTCACCACGATCAATATGCCGCTGGTGCGCACACCCATGATTGCGCCCACCGGCATCTACAACAACGTGCCGACGCTGGCGCCCGAAGAGGCGGCCGACATGATCGCCGACGCCTGCATCTCCAAGCCGGTGCGCATCGCCACGCGCCTGGGCATTTCCGGCCAGGTGCTGCACGCGCTGCTGCCGCGCGTGGCCCAGATCGCAATGAACACCAGCTTCCGCATGTTCCCCGATTCGTCCGCCGCCAAGGGCGACAAGGGCGGGAAGCCGACCCTGTCGCCCGAGGCGATCGCGATGCAGCAGATGATGAGGGGCATCCACTTCTAAGAGAATTTTCCAATTCACGTATGGGCCTGAAGGGCGGTTGATGCGGCGAGCTGTAGTGGCGAGTCGACCGGGTTGAAAGGGGCAGTTTAAGGGGCGAGGATGTGTCTGCGGGTTTCTTCATCTGCAGGCCCCCTGCCAGGCCGCCGGAGGCGCCCCCGATCATGCATGTACTCATGCGTGATCCCTGCCCCTCGATGGAGGCGCTGCGTTGTTCTGGCCCGGCGCGCGGGCTTGGCTTTTTTGCCGGTTGAATTGCTCACACAATTCTGCCTTGGCTTGTTGCATTGCCTGGGCGGTGGCCAGGTCGGTTTGCGCGCCGGCCTGAGCCTGCAAGGCTTCACGACGCTGGCGTTCTTGCTCTCGGCCAGGGCGTTGTCGTTGCTGTGGCGAGAGCGTGATTTGGTCTGCTCAATGCGCACTTTCTCCACCAGCTGGGCGACCCGGCCGTTGATGTACTTCGAGCCGTTGTCCGAGTGAAAGCCCTCTGGCCCCTGATATCGATCCAGCGCAGCCACGACATGGGCTGGAACGGCTGGACCTGGCTGCTGATCCTCATTCCCCTGGTCGGACGGATCTGGGTCTTCAGGGCCGGCACGCGGGGCCGCAACGACTACGGCCGGCCCCCGCCGCCGAACACGACCGCGTGCGCATCGGCGCATTCCTGTTCCCGGCGATCATGGTCATCGGCATCCTGGCGGCAATCGCGCTGCCGACGTACCAGCAATACGTGATGCGCGTCAAGGCAGCGCAGTTGAAATAAGAGGCAGCGTCGGGCGCCCACGGCCGTCAGGTGGTCGCCTCACTTCTTGCTGAGTATCGCCTTCAACGATCCGCCGTTCACTTTCGCTGAAAGAGGGACAAGCCCTGCGGCTTCAAATATCCGCCAATATTCCGAAGTGCTGAAAACCTGTTCGTTGATTCCCTTCAAGAGGTCCCGGACTGTCGAGGCCGCAGCGAGCGAGTCGCCCACGGGTTCGCACATGACTGCCAGGACTCCCGCCGGCCGAAGCAACCCGCTCAACTTTTTGAGCAGCAAATCAGGTTCCGGAAAGTGATGCAGGGTACTGAACATGCCTACGACATCGAATGATCCGGGAGCGAATGGCGGATCAAAAGCGTCCGCGCACATAAATGCCAAACGATGGGTGAAGCGATCCCCAAAGTAAAGGCTGCCCAGTTCCAGCAGTGGAGCGCTGATATCAAGCGCCACAACTTCAGAATCCTCAAGCCACGCCAATTGCGGATGGGGTCCGCTTCCAATTTCAAGAATTCTCGATCGCGATATGCTTTCCCTCGTCAGATACGACAGCAGGAAAGCCAGGGCGTCCTGATGGTCTTTTCCATAGTCGGCAATGGGCGGATCGAATCGCACCATTCCAACGTGATGATGATCTGTCCGAACAGCGCCAACTGCGACTGATATGTCCAGGTACTGGCTGGCTTGCTCACGCGATCCAGGGCACTCAAGGGTGATGCGCACAGTTGCGTCACCGGCTGCTTCGGGCGCCGTCATCCGGATCGGCATGGTTATCGCTCGACCTGGGGCCACGTCGATCGGAAAGTGCGCATAGGCAGGTTCGCCTCTGAGTCCGCGCCATTCCGCCTTTAGCGCGACAGGGTTCCGTGTTCGTGACGACCAAGCCTGCGCTCCAGCGTTTCTTACGCGGACGTTCGCAGAGAACGCTTCGGACTTCCCGGCCCTGGGAGGGAAATAGTGCCGCTCGAAGACGACGCCGATTCCTTGGTTGGCTTGGGCGTCTGGCGCAGGATGATCGAATTTGTCTTTCCCAAAGAAGCGGTCATACACGTCTTCGATCTCGGCAGTCAGTGAATCAACTTCGGTCTTGAGTTTCGACGCGCGACTCAATACGCTGGAAACGGCCTTAACGGTCGCCGGATCCTTGCCGAGCGCCAGCACTTCGCAGATGCGATCCACGAATTCCTGGGCCACGGCAAGCTCTGCTCCACGCTCGTTTTCCACATACCTATTGAAAAAATCCGGCACGTTGCAATGCGCAGGCCATGAAATCATGCAACTTCCACAATGGTACCCGTCCGCTTTGACGACAAGCTTCGGCGTCTTGCATTTGGGACAGACCAATACATGCTCTTCGATGAGTTTTTGGGTAAGCGATACCGTCATGATCGTTTCTTCGGTGAAAGTGGGATTTTGCCCCAGTCGCCAGAGGTGCCCGCCACAGCGGCGAGCCTGGCCTAAAGGCGCACCAATCGCCCCAGCGTTCCAGCGAGCCGCTGGGCCTTCGTGTCCGTCAGCACCATGATGCCCGCCGAGGTGCGAATACCCCGACTCCGGCAAGATCGGCGCCTACGGCGGGCAGACCTTGCGGCCATGACGCGCCCCTCACACGCGCTGGACTATTGGGACGGCGAGTAGACGGCCCAGCAAGACGGGCGCGGGTTGGAACGCATCAGGTCTGGGCGCCGCCCTGCATCCCCGCCGGATTCATCCGGACCGTGCCCCACAGGTGGCCGTCCGGGTCGGCCAAATCCCGCGAATACATGAAGCCGAAGTCCTCGGGCGGGTTCGCGTCGGCCTTGCCGCCGTGCGCCGCGGCGGCGCGTTGCATCGCATCGATGGCCTCGCGGCTGTCCATCGCCAGCGAGAGCATGTGCCCGGCCGAGCCCGGCGCGGGGAAGGGCCGCTGCGTGAACGTGCGCCACTTGGCGTGGGTGATCAGCATCACCTGGATCGCCTCGCTCCACACCATGCAGGTGCCCGTGTCGTCGCTGAGCTGCGGGTTGGGCTCGAAGCCCAAGGCCTTGTAGAAGGCGGTCGAGGCCGCCAGGTCGGCAACGGGCAGGCTGATGAAGATCGACTTGGTCATGAGGTGCTCACTCGGTTCGTTGAAGGGGCGAAGGCTCCGCGTATTCGGAACCTCCATCCCTACGACAAACGAGGGGCGCCAGAATCGACAACCTGCTACCTGTGTCCTACTAACGGAAATTGCGCGTGGCCGGTTGGCCGGGCGCGGCCGTTCAGATCACGCACCGCGGCGCGGCGGTCGCTATATCCCCGCTGTTCGGCGTCCCGGTCGGCTCGATCAGCAGCAGGTGCGCCTCCTTGATCGCGCGTGGCCTGTGTTGCACGCCTTTCGGCACGATGAACATCTGGCCGGCGCCCAGGTGCATGGTGCGCCCGCCTTCCAGGTCGATCTCGAGTTCACCTTCGAGCACCAGGAAGAAATCATCCGTGTCGCGGTGCGAGTGCCACTTGTACTCGCCCTGCACCTTCACCACCATCACGTCGTTGCCGTTGTACTCGCTCACCGTGCGCGGCTGCCAGTGGCCTTCGAAGGAGACCAGAGCGCGCGCAGATCGATTGCCTGTACCATGTCTATACCTCCGTATCGAAGGATACCTGCGTCAGGATCGGTACTGGTGGGCAGTGGAGCATTCACGCGCGCCCATCACCGAAGAGCTGCCTTCGACAGCGGCCGCCCGCGGCGGACCGCTTAGAATGGCGCCGCGCCTGGGCCGCGTGCGTTCGCAGGGCCACGTCGCATGGCCCCATGAAAGTACTGCACGTTTACAAGAGTTACTACCCCGACAGCATGGGCGGCATCGAACAGGTGATCGCCCAGCTGGGACGGGGCCTGTCCGCGCTGGGCCACGAGAACCGCGTTTTCACGCTCAGCGCGGATCCGCTGCCCGCGGTACTGCAGCGCCCTGAAGGCCAGGTCCACCGCAGCCGCCTGACAGCCGAGGTGGCATCCAATCCTGTTTCGTTCGCCGCGCTGCCCGAATTCCGCCGCCAGCTGCGCTGGGCCGACGTGGTCCACTACCAGTTTCCCTGGCCTTTCGCCGACCTGCTGCAACTGCTCAACGCGCGCAAGCCGAGCGTGGTGACCTACCAGTCCGACATCGTGCGGCAAAAGTTTCTCCTGCGCGCTTACACGCCGCTCATGAACCACTTCCTCGAGTCTGCCGACATCGTGGTGGCAACGTCGCCTCAATACCGCGACAGCAGCCCGGTGCTGGGCCGCCTGAAGTCCGAGGTTCGCGTGATCCCCAACGGAATCGACGAGTCGACCTATCCCCAGCCCTCGCCCGAGCGGGTCGCAGAGTGGCGCGCGCGAGTCGGCGAAGGCTTCTTCCTTTTTGTGGGCGTGCTGCGCTATTACAAAGGCCTGGACACATTGCTGCAAGCCGCCCAGGGCTTCGCGGGCCAGATCGTCATCGCGGGATCCGGCCCCGAAGAGGCCGCGCTGCAGCAGCACGCCGCGCGCGAACGGCTGGACAACGTGCGCTTCCTCGGTTCCGTCACCGACGAGGACAAGATGTGCCTGCTGCAGCTGTCGCGCGGATTCGTCTTTCCGTCGGACCTGCGTTCCGAAGCCTTCGGGATGTCGCTGGTGGAAGCCGCGATGAGTGCGCGGCCCATGGTCAGTTGCGAGATCGGGACGGGCACGTCGTTCATCAACGTCGACGGCGTCACCGGCTGGACGGTGCCGCCGCGGGATCCTCAGGCGCTGCGCGACGCCATGCATCGGCTGCAGGACGAGCCCGCCAGGGCACTGGCGATGGGTGCGGCGGCACGCGAACGGTTCCTGACATTGTTCACGGCCCGGGCGATGGCGCATGCTTACAACGACGCGTACCGGGATGTGATTTCCGCGGGGCAGGCCGTGCTGCCGTGAGGGCACTTTCCGGCCTGCCTAGAATCGGGGGATGCACCCCAACTAGGCAAGCGTCTTGAAATCCAACGAATCCACCGCCGCCCCCATCGTCCCGGTCATCCTGTCCGGCGGCGCTGGCACCCGCCTGTGGCCGGTGTCCCGCGAGGGTCACCCCAAGCCGTTCATGAAGCTGCCCGACGGGCAGACCCTGCTCGGCAAAACCGTGCAGCGCGCGGCCAGGACCGCGACCGGTCGCAAGCTGTTGCTGGTGACCAACCGTGACTACTATTTCATCTCGAAGGACGAGGTGGCCCGCACATTGGGCCCGGATGCCACCCTCAGCACCGGCTACCTGCTCGAGCCGGTGGGCCGGAACACCGCGGCCGCGATCGCCGCCGCGGCACACTGGGTCGCGGCCAATGTCTCGCCCGACGCCATCATGCTGGTGCTGCCGGCTGACCACCTGATCGAGCCGGTGGAGGACTTCGTGCGCGCCACCGAACAGGCGGCGGAGCTGGCGGCGCGCGGCAAGCTGGTGACCTTCGGCATTCGCCCCGAGTCGCCCGAAACCGGTTACGGCTACATCGAAGCGGGCAAGAACTTCGACGGCGGCGAGGCGCGCGAGGTGCTTCGCTTCGTCGAGAAGCCCGACGCCCAGACCGCGCGGGACTACCTGGAAAGCGGCAACTTCCTCTGGAACAGCGGCATGTTCTGCATGCGTGCGCAAACCCTGCTTGATGAGTTGAAGGCGCACCGCCGGGGTTTGGCGCAAGACATGGCCCAGTGCTGGGAGCAGGTGGCCCCCGGCGACCGCACCGCCCAGTTCACCGAACTGCCGGCCGAGGCTTTCGCCCAGGCTGAAAGCATCTCGATCGACTACGCGGTGATGGAACCCAGCCGCAACCTGGTGGTGCTGCCGACAAAGTTCGGCTGGAACGACATCGGTTCCTGGAGTGCCGTGGCGGGGCTGGTCCCGCAGGACGAGCACGGCAACCGCGTGCATGGCGACTCCCTGCTGGTGGATTGCGAGGACTGCTTCGTGCGGTCAGAGGACCGGATGATCGCCGCCGTGGGCCTGCGCGGCGTGATGGTGGTGGACACCCCGGACGCGCTGCTGGTGGCCGATGCGGGCAGCACGCAACAGGTCAAGGAGGTGGTGGCGCAGCTGAAGCTGCGCGGCCACGAGAGCTACCGCCTGCACCGAACGGTGATGCGGCCCTGGGGCACCTACACCGTGCTGGAAGGCGGCGAGGGCTACAAGATCAAGCGGATCGAGGTCAAGCCCGGCGCCGCACTGTCGCTGCAGATGCATCACCACCGCAGCGAGCACTGGATCGTGGTCAGCGGCACGGCACGTGTCGTCTGCGATGACAGTCAATTCCTCGTCATGACGAACGAGTCGACCTACATCCCTGCCGGAAAGAAACATCGCGTGGACAACCCCGGCATGCTCGACCTGGTGATGATCGAGGTGCAAAGCGGCGCCTACCTGGGCGAGGACGACATCGTCCGCTTCAGCGACATCTACGGCCGCGTCCCGGCCTGAGTTCGCACAGCGGACTATTTGCCCTTGTGCGGAGCGACCATGTCGTTGAGCGCCAGACGCTCCAGCGCCTTCGGGTCGCGGACGATCAGGCGATGGTGGTCTTTCTCGACGATCTCTGCGTCGGTCAGCACCTTGGTCGCGCGCGACACGGTTTCGCGGCTGGTGTTGGCCATGATGGCCAGTTCCTGCTGCTTAGGCGGATGTTCGATCACGACAAGTCCTCCCGGCGCCACCTTGCACAGGCGCTGGAGCAGGGCGAACACGCGCTGTGACGCGTTGGGCAGACACAGGATGGTCTGGTAGATGGACGCGTTGCGAAGTTTGCGGGCGAGCCCCAGCAGGACGCGCTCGGCGACCAGCGGATTGAGCCGGAAGAGTTCCCAGGCCTGGGCCTTGGGCAGCAGGGCCACCAGAGAATTCTCCATTGCCACCACCGAGGCGGAGCGGGGCTCGCCGTCGATGATGGACAGTTCGCCGAAGTAATCGCCGGTCACCAGCAGGTTCAGGCCGATCTCGCGGCCGCTCTCGGTGACGTCCAGCACCTGCAGCCGCCCTTCGATCAGGAACAGCAAGTGGTCTCCGGCAGACCCCTTGAACAGCACCGGTTCGCGCTTCTTCACGTCGCGCCAGGCCACTGCGCCCGCCACCTTGGCCAGCGTGTCCTTGTCGACGCCCGCCAGCAGGGGCAGCTTGCCGAGCTTGACCACGGCTGCCGGCAGGTCGAGATGCGGCTTCATGACGGTGGAACGGACTGACGAGATTGCATTGTTAAACTTCCCTGTTTATCGCACGAGAATACCTTGAAGCACCGCAAGAAGCTGTTGGCGACCGGCCACCTGGGTTTTGTCGGGACGGCCATGAAGGAATTCTTGCAGGGGGACGGCGAACACGAGGCTTCGTGGTGCCTGCTGGACAAGGAACCCGATGTCCTGGACGCCGCGGCGCTGCGGGCCACCGTGGAGGCGTTTCGCCCCGACTGGATTGTCCATCTGGCCGCGCAGAGCCACGTTCCATCGTCCTGGTCCGATCCGCTGACGACCCTCCAGGTCAACGCTGGGGGGACGGCCAACCTCCTCAAGGCCCTGGACGACACCGGGTTCACCGGCCGGCTGCTCTACGTCAGCAGCGCCGACATCTACGGCGCGGTTCCCGAAGAAGAGCTGCCCTTGACCGAGCATACCCCGCCCGCGCCGCGCAACCCCTACGCCAGCAGCAAGGTGGCGGGGGAAGAGCTGTGCCGCCAGTGGGCTCGCACCCGGCCGCTGGACGTCGTCATCGCCCGCCCGTTTAACCACACCGGCGCGGGCCAACGCCCGGACTTCGCGCTGCCTGCCTTTGCCCAGACGGTCGCGGCAATCAAGCGCGGCCGCCAGGAGCCGAAGATTCTCACTGGAGACCTTGACGTCACCCGTGATTTCCTCGACGTGCGGGATGTCGTCGCGGCCTATCTGGCCCTGCTGGCCAGGGGACGCAGCGGCGAAACCTACAATGTGTGTTCCGGGCGCGAAGTGCACCTGGGCGACGCGCTGCGCATGCTGGTCGAACTGGCGGGCGTACGCGCGCAGATCGAGACCGATCCCCAGCGCCTGCGCCCTTCCGAGCAGCGCCGCATGTTCGGCGACCATTCCCGCCTTACCGAGGCGACCGGATGGGTGCCGCGCTTCTCGCTCGCCGACACCTTGACCCAACTACTTGATTACTGGATGCAGGACCTCGACAAATGACCCAAGCCGCACTCATCACCGGGATCACCGGACAGGACGGCGCCTATCTCGCGCAGTTGCTGCTGCAAAAGGGCTACGCGGTCAGCGGCCTGCTGCCGCGCCGTTCTTCGGACACGCTGTGGCGGCTGCGTGAACTCGGCATCGAAGGCGACGTCAACCTCATCGGGGGCGACGTGTCGGATCTTTCCGCCGTGCTGCGTGCCGTGAAGGAAAGCAAGGCGGCCGAGGTCTACAACCTGGCCGCGCAGAGTTTCGTCGGGACCTCCTGGCAGCAGCCGCTGCTCACGGCCCAGGTGTCGGGCGTGGGCGCGGCCAATGTGCTGGAATCCATCCGCCTCACCGATCCGGCGATCCGTTTCTACCAGGCGTCCACCAGCGAGATGTTCGGCCTGATCCAGGCCGAAAAGCAGGACGAGAAGACGCCGTTCTATCCCCGCAGCCCGTACGGCGTCGCGAAGCTCTATGCCCACTGGATGACGATCAACTACCGGGAAAGCTTCGGCATGCATGCCAGCACCGGCATCCTGTTCAATCACGAATCGCCGCTGCGCGGCATCGAATTCGTGACGCGCAAGGTGACGGACGCGGTGGCGCGCATCAAGCACGGGCAGCAAAAGGAACTGCGCCTGGGCAACATCGACGCCAAGCGCGACTGGGGCTTTGCCGGCGACTACGTGGACGCCATGTGGCGCATGCTGCAGCAGGACAAGGGCGACGACTACGTGGTGGCCACGGGCCTTACCACCACCGTGCGTGAGATGTGCCGCATCGCCTTCGCGCACGTCGGGCTGTCGTATAAGGATTACGTGGTCATCGACCCGCAGTTCTTCCGGCCCGCCGAGGTCGACGTGCTGCTGGGCAACCCGGCGAAGGCGCAGCGCCAGCTGGGTTGGACGGCCGGCACTTCGCTCGAGCAGCTCATCACGATGATGGTGGACGCGGACATGCGCCGCGTCGGCGGCTAGGGCCATGCCTCGCGGACGGTGAGAGTCCTTCTCAACGCAAGCGCACTGCGCCTGCCGATGACGGGAGTAGGCCAGTACACGCTGCAGTTGGCGCGAAGCCTGTTGGCTCTCGATTCGCTGGACATTGCCTTCTTCGACGGTGCCCATAGCTCGCGCGAACTGCGCAGTGACCCATCGGCCGCCCGTGGAACTGCGCGGTCCTGGGTCCGCCGACTGGTGCCGGGTGCGTACGAGATCAAGCGCATGCTGGAGCAGCGCAGCTTCGGCCGTGCCGCAACGGGTTACGACGTTTACCACGAGCCCGCCACATTGGCGCTGGCTTTTCCCGGCGCTACGGTCGTCACGGTCCACGACCTGTCCTGGATCCGGCACCCCGAAACGCATCCGCCGGAACGCGTGCGCGCCCTCGAGAGGCACTTCGAGCCGGCCCTTCGCGGCGCTGCCCGGGTGATCACGGGCGCAGCTTTCATCAAGCAGGAAATCATGCAGGTCTTCGGCCTGCCCGGCACGCTGATCGACGTTATTCCGCACGGGCGCGACCCCGCGTTCCGGCCTCTGCCTGCCGACGAAACTTCGCGCGTGCTTGGGCCGGCGGGCCTGGTGCACGGCGGCTATTTTCTCTGCGTGGGAACGCTCGAACCGCGCAAGAACCTGGTGCTCGCGATCCAGGCGCACGCATTGCTGCCGGCGGCATTGCGCGCTCGCCATCCGCTGGTGGTTGCGGGGATGAAAGGGTGGGGCGACTCCGCGGTCGGCAAGCAGCTTTCGGCAAAGGTCGCTGCGGGCGATGTGCGCTTGATGGGCTACCTCGAGCGGGGCGATCTCGTCCGCCTGACGGCCGGCGCACTCGCGATGGTGTATCCGTCGCTGTACGAGGGGTTCGGTTTTCCGCCGCTGGAAGCCATGGCGTGCGGCGTACCCGCCGTTACATCCAATACCTCGTCGCTGCCCGAAGTGGTTGGCGACGCCGGGCTGATGGTCGATCCCTCCGATGTTGAAGGGCTGTCCGCCGCCATGCGTGAACTGGCGCAGGACCCGGGTCGCCGCGGCGACCTGTCGGCACGTTCGCTGTCGCGGGCACAGGGCTTTTCGTGGGAGCGCTGCGCCCTGGCGACTCAAGCGACGTACCGCAAGGCTTTCCCGGTGGGGGCGCCGGCATGATCGCCGGCGTGAAGATGCTGTTCCGGCGGGCCTTCACCCACATCACGCGCAACGAGCGGGTGCGTGCGTGGATATTTCCCTTGCTGCAGCGCTCGCCGGCGGCCGGGATGTTCGCGCTACGGCTCACGCGCGCGATCAAGGGGAATGCGGCCACGGATGCGCCCATCGCAACCGTGGCGGTGCCGCGGCAGTTGACAGGCCTGAGCGAGCCCGCGCGTCGGGTGCTGAACGACCTTGAGCGCTGGCGCGCGGCGGCGTCGCGCGACGCAGAACACTGATGCGCATCGTTCTGGACCTCGGCAACCGGCCGGCGAACGAGTCGCTGCGCCGGCTGGAACGCATGCGCCCGCTGGTCGACGCCGCGGACGGCCATGAATTCTGGGTCGCGTTTTGCCTGGGCGATTCCCCGCGCATGGACGCATTGCAAGCGGGCTGCCGCGGGCTTGTGCCCGCGGAGCGGCTGGTCGCGTATGAACTGCCCCTGCTGGATACCGTGTGGCAGCGTGAGGCCGAAGTGCCGCTGCGCCAGCACTTCATGGCCGGCATCGGGGCCGACCTGGTGCTGGACTTGGCATTGGATGAGGACATCCACGCCATGCGTTCCCGCATCGAGGCGCTCGATGCGGGAACCGTCGCTCGACGCGCCGCGCCGCCTGGCACCGAGCGCCCGAGGCTGGCGCTGGTGTCGCCCTTGCCGCCGGTGCGCTCGGGCGTGGCTTTTCATGCCGCCGAACTGGTGCCGCACCTCGCGAAGTCCTATTCGGTCGAACTGGTCACCCCGCAACCGGCGGTCGAGGATGCGCGCCTTGCCGGCCTCCCGGTGCGCTCGCTCGAGTGGTTCGAAGCCCATGCGCACGAGTTCGACCGCATCGTGTACCAGGTGGGAAATTCCGCCGCGCACGCACACATGTTCGAGATGATCCGCCGCCACCCGGGTGTCGCGGTGATGCACGACATCTTCCTGTCCAACGCCATCTACGACATCGACAAGAGCGGCAAGGAGCGGCAAGCCTTCCCTCGCGCGCTGTACGAGTCGCACGGCTGGGGCGCGCTCCAACACCTGGGGGCCGCGGGCAGTGACGCGGCATGGACCTTCCCGGCCAGCTACGGAGTGCTTGCCAGCGCTTCCGCCGTCATCGTGCATTCGCCGCATGCCCGTGTACTTGTGCGGCAATGGTGGGGCGCCGATCTGGCGAGCCGCTGCACGGTCGTGCCGCTGCTGCGCGAGGCCGGTGCTGCCCCGGGGCGCGACGCGGCGCGGGCCCGGCTGGGATTAGCGCCGGAAGACTTCCTCGTTTGCAGCTTCGGATTGCTTGGCCCGACCAAGCGCAACGACGAACTCGTCGATGCCTTTCTCGCTTCCCCGCTCGCCGCGGATCCGCGCTGCCGGCTGGTATTCGTCGGCGAAAACGTGCCCAATGCCTACGGCTTTGCCTTCTCAAGCAAGCTGCGCGCCCATCCCCATGAGCGAATCGCGGTCAGTGGCTTCGTTTCCGAATCGGGCTACGCCGACTACCTGGCCGCGTGCGACGTGGCCGTGCAGTTGCGTGGGCAGTCGCGCGGGGAGACCTCGGCCGCCGTGCTCGACTGCATGGCGAATGGGGCGCCGGCGATCGTCAACGCCCACGGGTCGACAGCCGACATCGACGATGCCTGCGTGCTCAAGGTACCGGACCGGTTTTCCATTGCAGAACTTGCGCAGGCCCTGCAGCTTCTCCGTGAAGACCCCGCATTGCGCCGTCGGCTGTCCACGCACGCTGCGGACCATGTGCGCATTCATCACAGCGCCTCCGCGATAGCACGGGGTTACCATGCCTGCGTGGAGCAGGCGGCCACGCAAGGCACCGCCGCGCAATACCGGACCCTGCTGAAGACGCTAGGCGCAATTGCCGCAGAGCCGTCCGGTGCCGACTTGCGCCTTGCGGCTGCCGCCATCGCGGCCAACCGGCCGCCGCTTGCGCCCCGCCAGTTGCTGGTGGACGTGTCCGCGATGGTGAAGGTCGACCTGGGTACCGGCGTTCAGCGCGTGGTGCGCCATGTGCTGATGGAATGGTTGAAGCAGCCACCCGAGGGTTTTCGGGTCGAGCCGGTTTTCAGCCCGGGCCGCGCACAGCCGTACCGTTATGCGCGGCGCTTCGCGGCGAATCTCGTGGGTGTGCCCCATGTGCGGTTCGAGGACAGCGTGGTGCAGCCGGCGCGCGGTGACGTATTCCTGGGCCTGGACCTCGCCGCGTCCCTCACCAACGAAAACGAGCCGGTGCTGCACGAACTGCGGGACCGCGGCGTGCGCATCTTCTTCACCGTGTACGACGTGCTGCCGGTGTTGATGCCCTCCATGTTTCCCGAAGGGACGGAAAGGTACTTTCGCAACTGGCTGCGCACGATCACCAGCGTTTCCGAAGGCATCGCCTGCATCTCGTCCTCGGTGGCCGACGAGCTTTCCGAGTGGATTGCCTCTCAACCATCGGACCGCCGCACGCCGCTGCGGATCGGCCACTTCCACCTCGGAGCGGACCTTGCAGCGCCCCCGAAATCTGACCGGCTGACGTTCGCGGCCCGGCGTGCCTTGCCCCGCATCGAACGACGCCCCAGCCTCCTGATGGTCGGCACCATCGAGCCGCGCAAGGGCCACGCCCAGGCACTTGCCGCGGCGCAACTGCTGTGGGCGCGGGGCGTCGACTTCAACCTGGTGATCGTCGGCAAGGCGGGCTGGATGGTGGACGAAGTGGTCCGGGGCATCCGGGGCAGCCCGGAGTTCGGGCGCCGCCTGTTCTGGTTCGGCCACGCGCCCGATGCGCTGCTGCTGCAGCTGTATGCGCGCTGTAGCGCGTTGCTGGCGGCTTCGAGGGGCGAGGGCTTCGGGCTGCCGATGATCGAAGCGGCACAGCAGGGGCTGCCCCTTATCGCGCGTGACATCCCGGTTTTTCGCGAGGTGGCGGGAGAGCATGCGTTTTATTTCAGCGGCGAAGATGCGCCTGCGCTCGCCGCAGCACTGGAACGCTGGTTCGCTTTGCACGCTGCGGGGCGGCACCCTGCGCCCCAGGGCTTGTCGTGGCTCAGTTGGTCGCAAAGCGCAAAGGAGCTGGCGGCCTTCATGCAGGCGGGCGGTGGACAGGCCGCCTTGCGCGTGCCCCCGCCTCAGCTTCCGGACTCGGGTGCCAAGCCGTAGAGCTCGATCGGCTCGCCGAGGCCCCGCACGCTCATGGCGCCGAGTGCGCGCATAGGCGTGGCGATGCCTGCGCGCGCCTGCGGGCCGACCACGACCGTTTCGCCGATGTCGCGGGCGATTTCCTGCAGGCGCGACGCCAGATTGATGCAGGTACCCACCGCCGTGTAGACGCTGCGCGACGAGCTGCCCAGGTCGCCGACCAGCGCCTCTCCGCTTTCGATGCCGACACGCATCGCAAGCGGCGGGTCGCCGCGCGCCACGCGTACCGCATTGAGCAGCTTCACGGCGTCCAGCATTTCGGTTGCGGCCTGGAACGCGCTGGCCGAGTGGTCCGGCCTCGAGAGCGGCGCGCCCCAGAACGCAATCAGCCCGTCCCCCGTGTAGCGATCGAGCGTGGCGCCGCTGCGCAGCACCGGGCCGGTGATGGCCTCGAGGAATTCGGTGGTGAGCTTCGCGCTGTCCTCGAGCGAAGACTCGGCCGTCATCCGCGTGTAGCCCGCCATGTCCGCGACCAACACCGTGATCTCCTTGCGCGATGCCGCAAGCGTCCGCTCGAGCCCCTGCTTGACCAGCAGTTTCAGCACCGGTTCGGCGACGTAGTGCGACAGCGTGTTCATGATGCGCCGCGAAGCCCGCCGCGCTTCGGCGAAGTCCAGGCTGATCCACGTGACCGCGAACGCGACGAGGCCGGCGATGGGCGGCAGCACCGCTGGGTTCCAGCCGCGGCCGAACCCGGCCGCGCACAGCGCCAGCCAGCTCGCGACCAGCAACAGCAGGGCCGTCAGCCCGGCGCGGATGCCAAGGTGCAGGCCCACGCCAAGCAGCAAGGCGCCGGCCACGAGAGCGGCGAGCGAAAGTGACCGGGAATGCGCGCGCCAGCCCGTGGCGGGGTGGCGTGCGGCCTCCAGCAGTTCGGCCATCATCTGCGCGTGAACCAGCACGCCCGCCGTCACGGGTTGGAGCGGCGTGGCAACGTAGTCGCTCAGGCCAACGGCCGAGGAACCGATCAGCACGAACTTGCCGCGCAGTTGCTTCGCATCGACACCATCCTTCAGCACGGCCTGTGCGGGCAGGGATTCGAACGACGCCACCGGCCGCCGGAACGGCAGGCGCCATGTGCCGCCGCTGTCCAGGGCGCCAAGGCCCGCCAGTGCGCGGCGGGCCGCTTCGGGATCGGTGCACGACAGCAGCGCGAGCGACAGCGTCGAATACAGCCGCTGGCCCGCGACGGCTTGCACGTGCAAGCGCCGCAACACACCATCTGCGTCGGGCTGCACGCCGATGTGGCCGACACAGCGAGCCTCGCGCAGTCCTGCGTGATTGGCGACATAGCCACTGGCCTGCGCAACCGCTCGCGGCGCCATCGCTGCAGGACTGCCGCCTGCGGGCACGCCGATGGTGATCGCCGCCGGGCGGTCCGCGAAGTCGAGCACGTGCGCCAGGGTCAGCGGCGCATGCTTCGCCAGCGAGGCAAGGCGCGCGTCGCCCGCCGCATCGGCGGCTTCGGGCAGGACCATGTCCAGCGCCACGCCGCGAACGCCCAGCGGGCCGACGAGTTCTTCGACCAGGTCGGCAAGGCGCGCCCGGCTCCAGGGCCACATGCCCAGGCTCTTGAGCGACTCCTCGCCGATGTCGATCACGACGACGTCCGCCACCAGCTCGCCAGATGCCGCGAGCGGGGTCAGCGCATCCCGGCTGCGCTCCTCCAGCAGGCGCAATCCCGGCAACATCCATGCGCAGGCGGCGACCAGCACGGCCGCGAGGCCGGAAAGCAGGGCGCGGCGTACAGCGCCGCGCCCTGCGGGCGTCGGCACGGAAGGCTGGAGTTTTTGCAAGATGTGCGCATCCTAAGCGCAGTTTCGGGCCGCTCCCAGAGGGAAAAGCGCGAAGGGCTACGGTTATACTGCGTCGCCATTCGCCTTCCGGCGCCCTCCCGCATGATTTCGCATTCCCTCCTCCTTCGTGGCGGCGCTCAGGTCTGGACTTGGCGCGGTTTCATCTTCGCTTCGGCGATGCGTGAAATCCGCTCGCGCTATGCCCGGTCGCTGTTTGGCTGGGCGTGGCTGGTGGCACCGCCCGCCGTCCTGATCGGAATCTACGCACTCGTCTTCAGCCGCCTCATGCGGGGCGCGGGCCTGCCCGATCTCGGCCCGTACACGTACGCGATCTTCCTGTGTGCGGGATTGCTCACGTGGCAATGGTTCTCCGATCTTCTTGCCCGTGTGGTGGGCCTCTTCACCAATCACGCGACCCTCCTCAAGAAGACGATCGTGCCGTGGTACGCGCTGCTGGCCGTCGACGTGCTGGTGACGGGGTTCGGCATGGTGGTGCAGATGGGCCTTTTCGCCGGCCTGCTGCTCGCGATCGGCCTCTGGCCCGGCTGGCCCGCGCTTTTCTACATCCCCCTGCTGCTGGCGCAAGGCCTCCTCGCCGTGGGACTTGGCCTGGGACTGGCTGTGCTGCAGGTGTTCTTTCGCGACGTGGGCCTGGCCGTGCCGCTCGTGCTGCAGGTGTGGTTTTGGATGAGCGCGATCGTTTATCCGCTGTCCGCGCTCCCCGACTGGGGACAGAACCTGCTGCAGTGGAACTTCATGATGCCGCTGGTCCAGGGCTACCAGAACATCGTGATCCGTCCTGGCGAAGGCGTGGCGTGGGGCGGGGTCTCCATCGTCGCGGCCGTAGCGGTGGTGGCGCTCCTGTGCTCGCTGCGCCTCATGCAGCGCAATCGCGACCTGATCCGCGACGAGATCTGAACGCCTCATGATTCCACCCATTCTCTCGGCCCGCGGCGTGGGCAAGTGTTTCCGGCGCTACCCCAGCCGCTGGGCGCAATTGCGCGAAGTGATCACCGGCACCCACACGCACGTTCCGCATTGGGTTTTGCGCGACCTCACCTTCGACGTGGCACCCGGCGAGGCAGTCGGCCTGGTCGGCCGCAATGGCGCGGGCAAGAGCACGCTGCTCAAGCTGCTGACCGGTGTGCAACTGCCCTCGGCCGGAGCGATTGAACGCCGAGGCCTGGTATCGGCGATCCTGGAACTGGGCGTCGGCTTCCACCCCGACTTCACCGGCCGCGAAAATGCACGCCAGATGGCATTGCTGCAGGGCCTGCCGGAGCACCAGGTGCGCGAACTGCTGCCCGCGATCGAAGAGTTCGCGGAGATCGGCGCGTACTTCGACCAGCCCGTCCACACCTACTCGACCGGCATGCAGATGCGCGTAGCGTTCAGTGCGGCGACGGCGGTGCAGCCGGACATCCTGGTTGTCGACGAAGCGCTCGCCGTCGGCGACGCTTACTTCCAGCACAAATGCTTCGAACGCATCCGCGTGATGCGCGAGGGCGGCGCCGCGGTGGTGCTGGTGTCGCACGACCCGACGTCGATCCGCAGTCTGTGCTCGCGTGCCATCCTGCTGCACGACGGCCGCGTGCTGGAGGACGGGCCGCCTTCCATGGTGCTGGAAACCTACAACATGCTGCTGGCGCCCGACATGAGCCGCGACTATGAAGCGTTGCCCGTGTCGGAGCAGGGCGAGGGGCGCCGGGCTGGGACGGGCGAGGTGCATATCGAATCCGTCGAACTGCGGCAGGAAAACCAGCCGCGCCAGGTCCTCGTGAGCGAAGTACCCGCGCAGCTCGTGCTGCGCCTGAAGGTCAAGCAGCCGGTCGCGGATCTCACGCTCGGCATCCTGGTGCGCGACCGTCTCGGCAATGACGTGTTCGGTACCAACACCCACCACCATGGCGTCGCCCTGCCGCACAAGCCGGGCACGTTCGAACTCACGTGGGACTTGCACGGCTTCCATCTCGGGTGCGGCTACTACAGCCTGACGGTGGCGGCCCACGCCGGGGCCGAACACCCGGCCGGCAACTACGACTGGTGGGACCGTTGCCTCACATTCCAGGTCCTGCCCGCAAACGGCCCGATCTCCATCGGGCCTTGCTCGCTCGGCGCGACGGCTTCGGTCACAACGCCCGTGGGTGGTGGCCTGTGATGGCGATCCTGCGCAAACTCGCCGAAACGCTGCGTTTCCTGCGCGGCGGGCCTGAGCGGTTCGGTGTGATTGACGCGCGTTTGGCCGTCATCGAAGCGCGGCAGGATTCGGCCCACGCCAAGAGCGACGAACTGGAGGACTACCTGCGCGGCGTACATGCCGAGCTTCAGACGCACCAGGCCGCAGCCGGCGTGCAGGTCGCCGAGCTGTACCAGCAGATCGCCGCGATGGCCCTCTCCATGTCGGAGGGAGCGGGCGTTGCCCGGCGTGAAGCCGAGTGGGCACGCAACCAGGTCAGCGCCCTCGGCGCTGCGCTCGACCGGCTACGGCGGCCGGCGGACGAACCGGGCACGGCCGTGCCGTCCGGGGCCGCCGCAGCGGAAGAGGGGTTCTATCCCACCCTCGAACACCACTTCCGCGGATCCACCGAAGACCTGCGCGAACGCCTTGGCGCTTACCAGCGCTGGATCCAGGACCTCCCCAAGGGACGCGTGGCCGACCTGGGTTGCGGCCGGGGCGAATGGCTGGAGCTGTTGGGCGAATGGGGCGTGGACGCGATCGGCGTGGACCTCAACGCGCCGAACGTGGAGGGCATGCGCGCGCGGGGCCTCGCCGTGCAACATGCGGATGCGCTCGGGTGGTTGCAGGCGCAGCCGGAAGCCAGCCTCGCGGCCGTGACGTTATTCCATGTCATCGAACACCTGCCTTTCGGCGTGCTGCTGCGGCTGGTGCAAGAAGCGCGGCGGGTGCTGGTGCCCGGTGGCCGGTTGATCATGGAAACCCCCAACCCGGAAAACCTGATTGTGGCAACGCAGACGTTCTGGCTCGATCCGACCCATATGCGGCCGCTTCCCCCCGCCCTCCTCGAAGTGGCGGTGCGCGACTCCGGCCTCGAATTGGAGGCGCTGCTGCGCCTGAACCCGCCTGCGGACGGCCAGGACATCGCCGACCCGACACTGCGCGCGCTGATGACCCAGGGCCGCGACTGCGCCGTGGTGGCGCGCAAGCCGGTGGGCGCGGAGGCCGCATGAGCGCGCCGCGCATCCTCGTGCTGGGTTCCTATCCGGCTGTCAACCCTCGCCACGGCGGGCAAGTCCGGCTCTCGAGCATCGTGGCGGCGTACCGGGCGCGCGGATTCCATGTGGCACAAGCCAGTTTCTTTCCGGCCCACGATTTCTATACCCGGTCCGCGATGGGGCCGGCGGACGTCGCGCTGCCGGTCACGGCATTGCGCAGCTGGCAGGGTAAGCCAAGCGCCTGGGTCGAGGACCTGGTCGCTGGCGACGTCGCCGCTGCCGATGCCCGCGCGCTTGCCGGCCTGGAGCGGTACAGCGGAAAAGTCGACTTCGTCCACCTGGAGCAACCCTGGCTGCTGCCGGTCGTCCGGAAACTGCGCGAGCGCGGAGCCATCGGCGCTTTCGACCTGGTGTACGGTTCGCAGAACATCGAGCACGAACTCAAGCGCGCCATCCTGCGCCAGCATCACGTTCCCGAAGAGGACGAGATCAGCGGGGCGGTATTGGCCCTGGAGCGCGAGTGCGCACATGAGGCGGCTGTCGTCGCCGCCGTTACGAACGAGGACGCAGAGGTTCTTTCCGCCTGGACATCGGCGACGGTTGTTCTGGCCAGCAATGGTGTGACGCCCTGGCAAAGCGACGAGCATGCGCGCGCCAAATGGCGCGAGCGTACCGGCCCCGATCCGTTCTGCCTCTATGTGGCCAGCGCGCATCCGCCCAACATCCAGGGCTTTTGCGAGTCGTTCGGCGAGAGCCTGGCCGGGCTGTCGCCCGCTCAACGCGTCGTCCTCGCCGGCCACGTGGGCGAGTTCATTCCGCCCACCGAGTGGTTCAGACGCTGGCAACCCCTGAACGAACGGCGCACCGTGGCGCTCGGCGTGCTCGACATCGCCGACTTGTCGGCGGTCCGTGATCTGGCACACACATTCCTGTTGCCGGTGACATCCGGCGGCGGGTCCAACCTGAAGACCGCCGAAGCCTTGTATTCGGGGCGCCATGTGGTGGCCACGCCCCTCGCGATGCGCGGCTTCGAGCACCTCTCGGACCTTCCCGGGCTGCGCATCGTGCAGCCGGGCCCCGATTTCGCGCGTGCGGTGGCGCGGTCGCTGGACGAGCCCCAGCCCGTGCCGGACGCGCAGGCAACACAGCGCCGGGAGTCGCTGGGCTGGCCGCATGCGATGGCCGCGCTGTGCGACGCGCTGGCCGCACACAGGAGTACCGCAGCATGACCACCGTGTGGCTGCATGTGTCGACCTTGATGAACTGGGATCGCCCGCCTGTGGGCATTGTTCGCGTGGAGCGCGAGTACTGCCTGTGGCTGCTGGCACGCGCCGGCCAGGAGGGCGGGGAGACTGCCCGGTTCTGCATTTACGACCGCCAGCGCAAGCAGTTCACGGAGGTGAGCGAGGCGGCCGTGCGAGCCCGCCTTCAGTTGCCGGCGACTGCTCCCCTGCCACCCCAGCCGCATGGCGCGTTGGCCAGGGCCGAGTTGTCGGGATGGAAACTGCGCGCCAAGCGGGCTTGGCAGCGCACCAAGCCCTACCTGCCGGACGACTGGGTGCCCGTGATCGCCCGCAGCGTGCGCGGCCTGCAGCATCGCATGTTGCAGGAGCGCGATCGCATGAGGGCCAGAGCCGCGCGCCGCGAGTACCTGCAGGCGCAGCGGCAGGGCGAGCCGCACGGGCCACCGCCCGCGGCATTCGAGCGCGGCGACCGCTGGATATCGCTGGGCGCGGATTGGGAATACCTCAATTCCGAGGCGCTGTACCGCGTCAAGCGCGAACTTGGGCTGCGCGTCACGCTGATCTGCTACGACACCATCCCTGTGCTGTTCCCCCAGCTGTTCGTCGGCGTGCTGTCACCCGGGGGCTTCGGTTCCTACCTGGCGGAGCTGGCGTGGTGCGCGGACTCGGTTCTGTGCATTTCCGAGTGCACGCGGCGCGATTTCGAATCCGTCATGAAGCGCCTGGGCGCCCCGGTTCCGCCGACGCACGTCGTGACGCTCGGATCGGAAATCCGCATGGGCGCCGCCGGCGGCGCGCCGCCGGGCCTTGCGCACGGCCCGGATGCGCGCCCCTTCGTGCTCTATGTCTCCACCATCGAGCGCCGCAAGAACCATGAAGTGCTCTACCGCGCGTGGAGCCGCCTGCGCGACCAGGGCATCGTGCCGCACCGGCTGGTCTTCGTCGGCATGCAGGGCTGGGGCGTCAACGACTTGATGAACGACCTGAAGCTGGACCCTCGCACGCAAGACGACATCGTCTGCCTCAACCACGTGTCCGACGGCGAACTCGCGTGGCTGTACCGCCACGCCGCGTTCACAGTGTTCCCTTCACTCTACGAAGGCTGGGGTCTGCCCGTGGTCGAAAGCCTGGCATGGGGCAAATTCTGCCTGGCGTCGAGCGCGGCTTCACTGCCCGAAGCGGGTGGGCCTTGGGCTGAATACCTGGACCCGTGGGACCTGCCTGCGTGGGTGGACAGGCTGGGCCATTACATGCGGCATCCCGAAGAAGTGCGCTCGCGCAACGACCGCATCGCGCGCGAGTTCCGGGCGCCGGCCTGGGCACAAACGGCCCAGGCCATCCACGACGTCGTCCTGTCCGCGCCGCCACAGGAGTAAACGTGAACGCCCACCCGCAGCGCATCGCGCTTGTCGTGCCGGTGTACAACGAAGCCGGCCTGATCGCCCGAAGCCTGCCGGAAATCCTGGCCCGCGCGCGCGAAGCCGCGCCCGGCAGCCCCGTCGACCTGATCGCAGTCGACGACGGCTCGAATGACGGCTCCCGTGCCTCGCTGGCCGCGTTGTCCGAACAGGACCCCGCGATTCATTTCCTGAGTTTCACGCGCAACTTCGGCAAGGAAGCCGCGATCCACGCTGGCCTCGTGCAGGCCGTCGAGCATACCGACGCCGCGGCCGTGATCGTGATCGATGCCGACCTCCAGCACCCGCCCGAGCTGATGGGCCAGATGCTGCAGCACTGGCGCGATGGCGCCAAGGTGGTGGAGGCCGTCAAGGTCGCGCGCGGCGACGAAGGCGCGTTGCGGGGGCTGGCCGCGCGCGCTTTCTACAGCGCATTCACTCGGATGTCGGGCCTGCGGCTGGACCAGGATACCGACTACAAACTGCTCGACCGCGAGGTGGTATTGACGGCGCTGCAACTGGGCGAACGCGCGCGCTTCTTCCGGGGCATCGTTCGCTGGCTGGGATTCCCCACGGTGCAAGTGCCTTTCGTTGTCGCGCCGCGCGCCGGCGGATCGACGAACTGGAGCTTGCGCTCGCTGGCGCGGTACGCCTGGCGCAACCTCACATCGTTCTCGTCGGCGCCGCTCGGGCTCGTGACCACGTTCGGCGCTGTGGGCCTTGTCGTGGGCGGGGTGCTGGCCGTCAAGGCCATTGTGGACAAGCTTCAGGGCGTGGCGCTGAGCGGGTTCAGCACGGTGATCCTGCTGCAGGTGATCTTCAGCAGCCTGATCCTGCTGAGCCTGGGAATCATCGGCAGCTACATCGCGTTGATCTACGACGAGATCAAAGGCCGCCCGCACTACATCATCCGGCCCGGCGACATGACCGGCGCGCGCCAGCCGGTGGCCGCCAAGCCGGAACAGGCGAATGTTTCCACATGAACACCACGGCTGCGACCTGGGTCATGGTGGGCGCCGCGGTGCTATGCAACGCGTCCGCGCAGCTGCTCATGAAAGCCGCCAATATCACTGATGCGTTCAGCTGGCGCCAGTGGCTGGAGCCTTCCCTGTTTGCGGCCGTCGTTCTCTACGGCCTCAGTTTCATCTTGACAGCCCTCGTGTTTGCGCGGCTGCCGCTTTCGCTGATCTCGCCCTTGATGGCCGGCGCGATCTTCGTGCTGATCAGCGTGTTCTCGGTGTTGTTCCTGGGCGAGCGCCTGGATGCTTTCCGCCTGGGTGGCATGGCGTGCATCCTGGCCGGGATCGTCCTGCTGTCGTGGAGCGCCTGACGGTGGCAGGCGCTGCGTCCAGGCGCACGCCGCTGGCCGTGGCCGCGCTGGCTACCCTTTTCGCTGCCTGGTTGTATGGCTGGCGCGTCATCGACCCGACTTCCACGGCGTGGTTGCTCCACGGCGACCCGGCACAGCACTACCTGGGCAGCGTGTTCTTCCTCGGCGAGCCGTGGCACTGGCCCCCCGGGCTGATCACCCGCTTCGGCGAGCAACCTACCAGCGTCGTCTTCACCGACGCGATCCCGCTGGTTGTGTTGTTGGCCAAGCTGCTGCAAGTACCGCCCGGCACGCAGTACTTCGGCCTTTGGATGGTGCTGTGCCATGCGCTGTCGGCGTGGTGGGGGGTGCAGCTGCTGCGCCGCATGGGTCTCACGCATCCTCTGGCCCTGGCCGGCGGCGGGTTGGTCCTGGCCACCGCGCCTGCGCTGCTCTTTCGGGCGTACGGCCATGAAGCCCTGATGGGGCATTTCCTGGTGATCGCAGCGCTGGAGAGAATGCTCGCGCCGTGGCGTTCGTGGCCCTGGCTGGCCCTGGCCGCCGTCGCGGTGCTGGTCCATCCGTATCTGGCGTTGATGGTCTGCGTGCTCGCGGCGGCATCAGGGCTCGCGGCATGGAAAGAGGGCGCCATCGGCTCAGCGCGCTTGTTTGTGCTCGGCGGCGGCTGGGGGCTGTTGCTGGCCGGCGAGGCGTGGCTTGCGGGGTACTTCGCGGGTTCGGGGGAGATCTCCGCGGCAGGGCACCGCTGGTTCACGGCCAATCTGCTGACGTGGTTCGACCCCATGTCGTGGAAGGCGTTCATGGCGTGGAAGGCGTCCTTGGCCGGCGACACCGTTGTCCTCGAGCCAGTGCGCGAATGGTCGCGATGGCTACCCGGGCTCAAACAGGCGCAGGTTGGCCAGTACGAAGGCTTCGCCTATTTCGGAGCCGGCGCCCTGTTGGCCGCGGCTGTCGCCGTCGGCGCGGCGGCTTCCGGCCGCGCAGCACCTCCGACGGCGACGCGCACCCGTTGGACAGCGGCGATCGTCGCAGCCCTATTTTTTGCGCTCTGGTCCCTTTCCGCGCGCCCGACCCTTGGAGGTGTCGTGCTCGCAGACATACCGCTGGGCAGCCTCGGCGAGCGGATCGTGGGGGTGTTCAGGGCCAGCGGCCGCTTCATCTGGCCGGCCACTTACCTGGCAATGGCCTGGGCCCTCGCGACGGCAGGTCGCCTGCGTTGGGGCGTTGGCCTGTTGGTGCTGGTCTTGGTCGTGCAGCAGGCCGACCTGTTCTACAAGTACAAGGAGTTCCGGATCCGTTTTCGAAGCGGTCCGGCGGACATCGAGCAACCCACCGCCGATCCTGTCTGGCAACAAGCGCTTGTCCGCTGCCCGCGACTCGAAATGGTGAGCGGGCCGCAACCCAAGGGCAAATGGGTCGCCGCGGCGTTGGCAGCCGGGCGGGCCGAGGCGAGTTTCTATCCCGCGCCCACAGCGCGTTACTCGCCGGAAGCGGCGGCGGCCCGTCAGGAGACCGTGAAAAAGTTGATTGGCGAAAACGGCTGGCGTCGTGACGTTGTCTATATGCTGGTGAGCCCACTGCCCGACGGCGTGCCGGTCGAGAAAGTTGCCACGGCGCTCCCCGCAGGCATGCGGCACGTCCGTGCCGACGGCTACGACCTGGCCGTGCCGGACGCCTGCCTGGGGCGCTGATCGTGGGTACTCTGCGCCTGCTCCTGGCTCTGGCGGTGCTTCTCAGCCACGCCGAGGTGCGGATCGGCTACCTGAACCCGGGCGTCACCGCCGTGATCGGCTTCTACCTTATCTCCGGCTACGTCATGGCCGGCCTCATCCATCGCCACTACGGCAATGCGGCGCGCGTGCATCGCTTCTACCTGGACCGCCTGCTCCGGCTGTTCCCGCAGTACCTCGTGTACGCGGCACTCACGCTGGCCTGGTTCGCGTTCACGGGCACCCACACCGAGTTCTTGCGATCGGCCCCCGGCTGGCGCGACATCGTCAACAACGTGCTCGTCATCCCGCTGAACTTCTATATGTACACGGGCGTGGACGCTTTCACGCTCATTCCCCCGGCCTGGTCGCTCGGCGCCGAACTGCAGTTCTACCTCCTGGCGCCGTTGATGCTGCTCTGGCCGCGCGTGGGCGTCGCGCTTGCGCTGCTGTCGCTGGGGGTGCACGCAGCGGCCCTGCACGGAGTGCTCAACACCGACTGGTACGGGTACCGGCTGCTCGCCGGCGTGCTGTGGGTCTTCGCGGCCGGCATGCTGATGTTCCACGCGCGCCGGCACCGTCCGGCATGGGCCGCGCTGATGGCCTGTGCTGCGCCGCTGCTCGCCTTGCTCGTCTATCTGTACTTGCGCAGGTTGGGCCTGCATACGGCGCCCTATCAACAGGAAGTCCTGATCGGGTGGGGCGTGGGGTTGCCGCTGTTGTATTGGGTGGGAAAGCTCCAAACCCGGACGCTCGACCAGGCCGCGGGCGACCTGTCCTATGGCGTCTTCCTGAACCATTTCCTCCTGATTTGGTTACTTTTTCCGGCGGGCGCCCGCACACCCCTACAATTGGCGGCGCTTGCGCTATGCAGCGTCGCACTTTCGTGGGCAACCCAGCATTGGGTAGAAAAACCGGTGCTGGCGTGGCGCAGGCGGCTGCGCCAAGGCCGCGTTGCGAAGAGCCAACTGTGACGCAGGACACACTTTCTAACGCGCCGAGCTGGGATACTCCAAGTCGGCGTAGTTCACTCAGGCCGGAGCGACTCATGAAACCAAGCACACCGATCGCCGCATTCCGTTTTCCGTCAGGCAATGCCCCTGCCTGGGCGCCGCTGTTGCTGGGCCTCGGTTGTTTCGGCTTTGCAGCGCACGCGCAGACAGTGCCGGGCGCGGGCAGCGTCGTGTTCGTTTCGGGGCCGGTGCATCTGGTCGCCGCTGACGGCACCCGCAGCGCGCTGCAGGCAGGCGCCCAAGTACGCCAGGGCGACCATGTCTCGACCGGCAAGGACGGGTATGTCCACGTCCGGATGATCGACAACGCGTTCGTCGCCATTCGCCCTGATTCGAAGTTCGCCGTCGAGTTGTACGAGTACGACGCGGCCAACCCTTCCGCCAGCCGCATCAAGCTGAACCTCCACAACGGCAATGCCCGCACTGTTTCGGGCAAGGGTGGAGAGGCCGCCAAGCAGAACTACCGATTCAACACGCCGATGGCCGCCATCGGCCTTCGCGGTACCGACTACACCGTGGTGTCCTCCAGCGACGCCACCCGCGTCTCCGTGAGCCGCGGCGCGGTGGCCGTCACACCGCTGGGCAGCGACTGCTCCAGCGTCACGCTGGGTCCGTGCTCCACCGGCTCGACGCGGGAACTCAACGCCAGCCTGAGCCATGCTTACCTCGAGGTGAGCGCGCGCAGCGTGGCACCGGTGCTCGTGCGTCCCGAACAGGATCCGCACGGCAGCAGCAGCCAGAACCCGGTCAACCGCCCCGAGGAGCCTCGCGCGGAGTCGAAGTCGGATGTCAAGCTCGCGGATTCGAAGGATGCCGCGAATCTGGTCGCCGCCGACCGCCTCGCCGGCGGCCTCGGCGCGGCTGCGCCGGTTCCGGCGCCGCCCGTCGAGACAGTGCCGCCGCCGCCCCCGCAATTCGTCTGGGGGCGTTGGTCGACATATGCCAAGGGCGCCGGTTCCCCGGCCATGGCGAGCCTGCTCGCCGAGGGCACCCGGGAGATGGTATTTGGCAACACGGTCTTTGGCCTGCTGCGAAACGGCGCGCTGCCCAATGACATCCCGGCACAGGGCACGTTCAGTTTCGAGCTTGCCAATAGCGAAGCCTATACGCTCGCCAAGGGCCAGCTGACGCCCGCGCAGGTCACCGGCGGCACGTTCGGCGTCGATTTCAGCCAGCGGACGTTCAGCACCACCTTGTCGGTTGCGCACGCGCAGGGCGTGGAACAGCTGAACGCCGCGGGCAAGGTGCAGTTCCAGGGCTTGATGTTCTCGGATCCGGCGCGCTCGAACATGAACATGAGCGGCGCGGTGTCCGGCAGCGGCACGGAAGCCGCCTACATCTTCGACAAGCAACTCTCCAGCGGAGGTCTGTTGGGTGCGGTTCGCTGGGTTCGCTAAGGCGGCTCGCAGGCTTTTTCCAGGGTCTCTCTCCGTACTGGCAGGCGCGCTGGCCTGGTCCCAGGCCTGTGCGCAGACGCCCGAAGCCCAAGGCTGGTATTCACAAGGTGTCGAGGCGATCGCCGAGCGCCGCTACGCCGATGCGCGCGTCGCTTTCACTCGCGCCGTCGAAGCCGACCCTTCGTTCGCCGGCGCCTGGCTCGACCTCGCGATCGCAGCGCAGGCGGAAGGCGACACGGTCCAGGCCGAGGAATTCCTCACCATCCTCGAAGCCCGCTTCAAGCTGCCGCCGCCTATCGCGCTGGGGGTGAGCAATCTGCGCCGGGCCATCCAGGGCCAGCGCCCCGAACGCGAGGGCTGGAGGCTGCGCGCGGTGTTCCTCGGCGGCTTGGGCTATGACAACAACGCCAACACCGGGCTGGCCCGCTCGGATCTCACGCTCACCCTGCCGGGCGCCGGGGCCGTGCTGCTCCCGCTGAATCCTTCGCTGCGTCCGCAATCCGATTCATACACTGTCGCCAGCCTGGGCGCCGAAGCCACCCACGAATGGGGCAGGGGGCAGGTGGAGTTCTCTGCCAGCGCCAAATCGCGGGTCAATGCCAGTTTGCGCGAATTCGACACGGTTGAAGTGCTGATGGGCGCCGGCTACGCGAGCAGCGAGCCCGTGTTCGGTGGCGCGCTGGGCCTCCTGCCTGGCCCATGGCGCGTCGGTTTCACCACCCAGCAGCTGCGGCTTGGCGGCAACGCTTTGCTCAATGGCATTGGTTTCAGCGTGGTGCACGCCTGGAAAGACTTACCCTGCAGCCCCCGCGGCGGGATCGAACTCGACATACGCCATTTCCCGGTTGCCCCCAATCTGGACAGCCGGCTGGCCTGGGTAAGCGGCGCTGCCTCGTGCGACGTTCCATGGACAGGCAGCGGCGGCCGCGTCAACTTCCAGTGGCGCGCCGGCTGGGAAGCCGCTCGGGGCAATTTCACATCAGACCGTGGTCGCCCAGGCGACAACACCCGCCACCTGGAACTCACGATGTCGCATCGGTGGAGCTGGCCCGGCTTCAATGGCACCCACCGATTCGAGGCCCAGGCGCAATGGGCGCGCGCGAGCGATTCCCAGGGGTACAGTCCCCTTCTGGCCGACAACGCCCCGCGCCGCTCGAGCCGGCTTACCGCCGGCCTCGCGTACACGGTGCCGCTGCAGCCGGCGGGCATAGACGAGGATTCCTGGCTCGCAACGCTGGCCCTGCAGGGTTTCAGGCAGCGTTCCAACCTGGAAGTGTTCCGAGTCAAGGGAGAGGTCATCCAGCTCACTGTCCAGCGGAGCTGGTGAAAGCCCAGGGAGTGCGCCAGCTCGGCTTTCGACACGTTGTTGCTTGACGGCAACAAACCTTGCAAAGCTACTCTGCCGACGAATTTTGTGATGCACATCACAAGTAGCGCATCCGTAACACCTATACTCCGCACTGGCTGAAAGTTATTAGCCGTCTTTGATATCACAGACACATTCCTTTTCTTCAGGAGTTTTGAATGGCAATCACCGTAGCAATGCGTACAGAAGTCTCCCAGCTGTACGTTGCCCTGTTTGGGCGTGCCCCCGATAGCGAGGGCCTGGGTTTCTGGGTCTCGCAGCGCAACAGCGGTCAGTCGATGACGCAGATCGCGGACGCCATGTTCGCGACGGCGCCGGCCCGCGCTTACTTCCCCACCTGGATGACCAACCAGGAAATCATCGGTTCGTTCTACTCGAACGTTCTGGGCCGCACGGCAGACGCCGAAGGCCTGGCCTTCTGGACCGGCAAGCTCAACGCCGCCGGTGCAACCCCCGGTTCCGTCATCACCGAAATGATCACGGCCATCGCCAACTACAACGGCACCGATCCGGACGGTCTGGCAAGCGCGGCCCTGTTCAACAACAAGGTCGAAGTCGCCCAGTACTACGCTGAAGACGGCGGCACCGCCGGCAACGCCACCATCGTCCTGGCTGACGTCACCGCCGACCCGGCCACCGTCGACGCAGCCATCGCCGACATCGATGCAGGCACCGTGGGTGAATCGCCCGACACGCCCCAGTCCATCTTCCTGGAAGTGGGCCAAGACGTGAAGGCCGGCGGCGACGCCAACGACACCTTCACCTCCTTCGTGGTGCAGAACTCCCTGGGCCACCAGGTCAACACGCTGGGCTCCGGCGACGTCCTGGCCGGCGGCGCCGGCACCGACGCGCTGAATGCCAAGGTCACTGCAGGCGTCTTCGCCGGCAGCGCAGGCGGCCTCCTGGGCTCGCAGACCATGCCCATCCAGCCGATGACCACCGGCATCGAGAACGTGAAGATCGAAGCCGTCAACTCCGGCATCGGCATCATGGGCCTGAACATCCCCGGCCTGGGCGAACTCGGCAACCTCGGCCTGGGTGAGACCAACGTCTACATCAACGCCAAGGACATGCTGGGCGTGGACATGATCGGTTCCTGGCACTCCGATGCCAACCTGGTCATCCAGAACATGACGACCCAAGACAACACCGGCACCGCCCGTGAGTTGTCCGACCTCACGGTCGTGATGGGCTACACCGGCAACCGTGACTCGCATTGGGCCGAGTCCGACCTGTCCGTCTACTTCGACCAGGACTACCTGAACCCGTCGATCGTGCGCACCCGTCCCAGCATCGACATCCGTCTGATGAACGAAGACGCGTACGACGCCACCCACCCGTCGAACCCGGCCGCTCTTGCCCCCTTCCGTCCCCTGACGGGCGTCTATATCGCTGAGATGAACTTCACGCTGAACGGCGTGAGCTACGACCTCGACGAAATCATCGACGAAGACTTCAACAACGGCGGCACGGAAATCGAGACGTACGACGAGCTGCTGGCCGCCATCCAGGACGCCCTCGTGATCCTGAAGGCCGCCAACCCGGGCGACCTGGCTCTGCAATCCGTCACGGCCGAATTCGGCGCTGACTTCCTGTCGGACATCAGCCCCACCACCGGCGTGCAACGTGTCGGCCAAAGCATCACGCTGAGCGTCGAAGGCACCACCGGCGGCGTTGCCAACACGCTGCTCGTGGGCGAAGACGACCTGCAAATCCTGAAGGCGAACGACACGCCCCTCGAAATCGGTAACTCGAACCGCTATGAGCGCGCCGAAGCCACCCCGTCCGATCAAAGCCAGGAACTGCGCATCAATGTCGAGCTCGAGAAGGTTGGCCTGGCCGGCGACGGCGGCGGTCTGATCATCGGCAGCATGTACAAGGACGGCCAGAACCAGTGGACCGACCAGTACGATGGCAAGGGCATCGACATTTTCGACGTCACGGTTTCCGGCGCAGCCGACAAGCCCAGCTCGCTGTCGTACCTGCACTCCACGGGCAACAACCTGCGCGAAGTCTATGTCGACACCAACGCGGCTCAGACCGGCAGCTACGCCGACCTGACCATCGGCAACCAGAACTCCCCCTTCCTGAGCCTGCCTGACTCGATGGAACTGGGCGACGTGGTGGATCCGAGCTGGCGCAACCAGGGTGCTCTGAAGGACGTGCGTATTTTCGACGCAAGCGGCCTGAAGGGTGACCTGACGCTGTACGCGGGCCTGACGAACGACGTGACCGAAAAGTACATGACGCTGGTGGACGAAGCCAATGACGCGCCTGAACTGGACAACGTCGAGTTCGTGTACACCGGCGGTACGGGCAACGACTACATCAACCTGTGGCTGAGCGACTACAACCTGGCCAAGGCCGGTTCCACGACCCGCGAAGACTTCGAACTGACCATCAACGGTGGCGCCGGCAACGACGAAATCGTGACGATGATCGGCGAGGGCTACGCTGGCTTCGGTGAAGACGTGTCGCTCGACGAAAACCTCGTCGACTCCCAGTGGGACAACTGGTACCAGAACAGCGCGATCAACGCCAACCTCGCCATCAACGGCGATGCAGGCGACGACACGATCCGCACGTTGGGCAGCGGCAACTGGGTGATCGACGGCGGCTCCGGCGCTGACACCATCTACGCCGACAACACCGGTGGCGAAGACGGCGGCGAAGACAACTACTTCAACGACGGCAAGGCGACCTGGGTGTTCAACTCGGTCAACAACGACGTCGAAGACCTGCTGTCGCAAAACGGCGCAACGGTCTCGGCTGTCAATGCCGAACTGACCGTGAACTTCATGGGTTACAGCAAGAAGGTTGCGATCGCCGACAGCGTGGGCAAGCTCGCCAACGTCACGATCACCGACCTGCACATCAACCAGGCGATCAAGCTGGCCATCAACTCCGACCCGGTGCTGAGCAAGCTGCTGGTCGCGGAAGACGGCCCGGCCCGTACCCTGATCGTGCGTTCGCTGATCGACGGCCAGATGGACGACGGCTGGGCGGACTACGGCATTGATGGGGTCGCCACCAACGCGGTCGACCAGCTGACGATCCGCTTCTCCACCGCCAGCCTGACGGCTGCTCAGACGAACCCGGCCCTGGTGCTGTTCTCGGCTGTGGCTCCTGTCGGCGGCACGCTGCTGGACGGCTACAACCCGACGACCGACGCGACGTTCGGCTGGGACGACAACGCGACGCTCGAAGGCGAAGACAGCGAAAACGTGGCCGACAACGACATCGAAGGCGGCACGGCCAACGACGTCATCGTGCTGGGCACGGGCATGTGGAGCAACGACACCCTGGTGTACAACGGCTTCGCCAACGGCACGGACAGCATCGTCAACTTCCAGGACAACTACACTGGTGGCGAACAATTCCAGACCGGCGAAGACGGCGTTCGCGAAGTAGTCACGTTGACCTT
This sequence comes from Ramlibacter sp. WS9, assembly GCF_003797765.1. Lineage (GTDB taxonomy): Bacteria > Pseudomonadota > Gammaproteobacteria > Burkholderiales > Burkholderiaceae_C > Ramlibacter. The sequence continues at coordinate 49,518 of NZ_RKMB01000004.1, read as the reverse complement.
CAGTGACTCGGATGGCAGCCCGGCGGCTCAGACGATCATTTTCGACGGCGAGACCGTTACCTTGGCCGCTCCGGTGGTCATGGGCGTTATCCCTGCCGAAGACGTCGCGTTCCAGTTCTTTCAGCAGTTCGACTCGGCCAACTGGGAAGTCGTGTCGCACACGACGAACACGAACTCGGTCGTCATCCAGACCAAGCTGTTCATGGAAGTGACCCCGGACGTGGCGGCTGCGGACTTCACCGGCACCTACTTCGGCGCCGCGAACGGCAACGGTACGGTGACGCCGTTGACCACTACCCAGGGTGCCGACCCCGTGGTTCCGGGCACGTTCTCGAACTTCATCGTCGACTTCGACACCGCTGGTACGGCTGCTGCTGCTGCCGGTGCTTTCGTCTTCGACGGCGTGAACACCCCGTACCTGGCTGGCGACGGCTCGGTGACCCTGGCTGCGACGCTGGTGGCAAACGCAGCGGCCTTTGGGGTTGCTGGCTGGTCGGTTACTCTGTCGGGTGACGGCACGGCTGTTGCGTTCCAGTCGACCGTGGTTGGCGACGAGCCGATCGGCACCGCCGCTGACTTTGACCTGGGTACCAATAACATCGTTGGCACCATCGCAGGCACGGTTGGCGTGGACGACGCTCCTGGTGAACTGGTCATCATTCCTCCTGGCCCGGAAACCAACTTCGACTTCATCGACTTCACGTCGTACGATGTCACGGGCGTTGTGATCAATGACAGCAACCAGGTCAACGACATCCGCGGCAGCGAAGTGAATGGCATCGTCGGCACGGCGAACGGCGTGGCAACGCGCTGGATCACCATGACCGAAAGCACGACCAACGACGGCGTGTACACCATCAACCTGGTGACGTCGACGGTGGCTGGCGCTGCTGACGACACGGTCCAGCTGATCGGTGTGGCCGACTTCGGCTACGAGAAGGACTTCACCGACTACACCTTCTTCCTCTGAAGGTAAAAGCGGCTCTCCCCGGTTCGCCGGGGTGACACGCACAAAGCCCCCGCCCTGGCAACAGGGTGGGGGCTTTTTTCATGGGCGGTTACCATTCGCGCATGCGAACCCGTGAGACCCCGGCCCTTCACCCGTCGCCGCCAGCGCAGCAGGCACCTGTCTCATCCGCCGTACCCACCGTCGCCCCCGCACTGAGCCTTGACAAGGCCTACCGAGTGCCCGGCTACCTGCCCGGAATGCGCCAGCCGGCCCTGTTGGTCGACGTGATGGTGAGCCGTGACGCCAGCGCGCAGGCGCTGAAGACTTTTGCCAAGGCGATCGGCAAGGTGCTGCCCGGCGCTGCCGAAGTGGCGCTGCATCCGTCATTCCAGTCCCACCCCGCCCTCGGCGCTGTGGTACGCGCCACCCAAGCGATCCTCCGGCAAGCCGGGTTCTCGATGTTGGACCCGCCGACGGTGCACAAATCAGCTCGGGCCGGCGCGCCGCTGAAGTTGGTGGTGCCTGCCTATGTGGCGCAGCAGGAAGCGCTCGACGCGCTGTACTGGGCTTCGGACTTGATGAACTGCGTCGTCGAGCGCACGCCAGTTGCGAGTGCCCTGGCGGCCCTGCCACGGGTCGTTGAGCGCATCGACCGCCATGCACCGGGCGATGCCAATACGCCGGCATTCCTGGCTGCGGCCTCCGCGATGGATATCCCCTGGCGCCATGTGTTCGGCAACGTCTACGAGTATGGCTGGGGCTCACGGGCTCGCCGTCTGGAGAGCACGATCACCGGAGCCACCTCCGCCATCGGGATTGCGGCCGCGAAGGACAAGCGCACCACTGCACTGCTACTGCGCGCTGCAGGGATTCCGGTGCCCCATCATGAGTTGGCAGGCGATGCCGACCACGCAGTGCGGATCGCCGCACGAATAGGCTACCCGGTGGTGGTCAAGCCTGCGGCTGCCGACGGCGGCCTCGGTGTCGGGGCCGGGCTCCCAAACGAGGCAGCGGTCAGGCGGGCCTTTGCGGCAGCGAGCGAGATTTCCGAAGCCATCCTGGTCGAGGCGTTCGTGAAGGGCAACGACTACCGGGTCGATGTCCTCGACGGCGAGGTGTACAGCGTGATGCATCGCGTTCCCGGAGGAGTCGTCGGGGATGGGGCGAATTCGGTGGCGCGTCTGCTGGCGAAACTCAACGCGGATCCGCGCCGCGGCGAACGCGGAACCGCCGCGTCCCTCAAGCGCATCCATCTTGACGCGGAAGCGCGCGAATTTCTCTCCCTGCAGGGCCTGGATGCGAATTCGATTCCGCCGGAGGGACAGGTTGTGAGGTTGCGGGGTGCGGCCAATGTCGCCATGGGGGCCACACCGTTTCCGGTCACGGACAAAGCTCACCCCGACAACGTCGCGCTGTGCGTGCGGGCCGCCCGCGTCCTCGGACTGGATGTTGCGGGTGTCGACCTGCTCATCCCGGACATCGGGCGCTCATGGCTCGAAACGGGCGCCGGCATCTGCGAGGTGAACGGCAAACCCAAGCTGCCGGCCCGCAATGTACGCGGGTTCCTCGAAAGACTGCTGCCGGGTGAGGGCCGCATTCCCGTCGTCATGGTGCTGGGTCCCCAGGACGAGAGCTTGTACCGCACCATGGCGATTTCCCTGGCCAGTCTTGGGCGCGTCGGGACTGCGTGGGAGCACGAGGTTCGCGTGGGATCCGCGATCGTGGCGAAAGCGCCGTCAGATACTTTCAGTGCCGGGCAGGCCCTCCTGACCGACCCGGCAGTGGATGCCGCCGTCATCGGCATCTCCGCCGGGGGCGCAGGCCACTCGGGGCTGCCGGTGGACCGGTTCGACGTGCTTGTCTTGGCAGGGACGGCGCCAGGAGCCGGCCCCAGCGCGGAGTGGAAGCGTTGGCAAGCGCTGGCCCTGACGTTGGCACCGTTGTGCCGCGGAAGGATCATCCTTGACAGTGAGTGCCCGCAATGGCAGCCGATCATCGGGCAGTTGGATGCCGGAATGGTCGTGTCTACCCCGTATGGTGGGCTGGCCGACGCAGTGCGCAACCATTTCCAAACGCGGGGCCGCGAATGAGCGATGCGCCCATATTAGGTCGTGACCTGCGATGCAGCCAGGTGGCGTGCTACCACGGGCCCAACATCTGGTCGCAGGAACCTGCGCTGGTCTGCCACATCGCCATCGAGCCGCAATACACCGCCCAGTTCGCCGAAGGTGCGGCAAAGCTCGCTCGGCTGTACGGCGACTGGGTCGACCCGGCACTCCTGGCCCTGCCGGCCTCTGAGGAAGCTATTGCAAAGGTTCTTGCCCAATGGACACTCGGTGCGCTCAACGAAGTGCGGGGCTACCTCCATGAGGCGGGTGCACGGCAGACGTCCGAAGCCGTGGCGCTGTGGGTGGCCTTCCATCATCCCAAGGCGACCGGGCTGGCCATGGAATTGGCTTTGCGTGCGCTTGCCATGGCGACCGCGCGCGAGGATTTTTCGCCCAATCTCCTGAAGGCTGGCCTGGACGCGTTGTGGCAGTTCTGCTTCCGGCACCATCCGGACTACCAGGCCAGGATCCTGATGGCGGCGGCGCGCCACCGAGACGTCCCGGTACTGCCATTCATTTCCGAAAGCAAGTACTGGCAATACGGATGGGGCGCGCGGGGAAGGATCTTCATGGAGACACTGTCCAATGCCGACGGGAATCTTGCGGGGGATCTGGCGCTGCGCAAGCCCACAAGCAAGGCCGTATTCGCCGCGCTCGGGATGCCGACACCCAGGCACGTGCTTCTGCGCGAGGGCGATTCACTGGAGCAGGCGGTGTCCGACATCGGATTCCCGTGCGTCGTCAAGCCCACTGACATGGGGGGCGGCAAAGGAGTGACGGCAGGCATCCAGACGATGTCCGAGGCGCGCAGTGCGTGTGAACAGGCCCGGCGCGTGACCGATGGTGCCTTGATGGTCGAGCAGATGGTTCAGGGCATGGACTACCGGCTCATGCTGATTGGGGGCCGGCTGGTCGCCGCGATCCGGCGCGAACCGTCGTCCGTGGTGGGCGACGGCCAGCGCACGGTACGGCAACTGATCGGCCGGTTGAACGCCGATCGCTCGGTCAACATGGTGAAGAGCCGCTACCGGCGGCCCGTAGCCCTGGACAACGCGTTGGTCGAACAACTGGCCAGGCAGGGCGTGGGCTTGGATGCGGTGCTGCCCGCAGGCACCAGGATCACGTTGCGCAGCAATTCGAATATTTCCACCGGCGGCGTTGCGGTCGACGTCACCGACCAGGTCCATCCGTCCGTGACCGCGCTGGCCGAGCAACTGGCGGTCACCGTGGGCCTGGAAACCGCGGGGCTCGACTACCTGACGACCGACATCACGCGCTCACCTCTCGAAGCTCATGGTGCGTTCATCGAAATGAACACGACCCCGGGGCTGGATGTGCTGACCGCGGCGGGCTGGCCGGACGAAAAAATCGGCAACCTGGTGCTGGGAGAGGCGCCGGGCCGGATTCCGGTGGGCCTGTGCGTGTTGCCTGAGCTGGACATCGAGGCCGCGCGCCGGACGCTCGGCAAGGCCGGTGATGCGCCGACTGCCGCATGGGTTTGCGGCCAGAAATTGCAGGTCGGTCCCCTCGAACTGCGGATTGCCGATCCCGCGCCGTGGGCCACGGTGCGCAGCGCATTGCGCAACAAGACCGTGACGTCCTTGCAGATCGCTTGTACCGTCGATGACATCGTGACGTACGGCCTGCCGGTCGACCGTCTCGATCGCGTGGTCATGGCCGGCGTGTCGTTCCCCGAGCGTTGGCAGGCGCTCATCGAGCGGTATGCCGGGTCGGTCGAGTACCTTGCCCCGCAGGGTGCACAGACGCGGGCTCAGCCAGGATCATGAGCAACGCCCCGGCACTGGGCCGCGACTTGCGGCTCAGCCAGGTCGCCTGTTACCACGGGCCCAACATCTGGTCGAAAGAGCCGGTGCTGGTCTGCAGCCTGGAGATGACTCCGGCATATGCTGCGCACTTCGTCACGGGCGCAGCCCGGCTCGCACGGGCATTTCCCTACTGGATCGACAGTTCGCTGCTGACCGCCGCCGGCACTCCGCCCGGCGAAATCGTGGCCAGAGCAGTTGCGCGCTGGGCGCTCGGCGCACTGATTGAAGTGCGCGGGTACCTGCACGAGGCGGACGCGCGGAACGGCCCCGGCGGGGCAACCGTGTGGGTGGGCTTTCATCATCCCCGGCTGACGGGCATGGCGCTGGAGCTCGCCGTCAACGCGCTCGCGCTTGCAAGCTCCAACGAAAACTTTTCAGCCGAGCTGATGAAGGCCGACTTGGACGACCTGTGGAAGCACTGCTCCCAACTTCACCCCGACTACCAGGCCAGGATCCTGATGATCGCTTCGCGCCGGCAAGACATACCCGTGCAGGCATTCCTTTCCGGAACCCGGTACCGCCAATACGGATGGGGCGCGCGCTCCCGGGTCTTCAGGGAGTCGATGTCCAACGCGGACGGGTATCTTGCGGACGATTTGACCCGGAACAAGCCTTTGAGCAAAAGTGTGTTCGCAGCTTTGGGCATGCCAACGCCCAGGCACGTGGTTGTCACGGACGCCGCGCAGTTGGGCGATGCAGCGTCTGAAATTGGCTATCCGTGCGTCGTCAAGCCGCATAACATGGGCGGTGGAAGAGGGGTCACGGCGGGCATACGCACGGCGGCGCAGCTGCAGCAGGCCTATCAATTCGCGCGGCAGGTGACGGCTGGCCCGTTGATGGTCGAGCAGTTCGTTCCCGGAGACGAGCACCGGCTCATGGTCGTCGGGGGCAAGATGGTGGCGGCGATCCGCCGCGAGTCATCGGCTGTGGTCGGGGACGGCAAGAGCACGATAGCGCAGCTGATCGACCAGCTGAACGCCGATCGGCCGCGCAATTTGAACAGGAGCCGGTACCGGCTCCTCATCAAAATAGACGATGGGCTGCGCGGTCACCTGGCCAGCCAGGGAGCGGATATCGATTCCGTTCTTGCCGAGGGCCGCAGAATGGTCTTGCGTGGCACCTCGAACATGTCAACGGGAGGGGTGACGGTCGACGTCACCGATCGCGTTCATCCGGCGGTCGTTTCGTTGGCGGAGCAACTGGCGCTGACGGTGGGTTTGGGCACGGCGGGTCTCGACTACCTGACCAGCGACATCTCGCGGTCGCCGCTCGAAGGCGGCGGCGGATTCATCGAAATGAACACCGTGCCAGGGATCGACATCCCTGTTGCGGCCGGCTGGACGGAGGAAAAGATAGGCAGCCTGGTGCTGGGCGGAATTCCGGGCCGCATCCCGGTCGAGCTGTGCATCTCGCCTTCGCTGAACCTCGAGGCGGCACGCCAGGCCATGGGGGAACCCCAGTCGGGCCCAACGGCAGCATGGGTTTGCGGGCCCGAGCTGCACATCGGCGCACTCCAGCTGAGGTTGGCCGAGGCGGCGCCGTGGGCAGCGTTGCGCGGAGCCTTGCGCAACAAGGCAGTCACCTCGGTGCGAATCGCGGCGACCGTCGATGAGATTCTGGCGCACGGGCTGCCGCTAGATCGGTTCGACCGCATCGTGCTGGCTGGGGTCACGTTTCCCGAGCGGTGGCAGGCCGTCATCGAGCACGCCGCAATTTCTGTCGATTGTCGTGATTTCGAGTTACACGAAGGGCGTCCAGAAAAATGATGCGCATGCGGGTGGAAAATTCATATAGGAGCTGTACAATCGCTCTCCTATATGAACACTTCGTTGCGCGTATCCTTGAGTCTCTCCGTGGAGCAGACGGAGCGATTGCAGGGTTTGCAGATCGCGTTCGCGCAGGTCTGCAATGAACTCGCTCCGCTGGTCCAGCAAGACCGCTGCTGGAATCGGGTGACGCTTCACCACCTGGCCTACAAGTCGCTGCGCCAGAAATTTCCCGCGCTGGGTTCGCAGATGATCTGCAATGCGATCTATTCTGTTTCACGCACGGCCCGGATCGTTTTTCAGCACCCGGCGAGCCCCTTTCACCACACCAAACTCGCAGGCAAGGACTTGCCCTTGCTTCGGTTTTCCGACGCCAGCCCGGTGTACTTCGACCGGCACACCCTGAGCCTGAAGGAGGGCGTGCTGTCCATGTACACGCTGGACGGCCGCATGCGTTTCCGCCTGGGGCTGTCCCCAGCGGCCGAAAGCAGCTTCCATGAGAAGAAGCTGCGAGAGATCGTGCTGTCACGCAAGCCCGATGGGGTGTTCGAGCTGTCGTTCTGGTTCACCGAGGAGGCGGACGCCGATGCGGCCGCCCCCGAAGCCCTCCATCACCAGCCGGCGAACGGTGGAATCCCTGAATACGTCATTGTCGAGAGCGCCGCATGAACCCTAAATCTTCCGAACTGTCCGAGGCCGTCTACCTGTTGCGGCCCTACTTCATGAGGGCCTTCTGGTTCAGCATGGTCGGCGCGCTTTTGATCCTGGCGCCGACGGCTTTCATGATGGAGGTCTATGACCGGGTCGTGAACAGCCGCAACCACTTCACTCTGGTGATGCTCCTGATGCTGGTGCTGGTCGCCTACGTCGTGATGGAACTGCTGGATTGGGCCCGGGTGCGCATCCTGCAGGCCGCCGGCGTCGCACTCGACCAGAGACTGGCCCCACGCATTTTTATCGCCATGTTCACCGCGAACCTGCGCCGCATCCCGGGTGGTACGACCCAGTCCATGTCCGACTTCAAGACCGTGCGTGAATTCCTCTATTCGCCGGTTGTCCTGGCGGTGATGGAAGCGCCGGTGTCCGTGGTCTTCGCGGTGCTGATTTTCGCGATGAGCCCGGTGCTCGGGTGGGCGGCCGTCATCGGCGCGGTCCTCCAGGTGTTCATCGGCTGGCTCAACGAGCGCGCCACCCGGCCGCCCCTCTTGGAAGCCAACCGCACCGCGTTCGCCGCGCAGCAGTATGCCGATGGAACCTTGCGCAACGCGCAGGTGATCGAATCGATGGGCATGCAGCGTGACATCCATGAGCGATGGATCACGAAGCAGCGGGAGTTCCTCAAGTTGCAGGCCACCGCGTCCGAACGGGCCGGCGGCTATACGGCGATCACCAAATTCCTGCAAACCACCATGGGTTCCGCGATGCTCGGGATCGCGGCTTACATGCTCCTGCACGACAAGCTGAATGGCGGCGGGGCGATGCTGGTCGTCGCGTCCATCCTGGGCGGCCGGATGTTGGCGCCGCTGGTGCAGATCGTCGCGCAGTGGCGTGGAGTGGTCGGGGTGCGCGATTCATGGGAGCGCCTGGACAAATTGCTGGCGGCTGTGCCGAAGAAGCCCCCCGCCATGTCGCTGCCGTCGCCCAAAGGCTTCCTGCACGTCGACAACGTGGTGGCCGCGGCTCCGGGCGGCGAGACGACCATCCTCAAGGGCGTGGTGTTCGGCTTGAAGCCGGGCGAAGTATTGGGTGTTGTCGGGCCCTCGGCGTCCGGCAAGACGACACTGGCCCGGCTTCTCGTGGGCCTGTGGCCCGCGCTCAGCGGCAAGGTGCGTCTGGATGGTGCCGACGTGTTCGCGTGGGAAAAAGCCGAACTGGGACCTTGCATCGGCTACCTGCCGCAGGACGTCGAGCTGTTCGAAGGCACCTTGGCCGAAAACATCGCGCGGTTCGGCCCGGCCGAGCCTGCCAAGGTCCAGGCCGCAGCTCGTGCGATCGGCCTGCATGACTACATCCTCAGCCTGCCCGACGGCTACGACACCCAGGTGGGCCGCGAGGGCGCCATCCTGTCCGGCGGCCAACGCCAGCGCGTGGGCCTGGCGCGCGCGATTTTCGGCGACCCGGTGCTGGTGGTGCTCGATGAGCCCAACTCCAGCCTGGACGAGGTGGGCGACGCGGCCCTGGCGGCAGCCATCCTCGAACTCAAGGCGCGCGGAACCACTTTCGTGGTGATGACCCACCGTACCGGCATCCTGCCTGTGGTGGACAAGATGCTGGTCCTGATGGACGGCCAGGTGAAGGCGTTCGGCCCGCGCGACGAAGTACTGGATGCGATGGCCAAGGGCGCCGCCGCCCAACAACAGGCCGCACAGAAGCGCTCGGCACCCGGTGGCGCGAAACTCGTCACCACTTCTTGAGGCGGAACTGAGAAATGAACAAACCTGGATTTTTCGCTCGCAGCGAACTGACGGCCGCACTGTGGGCCTTCCGCCGCGAATTCCTGGCCGTGGGCCTGTTCAGCATGGTCGCCAACCTGATGATGCTGGCGCCCACGATCTACATGCTGCAAGTGTTCGACCGGGTGCTGATCAGCGGCAGCCAGCTGACGCTGCTGGCCGTGTCGCTGATCACGCTGTTCCTGATCGGCCTGATGGCCTTTTCGGAGTCGATGCGCTCGAAAATTCTCGTGCGCGCCGGCGTGCGGTTCGACGAAAGGCTCAGCACCCGCGTCTTCAACTCGAGCTTCGAGTCGTACCTCACCCAGTCGCGGGCCAGCCCGTCGCGCGCATTCGGCGACCTGATCACGCTGCGGCAGTTCATCACGGGCCAGGGCATCTTCGCCTTTTTCGATGCACCGTGGGCGCCCATCTACATCGCCGTCGCGTTCTTCCTGCATCCCATCCTGGGCTGGTTCGCGTTGCTGTTCGCGGTGATCCAGGGTCTTCTGGCCTGGTTCGGCCACCGGCACACGGTGGAGCCTTCCGAAGCGGCCGGCGAGGCGAGCACCGATGTGCACACCTACCTCCAGAGCAAGCTGCGCAACGCCGAGGTGATCGAGTCGATGGGCATGCTGGGCAACCTGCGCAAGCGCTGGCAAACCTGGCAGGCCATCTACCTGGCGCAAAACGACAGGGCGCAAAGCGTGAGCAGCCGCGTGGCGGCGATGAGCAAGTTCATCCGCTACTGCCAGCAGTCCTTCTCACTCGCAGTCGGTGCTGTGCTGGTCATCCAGGGCGAACTGACCCCGGGCGGCATGATCGCGGCCAACCTTTTGATATCGCGCGCGCTGGCGCCGATCGACCAGTTGGTCAACGGATGGCGCGGCTTCATCGTCACACGCGCTGCGTTCCATCGGCTGGAAGAGTTGCTGCGCGACTACCCCGAGCGCGATCCCAACCTGACCCGTGTGGCGCCCCAGGGCGAACTGACCTTGCGCGACGTGGTCGCGACGGCGCCCGGCCGCGCAACGCCCATCCTCAAGGGCCTGGACTTCACGGTGACGGCGGGTACGGTGACGGCGATCATCGGTCCGTCGGGCTCGGGCAAGTCCACCCTCGCGCGCGTGATGGTCGGGATCTGGCCGGATGTTTCGGGCGAGGTGCTGCTGGACGGGTTGCCGATCCAGGGTTGGGACCGTCTTGAACTCGGTCCGCACCTGGGCTACCTGCCGCAGGACATCGAATTGTTCGAGGGCACCATCGGCGAGAACATCGCGCGCTTCGGCAAGCTCGAATCCGCGAAGATCATCGAGGCGGCCCGCTGCGCCGGCCTGCACGAAATGATCCTGCGCTTCCCGAAGGGCTACGACACGCCCATCGGCGAAGCCGGCAACCTGCTTTCGGGTGGGCAGCGCCAACGCATCGGGCTGGCGCGCGCTGTGTATGGCTACCCGGCCATGCTGGTGCTCGACGAACCCAACGCGAATCTCGACGAAGCGGGGGAAGTGGCCCTGATCAACACCATCCGCCAGCTCAAGGCGAAGAACAAGACTGTTTTCCTCATCACGCATCGCCCGAGCGCGGTGGCCGTGGCCGATCGCGTGATCCTGCTGCAGGACGGCCAGATCGTTTCCGACGGCCCGCGCGAAAGCGTGCTGGCCGGCCTGCGCGGTCCGCGCCCGGCCGCGCCCCGCACGGAGCCGCCGAATCCCGCGATCGGTTCGGCCCAGCCGGCCTGAGCCCGGTCCTCTCGTTTTCATGTGAACACAACCTCTCGAGTGTCTTATGGTCAAGTCTGATTTACTCAATCCCTCCCAGCCGACCGAGGTCGCTGTCAAGGAGCCCGTTGCCCCGGCGTCCAACGACCCGAAGAGGGCCAGCCGCATCGGCATGTGGGCGCTCATCGCCGGCCTCGGCATCTTTCTGGCGTGGGCGGCTTTTGCACCGCTGGACGAAGGCGTGCCCAGCCCGGGTATGGTGGCTATCAATACCAAGCGCAAGACGGTGCAGCACCCCACCGGGGGCATCGTCAAGGAGGTGCTGGTCGGGGAGGGCGACCGGGTCACCGAGGGCCAGCCCCTGATCAAGCTCGATGAGGCTGCGACACGCGCGCAATACGAATCGGTTCGCCAACGCTACCTCGGCAACCGGGCCGTGCAGGGACGCTTGATTGCCGAGCAATCCGGGGCGGCCACGATCACTTTCCACCCCGACCTGGTGAGCGCCGCGAGTGATCCGCTGATCCGCGGCCACATGGACACGCAGCAACAGCTGTTCCAGTCGCGCAAATCCGCCCTGCGCGCCGACATGCGCGGTTTGCAGGAAGGCATCGAAGGCCAGCAGGCCCTGATCCGTGCCTACCAGGGGGTGCTGGAGAACCGGCGCAGCCAGATCGCGCTGTTGCATGACGAACTCAAGCACACGCGTGAACTGGTGAAAGAGGGCTATACGCCGCGCAACCGCCAGCTCGAACTGGAACGCATGGTGTCCGATTCGAACGGCTCGATCGCGGAGCTGCTGGGCAACATCGCGCGGGCGCAGAGCGGCATCGGCGAATACAGGCAGAAGCTGATTTCGAGGCAACAGGAATACTTCAAGGAAGTCGAAAGCCAACTGGGCGAAGTGGCTCGCGAAGCACAAGCGGACGAAGGCAAATTTCGTGCACTGGCGGACGACATGGGACGCGTCGAAATCAAGTCGCCCGCGGCAGGACAGGTCGTCGGGTTGACGGTGCAGACCGTCGGCGCCGTCATCCAGGCGGGCCAGAAGTTGCTGGACGTCGTTCCTGAAAACGAGCTGTTGCTGATCGAAACCCGCATCGCGCCGAACCTGATCGACCGGGTCCACGCCGGATTGCCGGTCGACATCCGGTTCAACTCCTTCGCCCATTCGCCTCACATGGTGCTCGATGGCAAAGTGGTATCCGTTTCCGGCGATTTGCTTACCGATCAGCAAACGAACGTCCAGTACTATCTGTCGCGCGTCAGCGTCACGCCCGAGGGCTACAAGAAACTGGGCAAGCACGTGATGCAGCCCGGCATGCCCGTCGAAGTGGTGCTGAAAACGGGCGAACGCTCGCTCCTGGTTTACCTGCTGCATCCGCTGACCAAGCGCATCGCGGCGTCGATGAAAGAGGAATAAGACATGCAAAGATTGATGGCCTGCTGCCTGTTGGCGGCCGCCCCTGTCCTGGTCGTTCCGCCCGCGGCGGCCCAGCCGGCGCCTGCCGCCGGCACTACGCCTCAGACCGGCGCAACCCTCACGCTGGCACAGGCGTATCGCGCGGCGCTCGAGCAGGACGCAACGCTGCGCGCGGCGCGCGCCGGCGCCGACTCGCGGCGCGAGCGGTTGCCGCAAGCCCGCGCCCTGCTGCTGCCCAACGTCTCGGTCTCCGCGTCTCGCAACAAGAACGACCTGGACAGCAGGACCCCGGGCCTCGGCGGCCAGCCCGTCAATTCCGAACGCGACTACATGAGCGGGTCGCGCGCCCTCACGGTGCGGCAACCCTTGTACCGGCCCTACCAGTGGGCGGACGTGCGGCAGGCCGAAGCGCAGGTCGCCGACGCCAATGCGCAGCTCGAAAAGGAAGTGCAGAACCTCGCAGTGCGGCTGACCAGCACTTACCTGGAGGCATTGCTTGCACAGGACCAGCTGGAACTGGTCATGCAACAGAAGCAGACCTACACCACCCAGCTGGATGCGGCCCGCAAGCGCTTCGCCGGTGGATCGGGGGTGCGAACGGACGTCGATGAAGCGCAGGCCCGGCTGGACCTGGTGCAGGCCAATGAGCTGGAAGCCCGCCAGCACGTGGATTACACCCGGCGCGCCCTGCAGGTCCTGGTGAATCAGCCGGTGACCCAGCTGGCGCGCATCGACCCCGCCCGGCTGAAGCTGGTGAGGCCCGACCCCGACCGGCTGGAAGACTGGACGGCACGTGCCGAGTTGAACAGTCCCGACCTGCGTTCGCTCCAGGCCCAGCGCGAAGCAGCCCGGCACGAGATCGACAAGGCACGCGCCGGTCACCTTCCCACGCTGGATGCGATTGCGCAGTGGACGTACAGCAACAGCGACAGCGTCAACAGCATCGACACGCGGCACAAGAACAAGGCCATCGGCCTTCAGCTGAATGTTCCGATCTATTCAGGCGGAGGCGTCAGTTCGCAGATTCGCCAGACGCTCGCCGATCTCGAACGTGCCGAACAAATCGTGGAAGCCACGCGGCGCGACCTGACGCTGCGCGTCGAAAAGGAGTTCCGCGGCGTCACCGAGGGCGTGCTGCGCATCCGGGCGCTGGAGCAGGCGGTGCGCTCGAACGACGTCCTGGTGGTTTCGAACCGCCGTTCGTTCGAAGGCGGCAGCCGCACACTGGTGGACGTTCTCAACGCCGAAGAGCAGCGCTTCGTCGCCCTGCGCGACCTGGCCCAGGCTCGCTACCAGTACGCATTGGCGCGTGTCCGGCTGCAGACGCTGTCCGGTACCGGCAACGAAGTGTCGATCTCCGAAGTCGATTCCTGGCTAAAGCCATAACGGGCCGCAATCTTTTTCGAACCCAAGCGCAAACGCGTCGCCCCGCGTGAACAGCCTCACCGCTCGTGACATGCAGGCGCTCTGCGCGATCGCCAAGGCAGCGGGGCGCGAGATCATGGCGGTCTACGCGAGCGACTTCGCCGCGTGGTCGAAAGCCGATGCGTCGCCGCTGACCGAAGCCGATTTGCGCGCCGACGCGGTGATTCGCAAAGGCCTTGAAGGCGCATACCCCGGGGTGTTCATCCTGTCGGAGGAGTCGGTCTCGCCCGACGCGGATCGGGGCGGCGATTTTTTCCTGGTGGACCCGTTGGACGGGACCCGCGAGTTCCTGAAGCGCAACGGCGAGTTCACCGTGAACATCGCGCTGGTCAGCGGCGGGCGTCCTGTCGCCGGTGTCGTGCTCGCGCCCGCGACCGGCGAGGTCTTCTTCGCGGCGCAGGGTTTGGGCACTTGGCAGGAGACGGCGGACGGCGCGTCCGTCTCGCTGTTCAACATTTCAGGGCCCGCACCAGGCGCCGCGCTGCGGGTGCTGGGCAGCCGCTCCCACGCGAGCGAGGCGCTGTCGCGGTGGTTGGCACAGCTCGAAGTCGAACACACTTTCGTGGCGGCCGGCAGTTCTCTCAAGTTCTGCCGCATCGCGCAAGGGCAGGCAGACATTTACCCGCGCCACGGGCCGACATGCCAGTGGGACACAGCTGCCGGCCAAGCCGTGCTGGAGCATGCCGGCGGCGCTGTGCTCGACGCGCAGGGACAACCGCTCACCTATGGCCTGGACCGGCCGATCCTCAATCCGCACTTCATCGCGCTCGCGAACGCAAGCATGAAGCATCCGCCGCTCGAGTGATGCGCCCGGTTCACCGAACCGGCGGAGCCATCAACCCAAAGTCGAGAAGGGATCGTCGACACCAATCAGCGAGATGGCCACGCTGATATCGGTGGGCGTGACGGCATCGGCGATCAGCATGCCGTTGGCCACCGACTCTTCCGCGGTCTTGTAACCGAGGCCCATCTCGACCGCGAAACGCTGCGCGACCGCTGCCTTGTTGTCCAGCAGGTCGGCCACCCAGCCCCAGGTCGCGTTGCCTTTGAATGTGTGTGCCGAGTCGAGCATTTTCGTGACGAGTGCGCCGCGGGTCTGTGAACCGTTGGCCAGCGCGTTGCTCCAGTACGCCACGCCTTCCGCGTCGCCGCCGTCTTCGCGGCCGAGCACATTGCGGTAGATGGTGTTGACGAAGGCGGTGTGGCTCATGCCGCTGCTGTAACCGGTCTGCGACGGGTACTGCAGCGCCGCCGCATAGAAAGCGTCGGCGATCTGGTTGATCGAGACACCGACGCGGCTTTGCTCGATCCAGTAAGCCAGGCCGTCGGCTTCGGGCACACGGTTGAAGAATGCCACGTAGAGCTCTTCGAGCAGCTTCAGCTGCGACGGCGCGATGGTGTGCGAGGCGGCGCCGATCCCGAGGTTCACCGTCATGTCTTCGAACGACAGGTGCTCGATGCCCTGCAGCGTGTCGGTGCCCTCGTCGCCCAGGGTGTCGTACACCGTGATGTTGCCCACGCTGTGGCCCAAACGGTATTCGTTGCGGGCGTACAGAAAGAGCGCGGTGTCGATGCCGCCCAGGCCGTTCAGCGAATCGGTGCCCGCTCCGCCGCGCAGCGTCTCGTTGGCGACTGTGCCGATAACCGAATCATTGCTGCCCGAGCCGATGTAGGTGATGGCGCCGGCTTCGCTTCCGGAAAGCGGAACGCCGCCCGTGCCGCCCCCGCCAGGCAACACGCTGTTGTTCGCCGTGAGTGCGTTGTTGATCCAGGTCCAGTTGCCCGGCCCGAACAGGGCGGCATAGGTCGAATGGCTGAAATCGGCATTCCCGCTCGAGAGCACGCCCGTGACATAGGTGCCGCTGCCATCGGTGCGCAGCAACGGGCCGCCCGAGGCGCCGGGGCCGAGGCTGAAGCCGATGTCGTACACGCCGACACTCGCCGACGCGTCGGCGAAGACAGGCTCTTCCATCAGGCCAGTCCCGCGCGCGGGGTAGCCGTCGATCTTGCCGCTGAAATCGCCGGCGAAATTCGAGATGCCGACCCAGCCCGCCTGGGCGCTCACCGCGGTGCTGCCGAGGCCGAGCACGGCCATGTCGTATTGCGATTCGTGCGCATACAGCAAGCCGTCGCCATCCGGATCCCAGTTGGCCGTGCGGGCGTAGATCACGCTCACGTCGCTATGGCTGCCGTAGGGTGTGCTGAAAGGCGAGGTGTCCGCGCCGGGGCTGATGGTGATGCGGGTCGCGTAGCCGCCGAGGCTCGCGTCGTACACCACGTGGTGGGCGGTGAGCACATCGTTGGCCCCGATGATCACGCCCGAGGCGCGCGTCACCGAACCATCTGCCCACTCGCAGGAGATGTAGCAGATGCTGCTGTATGGCGCGGTGGTGCGATTGGATACTTCGTACATGAGCCCTGCATTCTAGAGTTCGCTCCCCGCGCGAAGGCTGGTGTTACCGTGGAGATACAACCCGTTTCCCCCACCGTGGAACAAGTCACGTTTTCGCGCAGGGCTCGCACTAAGATTGAGCCGTGCGCGCCGTCGCCCACTCGGAAACAACCGCGTCGACGCCCTCTTGCCATGGCGGCAAAGCGACGCCAAAGGTGGTTCGCAAGCGGCTCGTGTCCAGGCGTGAATTCGCCGGCCGCGCCGCCGGGCGCGGAAACGCGGCCGACGTCACTGCACCCACATCGCCCGGCCCGGCCTGAAGATGCATGCCATGCCGGCGCGCGCATTCCAAGGCAAAGACGGCCATGCCGTGCCGGCTGGCTTCTCCCGCCGCACTCACGTGATAGATACCTGCCTGTGATGGCTGAACGGTGCGCAGCAGTTGGGCCGTGACATCGGCCACCAGTGCCGAACGCGTCGGGGCGCCCCATTGGTCGGCGACAACGTCCAGCCGCGCGCGCTGCCCCGCGGCCTGGATGACCCACTTCAGAAAGCTGTCGCCCCACGTGTCGAACAGCCAACTCGTTCGCAGGATCAGGTGACGCGGGCAATGCGCCATGACGGCCTGCTCGCCAGCCAATTTGCTTTGCCCGTAGGTGTTCAGCGGTGCCGTGCGATCGGTCTCTGTCCAGGGGCGCTCGCCATGGCCGTCGAAGACGTATTCGGTCGAATAGTGCACCAGCCATGCACCTGCGCGCGCCGCTTCCACGGCCAATGTTTCGCAGGCTCGCGCGTTCACCCGGAAGGCGGCGTCCGCATCGCTTTCCGCGCCGTCCACGTTGGTGTAAGCGGCCGCGTTGACGATGGCGTCCGGCCGCAGCTCGCGCACCGTGCGCGCTATGCCTTCGGCGTCGGTCAAGTCCCCGCACCAGGGAGTCGAGCCGCGTGTCAGCGCCGTGACGTCGCCCAGCGCAGGCAGGGCGCGCCGCAACTGCCGGCCCAACTGGCCGTCGGCGCCGAAAAGGAGGATCTTCATGGGATGAGAGAATCGCCCATCACAAGGGGACAGCGAAGAGGGCATGCTCATTCTATTGATTCTGTGCGGGGCGGTCTCGGCCATCGTCTGCGCGCTGTTGCTGCGGTATGCGCGGACCCATAGCCATCGCTACAGCCTGACCATGCCGCAGCGGTTCCACGCCGGGCATGTGCCTCGCCTGGGTGGGGTCGCCATGATGGTGGGTTGCACCGTGGGCTGGGCCTGGATCGTGATCGCCGAACCCTTGCTGAAGGTGCCCAACAAGATCCATCTTTCACCGGCGATGGGCCTCGCCTGGTGGTCCGTCGTCATGGTGGCGGTCGCGGGAGGCGTGGGCGAAGACCTGACGCACCGCCTGACGGCGCGCTGGCGGCTCGCTTTCACGGTGGTGGCGGGGCTGCTGGCGAGCTGGGTGCTTGCGCTGAGCATCCCCAGCCTGGGCATCGCGTTCCTGGAAGGGTGGTGGACCGCCACGCCCTGGCCCGGAATTCTGTTTGCCGTGTTCGCCGTGGCGGGGCTGCCGCACGCGTTCAACCTGATCGACGGCTACAACGGGCTGGCCGGCATCGTCGCGTTGATCTGCTGCTTCGCGCTAGCCTACGTGAGCCTGCTGGCCGGCGACCGGCAGCTCGCGGGCATCGTGCTGGTGGTGGCCGGCGCCACAGCCGGCTTCCTGCTGTGGAACTATCCGCGCGGCCTGATCTTCGCCGGCGACGGCGGGGCCTACCTGTGGGGCGTGACCATCGCGGTGGCTTCTGTCCTGCTGGTGCAGCGCTACCCGGTTGTCTCGCCGTGGTTCCCGATCCTGCTGCTGATCTATCCCGTCTGGGAAACGCTGTTTTCCATTTACCGCAAGTTGATGCGCGGCCAGTCGCCGGGCGTGGCCGATGCATTGCACTTCCACCAGCTGATCTACCGGCGCATCGTGCGCGGGGTGTTCGACGACGACGAGGCGCGCCGCATGCTCATGCGCAACAACCGCACGTCGCCGTATCTCTGGGGCTTCACACTGCTCACCGTGATGCCCGCGGTGGTGTTCTGGAACAACACGCCGATGCTCATGGGTTTCACCGCGCTGTTCATCGTTTCCTACGTATGGTCCTACATCAGCATCGTGCGGTTCAAGGTTCCCCGCTGGTTGCGCCGCTAGCGCTTCGGGCACAATTTGCGGAAAACCTCCCACCACGCACCGCCATGACCGACGTTTCCTCCATCGCACCGCGCGACAAAGCCGAAATCCTGGCCCAGGCGCTGCCCTACATCCGCCGCTTCCATGGCAAGACCATGGTGATCAAGTACGGCGGCAACGCCATGACCGACCCGGAACTGCAGGCCGACTTCGCTGAAGACGTGGTGCTGCTCAAGCTGGTGGGCATGAACCCGGTGGTGGTGCACGGCGGCGGCCCGCAGATCGAGGCCGCTCTCAGCCGCCTGGGCAAGAAGGGGCAGTTCATCCAGGGCATGCGCGTCACAGACGCCGAGACCATGGAAGTGGTCGAGTGGGTCCTGGCGGGCGAGGTGCAGCAGGACATCGTGGGACTGATCAACCAGGCCGGCGGAAAAGCCGTGGGCCTGACGGGACGCGACGGCGGGTTGATCCGCGCGCAGAAGCTCAAGATGGTGGACAACACCGACCCAAGCAAGGAGCACGACGTCGGGCAAGTCGGCGACATCGTCTCGATCGATCCAAGCGTCGTCAAGGCCCTGCAGGACGACCAGTTCATCCCCGTCATCAGCCCGATCGGTTTCGGCGAGGGCAACGAGAGCTACAACATCAACGCCGATGTAGTGGCCGGCAAGCTCGCCACCGTGCTCAAGGCTGAAAAGCTGCTGCTGCTCACCAATACGCCCGGCGTGCTGGACAAGGCCGGCAAGCTGCTCACCAACCTCAGCGCGCGGGAGATCGACGAGCTGTTCGCCGACGGCACCATCTCGGGCGGCATGCTGCCGAAGATCGCCGGCGCGCTGGATGCCGCCAAGAGCGGAGTGAATTCGGTGCACATCGTCGACGGGCGCGTGCCGCACGCGCTGCTGCTGGAAATCCTCACGGACCAAGCTTACGGGACGATGATCCGGTCACACTAAGGCAGGGGCGTCAGCGTTCCGCAAGTCGGCACGCGCTACCCTTGGGCCAGGAGACAAACCAAAGAGGTACGCCCTATGAGGCTGCTGCTCGTGGAAGACGACGTGATGGTGGCCAGCGGCATCAAGCTGGGGCTGACCGACGCCGGCTATGCCGTTGACTGGGTGGGCAGCGGCGAGCGCGCGGAGGAAGTGCTGCGCACCGAAGCCTTCGACGCCGCCATCATCGACATCGGCCTGCCGCACATGGACGGCCTGGAACTCACCAAGCGTCTGCGCCGGCCGGAGATGGCCAACCACGCCATGCCGGTGCTGATCCTGACCGCACGCGACGCGCTGTCCGACCGCGTGCAAGGCCTCGACCTGGGCGCCGACGACTACATGATCAAGCCTTTCGAGCTGCCCGAGCTGCTGGCGCGCCTGCGCGCGCTGCTCCGCCGCTCGCAGGCGGCCAACACGGCGGTCCTGACTTTCGGCCCGATCGAGCTGGACACGGCCAACCGCCGTGCCAGCGCCCATCATGGCGGGCAGACCACGCTCATCGAGCTGGGCCCGCGGGAGTGGACAGTGATGGAATATCTCCTGATCAACGCTCCCAAGCCCGCCAGCAAGGACAAGCTGCTGCAGGCCTTGACCGGGTGGGACAAGGAGATCACGCCCAATGCGGTGGAGGTCTACATCTCGCGCCTGCGCGGCAAGCTCGAGCCGCACGGCGTGGCGCTGCGCTCGATCCGCGGCTTCGGTTACCGGTTGGAGATCGACGAGCCCCGCGCGCCGTGAACCTGCCTTTCATCGGCATCCGGCGCCCGGCGCGCGGCAGCGACAGCCTGGGCATGACTTCGGGCCTGCGCCGGCGGCTGCTGGTTATGCTGATCACGCCGCTGATCCTGCTGGCGCTGCTGAACGCGTGGTTCGATTACCGATCCGCCGACAACGTCGCCGCCCAGCAGGACCAGCGCCTGCTGGCCCTCGTGCCGCTCCTGGCGGACTCGGTGATCGGCGCGGGGCGGGAGCCGGGCGACCCGCCGGTGCTGCTGCTGGCGCCCGCGGTCGAGGAGTTCATCAAGGGCACGGACCACTCCTATGCGATCTCGGACGCGGACGGCAAATCGCTCCGGGGCGAACCCTGGCTCGCCGGGCTGCCGCCGACCACGCATGAAGCCGAGTTCCACAGCGAAGAAAAGCTGGGCACCACGTGGCGCATCGTGCGCCAGCGCCAGCAGACTGTGATCGGCGAGGTCACTGTGGTCCTGGCGGACGGCTCCGACCCGCGCCAGCAATGGGCGCGCGCTATCCTGTTCAAGGTGCTTCTGCCCAACCTGTTTCTTGTGGCGGCTGCTGCTTTCGCGGTGCGCTGGGCGGTCGAGCGGGCGTTGCGGCCGCTGTTCGAGCTGCGCGACGCGGTGGAACGCCGCTCGCCGCGCGACCTGACGGCCATCGACGAACGCGCATCCCCGGAGGAGGTGCGGCCGCTCGTCCAGTCCCTGAATCGCCTGTTCGGCCTGGTGAATGCCCAGGCCGAAAGCCAGCGCCGGTTCATCGCCGACGCCGCGCACCAGCTGCGCACGCCGCTCGCCGGCCTGCAAGCCCAGGTGGAAGCCTGGGCCCAGGCCGCCAACGCGGCCAGTCCGGCCGATGGAATGGTCCGCGTACGCACGGAGCAGGTCAACAAGTTGCGGGGCGCCACACGGCGCACGTCGCAATTGGCGAACCAGTTGCTGGCCCTGTCGCGTGCCGACGCCCGCACCATGCAGGCGCAGCCCATGCAGCGGGTCGACTTGAAGGAGCTGTGCGGTGCCATCCTCGAGGCGCACCTGGACGCGGCGACCGCCAAGCGGATCGATCTGGGCCTGGATGCACAGCCCGCGCAGGTCATGGGCCACGAGTGGCTGCTGCGCGAGTTGCTCGGCAACCTGGTGGACAACGCGGTGAAGTACACGGCTGCGGGCGGCACAGTGACGATCCATTGCGGCCAGCGTGATGGCCACGCGTTCCTGGAGGTGGAAGACGATGGTCCGGGCATCGCGCCCGCTGAACGCCAGCACGCGCTGGAGCGCTTCTACCGAGTCAAGGGCACGGAGGGGGAGGGCAACGGGCTGGGCCTGGCCATCGCGGATGAAATCGCGCGCGTACACCACACCCACCTCGAACTGCAGTCGGGCGCCGGCGGGCGGGGGCTGAAGGTCTCGCTGCTGTTCGCGGGGTAAGCACGCACTTGGCGCGCAGGCCGCAAAAACGGAAGTGAATACGCGCAAACCCCTAGTCCGGGCTGTGCGAGAATCAATTCAACACATCTTTTGCACGCCCATGCCTGACGCCGATTTGAGCAGCACTGATTCCCCCGTCGCCCAGGAAGTGGCCGCGCCGGCGCGCAAGCGCCCCAAGCCCGGCGAGCGGCGTGTGCAGATCCTGCAGGCGCTGGCGACGATGCTGGAGCAACCCGGCGCCGAGCGCATCACCACGGCCGCGCTGGCGGCCCGCCTGGAAGTGAGCGAAGCGGCGCTGTATCGCCACTTCGCCAGCAAGGCGCAGATGTTCGAGGGCCTCATCGAATTCATCGAGCAAAGTGTCTTCACCCTGGTGAACCAGATCGGTGAGCGAGAGACGGTAGGCACCCAGCAGGCCGCCAAGACGGTGGCCATGCTGCTGCAATTTGCCGAAAAGAACCCGGGCATGACACGCGTGATGGTGGGCGACGCGCTGGTGTTCGAGAACGAGCGTCTTCAGCAGCGCATGAACCAGTTCTTCGACAAGATCGAGTCGACGCTCAAGCAGAGCTTGCGCAACGTGGCCGATGGCGACGGCTCGGCCACGCCGAGCCTGGATGCCCAGGTGCGCGCGTCGATGCTCACGGCCTTTGCGGTGGGCCGGCTGCAACGCTTCGCGCGCTCGGGTTTCAAGCGCGCCCCTTCGGAGCACCTGGAAGCGACGCTCGCGCGCATGCTGTAGATTCTTGGATGGGCGCGCGATGCGTGCCCTCACCCCAACCCTCTCCCAGGGGGAGAGGGAGCAATACCCCCAATGCTCAGAATCCGTGTCGCCGGCGCCGACGTCGTCCTTCATCCCAGTGGCGCCGCGCTGCTGTCCGCCGAGCAAACCCTGCTCGTCGCCGATGCGCATTTCGGCAAGGCTGTCAGCTTTCGCAAGCTCGGCGTGCCCGTGCCCCAGGGCACCACCACCGAGACACTGGACCAACTGTCTGCGGTGGTCCTGGACACGCGAGCTCGCCGCATCGTCTTCCTGGGCGACTTCCTGCACTCGCGCCGCTCTCATGCGGCGGGCACCCTCGGCACGCTGCAGCGCTGGCGCGAGCGGCATGCCGATCTGGAACTGACGCTGGTGCGCGGAAACCACGACGACCGGGCCGGCGATCCGCCGGAGAGTCTGGGAATCCACGTGGTCGACGAACCGCTGCCGCTGGCGCCGTTCGCGCTTTGCCATCATCCCCAGGCCATCGACGGTGCGTACGTGCTGGCCGGGCATTGGCACCCCTGCATCAGCGTGAGCGGGCGCGCGTTCGAGCGCTTGCGCCTGCCGTGTTTCTGGTTTGGGGATGACACCGGCGCGCTGCCTGAATATGCGACCGGCGTGTTGCCGGCCTTCGGCAGCTTCACGGGAATGCACCGGATCGAACCGCGCGCGGGCGACCGGATCTTTCCTGTTGCGAATGATGTGGTGCGGGCGCTTCCCCTGTTGCCGATCGCTTGAAGGAGGCTGTCGTGCCGGATCAAGTTGGCAATGACAGATCGACTCCCACTTTTGCGCCCGCCGCCACGATCTCGCCCCACGTCGTCTCGTCGATGGCGATGCCTTCTTTCTCGCGCCCGATGCGCGCCGCGCGTTCAGGCTCGCCGGCGATGAGCACGCCGTCGGAGCCGGGCGCCGGCGGGCTTTGCTTCAGCCAGTCGACGAACGCCACGGCTTCCTTCTCGAAGCTGGCCCGAGTCCCGAGCTTCTGCGGATCGATCAGGACAGTGAGCATCCCGTTGATCACAGAGCGCCGGCTGTCGGCAGGCTGGTGCCAAGTGCCGGTGCCCGTGAGCGCGCCACCCAGCAGCTCGCAGGCGACCGCAAGGCCATACCCCTTGTGCTCGCCAAATGCCATCAGCGCGCCGAACAGGCCATTGGCCTGAGGCACGACCACCACGCCGGGGTCGGTGGTGGGATGGCCCGTCTCGTCGATCAGGTAACCGGGCTCGACCTCGCGCCCTTCGTTGTGCGCAACGCGCATCTTGCCTTGCGCCACGCGGCTGGTCGCGAAGTCGAGCACGAAAGGCTCGCGGCCCTTGAGCGGCACGCCGATGCAGCAGGGGTTGGTGCCATAGCGTCCGTCGGCGCCACCCCACGGCGCGACCACGGGGCGCGATTGCACGTTGACGAAGTGAAGTGACACGAGGCCATGCGACGTCGCCATTTCCGCGAAATGCCCGATGCGGCCGAGGTGGTGCGCGTTGGCCAGCGCCAGGATGCAGCTGCCCAGTTCTTTGGCACGCGCCATGCCCAGCGCCATCGCCTGTTCGCCGACGACTTGCCCGTAGCCGCGCTTGCCGTCCAGAGACAGCAGCGATCCGCCGTCCAACGTGACCTTGATGCTGGCATTGGGCTTGAGCCCGCCTTCGAGAACCGCGTCCACATAGCGGGGCACCATGCCCACACCGTGCGAGTCGTGGCCGCTCAGGTTGGCCAGCACGAGGTTGTCGGCGACGGTCTTTGCTTCTTCCGGCTTGCTGCCGGCCGCCATGATGATCGAAGCGACTTGCGTACGCAGCGCCGTGGCTTGGATGGTTTGCGTCATCGCATGGGCCCTACATCACCGCGCCGACCTGCCAGGGCACAAATTCGTTCTGCCCATAGCCGTGTTTCTCGCTCTTGGAAAGCTCGCCTGATGCCGTGGCCAGCACCAATTCGAAAATCCGCTGGCCCATTTCCTGGATCGAAGCCCTGCCGTCGATGATCTCGCCGCAGTTGATGTCCATGTCTTCTTCCTGCCGCAGCCACAGCGCGGAGTTGGTGGCGAGCTTGAGCGAAGGCGAGGGCGCGCAACCGTAGGCCGAGCCGCGGCCGGTGGTAAAGCAGATCATGTTGGCGCCGCCGGCGACCTGGCCCGTGGCGCTCACGGGGTCGTAGCCCGGCGTGTCCATGTAGACGAAGCCGTGGTCCTTCACCGGCTCCGCGTATTCGTACACCGCCTGCAGGTTGGTGGTGCCGCCCTTGGCCACGGCGCCCAGCGACTTTTCCAGGATGGTCGTGAGGCCCCCGGCCTTGTTGCCGGGTGAGGGGTTGTTGTTCATTTCGCCTTCGTTGACCTCGGTGTAGTGCTCCCACCATTTGATGCGCTCGAGCAGTTTCTCGCCGACTTCGCGCTTGACCGCGCGGCGCGTCAACAGGTGCTCGGCACCGTAGATCTCGGGAGTCTCGGACAGAATGGCGGTGCCGCCGTGCGCCACCAGCAAATCCACAGCCGCGCCCAGCGCCGGGTTGGCGCTGATGCCCGAGTAGCCGTCGGAGCCGCCGCACTGCAAACCGATCGTGATGTGCGCCGCGCTACAGGGTTCGCGCTTCACGTCATTCGCCCGAGGCAGCATCTCTTGGATGAGGGCGATGCCCTTCTCGACCGTCTTGCGCGTGCCGCCCGTGTCCTGGATGTTGAAGACCTTGAGCGTGTCGCCTTCGCGCAGGCTGCTGTGAGCCAGCCACGCGTTGATCTGGTTGGCTTCGCAGCCGAGCCCCACGACCAGCACGCCCCAGAAATTCGCATGAGTTGCGTATCCGGCGAGCGTTCGCTCGAGGATCTGCATGCCCATCCCCTCCGTGGCCATGCCGCAGCCGGTGCCATGCGTGAGCGCCACTACACCATCGATGTTGGGGTAACCCGCCAATACCTCCGGGTGGTTCTTCCGCGAGAAGTGATCGGCAATTGCACGCGCGGCCGTGGCCGAGCAGTTGACGCTGGACAGGATGCCGATGTAGTTGCGGGTCGCAACGCGGCCGTCGGCCCGCTTGATGCCCATGAAGGTGGCCTGCTTCAACGGCGCCTGCGGCTTCACGTCGGCGCCGAAAGCGTAGTCGCGCTCGAAGTCGCCCATCACCAGGTTGTGGGTGTGCACATGTTCGCCGGCAGCAATGGGCTTGCTGGCGAAGCCGATGATCTGGTTGTAGCGGCGCACGGGTTCGCCCGTGGCGATGGCGCGTGTCGCCACTTTGTGGCCGGGCGGAATGAGGCCCTTGATGACGACGTTCTCGGCCTGCGTGCCGCCCACGAGCTGGCTGCGTGCGATGAGGACGTCGTCTTCGGGATGGAGTCGAATGAAAGGAGTCATGATCAGTTACGGGGACAGGGTTGCGTCTGCCGCATGGATTCAATAGAACATCTTGGGCAACCAGAGCACAAGCTTGGGGAAGTATGTGATGACCACGAGGGAACCCAGCAGCGGCACGAGCCAGGGCAGGATGGCAATCGTCGTGCGCTCCACGGAAAGCTTCGCCACCCGTGCCAGCACAAACAGCACCATGCCCATCGGCGGGTGCAGCAGCCCGATCATCAGGTTGAGCACCATGACCAGGCCGAAGTGCACCGGATCGATGCCCAACTGCTGCACGATCGGCATCAGGATGGGCACGAGGATCGTGATGGCGGCGGTAGGCTCCAGGAAGCAGCCCGCGAACAGCATCAGCAGGTTGGCCAGCAGCAGGAACACCCACGCTTCGTTCGTGAAGCCCAGCACCCACTGCGAGATCGCGGCCGTCACGCCCGTGGCAGTGAGCATCCAGCCGAAGATGCTGGCGGCGGCAACGATGAACAGCACCGTGGCCGTGGTTTCCACCGTGTCCAGGCAGACCTTGACGAACATCTTCCAGTTGAGCGTGCGGTACCAGGCCAGGCCCAGCACCATGGCCCACAGGCAGGCCGCGATCGCGCCCTCGGTGGGCGTGAAGATGCCGGTGGTCATGCCGCCGATCAGCAGCACGGGCGTCATGATGGGCAGCACAGCCTGGAAACCGAAAAACTTGTCGGCGGCAAACAGCACCAGCAGGCCGGCGAACACTGTGATCTGCGCAGGGAAACCGAACTTGACGATCAGCACCCACAGCATCAGCGGCCAGCCGATCACCACGAGGGTTTCAGCCAGCGCCTTGATGACGCGGGGCCATTCGAACTTGATGTCCGCGCCCCAGCCGTTCTTGTGGGCGAAGTACGCGACCGTCAGCATCATCAGCCCCGCCATCAGGATGCCCGGCAGGATGCCCGCCAGGAACAATGCGCCCACGCTCACGTTGGCCATCATTCCGTAGATGACGAAAGGCAGGCTGGGCGGGATGATGGGGCCCAGCGTGGCCGAGGCGGCCGTCACGCCCACGGCGAATTCCTTGCTGTAGCCATGGTCCGTCATGGCCTTGATCTCGATGGTGCCCAGGCCGGCGGCGTCGGCGATTGCCGTGCCGCTCATGCCGGCGAACACCACCGAGCCCACCACGTTGACGTGGCCCAGGCCGCCCTTGAGCCAGCCGACCAGCGCGAGCGCGTAGTTGTAGATGCGGTTGGTGATGCCGGCGTTGTTCATCAGATTGCCGGCCAGGATGAAGAACGGCACGGCGAGCAGCGGAAAGCTGTCGATGCCGCTGACCATGCGGTGGATCACCACGAAGCCCGGGAGGGTGCCCGTCCACCAGATGTAGAGCAAGGCCGAGCCGGCCATGGCGATGGCGACCGGGATGCCACCGCTCATGAGCACGAGGAAGATGATTTTCAGCATGGAGTTTCGTTCTTGCGTTCTTCTTATTTGTCGTCCATCGACGACTCGGGGCGCTCCAGCACCGTGTACCCGCGCCTGCGGTGAAACAGGGCGATCTGCACCGAGCGGAAAGCCATGACCGCGAAGCCCAGCATGCACACGCCGTAGATCCAGTTCATCGGCAAATCGACCATGGTCATGCGCGAGTTGCTGCCCAGCTTGACCATCATCATCACGGTGAGCACCGTGGCCGCCGCGAAGAAGCCAACGCGCAGCACATCGACGGCGGTAGCCATCGCGCGAGCCATGGTTTTCGGCATGAACTTGTAGAAGAAATCCACCTGGATGTGGTTGTTCTTCACCACACCGATGGCCGCGCCGGTGAACACCACCGCGATCAACAAGTAGCGGGCGATCTCCTCGGTCCAGGCGGCAGAATCGTTCATCACGTAACGCGTGAAGAACTGGTAGAAAACGGTGAGTCCCAGCACCCAGAAGAATCCGAGGGCCACCCAGGCCTCCGGCTTGGTGCCGGAGAGATCCACCGCTTCGTCCTGCGCGTGGAACTCACCGTCGGCCCCCATCACGGGGGCCATTTCGTCAATGGTTTCGATCGTCATGCGGCCGAAAACTACTTGATGCCGACGACGCGGTCCCAGTCCTTCTTGTCCAGCTTCATCGATTCGAAGGTGATGGCCTTGAGCACGCGCTGCTGGAAGTCATTGCGGTCGACGGTGACCACGTTGATGCCCTTCTTTTTGAACTCTTCCACCAACTCGCCTTCACGCTTGCGGATGTCGTTGGTGGCGTTGACGGCGGCTTCCTGCGTCACGTCCGCCAGGATTTTTTGCTCGGCCGGGCTCATCTTGCCCAGCGTGCTGGGCGAAATCACCGTCAACAACGCATCGGAGATATGGCCGGTGAGAATGATGTTCTTCTGAACTTCGTAGAACTTCTTGGCTTCGATGGTGGGCAGCGGATTCTCTTGCGCATCGACTGTGCCGTTCTGCAGCGCGAGATACACCTCGGCGAAGGCGATGGGCGTCGGGTTGGCACCGCAAGCGCGCGGCAGCGCGGTGTACGCCGGCGAATCGGGCACGCGCATCTTCAGGCCCTTCATCTCGTCGCAGTTCTTGAACAGCTTGTTGCTGGTGGCGTGGCGCGCGCCGTAGTACGTGAGGGCGGTCACGGTGTTGCCGGTGGCCTTCTTGTAGCCTTCGGTCAGCTCCTTGAACACGTCGCTCTTGCCGTAGGCGATCACGTGGTCGGCATCGCGGAAGGTGAACGGGTAGTAGCTCACTGCCAGGCGCGGGTAGGAGTTGGAAGCGAACGACGCGCCCGTCAGGATGATGTCCACGGTGCCAAGCTGCAGGCCCTGGTTGATGTCGCTTTCCTTGCCCAGGCTGGAAGCCGGGAACACCTGGACCTCGAACTTGCCGTTGGTGCGCTTCTTGAATTCCTCGCCGGCCCATACCGACCATTTGTGGTACGGCTCGGAGGTCTCGTAGACGTGGGCCCATTTGAGCTTGGTCTGTGCCTGGGCGATGCCTGGGCCGGCGACGGCGGCGAAAGCCGCGCAGGCGGCCATGAGTTTCAAGGTGAAGCGCTTCTGCATGTGGTGTCTCCTGGAAATACTGCTGGGCGGTCAAGAAGAATTGGCGCGGCGCCAGCTCGCGCTAAACCGGGAATGGGACTTGTCCATATGTGCTTGCATCGCGGCACGGGCGCCCTGGGCGTCATGGGCGCGGATCGCTGCCAGCACGGCTTCGTGTTCGGCGATGGCCATGCGCCAGGACGGCACGGTTTCGAAGTAGTCGCCCAGCCGCTCAAACAGCGGACCGCGCCGCGCGTCCCAGAACGTCTGCACGGTTTCGAGCAGCACCACGTTGTCGCAGGCCTGAGCGATGGCTGTGTGAAATGCGCGGTCACCTGCAAGTGGCGCGACGTTGCGATTGGTGTCTTCGAGCATCAGGTCGATCGCGTCGCGGATCGCCTGAATATGCTTGCGCTTGGCCTGCATCGCCGCGAGCGAGGCGATCTCGCCTTCGATCACGCGCCGCGCACGGATCAGTTCAAGCGGGCCCCATTCGGTGGGCGGAATCTTCCGATCGCTGCCGTTCATGCGCCCGGCCCGCTCGAGCACATAGACGCCCGAGCCCGTGCGTACCTCGACCCAGCCTTCGACCTCCAGGGCAATCAAGGCTTCTCGCACCGAGGGGCGGCTCACGCCGAGCTGCTTGGCCAGGTCGCGTTCGGCCGGCAAACGGCTACCGGGCACGAACTCGCCGGCGGTCATGAGCGTGCGCAGCTGTTCGGCGATTTGCCGGTACAGGCGTTGCGGCTCGACGGTTTGCAGCGGCATGAGCGAAATTTGGATTTAAGGGTTTAGCCGGAAGTGGCCAAGTGGTCAGACCAATTATGATCGCTGCAAGCAGCCTTCGGGCATCGGGCAAAACCCTGCCCAACCAGGTGGAGAACTCATGAGACTCAAAGGAAAGACCGCACTCGTCACTGCCGCGGGGCAGGGCATCGGGCGGGCGAGCGCGCTGGCCCTGGCGGCCGAAGGCGCGCAGGTCTGGGCAACCGACATCAACCCGAAGCTGCTGGACAGCTACGAAGGCATCGATGGGGTGCGTGCCGTCATGCTCGACGTGCTGGACCGGGGCGCCATCGAACGGCTGGTCGCTACGCTGCCGGCG
Source organism: Ramlibacter sp. WS9 (assembly GCF_003797765.1). Taxonomy (GTDB): domain Bacteria; phylum Pseudomonadota; class Gammaproteobacteria; order Burkholderiales; family Burkholderiaceae_C; genus Ramlibacter. The sequence goes on along the minus strand of NZ_RKMB01000004.1, from coordinate 19,926 downwards.
CTGAACGTCTTGTTCAACTGCGCAGGCTTCGTGCACAGCGGGACGGCCTTGCAGGCGACCGACGAGGAGTGGAACTTCGCGCTCAACCTGAACGTGCGCTCGCAGTTCTGGGCGATCCAGGCGGTGCTGCCCAGGATGCTGGAGGCCGGTGGGGGCAGCATCATCAACATGGCCAGCGTGTGCAGCAGCATCAAGGGCCTGCCCAACCGCTTCATCTACGGGACGACCAAGGCGGCGGTGATCGGGCTCACCAAGAGCGTCGCGGCCGACTTCGTCGCCGACGGCATCCGCTGCAACGCCATCTGCCCCGGCACGGTGGACACGCCTTCGCTTGCCGACCGCATCAACGCCAATGCCGATCCCGATGCCGCGCGCAAGGCTTTCGTCGCGCGCCAGCCGATGGGCCGGCTCGCGCAGGCGCATGAGATCGCGCCGCTCGTGGTGTTCCTGGCCAGTGACGAGTCCGTTTTCGTCACCGGGCAGGCTTACGCCGTCGACGGTGGCATCACGATATGAATCAGCTTGATTTCAAGGGCCGGCACGCGGTCGTCACCGGTGGCGCGACCGGCCTGGGCTATGCCATTGCGCAGCGGCTGATCGCGTCAGGTGGCAGCGTGACGATCTGGGACCGCGACATCGCCACAGCACGCGACGCGGCCTCCGCGCTCGGCGCACAGGCGAACGCGGTGGAGCTGGATGTCTCGCGGCACGAATCGGTACAGGCCGCAGTGAAAACGACGCTGCAGCACAACGCGCGCATCGACGCACTGGTCAACAGCGCCGGCATCACCGGACCGAACACGAAGGTCTGGGACTATCCCGTGGATGCGTGGCGCGAGGTCATGGAGATCAACCTCAACGGCCTGTTCTATTGCTGCCGCGAAATCGTGCCGCTCATGCAGGGCGCCGGCTATGGCCGCATCGTCAACATCGCCTCGGTCGCCGGCAAGGAGGGCAACCCCAACGCCAGTGCGTACAGCGCCAGCAAGGCGGCAGTCATCGCCCTGACCAAGTCGCTCGGCAAGGAATTGGCGGACACCGGCGTGCGGGTCAACTGCGTCACCCCGGCCGCGGTGAAAACCGGTATGTTCGCGCAGATGACCGAGCAGCACATCCAGTTCATGCTTTCCAAGATCCCGATGGGCCGCTTCGGCACGCCGGAGGAGATCGCGGCGATGGTGTGCTGGCTGTGCACCGAAGATTGTTCGTTCACCACCGGGGGCGTTTTCGACTTGTCGGGCGGCCGCTCAACCTACTGAAAATCAACAAGCAAGAAAGGCAAGAACAATGAAACTCGTTCGCTATGGCAACCCCGGCAAGGAAAAGCCTGGCCTCGTCGATCTCGACGGCAAGCTGCGCGACCTGTCGGGCATCGTCCCCGACATCGGCCCGGCGCAATTGGGCAGCGTCGGCATGGCACGGCTGCGCAAGGCCAACCCGGCCAAGCTGCCGCTGGTGCGCGGTACGCCGCGCTACGGCTGCCCGGTGAACGGCGTCGGCAAATTCATCGCGATTGGCCTGAACTACGCCGACCACGCGGCGGAATCGGGCGTGCCCATTCCCAAAGAGCCGGTGGTGTTCATGAAGGCGACGAGTTGCATCCAAGGCCCCAACGATCCCGTGATGTTGCCGCGCGGATCGACCAAGACCGACTGGGAAGTGGAGCTGGGCATCGTCATCGGCACGCGCGCGCGCTATGTGTCGAAGAAGGACGCGCTGGCGCATGTGGCAGGCTACTGCACCATCAACGACGTGAGCGAGCGCGAATACCAGCTTGAACGCGGCCCGCAATGGGACAAGGGCAAGGGCTGCGACACGTTCGGCCCCATCGGCCCGTGGCTGGTCACACCCGACGAGATCGAGAACATCCAGCGCCTGGACATGTGGCTGGATCTCAACGGCAAGCGAATGCAGACGGGCAACACCCGCACGATGATCTTCGATTGCGCCAAGCTGGTGAGCTACGTCAGCCACTTCATGACGCTGCTGCCCGGCGACGTCATCACCACTGGAACACCGCCGGGCGTGGGCCTGGGCATGAAGCCGCCTTCGTACCTGAAGAAGGGCGACGTGATCACGCTGGGTATCCAGGGGTTGGGTGAGCAGCGGCAGGTGGTGGTTCCGTTCAAGGTTTGAGGCCTTTTGTCGACATGCGGGTTTTCCCCGCATGGCCTTAGGTTCGGGGCTCTAAACAAGCCAGACACTCCCATCGTCCTCGGGAATCATGCAAAATAGAACGACCGTTCGTTTTATTTTGCGTGAATCCCATGTCCGTCACCCCACTGCCCATCAAGCCGCCCCGCGCGCTGCGTGAAGGGCGCGCCCTGCAAAAGGGCCTGCAGACCAAGGCCGCGATCGTCGATGCCGCGCTGGGACTGGCGACGCAGATCGGCCTCGAAGGCCTGTCGATCGGCGCGTTGGCCGAAGTCACGCAGATGAGCAAGTCCGGCGTTTTCGCGCATTTCGGTTCGCGCGAAGAGCTGCAGATTTCGGTGGTTCGCGAATACCACACCCGCTTTGAAGACGAAGTCTTCTACCCTGCGATGCAGGAACCCCGGGGCATGCCGCGGCTGCGCGCGCTGTTCGGCAACTGGATGAAGCGCACGTCGATCGAGATCGATTCCGGCTGCATCTATATCTCGGGCGCCGTCGAGTTCGACGACCGGACCGGCCCCGTGCGCGATGCGCTGGTCGGTTCGGTGAAAACCTGGCTTGCCGCGATGCGCCGCGCCGTCGTCTCGGCGAAAGAAGAAGGCCACCTGCTGGCCGAAGTGGACGAAGACCAACTGCTGTTCGAAATCCACGGCCTCATCCTCGCGCTGCACTACGAAGCGCGCTTCCTCAAGAATCCCGGTTCGATCGCCCGCGCCAACGCCGGCTTCGACAACATCCTCAAGCTGTACGGCGCCAAAGACACCCTGCCCGCGCGCCCTGCAGTCAAGTCACCCAAATCCACCAAAGCTTCGAAGGAATAAACCATGCCCAGCTACATCCCGCCCCTACGTGACATGCAATTCGTCATGCACGAAGTGCTCAAGGTCACGGACGACTTCAAGGCCATTCCCAAGTACGCGGACGTTGACATCGACACGATGAGCGCGGTGCTCGAAGAAGCCGGCAAATTCGCGAGCGAAGTGACGTTCCCGCTCAACATGAGCGGCGACGAAGAAGGTTGCAAATTGAACAAGGAGACCCACGAGGTCACCACGCCGAAGGGCTTCAAGGAGGCGTACCACAAGTACGTCGAGCGTGGCTGGCCTGCATTGAGCTGTGATCCGGCTTACGGCGGCCAGGGCCTCCCGCTCGTGATGAACCAGTGCTTCTACGAAATGCTCAACAGCGCCAACCAGGCCTGGACGATGTATCCCGGCCTCACGCACGGCGCCTATGCCGCCCTGGCCGAGCACGGCACCGACGAACAGAAGCAGACGTACCTGCCGAAGATGACGAGCGGCGAATGGACGGGCACCATGTGCCTGACCGAGTCTCATTGCGGCACCGACCTGGGCCTCATGCGCACCAAGGCCGAAGCGCAGCCCGACGGCAGCTACAAGATCACCGGCAACAAGATCTTCATCAGCGCCGGCGAGCACGACATGGCCGGCAACATCATCCACCTCGTGCTGGCGCGCCTGACCGACGCGCCTCCCGGCATCAAGGGCGTGAGCCTGTTCATCGTGCCCAAGTTCATGGTGAACAAGGACGGCACCCTCGGCGCGCGCAATAACATCTACTGCGGCGGCCTCGAGCACAAAATGGGCATCCACGGCAACGCGACGGCGCAGATCGTCATCGACGGCGCCACGGGCTACATGGTCGGCCAGCCGAACAAGGGCATGCAGGCGATGTTCGTGATGATGAACGCCGCGCGCCTGGGCGTGGGGAACCAGTCGCTGGGCCTCACCGAAGTGGCGTACCAGAACGCGTTGGCGTATGCCAAGGACCGCATCCAGATGCGCTCACTGTCCGGCCCGAAGGCCAAGGACAAGCCGGCCGACCCGATCATCGTGCACCCCGATGTGCGCAAGATGCTGCTCACCGCGAAGGCCTACGCAGAAGGCGGCCGCGCGCTCGCGATCTATTGCGCGGTGCTGCTGGATAAGTCGCACAACCACCCCGACGAGAAGGTGCGCAAGGACAGCGACGAAATGCTGTCGCTGCTGACGCCGATCGTGAAGGCCTTCTCCACCGACAACGGCCACATCGCCACCAACGCCTGCATGCAGGTCTTCGGCGGGCACGGCTTCATCAAGGAATGGGGCATGGAGCAACTGGTGCGCGACAACCGCATCAACATGATCTACGAAGGCACCAACACGATCCAGTCTTTGGACCTGCTGGGCCGCAAGATCCTGGGCAACAACGGCGCGACGCTGAAGAAATTCGGCAAGCTGGTTGCGCAGCTCGTGGAAGAGGAAGGCGTCAACGAGAAGATGGCCGAGTTCATCAACCCGATCGCGTACCTGGGCGACCAGATGACCAAGTTCACCACCGAGCTGGGCTTCAAGGGTTTCCAGAACCCGGACGAAGTGGGCGCTGCGGCAGTCGACTACCTACGCGTCGCGGGCCACTTGGTGCATGGCTACTTCTGGGCCCGCATGGCGCAGACCGCGCTGCGCGAGATCGCCGCCGCGGAATCGGAAAAAAGACAGGCCGACCCGTTCTACAAGGCCAAGCTGCAGACCGCACGCTTCTATTTTGCCAAGCTGTTCCCCGAGACCGCGACGCTGATGCGCACGGCTCGTGCCGGCAGCAAGGTGCTGATGGACACGGACCTGGCCTTGTCATGAGAGGCGCCTTCATTGCAATGCTGTCGATGGCAAGCGTGACTGCCTTCGCGCAAGTCACCCCCGTCGGCCTCTGGCGAAACATCGACGACAAGACCGGCGAGGCCAAGGCCGAGATCCGCATCGTCGAAAGCGGTGGCGTGCTGAGCGGCAAGATCGAGAAGCGCCTCGCCAAGGACGCCAAGCCCGACGCGAAGTGCGAAGAGTGCAAGGACGACCGCAAGGACAAGCCGATGGACGGCCTGGAGATCATCCGGGGCGCGAAGAAGGCGGCAGACAAGGACGTGTGGGAAGGCGGCAAGATCCTCGACCCCGAGAACGGCCGCGACTACACCTTGCGCATGACGCCCATCGAAGGCGGCAAAAAACTCGAAGTGCGCGGCTCTTTCGGCCCGTTCGGCCGGACGCAGACCTGGGTGCGCGCGCAGTGAGGAATCAACTCCCTCCCCCTTTGGGGGAGGGAACAAGAGAGAAACGATGTACAAAGAACACGAAGAACGCGGCCAGGCCGAGCCTGGCGCCAACAGCGAAAGGCGAAAGACCATGAGCCGATTCCAGGTGAAGAAAGTCGCCGTGCTCGGCGCGGGCGTGATGGGCGCGCAGATCGCTGCACATCTCGTCAACGTGAAGGTGCCGGTCGTGTTGTTCGACCTGCCGGCCAAGGAAGGCCCGAAGAACGGGATAGTGACCAAGGCCGTGGAAGGGCTGAAGAAGCTCAAGCCCTCGCCGCTGGGCGTGGCCGACGACGCGTCGCTAATTGGCCAGGCCAACTACGAAGAGCACATGGAGCAGTTGAAAGACTGCGACCTCATCATCGAGGCCATCGCCGAGCGCATGGACTGGAAGCTCGATCTCTACAAGAAGATCGCGCCTTTCATCGCGCCGCACGCCATCGTCGCGTCCAACACCTCGGGCCTGTCGATCACCAAGCTGTCGGAGGCGCTGCCCGAAGAGATCAAGCCGCGCTTCTGCGGCATCCACTTCTTCAACCCGCCGCGCTACATGGTCCTGGTGGAACTGATCAACACGCCCACCACCGACGCGCACATCCTCGACGACCTGGAGACCTTCGTCACCAGTGGCTTGGGCAAAGGCGTGGTTCGCGCCAAGGACACGCCCAACTTCATCGCCAACCGCGTCGGCATCGCCGGCATGCTGGCGACGATGAAGGAAGTCGAAAAGTTCGGCCTCACGTACGACGTGGTGGACGACCTGACCGGCAAGAAACTGGGCCGCGCCAGCTCCGGCACCTTCCGCACCGCCGACGTGGTGGGCCTGGACACCATGGCGCACGTCGTCAAGACGCTGCAGGACAACCTGAGCGCCGACACCGATCCGTTCTACGAAAGCTTCGGCACGCCCCCCGTGCTCAAGACGCTGCTCGAAATGGGCAACCTGGGCCAAAAGGCCAAGGCCGGCTTCTACAAGAAAGTCGGGCGCGACGTGCTGCGCTTCGACCTGGAGACGAAGGACTACGTGCCGGGCGGCGAGAAGGCCGACGAGGTCTATGGCCGCATGCTCAAGAAGGCACCGGGCGAGCGGCTGAAGCTCTTGCGCAATTCCGAAGGCGCACAGGGCCAGTTCCTGTGGGCGATTCTTCGCAACAGCTTCCACTATGCCGCCGTGCACCTGGCCTCGATTGCCGAAACCGCGCGCGACGTCGACTTCGCGATGCGCTGGGGCTTCGGCATGAACCAGGGCCCGTTCGAGCTCTGGCAAGAGGCGGGCTGGCTGCAAGTGGCCAACTGGATCCAGGAAGACATCGAATCCGGCAAGGCGCTGTCGAAAGCGCCGCTGCCCGAGTGGGTGTTCAAGGGCCCGGTCGCCGATGCCGGCGGCGTGCACACGCCGCAAGGGTCCTGGAATCCCACGACGAAGAAGTTCGAGCCGCGCCGTGTGCTGCCGGTGTATTCGCGCCAGCATTTCCCCGAGACCGTGCTGGGCAGCGATGCGCCCAAGTTCGAAACGTCCGGCAAGACGCTGCACGAAGACCATGCGATCCGCCTGTGGACCATGGACGATGAAATCGTCATCGCCAGCATCAAGACCAAGATGCACGCGATCAGCCCGGAAGTGGCCGAGGGCTTGCAGATGGCCGTCGACCTGGCCGAGAAGGACTACCAAGGCGTGGTGATCTGGTCGGGCGACGACCCATTCAGTGCCGGCGCCGACTTGCAAGCCATGCTGCCTGCCTTCATGGCGGTGGGCGTGAGCGCGATCGACGAGGCCGAACACCACCTGCAGCAGACCATGCTGCGCCTGCGCTACGCCAACGTGCCGGTCATCTCCGCGATCCGCGGCATGGCGCTCGGCGGTGGCTGCGAGATCGCCATCCATTCGGCCAAGCGCGTCGCCGCAATGGAAAGCTACATCGGCCTGGTGGAAGTGGGCGTGGGCCTGGTGCCCGGTGCCGGCGGCCTGACCTACATCGCGCGCCGCGCCGCCGAGAACCAGGCGAAGTCGGTCCACAAGGACATCCTGCCCTTCCTGACCGAGGGCTTCACCGCCGCGGCCATGGCCAAGGTCGGCACCAGCGCGATCGAGTCACGCCAGTTGGGCTACCTGCTGGACAGCGACACCATCGTTCCCAACAAGGACGAACTGCTTTTCGTCGCCATCCAGGAAGCCAAGGCAATGTTCACCGCTGGCTACCGCCCCCCGCACAAGCGCCAGTTCCCTGTCGCAGGGCGCAACGGCAAGGCCACCATCCAGGGCCAACTGGTCAACATGCGCGACGGCGGCTTCATCAGCCACCATGACTTCCACATCGCGTCGCTGATCGCCAACGTGGTGACCGGCGGCGATGTCGACACCGGCACGCTGGTCGATGAGGAATACCTGATGACGCTGGAGCGCCAGGCGTTCTGCTCGCTGCTGACCCACCCGAAAACCCAGGAACGGATCATGGGGATGCTATCCACCGGCAAGCCGCTGAGAAATTAACCCACCCCCGAAGCGCCTTTGGCGCCTCCCCCTCGAGGGGGCGACACCAGCGGCCCGGCAAAGCCGGTTCCGCGGTGTCTCTCGAATGGAAGTCAGGAGATTGACATGAAACAGATTCAAGAAGCCTACATCGTTGCCGCCACCCGCACACCCATCGGGCGTTCGCATCGCGGCTACTTCCGCAACACGCGGCCCGACGACCTGCTGGCCACGGCGCTGCGTTCGGCGCTGGCGCAGGTACCGGGCCTCGATCCGCAGGCGATCGAAGACGTGATCTGCGGCTGCGCGATTCCGGAAGCGCAGCAGGGCCTGAATGTCGCGCGCATCGGCGCGGTGCTGGCCGGCCTGCCCAAGAGCGTGGGCGGCATCACCGTCAACCGCTTCTGCGCATCGGGCCTGTCGGCCGTGCAGATGGCGGCGGACCGCATCCGCGTCGGCGAGGCCGACGTGATGATCGCGGCCGGCACCGAGAGCATGAGCATGGTGCCGATGATGGGCAACTCGCCTTCGCTGTCGCCGACGATCTTCACCGATCCGGAAGACATCGAGAGCTACGGCATCGCCTACGGCATGGGCCTCACCGCCGAGAAGGTGGCGCAGCGGTGGAAGGTCTCGCGCGAGGCGCAGGACGAGTTCGCGTACCACTCGCACATGAAGGCCATTGCCGCGATGAAGGCCGGCGAGTTCGCTGGGGAAATCACGCCCGTCGACGTGTCCGAGCGCACGGTGGACCTGTCGTCAGCCGAGGTGTCCGTGAAGACACGCACCGTCAACCTCGACGAAGGCGCGCGGCCCGACACCACTGTCGAAGGCCTGGCCAAGCTGCGGACCGTGTTCGCAGCACGCGGCTCGGTGACCGCGGGCAACAGCTCGCAGACGTCCGACGGCGCAGGCGCGTTGATCCTGGCGAGCGAGGCCGCCGTCAAGCGCTTCGGCTTGAAGCCGCTCGCCCGCTTCGTGAGCTACGCGAGCCGCGGTGTGCCGCCGCACATCATGGGCATCGGCCCGATCGAAGCGATTCCCGCTGCGCTCAAGTACGCCGGACTCAAGCACGACGATATCGACTGGTACGAGCTCAACGAGGCGTTCGCTGCGCAATCGCTGGCCGTCATCAACACGCTCGGCCTGGATGCGAGCAAGGTCAACCCGATGGGTGGCGCGATCGCGCTCGGCCATCCGCTGGGCGCGACGGGCGCTATCCGGTCCGCGACAGTCGTGCACGCCTTGCAGCGCAAGAATCTGAAGTACGGCATGGTGACGATGTGCGTGGGCATGGGCCAGGGCGCCGCGGGGATATTCGAGAGGGTGTGAGAGCTTCAAAGGAGCGCGACATGAAGGCTGAGATCATCGAATCCGTGGACGGTGCGAAGCTTTCATCGCGCGTCTACGAACCCGACAGCCCCGACCGCGGCAGCGTGGTCATCGGCGGCGCGATGGGCGTGCGGCAGGACTATTACGCACCGTTCGCGCAGTGGCTGGCCACGCAGGGCTGGCGCGTCACAACCTTCGACTACCGCGGTTCCGGCGATTCCGGTCCCAGCGGCAACGGCCTGCGCGGCTTCAAGGCCGACCTGTTCGACTGGACGCACGACTACGAGGCAGCCATCGACCATGCCAAGGCCGCGCTGCCGCAAAAGCCACTCTACCTGCTGGGCCACAGCCTGGGCGCACAGTTGCCTGGGTTGCTCAACAACCAGCACAAGGTCGACGGCATGCTCAGCGTCGCTGCAGGCAGCGGCTACTGGCGCGAGAACGCGCCGCAGCTCAAGCGCATCGTGTTCTATTTCTGGTACGTGCTGGTGCCGCTGGCCACGCGCCTGTTCGGCTACTTCCCCGGAAAGAAGCTGCGCAAGGTGGGCGACCTGCCGACAGGCGTGGTGATGCAGTGGCGCAAGTGGTGCCTCACGCCCGGCTACAGCGTCGGGGCCGAAGGCGAGTCCGTGCGCCAGCGCTACGCCAATGTCCGCTTCCCGGTGCATGCGCTGTCGATCACCGACGACGAGTTGATGACGCTCGGCGGCACGCACACGCTCGTCAACCTCTACGAGAACTCGCCGCGCGAAGTGCAGCGTATCGCGCCAGCCGACCTGGGCGTGCGGCGCCTGGGCCACTTTGGCCCGTTCCGTCGCGAACACGAGGCCCAACTCTGGCCGCGCATGGCGGGTTGGCTGGCAGCGCTTTCGGTTCCCAAGGCCGCATGACGGACACCGCTGCGCCCATGGCTCCGCACGCCTTCGACGTCGCCATTGCATTGGCCCCTCAAGGCGACGGCGTGTGGCAGGGCCACACCAGCCCTGCTTATGCAAACATGATCGGCCCGTTCGGTGGAGCAACCGCGGCGCAGGCGCTCAATGCAGTGCTGCAACACCCGCAGCGCCTGGGCGAACCGGTGGCCTTCACCGTCAACTTCGCGGCTGCCCTGGCTGATGGACCGTTCTTCGTGCATGCGCGGCCGGCCCGCACCAACCGCTCGACCCAGCACTGGACCATCGAGATCCGGCAGGGTGGCGAGGTTATGTTGACTGCGACAGTGTTCACCGCGGTGCGCCGTGCAACGTGGAGCAACTCCAGCGAGAGCGCCATGCCACAGGCGCCGCAGCCCACCGACCTGCCGGCGCCAGACCCGCGCGGGCGCGTCGAGTGGATCAAGCGGTACGACATGCGCTTTGTCGAAGGCGGGTTCCCGGCGGCGTGGGACGGTGGCGACCACCCGGAAAGCCGTACGCGCCTTTGGGTGCGCGACGAGCCGGCCCGCCCGCTGGACTTCGCTTCGCTCACCGCGATGTCGGACATCTTCTTCCCGCGCATCTGGCTGCGGCGCGCGACGTTGGTGCCGATCGGCACCGTATCGATGACGGTGTACTTTCATGCCGGCAGCGAGCAGCTGGCAGCGTCGGGAACGGGTTATCTGCACGGGCAGGCGCGGGCCCAAAACTTCTTCAACTGCTACTTCGACCAGACCGCGCAGCTGTGGAACGAGAAGGGCGACCTGCTGGCCACCACGCAGCAGATCGTCTACTACAAGGAATGAGCTGATGAAGCCCGTCGCACTGATCATCGGCGCAGGAGATGCGACCGGCGGCGCCATCGCGCGGCGCTTCGCCAAGGGCGGCTACACCGTCTGCGCTACTCGCCGGACACTCGACAAGCTGCAGACGCTCATTGAAGAGATCAAGGCTGATGGCGGCCAGGCCCACGGCTTCGCCTCGGACGCGCGCAAGGAAGAAGAAGTCGTCGCGCTGGTCGAGCAGGTCGAGTCGACCATCGGCCCCATCGAGGTGCTGGTGTTCAACATCGGAGCCAACGTGCCCAGTTCCATCCTCGATGAAACCGCGCGCAAGTACTTCAAGATCTGGGAGATGGCCTGCCTGGGCGGTTTCCTCAATGGCCGCGAAGTCGCGAAGCGCATGGTGGACCGCGAAGGCGATGGCCACAAGGGGACGATCATCTTCACAGGCGCGACCGCGTCGCTGCGGGGATCGGTCAACTTCGCTGCCTTTGCTGGCGCCAAGCACGCATTGCGGGCGCTGGCCCAGAGCATGGCGCGCGAACTGGGGCCGCGCGGCATCCACGTCGCGCACACCATCATCGACGGCGCCATCGACACCGAATTCATCCGCGAGAACTTTCCAGAGCGCTACGCGACGAAGGCCAGCGACGGCATCCTCAACCCGGACCACATCGCCGAGAACTACTGGATGCTTCACAAGCAGCCCCGTGACGCCTGGACCCACGAACTCGACTTGCGTCCCTGGAATGAGAAATTCTGAATGACCAAGACCGTTGAGTTCTATTTCGACGTCGGCAGCCCGGCGGCCTATCTCGCGTGGATGCAGTTGCCGCGCCTCGCCGCAGAAACGGGCGCCCGCGTCGCCTACAAGCCAATGCTCCTGGGCGGCGTATTCCAGGCCACGGGCAACCAGTCGCCGATGACCATCGCGGCCAAGGGCCGCTACGTGATGATGGACCTGGAGCGGTTCGCGCAGCGTGACGGCGTCCCGTTCAGCCACAACGCGTTCTTCCCGATCAACACGCTCACGTTGATGCGCGGCGCCACCGGTTTGCAGATGCGCGATCCGTCGCGCATGGTTGCGTTCGTCGATGCGGTCTACCGCGCGATCTGGGTCGAGGGCAAGAACATGAACGACCCCGTCGTGGTGGCTCAGGTCCTCGGTGTCGCCGAGTTCGATCCGGCCCAGCTGCTGGCGCTGGCGGGCGACCCCGAAGTCAAGGAGCGCCTGAAAGCCGTGACGCAAGACGCCGTCGTGCGCGGCGTGTTCGGTGCGCCCACCTTTTTCGTCGATGGCCAGATGTACTGGGGCCAGGACCGTCTCGATTTCGTCCAACAAGCTTTGAAAGCCACACCATGAGCGACATCCTTACCCACGCCGAGGCCGGCGTGATGACCATCACGTTGAACCGCCTCGACCGCAAGAATTCGATCACGGCCGCGATGTACGGCGCGATGGCCGATGCACTGGCCGCGGCGGAAGCCGACACGAGCATCCGCGTCGTCGTTCTGCAGGGGCATGAAACCGTGTTCAGCGCCGGCAACGACATCGGCGACTTCCTCAACAAGCCGCCTGCCGGTATGGATTCGCCGGTGTTCCGCTTCCTGCACGGCATCGCCATGTTCACCAAGCCGCTGTTGGCGGCAGTGTGCGGGCCGGCTGTCGGTGTCGGCACGACGATGCTGTTCCATTGCGACCTGGTCTATGCCGGCGACAACGCGGCGTTCTCCATGCCCTTCGTCAACCTGGGCCTGTGTCCGGAGGCGGCGTCGAGCCTGCTCGTGCCGCAGATGCTCGGCTACCACCGCGCGGCGGAAGCGTTGTTGCTGGGTGAACCGTTCATGGCTGAGGCCGCGTTGGAAGTCGGTCTCGTCAACCGTGTCGTCCCGCCGACTGAGGCCAACGGCATCGCACAGGCCGCGGCCCGCAAGCTCGCGGCCAAGCCACTCAGCGCGATGGTTGAAACCAAACGCCTGATGAAGAAGGGCCAGCAGCAATTGGTGCTGCAGCAGATGGCTGATGAAGGCAAGAGCTTCTCGCGCATGCTGGGCGAACCGGCCGCCAAGGAAGCATTTGGTGCGTTCATGGAGAAGCGCAAACCCGACTTTTCAAAGGTGTAAACATGTCCCTCAAAGGCAAGACCCTGTTCATCACCGGTGCCTCGCGCGGCATCGGCCTCGCCATCGGCAAGCGTGCTGCGGCCGACGGCGCCAACGTCGTGATCGCGGCCAAGACCACGGATCCGAATCCCAAGCTGCCCGGCACCATCTACAGCGCGGCCAAGGAGATCGAGGCGGCGGGCGGCAAGGCTCTGCCGTTGCAAGTCGATATTCGCGAGGAGGAAGCCGTCCTCGCCGCCGTCGCGAAAGCCGTCGAAACCTTCGGCGGCATCGACATCCTGGTCAACAACGCCAGCGCGATCAGCATGACCGACACCGAGCACACGCCGATGAAGCGCTATGACCTGATGAACGGCATCAACGCGCGCGGCACCTACTTGTGCACACAGGCCTGTCTTGCCGAGCTGAAGAAATCCGCGGCGGCCGGCCGCAACCCGCATGTGCTCAACATGTCGCCGCCGCTGTCGATGAAGCAGCACTGGTTCGAGAACCACACCGCGTACACCATGGCCAAGTACGGCATGAGCATGTGCACGCTGGGCCACTCGGGCGAGTTCAAGAAGTACGGCATCGCCGTCAACAGCCTGTGGCCGCGCACGGCCATTGCGACCGCGGCGCTGCAGATGATCCCGGGCGTGGACGTGAACATGTGCCGCACGCCGGAGATCCTCTCCGACGCCGCCTGGTTCATCCTCACCAGCGCGAGCAGCAACAGCGGAAACTTCTTCATCGACGATGAGCTGCTCGCGGCGCATGGTGTGACCGACCTGGACAAGTACGCCGTCAAGTCGGGCACCAAGAATTTCATTCCGGATTTCTTCGTGGACTGACGGCGCTCCGGGGGCCGCTGTCATGCGGCCGTCATGAGGAGAGGTTCAACTTCGGCCACCCGTGCCGACAGCTCAACCGCTGCCGGCGCCTTCGGGTGTCGTCTGGAACCTTTCCCCCATGAACAAGAACCACCAACATCATCTGATTGCAATTCTGGCTGCGGCCGCGCTGGTCGCCGCTTGCGGCGGCAGCGACGGCCCGGCTCCGGTGACCGGCGCGTTTCTCGACGCCGCCGTCGAGGGTGTCGACTACACGCCTGGCTCCGCCGTCAAGGCGTCGACCAATGCCCAGGGCCAGTTCACCTGCGGCACGGGCGAGTCCGTCAGCTTCACTGTGGGCGGCATCGCGTTGGGCGCCGCAACGTGCGGCACAGTCATCACGCCGCAGACGTTGGCGAATGGCGCCGGCATCAAGACGGACGCCGTGACCAACCGCCTCATCGCCTTGCAGACGCTGGACGAAGACGGCGACCCATCCAATGGCATCCGGCTGACCTCGGCCGTCAAGACCGCGCTGGCCAGCCGCACGCTGGACTTCACGCTGTCCGCGTCGAGCTTCAACGCTGCGCTGACGGCCACGCTGGCCGTGCTGCCCGAGCCGTACAAGTCGCGCGCCGTCAATGACGACCGGCGCATCCTGGCGCGCGAGCACTTCGAGAACACCCTCGCGTCGACCGTGGGCACGCCCGTCGGCGACACCGTCACTCAATCCAACGGCGCGGGTACGGTCAGCGCCACCATCACCCGCTACCAGATCCAGGCGGCCAAGTCCTTCTACATCCCCTACGAGGGTTCGGTGCAGAAGATCAAGGACGACTTCCCGGACGGCTTCCTGCCCGCCTACGGCTCGGGCCTGGCCTTCAAGAGCAGGCTGGCCGATGGCACGCTCGAGTTCTATGCCATCACCGACCGCGGCCCCAACGGCGACGGCCCCAAGGTGCCCAACACCGGCTCATCGCTTTGCCTCGCGCGTGCCGACGGAACGTGCGACGCCAAGTTCTTCCCCGCACCCAGCTTCGCGCCTTCCATCGGCGTGGTGACGGTGGGCGCCGGCGGCGCCGTGCTCAAGTCAAGCATGCCGATCCGCGTGAGCGCCAACGTCAAGGCGACGGGACTGCCCTATGCCGCCGGCCAGCTCGGCTCGTCCGGCGAAGCGCCGCTGACCGACAACATCAAGTACGAGTCCGCCACCGCAGCCACGTTTGCCACCACCGGCCTGGACACCGAATCCATCGTGGTCGATGCCGCGCGCAATGCCCTGTGGGTGTCGGACGAGTACGGCCCCTTCATCGTGAAGATCGACCCGGCCACCGGCGTCATCCTGAAGAAGTACGGCGCCTCCATTCCCGCCGGCTCCACCATGACGGCTTCCGTCGGCATCACCACCGTGCTGCCGTCGGTGCTGGCCAAGCGCCGCGCCAACCGTGGCATGGAAGGCCTGGCACTGGAGGTGGCCACGGGCAAGCTGCACGGCTTCCTGCAAAGCCCGCTCACCGACCTGTCCGCGGCGGGCGCGCCGGCCTCCGGCACGTATGTGGCGCCGGCCGGCTCCGGATGCGTGGACGGCGGCACCGGCAAGCGCGTCGAGCGCTATGCGCGCTTCGCCCGCTGGGTCGAGTTCAACCCCGACACCGAAACCTCGAAGATGTACGCGTACCCGATCAACTGTGCCGACTACCAGGACAACCGCACCGGCAACGCCAAGCTGGGCGACATGGTGTCGCTGGGCGGCGGCAAGTTCATCGTGATCGAGCAGGGCGCCGCCCCCGGCGGCAAGGTCTTCAACAAGCTGATGCTGGTGGAGATCGCCTCGGCCACCGACATCTCCAAGGCCGAGTTCAACCCCGAGACCTCGGATCTCGAAAAGAGCAGCATGGCCGGTGCCGCCGTCAACGGCTCGGCCGACTACGTCACCGCCGTCACGCCGCTGAAGAAGACCCTGCTGCTCGACCTGAACGCCGCCGGCTGGCTCGCCGAGAAGGCCGAGGGCCTGGCCCTGGTCGACGCGACCACGCTGGCCCTGACCAACGACGACGACTTCGGCCTGCGCACGCTGGTGTTCGATGTCGCGGGCGCGGCGATCCCGGGCGCCGACATAACGGCCTGCACCGCGACCGATGGCGTGCTCAGTGCTTGCGGCACCGGCGTCACCGCACGGGCCTCGCGCGGCGCCGATACGGAACGCCCCAACCGGCTGTGGCTGATCAAGTTCGGCAAGAACCTGGCGGATTTCAGCGTCCCCAACTGAGAACGATCGAGAGAAGAGCGCTTGAAAGTGGGCGGGGGCGGGCATATAACTGGCGTCACCCCCAAGGAGATTGCCATGATGGTCGCCCGCTGGAGTATTGATGCGAAGTTCGGCTACAAGCAGGCCGTGATCGACTCGATGAAGCGCTGGTTGAGCGAGATCGGTCCGCAGGCCGGCGTTGATGCGCAACGCACGCGCTTGCTGACCGGGTCGGTCGGCGCGCTGGAAGCGACGGTGGTGACGGAACATGTGGTCGAGGACCTGACCGAACTCCAGCGCGTGTGGGACAAGCTTGGCACCATTCCCGCGCACCAGCAGTGGAGCAAGGAGCTGGAGCCCAACGTCGTGTCCGGCACCAGCCGCTGGGAAATCTACCGGGTCCTTTGAGCCGGGCAGCGCGCGCAGCTCGTGCGTCTCCCCCGGGCTTTGCAAGGGCGGGGCAGGCTGGTTATCATGACCGCCCATGCCCTACATGCTCCTCATCCACGAGCCCCTCGGCCAACGCCAGACCCGCAGCCGCGCCGAGGGCGAGGCGGTCTATGACCGCATGCTGCGATTCGGCGACGAGCTCAGGAAGCGCGGCGTGTTGCGCGCTGCCGAGTCGCTCGAGTCGCCCGACGCCAGCACCGTGCGCGTCAAGGTCAGCAATGGCCGGCCGCAGGTGCTCGACGGTCCGTTCGCCGAAGCCAAGGAAATGGTGGGCGGCGTTTTCCTGCTGGATGTAGAGACTCGCGAAGAAGCATTGGCCATCGCCGGCCAATGCCCCGCGGCGGAGTGGGCCCAGGTTGAAGTGCGCGCCTGCGCTCCTTGCTATACCTAACTGGGTACGTAGTCGGCGCTTGTCGATCTGGCGTGTAGTGCTTCGTCGTGTGATCAGAGGCGAGCGATTTTCCGACCGCTTCATCGACCCACCGCAAGGAGCCCACCATGAAATTCATGATCATCGTCAAGGCCACGCCCGATTCCGAGGCCGGCCGTTTCCCGCCCGACAGCGACAAGATGTTTGCCGCGATGGCCGACTACCACGAGCAGCTGGCACAGGCGGGCGTGCTTCTGGACGGGTCGGGCCTGCAGCCCAGCAGCAAGGGGTGGCGCGTCCGCTATGACGGCGACAAGCGCACCGTGGTCGACGGCCCCTTCACCGAAAGCAAGGAATTGATCGCCGGCTACACATTGATCCAGGTGCGCAGCCGCGCCGAGGCGATGGAGTGGTCGCGCCGTTTTCCCAATCCGGCGGGCGAGAACCAGCCGGCCGAGATCGAGATTCGCCAGCTTTACGAGATGGAGGATTTTGCCGACATCGCCAAGCCCAAAGACATGGAGCGGTTCAAGGAAATGGGATTCAAGTGAGGAGCGGCACATGATCAAGACCATCGCCCTCGTCGTCCTCGCCGCCATCGGTGTGCTGTTGGCCTTTGCCGCCGCGCAGCCCGACACCTTCAAAGTGCAGCGCAGCGCCAGCATCAAGGCGCCGCCGGACAAACTCCACGGCCTCATCAACGACATGAAGGTGTTCAACACCTGGAACCCGTACAACCTGAAAGACCCGAACATCAAGGGCGAGTACCAGGGCCCGCAGGCCGGGCCCGGCGCCGCCTATCACTTCACCGGCAACAAGGACGTGGGCAAGGGCAGCGTCACGATCACGGACAGCGCGCCGTCCAAGGTCACCATGAAGCTGGACATGATCGAACCCTTCGAAGGCCACAACGTGGTGGAGTTCATCCTGGCGCCCAAGGGCGACAGCACCGAAGTGACCTGGGCCATGCACGGCCCCAGCCCGTACATCGGCAAGGTGATGGGCCTCGTCTTCAACATGGACAGCATGATCGGCCGCGACTTCGAAGCCGGCCTCGCCAACCTCAAAGCAAAAGCCGAAAGATGACCCACCCCCGAAGCGCCTACGGCGCCTCCCCCTCAAGGGGGCGCAACCTGCGGCCCGGCAAAGCCGGTTCCGCGGTCGCCCCCGAAAGATGTGCACAGGTCTAAAGTTAAGGAAAGTCGTCATGTCCCGCAAAATCTTCGTCAACCTCCCCATCAAGAACATGGAGCGCAGCCAGGCGTTCTTCAAATCCCTGGGCTTCTCGTTCAACCCGCAGTTCACCAATGAGCAGGGCGCCTGCATGGTGGTGTCGGACGACATCTTCGTCATGCTGCTGGTCGAGCCGTTCTTCCAGACCTTCACCAAGAAGCCCATCGCCGACGCGACGAAAACCACCGAAGTGCTGGTGTGCCTGTCGGCCGAGAGCCGCGCCGAGGTGGACGCGCTGGTCAAGAAGGCCATTGCAGCGGGCGGCACGTCGCCCAACCCGCCGCAAGACCACGGCTTCATGTACGGCCACGGCTTTACCGACCTCGACGGCCACATCTGGGAGCTGGCGTACATGGACCCGGGGCACGTCCAGGGCTGAACGCTCAGCGCAATGCACTCGGCCACCCACCAGGCGATCGACGCGGTCTGGCGCATCGAGTCCGCGAAGATCGTCGCCACCGTCGCGCGCATGGTCCGCGACATTGGTGTGGCCGAGGAACTGGCGCAGGATGCCTTGGTGGCCGCCCTCGAGCATTGGCCGACCAAGGGTGTGCCGGACAACCCCGGCGCCTGGCTGATGACCACGGCCAAGAATCGGGCACTGGACCGCATTCGCCGCGACAAGTCGCTGGACGAGAAGCTGGAGCAGATCGGCCATGACCTCGAAGCACAGGAGGCATTGATCGTGCCGGACTTCGTGGATGCACTCGACGAAGCACGCGCCGACCAGATCGGCGACGACCTGCTTCGGCTGATCTTCACCGCCTGCCACCCGGTGCTGTCGACCGAGGCGCGTGTCGCGCTGACGCTCAAGCTGCTGGGCGGCTTGACGACCCACGAGATCGCGCGCGCTTACCTGGTGCCGGAGCCGACCATCGCGCAGCGCATCGTGCGGGCCAAGCGCACCTTGACCGAAGCCAAGGTGCCGTTCGAACTGCCGCGCGGCGAGGCGCTGGGCGAGCGGCTGGCTTCGGTGCTCGAAGTCGTCTACCTGGTCTTCAACGAAGGCTATACCGCGACCGCCGGTGAAGACTGGATGCGCCCGGCCTTGTGCGACGAGGCGTTGCGTCTGGGCCGGATGCTGGCCGGGCTGGCGCCCGATCAATCCGAAGTGCATGGCCTGGTCGCGCTGATGGAGCTGCAGGCATCGCGCGCGGCGGCGCGAGTGGACGCGCAAGGCCGCCCGGTGCTGCTGATGGAGCAGGACCGCGGGCGCTGGGACAGGTTGTTGATCCGCCGCGGGCTCGCTGCACTGGAGCGTGCGGAGGCCCTCGGTGGGACGTTGGGCTGCTACGCACTGCAAGCCGCCATCGCCGCCTGCCACGCGCGCGCGCCGGCCGGCGACCAGACGGACTGGAAGCGCATCGCGGCGATCTACGACGCGCTGGCGCAGGTCGCACCTTCACCGGTGGTCGAACTCAATCGCGCGGTCGCCGTCGGCATGGCTTTCGGCCCCGCAGCCGGCCTGGAGATCATCGACCAGTTGCAAGGCGACAAGTCGCTGCGCAACTACCAATGGCTGCCCAGCGTGCGCGGCGACCTGCTGGCCAAGCTGGGCCGCAACGACGAGGCAAGGGTGGAGTTCAAGCGTGCGGCGGAACTGGCGGGCAATGCGCGAGAGCGCGAGCTACTCCTGGCGCGCGCAAAGGCGCTGCCCATCTAGAACAGCTGTCATTGCGGGCTCGACCCACTACTGCCCGAAGTCTGATCTCATCGAAGCGCTGCACAGCGACCGTGTGCGGAGCCATGGACGCCGGGTGGCCGATGCAGCGAATGTCCCCCGTCGGCCTCCGGCCTCCCTCCTCCTTTATTTCGCCGCATCGGCCACCCGGCATCCATGGGAGACCGAGTTGGCGCGCGACGGCCGAATACCAACAACCTTCCCGGATCGGGGTGGTGGGGCGCTCTGCGCAGCGAAATAAAGGAGGAGGGAGCGGCTTGCCGCGACGGGGGAC
>NZ_RKMB01000049.1 GCF_003797765.1 Ramlibacter sp. WS9 | reverse complement strand
CAGCGTCGTCGACCCCCGGCACAAAGTACGAACCGCTGCCAAGTTGTCCAGGCTGCAGCCCAGCCTGCGCTTGTTGGCCAACACCCCAATTCGCCTCCGCCAACGAAGACCCCAGTGCATTGCCAAACGCGTCTGTGGCCACCTGCTGAATCGCCACCTTGCCGCCGCGCATAACTGCTGCGGCCGTGCCGGCGGCCAGCCCTGTGACCAGGCGTGCGCCGAACTGTTGGCCGAAGCTCAGGTCCTTGAACCCCTGATCGTTCATGCCCATGGCACCACCGACCGCTTGACCCACGCCCGCACCGACAGCGCTTGCAGCCACCCCTCTCCAGTCGAACCGGTCCTGCAGCCCGGTCGCCACGCCGATGCCCTGCGTGATGGTGTTGCCGATAGCCGCCCTCGCTACAACGTTGCCGAAGTCGCTTGCAGCTCCACCCAAAGGCGTGGGGATGAACTCGCTCACCCCTGCGCCGACGCCAGCGGAGAGTGCACTCAGCGCAACCCCCTTCCAGCTGAACTTGTCCTGAGCGCCGATGGCGACGGCCACCCCCTGGCTGACGATGGAGCCGACAGCCGCACTGGCGGCTGCCAGCCCGAACGTTGCCGTGCCCAGGGTAGCCATGCCGGTGGTCATGACCGCGCCCACGCCGGCGCCCACGCCGCCCGCAAAGGCAGTACCCAGCGTGCTGGCCATGTACATAGTTGCTGCGCCCATGGTGAAGATCGTCACCACCACAGCGATGATCGCCACGATCAGCATCTTCAGCCAGTTGGTCTTCTTCGCGTCCGGCGCCGGCAGCGTCGGTGTCGTATCCCCGATCGCCCGCGTCGGGTCATATGGCGTGAAGGTGCTGGTGCTGTTGTAGATCGTGTTCGGCTTGGCCGGGATCATGATCACGTCGCCGTCATGGACGGTGTCGATGCCGTTGGCATCGGCGATCACGTACCAGAGGTCGGCGTTGCCCCAGACGGCCCGGGCGATCATCTGCAGCGTCTCGGTGCCCTGCACGGTGTAGGCCGTCGGGCTCGCGCTGTAGCCGGAATCGGTGACCGGCACATAGCTGGAGCGGAAGGTGTTCTTCACCGCGGCTGCGTCGTCGCTGGAGGAGCCCACCACTTCGCCGTTGGCGATCAGGGTGGTGGTGACATGCACGTCCGGCTTGTACTCGTTGTTGATGTTGGTGCCGTAGCCGCTCTCGGTCTTGCGCAGGATGCGCCCGGAAGCATCATTGACGAAGTCGCGCACGTCGAACTTCCAGTTGTCCTTTTCCGTCTTGACCTGCACCAGGTTGCCGTTGGCGTCGTAGCCGTTGGTCGTGCGCGAGTGCTTGCCGTCCGAGGGACGCCACACGTAGATGTCGTGGACCTTGTTGTGGTCCCAGTTCTCGTACGTGTAGGTGTAGAAGTTGGCCTGGCCGTCGACCGTGGTCTTGTATTCGAGCAGCCGCCCCACCGCGTCGTAGCCGCGGAACCACGCGTCGGTGTTCTTCTCGTGGGCGCGGGCACGGGTGCTTTGGTGCAAGAGCTGGCCCTTGTCGTCGTAGTCGCTGTAGTGCCGGTCGACGGCCACGCCAGCCCCCTCCAGCGCGGCGGCCAGGCCTTCTTCGTTGGGAATCGCCGCGCCGCCGCTTTGCACCAGGCGGCCGGCCTTGTCGTAGCGGCGGGCGTCGATGTTGACGCCGTCGCGCAACACATCAGTGAGGCGCCCTGCCGCGTCGTAGTTGTATGTTTCGGTGACGATGCCTTCTTCTTTGTCCCAGTACTGGTAGTAGCCAGGATTCTCGCGAAATACCAGTTTGGTGCCCCGCTGTTGCATGCTGGTCTGGTTGCCCGACAGGTCGTAAGTGATCTTCTGGCCGACCCACTTGCCTTCGAGGTCCTGGCCGATGTCGGCCACGCCGTTGACCAGCACGCCATCGACGACCGTCTGACGGTTCATCTGGTCGTACGCGTTGTACACACGAATCGTGTTGTCGGTGGTGGCGTTAGCGGCGGTCGCGGCCACACCCTTTGCGTTGGTCTCCGACAGGTAGTGGGTGTGAACCTCGGTGCGGTTGCCGTTCTGGTCGTACCGGAAGGTGACGTCGTAGCGGCTGTCGCGCACGCCGATCAGGCGCCCCAGGCGATCGTAGGTGTTGTGGTTATCCTGGGACACGTCCAGCTCGCTGACCTGGCCGCTCACGGTCTTTTGCGCGGAGGTCTTTTCTCTCGTGCGGTTGCCGGCAGCGTCGTAGGCGTACTGGGTGACCTGCACGGCTGCACTGGCGTCGACGTTGGTGGCGGCCTTGTCTTCGATCTTGACCAGGAGGCCGCTGGCGTTGTCGTAGGTGTAGGCGAGGTTCTGCAGGTCGAGGTGGGTAAAGGTCTGGTCGCGAGAGGTGTCGCGATAGGAGGTCTGCGCGCTGATCTGCCACAGCTTGTTGTAGCTGAAGTCGGTATGGGTGATGGTGGTGGTGGTGCCGTCGGCGCTGATTTCCGACCGGTTGTGCGCTTCGACGTTGCCCCACGCGTCCAGGGTCCAGCCCTGCAGGCCGTTGTCCGCGGCGAGCTCGGCGGTCTTGTGGCCGAACATGTCCCAGCTGTACTCGGTGCTGCGCCCGTAGCCGTCGATGCTTTCGATCAGGTTGCCGCGCAGGTCGTAGATCTGCTCGGCGATCTTGGCGGTCGCCTCGTCAGTGATCTTGACGCGGCGGCCGAGGGCGTCGTAGGTGTATTTTTCCGTGAGCTGGATGTGCTCGCCGGCCGTCAGGCTGATGTTGGAGGCGCCGTCGCCCACGCCAATGGCGTCATACGCATCGACGCCCTGGAGGTACGCCCGGGTGGTGGTCTCGACGCGCCCCATCTTGTCATAGGTGTAATGGATCTGGCTGCCGCTGGCCTGGTGGACGGTGTCGCGCTCGCCGAAGGCGTTCAGGTCGTAGTGGACGATGCCGCCATCGGCGTGCTGTTCTTCGACCAGGTTGCCGCGCTCGTCGTAGAGGTTGCGGTTGACGTAGCCGCGCCCATCGCGGGTGGCCACCAGGCGGCCGAGCTGGTCGTAGAAGTTCTCGGTGGTGATGGTCTGGAAGTTGTCGCTGCGGGTGGTCCCCACCAACTGGTTGTTGGCGTTGTAGGTGGAGTAGCTGCTCCAGGCCGCGTTGCGCGGGTCGGTGACGGCCAGTACATTGCCCCAACGGTCCACCGTCTGCTCGATCTTCGGGCGCACGCCGTACTGCTGGGTGAAGAGGCCGACGGTGCCGTCGTTGGCCTGCTGCAAGGCGGTGGCGCTGCCGATGTTGGTGGTGACTATGACCTTCAGGGCGTCCCAGACGTCCTTGGCCACGTCGCGCGCGGCCTCGGCGGCATCGGCCTGGGCGACGACCTGGAGGCTGTAGGCGTTGGCAACCCCGGCCACGGTGTACAGGGCAGCGTAGGTGTTGTTGTTGAACAGGGCCTGCGAGGCCAGGCCGGCCGCGCTGGTGCCTTTGTAGACGTAGACGTTCGCGATCAGCTCGTAGACGAGCTTGCCGCGGCTCCAGTTGTACGGCGAGACAAGCCTTTCGCCCCAGAACTGCAGGCCTTCGGAGTCCGCCGGGCGGCCGAGGGCCGTGCGGTACAGGGTGTCGATGAACTGGCTGTTGCTCTGGCCGGCCGGATACAGCGTGTTATTGGCCAGCAGGGTCGTGGCCGCATCGATGACGGTCTTGCCGCCGGCCAGCTCGGTGGCAAGGGCCGTGGATTCGGCGGCGGTGGGTACGCGGCCTTTGAGCATCAGGTACAGCTGGTCGGCCTGCAGGTAGTAGGTGCCCCAGGACCCGCTGGCCGGGGTGAAGCTGCTGGCCGTGCCGGAGAGGGCCGCGCTGCCCAGCTTCACCGCACCGGCGAGGGGAAGGGTCGCCTGTGCCGAGGTGTTGGCGCTGGCGGCCTGGGACACCAGGGGGGCCAGGTAGGCCGCCACGCGGTTGACGTGGTACTTCTGGTTGGCGACGCCCGTGGTGTCGTTGCCCGTGTAGTTCACCACCGTGTAGTTGAATTCGATGGCGGCCTGGGCGCGGCCGACGGCGTTCGCCTTGTTCGTCCAGAAAGTCACATCGGCGGCGGCGGGGCTGGTGACGTTGACGACGGTCTTGTAGAGCTGCTTGGCGAAGTCAGTGTTGTTTCCGATCGAGCTGTACAGCGATGAAGCGGCAAGCATGGACGTCACGACTTCGACCGCCGTCTTGCTGGCGCGCAGGTCGGACCATGTGTTCAGCTCGGCCAGGCTCGGCGCGCGCGAGTACAGGGCGGTGAACAGCTGCGCCACTTCGAGCCGGAAGGCCGCGGTGGGTGTCGCGTTCATGGTTGCGGCGGCCAATGCGGCGGCCGCCAAGGGCGCAACGGTCGCGACGGCGTCGGTCAGGGCGACCATGGCCATGTAAGCCGCGTTGCTCGCCGCGGTGGTGGCGTTGTCCGCGGTGACGGCGGCGGTGTAGGCGTTGTTGGCCGCGGTGTACGCGCTGTCGGCGGCGGTCTTGGCGGTGTTGATGGTGCCCAGGTAGCCGTTGACGATGTTGACGAAGTCGTTGTGCGACTGAATGCCCAGCGGATCCGTTCCGTTGTAGTTGGCTGCCGTGTAGATGATTTCGGTGGCCGCCTGGGCGCGCGACATGCCGCCGGCGCCGAGCTTGTCGGTCCACGATTGCAGGCCGCCCGAGTCCGCTGCGCGGCCGAGGCAGCGCTGGTAGATCTTCTCGACCCAGGCCGCGTTGGACGTGTAGTCGGTGGTCGTGACATACGCACCGTAGTAGCCGATCGCCTCGCTGGTGGACAGGGCGTAGGTCACCACCGCCTGCATGGAGGAGGGCGAGCTGAACCGTGCGGTCCAGCTGTTCACTTCAGTCACATTCGCCGGCGCGCGGCCGAAGATCCCTTTGAACAGCTGGCAGACGTAGGTCTTGTACGGGGAGTTGAACGCGCTGTCGGTGGCCGTCTTGGTGGTGGTGGCTGCCTGCAAGGTCGCCAGCGCCGGCGCCACCGCGCTGTCGGCGGGGACGGCCAGTGGCCCCAGGATGTTGTAGGCCTTGGCGGCCAGGTTCTTGCGCGATGTGAGTTCCAGCTCGCTGGTGCCGGTATTGTTGGCTGTGGTGCTGAGAAGATCCGCCGCCACCGCGCCGCGGTTGTTGCCGTTGCTGTTGAGGACGCCCACCCAGTAGTTCAGGCCGGTGGCATCGGGCTCGCGGCCCAGGCCCAGCTGGTAGAGGCGGGTGACGAACTGGGTGGCGGAGAGGGTGGTGGGGTAGCCGTTGTTCTTGACCGCGGTGGTGTTCAGCATCTGGCTGGCCACGGAGGCTGCCGAAGCGCCTACGCGGATGTCTGCCCAGGAGTTGAACAGCGCCAACGTGGGTGCCGGCGAGGCCGGGTACAGGGCGGCGTAGAGCCGCGCGACTTCCAGCCGGTAGTCGGCCGTCGGGGTGGCATGCGCGATATCGGCATAGGGGACGGCGTCCCTGGCGCTCAGGCTCGCGGTGCCCACCAGCACCGCCGCGGCGGCGCCCGTGGTGGCGGCGTTGGAGGCGGCGCTGGTGGCCGGGGCGGCGATGGCCGCTTTGGCGGCAACGGTCGCCGCGTCGATGTAGAGCTGCACCTGGGCCGTGGCCGCGGCGATGCTGTCGGCCGTGACCTGGCTCAGGACGGTGTAGGAGGCCGTGGTGCCGGTCAGGTACTGGTCGTTGCCGCCCAGGGTGCTGTAGGCCAGGGCCACGGCAACCTTGTTGTTGAACACCTTCTTGGCGTTGATGGCGTCGGTGACGGTGCCGCCGTACTCCATCACGGAGCCGATGAACGAGGCGACCACTGCACCCCTGGCATTTGCATCGCTTGATTGCTGGGCCTGCACCAGTTGGGCCCGCCAGTAGGCCAGGCCTTCCGCGTCGGGGGGTGTGCGCTTCAAGGCCTGGGTGTAGAAGCCGCTGATGATCTCCAGGTCATGGCCGACGTCGGGGCTGAAGATCTTGCCCAGGGTTTGTCCGCTGTTGTAGATGGCTTGCGCGAGCTCCGCAAAGTCCAGGCCTTCCTGGGCGACCTTCGTGGCCCAGTGCATCAGGCCGTCGTAGTCGGGCGCGCGGTTGAACAGCAGCACATACAGCTGCGCGATCTGGGTGTTGACGGCCGCGGCGCCCGGCTGGCCGCGCATCACGGCGTCGGCACTGGCGATGGCGGGCGCCACCAGGGGCGTGGCGGCATTGGCCGCGGCCAGGGCCGTGGAATAGGTCGCCTGCGCAGCGGCCACGGCGGCGTTCATGGACTCCGCTGTAAATGCGGCCGACGTGATGCCGTTGAAGATGGCCTTTGAAGCGGCGATCTGCTCGTTCAGGCTGAGTGTGGAGTGGTCCAGCGCCATGTAGGCCTGCGACACCGCCACCTTGTTCTTGAACAGCTGCTGGGAGGTGAGGCCCGTGAAGTCAACGCCGTCGTAGTCGGTCACCATGTCCACCATGTCGGTGAACACCCTGCCCCTGGTGTGGCCGGCGAACTGCTCAAGCCAGTAGTTCAAGCTCGCTGTATCCACACTGCGGCCCAGCGCGTTCTGGTAAATGCTGGTGATGAGCGCGGTGTTGGTGATGTTGGCGGGATAGAACCCCAGGCCGACGCCTGTGTCGAGCATCACCTGCGCAACCTCTTGGCGATCCCACGTAGGGTCGGCGAGCAGTCCCGCCCAATAGTTCAGCCCAGCGGCATCGGGCGCCCGGTTGAACAGCAGCGCATACAGCTCGATGACCTGCGTGCGGTACAGCGTCGTCTTGGCATCGGACAGGCTCACGGTATCGGAGCCCGCGGTCACCAGCGTCATGATCGACCTGGCAACACCGATGTCGTAGCCGACATAGTCGATCGCGTACTTCAGGCCGGCGTCGACCTTGTTGTTGAACAGGCGCTGCGAATCCAGGGCAACCTGATTGATCGTGCCCTGGCCGTACATGTCCAGGGACGTGTAGCCGGTGGTCGCCGCAATCATGGTGACGAGCATGGCACCGCGGTTAGGATTTATCTGCAGCTGGCCCACCCAGAAGTCCAGGTCTTCCTGCGGGATGCTTTCGGCCGGACGACCGAGCACCATCGTGTAGAACTTCGTGATGAAGGGCGCATTCTCCAGGCCGGCGTAGGGTGAGGCCGCCAGGTCGTCGTCGAGCGTCGTCAACATCTCCTGCGCGATGGTGGCCAGGGAAGTGCCTGCCTGATACATGTTCAGGTACTTCGCCAACCCCACCGCGTCGGGCGCACGGTTGCGCACGGCCACGAACAGCTCCGCGATGCGGCGGCGTGCTGCCGGCGAAACCACGGTCATCGTGCCCTGGTCCCACGCTGACCATTGGGCCTCGCCGGGCTCGCGCTTGAGCACCTCATAGGTGTAGTCGCCCTCGGCCAGGCCGCTGGCGTCGAAGACGATGGCGTCGCCGAAACGGTGGCGCTCGTCGAAGGCCACCGTGTCGAGCAGGACGCCGTTCTTGCTGTATTTCAGCCAGACTTGGGTGGCCGGATCCGGCGGCGTGTGAATGCGGATCTGGTTGCCGTAGTCGCCGGTTTGGGTGCGATCGATCAGCGTCTTCCAATTGCCGTCGGCACCCTTCTTCTTGACCTCGATGCGGTCGATGATGCCCGGTGGCTGGGTGTTGTCCCACGAAATCTTGGCGCCGGTGAGGGCTGCGTCCGCGCTGAAGACCTGCGTGACGTACTGCGTGCTGGCGCGCGCTTCAGTCCGGTAGGTCAGCGTGACCTGCACGTCGCCGCTGCCCAGCCCGGCCAGCGAATCCCAAGTCAAGTCGACAGAATTCCGGCCTTCCCACCAAGTGTTGGTATTCCCGGCGCCTTCGCTCTCTCCATAGGTGACCTTCTTCTCGGCCGCGGCAGACAGCGTCGCGTAGATCTTCAACGGTTCGAGCGAAACAATGCGCACCGCATTGACGGTGGAGCCTTCCACGCTGCCCACCTCGCCGGCGTACTGCATCGGGCGGATCTGGCCGACCACATGGCCGAGCAGGTTGTAGCGGGTGTCGGTGCGAACCAGGTCGCCCAGGATCACGACGCTCGCGGCGTTCGAGTAGGCCCCCAGAGGCTTGACAGCGCTGCGGATGTCGGCCGTCTGGTGGCCGGCAATGTCGTACAGGGCCACCTTGTAGACGCCGTCGCCGGCATTGGTGCGCCACAAGTGGCCCGCGTTGTCGTAGTCGTAGTGTTCGTGCCGGGCCGCGCCATTGACGCCCTTGTGCGTGACTTCGCCGAAGGCGTTGTAGTCGATCTGCTGCGAGCCGCCCATGGCGTCGCGCGTCTCGATCACCTGGCCCAGCGCGTCGTAGCTGAACTCGGTGAACGCGGTCTGGACCGTGGGCGTGCCGTTGACCTTGGTCCAGACGTCTTGCGCCTGCCGAGCCACATGGCCATAGCGGTCGTAGAAGGAGTACGAGGAGTTGCTCAGCGCATCGACGTTGCGAATGGCATGGCCGCTCGTGTCGTAGACAGTGAAACTGACCCGGTCGTCAGCGGCGTCACCCAAGACGCCCAGTTCGGTGCGCTGGACGACGTTGCCGTAAACGTCGTGCTTGAACTCGGTCAAGGCCGGGCCGGTCTGCACCCAAGTCACGCGGCCCAGGACGTCATAGGCGGTGTAGGTGCTGGTGCCCAGCGCGTCGACGGTGCGCGTCGCGTTGCCGAGGACGTCGTATTCGAAAGAGGTGACCTGGTCGCCGCGCAGCGCCGTGGCCGCCCCGGCAGGGGTGTAGAGGACGTTGACCCGGGTTTCGCTCTTCTTCAGGTTGTTGAGGTAGTACTCGTATCGAATCTTGCGATCGTCACCCGACGCCGCCACCGCCGATCGGGAGACACCGGTCTTGGCGCTCCACAGGCTGTCGGTCACCGTCACATTGCCGGCGTACTCGACCTGTTCCGTCAGGTTGCCCACGGCGTCGTACGCCATGGTCGTCAGGTAGGCCTTGGCCGTGCCGGCACCCATGGCCCGCTCGTACACCGCCACTTCCTCGGTCCTGCGGCCAAGAATGTCGTACTTGAAATAGGTGTCGGTGGTCGTGGTGACCGGGGTACCGCTGCTGTTTTGGCCATACACGGAGATGCGCAATGCATCGCCGAGGGCGTTGTACGTGGTTGCCGTGGTGCGCGCGGCGGTAAAGTGCTCGCCGCCGACGATGTTCGGATCGAACGCGTAAGCCTGCGGCTCGATTACCTTGATGGCACGGCCGAGCGTGTCGTACTGCGTCGTCAGCGTGCGAGCCGCGGCATCGGTCGCCGGCAGCAGGCCCTTGACGAAGGCGTCGTTGACGTTCGCCGTGAATGTGATGCCCGCGGTGCCGATGGCCATGCTGTAGCGCTTGAGCTCGCTCACGTCGCCGAACGCATTGCGGGTATAGCCCGTCACCTGCCCTCCGGCGTCGACGTCCCACACCACCTGACCGGCCTTGTCGTAGACCTTGTAGCTGTAGCGGCCGGCCACGTCCTGGTTGGCGATGGCGTTGCCCAGCGCGTCATACGTGACGTTGACTTCCAGCGTCTTCGTGCCTTCGAGGTGGACGTCCACCGGCGGGAAGATCGTCTTGACCTGGCGGCCCGCCGCGTCATAGCGGTAGCTGGTGGTGCGCGCTTCGGGCCGTCCTGCCGCCTCGGTGCGGCTCTCGACGTTGCCGAAGGCGTCGTAGGCGATTTGGGTGACCATCGCCGCCATGGAGGGCGTGCCGGTCGCGACCCGGTTGTCGGCGTCGAAGGTGACGGTGGTGACCTCGACTTCCGGAGCCGTCTCCTTCGTCAGCCGCCCGGATGCGTCGTATTCATACGTCCAGGTCTTGTTCAGCTTGTTGGTGAACGACACCTTGTTGCCCAGGGGGTCGTAGGTGTAGCTCTCGGCCGCGCCCATGGCGTCCACGCTGCGGGTTATGCGGCCTGCAGCGTCGTAGAAGAACTCACTCACCCGGCCGCCCGGTTCGATGAGCTTCCAGAGATTGCCGCGCTCGTCGTAGACCGATTGGGTGGTATTGCCGCCCGCGATGACGGACGTGAGGCGCCCGGCGCGGTCGAACAGGCGCTGCTCGATGCGGTCGTTGGTGTTGTCGGCGACGAGTGTTGACAGGACGGTTGCCAGCGGCAGCACATCCAGCGATGTCGTGAACGCATTGGCGTAGCGCCGCGTCGTGATGTTGCCCTGGGCGTCGTATTCGGTCTTGGTGAGGCCGCCGGCCGCGTTGAGCGTGAAGGCCACGCGGTTGGCCGCGTCGTACACCGTGCGGCTGATCCGGTCGTCCGTGCTGGCCTGCAGCGCGCTGGCGATGGCCGCCGCGGCCGGGGTGCCGGCAATGACCAGCGGCGTGGCGTAGACCCGTTGCTGCACGACGTTGGAGTTGGCGTCGTAGATCCACTTGGTCACCGTATTGACCGGGTCGATGTTGTAGACCAGCCGGTTGAGTTGGTCGTAGGCCATGCGCTCGGTGCGGTCCACCAGGGCATTCACCGCGGCCGTGTTCACCCAGGCGGCCACCTGGTCCTGGGTCGGCTGGGCCGCCAGCGTTTGCGACGACAGGGTGCTGGCGTATGTGGTGCGCGAAACGACGTTGTCCGCGTTGTCATAGACCTGCCGGGTGATGGTCCACTTGAGGTTGCCGGCAGCGTCCGTGCCCTGCGCTGTTGCGCTGGCGACCATCCGGCCATTCTTGTCGTAGACCATGCGCGCATGCGCGTCGCGAGCCGGGTCGGCCGCCGGGGTGGCGGGCGTGGCGCCGGGCAGCGCGGCGTCGGCCAGCTGCTGGGCTGTCAGACGCGTGGCGTAGCCGATGCGGTCGGTGAGGTTGCCGCTCTTGTCGTACTCAAAAGCCGTCACCGCGCCTGTGGCGTCGATCTGCCGCGTCATGCGGTCGTTGGCGTCGTAGACATACCGCGTGACGCCGCCCTTGGCGTCGGTGCAGGTCACGGCGTTGCCGGATTCGTCGTACGTCCAGCTGCGCGAGATCAACCGGGTGGGATCGGCGGCGGCGGTGGGGTCGGGGTCGGCGACCTCGTTGGTGCGGCGCCCGAGTGTGTCGTAGGTGTAGCTTGTGACCAGGCCGCTCGGGGAGGTGACGGTGAGGACGTTGGCGCGCTCGTCGTATTCGTAGGCGGTGAGCAGGTTCAGGCTCACCCCGACCGTACCCGGATCGACCTTTTGCGTTTTGAGGTGCCCGTTCAGGTCGTACGTGAACTGGGTGACGGTGCCGTTCGCATCGGTGACTTCGATCTGCTGGCCCTGGGCATCCCACTTGTATTGGGTGGACAGGTTCAGGCCGCCGGCCACCCCATCGACGGTGCGCGTCAGGACGCGGTTGGCCGCGTCATAGGTGAGGTCGACCTTCTTGCCGTTGCCGTCGATGGTCTGGATGAGGCGCCCGGCCCGGTCGTAGCTGCTGGAGTTGAAGGTCGAGTCCGCCTCGACGGTCTTCTTGAGGTTGCCGTTCTTGTCGTACTGGTAGGCGGTGACGTTGCCGCGGCCATCGGTGACGTCCAGCGTCTGGCCCAGGCGCGAGTAGCCGGTGGTGACCGTGATGTTCTCGGGCGTCTTGACGACGACGGTGCGCACCGTCTTGTTGTAGGTGTAGGTGGTGATGTTGCCCAGCGCGTCCGTCTGCGTGGTCACGCGGTCGACCCCGTCGTAGCTGGTCTTGTTGTCGAAACCCATCGCGTCGACGGCGCGGATCTGGCGGCCCAGGCGGTCGTATTCGGCGCTGCGGGTGTCGCCGGCGGTGGTGGTGCTCCTGGCGCGGCCGAACGCGTCGTACACGACGGCGGTGGCGATGTTGGCGCCCAGGGCGTCGTCCACGCGGGTGAGCACGAGGCCACGCCGGTCGTAGGCCGCGGTTTGCTCGTAGATGGCGCCCGAGCCCAGGGTCTGGGCGCGCGAGGTCTCTTGGCCGAAGAGGTTGTACAGGTAGCTGGTCTTGAAGCCCAGGGCGTCGGTGCTGCTGGCCAGGGCGCCGGTCACGCTGTAGGTGTAGTCGGCTCGGCTGTCCAGCGCGGCGGGGTTGGCGGCAGTGGCGGCGGCGATGGCGGAGGTCAGCGTGCTGTTGACCAGCCCGCCGGCCTTGTCCCCGGCGAGCGCCGTGAGGCTGGCCAGGCTGAGGCGGTTGGCGTAACGTACGGTTGCCTTCAATTGGCCGAGCGCGTCGTACTCGTTCTCGGCGACTTCGCCCAGCGCGTTGACGGTGTGCGTGAGCTGGCCGTCCACGTTGTAGAAGAACAGGGTCCGGTTGCCGTTCTGGTCGGTGGTGCTGGCGCGGCGGCCGGCCAGGTCGTAGGCGTGCGTGAGGCCCCATTGCGCCCAGACCAGGTCGATCTGCGCGGCGGTCTGCCCGGCGTAGAGCTGCAGCGCGCCCTCGGCGGAGAGCTCGCCCACCAGGCGGCCCTGCGCGTCGTAGCGTGCGTTGAGGGTGCGCACCTCGCTCGTGCCGACGGCGCGCACGGTCTTGGTCAGGTTGCCGGTGTTGTCGTAGGTGTACTGGGTGACGGTGCCCTGGAAGTCCGTCTCCTGCGATACGCGGTTGAGCTTGTCGTAGACGCGAACGTGGGTCTGGTCCTGGCCCATCGGATCGTAGGGCCGCAGGCCGACCGGGCTGCTTCTCACGGTGTAGGACGCCGTCACCTTGTTGACGTAGCGCACGGCCTGCGTGAGGTTGCCGCTCAGGTCGTAGGTGTTCTCGGTGAGGTAGCCTTCGGCATCCACGACGCCGACGATCTGGCCCTTGGCGTCGCGCAGGTAGGTGGTAACGGCGTCGGCGGCGGGCGTGAGGGCGGGCTTGAGCGCCGCCAGCGTGCCGGTGGCGCGCTTGGTGGGGTCGGTGGCCACGGCGTAGCTGGTGCTGCGCACCAGGGCGCCGGCAGCGTCGTACTGCATTTCGCTCAAGTAGCCTTCGGCGTCCAGCGTGCCCACCAGCAAGCCGTCCGCGTCGTAGAAGTGGCGGCTCACGCGGTCGTCGGCATGCGGCGCGATGAAGCTGTCGGCCGCCGGCGTGTCGCCCAGGCCGGCCGTGCTCAGGGCAGTGGCGTATTGCACGGTGGAGACGATGCGCGAGGCGCCGTCGTACACGGTTTGCGTCACGGCGCCGTTCGCGTCGATGGTGCGGGCCAGGCGGCCGGCCGCATCGTAGGCGCGCCAGGCGTGCTGGTCCTTCGCGTTCGCGGCCGGGCGGATCGAGGCGAGGGAAGGGTTCAGCGGTTCACCAGTGCCGCCGAGCAGGGCGACGTTCACCGCGGTCGCATACGCGATGGTGTGGGTGAGCCGGTCGTTCCTGTCGTAGACGTATTCGGTCAGGGTGCCGTCGCCATCGACGTGGGCGACTTGGCGCCCGGCCTCGTCGTAGAGCATCCAGGCGCGCACGCCTGTCGGGTCTTGGGTCATGACCAGCCGGTTGGCAGCGTCGTACTTGAAGGTGGTGGTTGCGCTCAGGGCGCCCTGCACCACGCTCAGCAGGCGCCCGGCGGCATCGAAGTTGCTGGTGGTGATGAGGTTGTTGGCGAGCTTGACGCTGAGGGTGTTGCCCGCGTCGTTGTAGGTGTTGGTGGTGACTTCGCTCAGCGCGTTCGACACCGTCAGGACGCGGCCCATGCCGTCGTAGGTGTAGACGGTGCTGCCCGCGGTGGGCGACACGGTCGATTGCAGGCGGCCGGTGTAGTCGTAGACGAAGGTGGTCACCGACTGTTTGCCGTCGGCCACGCCATAGCCGTTGGTATCGACCGTGGCCCACTCGGTCTGGGTCTTGGGCTGGCCGCGGAAGTCGTAGGCCATGTCGGTGCGGCTGATCTGGGCGTTCTTGCCCGTGGTCCAGGTCGTGAGGTCGCTCACCGTGGGCACGTCGGTGATCGCGAGCGCGGTGACCGGGTAGACGCTTTCGTCGTATCGCAACACCGAGTCGCGCAGGCCGGTGGTGGCGTTGTTGACGTACCGCGTCACCCGGCCTTCGGGGCTGATGACGAAGCGCAGCAGGGCCCTGTAGTCGGTGTCGTAGACGTAGCGTGTCACCTGGGGCGCGGTGGGCGCCAGGGTGCCGCCTTCAGGATCGGGGGTGGCATACAGGGTTTCGGTGAGCAGCTGGTTCTTGGCGTCGAACGTGCGCGTGATGGTGTTGCCCGCCGCGTCACGCTGCCAGATCTGGTTGCCGTTGGCATACCCCATCGTGGTGACCCGGCCCATCGGGTCGGTGATCTCGGTCAGGTCGCCGTTGACGTATTCGAAACTCGTGATTTGCAGGACGCCCGCGACGGCAGGCTCGGTGACGCTGGTGAGCTGCCCTTCGGCGTCATAGGCGTACACCGTGGCACGGCCCAGGGGATCGGTCACCGTCGTGGTGCCGGCGCCGTAGGTATAGCTGGTCTGCTGGTTCAGCCCGTCTTTGACGGTGGCCACGCGGTAAGTGCCGCCGGACAGCACGTAGGTGAAACTGAGCTTGGTGCCGTCGCTTTGCGTGACGCTGGCCACGCGGGCGCTGGTGCCGTCGTAGGTGTACGTGGTCTTGAAGGTCTTGCCGTCGCTGGTGAGGCTGTCTTGCGGGCTCAGATCGACGGTGACGGAGGTGAGGCGGTTGGGCGCGGTGCTTTCGTAGGCGTAGACGACGCGGGTGGTCTTGGTGCTGCCGGACGGCGTGATGTTGATACTGGTGAGCCGGCCGCTGCTGTAGGCGAAGCTGAAGGTTTCGCCGGAGTCGCTGACGACGGTCTGCAGGTTGAAGTTGGCGTCGTAGGTGTAGCTGGTGGCGTTGCCGATCACGTCCGAGACGGACGTCAGGTTCCAGACGTCCTTGCCGTCCTTGGTGCCCAGCTTCTTGTAGGTTTCCTGGGTCCGGGTGTCGCCGTCGGTCCAGGTGAAGGAGGCGGGGCTGGTGCTGCTGTAGGTGAAGTAGTCGTACGCGCCGGCACCAGCGGTACTGGTGTAGCGAGCCTGGGTGCTGTTCCACACATACGTGGCCTTGGCGCCGTCCTGGCCGGTGCGCGTGACGGTGCTGCCCGATGCGTTCAGCGTCCCGGTGTATTGCACGCTACCGTATTTGAACGCGCCGCTGGTCCAGTTGTCCCCATTGTCGTCATCCAGCAGGCCCTGGCTGTTGTACGTGCGCAAGGCATCGATGTCCGGGCCCAGGCTCTCGACATGGTCGTCCAGGCTTTGCAGCACCAGGTTGCCGGTGGCGATGTTGACGAACGCCCGTTCGTTGCTCTGGCCCTGCGTCGCGCTGCCAAACACCCCCCGCTGCCCCAGTGTGGCGAGCGATGTCAAACTCAAACCCAGGCTGTTTCCGCTGACGATTGCGACCATGTCCGTCCCGATCTATGTTCAAAAAAGATGCAGGTCGCGGCAAAGGCAAGACTTCCCCCGTCCCGCAGCGACCCTTCAATCAGTACATCGGCACGCACGCAACTTTGTTTAGCCCCACCTCGCTAAACATTTGCGGTTTCTGCGGGATATAGTGATTAAGCAGGGCGCACGTTCGGCGTCCGCCCCTCCCAACTTCACCAAAAATGCCCGCCATGGATGCCCAAAACTCGAAAGACGCCGACGATTTGCTGCAAGCTGGGCTGGCCGCTAGCCAGGCCAATGACGCCGAAAGGGCCCTGGAGCTGTTCGCACAGGCCAGCGCTGCCTCCCCGGCAAGCGGCATACCCCATTTCCTGGCGGGGTCGGAATACGCTGCCCTCGGCCAATACGAAAAAGCCGAGGCGGCGCTGGCCAACGCCGTGCTGCTGGCGCCGGCCTTCGACATCGCACGCTACCAACTGGGCCTGCTGCAATTCAGCTCCGGCCGGGCAGCAGTGGCGCTGGTTACCTGGCAGCCGCTGTTCGCGCTGGACGACACCCAGGCGCTGGGGCACTTCGTCCGCGGCTTTGCGGCGCTGGCGCAGGATGGGTTTGCCCAGGCCAAAGTGGACTTCCAGGCCGGCTTGGAACGCAATACGGGCAACCCCGCCCTCTCGGCGGACATCCGAAAGGTGATGCAGGGGATCGACGACGCGCTGGCCAAGACCGCGCCTGAGGTGCCCGCGCCCCACGAACCCGCGGAAGCCGACCCATCGGCCGCTCACGTGCTGCTGTCCAACTACGGGAAATTCGGCGGCACGCTCCACTGAGCTGACCGGCGGCGCCTTCCAATCAGGCGATCCGGCACCATGTGGCCCAGATGTCACTGGTTTCCCTGTTCGCCCTGTCCGCCGCGCTACACCTCTACATAGGCGTCCGCACCGTCCCGGCCTTGCCGGGCGCCACTGCGGGCGGGCTGCTGGCCCTGCTCTTGGTGAGCTCGGCGATTCTCATGCCGTTGGGGCTGGTCTCGCGGCGGCTACTGAAGCCGCCGGCCGCGGACACGCTGACCTGGGCCGGCCTGCTCTTCATGGGCCTGTTCTCGTCGCTGATCGTGCTCACCGTGCTGCGCGACGTGCTCTTGCTGCTGGCCGCCATCGCCCAGCAGATGGGCGCGTCTGCCCTTTCGTTTGATGGCTTGCACTCGGTAAGCGCCGCGGCCGTGCCGTTGCTGGCGCTGGCGATCACCGGCCTGGGCTACCTCAACGCGCGGCGCACCGCGGGTGTGGTGACCGTCGAGATTCCTGTCGCGGGCCTGCCTGCGGCGCTGCACGGTTTCACCATCGTGCAGATCAGCGACATCCACGTCGGCCCGACCATCCGAAGCACCTATGTCGAGGGCATCGTCGAAGCGGTGAACCGGCTCAACCCGGATCTGGTGGCCATCACCGGCGACCTGGTCGACGGCAGCGTGGCCGAGCTCGCCGGGCACGTGGCGCCGTTGGAACGGCTTGCGTCGCGCGAAGGCAGCTTCTTCGTCACCGGCAATCACGAGTACTACTCGGGCGCCGAGTCCTGGATGCGGCACCTGGAGCGCATCGGCATCCAGGTGCTGCAGAACCGCCACGTGGTCATCGAGCGCGAGGGCGCGCGTCTGGTGCTGGCGGGCGTGTCGGATTACAGCGCCGGTCACTTCGACGCATCCCACCGCAGCGACCCGCACAAGGCACTGGCCGGCGCGCCGCCGGACGCGGCTTTCAAGGTGCTGCTGGCGCACCAGCCACGCAGTGCCGCGGCGGCGGCCCAGGCGGGCTTCGATCTCCAGCTCTCGGGCCACACGCACGGCGGGCAGTTCCTGCCGTGGAACCTCTTCGTGCGCATGCAGCAACCATTTACGGCTGGGCTGCATGCCATGGATCAGTTGCGAATCTACGTCAGCCGTGGCACGGGTTATTGGGGCCCGCCGAAACGTTTTGGTGCACCTTCGGAGATCACTCGGGTCAGATTGGTCCCCGCCACCTGAGTCCTACAAGGAGGCGGCGTGTTGTCCCACACGGCTTGGGTGGGGCGCATCAAAAACTGCCTTCATGGCACGTGCAGCTTTCCTCTCTTCCCCCCTCACAGGCGCTCGCGCCGGCAACGTCAACTACCTCGGCGCGGCGCGCTCGCGGCGCAAGTTCGAGGTGTTCTATCCCGACGGCTTCCAGGACGAGACTTACCTGGTCGCCGAACGCTCGTACAAGGAGCGCGCGCACCTCGAGTGGCGCAACGAACTCGGCGCGGCGGACTTTCGCAAGCTGCTGGCGCGCGGCGAGTTCGCGCGCATCTGCGAGACCGCCGTGCGCATCGAGTCGCGCACCAACCTGCTGTTCTCGTTCGAGAAGATGGCGCTGCGCGACGCCGTGAAAACGCCCGCGGGTGCCCGCTTGTTCGCCACCGAGCTCTATGCCTTCCTCTGGGGACGCGGCTCGCCGCAGACCAAGTTCGCCGACTGGGTGCAGGCCGTGGCCGATCTGCCGCGCCGCCAGACCCGCGTGCTGACCTGGCCGATCGTCACGGTGTTCGGCTTCCTGGCGCGGCCCGACAAGCACCTGTTCCTGAAGCCGCGCGTCACGCGCAAGGCCGCGCATGCCTATGGCTTCAACCTTCAGTACGACGCCCAGCCGGCGTGGCCGGGCTACCACTCGCTGCTGACTTTCGCTGCGATCATTCGCCGCGACCTGGACCGCCGGCCCCACTTCAAGGCCCGCGACATGATCGATGTGCAGTCGTTCATCTGGGTGCAGGGGGCGGAGGAATACGAGACTTGAGCATCAAGGCGCGAACTGCTCGGAGCCGACCAGGCCGATCTTGGTGAGGCCCAGTCGTTGCGCACTGGCCAGCGCGGCCGCGACGTGGTCGTACTTGGCGCGGCGATTGGGACGCAGGTGGATCTCCGGCTGCTGCGCTTCGGCCGCGGCCTGCTGCAGCCGTGTCTCGAGTTCGGCACGGCCCGACAGCGGCTGCCCGTTCCATAGATAGGCGCCCGTGGGCGTGACGTCGATGCGCACGATCTCCGGCGGCACCGCGGGCGGCGGCGTGTTGCGGCCCGGCATCTCGAGGTTGACCGAATGCAGCTGGATCGGGATCGTGATGATGAGCATGACCAGCAGCACCAGCAACACGTCCACCAGCGGCGTGGTGTTGATGTCGGCCATGACTTCGGCCTCGTTGTCGCTGCTGCCGAGCGGGATCACATCAAGGTCCCTCCGGCGGTTCGGTGAGGAAGCCGATGCGGGCCATGCCGGCCCGCTGCGCCGAATACACCACTTGCCCGATCGATTCGTAGTCGGCGCGGGCATCCGCGCGGATGTGCAG
Organism: Ramlibacter sp. WS9; assembly: GCF_003797765.1. Taxonomy (GTDB): domain Bacteria; phylum Pseudomonadota; class Gammaproteobacteria; order Burkholderiales; family Burkholderiaceae_C; genus Ramlibacter. Next base: position 2,736 of record NZ_RKMB01000049.1, on the reverse strand, counting down.
TTCGGGCTGGGGCTTGAGTGCGGCTGCGCGATCGAGCAGCGCTGCCAAATCACTCTGCGCCGGCAGGCGGGTGTCGAACCAGTAAATGGCGCCCTGCGCATCTACCGTCACGATGACATCTTCCACCTGCTGGCCCTGCGCCTGCGCCGGCTCCAGCGGCAGCGTCACGGCGATCGAGCTGTTCACCACCGGGATGGTGATGAGGAAGATGATCAGCAGCACCAGCATCACGTCGACCAGCGGCGTGGTGTTTATCGTCGCGATCAGCTGGTCCTCGCTGTCGGGCGGCTGGGCGAAGCGGATCGCCATCGTCAGACAGGATCCTGGGCCGGCGACCTCTTGGCGTTGGCCGCCAGCAGCACCGTGTGCAAATCGGAGCCGAAGCCGCGCACCGTGTCCATCGCCACCTTGTTGCGCCGAACCAGCCAGTTGTAGCCCAGCACCGCCGGCACGGCCACGGCCAGGCCGAGGGCCGTCATGATCAACGCTTCACCCACCGGGCCGGCCACCTTGTCGATCGAAGCCTGGCCCGACGCGCCGATTTTTACGAGCGCGTTGTAGATGCCCCAGACCGTGCCGAACAGACCGACGAAGGGCGCCGTCGAACCCACAGTGGCGAGCACCGCCAGGCCTTCCTGCGTGCGGCCGTGCACCGTGGCCACCGCACGCTCGATGCTCTGCGCCGTCCAGGTGTTGAGGTCGACCTGGCCGATCAGGCCGTCGTGCTTGCGTGTGGCTTCCAGCGCGGATTCGGCGATGAAGCGATAGGGGCTGGCGGGTTGCAGCCGCTCCGCCCCCTGGCGCACCGTGTCGGCCTTCCAGAAATTCTGGTTGGCCGCCTTGCCTTGGCCCCCCATGCGCGACTGCGCGATGAGCTTGGCAACGAGCACGTACCAGCTGCCCAGCGACATGATGACAAGGATGAGCAGCGTGATGCGCGCCACCCAGTCGCCCTGTTGCCACAGCGCCCGCAAGCCATAGGGATTGGCGGCGGCCTCAGGCGATTTGATCTGCGGCAGCACGGGTGTTGGCCGCGAGGCCGCGGGCTCTGCAGATGCCGTCGCGCTGGAGGACGCGGCGCTGGGCGCACTCTGCGCGCCTTGGGTGCCTTGCGCCCCTTGCGAATACGCGAGCGGGCTCGCGAGCAGGCAGGCGGCCAGCATGGCACGGGAAAGCAGTCGGGAAAGGAAGGGGCGATGTGAGGGCATGGTCAAGTGTCGTAGCCGCAACGGAGCCATTGTGTCGCATTCGCCAGGCACCCCCGTCCGCAATCGAGGTGGCCATAATCGTGGGCATGCATAAACAGTGGAAGCCCAGCGTCACCGTCGCCGCCGTCATCGAACAGGATGGCCGCTTCCTGCTGGTGGAAGAAGAAACCGCCCTGGGCCTGAAACTGAACAACCCCGCGGGTCATCTCGATCCTGGCGAAACGCCGGAACAGGGCTGCGCCCGCGAAGCGCTGGAGGAATCCGGCTGGGTCTTCCGGCCCACCGCGCTGCTGGGGATGTACCTCGCGCGTTCGATGAAGAACTCCACCGGCGAAGACCAGACCTACCTGCGCATGGCGTTCTGCGGCGAGCTCGGCGAGCATCAATCCGAGCGGCCGCTCGACACCGGCATTGTCCGCACGCTGTGGATGACGATCGATGAATTGCGCGCCAGCGCCGCCGAAGGGCGCCATCGCAGCCCGCTGGTGCTCAAGTGCATCGAGGATTACCTGGCCGGCGTGCGGCATCCGCTGTCGGTGATCTACAGCGACGCTAGCGTGCTGGCGCCGGTGCTGCCGCTCAAATCCTGATCTCGTCCTAACGCGCCGTTACTTGGCGCATTTGTCGGTCAGTGCCTTGGCGGCCAGGCCGGGCAAGGCCAACAGCCCGCCCAGCATCGGCGGGTTGCGCGGCGAATGCAGGCAATCGTCGATCGCCGCGCCTTCCATGCCTTCGGCCAGCGGATCCTTGGGTTTGCCGCGCCTCAGCTGCTCGTTTGCCATCTCCGCGAGGCTGCGCTGACGCTGGATCCGGTACGGGCCGGGATGCGGCGGGATGGCCGGCCCGAGCACGGGCGCAGGCGGCAGGGCTGCCGCGGGCGGCGCTGCGGGGCCGGGCGTGGTGCGGCCGCCGGGCATCGTGCCGCCGGGCGTGCCCAGGCCGGGGCCACCCGGTGTCGCGCCGCCGGAGGCCGCGCCCGGGCCTGCGGGGGCCGCGATCACGGGAGCGCCGGTGGATGGGGCCGGCGCGCTGGAAGGAACGTCTGCAGGGCCTTGCGCGCGCGGGGCGGGTTGCGCGGCGGGCGACGGCACCGGCCCGGGTGCCGCGGGCCTTTCTGCAGGTGCGGCAACGGCCGGTGCGGGTGGAGCGGCCGGGGCCGGCGCGGGAGCGGGCTCCGGCGCCGGTGCGGCCACTGGCGCTGGCGCGGGCACAGGTGCAGGAGCGGGCGCAGGTACCGGCACTGGCGCGGGCGCCGGGATCGGCACAGGGGCCGGCGCCGGGACGGGAACCGGTGCAGGCGCGGGGATCGGTGCCGGAACCGGCACGGGCGCGGGCACAGGGACTGGCGCCGGCGGTGGTGGAACCGGCGGAGGCGGGATTTCCACCGGCACAGGCGGCGCCACCGGCGGCGGTTCAGGCTGCGGCAGCACCACTGGGGGTACCGGCGCCGGTGGTGGCGGAACGGGCGCTGCGTCCGGCGCTTCCGCCGCAGGGGCGGCGGCGGGCTGGGGACGGGGCGGCTCGACGG
>NZ_RKMB01000048.1 GCF_003797765.1 Ramlibacter sp. WS9 | reverse complement strand
CCCACGCTGAGACTTGCACACGCGATCAGTCAGTGGCACGCCCTGCGCTACCGGCTTGCCGAGCCTCCGCGCAAACGCGTCCTGCAGCGCCGACGAGCACGTGAACTTCTAAGTTAGCGCTTATGGGATCAAATCCGGCATGACAGCCCAGGCGTCACATTTGCTGGAACAAGTGCAGGTAGCTGCGGCTGACGGTTACCTTGTCGCTGCGATCCTTCAAATGCAGTTCCCCTGAATCCCCGGGCCCGTGCGTGAAATGGCTCACCCGATCCAGGCAGACGATCGCCGAGCGGTGTACCTGCGCGAAGCGCTCGGGGTCTAGCTCGTCGGCCAACTCGCGGATGGTCTTGCGGATCAGCGCTTCGCCGCCTTCCCACACCACCATCGTGTACTTGTTGTCCGACTTCACGTAGATCACCTGCTCCACCGGAATGAGGCGCACCGTCGCACCGACGGAGGCCTTGATCCATTTGAGCCAAGGTCGCGGCGCGAGCTTGTCGCGAAGTTGCAGGGCCATGCGCTCCAGCGTCGTTTCCCACTCGGGCTGCGGTGCGTGCGCCGGTGCTTGCAGCCGCCCGCGCAACCGCTGCACCGTCTCGGCCAGGCGCTGCTCCTCGATCGGCTTGACGAGGTAGTCGATCGCGCCCTGGCGGAAAGCCTCGACGGCGTACTGGTCGAATGCGGTGACGAACACCACTTGCGCCCGCCCGCCGATGCAACGCGCCACTTCGATGCCGTTCATGCCCGGCATGTGCACGTCGAGGAACGCGACTTGGGGTTCGTTTTGGTCGAACAGCTCCACCGCCTCGCGGCCATTGCGCGCCTGCGTCACCAGCAACTCGGGCCAGAGATTCTTCAGCAACGACGCCAGCCGCTCGCGCAGCAAGGGCTCATCGTCGGCGATCAGCGCGTTCGTCATTGAACGGTCACATCCGGAGCCTTCACGCGGATGTCCGCGCGCAGCCCGTGGGGAATTTCCTCGCTCAGGTCCAGCCGCGCATCGTCGCCGAAAGAGGCGCGCAGCCGCGCGGTGAGGTTGGCCAGGCCCGTGCCTTCACCCGCGTGTTCGGACATGCCGACGCCGGTGTCCGCAACCCACAGGTGCACCATATCCGCATCGAGCCGGCGAGCCCCCACCTCGACGCGGCCACTGTCGATGCCGGGGTCGATGCCGTGGCGGATCGCGTTCTCGACCAGCGTCAGCAGCGCCATGGCGGGGAACCGCATGCCGCGAAGGCGCGGGTCGACGTCCACCGTGTACGCCAGCCGGTCGGGCATGCGCATCTGCATCAGGTCGAGGTACGCACGCACCAGCCGCTCCTCGTCGCCCAGGGTCGCGTCGCCTTGTCGCAGGTGCGGCACGGCAGCGCGCAGGTAGTCGATCAGGCTGCGGAAGACCGGCACCGCGCGCGGCGAACCGCTCTCCACCAGTTCCTGCACGTTGGCCAGCGTGTTGAGCAGGAAGTGCGGCTGGATCTGCGCGGTCATCAGGTTCAGGCGCGCGTCGGCCGCCTGGCGCTGCAGCGTTTCGCGCTCCAGCGCGAACTGCAGGGCCTGCGCGCGGATCTGCGCGTCCCGCTCGCTGTACAACGCACCGAGCGCGAACAGGGAACCGACGAAGATGGAGATGAACATCACCATCATGTAGCCGCGCACGTGGCCCTTGGAACCGAGGAAGGCCGAGATGTCGCCGCCGAAGGTGAGCATCTGCACCAGGAAAGGCGACAGCATTGCCGCCGCCGCGACGGCCAGCACTTGCACAGCCCAACGCGGAACGGCTTCCTGTCGCCAGGCCCCCGCCGCCGTGAAGGCGAACAGCAGCATGAGCGCCACGAACGTCACCTCGCCCACCACCTCGATGAAGGGGTTGTGGAACATCGGTTTGAGGACGACCGAAGCGACCAGGGCGGCGATGACGACGACCGTCAACTGGCGGCGGGTCGGCACGACGCGGCGACGCGGAGGCGCGGCGGTCACGCCCGGCGTGGCGGCGCCGTCGCCGGATGGGATGGCAAAGGACATCGAGCGACGATAAGGGCCGACACCGCCGCCGGTCAAGGCACGGGCCAAACCGGATGCGACGAAACGCGGTTTACCGGGGACGGGCTGCGTTGTCCGTCACCGTTCCCAGCGCGCGGCCCAAGGCTCCAGCGGTACCCGGGCCGCATTGCAGACGTAGCTGATCGCGTGATACCAGCCCGCGAGCATCAACAGTTCGATGAGCTGCGGCGCGCTCCACACGGCCGCGAGCTGGGGCCATAGGGCGTCGCTGACGGTGGCCGTGTCGTGAAGCTCGTCGGCCATCTGCACCAGCAGGCGGTCGCGGGCAGTGAGGGCGGCGTCGTCCAGCTCAGCGTCGGCGATCGCGGCGTTCTGCGTCGGGGTGAACCCTGCTGCCTCCGAGAATGCCGCGACGTGGACGCCCCACTCGTACTGGGCGCCGCAACGGGCACAAACGCGGTTGATCACCACTTCCCGGTCACGCAGCGGCAAGCTGGCCTTGCCGCCGAGCAGGTAGCCACCCCACCCTGTGGCGCGTGAAGCCAGCTCGGGGTTGTGGGCCAGCACGCGAAAGAGCGCCAAAACGGACGGCGCGCCGGGCGGCGTCATGCGGGCGAGGAGCGCGTCCAGGTCGGGCGCGTATGGCGGGGCCAAGGGTTCAATGCGGGGTGCGTTAAGCATGAGGTTCTCCATTCAGGTCAACGTGATGCGCTACGGATTGCGTAGCAACTCCACTCTATCGCTACGGTTTGCGTAGCGTCAGTCGCAAACACGACAAAGCCTGCCGCTAGAATCGGCGGCCATGAGTTCGACCGTGCCTCAGCCTGGACAACCGGTTCGCGGGTCGCGTACCGGCCGCCCGGTGATGGCGCTGCTGGACCTGTTGGGCCGTCGGGGGAGTTTGCGGCTGCTATGGGAGTTGCGAGACGGCCACGCCCAGAGCTTCCGGCTGCTTCGGGACAGCGCGGACGCCATTTCGCCTTCGGTGATGAATTCGCGCGTGAAAGAGCTTCGCGAAGCCCGCCTGGTCGAGCTCACCGCGGCCGGCTATGCGCTCACGGGCGAGGGGCTGGAGCTCGTGCGCCACCTCAAGCCCCTGCATCGCTGGGCCGAGGGTTGGGCAGCGCACACACAGGACGGGCCCGATCCCGTCTAGTTCCATCCCGTCCAATTTAGTTAGCTGATCGTTATCTCCCTGTCTTGAAAAGGGCCACAGGGCCCCAAGCTGCTGCGCGAGCCCTTTACTTCACATTCCACAACGAGCCATGGCCGACGAGAACCAGACCGACATGCCCGACAAGAACACGGCCCAGAACGCGACCGCCGCGACCGCCGCGACCGCCGCGACCGCAGCCGATCCCTTTCCCGATGCAAGCCCCGAAGAGCGCGAGGCCGCCCAGGCCGCCAACGAAGCCGACCTGGGCCTGGTGCAAGCCGAATTGGCTGCGCTGAAGGCGAAAAACGCCGAACTCAGCGAGCAGGTGTTGCGCGCCCACGCCGAAGCCCAGAACACGCGCCGCCGCGCCGAGGACGAAATGTCCAAGGCCCGCAAGTTCGCCGTGGAAAGCTTCGCCGAGAGCCTGCTGGCCGTGGCCGACAGCCTGGAGGCGGGCTTGGCCCACAAGGACGCCACGCCAGAGCAGATCCGCGAAGGCGCCGAAGCCACGCTGCGCCAGCTCAAGAGCACGCTCGAGCGCAACAAGGTGATCCAGATCAATCCGGTGGCCGGCGCCAAGTTCGATCCGCACCAGCACCAGGCCATTTCGGTGGTGCCGCAATCCCCCGAATCCCCACAGGAACCCAACACTGTGGTGAGCGTCCTGCAGAAGGGCTACCTCATCGCCGACCGCGTGCTGCGCCCGGCGCTGGTGACCGTGGCGGCGCCCAAATAACGCGCCCCGGACCGCTTGAAACACCACAGCTTATCCACAAGTAACCCACATCGAATCTGAATTGGCCGCGAGGCCGCAAGCTAGGAGAAACAACATGGGAAGAATCATCGGCATCGACCTCGGCACCACGAACTCGTGCGTCGCCATCATGGAGGGCAACACGCCCAAGGTCATCGAGAACAGTGAAGGCGCGCGCACCACGCCGTCCATCGTGGCGTACCAGGAAGACGGCGAGATCCTCGTCGGCGCTTCGGCCAAACGCCAGGCGGTCACCAACGCCAAGAACACGCTGTACGCCGTCAAGCGCCTGATCGGCCGCAAGTTCGAGGAAAAGGAAGTCCAGAAGGACATCAACCTCATGCCCTACTCCATCGCGAAGGCCGACAACGGCGACGCATGGGTGGAAGTGCGCGGCAAGAAGATGGCGCCTCCGCAGATCTCCGCCGAAGTGCTGCGCAAGATGAAGCGGACCGCCGAGGACTACCTGGGCGAGCCGGTCACGGAAGCCGTGATCACGGTGCCTGCGTACTTCAACGACAGCCAGCGCCAAGCCACCAAGGACGCCGGCCGCATCGCCGGGCTCGACGTCAAGCGCATCATCAACGAGCCCACCGCGGCGGCCCTGGCCTTCGGCCTGGACAAGCAGGAAAAGGGCGACCGCAAGATCGCCGTGTATGACCTGGGCGGCGGCACGTTCGACGTATCGATCATCGAGATCGCCGACGTCGACGGCGAGAAGCAGTTCGAAGTGCTGTCCACCAACGGCGACACCTTCCTGGGCGGCGAAGACTTCGACCAGCGCATCATCGACTACATCATCAGCGAGTTCAAGAAGGACCAGGGCGTCGACCTGTCCAAGGACGTGCTCGCGTTGCAGCGCCTGAAGGAAGCCGCCGAAAAGGCCAAGATCGAGCTGTCGAGCAACTCGCAGACCGACATCAACCTGCCTTACATCACGGCGGACGCCAACGGCCCGCGCCACCTGAACATCAAGCTCACCCGCGCCAAGCTGGAAAGCCTGGTCGAGGAACTGATCGAACGCACCGTCGCGCCCTGCCGCACCGCCATCAAGGACGCCGGCATCTCCATCGCCGACATCCATGACGTGATCCTCGTCGGCGGCCAGACCCGCATGCCCAAGGTGCAGGAAAAGGTCAAGGAGCTCTTCGGCAAGGAAGCGCGCAAGGACGTGAACCCCGACGAAGCCGTGGCCGTGGGCGCCGCCATTCAAGGCCAGGTGCTGGGCGGCGACCGGAAGGACGTGCTGCTGCTGGACGTGACGCCGCTGTCGCTGGGCATCGAGACCCTGGGCGGCGTGATGACCAAGATGATCACGAAGAACACGACCATCCCGACCAAGTTCGCGCAGACCTTCTCCACCGCCGACGACAACCAGCCGGCCGTGACGATCAAGGTCTACCAGGGCGAACGCGAGATGGCCACCGGCAACAAGCTCTTGGGCGAGTTCAACCTGGAAGGCATCCCGCCCTCCCCGCGCGGCCTGCCCCAGATCGAGGTGAGCTTCGACATCGACGCGAACGGTATCCTGCACGTGGGCGCGAAAGACAAGGCCACCGGCAAGGAAAACAAGATCACCATCAAGGCCAACTCCGGCATCTCGGAAGAAGAGATCCAGAAGATGGTGAAGGACGCCGAGCTCAACGCCGAAGAAGACAAGAAGAAGCTCGAGATCGTGCAAGCCCGCAACCAGGGCGAAGCGCTCGTGCACAGCGTCAAGAAGAGCCTGTCCGAGTACGGCGACAAGCTCGATGCCGGCGAGAAGGAAAAGATCGAAGCCGCCTTGAAGGACGTCGAGGAAGCGCTCAAGGGCGAAGACAAGACGGCCATCGATGAAAAGACCAGCACTCTGATGTCGGTCAGCCAGAAGCTGGGCGAGAAGATGTACGCCGACATGCAGGCGCAGCAGGCGGCCCAGGCCGCCGCGGGCGGCGCGGCCGGCGGCGCGCAGGAAGCGTCGGCGAAGCCGGCCGACGACAATGTGGTTGATGCCGAAGTGAAAGAAGTTAAGAAGTGATCTTGATTCCGGACGCGTAGCGCCGGATCAAGTCGCCGCGTTCGACGGTTACCCCACGGGGAACGTCAACGCGGCGTTTTGCGTTAACTCGTGAAGAACATGGCCACAAAACGAGACTATTACGAAGTCCTCGGCGTTCCCAAGAACGCCTCCGACGAAGAAATCAAAAAGGCTTATCGCAAGCTCGCGATGAAGTTCCACCCTGACCGCAACGCGGAAGACAAGGGTGCGGAAGCCAAGTTCAAGGAGGCCAAGGAAGCCTACGAGATGCTGTCGGCCGCCGACAAGCGCGCGGCCTACGACCAGTACGGCCACGCGGGCGTGGACCCGAACATGCGCGGCGGCGGTGCCGGCGCGGAAGGGTTCGGCGGGTTCGCCGAGGCGTTCGGCGATATCTTCGGCGACATCTTCGGCCAGCAGCGCGGCGGTGGCGGCGCTCGTGGCGGCGGGCGCCAGGTGTATCGCGGCAGCGACCTGTCGTACGCGATGGAAGTCACGCTCGAAGAGGCGGCCGAAGGCAAGGAAGCGCAGATCCGCATCCCGTCGTGGGATTCGTGCGAGACCTGCCACGGCAGCGGCGCCAAACCCGGCACACAGGCCAAACAATGCTCCACCTGCCACGGGCAGGGCGTGGTGCAGATGCGCCAGGGCTTCTTCTCGGTGCAGCAGACCTGCCCGCATTGCCGCGGCACGGGCAAGATCATCCCCGAGCCCTGCACCACGTGCCATGGGCAAGGCAAGGTCAAGAAGCAGAAGACGCTGGAAGTGAAGATCCCCGCCGGCATCGACGACGGCATGCGCATCCGCAGCGCCGGCAACGGCGAGCCTGGCACCAACGGCGGGCCGCCCGGCGACCTGTACATCGAGATCCGCCTGAAGAAGCACGACATCTTCGAGCGCGACGGCGATGACCTGCATTGCGTCGTGCCGATCAGCTTCACGCGCGCGGCGCTCGGCGGCGAAATCGAAGTGCCGACGCTGGCCGGCAAGGCCGCCATCGATATCCCCGAAGGCACACAGGCCGGCAAGCAGTTCCGCCTGCGCGGCAAGGGCATCAAGGGCGTGCGTTCCAGCTACCCCGGCGACCTGTACTGCCACGTAGCGATAGAGACGCCGGTCAAGCTCACCGAGCACCAGCGCAAGCTGCTGAAGGACCTCGACGAGTCGCTCAAGAAAGGCGGTGCCAAGCACTCGCCCACCGAAGAGGGCTGGGCGGACAAGCTGAAGGGCTTTTTCAGCGCCTGAGTGTCGATACGCATGGACGCATCGGCCGTTGAAGGCAGAATGCGCCCATGTCGCTGAAGCTCTTCCGTTCGACCGGTTATGCCTCGATCCTCGCGCCCGGTGAAACCCGGCAGGGGACCAAGCACCCGGGCTGGATCATCCTTGCCGTGAGCCTGTGGGCGGGCTTTGCCTGCAACGTGGCGCTCTGGCGTAGCTTCCGCGGGCAAGCGGATGTTGCGCATGCCTTCGCGCTCGGCGTTCTTGTTGCGTCTGCCTGCGGCTTCGTCCTGAGCCTGCTCGGGTGGCGCGCCACGCTCAAGCCCGCCGCGACGTTGACCCTTTTTCTGGCCGCGCTTTCGGCGTGCGCAATCTGGGGCCAATCGCTCCCGCTGGACGGGCCATTTTCCGAGATGCGCCTGTCCACGCTGATGATCCCTCCTTGGGCCAGTCTGCTGCGATGGCAAGTCTCTCTGCTCTTGGTCGTGTTGGCCGTCGTCCCCACGATGTGGATGTGGAACACGCAAGTGCGAAGGCTCGCCGGCCCGGCCCAGATGTCGGTCAACTTGAGGGGCATGCTGGTCGCGGCCTGCTTCCTGGCAGCGAGCGCCCTCCTGTTGCTTCGCGGACTCGTTTGATCCGCTAGAACAAAGCGCCCTGCCCCGGCGCACCGGGCCGGCGGAACGCAGTCTGGTCGAGCACGACCCTCTCGCGGTTGAATCCGATCCGGCGCGCCGCTTTCTCGAACCGCTGCGCGATCAGTTGCGCCCAGGGGCCGCTGCCTTTCATCCGCGTGGCGAAATTGCTGTCGTAATCCTTGCCACCGCGCATGTCATGGATGCGCGCCATGACGCGATCGGCTCGCTGTGGGTAGTGCACTTCGAGCCATTGGCGGAAGAGCGGGCTCACCTCCCAAGGCAGGCGGATCACGTGATAAAACGCGCTGCGCGCACCCGCGTCCCAGGCCGCTTCGAGCACCTGCTCCATGTCGTCGGTGAGAAAGGGAATTTGCGGCGCCAGGCTCACGCCGCAGGGAATGCCGTTCTCCGCCAGCGTGCGCAGGATGCGCAACCGCCGGTGCGGCGCAGCGGCGCGCGGTTCGAGCTTGCGGGTGAGCTCGGCGTCCAGCGTGGTGATGGTGACGTTGATGGCCGTGAGGCCCTGGGCCGCCATGGGCGCGATCAGGTCCAGGTCGCGTTCGACCCCGCTCGACTTGGTCACCAGGCCGAACGCGTGCCGCGTTTCGTGGAACAGCTCGATCACCGCTCGCGTGAGGCGCAGTTCCCGCTCCACCGGCTGGTAGCAGTCGGTGGCAGTGCCGATCGCGATCAGCTTCGGCTCGTAGCTGCGACGAGAGAGCTCCGCACGCAAGACCTGCGCGATGTTTCGCTTGGCGATGATCTTCGTCTCGAAGTCGAGGCCGGGTGAGAGGTTGAGGTAGCTGTGCGTAGGGCGGGCATAGCAGTTGTGGCTGATAACTCCGTTTGCGATGAAATCACCTGTGCCCGTCGTGATGTCGAACAGGTCGCGTTTCGCATCCAGTGGATCGATCGCAACGACGTCAAGGCCGGCGCCCGATTTGACAGCTTGCCCCGAGATGTCGCGCTTGCGGGCGATGGCAGGGTCACATGTGCGGAAGAAGCGGAGGTGTTCTCGCAACCCGCCCCGCACCCGGACGTACTTCATGCGCTTTTCCCTGATCTGCGAGCTGACTTCCGTGACGACGTCGAACCCGAACGCGCGAAGAATCGAGTGGGTGACGCCGATGACCTGGTCGTCGGAGTTCGCGATTCTGACGGTGCCGGAACTGTAGCTGCCCTCAGAATCGAAGATGCCCGCGAGAAAACCGCGTGACCAGTCGCCTTCGTGTCTGTCCGGCCATTGAATGAGGTGCGAAATCGCTTCAATCGCCTGACGGGCGCTGGTCCGGATCGCCTCGATACGCTGAAGCGTCTCGGTTTCGGCCTGGAACAAAAAGCGCTGGGTTGCTATCCCGAAGTCGCCAAGGAATTTTGCAGTTCGATCAAGCGCAGCTCCATCCGTCATGGCGAGCCGGAACCTGTGCTGGTCGCCACTGGCGCGGCCGGCGCGTTCATACCGATAGCTTTTCAGATGCCCATCCCCCCGGATCACGCCGCAAAGATAGCCGCGGCGATAGTCGGGACCCCGCTCGAAGTCAGCAGCCGGAGTGATTTTCCCGAAACCCATCAACGAATTTGCCGTCGTCAGGTACGGCCGCTGCGATCCCGGTTCGGCACGAGTGACGAACTTCCAGCCGCGCTCCGTCAGGAAGCGGTGGTCGCCACTCGCCGTCAGCGAAGTGCCGTCCGCGAGCTGAATACGGAAGGAAGGTTTGCGCGTTTTCCAGTGCGCCAACACTGCTGTCTGCACGTAGCGACGGTAGTGGCCCTCGCGTCGCGTGCCGACTATCGAGTCCCCAACCCGCAGGTCGCCGAGCGCCTTGGTGGTCCCGTCGGCCATCAGGATCAGCGTTTCGCCGTCCAGGCAGTAGACACAACCGTGCTCGCAGCCTCGGTACGGGTTGATCGAGCGGTCGAAGTACACGTCGGGCGAATCGTTGCTGCTGATGATGGTGCGGGCGTCTTCCCAGATCACCTCGGTCCGCAGAGGCTCACCCGTTTCAGCCTCGCGCTCGCCCTGCGTCTCCCAACCGTCATCGAACGCCTGGCGTGCATCGCGCTCGAACCGGTTCGGCAGCCAGGTGGCCGCGCCGCGCCCTTTGATGGCCTCCAGCGGGATGCGGATTTCGTCCGGGGCGGGTTCTGACTCGATACTGTTCATTTATACAGTATCGGCCGTCAGGCCTTTAAACGCAAGCGCCACATGCACCACAAACGGTACTTAACACTTTTGGCGCACGGCAAATTGCCTAGCCGTCCCGAGGTTTTTTCGTAGGGGTCCGAACGCGTCGGATGGTCTCATCCATATGTCGCCGCAAGAGGTTCGAAGCGGTGAAACCAGAAAGGCAGCGCAATGATTACCAGCAAGCCCGCAGGCACCCCCAAGGCCAGGATTCTCGTGGTGGACGACACCCCCGACAACCTGTACCTGATGAGCGCCTTGCTCGAGGACACCTACGACGTCGCCACGGCTGAAAGCGGCGTCCAGGCGCTGGAGATGGCGCAGTCGGCCACGCCGCCCGAACTCATCCTGCTCGACATCATGATGCCGGAGATGGACGGCTACGAAGTCATGCGGCGCCTGCGGCAGAACCCCGTTACGGCCGCGATCCCGGTGATCTTCCTCACGGCGCTCACGAGCATCGAAGAAGAGCAGTTCGGACTGGACCTGGGCGCTGTCGACTACATAACCAAGCCGATCAGCCCGCCGGTGGTGCTGGCCCGCGTGCACGCCCACCTGGAGCGGAGCGGCAACGCGCGCCGCCTGCAGGCCCTGTCCGAAAAACTCGGACGCTACCTCGCGCCGCAGGTCTACAAGTCGCTGTTCGACGGCTCGCGCGACGCGGAAATCCGCACGCAGCGCAAGAAGCTCACGGTCTTCTTCTCGGACATCAAGGACTTCACGGCCTCCACCTCCAAGTGGCAGCCCGAGGACATCACCTTCCTGCTCAACAGCTACTTCTCGGAGATGTCGAAGATCGCGCTGGAATACGGCGGCACGCTGGACAAGTTCATCGGCGACGCCATGGTGATCTTCTTCGGCGACCCGGACACATACGGCGTGAAGGAAGACGCCCTGCGCTGCGTGAAGATGGCCCTGGCCATGCAGCGGCGCATGTCCGAGCTGCAGATCCTCTGGCGCGAAATGGGGTCGGACAAAACCTTCCAGGTGCGCATGGGCATCAACACCGGCTATTGCGACGTCGGCAACTTCGGCAGCGACCTGCGCATGGACTACACCATCATCGGCTCCGAGGTGAATCTCGCGGCCCGCCTGGAACAGTCCGCGGACCCGGGCGGCATCGTGATCTCGAAGGAGACCTACGGCCTGGTGCGCGACGAGATCGTGGCCGACGAACTCGAGCCGCTGATGGCCAAGGGATTCGCGGAGCCGCTCGCGGTTTATTCGGTTCGCGAAGAAGCCAGGCGCGAGTCCGCAGCGCGCAAGGTCTTCCAGTGGGAACGCCTGGGCATGCGCGTGCTGATCGACCTGGACCGCCTGCCCTCCGCCGAGCGTGCGGCCGCGGCTGTCGAGCTGCGTGAAATGGCGGACCGGCTTCATTGAAAGGCTGACGTGGATCTCGACCTCGACCTCGAAGCCCTGCCGGCGGTGGCCGAGCCCCGGATCGGCGACGGCGCACTGCCGGACATCGACTCCCTGCGCGAGGAACTGCGCATCGTGCGCCGCCAGGCCGAACGGCTCGGCGAGAAGCTCGCGCAGAGCGAGTCGACCACGTCCCTGTTGTTCGCGACACTGGACTCCGCCGACGACGGCATCATGGCGTTCCAGTTCGCCGACAACGCCCTCTTCTACAACACCGCCTTCGTCACCATGTGGCGCATCCCGGAAGACATGCTCTCGGGCATGGGCCAGCAGGAACTGCTGGCGTTGCAGTGCGCGCAAGCGAAGCACCCCGCGGAACTGGAGGAAGAAACCAGCGGGTTCGATCCGGACGCCGAAAACTTCAGCGTGGTCGAGCTGAAGGACGGCCGCATCTTCGAACGGCACGCCCGGCCCCAGCTGGTGCACGGCAAGAGCGTGGGGCGCGTGGTCGTGTTCCGCGACATCACCCAGCGCGTGCAGTTCGAGCAGAAGATGATGTTCAACCACATGGTGGTCGAGAGCTCGGGCCCGATGATGTGGGTCGACTACGAGGCGCGCCACATCACCTACGCCAACCGCGCGGCCTGCGAAGTGCTGGGATACGGGGTGGACGAAGTCATCGGGCTGCCCATCGGCGAGGTGGATGCCGGCTACTCGGTCGAGGCGTTCAAGCCCCTGGAGGACATCTTGCGCGAAACCGGCAAGCCGTTCGGCTTCCGGTCGCACTACCGCCGCAAGGACGGCGAGCTGCGCAACATCGATGCGACGGCTTCGCTCACGGACCATGGCGACCGCGAGATCTGCATCGTCAGCTTCAAGGACATCACCGAACAGAAGAACGCCTCCCGCGAGCGTCAGCGCCAGCAGGCGCTGATGAGCGCGCTGATCAATTCCATTCCGGACGTCATCTCCTACCGCGACCCGAACGGCGTGTTCCTCGGTTGCAACGATGCCTTTTCCCATCTGCGCGGACGGCCTGACACGGACCTCATCGGCCACACCGCCGAAGAGGTGTTCCCGCCGCAGCGGGCCGCGATCATCCGGGCGCGCGACGAAGAAGTCCTTCGCTCCCTTCAATCCGCCATGCTCGAGGAATGGGTGGCCTACCCCGACGGGACGGAACGGCTGCTGGAGACCGTGCGCAGCCCGCTGCGCGACCAGGACGGCAAAGTGCTGGGCATCCTGGCGATCGGCCGCGACATGACCGAGCGCGCGCGCCTCGAGCAGAAGATGCAGTTCAACCAGGTGGTGGTCGAAAGCTCCGGGCCCATGGTCTGGGTCGACCGGGCAAGCCGCAGCATCACGTACGCCAACCCGGCAGCCTGCGAGCTGCTCGCCTATTCGCGCGAAGAGCTGCAGGCCCTGCGAATCGACGACCTCGATGTGTATTTTTCCGACGAAAGCGCGGCGAAGCTGGATGCCAAGCTGGAGTCCACCTCCCACCCGGTCAACTTCAGCACCCGCTACAGCGGCAAGGGCGCTGGCCTGCGCGACGTGGCCGCCACGGTCTCGCGCACCGAGGACATCGGGCGCACCATCTACATCATCAGCTTCAAGGACGTGACCCTGCAGAAGGCCGCCGAGCGTGAAAACAAGCGCCAGCAGGCGCTCACGCGCGGGGTCATCAACTCGATTCCGGACATGGTCGTCTACAAGGACACGCACGGCGTGTACCTGGGCTGCAACGAAGCCTACACCGCGATCACCGGACGCCCCGAATCCGAGATCGTCGGATGCACCGCGCACCAGCTGTTCGACGGCGACCGTGCAGCCGAGATCGACGCGCGGGAAGCCATGATCATGGCAACCATGCAAAAGGACAGCTCGGAGGAGTGGGTGACCTACCCCGACGGCGCCAAGCGCCTCCAGGAGATCGTGCGCAGCCCGCTGCGCGACCACGCCGGCGCTGTCGCAGGCATCCTGGCGATCGGCCGCGACGTGACCGAGCGCAAGCAGGCGGAGCAGGAGATCCGCCAGGCCAAGGAACTGGCGGAGGAAGCCACGCGCATGAAGACAGACTTCCTGGCCAACATGAGCCATGAGATCCGCACGCCGATGAACGCGATCATCGGCATGTCGCACCTCGCCCTCAAGACGGACTTGACGCCGCGCCAGCGCGACTACATCGGCAAGGTGCAGGCCTCGGGCCAGCACCTGCTGGGCATCATCAACGACATCCTCGACTTCTCCAAGGTCGAAGCGGGCAAGCTCACCATCGAACAGGCCGACTTCGAGCTCGAGACCCTGATGGAGAACGTGGCCAACCTGATCGGCGAGAAGAGCGCCGCCAAGGGCCTGGAGCTCGTCTTCGACATCAGCCCCGACGTGCCGCGCCGCCTGGTGGGCGACTCGCTGCGCATGGGCCAGATCCTCATCAACTACGCCAACAATGCCGTCAAGTACACCGAGAAGGGCGAGGTCGTGATTGCCGCGCGGGTGCAGGAACGCAACGCGCAGGGCGTCCTGCTTCACTTCTCCGTCACCGACACCGGCATCGGCCTCACCGAAGAACAGCAAAGCCGCCTGTTCCAGAGCTTCCAGCAAGCCGACACATCGACCACCCGCAAGTACGGCGGCACGGGCCTGGGCCTGGCGATCTCGAAGAACCTGGCCCAGCTGATGGGCGGCGAAGTCGGGGTGCAAAGCAGCCGCGGGAACGGCAGCACGTTCTGGTTCACCGTGCGCGTGGGCATCGGCCAGGCACGCGTCCGCGAGCTCGTGCCCGTGCCTGACCTGCGCAACCGCCGCGCGCTGGTGGTCGATGACAGCGACAGCGCACGCGCGGTCCTTGCCGACATGCTGCAGGGCATGACTTTCACGGTGGTGGAAGCAGCATCGGGCCGGGCCGCCCTGGAGGCCGTGCGCGAGGCCGCGCTCAAGGGCACGCCGTTCGACATCGTCTACCTGGACTGGCGCATGCCCGAGATGGACGGCATCGAAACCGCCCGGCGCCTGAAGACCCTGGACATTCCGCAGCCGCCCTTCATCGTCATGGCAACAGCGCACGGCCGCGAAGAAGTGATCAAGCACGCGGAGACCGTGGGAATCGAGAACGTGCTCATCAAACCGATCAATCCGTCGATGCTGTTCGACACGACCGTCGGCGCGCTCAGGGGCCACGCCCCGGAGGCGCGGCAGTTGGGCAGCCCCACGGCCGCCGGCTTGGACGACCGGCTCGCGAGCGTGAAGGGTGCGCGCATCCTGCTGGTGGAAGACAACGACATCAACCAGCTCGTGGCCAGCGAAATTCTGAGCGACGCGGGCTTCGTGGTGGAAGTGGCCGACAACGGCCAGGTCGCCCTCGACATGGTGCAGCGTCACTCCTACGACCTGGTGCTGATGGACATGCAGATGCCGGTGATGGACGGCGTGACCGCCACACTTGAAATCCGCAAACTCCCGCAGTTCGCCGCCCTGCCGATCGTCGCGATGACCGCCAATGCGATGCAACGCGACCGCGAGCGCTGCCTCAAGGCCGGCATGAATGACTTCGTCACCAAGCCGATCGACCCGACCGAGCTGTGCGCCGTGTTGCTCAAGTGGATCAAGGCCGCGCAGGCGGCCCAGCCGGCCGCAGCGGCGCAGGCGGCTGCGGAACCTGCGCCTGCCGCGCAAACCGCCGGCGCGGACGCCGACCCACTGGCCTGCGTCCCCGGCCTAGACGCCGTCGTCGGCATGCGCCGCATGATGGGAAAGCGCAGTCTCTACCTCGCCATGCTCAGGCGCTATGTCGATGGCCAGCGCACCTGCATCGCCGAGTTGCGGGCTGCGCTCGACAGCGGCGACTGGGCGACGGCGGAACGCATCGCACATACCGCGAAAGGCGTCGCGGGCAACATCGGCGCGGTCCACATCCCCAAGCACGCTGAGGCTGTGGAGCTGGCCATCCGCCAGAAGCGCACGCGCGCGGAGGTCGACGAACCTCTGCAGTCTTTTGACCAGCGCCTCGGCGAGTTGCTCGCTGGGTTGGAAGAGGCGTTGGCCGAAGCCGTAGCGGCCTAGAGCGCTCTACGCCAATCAATACCCTTCCCGCATTGTTGAGTTTTCAGTAATTCCTGAAAACTCAGGAAGGTCACGCCATAATCGCGGCATGCCCTTGCAACAGCACCTGCCCCCGCTGTCCAGCCAGTTCGTCGCGCACTTCGGCGAAATGGGCAGCCGCTGGGGCATCAACCGCACCGTCGGCCAGATATATGCGCTGATCTTCATTTCGCAGCGCGCGCTCAATGCCGACGAGATCGCGGAGGCGCTTGAGTTTTCGCGATCCAACGTCAGCATGGGACTGAAGGAACTGCAGGCCTGGCGCCTGGTGCGCCTGCGGCATTTGCCGGGCGACCGGCGCGAGTATTTCGAAGCGCCATCGGACGTGTGGGAGATCTTCCGTGTGCTCGCCGAGGAAAGGCGCCGGCGCGAGGTCGAGCCCACGCTGTCAATGCTGCGCATGGCGCTGCTCGAGGAACCGACCAGCGAAGCCGATCGCCATGCGCAGGAGCGCATGCGCCAGATGCACGAGCTGATCGACCGCTTGATGACGTGGTTCGACGACGTGGGCAAGCTCGCGCCGGAGACTGCGATGCAGCTCATGGGTATGGGCGCCACCGTCACCAAGGTGCTGGAGCTGAAGGACCGCATGACGGGCAAGTCGCCCGCCGCAGCCACCAAGAGGAACTGACATGGACGCCCTCATCCTCTCGCGCATCCAGTTCGCGGCGAACATCGCGTTCCACATCCTGTTCCCGACTATCAACATCGCGCTGTGCTGGTTCCTGGTCTACTTCCGCCTGCGCCACGGCGCGGCCAAGGGCACCCCCGCCGCGCAGGATTGGGAAGAGGCCTATTACCTGTGGACCAAGATTTTCGCGCTCACTTTCGCGCTGGGCGTGGTTACGGGCATCACCATGAGCTTCCAGTTCGGCACCAACTGGCCGGGCTTCATGCAGAAGGCGGGCAACATCGCCGGGCCGCTGCTGGGCTACGAGGTGCTCACGGCCTTCTTCCTCGAAGCGACCTTCCTAGGGGTGATGCTGTTCGGGCGCGGGCGCGTGTCCGACCGAGTCCACTTCTTCGCCACGCTGATGGTGGCCGCGGGCACGACGCTGTCGGCGTTCTGGATCCTGAGCCTCAACTCCTGGATGCAGACGCCCGCGGGCTACGAGATCATCGACGGCCAGTTCCACGCGACGAGCTGGCTCGAGGTGATCTTCAACCCGTCGTTCCCGTACCGGCTCGTGCACAAGCTGCTCGCCTCGGCGCTCACGGCGTCGTTCCTCATCGCGGGCCTGTCGGCCTTCCAGTTGCTGCGCAACACGGCCAACGGCGGCACGCGCCGCGCGCTGCACGCGGCGGTTGTTGCGGCGGCCGTCGTCATCCCGCTGCAGATCCTGGCCGGCGACATGCACGGGCTCAACACGCTGAAGCATCAGCCCGCGAAGATCGCCGCGCTCGAAGGCATCTGGCACACCGAGAAAGGCGCTCCGCTCACTCTCTTCGGCTGGCCCAACGAGAAGGAACGCCGCACGGATTACGCGATCAAGTTACCCAAGCTGGGCAGCCTGATCCTCGCGCACGACAGCGAAGCCGAGATCAAGGGCCTGAACGAATTCCCGAATGCGCACCCGCCAGTCGCGCCGGTGTTCTGGAGCTTCCGCGTGATGGTCGGGGTGGGCGTGCTGATGTTGCTCGTGTCGTGGTGGTGCGCACTGACGCTGTGGCGCCGTGCGTCCCTTTCCACCTGGCAACTGCGCCTGTTGGCCGCGATGACGTTCTCCGGATGGGTCTCCACGCTGGCGGGCTGGTTCGTCACCGAGATCGGCCGCCAGCCCTTCCTGGTGTACGGGCTCTTGCGCACCGCCGATCTCGTCGCCGACCATCCGCCGGGCATGGTGCTGTCGACACTCATCGCCTACCTCACCGTTTACGCCTTCCTGCTCGCCTCGTACGTGTTCGTGTTGATGTACATGGCGGAGCATCCCGCCAAGCCGACGCCAGATACCCCGCAGAGCCCCAAAGCCGCAACGCCCATCCGCGGCCCCGCCTGAACGCAAGGAGCACGCCATGAACTTCACCTGGAACGAGATGCTGCCGCTGTTCTTCATGGCGGTGATGGGGCTGGCTCTGCTGGCCTACGTCGTGCTGGACGGCTACGACCTGGGCGTGGGCATCCTGCTGCCGTTTGCAACCGACGACGAGAAGGACGTGATGGTGTCCAGCATCGGGCCGTTCTGGGACGCCAACGAAACCTGGCTCGTGCTGGGCATCGGCATTTTGCTGATCGCCTTCCCGGCGGCGCACGGCATCGTGCTGTCCGCCTTGTACCTCCCCGTCGCCTTGATGCTCATCGGCCTCATCCTGCGCGGCGTGTCGTTCGATTTCCGCGTCAAGGCGCGCGCCGAGCACAAGACCATGTGGAACCGCCTGTTCGCGCTCGGCTCGCTCGTGACGGCGATGGCGCAAGGCTGGATGCTGGGCAGCTACCTCACCGGCTTCGACCACGGCTGGCAGTCGTCGCTGTTCAGCCTGTGCATCGCATTGACGCTGCCCACGGGCTATGCGTTGCTCGGCGCCGGTTGGCTGATCATGAAGACCGGCGACAACCTGCAGTTGAAGGCCGTTCATTGGGCGCGGCTGGTGCTGTGGCCGATGGGCGCGGCGCTGGTCGCCATTTCGCTCGCCTCGCCGATGGTGAGCCACACCGTGCTGGAGCGCTGGTTCGCGATGCCGCAGTTCATCGGGCTGCTGCCGATCCCGGTGGCATGCGCCGTGGCCTTCTACGCCATCCTGCACGTCACGGGCAAGCCTCGTGTCGTGGCGGCCGGCTATGGCTGGGTCGTCTTCGCCGCCACGGTGCTGATCTTCGTGCTGGCCTTCCTTGGTCTCGCCTACAGCCTCTACCCCTACATCGTGATCGACAAGCTGACGGTATGGCAGGCCGCGAGCGCCACCAAATCGCTGCTGTTCATCTTCGTCGGGGTGGCGATCACGCTGCCGGCGATCATCGTGTACACGGTGTTCATGTACCGCGTGTTCTGGGGCCGGGCACGGGCGCTCGACTACGCGCTCTCCGGGGACCGCCGCGCAAGTGGCGTCTCTTAGTGATCCCCGAGTTCGCCGCGCCGGGGCATATCAGCGCCACGCCGCGAGCAGGTGATGGCGGCTGCACGGGCGGCGAAACCCAGCGCCGACTGCAACTTCGCGGTGGTCAGCACGCCCAGCGCCTGGACCGATAGGCGACCCTGCTCCGCCAGCCAGGTCAGCATCGCTGCCTGGAACGTGTCACCGGCACCCACGGTGTCGATGACCTCGACATGCATGGACGGCATCGAGACGTGCGCCTGCCGAGTCCAGGCCGCCGACCCTTCAGCACCCCGGGTGATCACCACCAACCGCACGCCACGCTCCAGCGCATGGGCCGCGAACGTGCCGCAGGCGGTGCCGGGCAACAGAAGTTGCAAGTCTTCCTCGCTGATCTTCAGCAGATGGGTGCGCGGCAGCATCCATTCCAACATGTCACGCCAGCGCGCCAAAGTGGGCTCGACATTCAACCGGATGTTCGGGTCGTACGCGATGAGTGAGCGTTCATGTTCTCTCTCGACCAGCGCCCGCAGCGTCGAGGCAATGGGCTCCACGACGGTGGCATAGGACCCGAGCTGGATGGCACGCACCCCTTGCGGCAAGGACGCCAGCGCTTGCGCCGTGAGCTGCCTGTCGGCGCACCCTGCGCCGTAGAAGGAATACGAAGGCACGAGGTTGGCATCCAGCCCGACGAGGCTGAGCGTGGTGGGCGCGTCGTTGCGCTGCACGGCCGAGGTATCCACGCCCTCTGCCTGCAGCGCGCGCACCAGGCGTTCGCCGAGAAAGCCGCGTGATACAGCCGAGAAAAACGCGACCGGTTGCCCCAGCCGCGCCAGGCCCACCGCCGTATTGAACGGCGAGCCGCCCACGCGCGCGTCCAGCGTCATGCCGGCCGGGGTATCGCCGGCGGCAAACACGTCCATCAGGGCCTCACCACAGACAACGAACATGGCCACTCCGGTGGGAATCGATGAGGCGCAGCATGGCGCGCAAATTTTTACTGCACATTCGGGTTTTCCATTAATACATCGCCTTGATTTATTAATTCTACTCGCCCACACTTGCGTCAGTTCGAAGCGACAGCGCCCGGACCCGTGATTTCAACGACGCCTTGCCGTTCAACCCGTACAGGAGACTCCATGCAACTCAAGCACACCGCCGTCCTCGCCGCCCTGCTCGCCAGTGCCGGCGCTGCCATGGCAGCCGACCCGCCCGTCATCGGCCTCATCACCAAAACCGAAACCAACCCGTTCTTCGTCAAGATGAAGGAAGGCGCAGCCGAAGCCGCCAAGGCAAGTGGCGCGAAGCTCCTGTCCGGCGCCGGCAAGACCGACGGGGACAACGCGGGCCAGGTCACCGCCATCGAAAACATGATGGCCGCGGGTGCCAAGACCATCCTCATCACGCCCAGCGACAGCAAGGCCATCATCCCGGCCATCAAGAAGGCGCAGGCCAAGGGCGTGATGGTGATCGCGCTGGACAGCCCGACCGACCCGGCCGACGCCACCGACGCGCTGTTCGCCACCGACAACTACAAGGCCGGCGTGCTGATCGGCCAATACGCCAAGGCGGCGCTCGCAGGCAAGCCGGCCAAGATCGCCATGCTCGACCTGTTTCCCGGCCACCCGGTGGGCGCGCAGCGCCACAACGGCTTTCTGAAGGGGTTCGGCCTGGCCGCACCCGACGCCAAGAGCAACGAACTCGGCAAAGCCGCCGAAGTGGTCTGCATGGCCGACAGCTTCGGCGACCGGGCCAAGGGACAGACCGCGATGGAGAACTGCCTGCAGAAGAACCCCGACATCAACCTCGTCTACACGATCAACGAACCCGCCGCCGCCGGTGCCTTCACGGCCCTCAAGTCGGCCGGCAAGGAAAAGAACGTGGTCATCGTCTCCGTGGACGGCGGCTGTGAAGGCGTGAAGAACGTCGGCGCGGGCGTCATTGCCGCCACGTCGCAGCAATACCCGTTGAAGATGGCGTCCATGGGCGTCGAGGCCGGCGTCGCCTACGCCAAGAACGGCACCAAGGTCAGCGGCTACACCGACACGGGCGTGACGCTGATCGCGGCCAAGCCGCTGGCCGGCGTCGACAGCAAGGACGTGAAGACCGGCACCGACCTGTGCTGGGGCAAGAAGTGAGCGGCACGCCGGCCGCTGCTAAGCTGCCGCCGCGATCGTGGAAGGCGAACCTTCCGCCCATCGGAACGCTCGGCCCCTTCCTGGCCTTGTTGCTCGCGTGCGCGTTCTTCGCCACCCAGAGCGACCGGTTCCTGACCGGCGAGAACTTCTCGCTGGTGCTGCAGCAGGTCATGGTGGTGGGTGTCATCGCCATCGGCCAGACCCTCATCATCCTCACCGCGGGCATCGACCTGTCGTGCGGCATGGTCATGGCGCTGGGCGGCATCGTGATGACCAAGCTGGCAGTCGAAATGGGCCTGCCCGCGCCGCTGGCCATCCTGTGTGGCATCGGTGTGACGGCGCTGTTCGGCCTCGCCAACGGCTTGCTGGTCACCAAGATCAAGCTGCCGCCTTTCATCGTCACGCTGGGCACGCTCAACATCGCATTCGCCATCACGCAGCTGTACTCCAACGCGCAAACGGTGACCGACCTGCCGCCCATGATGACCTGGCTGGGTGGCACCTTCAGGCTGGGCGGCACGTCGGTGGCATACGGCGTGGTGCTGATGCTGGCGATGTATCTCGGCGTCTGGTTCTGGCTGCGTGAAACCGCTGCCGGCCGCCACGTCTACGCAGTGGGCAACAGCCCCGAGGCGACACGGCTCACCGGGATCGCCACCGAGCGCGTGCTGCTCGGCGTCTATGTGATGGCCGGGGTGTTCTACGGCATCGCCGCGCTTCTGTCGGTGGCCCGCACCGGCGTCGGTGACCCGAATGCCGGCCAGACGGAGAACCTCGACGCCATCACCGCAGTGGTGCTGGGCGGCACCAGCCTGTTCGGCGGCCGCGGATTGATCGTGGGCACGCTGATCGGCGCCGTCATCGTCGGCGTGCTGCGCAACGGCCTCACGCTGATGGGAACACCCTCGGTCTACCAAGTCCTGATCACCGGCATCCTGGTGATCGTGGCCGTGGCCATCGACCAACTTTCGCGCAAGGGAGGCCGCTGATGGGCGCGAACCCTAAGCTCGTGATGCAGGCCAAAGGGCTGGTCAAGCGCTATGGCCAGGTCACGGCGCTGGATGGCGCCGACTTCGAACTGCGCGCCGGCGAAATCCTCGCGGTGATCGGTGACAACGGCGCCGGAAAATCCTCGCTGATCAAGGCGTTGTCCGGAGCCACCATCCCCGATGCGGGCGAGCTGCTGCTGGACGGCAAGCCGGTCCACTTCAGGAGCCCGATCGATGCGCGCCGCGCCGGCATCGAGACGGTGTACCAGGATCTGGCGGTCGCTCCGGCGATGAGCATCGCCGAGAACCTGTTCCTCGGCCGCGAACTGCGCCGGCCCGGCTTCCTGGGCAGCGTGCTGCGCATGCTGGACAAGAAGAAGATGCTCGAGGAGAGCATCGCCCGCATGCAGGAGTTGAAGGTCGGCATCCGTTCGATGACGCAGCCGGTGGAAACTTTGTCGGGCGGGCAACGCCAGTGCGTCGCCGTGGGCCGCGCGGCGGCGTTCGCGCAGCACGTGGTGATCATGGACGAGCCGACGGCCGCGCTCGGCGTGAAGGAAGGCAACATGGTGCTGGACCTGATCCGGCGCGTGCGCGACCGGGGGCTACCCGTGGTGCTGATCTCGCACAACATGCCGCATGTTTTCGAGGTAGCCGACCGCATCCACGTGGCACGCCTGGGTAAACGCGCCGCGGTGCTGAACCCCCGGAAGATCAGCATGAGCGACACCGTCGCCGTGATGACCGGCGCGATGCCTCCTGAGAGCATTCCCTCCGAATGCCTGGCGCATTGAAAGGGCGAACATGCTGAAGGGCATCGACCCGCTGCTGTCGCCCGACCTGCTCAAGTTGCTCTGCGAGATGGGCCACGGCGACGAGATCGTGCTGGCCGACGCCAACTTCACCGCCGGATCGCTGGGCCGCGGCAAGACAGTGCTGCGCCTGCCCGGCATCGGCATGCGCCAGGCCTGCGCCGCGGTGCTGTCGGTGTTTCCGCTGGATGATTTCGTCGCGCAGCCGGTCGCTTACATGCAGGTCGGCGACACACCGGCCGGCTACCGTTCCGAATTGCAGCGCGAGGTCATCTCCGACATGGGTGCGAGCGGCAGCGCTGGCAGCGAGCAGTGCGAGGCCCTGGAGCGCTTCGCCTTCTATGATCGCGTGGGCCGCGCCTATGCGATCGTGCAGACCGGCGAACTTCAGGCCTGGGCCAACTTCGTGCTCAAGAAGGGCGTGATCGCCGAGGAGCTACGCAAGTGATGGACGACCAGCCGCAAGACACCCAGCCCGAGGCACGGCTGCGTCCGCGCGGTTCCAACCAGGTGGGGATGCGGCAATTCAACGAACGCGTGGTGCTGCAGGCGATCCGCCTGCAAGGCAGCTGCCCCAAGGCCGAGATCGCGCGCCTGACGCAGCTCACCGCGCAGACGGTGCAACTCATCATCGGCCGGCTGGAGGCCGATGGGTTGGTCCACAAGCTGACGCCGGTGCGCGGCAAAGTGGGACAGCCGTCGGTGCCAATGGCCCTCAACCCCGACGGCGCATTCTCGATCGGCGTGAAGATCGGCCGGCGCAGCATGGACATGCTGCTGGTGGACTTCAACGGCCAGGTGCGCGAAAGCCTGTCGCTCGCCTACGCGTTTCCCGATCCCGACACGCTGTTCGGCGAGATCGACACGCGTCTGCGGCAATTGCGCAAGACGCTCAAGCCGGCGCTGCGCGACCGCCTGAGCGGCATCGGCGTCGCGGCGCCCCTGTCGCTCGGCGGCTGGAACGAACTGCTCGGCATCGCGCCGGAACTCGCGGAGAAGTGGAACGGCATCGATGTCCGCGAACGGGTGGCATCCCTGGGCGGGACGGGAG
>NZ_RKMB01000047.1 GCF_003797765.1 Ramlibacter sp. WS9 | reverse complement strand
GGATCGGGGCGGCGGGGCACTCTGCGCTGCGAATGTCCCCCGTCGCGGCAAGCCGCTCCCTCCTCCTTTATTTCGCTGCGCAGAGCGCCCCACCACCCCGATCCGGGAAGGTTGTTGGTATTCGACCGTCGCGCGCCAACTGGGTCCCCCATGGATGCCGGGTGGCCGATGCGGCGAAATAAAGGAGGAGGAAGGCCGTAGGCCGACGGGGGACATTCGCTGCATCGGCCACCCGGCGTCCATGGCGCCGCACACGGTCGCTGTGCAGCGCTTCGATGAGATCAGACTTCGGGCAACAGTGGGGCAATCCCGCAATGACAACCCTCAGGCCGGAACGCTTGCCACCTTCCGCTCCAACTCTTCGTAGGCGGCGCGGATTTCAGGTTCAACGTGGGCACGTTCAGGCTCCCAGGTGGCGGCGCAGCCGGGCGTGGCGGGCAATGCTGTGTGCAAGCCGGTTGGCCGAACGCAACGCGTGGCGCGCGCCTTCGCCGGCTTGCGCCCAGAGGTCGTCGATGGCGTCGCCCCGCAGTTCCGACGCGCGCTTCTTCGCGGTTTCCATCAGCCGGTTGTATTCGGCCGGGTGGTTGAGGTGGGTCATGGTGCTGTCCTTTCGGTTCTTGCTCGGGTGAGTGGACTTTAGGAAAGACGCGCGCTTTGCGAAACGGCACCGCGCGCAAATGGGTGTTGCAACGGCTGCAAAGAGGCCGGGGCGCCGGTGGTTACCATTGCCCCATGCGGGACCTCCAGTTCGACGATATGCACCTGTTCGCGCGCGTGGCCGAACTGGGCACCTTGTCGGCCGTGGCGCGCGAGCGCGACGTGCCGGTGAGCCAGATCTCCCGCAGCCTGTCGCGCATCGAAAAGGCCTGCGGGGCGCGCCTGATCCATCGCTCAACCCACGGCCTGTCGCTCACGCCCGAAGGCCACACCTTCCGCGAGTACTGCGACCGCATGACGGTCACACTCGACGAGCTCGAAGGCGAGTTCGCCAACAAGTCGCGCGAGATCGGCGGCCTGGTACGGGTTGCGGCCAGCACCGTGATCGCCCAGTACCAGCTGGTGCCCAGCCTGCACGGCCTGGCCCAGCGGCATCCGCGGCTGCAGGTCGAGCTCGAAGTGGGCGACCGCCTGCTGGACATGGCGCGCGACGGCATCGACATCGCGATCCGCACCGTCACCAACCTGCCCGACACCGTCGTGGCGCGGCAGATCGGCACGCTGGGGCGCGGCCTGTACGCAGCGCCTGCCTATGTCAAGGCGGCGGGGCTGCCCGCGCAGCCGGAAGACCTGAAGGCGCATCGCCTCATCACCAACAGCGCGGCGACCATGCTGAATCAGTGGCCGTTCATCATCAAAGGCAAGGCATCGGTGGTCCAGGCCGAAGGCCATTGGCGCACCAACGACACCAACATGGCCGCCACCATGGTGCTGCAGGGCCTGGGCATCGGCCGGCTGGCCACGCTGGTGGGAGACGTGCTGGTGGCGCAGAAACTCCTGGTTCCGGTGATGGAAAAGATCGTCGATCGGGGCCCCGTGCCGGTTTACGCCGTCACCGCCGGCGGACGCCATCGCCTTCCCAAGATCAGGACCTGCATCGACTACTGGGCCGAATGGTTCGCCGAGACGGCCACCGTCGCGAAGGCCAAGGCACGATGACCGCGCCGCTTGATCCGCCGCTCAACCCGCCGGTGCATCCGCCGATGAGGCGGCCCACTTTGCGCTTCATGCTTTCGCACCCGGCCCACATGATCGCGCTGGGCTTTGGCTCGGGCCTGTCTCCGGTCGCGCCCGGCACCGCCGGCACACTGTGGGCGTGGGTTGCTTACCTCGCGATGGAAAACTGGCTGGCGCCGGAGGCGATTGGTTGGGTGATCGCGGCATCACTGCCCATTGGATGGTGGGCGTGCACCGTGACGGCATCGCGCATGCGCATCCTCGACCCGGGCAACATCGTCTGGGATGAAGTCATCGCCTTCTGGATCGTGCTGTGGTTGGTAATGCCGGCGGGACTTGTGGGCCAGCTCGTGGCATTTCTGTTGTTCCGATTGTTCGACGCCGTCAAGCCCGGCCCGGTGGCGTGGGCCGATGACCTGTTCCACGGCTTCGGCTGGCGCGGCGGCTTCGGCATCATCTTCGACGACCTGGTCGCCGGCTTCTGCACGCTCCTGGTGATCGCGGCCTGGAGGGCATGGTGAACACGGCGCTGCCACAACAACTCGCGGCCGTGCTGCAGGACAACGGCTGGATGCTCGCCACGGCCGAGAGCTGCACGGGCGGCATGATCGCCGCCGCGTGCACTGACCTGGCCGGGTCGAGCAACTGGTTCGAGCGCGGCTTCGTCACCTACTCCAACGAAGCCAAGACCGAGATGCTGGGCGTGGACGCGGCGTTGATCGAAACACACGGCGCAGTCAGTGAAGTCGTCGCGCGTGCCATGGCCTTCGGCGCCGTGCGCCACTCGCGAGCGAGGGTGAGCGTGGCGGTGACGGGCATCGCCGGCCCCACCGGCGGCAGCCCGGAGAAGCCGGTGGGCACGGTGTGGTTCGGCTTCATGATCGATGGGCTGCTCTCCAGCGAAACGAAGCGCTTCGACGGTGATCGCGCGGCGGTGCGCGCGGCAACGGTCGATCATGCACTCGTCGGCTTGCTGTCGAGATTGAACGCGTTCACGCCGTGACGATGTGCGCATCCACACCCCGCCGCGGCGCGGGTTGCACCGGTGGCGCGTAGCCCAGCCTTGTCCACATCTGCACCGTGAACCGGGGCTGCGGCGCTTCCACCAGCGCGTGGATGCCGGCATAAAGCTTGGCCTGCTCGGGATATTCCTGCAGCGCCTGCGACAGCGGCTGCATGGCCAAGCCTTGAGCCGTGGCCGCGAGCTGTGCGCGTGCGTAGGCGCGGCCAGCGTTCACCTGGGTCTTGCGGTCGTTGCCCTCGGTGACGAGCCAGAAGAACGCCGGCGTGGTGGTGATCTTCGCGTTGAAGTCCTTGATCTGGCCGGTGGTGGCGGCATCATGGGGGCCCGGCGCCTTGCTGCGGTCGAACAAGCCCAGCGTGGTGAGCGCACGCACCATGGGCGTATTGATCGACAGGCCGTCGCGGTACCGCGCGATCTCGGCCGGGCCGACACGCAGCACTTTGTACGACTCCATGATCGTGCGCGGTGTCACCAGCTCGATGCGCCAGGCCTCGCTGGCGATGGCACGGTGCTTCTGCAGCTGCTCGGGCTGGGCTGAACCGGCAAAGCCCACGCGGATGCGATGGCTCGCCACGCTGTCCGTGATCGCCTGCAACGCCGCCGGCACCGGTTCGCGCGGCTCGTAGGCTTCGCGGTTGGTGTGCCGCAGCAGGATCTGGCCGAACAGCGGGTCGGGGTTGACGCGAGCGTCCGGCACGAGGCGAATGCGGGCGACCGGGCGCTTGTCCAATTGCGCGGGACCGAACTCGCCTTGCGGGAACAGCTCGACGTCGGCACGCAAGCCCTTTTGCCGCGCCGCGAGGTCCAGCAGTTCGACGAACGTGCCGTGGCTCATCATGATCTGGCGCGACAGCGGATCGGTCTCGGGCAGCAGCCGCGTCAGGTCGCAGTACAGCGTGATCTCATCGGGACGGCCCAGGTCCACCAGCCAGGATTGCAGGTTGTGCGAGTGCGGCGCGAGGATGGCGTAGCCGAGCACCCAGCGGCGCACGTCGGCCTCTTCGCCGGGGCCCTTCCAGGCTTGCACGGCCTCTGCCGGGTAGTCGCCGGACAGCGCGCAGCCGGCCAGCGGCAACACGGCCGAGGCGATCACGCCGCCGCCGGCGACGCGGATGAATTGACGACGGTCCATGGTGATTCCCTTCAGCGTTGCAACATCATGGACGCGTGGCCGGCCGCCGGCTTGTCCTGCATCAAGTCCAGCTCACTGAGCGCAGCGCGCAGCGCTTGCGGAAACGGCGTTTGCGGCTCCGCGCCGATCAGCTCGATCAGCCGGTCATTTGCGAGGCGATAGGGCCTGCGCCACAGGTAGCGCATCTCCCACATCGCCGCGACCGTCGGCACGAACAGGCTGGCGACGCCCACCAGCGGCCACCAAAGCGAAGCCGCGCGCAGCGGCGCGCCGGCGCACAGCCATCCTTGCTCACGCGCGATCGGTGTCAGCGCGGCGATCCAGTCGCGGCCGGTGAGGTGGTAGCCGCCGAAGTGCAGGGTTTCGAACGCGGGCAGGCTATGGCGCCGCTGCGCCACCGCGACGAAAGTCCGTGCCATGTCCGGCAGATAAGCCCAGGCCGTCGGCACATTAAGCTTGCCCGGATAGGTCAACTTGCCGGCCTTCAGGCCCTTCGCCATCACCAGGTCCAGCCACGATCCGGTGCCGCTGCCGAAGAAGTCACCGCTGCGGATCACCACGGCTTTCATGCGGCCGTCCTGCGTCGCCTCGCGGATCTGCTGCTCACTGGCAATGCGCATGCGGCCCTTGAAGGTCGTTGCTTCCTGCGGCGTGTCTGCGCGCAACACGGTCGGCATGGCTTCGCCGAAGTTGTAGACGCTGGCCGGCAGCATCAGCGTGGCGCCGAGCGCGCGCGCCACGTTAATGGCTGCCGACGTGAGGCGGGGCACTTCCACGCGCCAGGCCTTGTGCGTGTATTGCGGGCTCAATGCCTGCACGACGACATCGGCGCCCGCTGCGTGCCTCGCAAGGGTGGCCGTGTCCGACGGATCCGCATGCAGCCATTGCACCCCCGCGATCTGCGGGCCGGTGGCGCCGGGCCGCAGCTGGGCGTGAACCGTCCAGCCGGCTTGCGCGAAGGCACGGGCGGCGGCTTGGCCGAAGCGCCCACGGGCTCCGAGAATGAGGACGGAAGAGTATTGCGGCATTTCAGGCTCCTGGCGGTTCGGTGCGATGAGTGATTGTGGAAACTCCGCCGGTATTCCACAATTGCCTATCTGCCGATACCAGATATGCACGAATGAATAGCAATTTCGACTGGAGCCTGGTGCGCTCCTTTCTTGCCGCGCTCGACCACGGCAGCCTGCTGGGCGCCGCACGCGCCCTGGGTTCGACCCAACCGACGCTCGGTCGGCACGTCGCCGAACTCGAAGCGCAGCTGGGCGCGGTGCTGTTCGAGCGAACCGGCCGCGGCCTGCTGCCCACGCAGACGGCGCTGCGCCTGGCCGATTCCGCCCGCGCCATGGAAGACGGCGCGAACCAGCTGGCGCGCAGTGTGTCCGGCGCGCAGGCGGGTGTCTCGGGCACGGTGCGCATCACGGCAAGCCAGCCGGTCGCCTGCTTCGTCCTGCCGGCCGTGCTCGCGCAGATGCGCGTCGCGCTGCCGGAAATCCAGGTGGAACTCGTCGCGAGCAACGAAGTGAGCAACCTGCTGCGGCGCGAGGCCGACATCGCGCTGCGCATGGTGCAGCCCGAGCAGTCGACGCTGGTGGTCAAGCGCATCGCCAAGATCACGCTCGGCACGTACGCGCACCGCGACTACCTGCGCCGCCGCGGCGTGCCGCGCCAGATGGCCGATCTGGCGAGCCACGAGCTGGTGGGGACGGACAAGGACGAAGCCATCCTGCGTGGCTTCGCGGCGTGGGGTTTTCCGGTCGGGCGCGAAGCTTTTGCCTTTCGCAGCGACGACCTCATCGCCTACTGGGAGGCCGTGCGCGCCGGGCTGGGCATCGGCTTCCTGGCCGACTACCTGGCCCGCACCGACAGCCAGCTCGTCCCCATCCTGCCGATGATCAAGATCCCGCCATTGCCCATCTGGCTCACGGTGCACCGCGAAATTCGAACCAGCCGGCGCATCCGGGCGGTGTACGATTTCCTGGCGGCGGCTGTTCCCAAAGCCCTTTGACGAACTTGAATCGAAAGACGGAGACTGAAGATGCACGACGGCAAGCAGGGGTGGTTCGAAGGTTTCGAGCAAGGGCATTTCACCTTGGACGGCACGGAGATTTTTGCGCGCTACGGCGGCGCGCGCGACAAGCCGCCGTTGCTTTTGCTGCACGGCTTCCCGCAGACGCATGCGATCTGGCACCGCGTGGCGCAGCGCCTGAAGGACGAATACTTCATCGTCATGCCCGACCTGCGCGGCTACGGTGACTCCAGCAAGGCGCCGGGCCTGGAGGATCACAGCAATTACAGCAAGCGCGCCATGGCACAGGACATGGCGAAGCTGATGGCAACGCTCGGCGCCGACAGCTTCTACCTGTGCGGACACGACCGCGGCGGCCGCGTGGCGCACCGCCTCGCGCTCGACCATGCGCAACGCGTTCGCAAGCTGTGCGTGATCGACATTGCCCCGACGCTGGACATGTACAACGCCACCGACATGACGTTCGCGCGCTACTACTACCACTGGTTCCACCTGATCCAGCCCGCGCCGCTGCCCGAAACCATGATCGGCGCCAACAGCCGCATGTACCTGCACACCAAACTCGGGGGCTGGGGCGGTTCGGGCGGATTGAGCTTCATCGAGCCCGAGGCGCTGGCCGAATATGAGCGGTGCTTCTGCCGCGCCGAATCGATTCACGCCGCTTGCGAGGACTACCGCGCGAGCGCCGGCATCGACCTGGACCACGACCGCGAGGGCCGCGCACGCGGCGACAAGATCGCCTGCGACATGTTGGCCTTGTGGGGCGACAAGGGGCTGGTGGGAAAGATGTTCAAGCCGATCGAGCTGTGGCAGGCGCAATGCGCGGGCCGCGTCACCGGGCAGTCGATGCCGGCCGGTCACTTCATTCCCGAAGAACTGCATGACGAAACCGCGCAGGCCTTGCGGGCATTCTTCGCCTGACTGCTCACATCCTCTGAAAGAGTCGCCATGAGAAATCTTCACGCCCTTTGCTTCGCCGCCCTCTGCACGCTCTGCGTCGCTGCTTTCGGCCAGGCCGGCGACTGGATCACCGTCAACGACCCCAAGGATCTCGCCGACATCTACACCAACAAGACGATCAGGAGCATGGGCTGGACTGGCTACTACCGTGCCGATGGCCGCGGCTTCATCGTCGCACCGGGCATGAAGCCGGCGGGCCGCAAGTGGTTCGTGAAAGGCGGTGACCAGGGCTGCGCCACGCTCGATTCGGGAGCGACGACGTGCTTCCGCTTTCAGCGGCACAAGGACAACCGCAACCTGATCCGCATCACCGACCTGGCGAAAGGCACCAACTTCACCGCCACGGTCGAAGAAGGCATCCCCGATTTCGAGCCGCTGGAAAAGGCCGGCCGCTCATGAGAGTCGCCGCTCTCGCTGCCGCCCTGCTGGCCGGGGCCGCCCTCACCGTGCATGCGCAAGGAACACCGTTCCGGATTCCCGCGAGGGCCGTTCCCGGCGCCGTCGCGGCGCCGTGGAAGGAAGCGTTGCCGCAGGCCCATGGACTGGACCCCGCGCGGGTGGCGGCGCTGCCCGCGACGTTGAAGGCGCAAGTGCCCCGCCTCAAAGGCCTCGTGGTCACGCGCAATGGCGAACTGCTCTTCGAGTACTACCGTGAAGGCTACGGCCCCGACGATTTGCACAACGTCGCATCGGTCGCCAAGAGCCTGGCTTCGGCGCTGGTCGGCATTGCCGTGGAGGAAGGCCACATCAAGAGCCTGGACCAGAAGGCGGCGGCCTTGCTGCCGGCGGCGATGCTGCCGGCCGGCGACTCGCGCTTTGCCGATGTGACGGTGCGCCACCTGCTCACCATGTCATCGGGCCTGCGGAAAGACGAACGCGGCGGCTGGTCCAAGGCCGGGACCATCGTGAAGCGGCCCATGGCGGCGGTGGCCGGCGCGGTGTTCGACTACGACAGCGGGCCGTCGCACCTGCTGTCGGTGATCCTCACCGAGCGAACGGGCATGAGCGCCGCCCAGTACGCGGAGAAGAAGCTGTTCGCCCCGCTGGGGATCGCGCGCTACAACTGGCTTGGCGACGACGAAGGCTACAGCTACGCGTCGCACGACGCCTACATGACTCCGCGCGACATGGCGAGGTTCGGCCAGCTCTACCTCCAAGGCGGCGCCTGGAACGGCCGCCAGGTCGTGCCCGCTGCCTATGTGGCCGAATCGGTCCGCAAGCAGGTGGCCACGCGGCTGTCCGATGCGCCGGAGTATGGGTACCTATGGTGGCCCACGCTTTCGACCGCCGACACGCCCGCGTATTCGGCAGTGGGATACGGCGGCCAGTACATCTTCGTCGTGCCGCGGCAGTCGCTGGTGGTGGCGGCGGTGAGCGACCAGGAAAGCAGCGGCGAAGGCGCCGGCTTCATCCGCCTGTTCGTGCTGCCAGCGTTCTGGAAATAGGCATCGCGCACCATGCTGGCCCCCTTCCTCCGCCGCTACCCGCAGCGCTACAGCTTCTTCGCGATATGCGTCATCGGCTTCGCGTTGTCGGCCTGGCACGTCTGGCTCATGCGGACGGACCTGGTGGTCATGCTCGTGCTGCTGGCGCTGGTGCTGCTGGGAATCCGCGACCTGCGGCAGAGCCGCCATGCGATCCTGCGCAACTACCCCGTCATCGGGCACCTGCGCTTCCTGTTCGAGTACATCCGGCCGGAGATGCGGCAGTACTTCATCGAAGGCGATACCGAGGCCGCACCGTTCTCGCGCGCGCAACGCTCGCTGGTGTACCAGCGCGCCAAGGGTGAGCCTGACAACCGCCCCTTCGGCACGCAGCTGGACGTGACCCGGCAGGGCTACGAGTGGATCAACCATTCGATGTTCCCCACCGTGCTGCCCTCGTCGGACTTTCGCGTGACGATCGGTCCCACGACAGCGCAGCCGTACGCGTGCAGCATCTTCAATATTTCGGCGATGAGCTTCGGCTCCCTCTCGGCCAATGCCATCCTGGCCCTGAACAAGGGCGCCAAGCTCGGCGGCTTCGCGCACGACACCGGCGAGGGCTCCATCTCCTCGTACCACCGGCAGCACGGTGGCGACCTGATCTGGGAAATCGGCTCCGGGTACTTCGGCTGCCGCGACGACCAGGGCAACTTCAACGAAGAACGCTTCGCCGAGAATGCGCGTCAGCCGCAGGTCAAGATGATCGAGATCAAGCTGAGCCAGGGCGCCAAACCGGGGCACGGCGGCATCCTGCCCGCGGCGAAGGTCAGCAAGGAGATCGCGCTGGCGCGTGGAGTGCCGCCCGGCGTCGATTGTGTTTCGCCCTCGTCGCATGGCGCTTTCAAGACACCGCTGGAGATGATGGCCTTCATCGCGCGCTTGCGTGAGCTATCGGGGGGAAAACCCACGGGCTTCAAGCTGTGCATCGGCCACCCGTGGGAGTGGTTCGGCATCGTCAAGGCGATGCTGGCCACCGGCATCACGCCCGACTTCATCGTGGTGGACGGCGCCGAGGGCGGCACCGGCGCCGCGCCGGTGGAGTTCAGCGACCACGTGGGCGCGCCCCTGCAAGAGGGATTGCTGCTGGTGCACAACACGCTGGTCGGCGTGGGCTTGCGTGAACGGATCAGGATCGGTTGCGCCGGCAAGGTCGTTACCGCCTTCGACATCGCACGGATGATGGCGCTGGGCGCCGACTGGTGCAACGCAGGGCGCGGCTTCATGCTGGCGCTGGGCTGCATCCAGGCCCAGACCTGCCACACCGGCAACTGCCCCACCGGCGTGACCACGCAGGACCCATTGCGCGAGCGCGCTCTGGTGGTGCCGGACAAGGCGATGCGCGTCTTCAACTTCCATCGCAGCACCTTGCTGGCGCTGAAGGAACTGGTGCAGGCGGCCGGCCTGCAACATCCCAAAGACATCACGGCCCACCACATCGTGCGCCGCCTGACGGACACGGAGGTGCGGCTGCTGGCCAACCTCCTGACGCAGGTGGCGCCGGGCTCGCTGCTGGACCGCGACCTCAGCGCGCAGCACACCGTCTTCAGGATGTACTGGCCGAAGGCTCGCGCCGAGCAGTTTGCGGCTGCGGTTTAGCAGCATCGCCGCCGGACAGCGCCGGCAATACGGCCGCAGCCAGGACGTCGAGCGCGGCCAGGCGCTTGGCCATCGACAGCACGGCGGCGTCCTTGCTCAGCAGCATGCACTTGTGCGCCACAGCGAGGTCGATGAACTTCTGGTCGTCCGGGTCCTTGCAGGTCACAGGCGCCTTCGGCGCCGCTTCGACGATGCGCGCATAGGCATCGAAACTCGCGAGGACGCTGCTCGCGTCGAGCTTGTAGTACGCGAGCTTGGCCTGGATGTGCGTGTAGTCCAGCACGCGCTCGAGTTCGTCGCGCATGACATGCGTGGCCAGCCAGTCGAACTCCCTGCGTTCGAGGTGTTCGCGCAACGCCTGGGTCCGCACATCCGCAAAGATGAAAAGATCCAGGACGATGTTGGTGTCAAGGACCAGGGGCTGCATCTTTGCGGGCCGACCCACGAACCATGTCGAAGCGGAACAGCCGGCATTCGATCGGGCCATTCCACATCGGCACGCGGCGCGACTCCTTCAGGCGCATGCGCGAGGGCAGCTTGAGGTCGGGCGTGAGCACCCAGGCCGTCCAGTTGGGATAGTTCTTTTTCCAGTGCGTGGCCAGCTGGGCGAAGAAGTCGCCGCCGTCGTCGGTTTCGGCGCGCTCGCGGCCACCTTGGCTTTTGCCGGCCACACCGGCCGTTTCGATCCGTTCACCGTACGGAGGGTTGACCAGCATCACGCCAGGTGCTTCGCTGGGCGGCATGCGCTGCAGCGCATCGCCGCCGCGCAGCTGCAAGGCTTCGGCGACACCGGCACGCTCGGCGTTGCGCTGCGCGAAGTCGACCATCCGGAATGCGACGTCGCTGCCGAAGATGGGCGCGGTGGGCGGCCGCTGCTGCGCCTTGGCCTCTTCCCAGATCGGCTTCCACACATGCGCTTGATAGGGCAGCAGGCGCTCGAAGCCGAAGCGACGCAACAGGCCGGGCGCGATGTTGCAGGCGACCTGGGCCGCCTCGATGGCGATGGTGCCGCTGCCGCAGCACGGGTCATAGAGCGGGACGATGCCGTCCCAGCCGCTCGCGGCAATCATGGCCGCGGCGAGCGTTTCTTTCAGCGGCGCCTCACCCTTGTCCTCGCGCCAGCCGCGCTTGAAGAGCGGCTCGCCCGAGGTATCGATGTACAGCGTGACATGGTCGCTCGTCAGGTGCGCATAGAGGCGCACGTGCGGCCATTGCGTCTCGACGCTGGGGCGCTCGCCTGTCTTGTGGCGAAAGCGGTCCACCACCGCGTCCTTGATCTTGAGCCCCGCGAAGTTCAGGCTCTTGAGCGGGCTGTGCTGCGCCGTGACCTCGACCTTGAAGGTTTCCTTGTTGGTGAACCAGATTTCCCAGGCCACCGCACTCGCCGCTTCGTACAAGTCCTGCTCCGCGCGGTAAGGCGTGTGCGACAGCTGCACCAGCACCCGCTGCGCCAGGCGGCAATGCAGGTTCAAACGCATCGCTTCCCGCCACGACGCGCGCAAGGTCACGCCACCGCGGCCCGTCAGCAGGTCG
Organism: Ramlibacter sp. WS9; assembly: GCF_003797765.1. GTDB lineage: Bacteria > Pseudomonadota > Gammaproteobacteria > Burkholderiales > Burkholderiaceae_C > Ramlibacter. The sequence continues at coordinate 12,037 of NZ_RKMB01000047.1, read as the reverse complement.
TCACCCGCGAGGCCGGTGAGCCGATGCACCTCGTCGGCGAGAAAACCTTCGACGCCGGCGGCGCAAGGCAGGAAGAGTTGAAGTTGGTTCATTCGGGGGCGATGGGACGCAGGAATTCCAGGATTTCGCCAGCACTCATTGCCCGGAACTTTCGCGGCATGGTTTCCCGAGCGCGGCTCGCGGCTTGAAGGAGCTGTACGCGTCTGTCACCCTTGATGGGCCCAAACACCTTGTTGATGATGATCTTTCCAGCTTCCACCACAAACTCCATCTCACTGCCAGGCCCGATACCGGCGGCGGCGCGAATGTGCTTGGGAATAGTGACTTGGCCTTTTTGGGTGACCCGCATGAGGCGCTTTCGGAACCAGAAGCTGGAGGCGAGAATTGTAGGCGGCCACATCTTTCTTGTGGCCAAGACGCCTACAGGGCTTTTCTCAAGTTGGCCGGCGCGATGCGCAGCGCCTCACGGTATTTGGCCACCGTGCGCCGTGCGCACTCGATGCCCTGCTCTTTCAGCATCTCGGAAATCTGGCTGTCCGAGAGCGGCTTCTTCAGGTTTTCCGAAGCGACGAACTGCTTGATCAGTGCGCGCACCGCTGTGCTCGACGCATTGCCGCCGGTCTCGGTTCCGAGCGCGGAGCCGAAGAAGTACTTCAGCTCGAAAGTGCCGTACGGCGTGGCCATGTACTTGGCTGTGGTGACGCGGCTGATGGTCGACTCGTGCAGGCCCAGCTCGTCGGCGATTTCGCGCAGCACGAGCGGCCGCATCGCCAACTCGCCGTGCACGAAGAAATTCTTCTGCCGCTCGACGATGGCGTTCGACACTCTCAGGATCGTGTCGAAACGCTGCTGGATGTTCTTGATGAACCACCGCGCCTCCTGCAGGCGCTGCTGCAGCGCCTGGTGGCCTTCACCCTTGTGCGCCTTGAGCGCGCCGGCATAGACGTCATGCACACGCAAGCGCGGCATCACGTCCGGATTGAGCTGCACCCGGAAACGCGCCTGGCCGCCGCGCCCGATCTTGGTCACCAGCACGTCCGGGATGACGATGTTGCGCTCGACGTCGACGAAGCGGCGGCCCGGCTTGGGCTCCAGCCGGGTGATCAGGCCGATCGCGGCTCGCACCTGCGCGTCACTGTCGCCGCACAGCTGGGTGAGGCGTTTCACGTCGCGCCGGGCCAGCAGTTCCATCGGCTGCGCGCAGATGCGGATCGCGGTGTCGCAGGCAGGCGGCGCATCGCCGTTCGCGCGCATGGCCTTGAGCTGCAAGCTCAGGCACTCCGCGAGAGAGCGCGCGCCGACACCGACGGGTTCCAGGTGATGCAGCAGGCGCAGCGCGACGGTGAAGCGATGCACCAGTTCTTCCTGTTGCTCGAGGTCTTGCGGCGACAGGCTGGCCGCCAACGATTCGAGCGCTTCGTCCAGGTAGCCGTCGTCGTTGAGCGATTCGATGAGGAAGCGCAGCGCGCAGCGGTCCTCTTCGCCAAGGCGCAAGCTGAGGGCCTGGCGGTGCAGGTGCGACTGCAGCGACTCGTTGCCACGCGCCAGGTCGGTGGCGTCGACGTCCTCGTCGCCGCCCAGGTTGTTCTTGCGCGGCTGCGCATCGCCGCCCCACTCGCCATCGTCGGGGATGACTTCCGTGCTGCCGTCGCCTTCCCAGTTGGTTTCGGGTTCGGACTCGGAGCCCGCCGCGGCCTCCGGCTCCGTCGCCACCGTGCGCGTGTCGTCGGAGGGCGACGATGCGGAGGCAGGGGCGTACTCGGCGAATTCCCCGTCGTGCGATTCGTCGGCCGGCGGTGCATCCGCCTGCGCCAGGCCGAACTCTTCCCGCGGCGCTTCCTCCAGCGTCACTTCGAGAAACGGGTTGTCGTCGAGCATCTGCTCGACTTCCTGAGACAGCTCGAGCGTGGACAGCTGCAGCAGGCGGATCGACTGCTGCAGCTGCGGCGTCAGCGCCAAGTGCTGCGAAACGCGAAGCGATAAGCCCTGCTTCATAGGGAACAGCCGTCCACCGTCACATCCGGAAGTGTTCGCCGAGATACACGCGGCGCACGTCCGCGTTGTTCACGATCTCCGAGGGGGTTCCCTGAGCCAGCACCGCGCCGTCGCTGATGATGTAGGCGTGGTCGCAGATGCCGAGTGTTTCGCGCACGTTGTGGTCGGTGATCAGCACACCGATGCCGCGTGACTTCAGGAAGCCGATGATGCGCTGGATCTCGATCACGGCGATCGGGTCGATGCCGGCAAAGGGCTCGTCCAGCAGGATGAAGCGCGGCTGCGTCGCCAGGGCGCGGGCAATTTCCACACGGCGGCGCTCGCCGCCCGAAAGCGCCAGCGCCGGCGAATTGCGCAGGTGGTCCACCCGCAGGTCCTGCAGCAGCGCGGACAGGCGCTTGTCGGTCTCGGCGCGGGACAGGGGCTGGCCGTTGGCGTCGCGCTGCAGCTCCAGCACCGCGCGCACGTTTTCTTCGACGTTGAGCTTGCGGAAGATGGACGCTTCCTGCGGCAGGTAGGACAGGCCCAGGCGCGAGCGCCGGTGGATCGGCATGTGCTCCACCTGCCGGCCGTCGATCGATATCGCGCCGGCGTCGGCGCGCACCAGGCCCACGATCATGTAGAACGATGTCGTCTTGCCCGCGCCGTTGGGGCCCAGCAGCCCCACCACCTCGCCCTTGGCAACGTCGAGCGACACGTCCTTGACGACCTTGCGGCTGCCATAACTCTTTTGCAAGTGCCGTGCCTGCAGGCGGCTCTGGCCGGGAGATGGGTCGGTGTTGCGCCAATCCGAAACCGAGTCGGTCACTTCTTGCCCCCGTCGGTCGCGGTGCTCGGCCGCAGCTGGGCCGGGGCCGCCACCGGCGCGGCGGGTGCGGACGCGCCCGGGCGGGGCGCCAGCACCGCGCGGATTCGGCCGCCGACCGCGGAGCTGGCAGGGCCGCCGTCAACGCTGAAAACGTCGGTGGTGTTGTCGTAGACGATCAGGCTGCCCGCCATTTCATCGGCCAGCGTCGCGCCGCGGAAACGCCGCATCTCGGCACGCTTGATGAATTTCACGCGGTCGGCCTTGCCGTCGTATTCGATGGTTTCGCCTTCGCCTTCGATGAACTCATCCACGCCCTCGCGCTTTTGCCGGTAGAACGCCAGCTTGCCCGGCTCGGCAGTGACGACGCCGTACTGGTAGCCGTCCGGGTCTTGCCGCACATCGACGCGCGCGCCGCGGATCACGATGGTGCCCTTGGTCAATACCACCCGGCCGGTGAAGACGCTGGCCTGCTTCAGGTCGTCGTAGCGCAGGTTGTCGGCTTCGACATTCATGGGCTTGGCCCGGTCGGCCCGCTCGGCCCGGGCCGCGCCCACGCCAAATGCCAGGGCCAGCGAAAGGAGGAGGGGCGCGTAGATGTGTTTCATAGAGGCATGAATCTTGCTGCATTGTAGCTAGCCAAAAGCAAAAAGCCCGCGTGGCGGGCTTTTTGCTTGAGTAAATCGGCGAGGCGGCTACTTCTTGCGCGCTTCGGCGATCAGGTGCTCGGTGACTTGCAGCGCGCGGTCCATGTTGCGGGCCAGTTCACCGTCGGTATACCAGCGCCCGTGAATGCCGATCGCCGGCACGCCTGTCACCTTGAACTGGTCCTGCAACTGGCTCGCGCGACGAGCCTTGCTGGAGACCGAGAAGGAGTTGTACAGCTCCTTGAACTTGGCCTTGTCGACGCCCTGCTTTTCGGCCCAGTCGGCAATCTGCTCTTCGCGTTGCAGCGGCACGCGTTCCTGGTGGATCGCGAGGAACACCTTGTTGTGCAGTTCTTCAACCTTGCCCAGCGCTTCCAGCGCGTAGTACAGGCGCTGCTGCGGCACGAAGTCGTCGCGAAAAGCCACCGGCACCCGCTTGATGACCACGTCGGCCGGCTGCTTCTTGATCCAGGCCACGAGCTTGGGCTCGAACGCATTGCAGTGCGGGCAGCTGTACCAGAAGAACTCGATCACCTCGACCTTGCCGGCCGGCACATCGACGTTGACCTTCTTGTCCAGCGTCATGTACTCCACACCGTCCTCGGGCTTCTTGTTCTGGGCCCAGGCGCCGGTGGGCAGTGCCAGGGCCGAAGCGGCCAGGGCGCCGGCGGCGCTCATCGAAAACTCACGTCGTTTCATCAAAAATTCACTCCTTCTGCAGGGTCAGAGGCCGGCTGAGCTGGAAGGTTCCGGCGCCGGCGCGGCTTGTTCTAGCGCTGTACGCGAACCAGCGCGGTTTCCACGCCGCCCGATTCCAGCTTTTCCTTTTGCCGGTCGGCCTCTTCCTTCTTGTCGAACGGGCCCACGCGCACGCGGAACACCTGGCGTCCGGACTGCTCGCGCTCGGTCACCTTGGCCTCGATGCCCATGAGGGACAGCTTGGCGCGCTGGGCCTCGGCGTCCTCGGGCGTGCGGAAAGCGCCCGCTTGCACGAAGTAGAAGAACGGGTCGGCCCCCGGGCCTGAGGTGCGGGCCGAGGCCAGCTCGCCCAGCGGATCGGCGGCCGGCGTCTTGACAATGGCTTTGGGCACGCTCGCAGCGGGCGCGGTTGCCACTGGCGGGGCGGGGATCGTTGCCACCGGGGGCGCAGGCGCGATCCCGCTGGGCGCGGGCGGCAGCGGCTTGGCCGGGTTCTTGCCGTAGAGCGGTGCGTTCGGGTCCCAGTCGCGGTTCTTGCGGACCTCGGCGGCATCTTGTTCGGCCGTCCGGCTCTGACCCTTGTTGAGGAAGGGCACGGGCACCTTGGTCACATAGACCGCAACGGCCAGGGCCGCGGCCAGGCCCAGCACCACCCCGATGATGATGCCGACGATGACGGAACCACGCTGACTGTTTTTCACTTGGCTTCGTTTCCTGCCGCGAACGGCTTACATCTTCCGCGGCGCGCTCACACCCAGCACCGCCAACCCATTGTGCAATACCTGTGCCGTCGCGGCGACCAGCGCCAGCCGCGCGTTGCGTACCGCCACGTCATCGACCAGGATGCGCTCGGCATCATAGTAGCTGTGGTACGTGGCGGCCAACTCACGCAGGTAGAACGTCACGTCGTGCGGCGCAAGGTCGGTGGCGGCTTCGCGCAGCATCTCGGGGTACTTCGCGAGCTGCAGCATCAGAGACAACGCCTGGGGGCTCTGCAGCGCCGACAGATCCGCGTCTTTCAGCTTCGAAGCGTCGCCGCCCCAGCCGGCCAGCACCGAGCAGATGCGGGCATGGGCGTACTGCACGTAGTAGACCGGGTTGTCGTTGCTCTTGGACACGGCCAGGTCGACGTCGAAGGTGTACTCCGTGTCGGCCTTGCGCGACGCGAGGAAGAACCTCACCGCGTCCTTGCTGGTCCACTCGATCAGGTCGCGCAGCGTCACGTAGCTGCCCGCGCGCTTGGAGAGCTTCACCTCTTCGCCGCCACGCATCACTCGCACCATGGTGTGGAGCACGTAGTCCGGGTAGCCCTGCGGGACGCCGACGTTGGCCGCCTGCAGCCCGGCGCGCACCCGCGCGATGGTGCCATGGTGGTCGGTGCCCTGGATGTTGATGACCTTGGCGAAGCGGCGCTCCCATTTGTCGATGTGGTACGCCACGTCGGGCACGAAGTAGGTGTACGTGCCGTCGGACTTGCGCATCACGCGGTCCTTGTCGTCGCCGTAGTCGGTCGACTTGAGCCACAGCGCGCCGTCCTGCTCATAAGTCTTGCCGGATTGCTCCAGAAGCTTCACGGTCCTGTCGACCCTGCCGCTGGTGTACAGCCCGGACTCGAGGAAGTAGTTGTCGAACTTCACGTCGAAAGCCCGCAGGTCCAGGTCTTGCTCGTGGCGCAGGTAGGCCACGGCGAACATGCGGATGCCCTCAAGGTCGTTCACGTCGCCGCTGGCGGTGAACTCGCGGTCGTCGGCCTTCACGGTCTTCCCGGCCAGGAAGTCGTCGGCGATGTCCTGGATGTAGTCGCCGTTGTAGGCGTTCTCGGGCCATTGCGGGTCGCCCGGCTTGATGCCCTTGGCGCGCAACTGGGTCGAATTGGCCAGCGTGGCGATCTGCACACCGGCATCGTTGTAATAGAACTCGCGGTGGACCTGCCAGCCCTGCGTGGCGTACAGGTTGCACAGCGCGTCGCCCAGCGCGGCCTGCCGGCCGTGGCCGAGGTGCAGCGGCCCGGTGGGGTTGGCCGAAACGAACTCCACCATCATGTGGCGCCCGCCCTGGGGCTGGCTGCCGAAGGCTTCCCCGGCGGCCAGCACTTCCTTGACGATCTGCTGCTTGGCTTCGGCCTTCAGCTTGATGTTGAGAAACCCCGGCCCGGCGATGTCGATGGCCTCCACCCATTGGCGGAACGGCTGCGCCTCCAGCAAGGCGGCGCGAAGGCTTTCGGCCACCTGGCGGGGATTCAGCTTGAGCGGCTTGGCCAATTGCATGGCGGCGGTGCAGGCGAAGTCGCCATGGGCCGCCTGCTTGGGCGATTCGAACGCGGCCCGGTCTCCCGCGCCGGGTAACAGTTTTTCCAGCTCGGTGGCCAGGGCGCCGAGCAATTCTTGTTTGACGAGGAGCATTGTGAGATTTTACCGGTGGCTGATTTGCCGTCATCGAGTGGATGAGCTGCGGCGTTGTGCAGCCGTCCCATGTGGGACGTGAAACCAACTCAAGGAGAGAAATGCCATGAAGAAGCTGTATTCGATGATCGCCCTCACCCTCACCCTTCTCGCGGGCAGCGCGATCGCAGCCGGAGATGCCGGCGCCAAGGCGGCTGCTGCGGGCGACGCGCCCAAAGGCAAGCAGCAAACCAAGATGTCCACCTGCAGCAAGGAAGCCAAGTCCAAGTCGCTCAAGGGCGCGGAGCGAAAGCAGTTCATGAGCACGTGCCTGAAGGCCAAGGCCTGATCTTCAAGCGATGACGTTTAGAGGAGCCCGCTTCGGCGGGCTCTTCCGCTTGTTGCCGGAGCCGGGGTGTGCTGGAATGTGCGGGTCATTCCCCACGACTTCCCAAGAGGTACCCCATGAAGAACGTTCTGTCCCTGCTGACTCTCGGTTTCGCGCTCACCTTCGGCACCGCCCATGCGGCCAGCCATGCCGGCGCCCCGATGGCCGGATCCGGTTGCGACGCCCAAGCCGCCGAGAAAAAACTGGCGGGCGCCGCCAAGACCAGCTTCATGAAGAAGTGCGTGGCCGACAGCAACCCGAAAGCCATGTGCGACAAGGACGCCGCCGACAAGAAGCTGGCCGGCGCCGCCAAGAACAGCTTCGTGAAGAAGTGCGTGGCCGACAAGGACCCCGCTGCTGCCTGCAATGCGTCGGCCGCCGAGAAGAAGCTTGCGGGCGCGGCCAAGGCCAGCCACGTCAAGAAGTGCATGGAAGACGGCAAGCCGGGCGCCGAAGCCAAGGCTGCCGATGCGAAGCCGGCTGCAGCCGCCAAGCCCGCGGCATCCGCCAAGAAGTAAGCGCTACTTCCCGCCGAACCCTCGCGCCAGGAACACCGCCACCAGCGGGATCAGCGCGATCAGGTGCGCCTGGATCATCACCAGCTTGCGGGTGGAGCGCACCTGCGCTTCATCGGGCAAGGCTCCGGTCGCCTTGAGTTCCTTGTTCCAGCGCCGGAACACGATCGTCGGCTTGATCGAAATCAGGCCCACCACGATGAACATCGTGAGCTTCAGGTGGAGCAAGCCGTTGGTCCAGTACCAGCCCGCTCCCTTGATGCCCCACCAGGTGCGCGCCAGCCCCGTGAGCAGCACCACGCCGGCGGCAATGCCGTAGATCATGTCGACCTTGCCGAGCCGCTCGACAACCTTCGCGTTCATCCACTCGGTCCGGCACAGTGCGGCCTCGCTCGAGATGAACACCACCAGGGTCAGGATGGCGAGGAAGTGGGCATAGGCCAGCAGGGCTTCGAGGGTCATGGGTGCAAGGGCTCCTAGGAGGTCCAGAACTCGGGTTGGCTGTAGTTGTGCTTGAGGAAGTCGATCCACAGCCGCACGCGCAACGGCAGGTGCTTGCGCTGCGGGAACACGGCGTAGATGCCATTCGGCGGCGCGGCGAATTCTGCCAGCACTTCGGCCAGCCTGCCGGCGGCGATCTCGCTTTCCACCTCCCAGGTGCTGCGCCAGGCGATGCCGTAACCCGACAGGCACCAGTCGTGCAGCACCTGCCCGTCGGAACAGTCGAGCGGGCCACCGGGCTTGAGGTGGATCACTTCATCGCCGTCGGACTTGGGCACGCGAAACGCCCAACCGCGCGTCTGCGATGCGTCGCTGGAGAGCGTGAGGCAGTCGAACTTCATCAGCTCGTTGGGATGCTGCGGCGTACCGTGGCGCTTCAGGTATTCCGGTGTGGCCACGCACAGGCGCCGGTTGTCGGCCATGCGAACGCTGACCAGCGAGGAATCGGGCAGGTCGCCGACGCGCACCGCGCAGTCGAAACCCTCGCCCGCCAGGTCGACAACGCGGTCGCTGAGGTTGAGCGAGATGGTCACGTCCTCATGCAAGGTGCGGAACTTGGGCACCAGCGGCGCGACGTGGCGGCGCCCGAACCCGGCCGGCGCCGTGATGCGCAAATGGCCGCTGGCCTTGACGCCGCCGGCGCTGACGCTGGCTTCGGCGTTGGCCAGGTCGGCCAGCAGGCGCTGGCAATCTTCCAGAAAGGCGCTTCCCTCGTGCGTGAGGCTGATGCGGCGGGTGGTCCGCACCAACAGCTTCACGCCCAGCCGCTCTTCCAATGCGTCGAGCCGGCGGCCCATGATGGCGGGTGCCACGCCCTCGGCCTTGGCCGCGGCCGTCAGGCTGCCCCGGGTGGCGACCGAAACAAAGGACTCCAGCTGCTTGAGTTTGTCCATCAGACTCCGCCGAGCCGCCTCAAGGAGGCTGACGCCCCCTCGGGGGGCAGCGCACTACACGAAGTGAGAAGCGTGGGGGCACACATAGGCGCTGATTATGCGCATGCAAGTGTTAAATGGACCAGCTTTCAGCGCGATTGCATCGGGTCCGGCGCAACAGTCAGCCGCAAATGACTTCAGCGGATTGCAGCTTGGCGATTTCCTCGGCGCTGTAACCCGCTTGGGCAAGTAGTTCGTGCGTGTGTTCGCCGAGCCGCGGTGGCTGCGACCGCACGCCGGGGCGCTCGCCGTCCAGCGTGAGCGGCAACAGCGGCACACGGGTCTCGCGGCCATCGGGCAGTGTGAGCGGCGCCAAGCCGCCGGTGGCGTTGAGGTGCGGATCGTCGAACAGGTCTTCGGGCTGGGTGATCGGCGCGAACGGCAGGCCGTTCTTCTCGAAAATCGCGGAGAGATCTGCCGCGCTGCGATCGGCCAAGCGCGAGCGCAGGATCGGCATCATCCAGTCGCGGGCGTTGACTCGGTCGTTGTTGGTTTTCAGGCGCGGGTCAGCTTGCAGATCGCCGAAGCCGAAGGCGTCGCAGAACAGCGCCCACTGCGTGTCGCTCACCGCCGCCAGGAAGATCTGCTCGCCGCCCTTCACCGTGAACACGTCGTACACCGCCCAGGCGGAAATGCGTCCCGGCATCGGCGCGGCCGGCTTGCCGGTGACGGCAAACTGCATCATGTGCTGCGCCACCAGGAAGACGTTGTTCTCGAACAGCGCGCTCTGCACTTCCTGGCCGCGGCCCGTCCTCTCGCGCTGCGCCAGCGCGGCCATCGCGCCGATGGCGCCGAACATGCCGCCCATGATGTCGTTCACGCTGGTGCCCGCGCGCAGCGGGTCGCCGGGCCGGCCCGTCATGTAGGCCAGGCCGCCCATCATCTGCACCACTTCGTCGAGGGCAGTGCGGTGGTCGTAAGGGCCGGGCAGGAAGCCCTTGTGGCTGACGTAGATCAGCCGCTCGTTGAGCTTGGAGAGCGACGCGTAGTCCAGCCCCAGCTTCTTCATGGTGCCGGGCTTGAAGTTTTCGCTGACGATGTCGGCCGTGGCGATGAGACGCAGCGCCGCCTCGCGGCCCTCGGGTTTTTGCAGATCGAGCGCGATGCTTTTCTTGTTGCGGTTGAACAGCGGGAAGAAGCCCGAGCCCGACCCCAGCAGTTTGCGCGTGTTGTCACCGGCGATGGGCTCGACCTTGATCACTTCGGCGCCCAGGTCGGCCAGCACCATGCCGCAGGTCGGGCCCATCACCATGTGGGTGAACTCGATGACGCGGATACCCGCGTAGGGGAGAGAGTTGGTCATTTGTCATTGAGCCGCTCTAGCGGCAAAGTCATTTGTCATCGGGCGAAATCCCTTGGGCAGCCCTGCCTCGGGCGTCATGCCGTACACCGGTTCGCCCGGCAGGCCGGCCTTCAGCGGCTCGCGCGCGGCGATGAGCTTTTCGATGTTCACGCCGGTGCGCACGCCCATGGCCTCGAACATGAACACCAGGTCCTCGGTGACGACGTTGCCCGAAGCGCCGGGCGCGTAAGGGCAGCCGCCCAGGCCGCCGAGCGACGCGTCGAAGGTGCGCACGCCGACGTCGTAAGCGGCAAGGCAGTTGGCAAGGCCCAGGCCGCGCGTGTTGTGCATGTGCGCGGCGCCGGTCTTGCCGCCGATGGCGGCGCGCACCTTGTTGAACAGGCGCCGCACCTGCGCGGGGTTGGCCATGCCGGTCGTGTCGGACAGACCCACTTCGCCCGCGCCCGCCTCGACCAGCAGCGTCGCCAGCCACACCACCTCGTCTTCCTTCACTTCACCCTGGATCGTGCAGCCGAAGGCGGTGGACATACCGACTTCGACTTGCGCCTGGGGTGCGGTCTCGTCGCGTAGCGCGACGATGTTGCGCACCTCCGCGATCATCTCTTCGCGCGTCTTGCGTACATTGGCCATCGAGTGCGCGGCACTCGCCGACACAGGGATGGTGAGCTTGTGCACGCCGGCCGCCAATGCGGCCTGCGCGCCGCGCAGGTTGGGAACCAGCGCCATCACCGTGAGGCCCGGCAAGGTGAGCGCGAACCGCGCCACCTCGGCCGCGTCGGCCATTTGCGGCAGCAGCCTGGCGGGCACGAACGACGCGATCTCGATCTCGCGCAGCCCGCTCGCGTGCAGCGCGGCGATCCATTGGAACTTGCCCGCCGTGGGCATCACGCCCTTGACGGATTGCAGGCCGTCGCGCGGGCCCACTTCGCTGATCAGTACATCCGGGGTCATCTTGCGCAGCTTTTGTTAATTCCGTAAGATAGAACGATATTCTTTCTATTGAAATCCTCGCGCATCGCCGCCCGGATGTCAACATGCCCAGAAAAGCCCAGACCGAATCCGTTGCCGATGCCGATGCCGCCCCCGGCGGAGCGGCGGCCGTGGACCGGGCGCTGTCGCTTCTGGGCGCCTTCCGCGCCGGCGACACGGGCCTGCCGCTGGCCGAGCTGGCGGAGCGCACGCGGCTGTACAAGAGCACCGCGCTGCGGCTGCTGGCGTCGCTGGAACATGCAGGGTTGCTGCAGCGGCTGGAAGACGGCCGCTACACGCTGGGCAACGAGGTCGCCCGCCTGCATTCCATCTACGCCGCCTCGTTCTCGCTGGATCACCTCGTGCTGCCGGAACTGCGGCGGCTGGTGAAGGCCACCGGCGAAAGCGCGGCGTACCACGTGCGGCAGGGCCAGGGCGCCGACGCGGTGCGGCTGTGCCTGTACCGCGTCGATTCACCGCACCCGATCCGCGACCACATCCGCGCCGGCGACATCCTGCCGATGTCGCGCGGCACCGGCGGACGCGTGCTATCGGCGTTCGATCCCGCGTTCGCGAAGAGCGGCAGCACGGCGGACCGCAAGTTGCTCGCGAGCATCCGCGAACGCGGTTTTCACGCAGCCAACGGCGACCGCCTGGCCGAAGTGGCCGGCATCTCCGCGCCGGTGTTCCACGCCGACGGCGGCATCGCCGCCGCCGTGACGCTCACCATGCCCAGCCACCGCTACGACGAGCGCTATGTGAAGCCGGTGCTGGAAGCCGCGCGGCGGCTCAGCGGCAAAGTTTGAGCGTTGTCCAGATCGACGGGGCGGGGCGGGATCGGGGCGGCGGGGCACTCTGCGCTGCGAATGTCCCCCGTCGCGGCAAGCCGCTCCCTCCTCCTT
>NZ_RKMB01000046.1 GCF_003797765.1 Ramlibacter sp. WS9 | reverse complement strand
GGCTGGGGGAATGGGGGACGCCCCTCTATCAGTTATCCGTAATTGCTATATCCAAACTGCGGATATTTCAATCCAAGCGTTCGGCCTCGAGCCGAAACGTGCCTATACGCGCCGGCGGATCAACCGCACCGCCGGCATCCGGTCCAGGTTGTGCTCCTGCATCGCGTCGCGCAGGTTGCGCCGGGCGATGCGGGCATGTTCGCGCATGATCGATTCGGCGCGCGCGCCCTCGCGCCGCTCGATCGCATCGAGCACCTGGCGGTGGTGGTCCTGCGCGACGATCAGCATGTCGCGTGCCTGGGGCGAATCGGCCTGCAGCACCACGAAAGCGGAAGGAGACGCGAACGGCAAGTTCACCACGCGGCCGATCTCGCGCCGTGTCACGGCGCTGCCGCACATCTCGGCCAGCAGGTTGTGGAATTGCTGGTTCAGGCCGACATACCGCAGGAAGGCATCGTCGTCGAGGGACGGGCGAGCCAGGACCTGGTCGATCTGCGCCAGGCAGGCGCGCGCCTCCGCAAGCAGGACAGCCGGCGCGCCGCGCTCGGCGGCCAGGCGGGCGGCCAGCCCCTCGATCGTCCCGCGCAGCTCGATCGCATCGGTCACGTCGCCCTCCGAAAACGTCCGCACCGCGAAACCGCCACCCGGCAGCGCATCGAGCAGCCCCTCCTGTTCGAGCCGCACCAGGGCCGCGCGAATGGGGGTGCGGGAGACGCCGAGCTTTTCGACGATGGCCAGCTCCGCGATGCGCTCGCCGCTGGGCAGCTCGCCGGCGAGGATCATCTCGCGCAGCCGCAGCTGGGCCTTGACGGCCTGCGAGCCGCCGGCATCCGTGGATTCGGGCATTGCCGTGTTTTTCATATGTATACAATCATGCAACTTTAGCTAATTCTTTAACATTACTTATTCCGAAAATCTGGGTATGCCGAGACGATATAGCTGAAATGTATCGCCGTCAATGTATACATTCCGAGCGAGCTTCCTGATAATCGGGCTTCCCTCAACCCCGCCACTTCAAGCCATGTTCCCCAAAAACGCCTGGTACGTCGCCTGCACCCCCAACGAAATCGACGACAAACCCCTGGGCCGCACCATCTGCGGCGAGAAGATCGTCTTCTACCGCGCCGACGGCGGCAAGGTCGCCGCGCTGGAGGACTTCTGCCCGCACCGCGGCGCCCAGCTTTCACTCGGGCGCGTGTGCGAAGGCAAGCTGGTGTGCGGCTACCACGGGCTGGCCATGGGCTGCGACGGCAAGACCGTCTCCATGCCCGGCCAGCGCGTAGGCGGCTTCCCGAAGATTCGCGCCTACCCGGTGGTCGAGCGCTACGGCTTCATCTGGGTCTGGCCCGGCGACGAGCAGCTGGCCGACCCGGCGAAGGTCCACCACCTCGAATGGGCCGACAACCCGGAGTGGGCCTACGGCGGCGGGCTGTACCACATCAACTGCGACTACCGCCTCATGGTCGACAACTTGATGGACCTGACGCACGAGACCTACGTGCACACCACCAGCATCGGGCAAAAGGAGATCGACGAGGCGCCCGTCACGACAAAGACCGAAGGTGACCACGTGATCACCAGCCGCTTCATGGACAACGTGATGCCCCCACCCTTCTGGCGCGCCAACCTGCGCGGCAACAACCTGGCCGACGACGTGCCGGTGGACCGCTGGCAGGTCTGCCACTTCATGCCACCCAGCCATGTTCTGATCGAGGTGGGCGTGGCGCACGCTGGCAAGGGCGGCTACAACGCAGACCCCAAGGACAAGGTATCGAGCATCGTCGTGGACTTCATCACGCCCGAAACCGAAACCTCGATGTGGTATTTCTGGGGCATGGCCCGCAACTTCAACCCGAAGGACAAGGCGCTCACGGCGCAGATCCGCGAAGGCCAGGGCAAGGTGTTCGCCGAGGACACCGCGGTGCTGGAAGCACAGCAGAGGAACCTCTCGAAGTACCCGGACCGCAAGTTGCTGATGCTCAACATCGACGCCGGCGGCGTGCAGTCACGGCGCATCATCGACCGGCTCGTCGCCGCGGAACAGCCGCAGCATACGGGGGCCTGAGCCATGGAGAACCTTGCAGTCAAGGTAGTGCGAAAAACCGTCGAAGCGCAGGGCATCGCCGGCTTCGAACTCGCACGTGCCGACGGCGCGCCTCTGCCTCCTTTCAGCGCCGGTTCGCACATCGACGTGCAGGTGCCCGGTGGGCTGACGCGCCAGTATTCGCTGTGCAACGACTCGGGAGAGCAGCACCGCTACCGCATCGCCGTGCTGCGCGACCCCGCGTCGCGCGGCGGTTCGGTCGCCATGCACGATGCCGTGCGCGAGGGCGACGTGATCCACATCAGCGAGCCGCGCAACCATTTCCCGCTGCACCACGCCCAGCGCAGCCTGCTCTTCGCGGGCGGCATCGGGGTGACGCCGCTGCTGTGCATGGCCCAGCGGCTGGCCTCGATCGGCGCCGATTTCGAACTGCATTACTGCACGCGCTCGCCCGAGCGCACCGCCTTCATGGACGAGATCGCCGCGTCGCCCTTCGCGGGCCGCGTCCACTTTCACCATGACAGCGGCCCACCGTCGCAGAAACTGAATCTGCAGAAGCTGCTCTCCCAACCCGATCCTGGCACCGCGCTGTATGTCTGCGGCCCCACCGGGTTCATCGGACACGTCGTGGATACGGCGAAGGGGAACGGCTGGCCCGCCGGGCAGATCCACCTCGAGTACTTCGGCGCCGCCCCACAGGACACTTCTGGCGACACGGCGTTCGAGGTGAAGATCGCGAGTACCGGCAAGACTTACACCATCGCCGCGGACCAGAGCGTCGTGCATGCGCTCCAGGCGCAAGGCGTCGATATCCTCACTTCCTGCGAGCAAGGCGTCTGCGGCACCTGCATCACCCGCGTGCTGGAAGGCGAGCCCGACCACCGGGACCTGTATTTCACGGATGAGGAGAAAGCCCGCAACGACCAGTTCACGCCCTGCTGCTCCCGCGCGCGCAGCAAGACGCTGGTGCTGGACCTCTGACTCGTCCTAATATCCGTCCAGGCGAACCATTCATTCCGAGGAAACACGCATGACCCACCTCCCCGCCCGATACGACCATGTCGGCAGCTTCCTGCGCCCCAAGTACCTGCTCGAGGCCCGCGAGCAAAAGGCCAAGGGCGAGATCACGCCCGAACAGCTTCGCGAGGTCGAAGACAAGGCGATCGCCGAGATCGTGAAGTTCCAGGAAGACATCGGCCTGAAAAGCATCACCGACGGCGAGTTCCGCCGCACCTACTTCCACATCGACTTCCTGGAGCAGATCGGCGGCGTGAAGACGGACATTCCCGTCACCATCCGCAAGCCCGACGGCACCGAGGAGCTGGCACCGCCGGTGATGCGCGTCATCGACAAAGTCCGGCATGTGAAGGACATCCAGCTCGCCGACTTCCAATACCTGAAGAGCCAGGTCAGCGCGGGACACACGCCCAAGGTGACCATTCCCTCGCCCACGATGCTGCACTTCCGTGGCGGCCGCGCCGGCATCAGCAAAGTGGCCTACCCCGAGCTCGATCCGGCGTTCTATGACGACGTCGCCCAGGCGTATGGCGACGAACTGCGCTCTCTCGCCGCAGCGGGCTGCACCTACGTGCAGATGGACGACACCAACATGGCCTACCTGTGCGACGAGAAGATGCGCGAAGCCGCTCGCCAGCGCGGGGACGACCCCAACGAACTTCCGCACCGCTACGCCGCGTTCATCAACAAGGTGGTTGCGCAAAAACCGCCGGGCATGCTGCTCGCGATGCACCTGTGCCGGGGCAACTTCAAGAGCACCCATGCCGCAGCCGGCAACTACGAACCGGTGGCCGAGGCATTGCTGAAAGAGATGGACCTGGACGCGTATTTCCTGGAATACGACGACGACCGTTCCGGCGACTTCCGCCCCTTGCGCTACCTGCCCAAGGGCAAGACGGTCGTGCTCGGACTCGTGACCACGAAATTCGACCAGATGGAAAGCAAGGACGACCTGAAGCGCCGCATCGACGAAGCCGCGAAGTACGCCCCGCTGGAGCAGCTGGCACTGTCACCACAGTGCGGCTTCTCCAGCACCGTCCACGGCAACAACATCCATGTGGAAGCGCAGCGCAACAAGCTGCGCCTGGTGGTCGAGACAGCGCGCGAGGTTTGGGGGGAGAATTAGCGCCTCACTTCCCAGGAGGCGACTATGGGGGCCGATGGGCACACGATCTCCCGGCGCTCGGTCCTCGCGGCCACGAGCGCCCTCGCTCTCGCGGGCGCAAGCCCGTTCGTTCAAGCCCAGGCCGGCAAGATGCAGTCCTGGCCGCTGGGCACGCAGCGCCGCACCGGCATCCACGACCTGGCGCCGGCGCCCGATGGCGGCGTGTGGTTCACGGCGCAGGCCAGCGGCCACCTGGGCTGGTTCGACCCGAAGAGCGGCCGCACGGAGCTGATCGCGCTGGGCAGTGGGTCGTCGCCGCACGGCGTGATCCAGGGCCCGGACAAGGCCGCATGGATCACCGACAGCGGACAGAACGCCATCGTCCGCGTGAGCTGGCCGGACCGTAAGGTGCAGGTCATGCGGCTGCCGCAAGGCTCGGCCTACGCCAACCTCAACACCTGCGCCTTCGACGGCAGCGGCGATTTGTGGTTCACCGGCCAAGGCGGCTGGCTGGGCAAGGTCGCCGTGAAGACCGGCGAGGTCACCGTGAAGGAGTCGCCACGCGGCCGCGGCCCGTACGGCATCTGCACGACACCGGCGGGCGACGCGTGGTGGTGTTCGCTGGCCGGCTCGTTCATCGCACGCATCGACCGGGCCACGGGCGAATCGATGATCGTCGAGCCGCCAACGCGCAACCAGGGCGCGCGCCGCGTGTGGAGCGACAGCCGCGGCCGCATCTGGGTCAGCGAATGGAACAGCGGCCAGTTGTCGGTACACGACCCGCAGGCCAAGACCTGGCGGCAGTGGAAGTTGCCGGGCACGGACCCGAAAGCGTATGCGGTCTACGTGGACGAACGCGACGTCGTCTGGGTCAGCGACTTCGGCGGCAACGCCGTGTTCTCTTTCGATCCCCGTACCGAGAAGTTCGAACGCTATGGCTTTCCGCGCGAAAGCGCCAACGTGCGGCAAATTCTCGGACGCCCCGGCGAGGTGTGGCTTCCGGAAAGCGGGACGGAACACATCAGCGTGATCCGCACCGCCTGAGCCCCACCACGGGGGTACTGCTCAGTGATGCTGCGGCGCTGGCGTCACTTCCCAGTGCTGGAGGACGCGGTCATGGCTGTCGACGCTTTCCAGCCGCACGCGGAAGCCCCATAGGCGCGCAACGTGCTTCACCACTTCTTCCGCTCCGTTGTCGAGCGGGCGGTCGTTGTGGCGGGTGTGGCGCAAGGTCAATGAGCGGTCGCCGCGCGCGTTGACGTTCCACACCTGGATGTTGGGCTCGCGCGAGCTCAGGTCGTACTGCCGCGACAGTGCTTCGCGCACACGGCGGTAGCCGGCGTCGTCATGGATGGCCGCAACCTCCAGCTCTTTCTGCGTGGAGTCGTCCACCACGGAGAAAAGCCGGAACTCGCGCATCATCCGCGGCGACAGGTACTGCCCGATGAAGCTCTCGTCCTTGAAGTGCCTCATGGCGTAGTCGAGCGTCTTGCGCCAGTCGGAGCCGGCGATGTCCGGGAACCACTGCTTGTCTTCTTCCGTCGGGTTCTCGCACATGCGCCGCAGGTCGACGAACATGTTGAAGCCCAGCGCGTAGGGGTTGATGCCGCTGTAGCCCGGGTGGGTGACGGGAGGCTGGAACACCACGTTGGTGTGCGAGCTCAGGATCTCGATCAGGAAGCCGTCGGACAGCAGGCCCTGGTCGTACATGTCGTTGAGCAGCGTGTAGTGCCAGAACGTGGCCCAGCCTTCATTCATGACCTGCGTCTGGCGCTGCGGGTAGAAGTACTGTGCGATCTTCCGGACGATGCGCACGATCTCACGCTGCCACGGCTCCAGCAGCGGCGCGTTCTTCTCGATGAAGTACAGGATGTTCTCCTGCGGCTCCTCGGGGAAGCGCCGGTGTTCCTTCTTGGACTGCTTGCCCTGGGTCTTGGGCAGGGTGCGCCACAGGTCGTTCACCTGCTGCTGCAGGTAGGACTCGCGGTCCTTGCGGCGGATTTCTTCCTCGACCATCGAGATCTTCTGCGGCCGGCGGTAGCGGTCGACGCCGTAGTGCATCAAGGCGTGGCAAGCGTCCAACACTTCCTCGACCGAATCGATGCCGTGCCGCTCCTCGCATTCGGTGATGTAGGACTTGGCGTAGACCAGGTAGTCGACGATGGAGCTCGCATCCGTCCACATGCGGAACAGGTAGTTGCCCTTGAAGAACGAGTTGTGGCCGAAGCAGGCATGCGCCATCACCAGCGCCTGCATCGGCATGGTGTTCTCTTCCATCAGGTAGGCGATGCACGGGTCGGAATTGATGACGATCTCGTAGGCCAGGCCCATGTGGCCGCGGCGGTAGTTCTTCTCGCTGGAGATGAACTGCTTTCCGAACGACCAGTGCCGGTAGTTCACCGGCATGCCGACCGACGCGTATGCGTCGAGCATCTGCTCGGCCGAGATCAGCTCCAGCTGCACCGGGTAGGTGTCCAGGCCGTAGCGTTGGGCCGTCTTCTTGATGGCGTCGAAGTAGGTTTCGATCAGCTCGAAAGTCCAGTCCGAAGGGCTGGGCAGCCGCTTGCTGTCCGAGGGGGTTTCGAGGATGGCGCTCATGGTTTGGCCCTCACACTGTCCCGGCCGGGGATTTCTTGAACAGGTCGCGAAACACCGGGAAGATCTGCGCCGGCGTCACGATCTTCTGCATCGCGAAGTGCACATTGGCGTCGCGCACGCGCGTGTACTCTTCCCAGAGGTTCTGGTCTTCGTCCGCGACCTGCACATAGGCGAAGTAGCGGCACAACGGAAGCAGTTTTCCGTCGAGCAGTTCGCGGCACTTGGACGAATCCTGCTGCCAGTTGTCGCCGTCCGATGCCTGGGCGCCGTAGATGTTCCACTCGCTGCCCATGTAACGCTCGCGAATGATCTCGTGCATGAGCGTCAGCGCGCTCGACACCACGGTGCCGCCGCTTTCGGTGGCGTGGAAGAACTCGTCTTCCGTTACTTCCGCCGCCTGGGTATGGTGGCGGATGAAGATCACGTCGGTCTGCTGGTAATGGCGCGTGAGGAACAGGTACAGCAGGATGAAGAAGCGCTTGGCAAGATCCTTGCGGGCTTCGTCCATCGAGCCGGACACGTCCATCAGGCAGAACATCGCCGCCTTGCTGGTGGGCAGCGGCTCGCGCACGCGGTTGCGGTAACGGAGATCGAAAGGATCCAAAAAAGGCACACGCTTGAGGCGCGCGCGCAACGCTTCGATCTCGGCTTTGAGCGCGGCGAGCTCGGCGGCCGGCGTATCCGGGCGATTCTCGAGCAGCGCCAGGTGTTCCTCGGCCTTGCGCAGCTCCAGCCGCGCGTCGCCGCCCATCGCGATGCGGCGGCCGAGCGCGACGCGCATCGAACGCACCACGTGCAGGCTGGTGGGGTTGCCTTCGGAGACGAAACCGGCGCGCCGCACCTTCCATTCCGGTGCATCGGCGAGCAACTGCGTGCGGATCAGCCGCGGCAGCGCCAGGTCGTCGAAGAAGTAGTTCATGAACTCTTCGCGCGTGATGCGGAAGACGAAGTCGTCCTCGCCGGTGCCGTCCTGCGACGCACCCGGCCCGCCGCCGCCGCCGCCGCCGCCTTCGGGGCGCGCGATCCGGTCGCCACGCAGGTATTCGCGGTTACCCGGGTGCACCATTTCGCGCGTGCCGCCGGGGCCGTGGTTGAACACCGGCTCGGAAACATCGCGTTTGGGCAGCGTGATGTCCGTCCCGCCTTCGATGTCGCGAATGCTGCGGTCGCCCACAGCCTTGCGCACCGCATCGCGGATCTGGTCGCGGTAGCGGCGCAGAAAGCGCTCGCGGTTGCCGATCGACTTGTTCTTGCCCGACAGGCGGCGGTCGATGACCTGATGGAGCATGGATCTCTCAGCCACTGCGGGTCCTTACGGGGCCACCGCGGAGCCGGCTCTGCCGGGCCGCTGGTGGCGCCCCTTGAGGGGAGGCGCCGAAGGCGCTTCGGGGTGGGCCACTTATGAACTTTTTCGCACGCGGAGATACCACTCGCAGAGCAGCCGGACCTGCCGGTGGGTGTATCCCTTCTCGACCATCCGGTTGACGAAGTCCTCGTGCTTCTTCTGCTCGTCGGCGCTGGCCTTGGCGTTGAAGGAGATGACGGGCAAGAGGTCTTCGGTATTCGAGAACATCTTCTTCTCGATCACCGTGCGCAGCTTCTCGTAACTCGTCCACACCGGATTTTTACCCGCGTTGCTGGCCCGCGCCCGAAGGACAAAGTTCACGATCTCGTTGCGGAAATCCTTCGGGTTCGACAATCCGGCCGGCTTCTCGATCTTCTCGAGCTCGGCGTTCAAGGCGGACCGGTCGAATATCTCGCCGGTGTCCGTGTCGCGGAACTCCTGGTCCTGGATCCAGAAGTCGGCGTACGTCACGTAGCGGTCGAAGATGTTCTGGCCGTACTCCGAGTACGACTCGAGGTAGGCCGTCTGGATTTCCTTGCCGATGAACTCCGCGTAGCGTGCCGACAGGTGTTCCTTGATGTAGGCGAGGTATTTCTGTTCGATCTCGGGCGCGAACTGCTCCCGCTCGATTTGCTGCTCCAGCACGTACATCAGGTGCACGGGGTTGGCGGCGATCTCGGTCGAATCGAAATTGAACACCTTGGAGATGATCTTGAACGCAAAGCGGGTGGAAACGCCCGTCATGCCTTCGTCGACGCCCGCGTAGTCGCGGTATTCCTGGAAGCTCTTGGCCTTCGGGTCGGTGTCTTTCAGGTTCTCGCCGTCGTAGATCTGCATCTTGGAGTAGATGCTGGAATTTTCCGGCTCCTTCAGGCGCGTGAGCACGGCGAACTGCGACATCATCTTCAACGTGCCGGGTGCGCACACCGCGTCCTTGAGCGACGAGTTGCGAATCAGCTTCTCGTAGATCTTGACCTCTTCGGTCACACGCAGGCAGTAAGGTACCTTGACGATGTAGATCCGGTCGAGGAAGGCCTCGTTGTTCTTGTTGTTGCGGAAGGCCTTCCACTCGCTCTCGTTGCTGTGGGCCATGACGATGCCGTCGAACGGGATGGCGCCGAAGCCTTCGGTGCCCTTGAAGTTGCCTTCCTGGGTGGCCGTGAGCAGCGGGTGCAGCACCTTGATCGGCGCCTTGAACATTTCCACGAACTCCAGCAGGCCCTGGTTGGCCAGGCACAGGCCGCCCGAATAGCTGTAGGCGTCCGGGTCGTCCTGCGCATAGGTTTCGAGCTTGCGGATGTCGATCTTGCCGACCAGCGACGAGATGTCCTGGTTGTTCTCGTCGCCCGGCTCCGTCTTGGCGATGGCGCACTGCTTCAAGATGGACGGGAAGCGCTTCACCACGCGGAATTTGCGGATATCACCGCCGAATTCTTCCAGGCGCTTGACGGCCCACGGGGACATGATGCGCTGCAGGTAGCGCGGCGCAATGCCGTACTGCTGCTGCAACAGTGGCGCGTCTTCCGCGTTGTTGAACAGCCCCAGCGGCGACTCGTTGACGGGAGAGCCCTTGATGGCGTAAAAAGGAACCTGTTCCATCAGCAGCTTGAGCCGCTCGGCGATGGACGACTTGCCGCCGCCCACCGGGCCCAGCAGGTAAAGGATCTGCTTCTTTTCTTCCAGGCCCTGCGCGGCGTGCCGGAAGCAGGAGACGACCTGCTCGATCGGCTCCTCGAGCCCGTAAAAATCCTTGAATGCGGGATAAATGCGCACCATCTTGTTGCCGAAGATGCGCGACAGGCGCTGGTCATGCCGCGTATCGATCACCTCGGGCTCGCCGATGGCGGCCAGCATGCGCTCGGCGGCGGTGGCATAGGCCATCGGTTCGCGTTTGCACAGGTCGAGGTATTCCTCCAGCGACATTTCCTCTTCGCGTGTCTGCTCGTAGCGCGCCAGGAAATTTCGAACGACATCCATGGGATCTCCTTCCAACACGACAACGTGTTCAGTGCAGCAGCGACTCTTCCCGATTCCACTTTACCGCACGTGTGAGTATGCTAAATCTGAAAGCCTGTAGGTGAAAATCTGTCTTCACTGTAGGTGAACGGTAGATAAAAACAAGAGGGCAAAGTTTCCTAGGGAAAGCGTGTGTGGACATCATGCGCCATCCTCGTGCCCGCTGTTGCGTGCACGCAAAAAAGATACCAGTGACTGTGCGGGGATGAGGCTTCAGACGGCGCGCGCGTCGCCGCCCGGGCCGAGCGTGAAGTAGAAATTCGCGCCGCGGTCCACCTGCGCGTCGGCCCAGATGCGGCCGCCGTGGCGGCTCACGATCTTGTGCACGATCGCGAGCCCGATGCCCGTGCCTTCGAATTCCGATGCGGTGTGCATCCGCTGGAACGCCTCGAACATTTTTGAAGCATAAGCCATGTCGAAGCCGGCGCCGTTGTCGCGCACGAAGAATACGGTCTGCTCGTCCTCGCCGGGCAAGCTGCCGATCTCGATGCGCGCGTGCTCGCGGCGCGCCGTGAACTTCCAGGCGTTGCCCATCAGGTTGAAGATGACCTGGGACAGCAGCCGCGGGTCCCCGCACGTAAACAGGTTCGGCTCGACGGCGATTTCGGCGTGGCGCTCGGGAGCGCGTTCCCGGCAGGCGGCCACGGCCTGGCGCGCCAGCCGCGACAGGTCCACCTCGTCCCTGCGCAAGCTCGTGCGCGAAAGATTGGCCAGCGCCAGCAACCCGTCCGTCAGCTCACCCATCTGGCGCACACCGGCACGGATACGGCTGAGGTAATGCCGGCAGCGGTCGCCCAGCCCGTCGCCCGCGCTCTCGTCGAGTATTCGGCTGAACCCGTCGATCGAGCTCAGGGGCCCGCGCAGGTCGTGGGCGATGGAATACGAGAAGGCCTCGAGCTCCTTGTTGGCGGCTGCGAGTTGCGCCGTACGCTGCATCACGCGCTCTTCCAGCTCGGCGTTCAGCCGCATGATCTCGCGGCCCGCGAGCACGCGCTCGGTCACGTCCTTCACGTCGATGGCGAGGCCCTGCAGGGACGGAAAGACCTTCACCTGGATCCAGATGTCGAACGGTGCGAAGTACTCTTCGAACTCGACCGTGACATTCGCTTCCATGGCCCGGCTGAACTGCTGCACCATCGAGGTTTCGGCAAGCTCCGGATAGACGTCGAGCAGCCGCCTGCCCAGCAGCTCGGCCCGGCCCCGGCGCGCAAGGCGTTCGCCTTGCGCGTTGACGTACGTGAAGCGCCAGTTGCGGTCGACGGTGTAGAACGCGTCCGTCAGGCTTTCCAGCGTGGTGGTGAGCTGCTCCGCCATGATGCGGGTTTCTTCGGCCGCGCGCAGGCTGTCCGAGATGTCCTGGCAAGCACCCTGGATCTGCCGGACGCGGCCCTGCGCGTCCCATTCGGCCTCACCCAGCACCCGTGCCCAGATCTGCTTGCCCTTGGCGGTGATGATCTGCGCCTCGACATCGAACGGCGTGCCCGAACGCAGGCAGGCTTGCAGAATCCGCTCTATCCTGTCCCGGTACTGCGGCGCAAAGAAGGCCAGAGCCTCTTGGAACGTGGGCGCGAAGCCCTGCCTGACCTCGTGGATGGCGCAAACCTCTTCGGACCACGTCACGTGAGCGGCGCCGGCCTTGTAGCTCCAAGCGCCCAGCCGGCCGATCTGTGCCGCTATGTGCAGCGACGCCTGCGTTTCCCGCAAGCGCTCCTCGGCCAGGGCGCAAGCCTCTTCCGCGGCCTTGCGCTCGCTGATGTCCTGCACCTGCGAGATGAAGTGACGCGGCCGGCCCTCGCTGTCACGCACCAGCGTGCACGTCAGGTGGCCCCACACCACGGTACCGTCGCGACGGAGATAGCGCTTTTCCCGCTCGTAGGTGTGCTTGTGGCCGTCCAGCAAGAGCTGCCGCTGTGCGAGGTCCACGCCGAGGTCTTCCGGGTGGGTGATGTGTTCGACGGTATGCGTGAGCATCGCGTCTTCCGCGTACCCGAGCATCCGGCAAAAGGCCCGGTTGACCCGCAAGCGCCGGGAGTCCAGCCCGACAACGGCCATGCCGATCGCGGCATTCTCGAACGCGCTGGTGAACTCGTCGGCGCCGATGTGCGGCGCGGCGGGAAGCGATGATGTCGAAACCAGAAACAAAGGTGCTTCTTCGGGCGCGAGCCGCAGACTATGGGGGAGCATGCAGGTCACTTTGTCTCAGGACGTTGCAGTATCAAGCGGTACGGCTGAGTTGCCTTAGGGATTTTGCTTAATGCCCAGCTGCATCCTGGAAAAGCAGCCCCTGCAAAGCACACGCCGCGCGAGAATGACTCGTCAATCCTCACGAACAGGCAGGGAGATGGCAGCAGCAGAGACCAGCAGCGAAGAGCCTTGCGGACCGGTGTTCGAATCCGCGGCTATCGGCATGGCTGTGCTGGAGCCGGACTCGCAATTGCGGCTCGCCAACCGCTCATTCCGCGAAATGCTGGGGTACTCGTCCGAGGAGTTGGCCCAGTCGCCGCCGCACGCGCTCAGCCATCCGGGCGACTGGCAGGACGAAGTGCTGCATCGCGCGCGGCTTCTGGCCGGCACCGCCGACACCTACCAGCGCGAGCACCGCCTGCTGCACCGCGACGGCCATGTCGTGTGGACGCTGCTGTCTTGCGATCTGGTGCGCGACGCTGCCGGGCAGCCGATGCACTTCTTCCTGCAGGTCCAGGACATCACGCGGGCGAAGGTGGCCGAGGCAGCGCATCGCGACAGCGAGGAGCGGGCCCGCGGGCTGAGTCGCCGGCTGAACGAACAGCTCGAACTGCTAGACCAGTCGCGCGACGCAATCGTGGTGCAGGCGATGGACGGCACGATCCGCTACTGGAGCCGTGGCGCGCAACGCATGTTCGGCTACGCCAGGGACCAGGCGATGGGCCAGACCTTCGAGGCATTGATGGGGCACGGCGCGACGTTGGGCCCGTCTGCCACGGACGACTTGATGGACAAGGGCGAATGGACCGGCGAGCTGGACTGCGTCGACGCCGGCGGACGGATGATCGTGGTCGAGCGCCGCTGCTGCCTGACGCGCGAAGCGGGCGGCATCCCGGCCGGCGTGCTGAGCGTGGACACCGACGTCACGGAACGCCGGCGCGCGGAGAAGGAGATCGTGCTGCTCAACAACGTGCTCGAGCAGCGCATCCGCAAGCGGACCGAGGAGCTGGAGGAAAGCAACGAGGACTTGCGCGACTTCGCCTATTCCCTGGCGCATGACCTGCGCGCACCGCTCTCGTCGATCGACGGATTCAGCGCGCAGCTGGAGTTGCGGCTGGTGGAGCATCTTGACGAGAAGTCCCGCCACTACCTGAAAAGGGTGCGTGCCGGAGTCAGGCTGATGGCCGACCTGACCGACGCGCTGCTGGCTCTGGCCGACCTGTCCAACACGCAGCTGCTTCACCAGAACGTGGATCTCTCCGCGGTGGCGCACAACATCATCGAGCGGCTGCGCGACCAGCATCCTGAACGTGAAGTCGCGGTGGTCATCGAGGACACGCCCCGCGCCCAGGGCGACATCAGGCTCTTGACCGATGTGATGGAAAACCTGCTGGGCAATGCGTGGAAATTCACCTCACGCCGCGGGCGTGCCGAGATCGCGTTCGGAGGCCAGTCCTGGCCCAACGGCTCTTACCTCTATCACGTCAAAGACAACGGCGCGGGTTTCGATCCCGAGTACGCGTACAAGCTGTTCGGCCCGTTCCAGCGGCTGCACACGACCAACGAGTTCGAGGGCACCGGCATCGGGCTGGCGATGGTGCGAAAGATCGTCTCGCGCCACGGCGGACGGGTCTGGGCCGAGTCCGTGCCCGGTGAAGGCGCGAGTTTCTTTTTTACACTTAATGAACACGCTCCTTCGCGCGCGGCGCGCGAAGCGCCGCTGAAAGCGGCCATCGAGTAACGCGCTGCAAGCGAGCGAAACGAGATTCGGCTCTTTCGGCGGAGCCAATCGCTGCGGCTTGCTGTGAGCTCTTCCCACCTGCATCGCTGCGTCGAGCGACAGCAATTGACATCGCAAGCTCAGCCGCTGGTTGTTACGACCCCTCCCCGATCCGAGGGCAGCATGGCGCCTCCTTCAACTCTGCAAAGAAATCCACAGATGACCAAGACGAACAAACTGCTCACCGCCCTGCTCGCCGTGTATGCCGCAGGCGCATTCGCCCAGGCCACCCCCGCAACGCCGGCAACGCCTGCCACACCCGCAACACCAGCCATTCCGGGCACGGCGGGCACACCGGCCACGCCGGCAATCCCCGCGATCCCCGCCACGCCGGCCACACCGTCGGCTCCGGACGCAAGCACCTTGGGAGCATCACCGGCGACGACGGACCTCTCCGCGAGCCCCACGAAATCGACCAAGCCGGCCAAGAAGCCAAGCGCCGCGGCCTCGGCGACTTCCAAGTAGGAGAGCAGGCCGCAAGCGGAGAGTTGGCAGGACACGAGTCCTGCCCGGCGTCAAGCCAGCGTATAGGCTGTCTTCACCGTGGTGAAGAACTCCTGCGCGTGGCGACCCTGTTCACGGGGCCCATAGCTCGATCCCTTGCGGCCGCCAAACGGCACGTGGTAGTCCACGCCCGCCGTCGGCAGGTTCACCATCACCATGCCCGCCTGGCTGTGCCGCTTGAAATGAGTGGCGTGCTTCAGGCTGGTGGTGGCAATACCGGCGGAGAGGCCGAACGGCGTGTCGTTGGCCGTCGCCAGCGCCTCGTCGTAATCCTTGACGCGGATCACGCTGGCCACCGGGCCGAAGATCTCTTCGCGATTGATGCGCATCGCGGCCGCGCTCTCGCTGAACAGCGCGGGCCGCATGAAATAGCCATCGGTCGACAGCTTCAGGCGTTCACCGCCTGCCGCCAGCACGGCGCCCTCGCCTTTGCCAATTTCCACATAGCTCATGTCCTGTTCGAGCTGGCTCGCGCTCGACACGGGTCCGATGTCGATGCCCTGCCCCAGCGCGTCGCCCACCTTGAGGCCCGCCATCCGTTCCTTGATGGCTTCGATGAACTTCGGGTAGATGCCCTGGGTCACGATCAGCCGGCTCGATGCGGTGCACCTTTGGCCGGTGGAGAAATAAGCGCTCTGCACGCACAGCTCGACGGCGGTCTTCAGATCGGCATCGTCCAGCACCACCTGCGGGTTTTTTCCACCCATCTCCAGCTGGAATTTCTTCAAACCCGTCGCGCAAGCCTGCGCAATGCGCGAGCCCACGGCCTGCGAACCGGTGAAGCTCACCGCATCGATGCCCGCATGGTTCACGAGCGCATCGCCGATCACGCTGCCGCGCCCCATGACCAGGTTGAACACGCCCTTGGGGATGCCGCTGCGGCTGATGATGTCGGCCAGCGCCCAGGCGCAGCCCGGCACGAGATCCGCAGGCTTGAGCACGACGCAGTTGCCATGCGCCAGCGCCGGTGCGACCTTCCATGCGGGGATCGCGATGGGGAAATTCCAGGGCGTGATCAGGCCCACCACGCCCACGGGCTCGCGGGTGACTTCGACCCCGATACCCGGGCGCACCGACGGCACGATTTCGCCCGCGAGGCGCAGGCATTCGCCCGCGAAGAACTTGAAGATATTGCCGGCACGCGCGGCTTCACCGACGCCCTCAGGCTTGGTCTTGCCCTCTTCGCGCGCGAGCAGCGTGCCCAGCTCTTCTTTGCGCGCCAGGATCTCGTTGCCGATCTTGTCGAGCGCATCGGCACGGGCCTGGATGCCGCTCGTCGCCCAAGCGGGAAACGCAGCCCGCGCAGCCGTCACCGCCGCATCGACGTGAGAGGCATCGCCTTGCGTGTACTCGCCGACCACCTCGGCCAGGTTGGACGGATTGATATTGGGCGAGTAGCTGTTGCCGGCGACCCATTCGCCGTTGATCAGGTTGTCGTGCTTCATGGTCAGATTCCTTTTTGCTTGCGCCAGGCTTCGAAAGCCGCGCGCGTTTCGGCATTGGGCGGATAGGTTCCGGCCAGCTTGGCGCCGCCCTCCACCCGTTCAAGAATGAACGCTTCCATCTTCTCCTGCTCGACCGCATCGCGCGCCACTTCGTCGGCCAGGTGCCGGGGAATGACCGCGACGCCTTCGTCGTCGCCCACGATCACATCGCCCGGGTAAACAGCCACCCCGCCGCAGCCGATCGGCACATTCAGGTCGATGGCATGGTGGTGGATCAGGTTGAGCGGCGCGCTGCCGCCGGCGCAATACACGGGAAAATCCATCTCGCTGATGGCGCCGCTGTCGCGCACCGGGCCGTCGGACACCAGGCCGGCGGCGCCGCGCACCTTCAGCCGCGTGGTGAGGATCTGGCCGCCCGAAGCGACACGCGTTTCGCCTCGGCAGTCCAATACCAGCACGTGGCCGGGCGGCACGCTTTCGATGCCCTTGCGCTGCGGATGGTCCGGGTTGTCGAAGGCGCTGATCTGGTCGAGGTCTTCACGCGACGGGATGTTGCGCATCGTGAACGCCGGGCCCACGAGGTTGCCGCCCGACGGATCGGTGAGGCGCGCGATGCCCTGGATGAAGACGTTGCGAAAGCCCCGCTTGAAGAGCTGGGTGCAGAGCGTTGCGACACTGACGTGGCGCAGGAGGTTGGTGGTTTCCTGGGAGAGGTCTGGCATATGAAATGGAAAGTGGGTTTTTGGTTGGCGTTACCCGGGAGTCGCACCCGATTTCTTCACCAGCTCCGCCCAGCGCGGAATCTCCTTCGCCATGTGCGCGGCCAGTTCCTCCGGCGTGCTGCCGACGATCTCCATGCCCAGCTGGTTACCCAGCTTGTCCTTGACGTCCGGCATCGCGAGGATCTTGCGGATCTCCGCGTTGAGCTTCTGCACGATCGGCTTGGGTGTGCCCTTGGGCGCATACACCGCTTGCCACGAAGCCATCTCGAACCCGGGCACGCCCGCTTCCATCATGGTGGGCAACTGCGGCGCGAGGGCCATGCGTTTGCCTGTGGTCACAGCGATGACCTTCAGCTTGCCGGCCTGCACCAGCGACACGGCGGCCGTCATCTGGTCGAACATGAAGGGCACCTGGCCGGACGACACGTCGATCATCGCGGGCGGCGTTCCCTTGTAGGGGATGTGCGTGAGCGGCACGCCAATCAGGTCGGCGAACATCTCGCCCGCCAGATGGGTCGAGGTGCCGGCACCGGAGGAGGCGAAGCTGCGCTTGCCCGGGTCCTTCTTCAGCAGTGCGATCAGCTCTTGCACGCTGTTGACGCCGAGCGTCGGGCTGACGATCAGCACGTTCGGCAGCATCGCGACCAGCGCGATGGGCTCGAAATCCTTCACCGGGTCGTACGGCAGGTTTTTGTACAGGCTGGCGTTGATCGCGTGCGTGCTGATCGTGCCGCCGAACAAGGTGTAGCCATCGGCCTTGGCCTTCGCCACATAGGCGGCGCCGACAGCGCCAGCCGCGCCGGGCTTGTTGTCGACGAGGAACGGCTGGCCCAGCGCCGCCTGGAGCTTCTCGCACAACGTGCGGCCGATCACGTCGGTAGAGCCGCCAGGCGTGAAGGGCACAACGTAGGTGACGGGCTTGGCGGGCCAGGCCGCGTCCTGCGCCGATGCCATGCGAGTGAGCGGAAAGGTGGCCGCGAGGCCGAGGCTGCCCAGCGCCTGCAGGACGTGGCGTCGTTGAATGGTCATGGAGAGTCTCTCTACAAGAAGGGGTCAGTGGATCTCGGGCTCGCCGCCCGCCGGGGCCTGGACTTGTTCGGTCTCGAGGAAGTCGAAGTCACAGCCCGTGTCCGCCTGCTTGATGTGCTTCAGATAAAGCACGCCGTAGCCGCGCGTGAATTTGGGCGCGGGTTGCTGCCATGCGGCCTTGCGGCGCGCGAGCTCTTCCTCGCTCACCAGAATGTCGATGCTGCGCGCTTCCACGTCGAGCTGGATGATGTCGCCGTCGCGCACCAGCGCGAACGGGCCACCGACGTGCGACTCCGGCGTGACGTGCAGCACGCAGGCGCCGTAGCTGGTGCCGCTCATGCGCGCGTCGCTGATGCGAAGCATGTCGCGCACGCCCTCCTTCAGCAGCTTCTGCGGGATGGGCAGCTGGCCCCACTCGGGCATGCCCGGTGCGCCCTGGGGGCCCGCGCTCTGCAGAACGATGACACTGTCTTTCGTGACGGCCAGGTCGGGCGAGTCGATGCGCGCCGACATGTCGTTGTAATCCTTGAACACCACGGCCGGGCCCTTGTGCTTGCGCAGGCGTGGCTCCATGGCGGCGGGCTTGATCACGGCGCCGCCGGGCGCCAGGTTGCCGGTGAGCACGGCCAAGCCGTCACTTGCCACCAGCGGATTGGCTCGCGGGCGGATCACGTCGTCGTTGAAAACCTTGGCACCCTCCACGTTCGCGCCCAGGGTCTGGCCGGTGATCGTCTTCTGGTTGAAGTCGATCAGGTCACCGAGTTGGATGAGGAAGGCGCGCAGGCCACCCGCGTAGTAGAAATCCTCCATCAAATACTTGCCGCTGGGCCGCAGGTTCGCGATCACCGGTGTCTTGCGCGCCAGCGCGTCGAAGCGCTTCAGGTCCAGCGCCACGCCGGCGCGGCGCGCCATGGCGATCAGGTGCACGATGGAGTTGGTGGAGCCGCCCAGACCCAGCACGGCGGTGACGGCGTTGTCGAAAGAAGCGGCGGTGAGGATGTCGGAAGGCTTCAGGTCTTCCCACACCATGTCGACGATGCGCTTGCCCGTCAGCGTGGCCATCTGCGCGTGGCGGGAATCCGAGGCGGGAATCGACGAGGCGCCGTTCAGCGTGAGGCCCAGCACCTCCACCGCGCTGGTCATCGTGCTGGCGGTGCCCATGGTCATGCAGTGGCCGGGCGAGCGGGCGATGCCGTTCTCCACATCCTGCCAATCATCTTCGGTGATGTTGCCCGCGCGCAGCTCGGCCCAGTACTTCCAGGTGTCCGAACCCGAGCCCAGGTACTCGCCGCGATAGTCGCCGCGCAGCATGGGGCCGGCCGGCATGAAGATGGTGGGCAGGTCCATCGAGATCGCGCCCATCACCAGGGCCGGCGTGGTCTTGTCGCAGCCACCCATCAGCACGCAGCCGTCGGCCGGGTAGGAGCGCAGCAGTTCCTCGCACTCCATCGCCAGCAGGTTGCGATAAAGCATGGTCGTCGGCTTCTGGAACGGTTCGGAGAGGCTGATTGCCGGCATCTCCACCGGGAAGCCGCCGGCCTGCCAGATGCCGCGCTTGACCTCCTCCACCCGCTGCTTGAAATGCGAGTGGCAGGGGTTGATGTCGCTCCAGGTGTTGATGATGGCGATGACCGGCTTGCTGGCGTAGTCGCTGCGGTGGTAGCCCATCTGCGCGGTGCGCGAGCGGTGGCCGAAAGCGCGCAGGTCCTTCACGCCATACCAGCGGTGGCTTCTGAGTTCTTCGGGCTTTTTTCGGTTTGAGGCGGTCATCGACAATTCATGTTAGCGCTAACAGACGGACTGTAGATGAAAGCGCAATAACGGTCAACGCAAACGCCCTCAGGCGCTCACGCGCTCGACGATGGAAAAGCCGATGTCGCGGACCTTGGGCCCCGGGTCGCGGCCTTCCGTGCGGTCGACGATGAAGCGCGCCGCCTGCGTGCCGATGGCCGCGCCGTCGATGTGCACCGTCGTCAAGGCCGGGTGCACATCGGCGGCAAAGCCGAGATTGCCGAAGCCCATCACCGCCACTTCGCCCGGCACATCGATTCCCTGCGCCCGCGCTTCGGTGATGACGCCATGGGCCAGTACGTCGGAGCTGCAGAACACGCCGTCCAGCTTGGGCTCCTGGGCGAGCAGGTCGAGCAGCGCCGCCCTGCCATTGCCGAGCGTGCTGGGCGCGGTCACCAGGCAAGCCGGCACCCGGCCCGCGCCGAGTTCACGCCATCGGGTTTCGAACCCCGACCGGCGTAGCCGCGCGCGATGGTCGTCGGCGCTCACGATGCCCACCCGCCGCAAGCCCTTGCCGTGCAGCCAGACCGCTGCCTGCGCGCCCACTTTCTCGTGGGAAAAGCCCACCAGCATGTCGATCGGCGTGGGCGTCAGGTCCCACGTCTCGACGACGGGAATGCCCGAAGCCAGCAGCCTGCGTCGGCCCTCGGCCGAATGCATGATGCCGGTCAGCACGATGCCGTCCGGCCGGCGCCCGACGATCGCGTCGATCAGCGCGTCCTCGCGCGCACCGCCGTAGCCGCTCTGGCCCAGCATGAGCTGGTACCCCGCGCCGGCCAAGGTATCGGTCAACGCCTGCACCGTTTCCAGGAATACCGAGCCGGCAATCGTCGGGATCAGCGCCGCGACCAGCCGGCTGCGGTTGGACGCCAGCCCGCCGGCCAGGAGGTTGGGCACGTAACCCGTGCGCGAAACGGCATCGCGAACGCGCTCGAGCGTTTCGGGCGACACCTGCGCCGGCGTGTTGAGCGCACGCGAGACGGTGATCGCGGAAACGCCGGCCAGCTTGGCGACGTCGTTGAGCGTGATGCCCCCCGAGCCTTTGCGGGCGGCACGGGCAGGTGTCTTGTTGGCGGATGTGATACTCACTTTGGCGGATGTTACCGCTAACCAACGTGAGCGCCGGCATGACAGTCAGCACCCGCAGCGGCGATAGACTGGCGGCTCTCGTCAAAGGATGGCTCCATGCGATGGCTTCTCTGCGCGATTGCGCTGCTCGTCTCCCTGCCCGCGGCGGCGCTGCCCGCCAATGTCGAACATGTAGAGACCTTTCGCGGCATCGCGCAGTACCGGCTCAAGTCCAACGGCATGACGATCCTGCTCGCGCCCGACCGCGCGGCGCCGGTGTTCACCTTCATGGTCGTCTACCACGTCGGATCGCGCAACGAGGCGCCCGGCAACACCGGCTCGGCCCATCTGCTGGAGCACATGATCTTCAACAAGTCCACGGCCAACTTCGGCCGCGCGCGCGGCCACAAGACCATCCAGGACGTGCTCTTCGAAGGCGGAGCGGATGCCGCTTCATCGAACATGACCACCTGGTACGACCGGATGAACGGCTATTCGACCCTGCCCTCCGACAAGCTGGACGTGGCGATGCGGATCGAGGCCGACCGGCTGGGCCGCGCACTGATCCTCGACGAGGAACGCCAGTCCGAGATGTCCGTCGTGCGCAACGAGTTCGAGATCGGCGAGAACAACCCGCGCCGCGCGTTGTACAAGGCGACTGCGGCCACCGCGATCCAGGCGCATCCCTACCACTGGAGCACCATCGGCTACCGCTCCGACATCGAAGGCGTCACGACGGAGAAGCTGCGCGAGCACTACAAGACCTACTTCCACCCGGACAACGCCGATGCCATCCTGGCGGGCGACTTCGACACCGAGGCGGCGCTGGCGATGTTTGATCGCGAGTTCGGCGGCTTTCCGCGCGCGCCGCACCCGATCCCGAAAGTGATCACGGTGGAGCCGCCGCAGGAAGGCGAGCGCCGCACGCTGGTCCAGCGGCCCGGCACGGTAGGCCTGGTGCAGCTTGCGTACATGCGCGTCGCGGCTTCGCATCCGGACTTCATCGCGCTGGAAGTTCTCAACTCGATCCTCACCGACGGCGTGAACTCACGGCTGTACCAGGCGCTGGTCGACAAGGGGCTGGCCACCAGCGTCGACAGCGACAACTGGGCATTGCGCGACCCGTACCCGCTTCTCGTGACGGCCACTTGCGCGCCGGGCCAGCCGCACCACGCGGTCGAAGCCGCGATCAAGGGTGCCATCGCCGATCTCGCGCAAAAAGGCGTGTCTCCGGCTGAAGTGCGGCGCGCACAGCAGCAGATCGAAGTGGCTGTCGTACGCTCCCGCGACGGGCCTTATCAAATGGCGCGCGCCATGGGTGAGGCGGTGGCTTCGACCGACTGGAAATGGTTCCTGGCCTATGTGGAGCGGGTCAAGGCCGTCACCGCGGCCGACGTGCAACGCGTCGCCGCGGCGTATCTGGTGCCGGAGCGCACGACCGTCGGGTGGTTCGTGCCCAGCGCGAAAGCCCCGCAGCCGCTGCCTCCTGCGCCCGTCGCCGCGCCGCCGACTCCCACCGCGGCAGCGCAACCCGCCAGCCGCGCAACCGCGGCGCCTGCCCCGAGCCAACCCTTCGCGCAACGCACCGTGCGCAGGGTGCTCCCGAACGGGTTCATCGTCGACGTGGTCCGCAACCCGGCCGTGCCGACCGTCGCCGTGCGCGGCGTCGTGACCGCGGGAACCATGACCGCGCCGGCTTCCCAACCGGCGTTGGCCGACCTGACGGGCAAGATGCTCGCGCGCGGCACCGCGACTCGAACCAAGGAACAGATCGGCGCTTTGCTGGATGACCTGGGTGCCACGCGGACTTACTTCACGCAGCTCACCGAGCTGGGCGTCGAGGCCAACGGCATGGCGCGCGACCTGCCGCTCATCCTGGACATCATCGCCGACGAGCTGCGCCGCCCGGCCTTCGCTGCGGCCGAACTTGCGAAGGCGCGCAAGGACCTGGAGAACGACTATCTCCGCGCCGACGACGACACCTCGACGCGGGCGCAGCAGCGCCTGGGACAACTGGCCTTCGCCGCCGGCCACCCGTACCATCCCGCCGCACGCACCGCGAAGTTGCGCAGTATTGCCGCGATCACCGAAGACGAACTGCGCGCATTTCATCGCGCGCGCTACGGCGCCAACGGCATGATCCTGGCCATCGCGGGCGACATCGACCCGGCGGCGACCATCGCACTGGTGGAGAAGCTGTTCGGCGATGCCCCGGCGGGCCAGCGTGCATCGTTCGCCGCCCTGCCCCGCACGCAACCCGTGGCCGGCGTGCGCGAGGCGGTGACGTTGCGCGGCAAGGCCAACATGAACATCGTGATGGGCAGTGCCAGCGGCCTGCGTCGCGCCGACGCGGACTATGAAGCTGCGCTGGTCGCCAACGCCGCGCTGGGCCAAAGCGCGCTGTCGTCCCGCATCGGGCGCCGCGTGCGCGATACCGAGGGCCTCACGTATTCCATCTACTCGCGCTTCCTGCAAAGCGAAGAGCTCGACGGGGTCTGGCTGGTGAACGTCAACGTGGCACCGCCCAACCTCGCACGCGCAATCCGCTCAACGCGCGAAGAACTGCAGAAGTACGCGCGCGAAGGCGCCACCGACGCTGAAGTCCAGGCCCAGAAGAGTTTCTTCGCGGGCAACTTCCGCATCGGCCTGGGCTCGAACGCGGGCATCGCGGCCGCCTTGGCCAGTGCCGAGAAGTTCGGGTTCGGCCCACGCTACCTCGACGAATTTCCCGCGCGCATCGCCGCCGTCACCACCGAGCAGGCCAACGCCGCCATGCGCAAGCATTTCTTCCCCGACCGCCTACACCTCATCGTCGCCGGCGACCTCGAAACACTTCCGGATTGACCATGGACCGCAACCTTGCCATCGAAAGCGCGCTGCAACAATTCGACTCGGGCGAGTTCCGGGCCGCACTCGCGCGCCGCATCGCGATGCCGACCGAAAGCCAGAACCCGGACCGTGGCCCGGTGCTCGCGGCGTACTTGCATGACGAGATCCAGCCGGCATTCGAGGCCATGGGCTTCGCTTGCCGCACGCTGACCCACCCCAAAGCCAAGGCCCCTTTCCTGCTGGCCGAACGAATCGAAGGCCAAGACCTGCCGACGGTGTTCGGCTACGGCCATGGCGACGTCATCCGCGGCCTCGAGCCCGAGTGGAAAGAAGGCCTGTCGCCCTGGGCTTTGACCGAGTCCGCGGGCCGATGGTACGGCCGCGGCATCGCCGACAACAAGGGCCAGCACACCGTCAACATGCAAGCGATGGCCAACGTGCTGAAGGCGCGCGGCCGCCTGGGCTTCAACGCCAAGTACCTGATCGAGATGGGAGAAGAGACCGGTTCACCCGGCTTGCGCGAGCTGTGCGAGGAGAACAAGGCGCTGTTCGACGCCGACCTGCTCATCGCCTCGGACGGCCCGCGCCTGCGTGCCGAGCGGCCCACCATCTTCCTGGGTTCGCGCGGCGCGCTGAGCTTCGACCTCGCGATCGATGCGCGCAAGGGCGGCCATCATTCGGGCAACTGGGGCGGCCTCATTTCCAACCCCGGCATCCAGCTGGCGCACGCCATCGCCAGCATCGTCTCGCCCACCGGGCAGATCCGCATCCACGAGTGGGTGCCGAAAGAACTGCCCGCCTCGGTGCGCCGCGCGCTCGCAGACTGCGAGGTCGATGGCGGTGCCGACGGTCCGGAGATCGAGCCGTGGTGGGGCGAGCCCGGTTTGTCGCCGGCCGAACGCGTCTTCGGTTGGTGCTCTTTCGAGGTGCTCGCATACAAGACCGGCAACCCGCAGACACCGGTCAACGCGATCCCGCCCACGGCCTGGGCGCGTTGCCAGTTGCGCTTCGTGGTCGGGCCGAACCCCGACGACTTCCTGCCGGCGCTGCGGCGCCACCTCGACCGCCAGGGCTTCCCGATGGTCAAGATCACGGCGGCGAAAGATGAGATGTTCCGAGCCACGCGCATCGACCCGGAAGATCCATGGGTGGAATGGGCTGCCGCGTCCATCGCGAAAACCACCGGAAAGAAGACGGCCGTGCTGCCCAACCTGGGCGGCTCGCTGCCCAACGACATCTTCACCGACGTGCTGGGCCTGCGGACGATCTGGGTGCCGCACTCGTACCCCGGCTGCTCGCAACACGCACCCAACGAGCACCTGCCGCCGGAGCTGCTGCGCGAGGCGCTGGGGGTGATGACGGGGTTGTACTGGGACTTGGG
>NZ_RKMB01000045.1 GCF_003797765.1 Ramlibacter sp. WS9 | reverse complement strand
AGCCCGCACTCGCGTGCGGGCCAGCCGGGCAACGCCGAGTGGCGCCCGATGCGGCCCCTTCCCTTCGGGTTGCGACTCCAAGGGGCCATCCGCGGCGTTGCAAGTCCTTGCTGGGGTTGACCCCAGCTGCGGCCTCGCGCCTTGCGCCTGGCCCCTTGGAGTCGCAACGCGCCCCTGGAAATAGCGTTAACAGGCCCTAGCCTTAGCGCACGCCGAAGCGCAGGAACAGCAGCACCAGCACGGCGACTGCCAGCACCGCGGAAACGCCTTTCCAGAACCGCGCCGGATGCCGCTCGACCAGCGGCGGACGGTTCTTGCTGAGAAACGCGCGATTTGGGTGCCGCAGGTCGTAGACGAACTCCGACAAGGCTTCATAGCGTTTGAGCGGATTCGGCTCCACCGCCTTGCGCAGCACGCCGTCGATCCACGCCGGGATCTCGCGCTCGTCGTGCAGCACCGATTCGTAGTTCAGCTTCATCTGCGCGGACTGCGTGCGAGCGTTGATTACCCGGGTGCCGTACGGCAGCCGGCCCGACAGCATCTGGTAGGCGATCACACCCAGCGAGAACAGGTCGGAGCGCGCCGTGCCGGGTTCGCCCAGAAAATACTCCGGCGCCGTGTACTGCGCCGTGCCCAGAATGTCGCCGCGCTCGAGGGGCGACTCCATCTCGGCGATGCCTGCAACGCGGGTCGCGCCGAAATCGATGATCTTCACGGTGCCCGTGGTGTCGATCATGATGTTGTCGGGCCGCAGGTCCTGGTGCAGCATCTCCAGCCGGTGGAAGGCCTGCAGGCCCTTGGCGATCTGCTCCACGATGCCTCGCACGGTCTCGATCGCCGGCTTGGGGTTGTCGACCATCCACTGCGTCAGCGTGCGCCCTTCGATGAACTCGGTAGCGACGTACAGGTGCTTGCGCTCGCGCGCGTGCGGGCAGGGCTTGAGCACGTGCGCGCTGTTGATGCGCCGCGCCACCCACTCTTCCATGAGGAAGCGTTCGAGGTACACCGGGTCGGCCTGCATGTCGATCGACGGCGTCTTGATGACGACGCTCTCGTCGGTCTCGGTGTCCACGGCCAGGTAGATGTGGCTGCGGCTGGAGCCATGCAGCTCGCGCACGATCCGGTAGCCGTCGAGCGTCATGCGCGCTTCGAGCACCGGCGGCAGCGCCAGCGCGGAGACGCGTTGGTGCAAAGCCTGCGCGTCGTGGTCCGGCAGTTCGTCGATGGCGACGATCTGCACGGTGAGGTTGTCCTTGCTGCCGCGATCGAAAGCCTGTTGCACGATCTCCCGCGCGGCAGCGTCGAGGTTCGCGCGTTCGCGTCGCACAGCTTCGGCAATGAAGGCATCGTCGATGTGCTCGTACACACCGTCGGATGCCAGCAGGAACACGTCGCCCCTTTCAACCTGCAAGGCGAGGTAGTCGATCTCGATCTGCGGGTTGAAGCCGACCGCGCGGCTCAGGTAGCTCTGCTCTTGCGAGACGTGGACACGATGATCCTGCGTGAGCTGTTCCAGCGAACCTCCCAGCAGGCGGTAGATGCGCGTGTCGCCCACATGAAAGATGTGGGCGGTGGTCGCCTTGATGACGAGCGCGCTCAAGGTGCAGACGTAGCCCTTGTCCTTGTCGTAGCGCCAGGGGCTTTGCCGCGTCTTGGCGTGCAGCCAGGAATTGGTGGCCGTGACGACGCGCTCCACGGACTTCTTGACCGACCACGCCTCGGAGGTGCAGTAGTAGTCTTCGAGCAGGCCGCGCACGGCGAACTCGCTGGCGACCTGGCTCACGTCGCTGCTGCCGATGCCGTCGGCCAGGGCGATGGCAACGCCCTTCGAGGACAGCAGCGGCGCCTGGGGCACCAGGACGCCATAGAAGTCTTGATTGACTTCCTTGCGGCCCTTGTCGGAGTACTGGCCGACCGAGATTTTCAGCTCTTGGCCCATACCCCGATGCTAGCCCGTGGTCAGGCTGCGTTGCGCTTGGGGCCGGTCTTGACGTGGGTGGCGTACAGCGTGAGGCCGGTGAAGGCGAGGCCGCCCACCAGGTTGCCCAGCACCGTGGGGATCTCGTTCCAGATCAGGTAGTCCATGATCGTGAAGTGTGCGCCCAGCAGCAGGCCCGAAGGGAACAGGAACATGTTCACGATGGAGTGTTCGAAGACCATGTAGAAGAACAGCATGATGGGCATCCACATCGCGATCACCTTGCCGCTGACGTGGGTGGAGATCATCGCACCGACCACGCCGGCCGATACCATCCAGTTGCACAGCATGCCTCGCACGAACAGCGTGAGCATGCCGTTCGCGCCGTATTTCTGGTAGCCGAGCGTGCGGTTTTCGCCGATCACGCCGAGGG
Source organism: Ramlibacter sp. WS9 (assembly GCF_003797765.1). Lineage (GTDB taxonomy): Bacteria > Pseudomonadota > Gammaproteobacteria > Burkholderiales > Burkholderiaceae_C > Ramlibacter. The sequence continues at coordinate 23,842 of NZ_RKMB01000045.1, read as the reverse complement.
CGACGCCCACCGGGCTGGGCGGCGTCGAAAAGCCGTTGGTGACGTAGATGGCCATCATCACTGCCACGGTAAAAGCGCCGGCGAAGTTGCCCACGAACACCAGGCCCCAGTTGCGCAGCACGCCCTGGAGGGTGACGCCGGGGCGCTTGTCGATCAGCGCGAGTGGGCACAGCACGAACACGCCGGTGAGCAGGTCGAACCCGAACAGGTAGAGCATGACGAAGCCCACCGGGAACAGGATGGCGCCGGCCAGCGGCTGGCCTGTCTGCACGTTGATGGTGACGGCGAACCACGCGGCCAGCGCCAGGATGGCACCGGCCATGTAGGCGCGCACGAGCGTGTCGCGCGTGGACATGAAGATCTTGGATTCGCCCGCGTCCACCATCTTGGTGACGAACTCCGAAGGCACGAGATAAGCCATGTGATGTTTCCTGGGGAAGGGGCCTCTGATGCCCAGGGATGAGCAATATCCGGGCCAAAGTCTCCGAAATGGTGCCTTGCATGCATCGCAAGGGGGCGGCAGGCGGTTTTGGTGCGGCCCGACGCCCCCTCATGGACCATCGGCGGGGCGGCTGACGCTTCATTTCAGGGCGAAATGCCTCCCCTCGCGCCCGCCCCTGGTGCACTGGCAGGGCAGGCAGCTCAAAGCGAGAGCGGCAACTCCAGGTGCTGGGCGTACATCATGTCCCGGTGCGCCAACAGGATGGGCGCGAGCGCCGCTTCGGTCTGCGAATCGCGCGTCTCGAACGCCACGCGCGTCGCTGCATCCATCTCGCACTGGGGCGCGGGCAGCGGGGCGAACATGGCCATGAAAGCAGCACTGTAGACATCGACCGCCGTCAGCGAGTCGCCGATGTAATAGGAACTCCCCGCTTCGCGCTGCGCCGCGAGCCGCGCGGCCAACGTGCCGAGCAGCTGCGCCGCCCGCGCGCCTGCGGCGGCGCCCGCCTCGGGCCGGTACCCGTACTTCTTGGCGAGGTACTTCGCCACGCGCTCCGGAAAGCCGCCCGCATTCTGCAAGCCGGCCTGCACCAACTGCAGCCGGCGCGTCCAGCCCAGGCCCTCTTCGCCGCAGATCTCGTGCGACAGGCCGAGGGCCAGCGCGCGGTCTGCCGGGTCGGCCGGCAACAGCGAAGGCGTGGGCGCCAGGCGCTCGGCCAGCAGCAGGATCTCGGCCCAGCCGGCGCGCGGGCGCTCGTCGTCGTAGATGGCGACCGGCGCGTTGCGATGCCCGCACCACTGCGTCAACGCCTCGCTGTCGTAAGCCAGCCGCACAGCTGCCCAATCGATGGCCTTGATGTGGAGGATGCCCTTCGCCGCCTCGCCCCAGCCGCTGGGCACGTTGGCGACCACGACCATGCGCAGGCCGCGGCGAGAGATCGCCTCTTCGACACTGACGTACTCGAAGGTCATGGCAGGCTCCGACGGGCCGCCCCTAGGAAGGCCTGGGCCCCCTCGGGGGGCAGCGCACTACACGCAGTGAGAAGCGTGGGGGCCATATCAGCGTTTGACGGAGACCAGTTCGACCTCGAAGTTCAAAGTCGCATTGGGCGGAATGACGCCACCGGCGCCGCGCTCGCCATAGGCAATCGCGGGCGGGCATGTGAGCTTGGCCTTGCCGCCCGGCTTCATCATCTGAACGCCTTCGGTCCAGCACGGGATGACGCGGTTGAGCGGGAACTCCGTGGGCTCGCCACGCTTGTACGAACTGTCGAACTCCTTGCCATCCAGCAAGGTGCCGCGGTAGTGCACCTTGACCGTGTCAGTGGCGGCGGGCGAGGCGCCGCTGCCTTCCTTCAGCGACTGGTAGACCAGGCCGCTCTTGGTGGTGACGGGGGCCGGCGTGGACTGGGCCAAGGCGGCGGGAACGGCGAGGGACAGCGCCGCAGCGCAAAGAAAGATACGCACGAAAAACACTCCTTGTTGGAAGACTGGAAGACTGCGAAGTCTAGCGCCGGCAATGGGCCGGTGAGAGTGAACGAATCCACCGGCGGCTACTTGGAAAGCGGCGCCACGCGCCAGATGACGTTGCCCACGTCATCGGCCACCAGCAGCCCGCCCTTGCCGTCCATCGCCACACCCACCGGGCGGCCGTAGGCCTTGCCGTCGGGGCTGAGGAAGCCGGTGAGGAAGTCGATCGGCTCGCTGGACGGCTTGCCGCCTTCGAAGGGCACGTACACCACCTTGTAGCCGCTGCGGGGCTTGCGGTTCCACGAGCCGTGCTCGCCGATGAAGGCGCCGCCGGCGTAGTTCTGCGGCATGGTGCGCGCGTCGGAGAACGCCAGGCCGAGCGGCGCGACGTGCGAGCCCAGGCCGTAGTCGGGCTTGACGGCCTTGGCCACCATGTCGGGGTTCTGCGGCGTGACGCGCACGTCCACCCACTGGCCCCAGTAACTCCAGGGCCAGCCGTAGAAAGCGCCGTCCTTCACCGAGGTGAGGTAGTCGGGCACGAGGTCGTTGCCCAGCTCGTCGCGCTCGTTCACCACCGTCCACAGCGCCTTGGTCGTGGGCTCCCACGCCATGCCGTTGGGGTTCCGCAGGCCCGATGCGAAGAGGCGCTTGGCGCCGGTGGCGCGGTCCACCTCCCAGATCGCGGCGCGGCCTTCTTCGATCTGCATGCCGCCCTCGCCGATGTTGCTGTTCGAGCCCACCGTCGCGTAGAGCTTGCTGCCGTCCGGGCTGGCAATGATGTTTTTGGTCCAGTGATGGTTGATCCCGGCGGGCAGGTCCGTCACCTTCACCGGTGCGGCGGTGATGCGAGTCTGGCCCGCCTGGTACGGAACCTTCACGATCGCGTCGGCATTGGCGATGAACAGCTCGTTGCCCACCAGCGCCATGCCGAAGGGCGAGTTAAGGCCCTGCATGAAGACGGTGCGCGTGTCGGCGACGCCGTCACCATTGGCGTCGCGCAGCAGCGTGATGCGGTTGGCGCTGGGCACGCCGGCGCCTGCCTTTTTCATCACCTGCTTCATCACCTCGCCCTTGATGCTCGGCTTGGCATCGGGCTTGGGCGGCGCGTTGCTTTCGGCGACGAGCACGTCGCCGTTGGGCAGCACATAGACCCAGCGCGGGTGGTCCAGCCCCGCCGCGAGTGCCGTCACCCGGAAGCCGGCGGGCGCGGTGGGTCGCGCGCCCTGCGGCCAGCCCACGGCCTCGGCGATGTTGACGGTGGGGATCAGGCTTGTTTCGGGCGAGGGCAGCGTCGGGTTGGGGCCGGTGCCGGCGTTGGGCGCGGACTGCGCCACGGCGCCGCATCCCACCAGCGCCGCGAGGACCAGGGCATAGGCCGGCGCAAATAAAGACGTATTCATGAGTCGAAGTCTGTTCCGCCCCCACAGCGGCGCATGTAGGCAGAAACCGCCAAAATAGCCCCATGACCGAAGAGCTCTTCCGCGCCGACGCGTACCTGAAGGACTGCACCGCCGCAGTCGTTGCCATCGATGAGCAGGGCATCGTGCTCGATCGCACGGTGTTCTATCCACTGGGCGGTGGCCAGGCCGGTGACAGCGGGGTGCTGGCGCTCCCGGACGGCCGCGAGCTTGCCATCTCCGACACTCGCAAGGGCAAGGATGCTGAAGGCCGGCCCGCGCCGTTCATCTGCCACCTGCCCGCGCCGGGCCAGGAAGCGTTGCTGGCCGCACTCAAGCAAGGCGACCGGGTGAAGGCCAAGGTCGATTGGGAGCGCCGTCACAAGCTAATGCGCTTCCACACGACCACCCACCTGCTGTGCAACCTGGTGCCGCAGCTGGTGAACGGCTGCTCGATCACGCCCGACTCCGCGCGCCTGGACTTCAACATGACCGACCCGCTCGACAAGGAAGCGCTGACCCAGGGCATCGCGCGCCTGGTCGCGGCCGGCCACCCGGTCGTGGTCGGCGCCATCACCGACGAAGAGCTGGACGCCAATCCGGCGCTGGTCAAGAGCATGTCGGTGCAGCCGCCGCGCGGCAGCGGGAAGATCCGGACAATCCGCATCGGCGGCGATGAGCAGATCGACTTCCAGCCCTGCGGCGGCACCCATGTGGCCAACACCGCCGAGATCGGCACCGTGGTGGTGACGAAGATCGAGAAGAAGAGCGCCACCACCCGCCGGGTGGTACTGGGCTTCGCTTGAAGCACGGGGCTCTCCCGGCGCTCTCAGGTTTGACGCACTCTCTATTTGTAGCTACAGTGTAGCTACAGCGCTGAAGTTTAGCGCTGCTTTACTGTGAAGACGAATTCCCTATGCACGCATCGACATTGACAAAATCGGCCGAGGTCCGGTCGCGGATCGAGCCCGAGTTGAAGGAGAAATCCGCCGAAGTGCTCGCCGATCTGGGTCTCGATCTGAGTGGCGCCATTCGGTTGTTTCTGCGGCAGGTGGTGGAGGTTCGCGGCTTGCCTTTCGAGGTGCGCCAGCCCACCGCCAAAACGGTTGCAGCGATGGCCGAAACTCGCGCGATGACGTCGGCGCGTTACGGTTCAGCGAAAGAACTTTTTGATGCCCTCGATAAAAAGGCCGGCAAGCGCAAGACGCGCGCCACTGCCAAGAAGATCTGATCACAGCCGGCAGTTCGAGAAGGACTGGGAGAAGCTCACACACTCAGGCAAGCAGGACATGCAGCGCTTGAAAGAGGTGATGATGCTGTTGATCGCCAACACTGGCCCGCTGCCGGCCGAGTGGCTGGACCACGAACTGGAAGGCGACTGGGCGGGCCACAGGGAGTGCCATGCCAAAGGTGATCTTCTTTTGATCTACCGGCTTCAACCCGGCTTGGTGCTCTTTGCGCGCGCCGGTACGCACTCTGAGCTGTTTGGCCGTTGAGCGCACAGGGGCTTCACGCCACCGATGTTGGCCCTATGCGGCCCAGTGCCGAAAATGAGCCCGCCTGGGCGCCGGGAACTTCCAACCTACAGCCGAGCTCCGACACACTGATGATTTCTGCCCGCCTCATGCCCGCTCCCTTCCTTTCCGCTCTGCTGCTGGCGGCTTCCTTCGTCCTGTCCGGCGGCGCCCTCGCCCAAGGCAGCGGCAAAACCGTGGTCACCAGTGAGCGCGTGCGCGCCGAGCTGATGGCCCATGCACCCGAGGGCATTGCGCCCGGCAAGCAGGTCTGGGTCGGCCTGCAGCTCGCGCACCAGCCGCATTGGCACACCTACTGGAAGAACTCCGGCGATTCCGGTCTGCCGACGCAGATGCAATGGACTTTGCCGATGGGCGTGGTGGCCGGCGACATCGCCTGGCCGCTGCCGAAGAAGATCCCCATCGGCAACCTGGCCAACTACGGTTATGAAGGCACGGTGCTGCTGCCGGTGCCGCTGACCATCACGCCCGACTTCAAGCCCGGGCTGCTGGGCGACGTCGAGGTCAAGCTGAAAGCGCAATGGCTGGTGTGCAAGCAGGAGTGCATCCCGGAAGAAGGCGACTTCACGCTGAAGATTCCGGCGCGCAGCACCACGGCGCTGAACGGACCAGCGTTCCAGGCGGCGCTGGCGGCGCAGCCCCGGCCTGTGGCACATGTCCAGGGCATCACCACCGACAGCGTGGCCCGCGTGGCCGGCAACGTCCTGGAACTGAGTGTGCAGGACTTGCCGATCGCCCTGCGCGGCAAGCCGCTGGAGTTCTTCCCCGAGACAGCCGAAGTGATCGAGACCGCCGCCAAGTGGACGCAGGAGTGGAAGGGCGCGGTGTGGAACGCCAAGGTGCCGCTGTCGGCGCAGCGCAGCGGCAGCCCCACGCTGATGCCGGTGGTGCTGGTATCCGACGGCCAGGGCTATCGGGCCGAATTGAAGGTGGTGGGCACTTGGCCGGCCGTGGCCGCGGCGACGGGCGTGTCGCCCGCGCTGGAGGCGGCGCTGAAGGCCAACGCCGGTGGCGGCACTGCAGCCGCGGCGCCCGCGCCTTCGCTCACGCTGGCTGCGGCATTGCTGGGCGCCCTGCTCGGCGGCTTGATCCTCAACTTGATGCCCTGCGTGTTCCCCATCCTCGCGATCAAGGTGGTGGGCTTCACCCGGCATGCCGACGACCGCCGTGGCCATCGCGTGGCCGGGCTGGCGTACACGGCCGGCGTCATCGCTTCCTTCGTCGCGCTGGGCGCCCTGATGCTCGCGCTGCGCTCGGCCGGCGAGCAACTGGGCTGGGGCTTCCAGCTGCAGTCGCCCGCCGTGGTGGCCGTGCTCGCCGCGCTGTTCACGCTGATCGGCCTGAACCTCGCGGGCCTGTTCGAGTTCGGCTCATTCCTGCCTTCCAGCGTCGCTTCGATGGAAGCGCGCCACCCGGTGGTCAATGCCTTCCTCTCCGGTGTGCTGGCGGTGGCGGTGGCGTCGCCGTGCACCGCGCCGTTCATGGGCGCCTCGCTCGGTTTCGCGATCGGCCTGCCTGCCGTCGAAGCGCTGCTGGTGTTCGCGTTCATCGGCATCGGCATGGCCCTGCCCTACCTCGCCGCGAGCTGGGTGCCGGCGGTCGCACGCCTGCTGCCGCGGCCGGGTGCGTGGATGGACACCTTCCGCAAGCTGATGGCCTTCCCGATGTTCGCGACCGTCGCGTGGCTGGTGTGGGTGCTGGGCCAGCAAAGCGGCATCGACGGCGCGGGCGCGCTGCTGGTGCTGCTGGTGGCGCTCGCGATGGTGGTCTGGGCGCTGACGCTGCGCGGCCGCGCGCGTACGGTGATCACCGCCATTTCCCTGGTGAGCCTGGGCCTGCTGGCCTGGGCCGCCGCGCCCAGCATCACCAAGCTCCCGCCGCCGCAGCAACAGGCCGCCAATGCCGAAGGCTGGCAGCCATGGGAGCCGGGCCGCGTCGACCAGATCCTCGCTTCCGGGCAGCCCGTGTTCGTGGACTTCACCGCCGCCTGGTGCGTGACCTGCCAGTACAACAAGAAAACCACGCTCGCGCGCAGCGAAGTCACGAGCGACCTCGCGGCCAAGAAGGTCGCGCTGCTGCGCGCCGACTGGACGCGGCGCGACCCGGCCATCACCGCCGCGCTGGCGCAGCTGGGCCGCAACGGCGTGCCGGTGTATGTTTTCTATGCGGCGGGCAAGGCGCCTGTCGTGCTGTCGGAAGTGCTGAGCGTGGATGAGGTTCGCTCTGCGATCGCGAAGCTATAGTGGCATTGCGGACCTACCAGGAGTTGTCATGTTGCGTCGAACCGTTCTCGCTTTTTCCTTTGTTGCCCTCGCGCAGTCGGTGCAGGCCGCCCCTTCGGTGGGCCAGGCAGCGCCCGACTTCACGCTGAAAGACGCGGCCGGAAAAACAGTCAAGCTCAGCGACTACCGCGGCAAGCACGTGGTGCTGGAGTGGACCAACCCCGGCTGCCCCTATGTGCAGAAGCACTACAACAGCGGCAACATGCCGGCGACGCAGAAGGAAGCCGTGGACAAGGGCGTCGTCTGGCTGTCGATCAACTCCACAGAGAAATCCGCGTACGACTACCTCGAGCCGGCCAAGCTGGTGGCCTGGCAGCAGGCGCGCAAGGCTGTGCCCACTGCCATGCTGATGGACGAGGAAGGTTCGGCCGGCATGGCCTATGGCGCGCGCACCACACCGCACATGTACATCGTCAACCCGCAAGGGCAACTGATCTATGCAGGCGGCATCGACAGCATCCCGTCGAGCACTGCGGACGACATTAAGAAGGCGGTGAACTATGTGCGGCAGGGCTTGAATGAAGCGCTTGCTGGCAAGCCGATCACCGCATCGGTGACGCGTCCGTACGGATGTTCGATCAAGTACAAGAGCTGATCAGGATCAGATACCCAGCGGCAACTCACGGGCGTCGAAGCCCATAGCTTGCATTTCTCGGCGAAAGTGCGTCATCGCCAGCGGGAAGGCTTGTGCCACAAGAACGTATTGATACGGCTCCCGCTCGAACTCAGGTGCGATCTCAGCTTCCGTCGCTTCAGGCGGGTAGGCAAACTTGGCCTCGTAGGCGGCACTGAAATCAGCCGTTTGATCCGGCGCGTCTTCCTGCACTGCTTTGGCTACCAAGTCAATCTTCACGATCGCCTGCAGGGGGGCAGCGTTGGCATCGGCAACAGCCAAGGCAACCTCAATCGTTTGCGTAAGCTGCAACTTCCATTGCTTGCGCCCGCCTGACGCGTCCTTGTTCTCTCCATGAAAACTGGTGGCCCGGAACGAGACCAGCTTGGGCCGCAGGTTTACTGCTTCCATGTTTTTTGCGCTGACGAGGTTTCAACAGAGTACGCCGCATACCGATGCGACTGAGCCATGTGCACAGCTTGGATGTCTTCCGCGGCGCGGTGTATGTAGATCACATTCGTCTCCGTCTTCCGGAAGACATTCCCCGTACTGCGTTGCCGTTTGAAGGGCAACTCAGCCGCCATGCCCTTCTGGTCGACCAACTCCCAAAATGCAGCTTCGCTACGAAGCACCAGGCGCAACAAGGTATCCATGGCTTCCGACTGCGCCACGTCGTCGTTCTCGTACTTGCTGAATGCCACAGGCCCTCCCCCAAACAGCTTGGCGGCTTGGCCCTGGGTCAGCTTGTACTTTTCACGCAAAGCGCGAATTTCTGCGCCCGTGAGCAAGCCGTCCACCGACCTGCGAAACGCCATGATCCCGCGCTTGTTCAGCTTGCCCTCTTGCGCGCCCGCGAAATCCGAATGGCAGCTATCGCACACCTGGTAGTGCGAGGGCAGCATCGCTTTCTGCCCTTTGTATTCGCTCTCGACTAACTCCACATGCGAGGTCACATGACCTTCACCACAAACGGGGCACAGCTCTTTCGTTTCCATCTCTCTCTCTCCATGTCTAGCTGGCGTGGCAGGAAACCAGCAGAACCACCATCCCAGCCTTGCTGATCGCAAACTTCAAAAAGTATTCCATCGTCATCAACTTGCCGGTCGCCGGCATTTCTTCGACGCGTCGAACCGAATATGCATCGCATGCAGCGATGCCGCCACTGCCGTTTTCGCACCATTCGGAATCGATGTAGTCCCGAGCCTTGATGCACTGGATCAGCCTGGCTACTTCTTCGTAATCTCCCGCGAATAACTTGTCTACGTCATGACGGCACTTCCTGGTCAGTGCCTTCAGGCGACGCCCGTCCAGAACCAGAGCTTGAACGCGGGCCAGGTCATACAACGGCCCTTGGGCAATCTTCCGGCCAATTTCTGTTGGCGGATCTTGACTGTACTCCGAAAGGACGATTAAACTTACCATAATGGTAATTTTAGAGGGAAAAGCCAGGGAATAGCTGTATATTCAACCATGGTTTTCGGCGCTTCCCCCCACACCCCGTCGATCGCGGCCTTGATCTTGGCCTCCATGCGGCGGATCAGTTCGCGGTTGGCGTTGACCAGGGCCTGCTCGGCTTCGATCTCGGCGACGATGGCGCGTTGAGCGGGAAGGTCCGGAAGCGGAATCGTCATCTGCCGAATTTCCGCCAGATGTAAAAATACTGAACTCATATTCCCAATTCACATGCTTTGCGACACCGATGGTTCCGTTCTTTGAATAGAGCACGTCGTCGCGCTGCGGCCGACATCGACCTGCGCCTGGGTGAGCTTCACGTTGGGCTCCAGCGCAATGTTGGCCTTGCCCTGGTCCGAGCCAAAAAAGCGCCAGCCAGCGGCTTCGAGAAGCCCATTGATCTTGATTCGGGCATTTGCTTCTTTGGCGGGCATCTCGTCTTTCTGCGGCATACGGCTGAGCGGGATGCTTAAACTGTGGGCATGAGCTCGATCCACGATCTGCGCCGCATCCTCGGCACCTGCAAGACCATCGCCGTGGTCGGCCTGTCGCCGCAGTGGCACCGGCCGAGTTTCTTCGCGGCGAAGTACATGCAGGCGCACGGCTATCGCATCGTGCCCGTCAACCCGACAGCGACGGAGATCCTGGGCGAGCAGTGCTATCCCAGCGTCACTGCGGCCGCCGAAGCGCTGGCCGCGCAGGGGACGAAGATCGACATGGTCGATTGCTTCCGCCGCACTGAGGACATCCCGCCCATCGCTGACGAAGCCATCGCCATCGGTGCGAAATGCCTGTGGCAGCAGATCGGCGTGATGAACGAAGATGCTGCAGCCAAGGCGAGCGCTGCGGGCCTGGACACTGTGATGGACCGCTGCGTGAAGATCGAGCACGCGCGGCTGTTCGGCGGGTTGGGTTGGGCTGGCGTCAACACCAAGGTCATCTCGGCGCGGCGCCCGCAGCACCTGCCCTACTAAACTCCAGATGACCAAAGACCGCGACTACGGCTTCGGCACCCGCGCCATCCACGCCGGCGCCGTGCCCGACCCGGTGACCGGCGCGCGCGCCACACCGATCCACCAGACCACCAGCTTCGTGTTCGACTCGGCCGAGCACGCAGCCAGCCTGTTCAACCTGCAGACTTTCGGCAACGTCTACAGCCGCATCAGCAACCCCACGGTGGCGGTGCTGGAAGAGCGCGTGGCCTCGCTCGAAGGCGGCCGCGCGGCGCTGGCCTGCGCCACCGGCATGGCGGCGCAGATGACGGCGCTGCTGGCCATTTTGAAGAACGGCGACCACATCGTCGCCGCCTCGACGCTCTATGGCGGCACGGTGGGCCAGTTGGGCGTCGGCTTCTCGCGGCTGGGCATCGAGACCACCTTCGTCGATCCGGAAGACCCGGAGAATTTCCGCCGCGCGATCCGACCGAACACGCGCGCCGTGTATGGCGAGACGCTGGGCAATCCGCTGGTCAACGTGTTCGACATCGAAGCCGTGGCCAAGATCGCGCACGAGCATGGCCTGCCCCTCATCATCGACAACACCGTCGCCAGCCCTTACCTGTGCAACCCGTTCGCTTTCGGTGCCGACATCGTGGTGCACAGCGCCACCAAGTACCTCGGGGGCCACGGCACGACGATGGCCGGCGTGATCGTCGAATCGGGCAAGTTCGATTGGGGCTCGGCGTTGTCGAAGGACAAATTTCCCGAGATGCTGGAGCCCAGCCGCGCCTACCACGGCGTGAAGTTCTACGAGACCTTCGGCGACTTCGGCTACACGATGAAGGCGCGCATGGAGGTGAACCGCACCTTCGGCGCCACGCTCTCACCGCTCAACGCCTGGCTGATCCTGCAGGGCATCGAGACGCTGTACCTGCGCATGCAGGCGCATTGCCGCAACGCGCTGCGCGTGGCGCAGTTCCTCGGCGAGCATTCGCTGGTGAGCTGGGTGAACTATCCCGGCTTGGCGAGTTCACCGCATTACGAACTGGCGAAAAAGCAGTTCCGCCATATCGACGGCACACCGGGCGCGTCCGGCATCCTCACCTTCGGCATCAAGGCCGCCGATGGCGCGAAAGCCGGCGAGCGCTTCATCGACGCCTGCGAGTTCATGAGCCACCTGGCCAACATCGGCGACGCCAAGACGCTGGTGATCCACCCCGCCTCCACCACGCACCGCCAGCTGAGCGAAGAAGAACTCTCGCGCGCCGGCGTCAAGCCCGACATGATCCGCCTGTCGGTGGGCATCGAGGATGTGGAAGACATCCTGTGGGACATCGACCAGGCGCTGCGCAAGGCGGTCAGCTAGGCGTTCGCTCCAGCCAGAAGTAGAGACCGGGGATGGGCAGGAGCTGGTCTTCGCGAATCGGCTGCTCGGTCATTGCGGTGATGTCGAAACCGTACTTCGCAGCCAGCCCCTCGATGTAGCCGCGCGAATGGGCGTAGCGCAGGCTGCGCTGCAGCGCGACGTCTTCGCTTGTCGACGCCTCGACCGAAAAACAGAATGCGCCACCGGGCTCGATCACGCGCGCCGCGCCGGCGAACACGTCTTCCAATGCGCCAACGTAGATGAAAACGTCGGCAGCCAGCATCAGGTCGAAGCGATGCGGCGTGGCTTGCAGGTAGCTCACCACGTCCGACTGCACGACCTCGTCATAGACACCGAGGGAGGCGGCCCGTTCGACCATCGTGGCCGAGAGGTCGACGCCGACCAGCGCGCCGGCCATGGGCTTCACGAGCGGCCCGCACAGCCCCGTGCCACAACCCAGGTCCAGCGCCCGCGTGAAGCGGCGCTTCATGCGCTTCAGGCCTTCGGCCAGCACCTGCGGCGCCCGATAGTGCAGCACCTGCACCAAGTGCTCGTCGAAGCCCTCTGCGTAGTGGTCGAACAGCGTTTCGACGTACTGCCGTGGCGGCTTCGCCGGAACGTCGCGGCCGGTCAGCGACGCGAGGTAGTAGCGGTGCAACTGCGGGTCGCCGCCATGCGCAATGGCGTTTTCGAAAGACGTGGCGGCTTCGTCGTAACGGCCTAGGTCCTTCAGCAATTCGCCGCGCAGGCTCCAGACCGGGCCGAGCGCGGGATTCAACGCGAGCGCGCGGTCGGCGCAATTCAGCGCGTCCTTGTGCTGGCCCAGTTCAGCCAACGCCGTGGCGCGATGTCCGAGCGCTTCCGCGTTGTCCGGCTCCTGCTTCAGTGCTTCTTCGAGGAGGTCCGCCGCCTCCTGCACCTTGCCGAGCTTGAGGCGCACTGCGCCCAGGTTGGTCAAAGTGGACGCGCGGCCCGGCACCAACGCCAGGGACGCCGCGAAGCTGCGCTCCGCGTCCGTGAGCCGCCCGGCCTGGTAGTGGGCGACACCCTCGATGAAGAAATCCCGCGCCTGCTCGAAAGTCCCGCTCATGCCGATCGATCCGAAAAAAGTTGCCGCGATCATAGGCCCGTCATCGCGGGACGCGGCCTGCGACAATCGAGGCATGAGCTTCGCCCCCCTGCAGAACGACACTTTCCTGCGCGCCTGCCGCCGCCTCTCCACGCCCCACACGCCCGTCTGGCTCATGCGCCAGGCTGGCCGCTACCTGCCCGAGTACCGCGAAACGCGCGCCCGCGCCGGCAGCTTCATGGGCCTGGCCACCAACACCGACTACGCCACCGAAGTCACGCTGCAGCCGCTCGAGCGCTATGCGCTGGACGCGGCCATCCTGTTCTCCGACATCCTCACCGTGCCGGACGCCATGGGCCTGGGCTTGTCCTTTGCGCTGGGTGAAGGCCCGAAATTTGCCCACCCCGTGCGCGACGAATCCGCCGTGGCCGCGCTGCGTGTGCCCGACATGGAAAAGCTGCGCTATGTCTTCGACGCCGTCACGTCGATCCGCAAGGCGCTGAACGGCCGCGTGCCGTTGATCGGTTTTTCAGGCAGCCCCTGGACGCTGGCCTGCTACATGGTCGAGGGCGCGGGCTCGGACGACTACCGCCTGGTCAAGACCATGCTGTACAGCCGGCCCGACCTGATGCACCGCATGCTGCAGATCAACGCCGATTCCGTGGCCGCGTACCTCAACGCGCAGATCGAAGCCGGCGCGCAAGCGGTGATGATTTTCGACAGCTGGGGCGGCGTGCTGGCCGACGGTGCCTTCCAGGAATTCAGCTTGGCCTATACGGCGCGGGTGCTCTCACAGCTGAAGCGCGAGCACGGCGGCGAACAGATTCCCCGCATCGTCTTCACCAAGGGTGGCGGGCTGTGGCTGCAAGAGATGGGCGAGCTTGATTGCGATGTGCTGGGCCTGGACTGGACGGTCAACCTGTCCCGGGCGCGGGCACTGGTGGGCGAACGCAAAGCTCTGCAGGGCAACATCGATCCCAATGTTCTGTTTGCCCAGCCGGCGCAGATCGAGACGCAAGTGGCGAAGGTACTGGATAGTTTCGGCGCGCCCCATGCAGGCATTGGTACGGGGCCGTCCCACATCTTCAACCTCGGCCACGGCATCAGCCAGCACACACCGCCCGATCATGTGAAGGTGCTGGTGGACGCGGTTCATTCCCATTCGCGGCGGCTGCGTGCTGTGCCAGCGCCTTAACGTAAAGCTCGTCATCAGGGTGATCCCTAGCACAGGTCTGAGCAAAAACTTTGCCAGAGCCTTGACTTATGCACAAAACTTGGCGTGCCACTGGTCGGCGATTCGCGGTCTTGCTACAAATCCCATAGCGCTCGTAAGTTGTTGATTTTGAACGGATTGTGGATATGCCCTTTTATCGGGCTTTGAAGCCAAGCCCTTGATTTCTCTAGCCTTGGCGGTCGTGGCGGAATAGCTATCAACAAAGTTATCCACACAAATCGTGAATCCAGGGTAAAGCGCTTCTAAATCAAAGACTTAAACGGGTTTTGCGAAACCCGCCTCAAGAAAACCACCTAAGCTGCCCCGCACATGCCCCACCGGCTTGCCGTTGTCGTCCCCACGCCCGCCCACAGTTCGATCAGCGGACCGCTGAGCTACCTAAGTGAGCTGCCACTAGCGCCCGGAACGCTGGTGCGGGTACCGCTGGGCAAACGGGAAGTGCTGGGCGTCGTCTGGGATGAGAGCTCGAACTACACTGTAGAGCTGGCCGGCGTCGAAGCCCGGCCCATCGCCGGCGCACTCGACGGCCTCGCTCCTCTTGGCCCGGGCTGGCGACAATTGGTTGCATTTTCGTCAGCCTATTACCAACGCGGGTTGGGTGAAGTGGCCCTCGCTGGGCTACCACCGCAGTTGCGCGACATGGATGCGACGCAGCTCGCACGCCGCTTGAAGCGGCCGGCCGCCACTGCAGTCGATCAAGCCAAGGCTACGGCACTGCCTCTCACACTGGAGCAAGGCGAGGCGCTTGCAGCGATGGAAGCAGGCACCGGCCCGTTCCTGTTGTTCGGCGCCACGGGCAGCGGCAAGACCGAGGTCTACCTGCAGGCCGTGCAACGCATGCTGGCGCAGGAGCCCGATGCGCAGGCACTCGTGATGGTGCCGGAGATCAACCTCACGCCGCAGTTGCAAGAGCGCTTCGTCGCGCGCTTCGGCGCAGGCAATGTGGTCGCGATGAACAGCGGCATGACGCCGCCGCAGCGCCTGAAAAGCTGGCTCGCCGCGCATGGCGGCAATGCGCGCATCGTGCTGGGCACGCGCATGGCGGTATTCGCCTCCATTCCCCGCCTGCGCCTCATCGTCGTCGACGAGGAGCACGACCCGAGCTACAAGCAGCAGGAAGGCGCGCGCTACTCGGCGCGTGACCTCGCGGTGATGCGCGGCAAGCTCGAAGGCGCCAAAGTGCTGCTGGGATCGGCAACACCGTCACTGGAGAGTTGGCAGGCTTGCGAGAAGGGGCGCTACCAGCGGCTGGTGATGGCATCGCGGGTGGGACGGGACGGCGGCGAGGCGGGGAGCGTTCCCGGCACCGCAGGTGCCTTCCCATCCGTGCGGCTGGTCGACATGAACCTGCAGCAAAAGAAGACCGTGTTCTCGCCGCAGCTGCTCGATGCGATCCAGCAGCGCATCGCGCGCGGCGAGCAGTCGCTCATCTTCCTCAACCGGCGCGGCTATGCGCCGGTGCTGGCGTGCAACGCCTGCGAATGGAAGAGCGAATGCCCGAACTGCAGCGCGTATCGCGTCTTCCACAAGATCGACCGTACGCTGCGCTGCCACCACTGCGGCTACACCGAGCGCGTGCCGCGTGCCTGCCCGGCTTGCGGCAACGTCGACATCGCGCCGGTCGGCCGCGGCACCGAGCGGCTGGAGGAACACCTGGCCGAGTTGTTGGCGGACGTGAAACAGGCGAACGGCGAGCCGGTGCGCATCGCGCGCATGGACGCCGACAGCACGCGGCTGAAGGGCGCGCTGGAACAGCAGTTGGCCCGCATGCACGCCGGCGACGTCGACGTGCTGGTGGGCACGCAGATGGTGACCAAGGGGCACGACTTCCGGCGCATCACGCTGGTTGCGGCACTCAACCCCGACACCGCCCTGTTCTCGCATGACTTCCGCGCGCCCGAGCGCCTGTTCGGCCTGCTGATGCAGGCAGCGGGACGTGCCGGCCGCGATGCCGCACAGGCCGGCGCCAGCGAGATGTGGGTGCAGACCTCGCACCCGAAGCATCCGCTCTTCACCAACCTGCGCCGGCACGACTACCCCGCCTTCGCCGCGCAGCAACTGAAGGAGCGCGAACAAGCGGGCATGCCGCCATTCGGCTTCCAGGCGCTGCTGCGCGCCGAGGCGCGCACACAGGAGGCGGCGCAGGCCTTTCTGAAGGCCGCAAGCGCCGCGGCTTCGGAACTGGAGGGCGCGGAGCACGTGACGCTGTATTCCGCCGTGCCGATGAGCGTGCAGCGCGTGGCGAATGTGGAGCGCGCGCAGATGCTGGTGGAGAGCGCGTCACGCAACGCGCTGCAGCGCTTTCTCTCGGCTTGGCAACCAATCTTGCAAGCGACGAAAGAAAAGGGGCTGATCCGCTGGGCGGTGGATGTGGATCCGCTGGTGATTTGACTGGTCTTGTCCCCTCTCCCTCTGGGAGAGGGCTAGGGTGAGGGCACCGCGCGCCCCTGCCCTCACCCCTGCCCTCTCCCAGAGGGAGAGGGAGCAATACCTTCCTTCAACCGCAGCGCCGCCTCATACAGCTCATTGCGCGACCCACCAGTAATCTCCGCCGCCAGCTTCACCGCCGTCTTCACCGGCAACTCCTTCAGCAGCAGTTCCAGCACGCGCAATCCGTCATCCGCCTTCGGTGCGTCAGGCGCGGCGTGCAACACTAACGCGAATTCGCCGCGCGTGCGCTGCGCGTCGGCGGCCAGCCAGGCCGGCAATCCGTCGCAAGCCATCGTCGCGACTTCCTCGAACTGCTTGGTCAGCTCACGGCCCACGGTGATGGATCGCTCGCCCAACGCCGCAATGGATTTAGCCAGGGCCTCGATGCGATGCGGCGCTTCCAGCAGCACAACGGCCCGCGTCTCCTGCGCCAGCAGGGCCACCGCCGCATCACGTTCGCCCGCCTTCGACGGCAAGAACCCCGCGAAGACGAAAGCCCCGTCGTCCGCGATCACGCCGGCCACGCTGAGCGCCGCCGTCACGCTGCTGGCGCCCGGCAGCGGCACAACACGCATTCCCGCCTCACGCACGGCGGCGGCGAGCCGCGCTCCCGGATCGCTCACCGCCGGCGTGCCCGCGTCGCTGGCATAAGCCACGCGCTGGCCCGCGCGCAGGCGCTCGATCACCGTCTGCGCCGCCTCGGTTTCGTTGTGCTGGTGCACCGCCAGCAAATGCGCGGAAGGTTTGTCGATGCCGTAGGCACGCAGCAGCGCCTGCGTGTGGCGCGTGTCTTCGCAGGCCACCACATCGGCGATCTGCAGCACATGCAAAGCCCGCAGCGCTATGTCGGCCAGGTTGCCGATCGGCGTCGCGACGACATAGAGCGCGCCTTGCGGATAATGCTGCGACCCCGCCGCTTCACGGGCGGCATTCAGGGCCAAGGCAAAAGAAGCGCTCATCAAATGGAATTCCCCCGCAAGAAAGCCGAAGCGTCCGGCACAACCAAGCAGTCCGGCGACGACGCCGAAGACCGCGCGCTTGCCCATTTGCAGGGCCACGGCCTGAAGCTGCTGGCGCGCAATTATCGGACGCCTGGGCGCGGCGGCGGAGAAATCGACCTGGTGATGCGCGAGCCGGACGGCACGCTCGTCTTCGTCGAGGTGAGAAAGCGCGCCAGCCGCGCCTTTGGGGGCGCGGCGGCGAGCGTCAGCCATTTCAAGCAACGCCGCATCATCTTCGCCGCCCGCCACTACCTGATGCGGCTGCCCCAGCAGCCGCCCTGCCGCTTCGACGTGGTGAGCGTCGAAGCCGGCAAGATCGAATGGCTCAAGGCGGCGTTCGACGCATCGTGAAACTGAAGGGTGAGCCCGGGTTGCAACCGGCCCGGCCCGCGCCTTACACTGCCCACGTCAAGGCCCCTCAAGGAGCGATCAGATGCCTGTCGACAACATGTATCACGATGGGATGCGTCGGCTTCAGGACGTTCGCGAGACCCGTCCGCTGGCCGATCGCCTCAACCAGGTGACGGTTCGCACGGCCTTCACCGACGAGGACCGCGCGTTCATCCAGCGCTGCCCGATGTTCTTCATCGCAACGGCCGATGCCGCCGGCCACCCCGACTGTTCCTACAAAGGTGGCATGCCCGGCTTTGTGCGCGTTCTCGATGACCGCACACTGGCTATTCCCGACTACGACGGCAATGGGATGTACAGGACCTGGGGCAATGTGCTGGTGAATCCGCACATAGGGCTGCTCTTTCTGGATTTCGAGCAGCCCAAGCGCATCCGGGTCAATGGCACGGCGCAGGTGAGCGACACTGATCCCCTGCTTTCCGAATGCCCTGGGGCGGTCTTCATGGTGCGCGTCACCGCCGCGCAGATCTTTCCCAATTGCCCGCGCTACCTGCACAAGATGCAGATGGCCGAGCCATCCGTCTACGCGCCGCGGCCTGACTACACACCGCCCGTTCCCGCGTGGAAGACGTTCGACGTTTTCCGCGATTCTCTTCCCGCACGCGACCGCACGGAGGGCGGCGGGAAGTGAGCCGTATTCCTTAGCGCGGCAAAGCGCCAATCGCGCGGTGCGACTGGCGCCGACGCCGCGATCAGAAGAAGCCGAGCTTGTTCGGGTTGTAGCTGACCAGCAGGTTCTTGGTCTGCTGATAGTGGTCCAGCATCATCTTGTGGGTCTCGCGCCCGATGCCCGATTCCTTGTAGCCGCCGAAGGTGGCGTGCGCCGGGTAGGCGTGGTAGCAGTTGGTCCAGACCCTGCCTGCCTTGATGGCGCGGCCCATGCGGTAGGCGGTGTTGCTGTCGCGCGTCCACACGCCGGCGCCCAGGCCGTAGGGGGTGTCGTTCGCGATCTGCAGCGCCTCGGCCTCGTCCTTGAAGGTGGTCACGGCCAGCACCGGGCCGAAGATCTCCTCGCGGAAGATGCGCATCTGGTTGTTGCCCTTGAACAGGGTGGGCTGGATGTAGTAGCCGCCGGCAAGCTCACCGCCGAGTTGCGCGCGGTCTCCGCCGATCAGCAACTGCGCGCCTTCGTCCTTGCCTACCTGCAGGTAGGTCATGATCTTGTCCATCTGCATGGCCGAGGCCTGCGCGCCCATCATGGTGTCGGTGTCCAGCGGGTGGCCTTGCTTGATGGCCTTGATGCGGTCCAGCGCGCGGGCCATGAACTTGTCGTAGATCGATTCCTGGATCAGCGCGCGCGACGGGCAGGTGCAGACCTCGCCCTGGTTGAACGCGAACAGCACGAGGCCCTCGATCGCCTTGTCGAACAGCGCGTCGTCGGCATCGGCGATGTCCTCGAAGAAGATGTTGGGACTCTTGCCGCCCAGCTCCAGCGTGGCCGGGATCAGGTTGGTGGCCGCGGCCTGGGCGATCACGCGGCCGGTGGCGGTGGAGCCGGTGAAGGCGATCTTGGCGATGCGCTTGCTGCTGGCGAGCGGCATGCCTGCTTCGCGCCCGAAGCCGTTGACGATGTTGAGCACGCCCGGCGGCAGCAGGTCGGCGATGAGTTCGGCCATCACCATGATGCTGATGGGCGTGGACTCCGCGGGCTTGAGCACCACGCAGTTACCCGCGCCGATGGCGGGCGCGAGTTTCCAGGCGGCCATCAAGATCGGGAAGTTCCAGGGAATGATCTGCCCGACCACGCCGAGCGGCTCGTGGAAGTGGTAGGCGATGGTGTTCTCGTCGATCTCGCTCAGCGCGCCTTCCTGAGCGCGCAAGCACCCCGCGAAGTAGCGGAAGTGGTCGACGGTGAGCGGGATGTCCGCATTGAGCGTTTCGCGGATCGGCTTGCCGTTGTCCACGCTCTCGGCGTAGGCCAGCAGCTCCAGGTTCTGCTCCAGGCGATCGGCGATCTTCAGCAGCACGTTGGCGCGTTCGGCCGGTGACGTGCGGCCCCAGGCATCGGCCGCCGCATGCGCGGCATCCAGCGCGAGCTCGATGTCCTCAGGTCCCGAGCGGGCCGCCTTGGTGTAGACCTTGCCGCTGATCGGCGTGATGACGTCGAAGTACTGGCCCTTGAGCGGCGGCACGAACTTGCCGCCGATGAAGTTGTCGTAAGCAGGCTTGAAAGCGACCGTGGCGCCCGGGGTGTTGGGGTTGGCGTAAAGCATTGACTGTCTCCTCAGGATGGATGAAACAAGGGTGGAAGAAATGTGGACCCATGCCAAACCGCAAATGGCGTGCCATGCGCCTGTGCGGTAGCGAAGCCCGGGTTATGTCGGGATTAACCCGGTGTTTGAAGGCACGACCCGCGCGGCACACGGTGTCCCGATGGGACAGTTGTCACACGATGGAGCAGTGCCGCAGGGCTCATGCAGCACGCCACTCCACGTTGTCGCGCTCGAACATCTGCGCCAGGCGGCCGTTCGCGGCGAGCTCATTGACGGCGCGCTGCAGCGCCTGCGCCAGCTCGGTGGCGTCGCGCTTGACGGCCATGCCCACGGCCCAGCCATCGCGTGGCGCGCGCGGCGACGGCATCGGCGTGATGGCGAACCGCGCGTCGCCGCGCAACACCGATTCGAGTTCCGAGGCCAGCCCGCCGCAGGCAGCCACCTCGCCGCGCAACAGCGCATGCGCGGCTTGGGCGCCGTCCTTCCACTGCGTGATCAACTGGTTCCGCAAGGCGCCGCCGTCGGCGCCGATCAGCAGCCAGCCGGCCAGCGACTGGCCCGGCACCGCCACTTTTTCGCCGGCCAGCTGCGCGAGCGTGTCGAGCCGGGGCACCTGGGCGAGCCGGCGCGCCACCACGACCCGGTCACGGCAGTAGGGCGCGAAGATCCTGACCTGCGGACTGGCGTCCATCAACGGCTGGTCGACCGGCACATGCAGCAGCACGTCGGCGGGGCCATAGCCCAGGTAGTGGCCGCGCCACACCATGCTGCGCAGGTCGTCGTTCATGTTGTCGTCGGCATGGAACGGCAGCAGCGCGAGTTTCACACCCAGCGATTCGGCCAACGCCTGCGCGAGTGCGACATCGATGCCCTTGCCGGCAACGTGGAACGGCGGCATGTCGTGATAGATGCCCACGGTCAGCGTGCCGCGCTCGCGCACGCGTTCGAGCGGTGTGGCCGAGAGCCGCAGTGGCGCGCACGTGACGGCAGCGGCGCCGGCCGCGCCCAGCCAACGCAGGCAGTCGCGGCGCGCCGGGAGGGCCGGGTTCCTCGGGCCGTCCCGCTCAGAGCGGCTTGTCACGGCGTGTTTCCAGGTAGGCCTTGATCGACCAGATGGCTTCCTGGCTCATCACCCCCTCGAAGGGCGGCATGTACACGGCGCCGTTGCGGGTGCGTCCGCGGCGCACGGTCGTGAGGAAGAAATCATCGATCTCCTTCACGCAGGCCGCCTTCTTCGCGCTGTCCTTGATCGCCGCGCATTCGTTGTCGAGCTTGCGCAGGTCGGGCGCGATGCCGCCGGAGATCGCCTCCAGCCCGTGGCAGCGCGCGCAGTTCTGGTTGTAGGCCGAGGTGCCGATCGTGACGGCGCGCTGGTGGGCCCGGAACGGGTTTTCGTCGCGCCATTCCTGGCCCAGGGCCGGAAGGCCTGTCGTATCGACCGCCTGGGGCGTCACATCGCCGTGTGCCCAAGCGAGCGGGCCCGCGACGCAGGCGGCCAGGGTTGCAAGCAGGGCGCCGATCCTCGCAATGGTTGAGGCTCGGGGGCGGCGAGCCGGCGTAGCCGGGAAGGGGCGGGAATCGTATCGCGGCATGTCAGGTCTCCGTCATGGTGGGGTGGAAAGATGAAGAGCTGTCTGCAAACCCTGTGCCACGTGCCCGGTGTTGCAAGAGGGAACACAAATTGCTCTGGATTGATCCCGATCAATGGCGCGGATTTGACCCAGATCAAGTCTTGCGGCCGCTGCAGCGGCATTCTGGGCAGGCTGCGCTGACGGCGCGCGATGTTCGATGATGGAGACAACCTGCTTCGGCAGGAGCAGGAGACGCAAGATGTCCGTAACTCAGCGTGCCGTGGTCATGCTAGCCAAGAGCTTGACGGCCCCACCGGCCGTGCCTGCGGTGGGTCACGCCGCGCGAGCCGAGGCAATCGAGCAATCGCACTTGCGCTGCACCGCGCTCGGCCTGACCCGCGTCGAGCGCCCCGACTTCCAGCCGATGATGCGCAGCGACCTCACCGTGGCGCGGGAGCGCAACCAGCGCCTGTTCACGCATGCGGCGCCGGTGATGGAGATGCTGTTCGAGCAGATCGTCGACACGGAAAGCATGATCGTGCTGGCCGATGCCCAGGGCACGATCCTGCATTCGGTCGGGGACGACCGGCTTCTCGAGCGCGCGGGCAAGGTGGCGCTGTCGCCGGGGGCCAACTGGGCCGAGCATTCGAAGGGCACCAATGCCATCGGCACGGCGCTGTTCGAGGAGTCGCCCACGGTCGTGCACGGCGGCGAGCATTTCATCCATGCGAACAGCTTCCTGACCTGCTCGGCGGCTCCCATCTTCGATCCGCGCGGCAACATGCTCGGCGTGCTCGACGTGACGGGCGACCAGCGCTCGTACCACCAGCACACCATGGGGCTGGTGCGCATGTCGGCCCGCATGATCGAGAACCACTGGCTGTCGGACGACTTCGGCAACCGGCTGCGGCTTCACTTCCACAGCCGCGTCGAGTTCATCGGGACGCTGCTCGAAGGAATCGTCGTGGTCGGCGCCGACGGCAAGATTCTTGGCGCCAATCGCAGCGCGCTCGACCAGCTCGACATGAGCAGCGCGGCCCTGCGGATGCAAAGCCTCACCAGCATGTTCGGCACGACCGTGGCGGCCATGCAGGACCATTTCCGCTCGCCACTGCCGACGCCGGCATGCGTGAGCCTGCAGGATGGCCGGCAGTTCCACGTCAGCGCCCGCTTCAACGGCGCCGCGCGGCCGGTGGTGACCGGCTGGGTTGCCAACGACCCGGTGGTGCTGGCCGGCCCCGCCGCGCCGGACGCGCCCTTCGGTTCGAAACCGGCATCCCCTGTGGAAACGGCCGCCACGCAGTCGGGCGCGTTCTCGGGCCTGCACTACCTGAGGACCGGCGATCCGCAGATCGATGCGACGGTGCAGAAGGTGCAGCGTGTGCTGAACCGCGACATCCCGCTGCTGATCCTCGGCGAGACCGGTACCGGCAAGGAACTGCTCGCGCGCGCGGTGCACCAGGACTCCGATCGCGCCCGGCAGGCCTTCGTCGCCGTGAACTGCGCTTCCATTCCCGAGTCGCTGATCGAGGCCGAGCTCTTCGGCTATGAGGACGGTGCGTTCACGGGCGCGCGACGCAAGGGCGCGAGCGGGCGCATCGTGCAGGCCAACGGCGGCACGCTGTTCCTCGACGAGATCGGCGACATGCCGCTGGCGCTGCAGGCGCGGCTGTTGCGTGCGTTGCAGGAGCGCTGCGTGACGCCGCTGGGCAGCCAGAAGTCGATCGCCGTGGACATCGCCGTGATCGGCGCCACCCACCGGAACCTGCGCGAGATGATCGAGGCAGGCACCTTCCGCGAAGACCTTTACTACCGCCTGAACGGCCTGGTGGTGCGCTTGCCGGCGCTGCGCGAGCGCAGCGACCTGGGCGTGGTGGCACGCCGCATCCTGCTGGCGGAGTGCCCGCAGGGCACGCCTGCGATCAGCCCGCACGTGATGGCCTTGTTCGAGCGCTACGGCTGGCCCGGCAACATCCGCCAACTGGCGAACGTGCTGCGCACGGCTGCCGTGATGGCGGCCGGCGAGCCGCAGATCACCGAGCATCATCTTTCGGACGACTTCCTCGAAGACGTGCAGCGGTCCCGCCCCGCCGTGCCACAGGCTGCTTGCGGCGTCGCACTCGCCTCGATGGACCAGGCGCAGGCAGAGCCGGTGCGCGGCGCGAGCGCCCCGGTGGTCCCGGACCCAGCAGTGCAGGCGCCCATCGCCGCGCCGGTGAGTGCTGCGGCGCTCACGCTGGGCGAGGCCGAGATCGAGATGATCCGCGGGGTGCTGGCAGCCGCCGACGGCAATATCTCGGTGGCGTCCAAGCGGCTGGGCATCAGCCGCAACACGATCTACCGCAAGCTGCGCTGGGGCAAGGGCGGTTAGGGTTCTGTCCCGCAAGTAGCTGCGCGATCGCGAAGCGCGGAGCGCGGG
>NZ_RKMB01000044.1 GCF_003797765.1 Ramlibacter sp. WS9 | reverse complement strand
ATCATGGCCATGGTGATCACTCCTTTGTCCCCTGCCTAATAAAGCAGCAGGGTAGGTTGAACACCCGGGTCAGTTTTGAAGCGGCAGATCCCTCAAAGGTGGGTCAGTTTTCGGCCGGCGCCAACAACCATGGTGAATGTGAGTGTCTGGGATACCTTGGAACACGCCCAAGGCATGGGATCTTTGCCCGAGATGGCCACTCTGGCCAAGGACTTCATCGCCCTTGGCGTGGAGTTCGAACGCCCGATCGTCAACTACCCGTTGTTGTGGCAGTTGCCTCAACCGTGAGCCCGGTCGAAAGTCCAGCAATTGCGCTGGCGCCCGCGCACCTGTCCGAGCATATGCGCCATGTGCAACCTCGCCACGTGGGGGCCGTGTGTGCGGTGGGGCCTAACCTGTCGTTCGACACGGACGCGCAGCGGTACTGCGCCGCAAGGCGCGCTGGTGAGCGTACGCCCTGCGGCGCAATGCCGCTGCGTGCCGGTCAACTCCAACGTTCGACCGCAAGATCGGTGCTTGGTTTGCGCTTGACCTAGCCGTATCCCATGGGATACACTGCGCCTATGCACGTGGTGATGACCGAGGTCTACCGGGATTGGATCGACTCACTCAGAGATCGTCTCGGCCGAGCCAGAATCCAGGTTCGAGTCGATCGCCTGGCGCACGGCAACCCTGGTGACCACCGGATGCTCCCTGACGGCGTGGCGGAGCTGAAGATCGACTTCGGTCCCGGATATCGGGTGTACTACACGGAGCGTGCTGGTGTGCTCATCGTTCTCTTGGCCAGAGGCGACAAGTCGTCGCAGGATCGCGACATCAAGACCGCCCTTGCCTTGGCGAAGGGACTATAGGAGTAGTTGTATGGTCAAAGCAGCATCGAAGTCGAAGAGCGGCGCCACCCATCGGACGAAGACGGTTCCGTATGACGTGTCTGAGCAGCTGCGCACGCCCGAGGAAATGGCGGCCTACCTGGACGCATGGCTTGAGGAAGCTCCCGATGACGCGGCCGGAATTTCTCGCGCGCTGGGAGACATTGCGCGAGCGAAAGGCATGACTCAAGTTGCTCGCGACGCGGGCTTGAGTCGGGAGAGTTTGTACAAGGCGCTCGGGGAGAATGGAAATCCGAGCTTTGCCACGATTTTGAAAGTCGTGCGGGCGCTTGGTGTGAAGTTTCACGCCGAGCCGGTCTGAATTGCAGCGTAGATTCAATCAGCAAGTGCAACGCTGATCATTTCCGATGAAATAGCTTGGCTGGTGTTTTGAATCCCAATCTCTTCCTGGTCTGTTGTTCAAGTCGTCCGCGATCAAGATCGTCGACCCATCAATGACTCGTTCCTGGCTCCTTCGACACCTGACGGGTATCCTGCTCACGGTACCCGCGGCGGTGGCCGCACAAGAGTCATCGACGATTGAGGTCCGCTTCAAGGTCGTCGACTCGGCGGGCGAAGCCATCGCCGGCGCGCCTGTCCGGTTGGTTCTGGCTCAGGGCCAAGGCTGGCAGCGACCCGAGGCAGGCATGAGAACAAAGACGGGCCCTTCGGGCCAGGCGACCTGGACCGTGGACGCCTTGCCCGAACGCGGCCGAAGGAAGCTACCGACGAATTTCTCCACCCAAACGCTTTCCCCGGCAGAGGACACCATCCACCTGGCAGTCGGAGTCGAGCTCACCTATCTCGCTCGCCCTTGGCTTGTCGTCGGCGCTGGTGATCGCTTCAACAACGGCACAACTGCGCAGTTGGACGGACTCAAGATCTACGGCCGCGATCACATGGGCAACTTCTCGCTTCTCGCAGTCCAGAAAGAAGGGGCTTGGTACCTGCCAGGGGTGCCGGGCGCGCTGACGACGCCCGGGTTCATGGTGCAGCGCCTGGCAATCGCGCCCGCCGGGCGGGGCTGGACCATCGAGTTCACAGTGCAGCGCGCGAATGAGCCTGTCGTTCGCTGAGTTCAAGCGGCCCGCCGAATCCGGTGACGCCGAAGAAATCAAGGCTTTGATGGCTCGCGTGCTCGCGGGCGTGATCCACGAAGAGCCGCTCGCGGCCGAGATGGCCCAGAACACTGCCGCCAACGTCGACTGGTGGCTGCAGAACCCGGCGCAATGCGTACACCTCAAGTGCGTGGCCGGAGGCCGCATCGTCGGTGTGGTGCTGGTGAAGAACTTCTGGAACCTGTGCAGCCTGTTCGTCGAGCCGTCCATGCAGGGCCAGGGCATCGGCCGCATGTTGCTGGAATCGGCCATCGCCGCCTGCCACGGGCGCAGCAACAGGGGTGCCGTGTGGCTGAACGCGTCGCCCAACGCGGTCTCGTTCTACCGGCACATGGGCTTCACGCTCCGCGCGTCGGACCGGCCCATGCCGCCTGGTTTCGCGGCCATGGAGTACACGCTTTAGTTGTGGATACCCACATGACAGGAACTGACAGCGGTCGGTCCCTAGAATGTTCGGCCCACTTCAATAAAGACCTTCCGTATGACCCAGGGACTGATCCGCATCCGCGGCGCCAGGCAGCACAACCTCAAGAACCTCGATCTCGACCTGAAGACCGGCGAGCTGACGGTGGTGACCGGGCCGAGCGGCTCCGGTAAATCGAGCCTGGTGTTCGACACGCTGTACGCGGAAGGGCAGCGGCGCTATGTCGAGACCTTCTCGGCCTATGCCCGCCAGTTCCTGGACCGCATGGACAAACCCGCGGTGGACCGCGTGGAAGGCGTGCCGCCCGCCATCGCCATCGACCAGACGAACCCGGTGCGCTCGTCGCGCTCCACCGTGGGGACGATGACGGAGCTGAACGACCACCTGAAGCTGCTGGTCGCGCGCGCCGGCGAGCTGTTCGACAGGAAGACCGCGCTGCGGGTGCGGCACGACAGCCCCGAGACGATCTACGCGGAGTTGATGGCGCGCACTTCAGACGGCGACCCGCGCCTTGTGGTCACTTTTCCGGTCGAACTGCCCGGTGGAACGTCGCCTGAGGAAGTAGAGCAGTGGTTGTCTGCCAGCGGGTTCACCCGCGTGCATTCCGAACGCGAAGTCGCCACGACGACCGGCCCGCGCAAAGTCCTCGATGTGGTGGCCGACCGGTTCCGGCTGCACGCTACCGAAAAGGCCCGCGCGTTGGAGGCGATCGAAGTCGCGTTGAAGCGCGGGGCGGGGCGGATGACCGTCTACAGCCAATTGAGCCAATTGGGGTCAGATTCCAATTTCGAGGCCTGGAAGTTCTCCACCGGCCTGCACTGCCCCGACAGCGACTTGCGCTACAGCGACCCGATCCCGTCGATGTTCTCGTTCAATTCGGCGGTGGGCGCCTGCGAAACCTGCCGCGGCTTCGGGCGCGTGATCGGTGTCGACTACGGTCTCGTCATCCCCAACGACAAGCTCACGTTGCGCGCGGGCGCGATCAAGACGATCCAGACGCCCGCGTGGTCCGAATGCCAGGACGACCTGATGCGCCACGCCGAGACCGCGGGCATCCCGCGCGACACGCCCTGGTACAAGCTCACGCCCGACCAGCAGCAGTGGGTCATCGGCGGCACGCCCAGCTACAAGGACGGCAACTGGAACAAGCAGTGGTACGGCATCAAGCGCTTCTTCGAGTACCTGGAAACCAAGTCGTACAAGATGCACATCCGCGTGCTCTTGTCGAAGTACCGCAGCTACACGCCGTGCCACGTCTGCGGTGGCGCACGCCTGAAGACGGAGAGCTTGTTGTGGCGCATCGGCAATAAGGATGACGCCGACGCGGTGCTGGAGCCGTCCAGGCGCTTCATGCCGGTGGGTGTGGAATGGACGCGCGAGCAGCTGGAGGCATTGCCGGGGCTGTGCCTGCACGATTTGATGTTGATGCCGATCGACAGGCTGCGGAGGTTCTTCGACAGGATTTCTCCCGTCCACGGCAGCCCCCATCCCAACCTTCCCCCAGAGGGGGATGGGGCCAAGTCAGGTGAGCAGCAGGCGCTCAAGCTCCTTTTCGAAGAAATCACCACGCGGCTGAAATATCTCGTCGACGTCGGCATAGGCTATCTCACGCTCGACCGGCAAAGCCGCACGCTGTCCGGCGGCGAGGTGCAGCGCATCAACCTCACCACCGCGCTGGGAACGTCGCTGGTGAATACGCTGTTCGTGCTCGACGAGCCCAGCATCGGCCTGCACCCACGCGACATGAACCGGATCACCGAGGCGATGAAGCGCTTGCGCGACGCCGGCAACACCCTGGTGGTGGTGGAGCATGACCCGGCGGTGATGGTCGCGGCCGACCGCATTCTCGACATGGGTCCCGGTCCCGGCGAGCGCGGCGGGCAAATCGTGTTCGACGGCACAACGGAAGACCTGCGCCACGCCGACACGCTGACCGGCGCTTACCTGGGCGCGCGCAAGCATGTGGGCATGGGCTTCAAGCGCGCCGTGACCGACGCGACGCCGCGCCTCATCCTCGAAGGCGCTCGCGAGCACAACCTGCAAAACCTCAGCGTCGAATTTCCGTTGCAGCGGCTGGTCTGCGTGACGGGCGTCTCCGGCTCCGGCAAGTCCAGCCTGATCCAGGACGTGCTGGCACCTGCATTGACGCGCCACTTCGGCAAAGCCACCGAAACGCCGGGCCTGCATGACCGGTTGCTCGGCGCCGATCACCTGAGCGATGTCGTCTTCGTCGACCAGTCGCCCATCGGCAAGACGGCGCGATCGAACCCGGTGAGTTATGTCGGCGCCTGGGACGCCGTCCGCGAGATCTTCGCGGTCTCGCCGCTGGCCAAGCAGCGCGGCTACACGTCCACCAAGTTCAGTTTCAACAGCGGCGATGGCCGCTGCCCCACCTGCGGCGGCTCCGGCTTCGAGCACGTCGAGATGCAATTCCTCTCCGACGTGTACCTGCGCTGCCCCGACTGCGACGGCAAGCGCTACCGCCCCGAAATCCTGGAAGTCACCATCGAAAGAAAATCGGGGTCAGATTCCAATTCTTTCCGCACGATGAACGTGGCGGACGTGCTGGATCTCACCGTGAGCGAAGCCGCCGCGCTTTTCGTCAACGACCGCGACGTGATCCGCGCGCTGCAGCCCATCGTCGACGTCGGTCTGGAATACGTGAAGCTCGGCCAGCCCGTGCCCACGCTCTCCGGCGGCGAGTCGCAGCGCCTCAAGCTCGCGGGCTTTCTCGCCCAAGCGGCGAAGAGCGCCACGTCGAGCCGCCAGGCCACCGCCACGCGCGGCACGCTGTTCATGTTCGACGAGCCGACGACCGGCCTTCATTTCGACGACATCGCCAAGCTGATGCGCGCGCTGCGCAAGCTGCTTGAAGGCGGCAACTCGCTGATCGTGATCGAGCACAACCTGGACGTGATTCGCGCTGCCGACTGGTTGATCGACCTGGGCCCCGAGGGCGGCGACGCCGGCGGCCTGATCGTCGCGGAGGGCACGCCCGAGGAAGTGAAGCTGCACGCAAGCTCCCACACCGCAAAGGCGCTGCGCGAATACGACAGCACGCTGGGCCTCGGTTCGCACACGCTGGAAGAGCGGGCCGCTACGTATGCTCTCAGCGTGAAGAAGGGCGAGGACATGCGCGCCGCCCGGCCCAACGCCATTCAGATCGTCAACGCCAAGGAGCACAACCTCAAGAGCCTGAGCGTCGACATCCCGCACAACAAGTTCAGCGTGGTGACCGGTGTGTCGGGCTCGGGCAAATCGACGCTGGCGTTCGACATCCTGTTCAACGAAGGGCAGCGCAGGTACCTCGAATCGCTCAACGCCTACGCGCGCAGCATCGTGCAGCCGGCGGGCCGACCCGAGGTCGACGCCGTGTACGGCATCCCGCCCACCGTGGCGATCGAGCAGCGGTTGTCACGGGGCGGGCGCAAGTCCACCGTCGGCACCACCACCGAGGTGTGGCACTTCCTGCGGCTGCTGTACGTCAAGCTCGGCGTGCAGCACTGCATCAACGAGGGTGCGGAAGTGAAGCCGCAGTCGCCCGACAGCATTGCCGCGCAGATCATGAAGCGCTATCGCGGCATGCACATTGGCCTGCTGGCGCCGCTGGTGATCAGCCGCAAGGGCGTCTACACCGAGCTGGCCGACTGGGCGCGGCCGCGCGGTTACACGCACCTTCGCGTGGACGGCAACTTCCTGCCGACCACAGGATTTCCGCGCATCGACCGTTTCAAGGAACACACCATCGAGCTGCCGGTGTGCGACCTGGACATCACGCCCGAAAACGAAAACCTGCTGCGCGAGAAGATCATCGTGGCGCTGGAGCACGGCAAGGGCGTGCTGCACGTGCTCGGGCCGTTGGACGGCCTGAAGGGCGCGATGCTGTCGGGCCTGGCGACGCACCACCACATCGGCAAGTTGGAAGTGTTCTCCGTGCGGCGCGCCTGCCCGGTGTGCAGCACCAGCTACCCGGAACTGGACCCGCGCCTGTTCTCGTACAACAGCAAGCACGGCTGGTGCCCGGAATGCGTGGGCACCGGCGTCAAGCTCACGCGCGAGCAGCGCAAGGCGTTCGACGACACGGTGCAGGACGCCGACAACAAAGGCCGGGAGCAGACCTTTGCCGAGCCCGAAGTGGAAGACGTGGCCGACGAGGCTTGCCCGGCCTGCCACGGTGCGCGGCTCAATCTGCAGGCGCGCAACGTGAAGTTCGACAAGACCGGCATCGCCGAGATCGCGGCATTGTCGGTGGTCGATGTGCGCCGCTGGATCGAGAGTCTGCAGGTCCAGGGCGTGATGAGCGTGCGCGAAGAAGGCATTGCACGCGACTTGATTCCCGAGATCAAGAGCCGCCTGGAATTCCTGGAAGAAGTGGGCCTGGGCTACCTTACGCTGGACCGCGGCGCACCGACGCTCTCCGGCGGGGAAGCCCAGCGCATTCGCCTGGCCGCGCAGCTCGGCTCCAACCTGCAGGGCGTCTGCTACGTGCTGGACGAGCCGACCATCGGCTTGCACGCACGCGACAACCAGATCCTGCTCAACGCCTTGCACAAGCTCGGCGACAAGGGCAACACGCTGGTGGTGGTGGAGCACGACGAAGACACGATTCGACGGGCCGACCACATCATCGACATCGGCCCGTCAGCCGGCAAGCGCGGTGGCCGCGTCGTCGCGCAAGGGTCGGCAGCCGACATCTCGGCGGTCGAGGAATCGGTCACGGGCCGCTACCTGCTCCACGCGATGAAGCATCCGGTGAAGGCGCGGCGCGACGTGAAGAAGGCGAAGTTGCTCCCTCTCCCCTTGGGAGAGAGCAGGGGTGAGGGCACTCCGCGTCTGCACCTGCGCGGCGCCGATCTGCACAACCTGCGCGACATCGATGTCGACATTCCGCTTTACCGGCTGGTCGCTGTCACAGGCGTGTCCGGCTCCGGCAAGTCGACTCTTGCGCGCGACGTACTGTTGCACAACGTGCAGGCCGCCGTGCAGCAGCGCTACACCAAGGCCGGGCGCGATGCGGACGACCGGGGCAAGCACCCCAAGTGGACGGGCTGCAAGGACCTGGACGGCTACCAGGTCGTCGACCGCGTGCTGGAAGTCGACCAGACGCCGATCGGCAAGACGCCGCGCTCCTGCCCCGCGACCTACATCGGTTTCTGGGACACGATCCGCAAGCTCTTCGCCGACACGCTGGAAGCGCGGGCGCGCGGCTACGGGCCGGGCCGCTTCTCGTTCAACACCGGCGAGGGCCGCTGTCCGACCTGCGAAGGCCAGGGCGTGCGCACCATCGCGATGAGCTTCCTGCCGGACGTGAAGGTGCCGTGCGAGTCCTGCCGCGGCGCGCGCTTCAACCCGGAGACGCTGGCCGTCACCTGGCGCGGCAAGAGCATCGGCGACGTGCTGCAGATGGAAGTGGACGAGGCGGTCGACTTCTTCTCGGCCATGCCCAACATCGGCCATCCGCTGCAGTTGCTGAAAGACGTGGGGCTGGGCTACCTCACGCTGGGCCAGCCGTCGCCGACACTGTCGGGCGGAGAAGCGCAGCGCATCAAGCTGGTGACGGAGCTCTCGAAGGTGCGAGACGACATCACGCGGCGCGGCCAGAAGGCGCCCCACACGCTGTATGTGCTGGACGAACCGACGGTGGGTCTGCACATGGCCGACGTGGAGAAGCTGGTGCGCGTGCTGCACCGGCTGGTGGATGGCGGCCACAGCGTGATCGTGATCGAGCATGACCTGGATGTGATCGCCGAAGCCGATTGGGTGATCGACCTGGGGCCGGAGGGTGGGAACGCCGGCGGCAAGGTCGTGGCCGCGGCCACGCCTGAGCAGGTGGTGGCGAAGGGCACGCATACGGGTGTGGCGCTGGCGTCGGTGTTGGCGAGAGCTTAAATGAAATGGCCCGATCCAAATACGTGCCGGAAATCCACCGGACACCCTGTCACAATAATCGAATGAACGCAGATCAACTTGCTGAGTTGCAACACTCGACGCCTGTCGCCGATGGCTTGGAGCGGGCGAGCGGGCGGTTCGGTGGTTCGATCGTAGCGGCGGAGCACAAAGGGGCTTTTGACGAGTACCGACAAAGCGGTTCGACCACGCCTCTCCTTCTGAACGGTGATGCACTGACCGTGCTCAAGGCTCTTCCAACTGACTCAGTTGACTTCGCGATGACTTCGCCACCCTATTGGGGGAAGCGCGAGTACGAGAGCGGCGGCATTGGTCTGGAGCCTGACTATCGCTATTTCGTTAGGGATCTTGCCGAAATCTGTCTGGAGCTGAAGCGAGTCTTGAAATCCACAGGCTCGTTCTGGTTGAACTTAGGCGATACATATCAGGACAAGGGCCTTCTTGGCATCCCATGGCGGATTGCTTTTGAACTCACGGATGTACAGGGTTGGACGCTGCGAAATAGCGTGATCTGGAACAAACTGAAAGGGGGGATGGACAATAGCAAGGATCGTCTTGCGAATGTTCATGAGCACCTTTTTCACTTTGTCAAGAATCAAAAGGGCTATTACTACGACGCCGATGCCATTCGGTCACGGCCGCGGGAGGCTAAGGTGGTCAATGGTGCAATTGTTTCCGCTACCGGTGTAACTGGGGTGCGCTACAAGCGGCAGTTGGAGCTTTCGACGGCGCTGAGTGGCGAAGAGCGTCGTGCCGCTTCTCTTGCACTTGACGCCATGCTCGCCGATGTTGCTGCAGGAAAAGCTTCGGATTTCCGCATGATCATTCGTGGGCAGCAGCGATCCACGCACTCAGATAGCGAGAAGGTCTCGGGCCGCGCAAAGGAACTGAGGGATAAGGGTTTTTACTTTCTGAAATACCATCCAAATGGAAGTAAGCCAGGTGATGTTTGGGACATAGTTCCAGAAGACACGCAAGCCAGGGAGTCTCATTTTGCGGCGTATCCGATTGACCTATGCCGCATTCCAATACTGGCCACGTGCCCACCAGGAGGAATCGCGCTTGATCCGTTCTGTGGGACCGGCACTACACTGGTTGCCGCGCGAAACCTTGGTCATCAATCCGTCGGCATTGATATCTCGCGTCAATACCTTGAAATCACCCAAAAGCGGTGCCATTCACTCCTATGAGCAAAGTTCTTGAGCTCTTCGGAAAATCAACGGCGAAACAGCAAGCAGACTGGAAGCAGTTGGTTGCCAGCCAGCAATGCATATATCTCAAGAAGAAGTGCTACAAGGTAAGAAAGTCTGATCCCGGAACATCGATCGGCACCTGTACGGTTGCGTATGGGGCCAAGGCGGAACCCATCGTGATCTGCCCGACTCGGTTGACGGAGGGAGGTCAAATCTTCACCGACTGTCTCCATCTCCTGACGACGCACGAGCCCGGGAATGAGCTTCACGTCGTTTCTGAAGTTGCCATCCCGGGAGGAAGCGTCGACTTCTTTCTCGTTTCCGCAAGAGACGGCAAAGTGAAAGACTTTGTCGGAGTGGAACTCCAAACTCTGGACACAACAGGAACTGTTTGGCCGGAAAGACAGCGATTTCTCAAGGAGGTCGGGGTTCCACGGCGCGACAAGGCGGAGAACGCAAGCACTACCTTCGGCATGAACTGGAAGATGACGGCAAAGACGATTCTTGTGCAAATGCACCACAAGGCGCAGACGTTTGAACACATTAACAAGAAGCTGGTCTTGGTCATTCAGGATCATCTCCTGTCTTACATGACCGGGCAGTTCAAGTTCGATCATCTCCGGAAGCCAGCTGCGATTGGGGATTCAGTTCATCTGCATGCCTACGGGATGGCGAAGGCGGCATCAAACAATTTCAGATTGAGTCTTGCCTCTCGCTTGAGCACTGACGCGGAGGGGATGGCGATCTGCCTGGGCTTGCAGGCAGAGGCAAGGGTAGAACTGTCACTTATTCTTGCTGCGCTCGAAACCAAGATATCGAAGGCGACGCGCTTTCGTCCAGTCTAGCGAAGAAGGGCTGCATCCTTCATTGACCTAGCGACATCGTCTCATTCGAGCGTTGCGTTCCATGATCACCTTCTTCAACGACCAGCACGCGCTTCATCACGGCAAGATGGAGATGTTCCGCGGCGAACTCGTGCCGTGCTTCGAAATCCCGGCGCGGCTCGACCATGTGCTGAACGAAGTCAAGGCGCGCAAGCTGGGCGTGATCGAGACCCCGCCGTCGTCCGGCGACGAGGCCATCACGCGAGTGCATTCGCAGCGCTACGTCGACTTTCTCACCGGCGCGTGGGACGAGTGGGTGGCGCTGGATCCGTCGAACGCGCAGCGCGACGCGATCCCGTCGTACTGGCCGATCCGCACCTTCCGCTCGGACGTGTTGCCGGCGAGTTTTCCGGCGCGTATGGGATTGTTCTCTTACGACGCGGGCAGCCCATTGACCTCGGGCACGTGGACGGCGGCGCGCGCCGGGGCGCATTGCGCCTTGGGCGCGGCGAGCGCGATCACCCAGGGGCAACGAGCCTCGTTTGCGCTCACCCGCCCGCCCGGCCATCACGCGGGCGCCGACTTCTTCGGTGGCTACTGCTTCCTCAACAACGCCGCCATTGCCGCGCAGGCCCTGCGCGATGCGGGCATGGAACGGGTCGCCATCCTCGACATCGATTTCCATCACGGCAACGGCACGCAGGCGATCTTCTACGACCGGGCCGACGTGTTCTTCGCCAGCGTCCATGGCGATCCGCACACCGAATATCCGTACTACCTGGGTTACGCCGACGAGCGTGGTGAAGGCGCGGGACTGGGGTTCAACCTCAACCTGCCGTTGCCGCGGGGCGCGAGCTTTGCGTTGTGGCGCGAGGCGCTGGCGAAAGCACTGCAAGCCATCGCCGCCTTCAAGGCGCAGGCGCTGGTCGTGTCACTGGGTGTCGACACGTTCGCCGGCGATCCGGTCGCGGGGTTCGGCTTGCAGAGCCCGGATTACTTTCGCGTAGGGGAGGACCTGGCGGCGGCCGGCCTGCCAACCGCCTTCGTGTTCGAAGGCGGCTACGCAGTCGCGGAGATCGGTGTGAATGCGGTCAACGTGCTGGAAGGATTCCAGCAGCGGGCGGGCTGACGAGGCATGGATCCCGGATCCTGTCCGGGAATGACAGCCGACATCAATCCAGACCGGCACCCGATTCCTTCACCGCCACCTTCCACCGCGCCACTTCCTTCTTCAGGAAGTCGCTGAATTCCTGCGGCGAGTTGGCGACGATGTCGAAGGCTTGACTCGCCATGCGCTCTTTCACGTCCGGCGCCGCCATGGCCTTCACCGCGATCTGGTGCAGCCGCTGCACGATGGCGGGCGGCGTGCCGGCGGGTGCGGCGACTGCTTGCCAGCTGGTCACCTCGACGTTGGTGCCCACTGAGGACGCGATCGGAACGTCGGGCAGCAGCGTCGCCGGCTTGGAGGCTGTGAGCATCAGCGCCTTCATCTTCCCGCCCTTGATGAACGGCATGGCGGGGCCGAGGTTGCTGAACATGAAGTCGGCCTGGCCGGCGATGATGTCCTGCATGGCGGGAGCGCCGCCGCGGTAGGGGATATGCACCGCGAAGCCGCCCACCGCTTTCTTGAACAGTTCGGCCGTCAAGTGATCGGACGAACCGGCGCCGGATGAGGCATAGGAGAGCTTGCCGGGATTCTGCTTCATGTACGCCATGAGCTCGCGCGCCGTGTTGAAGCGCGACGTCGCCGGCACCACAAGAACGTTGGGCGTGGACACCAGCACCGAGATCGGGGCGAAGTCCTTCAACGGGTCATAAGGCAGTTTGCTGTAGAGCGCGGCGTTGATCGCATAGACGCCGATGCTGCCGACCAGCAGCGTGTAGCCGTCGGGCGCGGCCTTCGCCACGACCGCAGCGCCCACACCGCCGTTGGCGCCCGAGCGGTTCTCGACCACGACGGGCACCTTGAGCTCGTCGCCGATGGCCTTGGCCATGATGCGGCCGATCTGGTCGGATGCGCCGCCGGCCGGGAACGGCACGATGACCTTGATCGGTTGGCCGTTGGGCCAGGCACCCTGGGCGTGCACCGGCACGAGCAGCAACTGGGCCAGCAGCAGCATCAGCGCCGTGACAATAAAAAAGACGTTGCGTTCGGACTTCATTGACTTGTCTCCTTGAATTTGGAATGGCTCAGGCGGGCGCGGGCACCGGTGTCAGCAACTTGCCGGTGTCGAAGATCGAATGCAGGTTGGCCATGACGAGATCGGCCATTGCCTGCCGGGTCTCGTGCGTACCGCTGGCCAAATGCGGTAGCAGCACGACATTGTCCAGTCCCATCAACGCCTGCGGCACGTTCGGCTCGTCCTCGAACACGTCGAGTCCGGCACCGGCGATGCGCTTGTTCACGAGGGCATCGACCAACGCGGCCTCATCGACCACGCTGCCGCGCGACACGTTGATCAGGTAGCCCTTAGGCCCCAGCGCGCGGATCACGTCCGCGGACACCAGGTGCTTCGTCGCCGCGCCGCCCGACACGATCACGACCAGGAAGTCGCACCAGTCGGCCAGGGCCGCCAGCGACGGTTCGTGCTGGAAAGAGATGCCGGCCACCGGGCGGCGCGAGTGATAGCGGATGGCCATGTCGAAGCCCTGCGCGCGCTTCGCGATGGCTTGCCCGATGCGACCCAGGCCGGCGATGCCCAGCTTCTTGCCGCTGACGCGGGTCGCAAGCGGGAAGGGGCCTTTCAGCCAGTTGCCTCTGCGGACGAATCGATCCGACGCGCTGAGTCCGCGTGCCGCGTCGATCAGCAGGCCCATCGCCACATCGGCCACGCAGTCGTTCAGCACATCGGGCGTATTGCTGACGGGGATGCCGCGCTGCGCGGCCGCGGTCACGTCGACCGTGTCGTAGCCGACGCCGAAATGCGTGATCGCTTTCAGCGCGGGCAGCGCATCCATCAACGCGCCGTCGGCACCGCTCTTGCCTGACGTGACCAGCGCTTCGAAGGTGCTTCCCTGTTCGGCGAGGAAGCGCTTCGGGTCGCTCTGCTTGGCAAGCGAATGGCAGTCGAACTGTGCGGCCAGCGCAGCTTCCAGCGCCCGCATCGCCGGGCCCGCTTGCAGGACACGAGGCCGGCTCATGACGCGGTGGCGGCAGCGCGGGTGCGGGGCACGGCGGCGTCGTTGCGGGCGAGCAGGTCCATCGCGACCGCACGCAGCTTGTCCTGGATCTTCTCGTCGTCGATGACCGAGAGGAACTCGCCGATGGGGCCGGTCGGCGCGATGCCGGCCAGGTCCACTGCGGCGTGCAGGATGCGGATCGGCGAGGTGGCGTCGCGCGCATCTTCCAGCGGCATGAACAACTCGCGCGTGGCTTTTGCCGTCGCGTCGTCGCCTGCGTGCAGGGCTTCGCGGATCTT
The DNA here is from genome assembly GCF_003797765.1 of Ramlibacter sp. WS9. Lineage (GTDB taxonomy): Bacteria > Pseudomonadota > Gammaproteobacteria > Burkholderiales > Burkholderiaceae_C > Ramlibacter. Next base: position 15,732 of record NZ_RKMB01000044.1, on the reverse strand, counting down.
GTTGGACAGCGCCGGCGCCACGCAGGTGGAGCCGGAAGTGAAGGCGCGCAGGCCGAACGTGCGGAAATGGTCGATCACCGGGCGCTCGCCGATGCCGCTGATGATCAGGTCGGGGCTCATGCGCTCGACCAGGTCGGCCAGCACGGCATCTTGGCGCGGGTCCGGCCGGACGATGGCGTACTTGACGGCGCAGACCGAGCCTTCCTTCACCAGCGCGGCGAGGTCGGCGTTGTCGATGTAGCCCTCGTCCTTGACGTAGGCGATCACCGCGCGGCCATAGCGCTCCGCCAGCTTGCCCAGCCCCCGCGCCACGCCCACCGGGTTGGCGGGGAATCGCAGCGGCAAAACCATGGCCGTGGGGAACGCGCGCTCGCGCAAGAGCGCGACCTGCTCCGCGGCCTTGCCGAAGTCGGCACCGACGGACGGGATCAGCCAGTCGTTCGCGGCCAGCAGCGGCGTGAGCGCGTCCAGCACGCGGCCGAGTTCGGCCACGCCCAGGTTGTAGAAATTGGCGTTGCCGCCGTACATGAAGGTGGTGACCTTGCCGGCGCGCAAGTGAGCCAGCAGCAGGCGGTTGCCTTCGGGGTTGATGCTGCCGTCGGCATGGCGCGGCATGGGCGGAACGGCAAGGACGGAGCCGCGCAGATCGGCGGGCGTGACGGGCGAGGTTTTCAAGGGAGCGACGTTCCTGGAAGATAATTCGTTTGACAACCTTACCAATAACCGGGAAAGTTGTAAACAAATATCCTCAGGCTGTCAGCGGTCCAGATCGCGGTCCAGCAGGCGATTGCGCGCCTGGTCGAGGTGATAGCGCATGGCGATCGAGGCACTTTCGGCATCGCCGACCCGGATCGCGTTGACGATGCGGTCGTGCTCGTCCAGCACGCGCTCGCGCCGCTGCTCCGAGGCTTCCCGCGTCAGCGAGAGCGTGACGTTCATGCCGCCCTGCACGCGGTCCGACAGCTGGTCCAGCGCCTGCACCAGCAAGCCGTTGCCCGAAGCCACGGCGATCGCGCGATGAAATCCGTAATCGGCTTCCTTTGCCCGCGCGCCCTGGCCGAACACATCAGACAGCTGCTGGCGCGCCTGCATGATCGCGCGCAGCTGCTCGTCGGTGCGATTGCGCGCGGCCAGTCGCGCGGCGAGCTCTTCCAGCGCCATGCGCAGTTCCATCACCTGCAGCACCTCGTGCAGGCTGACCTTGGTCGTGAGCTCGGCCACGCGCTGTGACGGGCTGCGTTGCACATACGTGCCTGAACCCTGGCGGGCGATGACAACACCGTCGGTTTGCAGCCGCTGCAGTGCTTCGCGCACGACCGGCCGCGAGACCGAGAAGCGCTGGGCAAGTTGGTTCTCCGTGGGCAGCCTGTCACCCGCGGAGAAGCGCCCAGCCATGATCTCGTCGAGCAGCTGCCCGTAGATGGTGTCGGACAGGCGCGGCCGTTCGATGGGTGAAGTCGGAAGGTCGATGGCTGCCATGCGGTCGCTTTTGCGACATTCTAGGACCGCGCGCAGGGTCAGCACGGATTGATGCGCGGCGCCACCCCGGGCCCAATGGCGGTATCGCCATACAGGAGTTTCCATGCGCCGCCGACAACTCGTGCAACTTGCCGCCGCCAGCATCGCGGCGCCTTCGTTCAACGCTTTCGCTCAGACGTTCCCGGCCAAGCCGATCAAGCTCATCATCGCGTTCCCGGCCGGTGGGCCGACCGACATCACGATGCGCTCGCTCGCCGACAACGCATCGAAGGCGCTCGGGCAAACGGTGATTATCGAGAACAAGCCCGGCGCGGGCGGCACGCTGCCCGCACAGCAGCTGCAGACGACGGCCGCCGACGGCTACACGCTGGCGCAGATCCCGCTGGGCGTGTTCCGCCTGCCCTACACCACCAAGATCAACTGGGACCCGGTCAAGGACATCACCTACGTCATCAACGTCACCGGCTACGCATTCGGCATGGTGGTGCCCACCGACTCGCCGCTCAAGACCTGGACGCACTTCGTGGGTTGGGCCAAAGCGAACCCCGGGCGCCTCACGTACGGCTCCACCGGCACGCTGACGAGCCCTCACCTCACCACCGAGCTGATCGCGCAGAAGCTGGGCATCCAGCTGCAGCACGTGCCCTACAAGGGCAGTGCGGACCTGGCGCAGGCCATCGTGGGTGGCCACGTCATGGCGGCGTCCGATTCGACCGGCTTCGCGCCGCTGGTGGAGGCGGGCAAGCTGCGCGTGCTCAACACCTGGGGCGAGAAGCGCCTGGCCAAATTTCCCGATGCGCCGACGCTCAAGGAACTGGGCATCGACATCGTGCAGAACTCGCCGTTCGGCATCGGCGCGCCGCGCGGCACACCGCCGGCGGTGGTGAAGCGCCTGCATGACGGCTTCAAGAAAGCGATGGAAGATCCGAGCTACGTGCAGGCCCTGGCCCGCTACGACATGCTGCCGATGTACATGAGCTCGGCCGGCTATGCCAAGTTCGCAGAGGAGACGTTTGTGAAGGAGAAGGCGCTGGTCGAGAAGCTGGGGCTCGCCAAGGGCTCGTGATCAGGTCCGCGCTGAGAGGATGGCGCGCGCCACCTCGGCAAAACCGGTGCCCCGCTCGCTCGGCGTGACGTAGCGCGGCGGGTGGGTGAGCTCCGCTTCGAACCGCCGGATGTTCGCTACACCCACGCTGTGGGGGAAGTGCTCGAACATCAGCACGTCGTTGGTCGAATCGCCCACGTAGACCCAGCGATCGATCTCCGAATCGAGATCGCGGCCGAACAGCTCCCGCACGATCCAGCGCGCTCCGGCGAGCTTGTTGTGGTCCCCATACCAGCCGTTGATGTGGATGGAGCTGACGGTGGCGTTCATGCCTTCGTCCTGCATCATCCGCACGACTTGCGCGATGCGCTCGGGCGGCAGGTGGACGAATTCGCTGTGGTCGACCGCGATGTCCGTTTCGCGACCAGCGCTGTCTTGCGCCAGCACGGCGCCCGGCACTTCGCGCACGATGCGCCGCGCCACCTGCTGCATGCGGACGAAGTTGGCGGCGCGCAGCGCCTCGTCTTGCTGGTAGAGCTTGCGCAGCGCCTGGCCCTGCCGCACCAGCGCGACGGCGCCGTTCTCCGGCACGATCGCGTCGACCGGCCAGCGCAGGGCGAACGGCTCGCTCCAGCCGACCGGCCGTCCGGTGATGGGAATGACGTGGACGCCCGCTTCATGCAGCGCCCCGAGCGCATCTAGTGCGTCGGCCGTGATCGCGCCTTCGGTGGTCAGCGTGTCGTCGATGTCGGTGAGCACGCCCACCAGCGACTGGCCGGTGAAGGCCGAGCGGTCCAGCAGGATCATGCGGTCAACGGCGCGGCGGCAGCAGTACCTTGCCGCGCATCGAAGTGCTCTGAGGCGCGGTCGACATGCTGCGCGAGGACAGCGGGGCCGCGGCGGTCGGCGCCGGGCACGCGCCGGTGTCGATGTACTTCAGCGCGGCGGACAACAGGCGCTCGCTCTGGTTGCCCAGTGCATGGTCGAAGTCGTCGGGCAGCGAGCAGGTGGGCGCGAAGCCGCTGGCGTAATCGCCGAAGCCCACGGCATTGACGCCCTGGAACTCGATCGGGAAGTAGGCCGTGCCGCAGTTGTCGCGCCGGCTGAAGCCATAGGGCTTGCCGCAAGTCGTGCCGCCGATGATGACGACCTCGACGCCGACGCCGCGCAGGCTGTTGATCACGGCCTCGCTGGCCGAGCAGGTGCCGCCGGTGGTGAGTACGAAGACCCGAGGCAATGCGAGACGCGGCAGCAACGTCCCTTCGGGTGAACCCGGTTCTCCGTACTGGACCGCGCCCGAGAAGTACGTGGTCGACGCTTCGGTATCGGCCCCGCGCTTGTCGTTGAAACGCAGCTGCTCGAAGACGCGCCCGTCCGCCGCGCTGCTGGCGATCATGGAGCCCAGCGTCATCGCGGTGTAGAGATAGCCACCGCCGTTGTAGCGCAGATCCAGCACCAGGTCTTGCACGCCTGCGGCCTGGGCCGACTGGACGGCAGGGATCAGCTGGTCCTGGGCGCCACTGGTGTGAGCGTTGAACAGCAGGTAGGCAACCTTGCGCCCGGCCCCCGAAGTGAGCGTCTGCACCAGGGGCACCGGGTCTTCCTGCACCGGCGCCGATGTGAGGGTGATGCTGCGGGCCAAGCCGCCGGGGGCGTCGCGGTAGGTGAACGTGATGGTGGCCAATGCATTGGGGAACCACGACGCACCCGGCGTGAGAACCTGGACCAGTTCACCCCCGCGTACGAGGCCTGCGGCCAGCGCGGGCGATCCGGCATCGACGAACGCCACGCGTTGCCGCCCCTGTGCATCGGTTTCCCAGCGAACGCCGTAGCCGATGTTGTTGCCCGTGAGCAGCGAATCCGCATCGGCGCTGCTGACGACAAAGCTGAACCGGTCCTTGAGCTGGCCCGTGGCGTCAAGCTGGGGCGTGAGCAGGGCGTAGAAGTAGTCGTCCAGGTTGCTGTAGCTTGCTGCATTGACGGCCGGGATCTCCCCGTACCACAGGTAAACCTCGTCCAGGTAGGCGCGCGTGAACGCTTTCATGCCGTCGGCCGTGCAGACGTTGGCCACCGCGTCGGAGCCGGTGCTGGCTACCGGTGCCGGTGTCGCAGGTGTGGAGTTGTCTCCGGCGCACACCGCGGCGCTGCCGCTGACGCAGGCCCCGGCGTTGCTGCCGCCGCCGCCGCAGGCGGCCAGCAGCGATGCCGCGAGCATGGTGGTGGCCAGCGCGCGCAAGCCTGCCAGGGTGAACACTTTCATCGCCGCCTCCGCAATTTTGGTATCGGCCATTATGGCCGTGACCGCGCGCTAACCGGCGTTCTGTAGCGCCAGTCCGGCGTGTTCACGCAACGGATGGAAGTGGATCTTGGGGAATCGTTCCTGCGCCAGCCGCACGTCATACGGCGAAGTGCAGAGAAAGGCCAGCGCGTTGGCCGCGTCCAGCGCCATCCGTTGCGGATAGGCGTCAGTGAAGGCGCGCAGTTCGGCCGGGGTGTCGGCTGTGATCCACCGTGCACCTGTGTACTGGCAGCCTTCCAGCCGGATGTCGGCGTCGTATTCGGCCTTCAGCCGGTGCTGAACCACTTCAAACTGCAGCTGGCCGACGGCGCCCAGCAGCATCGGCCCGCCGATCTCCGGCCGGAACACCTGGATCGCGCCTTCTTCGCCCAACTGCGCGAGGCCCTGTTGCAGCTGCTTGGTACGCAATGGGTTCCTCAGGATCACGGTCATGAACAGTTCCGGCGCGAAGAACGGCAGGCCGGTGAACTGCAGGTTCGCGCCGTCGGTGATGGTGTCGCCCAGCTGGACCCCGCCGTGCGTGGTGAAGCCGATGATGTCGCCGGCGTAGGCCTCGTCCACTGCTTCCCGGCGTTGCGAGAGGAAAGTGACGACCGACGTCGGCCGCAGTTCCTTGGCCGTGCGCTGGACCTTGAGCTTCATGCCCGGGCTGTACTTGCCCGAGGCCATGCGCACGAAGGCGATGCGGTCGCGGTGATTGGCGTCCATGTTGGCCTGGACCTTGAACACCACGCCGGAGAAATTCTGGTCGTCGGGCGCTATCACTTTCACGACCGGCTGCTTGTTCACCATCAGCTGGCTGGTGCGTGGGCCCGGCGAAGGCGCCAGGTCGACCAGCGCCTCCAGCACTTCCATCACCCCGAAGTTGTTGACGCCGGAGCCGAAGAACACCGGCGTTTGCTTGCCCGCCAGGAAGGCCGCGTGGTCCCACGTCGGCGAAGCGCCGACAGCCAGCTCCATGCTCTGCTCGGCGGTTTCGAATTCATGGCCGAAGCGCTTCAACAGCGTTTCGCGCTCCGACAGGGGAATGGTCTCGAAATCCTGGGGCCGGCGCTCGGAACCGGACTCGAACACGGTCATCGCCTTGCTACGCAGGTTCATGATGCCGCCGAAGGTCTTGCCCTGGCCCACGGGCCACGTCATCGGCACGCAGGGCATGCCGAGTTCCCGCTCGACTTCGTCCAGGATGTCCAGCGGCTCACGCACCTCGCGGTCCATCTTGTTGACGAACGTGATGATGGGCGTGTCGCGCTGGCGGCACACTTCAATGAGGCGACGGGTTTGCGCTTCCACACCGTTCGCCGCATCGATCACCATCAGCGCCGAGTCCACGGCGGTGAGCACGCGGTAGGTGTCTTCCGAGAAGTCCTTGTGGCCGGGGGTGTCCAGCAGGTTGATCACGTGGTCGCGGTAGAGCATCTGCATGACCGAAGACGCCACCGAGATGCCGCGCTGCTTTTCGATCTCCATCCAATCGGACGTGGCGTGGCGCGACGCCTTGCGCGCCTTCACGCTGCCGGCGATCTGGATCGCGCCGGAGAACAGCAGCAGCTTTTCCGTCAGCGTGGTCTTGCCCGCGTCGGGGTGGGAAATGATGGCGAAGGTGCGGCGGCGCCGGGATTCTTCGAGGTGGGTGAGGCTTGCCATGGGTCGAATTCGCAAATGGGTACGCGCCGGGCGTACACGGGACAGAAAGGGGCTGTGAGGGCCATTTCCGGCCAGCAACAGCGCCCTATTGTCGCGGGTCCGCGATTTCGGCCCGGGATGCTGCTTTTTTGACCAGTTTGTAACCGCCAGTTCGCCCGGACTCCGGTGCATCACGTTTCGTAACCGCGACTGTGAAGGTTGACAGGGTACAACCGGCTCGGCGCCGTGTACAAGTACTACCCCTGCGTACTTCGGCGGAGTCTGGTGACCAGGAGGGAGTACACGTCGGCCGGAGTGGCCCGGCGGTAGAGCGACAACGATCTCGGAGGAACCATGTTGTATCTCTGCCTGTTCGGGCATTTGTCCGTCGCCAATTGCGACGGCCCGGCTCCTTGGCCATCCATCGACCTCTCTGGCCGGCCCGGCAGCCTGCTGGCCTACCTGGCGCTGGCGCGAGGCCGCTTCTTCGCCCGCGGCGAACTCCTCACCGCGCTCTGGCCCGACCAGGCCGAGACCGGCAGCCTGCAATCGTTCAACACCGCGCTCTGGCGTCTTCGCAAGGCGCTTGCGCGCCCGCCCCTGGCGCAGGACGAGATCGTGGTGTGCGACAAGCGAGGGGCCGTGGGCCTGCCGGTGGAGGCGAAGCTTCGGGTGGACGTGGACGAGTTCTCGCGGCTGGTCGCCCCGGGCCTGGCCAAGCCGATGGACCAGTTGGACGCGTCGCACATCGACCAGCTGCGGCGCGGCGTGGCGATGTACCGCGACGACATCCTGGCCGGATTCACCGACGATTGGGCGTTGCGGGTGCGTGAAATGCACCGGCGCACCCTATTCAACGCGTTGGCGCGCCTGATGCAGGTGAGCACCCTTGCTCAAGACTACGCCGCCGCGATCGGCCATGGGCAGGCCATCCTTGACCGCGACCCGCTGCGCGAGGACGTGCACCGGGAACTGATGCGCCTTTTCATGCTGCACGGCCAGCGCGCGCTGGCGCTGCAGCAATTCGAGCTGTGCCGCAACGCGCTGCGCAAGGAACTCGCGATCGAGCCCATGCGCGAGACCATGGCCCTCTACCAACAGATCGCCGACAGCGCCGTGGGGCGCAACAGCGCGCCCGTGCCGACCGCTCCGGTCCAGTGGCAGATCCGGCCGCTGCAGGTGTCCGAGGCGCAGCCCGCGTACCGGCCGGTGGGCGGCGAGGACGCGAGCCAGCTCTCGCCGCGCGAGCTGATCGCTCGCGCGCAGTGGTATTTGGCTCAGGCGGACTCGAAGCTGCAGCGCCACGGTGACGACGCGGATCGCCACCCGCTGGCCTGAACGCGGGGAGCATGGCGCGCTTCAATGGACGGTGGGCGCGGGCGTAGGCCCAGGCGTGGGAGCCGGTGTAGGGGTTGGCGTCGGGGCAGGTGTCGGCGCGGGCGTCGCTGCCGGGTTGCTTCCCGGCGCCGGCACGCGCAGGGGCTCGGTGGACAGGGCCGGCGGCGTGGCCGACCGCACGGCGCCGTCCACGCCGCCGCGGCGCGACTCTTCCGCGGTGCGCGCGCCGGCCAGCCGCTCCGTGGTCGCGCGGCCCGCCGCCAGCTCGGCTTCATGGTCGGGGTTGAGGCTGGCGCCGCGCACCCGGTCGGCCTGGGCCTGCGCGGCGAGCCGGTTGAGCGGGACGGCGTCGGTGTGAAAGTGCAGTTCCACCGACGAATTGAGGTCGGCGCTGGTGTTGATCTCTTCGGTGGTCTGTTGCCGGTTGGTGGTGACGAAGGCGATGGTGTTTTCCACCTCGGCGCTGACGCCCCACGGTCCGGCGCCGAAGCTGCCCGCTGCGCGCACGCGGTTCTGCATGCTGAACTGGTTGCCCTGGTCCTGGTTGGCGGCGCTGCGCGTGTCGATGTGGAAGCGCATCGACGCGTTGATCTTGCCCGCGTCGATGATGATGCGCTGCATGCCCATCTGCACCATCGTCGCCAGCATCTGCTGGCGCTGCCGCGCGAGCTGGCGGCGCGCGAGCGGCACCAGCGCCTCGGGGTTGCTCGCGTTGAACTCCTGGTTCGGCTCCACGCCCAGCGCGGCGCGCAAGCCGTCGGCCGGCGGCATGGAGGCGCCCGCGCGCAGCCGCAGCCGGGGCGGCTCCACGTCCTCCGGGTCGGGCGGCGGGTCGCCCGGCTCCGGCGGCTCGGGCAGGTCCATCTCGAAGCTGTCGGGGAAGTGGTCGACCAGCCAGGCGCGCACCTGGATCTCGCTGGTCTGCGTCTGTTCGAAGCCGCTCGCCGTGCTGGAGACGGCGTTGAGCAGTTGCAGGTACTGCTGCAGCTGCGCCTGGCTCGAGTCGTTCATGGCGCGGAAGACGCCGTTCAAAAGATCGGTGACGAAACGTGGGAACGAGATGGCTTGCAGCGTGTCGCGGGTGATGTCGCCGATGCGGCGTGCCGATTCGCCGAAGCCGGGCTGGTCGGCCAGTGCCTTCGCCATCGGCTGCGCCGCATGGCCTGGCTTCGAGGGGGCCGCCTCGATCTGTGCCTGCGCCTCGCGTTCTTCGGCGACGCAGTCGGCGGCGAGCTGGCCCACACGCACCATCGCCTGCGCCAGGCCGCGGCGGTCCTCGGGGCTCAGCTCCGTGTAGCTGCGCGTTTCGCTCAGCACGTCGCGCACCGCCGCCCGCAGCCACACGGGAGGCGGCGACAGCACGCCGGGCGCGTCAACCCGCGGTGGCGAAGCGACCGAATTCATGGCCGGGCTCCGGGAGGGCGGGGCCCGTGTCGCTGTTCAACAGCCAACGCTGCGCATCGCCCATCAGGGTTTGCAATTCCGCCGCTCGCGGGTCGATCGCGAACTGCCGCGCGGCGGCCACAGCCAGCCAGCGCAGGACGGCCGCGCCCGCCTGGGCGCGCTCGGCGAGGCGTCGCGCACGACCCATCGGCCGGCCGGCCGCGCGGTCGCCCAGCTCGATCAGGCTGTAGAAGTCGCGCACGGCGAAGGCGGTTTGCAGCGCGCGCGCCGAGAGCAGGTCGACGGCTGCGCGCGTCTGCGCGAACAGGTCGGCCGCCGCCATCGTGGGCGCGCCCTCGAGCCGCGAGCCGCACAGGTCCAGCAGCACCGACGCAGCTTGCTGCAATCCGACTTCCTCGCGGATGTCATGCCGGCCCGCGTTGTCGGCGAGCGCGATCAAGGCGTCGCAAAGGCGCCGCATGGCGGGCTCGAAATCGCGCGCGTCGAACACCAGGCCCAGCAGGTGGGTGCGCTCGTCAGCGGTGAGCCGCTCGCGCCGCTTCTTCCAGTAGCCCTGCAAGGCCTGGCCGCGGTCCAGCAGCGACACGGTGATCGCGCCGCTACTCCACAGCGCGGCCACCGTGTCGGCCGCCTTCAACAGCCCGGCCTGGTCGAGGCCCTGCACCCAGTAGAGCGTGGGCAGCACCGACAAAACGTTGGCATCGCGCGGCGGCGCGGCCGGTGCGGGCAGGTCGATGTCACCCAGCGACGCCAGCGCCAGGCTCAGGATCTGCGGCGTCCATTCCTGCGCCTGCTGCAGGGCCAGGGCGAGCGAGATCGCTTCGCTGGACGCTTCGGTGTATGACTCGCTGCGCGGGTCCTCCTGCGCCGCCGCGGGGACGGCGTCTTCGAGCGGGATGAGGACGGCGCTGTCCATGGCGGCTCAGACGGTGGCGCGCGCGGGCGCCGTCGCGCCAGGTGCGGCCGGGCGCGGCGGGTTCGGGTCGAACGGCGTCGCATTGCCCTGGATGGAGGCGATCATGCCGGGTGAGGCGAGCTTCTCCATCGGGAAGTAGTCGCTCTTGAAATTCACGCGCACCTCGCCGGTGAGCTTGGCCTTCAGCTCGGCCTTCGATTCGCTGTTCTCATCCACCGACGACTGCACCGTCGTCACATGGCTTTGCTCGTTGGTGTTCACCGTGCCCGCGCCGCCCCAGGGCAGGCCGATGGACGCGGCAGTGGTGTTGCTATTGCTGCTGGACTCGCGGTCGAACAGCGACGCCTTCGCCCGGCGCTTTGCCTGGTCGCTGGCACGGAAATCGAACATCACCTTGGCGTTGATCAGGCCGTCGGTCACGACGATGCGGTTGATGCCCAGCAGCACCATCGACGACAGCATCTGCTGGCGCATGCGGGCCATCTGCGTGCGGGCCGCGGTGACGAGGCGCGCTTCCTGCTCCGGGTCCGACAGGTCGGTGATGGGCTTGAGCAGTTGCTGCTCCTGGTTGATGCGCGCCAGCGCCGCGTCCTGGTCTTCGCCGCGCACGGCAAGGCGCGGGCCGGCGGCGTCTTCCCCTTCGGTCTCCACGGACAGGATGTCCGGATACTTCTCCGACAGCCAATCGCGCGCGTTGTTCATGCTGATGTTGTCCTGCGCGAACTGGTCCACGGTCTGCGCGACGGCTTTCAGCAACTTGCCGTAGGCCTCCATCTGCTGCATGGACGCGGTGACGATGGCCTGGAACACGTTCTGGATCAGCCCGCCGACAAAGGCCGGGAAGTCCACCGCGCCCACCAGGTTCTTGAACTCCTGCGTGCCCTGCTGCAAGGCGCCGGCCTTGAAGTCGGCGCCGGCGAAGGTGCCGATCTTGGACGAGGCCTTGTTCTTTGCATCGTCGACGCCCGCCAGTGCCTGCGCGGTGGGCTCCCGCGGCGCCGCGGCTGCCGCGGCGACTTCCTTGATCAGCTGCGGGTTCTCGAACTCCTCGCGCGCCAGGCCATGCGGGTTGGCCATGAACGCCGCCACCCGCACCATGGTCTGCGCGATATCGCGTTGCTGCGCGGCCGGGAGGCCGGCGAAACCGGGCGAGCGTTCCAGCAGGGTGCGCACCTCGGGACGGACGGCGTCCAGCGTCGCGTCGTCTGGGCCCTGCAGGGGTGTGCCGATAAGCGTGGCAGCGGCCGCCATGGTTGTTCTCCGGTATCTGGGTGAACTGTGTCAGGCGGCAGGTGCGGGTGCGGTGGCCGTGGCCGGCGGCGCGGCGGGCCGTTGCGGCCGCGCCGCCATGTTCTTCACCATCCCGGGTTGCGCGTTCATCTGGATCGCCGCGATGTTTTCGGGGGTGGCCATCTTCTCCAGCGGCAGGTAGTCGCTCTTGAAGTTCACCTCCACGTTGCCCAGCAGCGACGCTTTGGTCTGCAGGGACGAGTCGTCCGCCAGCCGCGAGCTGCTCATGGCGGTGATGACCGGCTTCTCGGAGTACTTGTACGTGCCCTTGCTGTAGTAGCCGGCGCTGTCGCTGGACACCGCGCCGTCCTTGTCGCGCGTGTAGCTGCCGCCCTTGGAGCCGCTCTCGTGCTCGCCTTCGTAGCCGCGCGTCTTCTGCAGGTTGCCGTAGGCGTCCTTCGCGTAGTCGAACTGGCTGGCGCTGGCCTGGTAGCGCCGGTTGTCCTTCGCCTGAAAGTCAAACATCACCTTGGCCTGGATCTTTCCGTCGGTCACCACGATGCGGTTGATGCCCATCATCACCATGGTCGCGAGCAGTTGCTGGCGGCCGGTCGCGATCTGCGTGCGCGCGGCGGGCACGAGCAAGGCTTCCACCAGCTCGTCGTCGAGCTTGGTGATGGGCTTGTCCAGCGGCAACGAGGCGTTCACGCGCGCAACCGCGGCGCTTTCGTTCACGCCCTCGCGCAGCACTGCGCGCGGGCCTGCAGGCGCGGAGTCACCGAAGCCGCCGAACGGGTCGTCGCCGCCCGGCATCTGGATCTCGAACAGGTCGGGAAACTGGTCCACCAGCTGGTCGCGGCCCTGGTTGGCGGTGGTGTTGTCGTCGCGGAACTGGTTCAGGCTCTTGGACACGTCGGCCACGAGCTTGCCGTAGGCCTCCATCTGCTCGATCGAGCTTTTCACGATCGAATGGAACACGCCTTCGATCAGGCCGCTGACGAAAGCCGGGAAGTTCACGCCTTCGATCAGCGCCACCGCCTGCTCCACGCCGGTGCTCACGGCCTGCCCGAACTTCGGCTGGTCCTTGATGTTGGTGGAGCCGTCGGCCTGCGCCAGTGCCAGCACGTCCGAGCTCATGTGCTGGGGCGCGACGCGCATGCCCGGCTCGGCCAGGAACGCGCCCACCTGCACCAGGTCGTGCGCGAGTGCCTTGCGCTTGTCTTCCGGCATCTGCGCGTAGGCTTCGCTGCTCTCCAGCAGCGCGCGCACCTTGTCGCGCGCGGCGTTCAGGGTTTCGGCGCTGACCGGGGGTTTGGTGGCGGGGGCTTGCATCGAGCTCTCCTCGGTTGCTATGGGTGATTCTTGAGGGCCCGCGTTCAGGCGAGCGACCGTTCCTCGATCGTGTCGCGCAACTCGAACTCGATCGGGCGCACGTAGAGGCTGATGCGCGCGCTGGATTTGGGCGTGACGCGCACCGACAGCACCGAAAAGTTGCCGCCTTCCTTCGCGTCCTCCACGCCGAACGCGCCCAGCCAGCGGTCCAGCGCGCCCAATTGGCGCGGCCGCTCCGCCAGGCCCAGCCGCAGCAGGTCGAGAAAGCGCACCGGCAGGTCCGGCAGCGCGGCCAGCAGCACTTCGAGCTTGAGCTCGACGCCGCTTTGCGTTTCCCGCATGCCGATCAGCACCGCGCCCTGCGGCAGCTCGAAGCGGCCGCCCAGCGCCACGCCGACGGTGCGCATCAGGCTGGGCAACTGGTGGCCGATGCCCAGGTGGTTCATCAGCGGCCCAAGGGTGTTGAGGGCCAGCGGGCCACGGTGCATGAAGGTCACGCGCTGGCTTCCGGTGTCCTTCCTGCAGCCGATGGAGGTGAAGATGGGCGCGAGGCGCGGCATCACTTCCATCACTTCGCGCGTGAGGCGCGCCAGCGACGGTGCGAGCGCCTCGACCTGCTGGGGCGCGAGCTCGTAGTAGATCTTGGTCGCGTACAGGCCGTCCTCGTCGAACGCGCTGCCGAACCAGGCGCCGTAGTTCATCCAGTTCATTCCGGAGAAGCCGCGCCACGCTTCGCTGCGCGTGTCGAACCAGCGCAGGCTGTCGCGCCCGAAGGCGGGGCCGACCAGCCGGCGCATCTCGCGCGTGGCTTCGTCGCGCCGCGCCAGCGGCGAGGCGTCAGGCCCCAGCGGCTCGATGGTGAAGCGCAGCGCCCGGGGCTCGGTTTCGGAGAACGAGGGCTCATAGGCCACCGCGCCGGGCGCGAGGTGGTTGTGCGCGTAGCTCATGTCGTCGTCCGGGCGCGAGAAGCTGCGGCGGATCAGGCCGTCCAGCAAGGGCGTCGGGTCCTGCACGCCCAGCGCGGCCGACGCGCTGCGCAGGGACCTCACGACGTGTTCCGCCATCGGCCGGGGGGTTCGTTCGGTCACATGCATGATGGTTCTCCGTGGTCCGTCATGCGGGCAGGTTGATGCCGGCGGCATCGAGCGCGTCGCGGGCGAACTGCGGCATGCCGATGGGGCGGCTGGACGTGATGGGTGCTTCGATCGGCTGCGCGTATTGCTCGACACTCTGGTCCTGCACGCCGCCCACGGCGAGCCACTGTTCGCAGGCGTTGACCAGGTCCCAGTCGGTCGGGTCCACCGTGGGCTTGTGATCGGGGTCCACACGGAACATCTGCGGATTGACGATCTGGTCGATCTGCAGCACCGGGCCGGCGACGTTGGACAGCTGCTGCACGTGGTTCGCGATCCAGCGCACGATGATGGCGCCGTTGCGCGACTGCGTGCGGAAGCGGTGCGTGTTGCGCGTGCCACCCAGGTAGTTGGCGTTGACCAGGTCGATCACCTGCCACATGTCGCGCGCGCCGAACACGTTGCGCAGGTCCGGGTCGGTGAGCACATCGCGGAATTCCAGGATCGACTGCTGCATCTCGATCGCAGCGTTGTAGGCGATGCCGTAGCCGTTGCGCGAGAGGTTGGCGCCCAGGTCGCGGCCGGCCTTGCGCACCTGCTCCTGCGACACCGCCATCGGCACCGAGCTGCGCAGGAGGCGGTCCACCGTGAGCTGCCGCGCGAAGCTGGACACGGCCGAGAGGAAGCGCAGCCACAGCTCGTTGAAATCGCGGTTGGGCTCGCCCGCACCCGGATTGCCGCCGGGCGCCCCGAAGCAGCGGAAATACAGGTCGCGCCGCTCGCTCTCGGTGATGCGCTCGCCGGCCTTCTGGTAGTACTTGTAGAGGTAGTCGCCCACGCGGCCGCGGCCCAGCGGCAGCAAGCCCTGGCGGAACAGCTCGACGATGCGCTCGACCACCTGGTACATGCGCATCTCCTCCAGCTGGTAGGAGAAGTAGATCGCCTGGACGGCATGCAGGTTCTCCTTGATGATGTCGACATCGACCGCGACCTCCAGGTCGGGCAGGTCGATCTCCAGCGCGGAGGGCGGGGCGCCATCGATGGCGCCGGTCAGCAGGCTGAAGGCGGTCTCCAGCCGGCTGGAGAGCCAGGTGTCGTTGGGCGTCACGCGGTCGGCCACCAGGCGTCGCACGATCTGCGCGGTGGTGCGGGCGGATACGGCGCTGATGCGCTCGTCGCTGCTCGGAACCTGCTTGTCAATGGTGTCCACGCGCTGTGCGATCGACTCGTCGGGCCGGATGCAGCCGATGACGGACGCGCTGAGCGAGCCCTTGTCGATCTGGCTTTGCACCGTGACCACCGAGCGCTCCTTGAACTGCGCGTAGGCCGCGTTGAACAGCTCGATGTTCTGCCGGTACTCGCCCTGCGCCTCGGCGACGCTGCGCACGAACCGGGCGTTCTTGGTGTCGGTGAGGTTGTCCAGCTGCAGCAGGCCGCACACGGAAGCGATCTCGCGCTCGTGCACGCCCAGGTCGGCCTCCATGCTGGTCTGTTGCGAGCCGAACAGGCCGTACTTGAGCACGTACTCCGGATCCTTCCCGCCCGCGAGTTCGCTCCAGGGCTTGCGCGCGATCTGCGAGGCGACGGCGCGGTAGAACTCGTCGACCGGTGCGTCCGAGTCGAGCGCGGCGCGCAGCGCCAGCAGTTCCTTCTGCTGGTCCACGCTCAGGCCGCCCGAGGTTTCCTTGGTGTTCTCCACCGCCTGCAGGTGGTCTGCGCGAATCTTCAGGCGGGCGCGTGCCTGCAGTTCACGTTCGGCGAGATCGATCAGCAGGATGCGGCTCATGGTGCGGACTCCTTGGGAATTGGCTGGGGCGGAAAAGGTGGCTGAAGAAGGTTGGGCGCCGGCCGGAGCGGCCCGCGGCTGGCTCACGGCAGTGGTGGCGCGCTTGCGCGCCGGGCTGGAGGTGGGCTGGGATCGGGATTTCCTGGTCATGGCGTTTCCTTCGTCGGCGTTGGGGATCCCGCGCTCTGACGCCCGGGGCGGGGA
>NZ_RKMB01000043.1 GCF_003797765.1 Ramlibacter sp. WS9 | reverse complement strand
CGGACCCCGACTCCGCCAACTTCGACACCGGCACCCTCACGGTGAGCCTCACCGCCAACGGCACGGCGTCCGACCAGCTGGCCATCAGCAACGACGGCGTGGGCGCCGGCCAGATCGGCGTGAGCGGGGCCAACGTCACCTTTGCCGGCGTCACGTTCGGCACCTTCACGGGTGGCACCAACGGTACCGACCTGGTCATCACGTTCGACGCCGACGCAACGCTCGCAGCCGTGCAGGCGCTGACGCGCGCCATCACGTTCGCGAATACGTCCCAGAACCCGTCGGCGCTGCCGCGCACGGTGACGTACACCGTCGTCGACGGTGACGGCGGCACCGACACCGGTTCGACCACGGCCACCGTCAACATCACCAACGTCAACGACGCGCCGGATATCGACACGGCCGCGGCCGTGCTGGGATACACCGAGAACGGCGTCGCGGCCGTGATCGCGGGCGCGACGACGGTCACCGACATCGACTCCACCGACTTCGGCGGCGGCTCGCTCACCGTGGGTTTCACCGCCAACGGAACCGCGGCCGACCAGCTGGCTGTGCGCAATGAAGGTGTCGCCGCCGGCCAGATCGGCGTGAGCGGCTCCAACGTCACTTACGGCGGCGTCAACATCGGCACCATCGACGGCACGTTCAACGGCGTCAACGGCGTCAATCTGGTGATCAGCCTGAATGCCTCGGCCTCCCCGGCGGCCGTGCAGGCGCTGTCGCGCAACATCACCTTCGCCAACACCTCGGACAACCCGTCCACCGCCGCCCGCACCGTGACCTTCACGGTCAACGACGGCGATGGCGGCACCAACGTCGACAGCGCCACGGCTACCGTGAACGTCACGGCGGCCAACGACGCACCGGTGGCCACGGTCTCCGGGGGAACGGCGTCCTACATCGAAGACGGCGCCGCCGCGCTCATCGACGCCAACCTGGCCGTCAGCGACGTCGACGACACCAACCTGAACAGCGCCACCGTCCGCATCTCGGGCGGCTTCGAGGCGGGTGACGTGCTGAACTTCGTCAACACGGCCAACATCACCGGCAGCTACAACGCCGGCACCTCCACGTTGACCCTGACCGGCGTCGACACGGTGGCCAACTACGAGGCGGCGCTTCGCACCATCACTTTCAGCGGAACGAGCCAGAGCCCGACGCTCACCAAGACCGTCGAGTGGGTGGTGAACGATGGCGATGTGAACAGCCTTGCCGTCACGCGCAACATCTCGGTGACCGGCGTGAACGATGCGCCCCAGTTGACGGGTTCGTCGGCGGTCGGCTACACCGAAGGCGCAGCGCCCACCGTTCTCATCGGCGGCATCGCGGTCGCCGATATCGACAACGCCAACATCGCCGGCGCCACCGTGACCATCTCGGGCGGCTTCGTGACGGGCCAGGACGTGCTCACGTTCACCAACTCCGGTGGCATCACCGGCAGCTACAACGCCGCCACCGGCGTCCTGACGACCAGCGGCACCGCCACCAAGGCGCAGTACCAGACCTTCCTGCAAAGCGTCGGCTACCAGAACACCAGCGACAACCCGAACACCGCCCAGCGCACGGTCAGCTTCGAGGTGAACGACGGCGGCGTCAGCAACAACCTGAGCAACACGGTGACGAGCACCGTGGACATTACGGCCGTCAACGACAAGCCCACCATTGGTGGCGCGGCAAACGTCGCAAGTTACACCGAAAACAACCCGGCGGTCCTGATCGACAGCGCCTTGACGCTGGCCGATGCGGAAAGCAACAGCATCACCGGCGCCACCGTCACCATCGCGGCCCCGAACTTCACGACCGGCCAGGACGTGCTGGCCTTCACCGACAGCGGCGCGGACAACATCACGGGCAGCTACAACGCCGTCACCGGCATCCTCACCTTCTCGGGCACCGACACGCTGGCCAACTACGAAGCGGCGCTCGAGTCGGTCACCTACCAGAACACGAGCGAAAACCCCGTCACCGCGGCCCGCACGATCAGCTACAGCATCACCGACAACGGCACGCCTACCCCGGAGTCGTCGGTCGCGGTCACCGGAACGGTCAATGTCACGGCCGTCAACGACGCGCCGGTCAACACGATGAGCCCGACGCAGATGCTCGCGTTCTCCAACACGGCAACGCCGATCACCGGCCTGTCAATCAGCGATGTGGATGCGGGCAGCGCGACCAACCTCACGACGACGCTGGCGGCCAACGATGGCGCTTTGCTGACCGTCGGCAACGGTGCCAGCGGCGGCACGGCGGGCATCGTCGGCGGCGCGACGATCACGACCAACGGCACGGGCACCGTCGTCCTCACCGGCAGCGTGGCCCAGATCAACGCCACCCTGGCCGGCACCAACGTTTCGTACAAGTCGGCCGACGGCTTCACCACGCCGGTGACGCCCTCCACCGTGACGATGACGACCAACGACGCCGGCAACACCGGGCAGGACCCGGGCCTGTCCGGCACCGGCACCACCGAGGCCGATATCGACGTATTGCAAGTCGGCGTTCTGCCGCAGGTCTGGTTCATCGACAGCACCCCCCCGGGCAGCCCGAGCGGCCCGGTGGGTTCGCAGAACAATCCCTTCACTTCGGTCGGCGACTTCAACACCGCGGCTGCGCTTGCGGGCGGCCCCGGTCCCAACGATTACATCTACGTCCAGTCGGGCACCTACACCGGCGCGGGCATCAACCTCGAACCCGGCCAGACCCTGCTGGGCGCGGACCAGCCGCTGTCGTTCGCCAATCCTTTCGGCGGCGCGCCCATCGTCGTGGAAGCCGGCGGCGGCGCGCGGCCGACGATCGACGTGAACGTCGCTTCCGACTCGGGAATCGCGCTGGCGAGCGGCAACACCATCAGCGGCATCAACGTGACAACGGCCGTGGCTTCCGCTTTCGGTATCGCCGACAGCAACGGAACGGTGGGTGCCCTCGCGATCAGCAACATGAACATCACCGGCCTCGGCCAGGCCGTCGACATCGACGAGGGGGGCGCGCTCAATGTGAGCCTCGGCACGGTGTCCTCGTCCGCCTCCGTAGTGAATGGTATTCAGCTGGGGGGTGCGGCGACGGCGCTGACAGGCACCTTCACGGCCACCGGTGGCGCCATCGCCGGCTCCTCCGGCGCCGCCTTCGTGGTGGGCGACGGCCTGGGTGGCGCCAACACCGGCGGTACGGCTGCGATCAGCTACGGCGGGACGATTTCCGCCGCCGGCGCGGTCAATGTGGTCTCCATCCAGGACCGAGCTGCCGGTGCCAACAGCGTCACGCTGTCGGGTGTGCTCACGCACACCGGCTCCGGCACCGCCATCCTTGTGGACGACAACGCTGCGGGCGCGATCACGTTCTCCGGCGCCAGCAGCACGCTCAACAGCGGATCACTCAGCGCGGTGAGCCTGACCGACAACACCGGGGCCACGATCAACTTCACCGGCGGCGGGCTCGACATCGACACCACGTCGGGCACGGGCATTGTCGCCACCGGCGGGGGCACCATCAACGTGACGGGCGCGAGTAACTCGGTGACCAGCACCACCGGTGCGGTCGTGAACATGGACGGCGTGAGCGTCGGCGGTTCCGGGATCACCTTTTCGAGCCTCACGGCCACGGGAACGGTGGCGGCCGATGCGATTTCGTTCAACAACGTGGATGGCGCCGGCACGTTCAGCGGCGGCACGGTCGGCGTACTCGGCACCAGCGGCGCGTCGAGCGACGGCCTTGCCATCACCGGCGGGTCGGCCGCGACGTTCACGTTCGGCACGACGACCATCGACGACACGGGCGCCGACGCCATCAACTTGAATGGCGCGAACGGAGCCGTGACCTTCAGCTCCGTCAATCTGGACGGCATGCTCGGCAACGGCATCAGCATTACCGGCAATACGAACGCGGTGAGCGTCAACGGAGGCTCCATCGGCGTCAGCAACGACGCGACACTCAACAGCGTCGACATCAGCGGAGGCAACGGCACCATCACGATCGCCGCGAGCTCGACGAAGGCGGCGGGGAACGATTTGCTGGAGATCACGGGGCGTACCGGCGGCACGGTGACGATCTCCGGCACGCAAAGCGGCACCGTCAGCGGCATCGACATCAACAGCAACACGGGCGGCACCATCAATATCACCGGGCAAGTCGCGCTGGTCGCCGGCACGGCGACTGGCGTGAACCTGGCCAACAACACCGGCGCGACGGTGAATTTCAACGCCGGCGGCAACGGCCTCGACATCACGACGACGTCGGGCGCCGGCTTCACGGCCACCGGCGGCGGCACGGTTTCCGTGCAGGGCTCGGGCAACACCATCGCATCGGGGTCTGGCACGGCGTTGAACGTCGTGAGCACGACGATCGGCGCAAGTGACCTCAACTTCGTGTCGATCGCCTCGAGCGGCGCAGTCAACGGCATTGTGTTGAATGCCACCGGCAGTTCGGGCGGCCTCACGGTTTCCGGCAACGGCGGGGCCAACTCGGGAGGGACGATTCAGAATTCCACGGGCTCGGCGATCATCGCGACCAATACGCAGGATCTGAATCTGACGCAGGTGAACATCAGCAATCCGGCGGAACACGGAATCCTGGCGACCGATCTGCGAGGCACCAGCTCGTTGACCAACGTGACGATCGACGGCTTCGGCGTCGGCAACAACGAGGATGGGCTGCACTTCGTCAACAACGGCGTCAGCGCGGTATCGACGATGACG
The DNA here is from genome assembly GCF_003797765.1 of Ramlibacter sp. WS9. Lineage (GTDB taxonomy): Bacteria > Pseudomonadota > Gammaproteobacteria > Burkholderiales > Burkholderiaceae_C > Ramlibacter. The sequence continues at coordinate 25,489 of NZ_RKMB01000043.1, read as the reverse complement.
ATCACCGACTCGACCTTCTCGAATGGGATCGACGGGAACGACGGCATCCTGATGGAGGCGCAGGGCACCAGCAACATGACGCTGACGGTGACAGGCTCGACGTTCACCGGCATGTTCGGCGACGCGCTGGACATTCAGGGCATTACCGGCGCGACCGGCGCGGTGCGCCTCACGGTCTCGAACTCCGATTTCCTCAGCGCTGTCGCATCTGGAAATGGCGGCGTGCAGATGGATCCGTTCGGCGATGTCAATTTCTTCGCCGACATCGACGGCAACACGTTCAACGGTATCCTGAACAACGTGGTGACCCTCGGCGCGGTCGGTATCACGAGCGGCTCGACGGCGGATGCGGACATCACGATTCGAAACAACGACTTCGACACCATCATCGGCGGCCAGGGCATCACGGCGTTTGTTGACGGCGGGCACACCGAGCTGTTGATCGACAACAACACGATCGATGGGCTGGGCTCCACCTCCAAAGCCGCGATCAGTGTCTTTTCAAACGTCAACGGTGCCTTCACCGGGAACGTCGACGTCACGATCCAGAACAACGACATCGGGCAGGCCGGCGCACTCTGGACCAGCGGCAACGGTTCGAACCAAGCGGTTTTCCTGGCGGCGAGCTTCGGCGGGTCGATGGACGCGCTGGTCACGAACAACGTGATCGACGCTAACGCAACGCTGGAAGTCGTCCGCGCGCGGGCCAGCGGTACCGGGACGTTGAACGCCACGTTTACCAATAACGACATCACGGATACCTTCACGACCCACATGGAGCTGAACGGCGCGGCCGGTACCATCGGTGCCGATCCGGGCGGCAACCTGAACCTCAGCTTCTCAGGCAACATAGTGGCCGGCGGGGCCACTGGCACGATCGGCATCACGGAGGCCGGCTCCTCCACGGTGACTGTCCAGCAGGCGAGTTCCGGTGCTGTCACAACAGCCAACAACAGCGCCACCGTGAACGTGTCCGGTGCGCCCACGTTCGGCGGTGCTGCGCCAACCACGCCCACGCTACCTTCGCTGCCGCTGCTGGCGCTGCAAGGCGAAGTTGAATCCAGCGGCGCCGGCACGCTGGCATCGGCGGACTTGCAGGTCATGGCCGAGGCCGCGATCGCCCGGTGGGTGGCTGCCGGCATCGGCGATGACCAACTCGCGCTGCTGCAGTCGGTCACGTTTGGGGTGGCGGACCTCAAGGGCTCGGTGCTTGGCGTGGCCGCAGGGAACGTGGTGGTGGTCGACAGCAATGCCGCCGGCTGGGGCTGGTTCGTCGATGCCACCCCTATGGGCGACGAAGAATACGGCGTCTATTCAGGCATTTTCCCCGCTGCCGCTGATCAGATGGACCTGCTCACGGTGCTCACGCACGAGCTCGGTCACGTACTGGGCATAGATGACCACTACGCCGGCTCCGCGGACGTGATGCATGGCTATCTGGATATCGGCCAACGCCACGCGCCAGAGGCGTCGGTGGAGGTGGTCGGGGTGCCGCAGATGGAAGCCGGATGGGGCGGCGCATGACGTGAGACCTGCGGCACCTTGCCGCAGCGCATGCAACTAAAAGGGGCCGCGAGGCCCCTTTTTTCTTGCTTTCACGCACCTGCCGTTCGGCTGGTTCCAGAGACTCCCGGGTATCAGAGCGCGCGCAGCGCGGCGGGATCGGCGCCCTGATCGGCGTGGCGCCGCGCGGTCTGCGGATCGAAGGACCGGAGCCGCCAACCCGCGGCGATCTCCGGGTCTTCGAAACCCGCGGCACGCCAGGCTTTCGAGGCGCTGCCGTCGAAGCCGAAGGCGCCCCACGCCGCCAGCGGGCCGGGCGGCTTGCCGCTGCCCATGGCTGCCAATTGGGCCTGGATGCGGTCGGCATGCCGGCGCAGCAGACCGGGCGCCAGCACCGCGTCGTTTTGCAGCGCAAGCCGTTGCTCGCGGGTGGGCACGCCCGCAGCCGGCTCCGCGATCCAGCCGCGGGCCGGGCGCAAGGCCGAGCGAGCTTCGGCGCCTGCTCTGCGCAGGCCGTCCGCAGACTCCGGGTCGAACAGCGCGGCGAAGACGAGTGCCGCCTCCAACTCGCGGTCGATCATGGCGGTGGCGCGGGCGAACCCGGCTGCGACCGTGAGGAACGATGCACGTCTCGCGTCGTCGGCAAGCCGTCGCACGAGCAACTCCAGCTGCCGCGCAGCGGCCAGCAAGTCCTCACGCAGCCGCTGTGCAAGGTCGATGTCGCCCCGGGAGGCCACCGGTGCGCCCCGATGGAGCAAGGCCAGTTGCCGCTCCGCGGACCCCAGGGCGCCGCGCAGATTTTCCGGGGTGTGCATCCACGGCGGCGCCGGCAGGTCGAAGCGGTCGAACAGGCTGCGTTGCAATAGCGCGCCGCGAAAGCCGGCGGCCATGCCGGCCAGCAACGCATGTTCGGCGCGCAAGCGTTGGGGCGGCGGGCCGGCAGGCGCGGATTGCCGCAGCAAGAAGGCGTCCATCGCGGCTTGGTGGCCCTCGCGAAATCGCGCGCGGCCGGCGATCCGGTCCAGCGATGCGCGCAGCATGCGTTCGGCGCCGCGCAGGTCGCGGCCGGCGAAGAACGCCGCGATGTCGGCGGCCACTGCGGGATCCGCAAAGGCGGCCAACCCGGCGATGGCGCCGCGGCCCCCGAGTCCCACCAGCCGGGACCCCAGTTCGTCCCAACGATCCTTGAGCAGGGACCAGCAGGCGCCGCGTGTCGCCGGGTTGGCGAGCAGCGCTTCCACGGCCGCCATGGCGGCGGACTCGTCTGACTTTGGATCTTCGAGCAGTGCAAACAACGCCGCGTCGTCCGCCTTGGGCGAGGAAGCGCGGATCTGTTCATCCACACCGGCGGCCAGTGCGGTGACCCAGTTGTCGAACAGTGGCGCGCGCGCACCGTTCGCCAGCAGGTCCCGCAGTTCCTCAAGATGGTTTCGCAAGGAGGGGATCGCGGAGCGGGCGGTCAGGGCCTCGCCCGCCAACGACAGATACCCCGGCAGATCGGCTTCGCCGGCCCAGAGCGCGAGCCACGCATCTTCGACCAGCACGACGGCCTCGGAAGGCGACAGCCCGGCCACCGGCGCCCGCCCGCCGGGATAACTGCAGCGGTAGTAGCCAACGGCCCCGGCGTCACCGAAGGCCCAGCGAATGGGAGACGGCAACACGGCCCTCCCCGGCGGGCCTTCCAGCAACAGGCTGACGACCTGCTCACTGCCGTCTTCGAGGGCGACGCGCAGGCGAACGGGAATGGTGGAAAGCTCGTCGCCGACCTGCGTCACTTCGAGGGTCGTGCCGGCCCAGCGGACGGCCAGGTGCGGTGCGCCGATGCGCGTCAGGAAAGGCCGTGCCACGGCACCGACTGGCTCGTCGCAGGCTTGCTCCAGCGCGAGCCACAGGTCTTCGGAAGTCACCGTGCCGTTCGCGTGACGATCGAGAAAAGCGCGCAAGCCCTGCTGCAACGCCGGCTCGCCCAGCCACGCCTCCAGCATCCGCAGCAATGCCGCGCCCTTGCGGTAGGCCGTGGCGTCGAACAGTTCCTCGACTTCGGCTGCGGACTCGGCGTTCGCTTCCAGCGCGCGTGCACCAGGCCCGACGTCGCCATGCAGCGCTTCGCGGATGGCGCGCACTTCTTCCTCATCGCGCGTCAACTCAGGCGCGATCACCGCCAGTGCCTTGGGGGCCATCCAGGTGGCGAAGCCTTCGTTGAGCCATAAGTGATTCCAGCTTCCCGGGGTCACCAGGCCGCCGAACCAGTGGTGCGCGACCTCGTGCGCGACCAGGTTGGCTGCCTCGCGGCAGGCTTGCGGCGCTGCGTCCTCTGCGACCATCACGGCGCTTTCCCGCAGGAAGATCGCGCCGGTGTTCTCCATGCCGGCAACGCCGCTTCGCGGCAGGACGACGAGGTCGAGCTTGCGCAACGGAAGTGGGCGAGCCAGCCACTCGCCGTAGAAATCCAGGGCCTGGCGCGCAATGCGCAGGGCCAGCGCGCAGCTCTCCGGGGCACGCAAAGCATGCACGGCAAGCGGCGGACGCCGGGTGGCATCCGGCAGCCGTTCGAACGGACCGATCGCCAATGCCAGCAGGTAAGTGGGGATGGCCGGCGAAGCCGCGAAGGTGATGGTGTGCTTTGGAGTGCCAGGCTCCTCGTGCAGGATCTCCGCGTTGGAAATCGCCGTCTTCCCGGCAGGAACCCGGGCTGTGAGGTCGAAGACGGCGCGATACCGTGGATCGTCGAAGCACGGAAAGACGCGGCGCGCATGCATCGGCTGCATGTGCGTGGCCACAAATCCATCGCCCTGGTACAAGCCGCGCGGTACCCGGCCCAGCCGGCCGCGGAACCGGATCTCGGCAATCGCCTGGCCGGGCCGCAGCGGTGCCTGTGGTGTGAGGACGAGCAGGCCGGGCTCGATACGCCAGGGGACGGAGCTTCCGTCAATCGTGGCGCCATCGATCTCCAGTTCCACGCAATCGAGGCGAACTTCCGCTGCCGCTTCGGAGAGCGCCAACGTGATCGCCACTTCGCCAGAGAAGGTGTGCGCCTGGGCGTCGGCGTCGAGCAGCAGGGAATAGTGAAGAGGAATGATCACGCGCGAAATCCGTTGTGCGCATGGTAAGGCCCGCCGATTGAAACTCGGCGGGCCGGTCAATCCTTAACGCCCCACCGCACTATTTCGTGGTGGGCGGCCGCGCCGCGCCCGGCGCACGCTCCATGTAGAGGTAGGCGCCGCGGGATTCGATTTTTTCAAATCCCCAGCGGCCATAAAGCCGCAAGGCGGGGTTGTAGGGCTCGACATGCAGAGTCAGTGCGAGCCCGGCCGCATCGGCCTCGTCCACCAGCGCATGCAACAACGCGCTGCCCACGCCGCGCCCGCGCCACTGCGCAACCAGGGAAACATCCATGAGCCGCATTTCGGTGGCCATGCGCGAGACATAAAAGCGCCCCACCGGCGCGCCCGCGTGCTCGATCACGTACCACTGCGCGTTCGGGTAATGCTCCAGATAGTGGGCGTGCTGCTTCCCGAACTGGTCGTCCAGGAAGGCGCGCTTCTGCTCGGGGCTCCACGGGACAGGCGCCAATTCCTCGGCGCGTGTCGACGCGTACAGGTCACTGAGGAATGCCAGGTCCGCGTCGGTGCGCGGGCGCAAGGCAAGCCCGGGCGGCAGGTACTGCGCATAGGGACACATACGCGCAGCGGCCCGCCTCTAGTTCTGGCTCGGGAAGATCCCTTGCAGCGCGATGCAGAACATCAGTGTGAGGTACGGCTGCATGTTGTTATGCGGCTGGCTGCCGCCCACATTACTGACAGAGCCCGCTTCCATCGCCACGAGGTTGGTGACCGGCCGATAGACATCAATGGATGACTGGGCGAGTTGGAGGTCGGCGGCTGGCGTATCGACGGACGACGGGTTGGAGGTGCCAACAAGCATGTGGATGTGCTGCGGCATTTCCGAGATGGTCACGGTGTGCGCCGTTTGGCCCCCAGTCTGGCCCAGGACGAACCCACCGCCAAAATGGAGAGGCACTTTGCCGCGCAGGTCAGGCAGGGCGAAGGTCGTCTGCCCGTTGCCACCGTAGGTCGTACCCAACAGCGCGAAAAGCGCCTGGTTCTGGTTGATGGGGAGGAACTGCCCATTGCACTGCGCCCACCCTTTGGGGGCGAAGTTGAAGCTCATGAGCTTGATTTCGGAGAGGAATGGTTCTGACATGGTGTTCCCTTAATTTCGGCTGGTTTCAGGGACGCTGGGGGAAGATACCCTGAAGCGCGATGCAGAAATTCAAGGTCAGGTAGGGCTGCATGTTGTTGTGCGGCAAGCCCCCGCCGGCCGGGCTCAATGCCTGGAACGCCGCGTTCGTCGGCGCCGGCGGCGGTGGCGATGGTGCGTTCACGGGCGCATAAAGGTTGTTGCCGGTGCCCAATGCCACACCGGCGGGGTTGATCGTCTCGGCGGGCCGCACGCTCGTACTCAATGTATGGGTATGGACCGGTATTTCGGACTGCAGCAGCGTGACGGACTGGGTGCCGCTCATCTCGCCCAGGTCGCGCAGCGACAGCCCCTGGCCTTGGCCAGGCTGCATCGGGGCGCTTCCCTGCATGTCGGGAAGGGCGAACGTGCTCTTGCCGTCGCCGCCGTAGACGGTTCCCAGCAAGGAAAACAGCGCGGTGTTTTGCGAAATGGGCATCAGCTGCCCATTGCAGAAGGCCCAGCCTGTGGGCGGGAAATTGAAGGGGAAAATGCGGATTTCCGCGACAAATTGATCAGACACGCTGTGCTCCTAGGTCTGTGACGGGAAGACCCCGAACAGCGAAATGATGAAGTTGATGCAGAGAAACGGCTGAACGTTGGTGTGGGGCTGGCTGCCTCCGATCGGGCTCACGCTCTGCGGTGCGAGAGCCTCAGGCGTAAATTCCGCCGCGTAGGCGATGGCTGGCGTTCGACCCATGACGGCATCGGTGAGGACTCGCACGCTGGCCGGGTCTGATGAACCCATCAGAGGGTGGGAGTGGATCGGAATCTGCTGCACGGTGAGCGTGACGTCCTCAGAGCCCGCCATCTCGCCAATTTGGTAAGTGGTGCCCTGGAACGTGCCCGCGTGCAGCGGCAGCCGGCTTGCCAGGTTAGGCAGGTTAAAAGTCTCTTCCCCATCGCCGCCGTAGGTAGTGCCTATCAGTTGGAAGAGAACCTCGTTTTCCGAGATGGGCAGAGGCTGCCCCTCGCAAAACATCCAGCCGTTGGGCGCGAAGTTGCCCCCGAACATGCGAATCTCACCCACAAAGGGTTGTGCCATCTGATTTCCTCCTATAAAGCGCCTTACCACCAAGGTGCGGCTGGACCGAGACGAACTCTCGTCGTGTTGCTTTTAGCAGTCACGTCTTGTTGCTTTCGCGAAGTATTTCACGCCTTTTTGCGTTTAGCAAGTATGGCCGAGCTATTTTTTTTACGCAGATGCGGAGGCTGCTGAACCCGCACACGGTGGTTGCCAGTCAGCACGAAGGTGCGGCGGTGAATTGCGTGCATGTACTATTCTCATGATTGCGGCAATGCAAAAAACACCCAACGCAAGTTAGCTGTAACCACCCCGTTTCTACAATGATTGAACAACTCACCCGCCAAGACTTTCTCGATTTGTCGCCCGACGACCTCAGTGTCGAGCACGAGGGCCAGCAGCTCAAATTGCAAGTACTCGAGACGCGCGACCTGCCGCCGATCTCGCCGCGTCAATCGCCGTTCGTGGTGGTTCTGGGGGGGCCGCCTTCGCCCGTCCTGCCGCAGGGAATTTATGGGTTGCTGCACGCACGGCATGGCCGGCATGACCTGTTCATTGTCCCGATCAGCCGCGATGCCGAGTACACGCGTTACGAACTGATCTTCAACTGAGGGGCCTGGCGCGCGGGCGCGGTTTGAACAGTGGCGGCTGACCGGCTTAGATCTTCCACTTCTCCAGCAGCTTCTCGGGCCCCATGCTGTCGTAGGCTTCGAAGGGCTGGTGGATCCAGGGGTTGGTCGGCAGGAACTCAACCGAGTAGTCCGGTGTGAATTTCGACAGCCCCTTGGTCCAGATCACCGCGCTGCGCAGCTCGGTGATCAGCTTGTAGTTGTTCTTGAGCATCTCGATGACCGCATGCAGCGTATGGCCCGAATCGGCCAGGTCATCGACCAGCAGCACGCGCCCTGCAATCTCGCCCTTGGGGGTGGTGATGTAGTGCGCGATGTCCAGGTGGCCTTGCACGGTGCCTGCCTCGGCCCGGTAGGAGCTGGTGGACATGATGGCCAGCGGTTTGTCGAAGATGCGCGAAAGGATGTCGCCGGGCCGCATGCCGCCGCGTGCCAGGCACAGAATGGTGTCGAACTGCCAGTCCGACTGGTGGACCTTGATCGCCAGCTTTTCGGTGAGGTTGTGGTACTCGTCGTAGCTTACGTAGAGGTGCTTGCCGTCTTCGGTCAACATCGAACTGCTCCTGCTCAAGCGAGGTACGGGTGCCGCATCATGATCGTGTGATCGCGGTCGGGACTGGTCGAGATCATATCGATGGGAACGCCGGTGACCTGCTCGATTCGCTGCAGGTACAAACGCGCATTGACAGGCAGCTTCTCGTATTGCGTCACGCCCACGGTGCTCTCGGTCCAGCCTTCCATGGTCTCGTAGACCGGCTTGCAGCGTGAGATTTCGTCGGCGCCCAGGGGCAGGATGTCGGTGTGCTCGCCGTCCAGTTCGTAGCCGGTGCACAGCAGCAACTCCTTGATGCCATCCAGCACGTCGAGCTTGGTGATGCACAAACCCGACAGGCCATTGACCTGTGCGCTGCGTTTGAGCAACGCGGCATCGAACCAGCCGCAACGGCGGCTGCGCCCGGTGGTGACGCCCTTTTCGGCACCGACCGTCGACAGGTGGTAGCCCACGGTGCCCGGCGTCGCCCAGTCCAGCTCCGTGGGAAACGGCCCGCCGCCCACGCGCGTGCAGTAGGCCTTGGTGATGCCCAGGATGTAGTGCAGCATGCCCGGGCCCACGCCGGCGCCCGCCGAGGCGTTGCCCGCCACGCAGTTGCTCGACGTGACGTACGGGTAGGTGCCGTGGTCCACGTCCAGCAGCGTGCCCTGCGCGCCCTCGAACAGCAGGTTGTCGCCGTGGATGTGCGCCTCGTTCAGCTCGCGCGACACGTCGGCCATCATCGGCTTGAGCAGTTCGGCGTGCTTCATGGCTTCGTCGAAGACCGCCTGGTAGTCCACAGCCGGCGCGTTGAGGTACTTGGTCAGAACGAAGTTGTGCAGGTCCAGCACCACCTTGAGCTTCTCGCCGAAGCGCTGCGGATGCTTCAGGTCCTGCACGCGCAACGCACGGCGCGCGATCTTGTCTTCGTATGACGGGCCGATGCCGCGGCCGGTGGTGCCGATCTTCTCGTCGCCGCCCTGCTCTCGCAGCGTTTCGCGCGCGATGTCCAGCGCCGAATGGAACGGCAGGATGAGCGGGCAGGCTTCGCTGATGCGAAGGCGCGAGCGCACTTCCACGCCGGCCTTCTCGAGCCCTTCGATTTCCTCGAACAGCTTGGCGGCCGACAGCACGACGCCGTTGCCGATGTAGCACTTGACGCCTGGGCGCATGATGCCGCTGGGGATGAGGTGCAGCGCCGTCTTGACGCCGTTGATCACCAGCGTGTGGCCGGCGTTGTGGCCGCCCTGGAAGCGCACCACGCCCTGCGCCATCTCGGTCAGCCAGTCGACCAGCTTGCCCTTGCCCTCGTCACCCCATTGGGTGCCGACCACGACCACATTGCGGCCCTTTGTCTTCGTCATCACAGCGCTTTCGAGAGGAATTGAAAAATCTAGACGGCCTTGACGACCCATTGGCCGCCGATGGACGCGAGTTCGCGGTCGCAGTGGAATTCGTCCACTTCGCTTTCGTGGCCTGGCAGTACGCAGACCACGGTTTCGCCGTTCCCTCGCAGGGCGGCGATGGCGGCACGCAGTTCGGCCGCGCCCGCGCCGCTGTCCAGCCAGGGCGCGCGGATGGCGGCCTTCAAAGGCCGCTTGGCGACTACGGCCACCAGTTCCTTGACGTCGAGGCTGAAGCCCACGGCAGGCCGGTTGCGGCCGAACACCGCGCCGACCTCGTCGTAGCGTCCGCCGCGCACGAGCGCGTCGCTGGCGCCGGGCGTGAAGATGGAGAAGCGGGCGCCGCTGTAATAGGCATAGCCGCGCAGGTCTGCCAGGTCGAAGCTGACGCGGGCGCCCTGCAGATGGCCGGCCAGCCACTTCAGGTTGGCCAGCGCCTCGCGCAAGGCGGCGCTGGGCGGCAGCGCCTTCTCCGCCTCGGCCAGCACTTTCTCGTCGCCATAGAGGCCGACAAGCGCCAGCAGGCCCTCGCGGGCGGCGGAGGGGAAGTTCTTCGTCAGCGACGCGAGCCCGCTCGCGTCCTTGGCGGCAAGCGCGGCGTGCACCCGGCCAAGCGCTTGTGCGTCGACCGGCACATCGGCCAGCAGCGAACGCACGATCCGCGCGTCGGCCATGTCCACCGTGAGGTTGCCCACCTGCGTTGCCTTGAGGCAGTCGAGCGCCAGCACCAGCGCTTCCAGGTCGGCTTCGAGCCCGGCGTGGCCGTAGATCTCGGCGCCGAACTGCAGCGGCTCACGCGTGGCGTGCGGGCGGTCGGGGCGGGTGTGCAGCACGGGGCCGCAGTAGCACAGGCGCGTCACGCCCTGGCGGTTGAGCAGGTGCGCGTCGATGCGGGCGACCTGGGGCGTGGTGTCGGCGCGCAGGCCCATCATGCGGCCGGACAGCTGGTCGACGAGCTTGAAGGTCTGCAGGTCCAGCGCTTCGCCGGTGCCTGTGAGGAGCGACTCCAGGTGCTCCAGCAGCGGCGGCATGACGAGCTCATAGCCGTAGCCGCGCGCGGTGTCCAGCAGTTCGCGTCGGAGTTCTTCGATGTGCCGGGCCTCGGAAGGCAATACATCGGCGATGTGATCCGGCAGGACCCAGGCGGACATGGATTTTGGGAGGCTGTTAAAAACGGTATTTTACAGGCCCGGCCAAGGGCCCCAGGAGATCCGCCATGCACAGGACCATCCGCCACTGGGCGCGCCTCGCGCTTGCTCTGCTTTGCGTGGCATCTTGCGCCATTCACGCGCAGGTCTACCCGGCGGCTGCGTGGCAGAAGGCACCCACGCCCGAAGCGGCCGGTTGGTCCGCCGCGAAGCTCAAGGCAGCCGACGACTACGCCCGCGCGAACCTCAAGACCGATGCCTGGATGCTCGTCCACAAGGGCGTCGTCGTCTACGAGTCCGGCTCCGCATCGAAACCATCCGACGTCGCGTCGGTGCGCAAGAGCGTGCTGGACATCCTGGCCGGCATCTACGCGGACCGCGAAGCCTTCCCGATGGACAAGACGCTTGCGCAGCTGGGCATCGACGACAAGGAACCGCTGACCGAAACCGAGAAGCAGGCAACGGTGCGCCAGCTGATGCAGGCGCGCTCGGGTGTCTACCATCCGGCGGGCCATGAAACCGCGGCGATGAAAGCCGCCCGTCCCGCACGTGGAAGCCGCAAGCCCGGCGAGTTTTTTTACTACAACAACTGGGACTTCAACGCGCTGGGGACCATCTTCCGGCAGACCACCGGCAAGACGGTTTTCGAGTCGCTGCGCGACGACCTCGCCGGACCGCTGCAGATGCAGGACTTCAACTTCGACCGGGACGTTCGCTTCAGCCGCGAAGACGCTTCGGTGCATCCTGCGTACGTGATGCGGCTGTCCGTGCGCGACATGGCCCGCGTCGGTTTGCTGATGTCCCGCGGCGGACGGTGGAACGACCGCCAGATCGTGTCACGCGCGTGGGTCGACGAAAGCACACAACTGCATTCGAGCACCGGCCCGGGCAGCGGCTACGGCTACTTGTGGTGGGTGGGCTTGAGCGAGCGTTATGCGAGCCGTGTGAAGTTTCCGGGCAAGGTGTTCCTCGCCGCGGGCAACCTGGGCCAGTTCATCCTGGTCGACCCGGTGCGCGACATCGTGGTGGCGCACAAGGTGGACTTCGAACTCGATCCGTCGCGCGACGTGACCAGCGCGCAGTTCGTGGAATTGCTGGCTCGCGTGCTCGAGGCGGCGCCTTAAGAAGCCGCCCAGAGCAGTACCAGCCCGATGACGATGCTACACAGGCCGAAGAACCGCAGCTGGCCGTCTTCGAGCGCCAGCAGCTTCTGGAAGGTGCGGCGCCAGCCGCCCGGCGAGATGAAAGGGAACAGTCCCTCGATCACCAGCACCAGGGCCAGCGCCGACCAGAAAATTTCGCTGCTCAAGCCGGCGCGGCCTACTTCTTCGCCGGCGCGGCCGCGGCGCCCGAGCTGCCGCGGAAGGCCTTGAAGAATTCGGAGCCGGACGGGTCGACGACCATCACGTCGCTCTTCTTGCTGAAGCTGGCCTTGTAGGCCTCCAGGCTGCGGTAGAACTGCGCGAAATTCGCATCACGCCCGAAGGATTCGGCATAGATCGCGGCGGCCTGGGCATCGCCCTCGCCCTTGACCTTCTGCGCATCGCGGTAGGCATTGGCCACCGCCACTTCACGCTGGCGGTCGGCATCGGCGCGAATCTTTTCGCCCTCGGCCGTTCCGGTGGAGCGCAGCTCGGTGGCGACGCGCTTGCGCTCGGCCTCCATACGGCGGTAGACCGATTCGGTGATGGCATCCACATAGTCGGCGCGCGTGATCCGCACGTCCACCACGTCCACGCCCCAGGGCTTGGCGCCTTTCACCACTTCCAGCACTTCCTTCTTGACGTCGGCCATCAGCTGTTCGCGCTTGCCGGAGAGCAGTTCGCGCACGGTGCGGCGGTTGATCTCTTCCTGGAACGCGTTGCGCACCACGCGGTTCAGCTGGTTGGCGCCCGCGGCTTCGTCGAGGCCGACGTTGCGGATGTACTGCAGCGGGTCAGTGATGCGCCAGCGCACGTACCAGTCGATGACGACGCGCTGCTTCTCTGCCGTGAGCATCGGCTCCTGGTCGGGGCTGTCGAGTGTCAGCAGGCGCTTGTCGATGTAGGTGACGTTCTGGAACGGCGGCGGCAGCTTGAAGTTGAGACCGGGCTCGGTGATCACTTCCTTGATCTGGCCGAGTGCGTAGACCACGCCGAACTGGCGCTGGTCGACGACGAAGAGCGTGGAGCTGAGCAGCGCCAACGCAACCAGCGCCGACGTGACGATAAAACCGATTCTGTTCATCTTTTTCTCCGGGGCTCAGCGCGTTTCACGCTCGCGTGTGCGCGAGTTGTCCCGCGTGCGCGGATCGGTGACGCCCGGCGAAGCCGGCGCCGGCACCGGCACGCCCGCGGCCGGCGCGGCCTGCTCGGCGGCGCCGCCCTGGGCCACCTGCTGCATGATCTTGTCGAGCGGCAAGTACATGAGCGAACCCTGGCGGGATTCGACCATCACCTTGGTCACGCTGGTGTAGATCTGCTGCATGGCGTCGGTGTACATGCGGTCGCGCGTGACCTGCGGGGCGCGTTGGTATTCCGTCAGCACCGACTTGAAGCGCTGCGCATCACCCTGCGCCTGTGCCACGACCCTGGACTTGTAGGCCTCGGCTTCCTGCTGCAGCCGCGACGCGGCACCGACGGCCCGGGGGATCACGTCGTTGGCGTAGGCCTGGGCGTCGTTCTTGGCGCGTTCGCGTTCCTGGCCGGCCTTGAGCACGTCGTCGAAGGCCGCCTGCACCTGTTCGGGGGGCCGCACGCCGCCTTGCTGCAGGTTGATGCCGACCACCTCGATGCCGACCTTGTAGCGGTCCAGGATGGTTTGCATGAGGGTGCGCACGCGGGTTGCGATCTGGTCACGCTCCTCGGCCAGCGCCGAGTCCATCTTCATCTTGCCCACCACCTCGCGCACAGCGGTTTCAGCCGCCTGCACCACGGCGTCCTGCGGGTTCTTGCTTTCGAACAGGTAGGCACGTGCGTCCGACAGGCGGTATTGCACGGCGAACTTGATTTCGACGATGTTCTCGTCTTCGGTCAGCATGGCCGATTCGCGCAGGCCCGTGGCCTTGATCACGTTGTCGCGCCCTACGTCCACTGATCGGATCTGGGTGACGAACACCAGCTCGTGGCGCTGGATGGGGTACGGCAGGCGCCAGTTGAAGCCCGCACCAACCGTCGCCTTGTAGCGGCCGAACTGCGTGATGACGGCCTGCTGGCCTTCCTGAACGATGAAAAAGCCGGTGCCCAGCCAGATCAGCACGACCACGGCGGCCACCAGCCCGGCGCCGATGCCGGCGCTCTTCATGTCGGGTTGAAAGTTGCCGCCGCCGCCGAACCCGCCACCGTTGTTGTCCGGCCGGCGGCCCTTGCCGCCGAAGAGGCCGCCGAGCTTGCGATTGAAGTCGCGCCAGAGCTCGTCCAGGTCCGGCGGGCCCTGGTTGGGGCCACGGCCGTTGCCCTCGGGCTTGTTCGGCTCGGGCTTGTTGTTCTCGGCCTGCTTGTCGTCGCCGCCGCGCCCCCAGCGCGGATCGTTCAGGTTGAACATGCCCCTGATCCGGCCTTTCAGCTCCGCCCATGGAAGGCGGGGTATGTGAAGGTTCATTGCGCTTGGGTCTCGTTTCTTAGTTGCAGCATTGTGCCCAATCAGATGGGCGTATCGTGGACTTCAGGGATATGCAGCAGGACCTGGGCTTCCCTGTTGCGCTGGCTCAATTCTTCCACCAGATGGCGACGCAATGCAGGAATACCATCCCCCCCGCGGCTGCTGACGAACAGGCGCGGCACCTGGGTGCCTTCGAGCTCGAAGACGTCGACGAGCTGGCGCGGGCGTTGCGCGGGATCCAGGGCGTCGATCTTGTTGAAGACCAGCACCTGCGGAACGTCGCCGGCGCCGATTTCGTGCAGCACGCGCTGCACCTCGGCAATCTGCTCCGGGTGATCCGGGTTGGCCGCATCCACCACGTGCAACAGGAGATCGGCATCGACGGCTTCCTGCAGCGTGGCCTGGAAAGCGTCGATCAGGCCGTGGGGCAGATCGCGGATGAACCCCACGGTGTCCGACAGCGAAACCGTGCGGCCAGTGGCCTCTTCGCTGCCCTCGGCCGGCGCCAGGTAGAGCTGGCGGGTGGTGGTGTCCAGGGTGGCGAACAGCTGGTCAGCCGCATAGGCGCGCGCCTTGACCAGCGCATTGAACAGCGTGGACTTGCCGGCGTTGGTGTAGCCGACCAGGGAGATGTTGAAGCTGTCGCGGCGCTCGCGTTGGCGGCGCTGGGTCTTGCGCTGCTTCTTGACCTTCTCCAGCCGCTCGCGCGTGCGCTTGATGGCGTCGCCGATCATCCGGCGGTCCAGCTCGATCTGCTTTTCACCCGGGCCGCCGCGCACACCCGCACCGCCGGTCTGGCGCTCCAGGTGGGACCAGCGGCGAACCAGCCGCGTGCTCACGTACTGCAGCCGCGCCAGTTCGACCTGCAACTTGCCCTCATGGCTGCGGGCGCGCTGGGCGAAGATTTCCAGGATGAGCAAAGTGCGATCGTTGACCGGCAGTTCCAGGTGCCGCTCGAGATTGCGCTGCTGCGCCGGACTCAAGGACTGGTCGAACAGGACTTCTGTCGCGCCCGTCTCGGCGGCGAGCGCCTTGATCTCGTCGGCCTTGCCCTTGCCGATGAAGAGCGCGGCATCAGGCGCCTTGCGTTTGCACGCGACGCGCGCGACCGGCGTGAGGCCGGCCGTCTCCGCGAGCAGGCCGAGCTCGGCAAGGTCGCCATCGAAATGCGGCAGCCCCAGATCGACTCCCACCAGGATGGCAGGAGCGGCTGGGCGTGCGGGCGAGGTGGGAAGACTCAAGGGCCAGGCGCCTGGCGCGTGGCTTTCAAGCCGCGCCGGCTTCGGTGCTCTCGGCCGTGGAGAAGTTCACGGCGCGGCCGGGCACGATGGTGGAGATCGCGTGTTTGTAGACCATCTGGGTCACCGTGTTGCGCAGCAACACGACGTACTGGTCGAAAGACTCAATCTGGCCTTGCAGCTTGATGCCGTTGACGAGGTAAATCGACACCGGCACATGCTCGCGACGCAAGGTGTTGAGGAATGGGTCTTGTAGAAGCTGCCCTTTGTTGCTCACGATATTCTCCGTGTTCCGCGATCGGAAATGTTGTTGGAAACTGCACCTTACCACAGCAAACCAGCCGTGCAAGTAGGCGAAGGACGATTCCAGCTCAGCTGGGTGTGGATTCCCGTTCCACAAGGGCGCCCACCTAAAAAAACAGGTGCGGCAGGAAGCACTATTCCTTGTCGGCGTAGGGGTTGCGCGCGGTCTTCATTTCGATGCGCAGCGGTGTGCCCACCAGCTTGAATTCCTGGCGGAAGCGCCCTTCCAGGAAGCGCTTGTAGGACTCGGTCACGTGCTCGAGCGAATTGCCGTGCACCACGATCACCGGCGGGTTCATTCCGCCCTGGTGCGCGTAGCGCAGCTTGGGCCGGAACATGCCGGCGCGCTGGGGCGACTGGAACTGCACCGCCTCCAGCAAGAGCCGGGTGAGGATGGGCGTCGGCATCTTGATCATCGCCGAGCGATGGGCCGCCGCGATGGCTGTCCACACCGGCCCCAGGCCCTGCCGCTTGATGGCTGAAATGAAATGCAGCGGCGCGAACTTGAGGAATGCCAAGCGGGTCTCGATCTGCCGCTGCAACTGCTCGCGCTGGTACGAGTCCACCGCGTCCCATTTGTTGACGGCAAGGACCACCGCACGGCCGCTCTCGAGGATGTACCCGGCGATGTGGGCGTCCTGGTCGGTGATGCCCTGCGTCGCGTCGAGCAGCAGCAGGACGACGTTGGCCGACTCGATCGCCTGCAAGGTCTTCACCACCGAGAATTTCTCGATCGCCTCGAAAACCTTGCCCTTCTTGCGCAGGCCGGCGGTGTCGATGAGTTCGAACTTCTGCCCGCCGCGCTCGAACGGAATCGTGATCGCGTCGCGCGTGGTTCCGGGCATGTCGAAGGCGACCAATCGCTCTTCGCCCAGCCAGGTGTTGATGAGCGTCGACTTGCCGGCATTGGGACGCCCGGCCACGGCCAGCTTGATGACGCCGATGTCCTGCTCTTCGCCCTCCTCTTCCTCATCCGGGAGGTTGAGCGGTTCGAAAGCGACCTCGACCAGGCTGCGGATGCCCTGGCCGTGCGCCGCGGAAACCGGGTGCACTTCGCCGAGGCCGAGCTCATAGAACTCGGTCAGCTGCACGCCTTCGGTCATGCCCTCGGCCTTGTTGGCGCACAGGACCGTCGGCTTGCCCAGCTTGCGCAGGTACTTCGCGATGTCGTAGTCCTGCGCAGACAGGCCGCCGCGCGCATCGACCACGAAGACCACAACGTCGGCCTCGGCGACCGCCTGCCGCGTCTGCTTGGCCATCTCCATGTAGATGCCGCTCTCGGCCGTGGGCTCGAAGCCGCCGGTGTCGATGACGATGAAGTCGTGCTTGCCGTGCTTCGCGTTGCCGTAGTGGCGATCGCGCGTCAGGCCGGCGAAGTCGGCCACGATCGCGTCACGCGACTTCGTCAGCCGGTTGAACAGCGTCGATTTACCGACGTTGGGGCGGCCCACCAGGGCCAATACGGGTTTCACAGGGCCGCCCTTGAAATGTTATTGGGGAACGAAGCCGTAGATACCACCGCTCCGGGTTACGACGACGAGGGTGTTGCCCGCCGCAACCGGCGCGGACGCGATGGCGGAACCATCCGTCGTCAGGCGGTTCAGCAGCGTGCCGTCTTCGCGCGACAGCATGTGGACATTGCCATTGCTGTCGCCGATGACAACCGAGCGCCCGAGCAACAGCGGCGCGGACAGTTCGCGGTATTGCAGGCGGTCGCTGACCCATGCACGGTCGCCGTTCTCGCGCTTCCATGCCACCAGCTTGCCGTCGGCTTCCGTACCGTACACCAGCTTGTCGTCGCCATGCACGCCCTGGAAACCGTTGGCCGGCTTGGTCCAGAGCAAGGCGCCGCGGCTGGCATCCACACAGCCGACATTGGCCTGGAACGCACGCGCGCAGACGGTGTTGTCGACGCGGCTGACACTGCCCACCAGGTCGACCAGGCGTTCGACGTCGTTGATGCCGCGCGGCGAGGCCAACGGGGCCTCCCAGCGAATGCTGCCGTTGGCCGGGTTCAGGCCCACAAGACGGCCCGACAGGCCGGCGACGAGCGTATCGCCCACCGCCAGCATGACACCCGCATGGCGCAGCACCAGCGCCTCACCGGGGCGCTGCTGGGTCCAGAGCTTGCGGCCGGTCTGGCCGTCGAAAGCGGAAACGGCGCGGTCGGCCGTCAGCACGAAGACGCGGCCGCCGGCCACGAAGGGCGCGGTGTAGCCACCGGCGGCCAGCTTCTGGCGCCATGCTTCCTTGCCGGCGGACAGCGCGACGAGTTCGTTGGAACGAGTGACCACGGCAACCAGCTTGCCGTCGCTGCCGGCCCCGGCGGCGATGGGCCCACCGGCGCTGGCGCGCCACACGTCGCGGCCCGTGGCCGCGTCGATCACGGCGACGGTGCCGTCGCTGGACGCCACGGTGACTGCGCCGCCGGCGGTGTTCACCGTCAGCGGCAATGCCACTTCGCCCACACGGGCCGTCCAGGCCGGACGCACCGCCACTAGGTTCGGGCTCGGCGGCAGTTCGACAGGCTTGGGCTTCTCGGCCCCGCCGCCACCGAAGAACGAAGGCATCGACATGCCCGGGAACAGGGAACAGCCGCCGAGCGCGGCGGCAAGGCCCAGGACGATTAGAGTGCGTGATGCGGTGCTGATCATGGTTTGGCGCCTCCCGAAGCGGCCGTTGCGGCCGGCGCCGCGAGCGTTTGCGGATCCACGCCCAGCGCGCTGAGCTTCACTTCGACCAGGCGCCGGTAATCGGTGCGCTCGTCGAGGGCCTTGTAGGCCTTGCTGTATTCGGCCTTGGCTTCCGTCTTCTTGCCTTGGGCGACGTAGATGTCGCCGCGGCGGTCGGCGGCCAAGCCTTCGAATTCCTTGGGCATCTCGCCCGACAGCTGCTTCTGCGCCTCGTCGTAGGACTTGGCCTCGAGCAGGATTGCGGCCAGCCGCAGTCGCGCGAGTGCCTGATAGCCCTCATCGGAAGCTTTTTCCGCCACCCAGGTGAGCGCGGCCTTGGCGCCGTCGGTGTTGCCCTTGTCGACGAGCGTCTTGGCCGTCACCAAGCCGGCCTGCTGCGCGTAGGCGGTGCCGCCGAACTTCTCCTTCACGTCGGCGAAGGCGCGCTCGACCCGGGCGATGTCGCCGGCTTGCGCGGCGCGCTCGACTTCCTCGTACATGGCCGAAGCCTGAACGCTCTGCGTGCGCTGCCAGTATTGCCAGCCGTTCCACGCGGCGATTCCGCCGAAGACGGCGATGACCACCCACGTGATGAGGTTGCCGTACTCGTTCCAGAAGTGCTTGAGCTCGTCAAGCTGCTCCTGTTCTTCGAGGTCGAGATGTTTTGCCATTGTTTATGTTGTCCTGCCAGGAGCCTGCGATTGTAGTGAGGCGGCGTTGCTGCTCGCCCGCGGACCTTGCCTAGGCCTTGAGCGCCGCCGCCCAGCTGGCCGCTTCCGCCAGCGGGCGCTGCACTTGCGCGCCCGCGCCGTCACGAAGCGACTTGACCGTGACCATGCCCTGCGCCAGTTCGTCAGCACCGAAAATCAGCGCGTAGCGCGCGCCGCTTCCGTCCGCCTTCTTGAGCTGGTTCTTGAACGAGCCGACGCCGGAATGCATCACCACGTCGAGCCCGCTTGCACGCAGGGCTTCGATCACCGGCAGGGCCTGGGGCAGCGCATCGTCCGATGCCAGCACGCAATAAGCCGCCGGCGCGAAGTCCGGGCCCGGAAGGTCCAGCTCCTGCACCAGCAGCAACAGGCGCTCGATGCCGAGGCCGAAGCCGATCGCTGGTGCGCTCTTCCCGCCCATCTGCTCGATCAGGCCGTCGTAGCGCCCGCCGCCGCAGATGGTGCCCTGGGAACCCAGATGGTCCGTCGTCCACTCGAACACCGTGCGGTTGTAGTAGTCCATACCGCGCACCAGTCGCGGGTTGATGCGATACGGTTGCCCAGCCGCGTCCAGAAGCTTGCGCAGCGCGTCGAAATGGGCGCGCGACTCCTCGCCCAGGAAGTCGATCAGCTTGGGCGCGGCCTCGACCATCTGCTGCATCGCCGGGTTCTTCGTGTCGAGGATGCGCAGCGGGTTCGAATGCAGGCGGTTCTTCGCCTCGGTATCCAGCACGTCCTGGTGTTTCTCGAAGTGCTCGATCAAGGCAGTGCGGTGGGCGCGCCGCTCAGCCGGCTCGCCCAGCGTGTTGATTTCCAGCCGGTAGTGCGTACCCTCGGACAGGCCGAGTTCGCGCCAGAGAGCGCGCCCCATGAGGATCAATTCGGCGTCCACGTCGGGACCGGCGAAGCCGAGCGCTTCCACGTCCAGCTGGTGGAACTGGCGGTAGCGGCCCTTTTGCGGCCGCTCGTGCCGGAACATCGGCCCGGCCGTCCAGATGCGCAGCGGGCCGTTGTACAGGGCGTTGTGTTCGACGACCGCGCGCACGATGCCCGCTGTGGCCTCCGGACGCAGCGTCAGCTTGTCGCCATTCATCGAGTCGGTGAAGGAGTACATCTCCTTTTCGACGATGTCCGTCACCTCGCCGAGGCCGCGCACGAAGAGCGCCGTCGGCTCGACCACCGGCGTGACGATGTACTGGTAGCCGTAACGCGCCATGACGCGGCGCACCACGTCGTCGAACCATTGCCAGGTCGCCGAACGCGGCAGCACTTCCTTGCGCGGTACGCTGGCCGGCAATATGTCGTTCATGCCCTTGACCGCAGTCAAGCTGCCAGTTTTTCCGGCACTCAGTTTCTCAGCCATGTTCTTCTTGGGGTCAGGCGTGTTCGGCGACCGGGGTGCCGAACCGCTTTTCGATGTAGTTTTCGACGATCTGGTGGAACTCGTTGGCGATGTTGTCGCCGCGCAAGGTCAGCGCTTTGTGGCCGTCGATGAAGACCGGCGCGGCCGGTGCCTCGCCGGTGCCGGGCAGGCTGATACCGATGTCGGCGTGCTTGCTTTCGCCGGGGCCGTTGACGATGCAGCCCATCACGGCCACCTTCATCTTCTCGACGCCCGGGTACTTGGCGCGCCAGACCGGCATCTGCGCTCGCAGGTAGTCGTCGATCTGCTTGGCCAGTTCCTGGAAGGTGGTGCTGGTGGTGCGGCCGCAGCCGGGGCAGGCAGTGACGCTCGGCACGAAGCTGCGCAGGCCCAGGCCCTGGATGATTTCCGAGGCGATCACCACCTCTTGCGTGCGCGCCTCGCCGGGCTGCGGCGTGAGCGAAACGCGAATCGTGTCGCCGATGCCTTCCTGCAGCAGGATGCCCAACGCGACGCTGGAAGCTACCGTGCCCTTGGTGCCCATGCCGGCTTCAGTCAGGCCCAGATGGAGCGCGTAGTCGCAGCGCTTGGCGAGCTCACGGTACACGGAGATCAGATCCTGCACGCCGCTGACCTTGCACGACAGGATGATCTGGTTCGCGTCCATGCCCATTTCGACGGCGCGATGGGCAGATTCGACGGCCGACGTGATCAACGCCTCGTACATCACCGACTTGGCTTCCCAAGGCTCGGCGCGCGCGCTGTTCACGTCCATCAGGTGGGCGAGCAGTTCCTGGTCGAGGCTGCCCCAGTTGACGCCGATCCGCACGACCTTGCTCCACTTCATGGCCGCTTCGATCATCTGGCCGAACTGCCTGTCGCGCTTGTCGCCCTTGCCTACGTTGCCGGGGTTGATGCGGTACTTGGACAGCGCCTGCGCGCAGTCGGGATAGTCGGTCAGCAGCCGGTGGCCGTTGTAGTGGAAGTCGCCGATCAGCGGCACGTCGATGCCCATGCGGTCGAGCTGCTCGCGGATGTACGGCACCTGCTGCGCCGCCTCGGGCGTGTTGACCGTGATGCGCACCAGCTCGGAGCCGGCGATGGCCAGTTCCTTGACCTGGATGGCCGTGCCGATCGCGTCCACGGTGTCGGTATTGGTCATCGACTGGATGCGCACCGGCGCATCGCCGCCGATGGTGACGACGCGCGAACCCCATACCGCGCGCGCCTGGCGCGTGTCGCGGGCTTTGGGGGCGGCGGGTTCGATCGGGAGGCAGGGTTCCATGATCATTTGACGGTGAAGCGGGCCACGTTGTCTTTGGACACAGGCCGCAGGTCGAATGCCTTGCCGCGCACCTGGACATCGGTCTGGTCGACCCGGCCAATGGTGACTTGCAACGGCAAGATGCCGGACACACCCGCCGCCTCGCCAGCCCGCAATTCCTTGCGCATGGCCACCACGCCCTTGGCGTCCGTCACCTCGACCCACGACGTTCCCTTGGCGCGGAATACCACGATGCCGCTGGCGGCGGCGGATGGCGAAATCGCCGCGGCCGGGGTCGCGGTGGCGGGCGCGGATGCCTTCACAGCGGGCGCACTCGCTGCGGCGGCGGCTCCGGATGCTGCCTTGGCTGGAACCGATGCCGCTACGGGTACCGCCATTGGCGCCACGGCAGCCGTCGTCAGGGCCGTCGAAGCGCCCGATGGCGGCATCGCGGCCGGGCTCGAAGCCGGCGCGGGTGCAGGAATCACGAACGGCTGAGGAGCACTCACCACTTCGCCGTTGACAGCCGCGGCCTGGCTGCTGGCGGTGGTGACCTGGTTACCCTCTTTTTCCTGCTGCGTACGCGGCAGCAGGATCAGCACGAGCGCGCCGAGCAGCAGCGCAAACACCGCCAGGTACACCGGCTTGGTCAACTGGTCGAACCAGGTCGGCGGCGCGCCGTCGCTGGGCGCGCGAAACGGTGTGTTGATGCCGTCGCTGGCGCGCACCAGCCGCGGCATGACCATCTGCGGCAGCCGCTCGATGATGGGCTGCGGGTCGATCTTGAGCGTGCGGCACACGCTGAAAGCCAGCGCGCGCACGAACACCATGTCGGGCAACAGATCCCAGCGGTCGTCTTCCAGCGCTTCGAGTTTCTTGACCGGCACCTTGAGCGACACCGCCAAAGCCGCGACGTGCAGGCCCGCCGCTTCCCGCGCGCGCCGCAACAGGGTACCGGCCGTCACGCCGTCGGGAGCAGGCTGCTGCACCGCGGCGGCTTCTTCGTCCCAACGCTCACTCATCGAAGGCCCCTCGTTCGTACGCAGTGACCTCGCGGGATTGGGGGAAGCGCTTCTTCAGCTGCTCGCCCAGTTGACGCATCGCCACCTGGTCGCCCAGGCGGCGCTCCACCTTCACACCCAGCCACAGCGTTTCGGCGTTCGCCAGCTCGCTGTTGTTGAGGCGGCGGATGTAGAACTGGGCACGCGTGAAGTCGCCGCGCCGGAACAGGAGGTTGGCCAGGTTGAAGCCGGTGATGGGGTTGCCGGCATCCAGTTCGTAGGCGCGGGCCAGGCTGCGCTCGGCCTGCTCGAAGCGGCCGGCACGCGCTTCGCACACGCCCTGGGCCATGAGCGTCTTGGCGCGGCCTGCGTACGTCGGGTTGGCCATCGCCGCATCGAACGCGCGCAGCGATTCGTCGTAGCGGGATTGCTGGCACAGCATCCAGCCGTAGTTGTGCTGCACGTTGCCGTCGCGCGGGTTGAGCGACACGGCGCGCTTGAAGCTGTCCTCGGCCTGGCGCATGTCGTTCAGGCGCATGTAGATCAGCCCGCGCAGGTTGTAGGCATCGGGGAAAGTGGGGTCGGCCGCGATGACCTGCTTCAGCTCATCCAGCGCCACGTTGGTCTGGCCCTGCTCGAAATAGCCCACGGCCAGTTCCATGCGGATGCGGGCGCGCCTGCGCGCTTCGGGCTCGTCGGATTCGGTGACGATGTCGCGGGACGAACCCACGTCGCCGGGCGGCGTTGTAGCGCACCCGCCCAGGGCCAGCAGCGTGCCGGCCAGCCAGGACCAGGCGATGGCCCTCCCCGCGTCCCACGACGGTGTGACGGTCGGTCTCATGATTTCATGTCTCCTTCTGCGGCCCCGTTTGCCGGTACCTGTTTGAGCATCACGGTACGCTGCCGTGCGATGCGCTCGTCGACGCGGGTGCGATCTTTCACGTCACCCGCGAGCTGGCCGCAAGCGGCGTCGATGTCGTCGCCTCTGGTTTTGCGCACAGTGGTGACGATACCAGCATCGCTCACGATTTTCGCGAATGCCAGCACCTGCTTGTGGGGGGAACGCGTCAGGCCGGACTGCGGGAACGGGTTGAAGGGAATGAGGTTGATCTTGCAGGAGACACCCTGGCCGCCATGCGTGCGCAGCAGTTCCACGAGCTGGCGCGCGTGTTCGGGCTGGTCGTTCACCCCATCGAGCATGCAGTACTCGAAGGTGATGAAGTCGCGCGGTGCATGTGCGAGGTAACGGTTGCACGCATCCAACAGTTCGGCCAGCGGGTACTTCTTGTTCAACGGCACGAGGTTGTCGCGCAGGTCGTCGACGGGCGCATGAAGCGACACGGCGAGCGCCACAGGGCAATCTTCGCCGAGACGGTCGATCATCGGCACGACGCCCGACGTCGAAACGGTGACACGCCGGCGCGACAGGCCATAGCCGTGGTCGTCCAGCATCACACGCAAGGCGGGCACCAGCGCCGAGTAGTTCTGCAGCGGCTCGCCCATGCCCATCATCACGACATTGGAGATGACGCGCTCGTCGCGCTTCAGGTGGGTCCGCAGGAAGTGCTCGGCGAACCAGAGCTGGGCGACGATTTCGCCGGTGGTGAGGTTGCGGGAGAAACCCTGGTGGCCGGTGGAGCAGAAGCGGCAGCCGACGGCGCAGCCGGCCTGCGACGACACGCACAGCGTGCCGCGATCAAGTACTGTGCGCCCCCGGCCGCCTGCGGCGGCCGCCCCCCGAGGGGGCAGTACGGCGCCTAGGGGCGGCCCGTCGTCGCCGTACTCCGGAATAAACACCGCCTCGACCGCGTCACCCGCGCCCACGTCGAACAGCCACTTGATGGTGCCGTCGGTGGACTCGTGCTGGGAGATGACGGAGAGCCCCTCGATGCGGGCGCCCGTCTTGAGTTTTTCGCGCAGCGACTTCGCCAGATCGCTCATCTGGTCGAACTCCCGGGCGCCGCGCTGGTGGATCCAGCGAAACAGCTGCGTGGCGCGGAAGCGCTTTTCGCCCAGACGTTCGCAGAACGCGGCCAACCCTTCGAGGTCGTAGTCGAGAAGGTTGGCTGTCATCGCATGGGTGACTCGCTTAACGCGAGTAGACGTTCATGCCGGGGAAGAAGAAACCGATTTCGACCGCGGCGGTCTCGGCGGCGTCGGAGCCGTGCACCGCATTGGCGTCAATGCTGTCGGCGAAGTCAGCGCGGATGGTGCCGGCGGCGGCCTTCTTCGGATCCGTGGCGCCCATCAGGTCGCGGTTCTTGAGGATCGCGCCTTCGCCTTCCAGGCACTGAATCATCACCGGGCCGGAGATCATGAACTCGACCAGGTCCTTGAAGAAGGGACGCTCCTTGTGCACGGCATAGAACTGCTCGGCTTCGCGGCGCGACAGGTGGGCCATGCGAGCGGCGATGACCTTCAGGCCGGCGGCCTCGAAGCGGGCGTAGATCTGGCCGATGACGTTCTTGGCGACTGCGTCGGGCTTGATGATGGAGAGAGTGCGTTCGATAGCCATTGAAGTTCTTCCTGAGCTGGAGTTGTTAAGGTCTCGCCGAACGGCAAAAGTTCGGCAAAGCCTGCGATTTTACTGCGTGCGGATGACAGATGCCCCGCAAGGTTGGGTGGAGCGCCTTTAACGGCCGCGGCCGCCGCGGCGCTGGCCGCCGCCGGAGCCGCCACCACCACCGCCGCCGCCACTGCCACCCCCGCCGCCACGGCGCTGGCCGCCGGGGCCTTGCCGCTGCCGGGTAAAGCTGTCGGCGCCGATGTAGCCGAAAGACGTCTTCATGGGATCAGGCTGGGCCGCCCCGCTGCCCTGCCGGTCGCCGCGATCTCCTCCGCGATCTCCGCGGTCGTCCCGGCCCTTGCGCCGCTGCTGGCC
>NZ_RKMB01000042.1 GCF_003797765.1 Ramlibacter sp. WS9 | reverse complement strand
CTCCAACACCCCCCGCGTCTCCTCCCACAACCCCCGCAGCTTCTCGACTCTCAACGCCGCATCCGCCGGCATGCCCTCTTTCGCCCCGGCCTCCAGCGCATCGGCATGCTGCTGAATCGCCTTCGCCCCCACGTTGCTCGCCCCGCCCTTCAGCGCATGCGCGGCCTTGGCCAGCGCGTCGGCATCTTGGTCCGCCACGGCCTTCGCGAGCGCCTCCAGGCGCGGTGGCGTGTCAGTGAGAAAGAGGTTGATGACCTCCCGGGTCATGCTCAGGTCTTCGTCGTCGAACTCCTTGAATTCCTCCAGCCGCGAGAAATCCATCAGCGGCGCTTCGGGAGCAGCCGGAGGCGCGGGCGGGGGTGCCGGCGGCGCGACGGCATTCTCCGCCGCAACGCGCACCTCGCCCTGGGCGACCCAGCGGTCCAGCGCCTGCGCCAGTGCCGCGACGTGCAGCGGCTTGGTAAGGTAGTCGTCCATGCCCGCCGCTTCGCAGCGCAGCCGGTCTTCCGCCGAGGCCGCGGCCGTGAGCGCGATGATCGGCGGTGCCTTGTCGCCCCAGGCGGCCTGGATCTGGCGCGTGGCCTGCAGACCGTCGACCTCGGGCATGTTGAGGTCCATCAGGATGGCGCCGATGCGCTTCTGGCTCGCAGCAGCATGCGCCACTGCTTCCACGGCGTCGCGGCCATCGGTGGCGGTGAGGATGTCGTAGCCGAGCTTCATCAGCATCGCGCACGCCACCTTCAGGTTCACTGCGTTGTCGTCGGCGACCAGCACGGTGACGTGCTTGCGCGTGTCGGCGGCAACCGTGGCCGAGCGGGCGCTCTCGGCCGATGACGGCGACATCGACCGCACCAGCGTCTCGAACAGCTGGTTCTGGCGCGCAGGCTTGAGCAGGCGCGCGGTGAACAGCTGCGCGCCGTCTTCGGCGGCCGGCATGAAGCCGGAGCTCAAGAGCACGATCGGCACGTCGCGCCACGCAGGCCTGGCCTTGAGTGCGCGCGCGAAAGCCACGCCGTCCATGTCGGGCATGTGCATGTCGGTCACGACAATGTCAGGCACTTGCGCGGCGGCTTCCAGCCATGCCAGGCCCTGCGCGCCCGAGTCGGCGCTCACCACCTCCATGCCCCACAGCTGCAGCTGGCGCGTGAGCACGCGCACGTTTGTTGCATGGTCGTCCACCACAAGAACGCGCTTGCCGCCCAGGCGGCCCATGTCCGCGAGGCCCAAGCTCGGCGCGAGTTGCGTGGGCGGCGCGGTGACAGTGAACCAGAAGGTCGAGCCCTTGCCGGCTTCGCTTTCCACACCCAGTTCGCCACCCATCAGCTCCACCAGCCGCTTGCAGATCGCCAGGCCCAGGCCGGTGCCGCCGTACTTGCGGGTGGTGGACGCGTCGACCTGCGTGAACGCTTCGAACAGCGCGCCCACGCGTTCCGGCGGGATGCCGATGCCGGTGTCGGTGACGCGGAACTCCAGCACGCAGTTGCCGCTGCCGTCGTCCGCCAGCCGCTGGCGCGCGTGCACCGCCACCTCGCCCGAGGCCGTGAACTTCACGGCGTTGTTGATCAGGTTGATGAGCACTTGCCGCAGCCGCGTGACGTCGCCCTTGATCGCCGGCGGCACCGCGTTCGGCCCGTCTTCCGGCACATCGACGATCAGCTCCAGGCCCTTCTCGCGCGCGCGCGGCGCGGCGATGTCGCAGGCTTCTTCCACGGCGCCGCGCACGCTGACCGCCTCGGTCTCCAGCTCCAGCTTGCCCGACTCGATCTTCGAGAAGTCCAGCACGTCGTTGATCACCGCGAGCAGCTGGTCGCTGGACAGGCGGATGGTCTGCAGGTAGTCGCGCTGTTCGGCGTCGAGCGGCGTTTCGGCCAGCAGCGTGCTCATGCCGACCACGCCGTTGAGCGGCGTGCGGATCTCGTGGCTCATCGTCGCGAGGAATGCGGCCTTGGCGCGGGCGGCGCCCAACGCCTCTTCGCGCGACGCCTCGAGTTCCGCGGTGCGCTGTTCGACGCGCGCCTCCAGTGTCTCGTTGGCTTCCTGCAGCGCCTGCGCGTCGGCCTTGACCCGCTCGCGGTAGCCGGCGAGCTGCTCCGCGCTGTCATGCAGCACTCGCGACAGGCGGTGCACTTCGCGTATGCGGGTGCGGCTTTCGATCACCGGCACCTCGCCTCGGCCCAGCTGTTCCGCCGCGGTGGACAAGCGGCGAAGGCGTTTGCCGATGGCCTTGGCGATGAGGAATGCGAGCAGGGCGGCCGTCGCGACCAGTGCGGCGATCACCGCGAGCGACAGCTTCCAGGCCTGCTTGATCTCGCCGGTGAAATCGCTTTCCGGCGCGGCCACCACCAGCGTCCAGCGCAGGCCCAGCGCTTCGCCGAAGGGCCGCTGCATCATCATGAGCGTGTCGCCCGCCATGGGTAGCCGCTGCAGCGACTGGTTGGTGGCGACGCTGTCCTCGGTCTTGCGCGCCCATTCGGCTTCCAGCGCAACGAAGCCTTGGCGGATCACCGCGTTGGCGCTGTCCTTGGGGCTGCGGCGCAGAAGCTTGCCATCCACCTGGCGAAACAGCGAGTCGCCCGCCGAGCCCGCGACGAGGAGCCCTTTTTCGTCGACGACGAAGGCCGCGCCGCGCGCGCTGATGCTTTGCGTCTGCAGCAGATCGGCCAGCTGCTGCAGGTAGAGATCGACGCCGAACACGCCCGCGACGCCGCTGTCAGGGTCGTACACCGGTTGCGACAGCGTCACGTACAGCTGCGGCTTGCCGTCCACCGGCTGGATGCGCGAGAACACGCGGCCCTTCGCTTCCACCGCGCCGAAATACCATGCGCGCGTGCGCGGCTCGAAGTTCACCGCTTCCGCGGGCTGCGGCTGGCTCCGGTCGCCCGGCCGGTTGACGAGGAAGCTGCGGCGCCCGGCGGCATCGGGCGCGCGCACGCGCACCAGCGCACCCGTGCGATGGTTCTCGACCGAGAAGAACTCGCCGCGCTTGTTGCCGAAGTACACGCTGGGCACGTCGGGCGACTGGCGCGTCAGCGCGAACGCCATGGCCTCGAAGGCGGCCGGGTCGTCCAGCCAGCGGCGGGCCCTCTCTTGCTGGGCCGCGTCCATCGGCTCCGGGAAAAGGCCGTTGAGCGCGTCGTGCGCCTGGCGCATGTGCGTCTCGGTGCCCAGCTGCACGCGCGCGGCGACGTTGAAGAGGATTTTCCCGGCCAGGTCTTCGGCGGCCAGCAGGCTGCCGCGTGCCATCAGCCACGCCACCAGCAGCGCCGGCACCAGCGCCAGAAAGAGCAGCGAGGCGGTGAGGATGGTGCGAAGCGAGAACATCCTCATGGCCGGCCCCGCGTCACAGGGCCAGACCCACAAGCTCCACCGCGTCCATCGGCGCGGATCGGCCCGGCAATTCGATGAAAGCACGCGCGCCCGTTCGCACCGCGCCGGTGACGGCGCGCAGCGCGGCCACGCTGGCGACGATGTTCCAGCCCAGCTTGCGGCCCTGCTTTTGCAGCAGCATGGTGGCACTCACGGCGTCGCCCACCGGCAGCGTCTGCGCCGGTCCGCCGTGCAACGGATCCTGCAGCACGGTGAGCGCCACCGGCCCGGTGTGCAGCGCGACGTTCACTTCGAAACGCGGCAACTGGCGCCCGGGATAACGCGCCTCCAGGTATTCGTGGATGCCGCGCGTGGACTCGACCAGTCCCAGCGCCGCCTTGGCCGCGCGCAAGCCGTGATTGACCGTCTGCGTGTCGCTGTCGGCGGCGAAGATGGCCAACAGCCCCTCGCCGACGAATCGCATGTGCCGCGCGCCGAACAGGTGCACCGTGTCGTTCGCGCTGCCGTAGAACTTCTTCACCAGCTCGGCCAGTTCCTGCGAATCGAGCCGCTCGGCCACCGTCGCGTAGTTGGGGATATCGACGAACAGCACCGTGGCGCTGGCAAGACGCTCGTCGGCCGAGCCGGCGTCGGCTTCGGGCCAGCGCTCGCTCAGCTCCGCCGCCAGCCGCTCTTCGTACAGCCTGGACAGTTCGTTCTTTTGCTCCGCCAAGGCGTTCTGCACCGCGCTGTCCACGGCCAGCGCCTGCAGGTTGGCTTGCACGGAGCGCTTGTTCAATTGCGCCGCCACCGCTTCGCGCAGCTCGCCGGGACGGAACGGCTTGGTGATGTAGTCGTCGGCGCCCGTCGTCATGCCGATGCGCATGTGCGCGCGCTCCTGCAGGGACGTGAGCAGGATGACGGGGATAGAGGCGTTGACGGGGTCGGCCCGCAGCGCGGCCAGCATCTGGAAGCCGTTCATGCCCGGCATCTGCACGTCGCTGATGATCAGGTCAGGGCGTTTCGGGCCCACCAGGGCCAGGCCCTGCGCGCCGTCTTCCGCCGTCAGCACGTCGTGGCCGTCCTTCTTGAGAACGGATGCGACCAGCATGCGCGTGCTGGCATCGTCTTCCATGACGATGATGAGGGCCATTGCGTGTCCTTGCGGTTCCACGGCCGAGAACCGGCCAAATGTGGGGCCTATCTTACAAGCGGCGGGCCCAGCGCGAGTTCAAATCGGTCGAACAGGAGGCCATCAAGCTCCTTCTGGCTGTGGAGGCGAAAGCCGAAACGCTCGTACACCGCCCGCAGCCTGGGCTTGCCGCTCATGCAGTCCAGCCGGAGGTAGGGGCGGCCGTGCTGGCGTGCCAGGTCGCAGGCATGGGCCAGCAGCGTTTGCGCGATGTCGGCGCCCTGCTTGCCGGGATAAACAGCCAGTTTGTGGACGAAACCTGAGGAGCCGGCCGGGACGTCCGGCCAGAAAAAGTTGTCGTCCAACTGGAACCGGAAGGCGCCGACAGGGCCCTCATCGTCGAAAGCGAGGTGGTACATGCCCGCGCGCACATGGCCTCCGATCGCCGCCTCACTGATTTCCGGCGGGTCCCAGATGATCTCGCCCTTGGCCCGGATGTGGGCGGCCGCGGCCGCGAGGATGTCGGCGACGATGCCCGCTTCGTGAGATTGCGCAGGACGAATGTGCATGGCCGGCCTATTTTGAGGAACCCAGATCATGGGTGCGCGTGAGCTCCACCCCATCCACCACCATCTTCCACTTACCATCGACCTGGTACGGCGGCTTGGAGACGACGAAGACGGTGCTCATGGGCCCGACGCCGGCCTCGAAGTTGTCGCCGTCGAACTTCTTCAGGGGGGCGTCGACGGAGGTCGTCGCGCCGCCTTTGAGCCGCTTGTAGCTGACCGAACCGTCCGCCGTGATCAGCAGGTACATCGCGGGCTGCTGCCATTCGCCCACGTAGGCGGCCTTATCGGGTGGCACCGGTTTGCCGCAGCCGGCGGCGAGCAGCGCCAGCACGGCTGCGAAGAGGGCTCTTGACGTGTGCATGGCTCCTCCGCTATTTCAGGTTCTTCCACCACAACACATTCGTCCTTGGCGCGCCCAC
Source organism: Ramlibacter sp. WS9 (assembly GCF_003797765.1). Lineage (GTDB taxonomy): Bacteria > Pseudomonadota > Gammaproteobacteria > Burkholderiales > Burkholderiaceae_C > Ramlibacter. The sequence continues at coordinate 27,469 of NZ_RKMB01000042.1, read as the reverse complement.
TGTCAACACCTCGCCGATCTCCGGCGTGGCGACGGTGATGCCCTCCTTGGCCGCGATGTCCGTCACCCGGTCCAGTGGATCGCGCCAGGTGTGGAACGCCAGGTCGAAGGTGCTGTTGTGCACCACGTACAGCACCTTCGCGCGCAAGTCCTTGAAGGCCTGCACAGTTTCCTCCGGCATCATGTGGACGGACGGCCAATAGGTGTCGTACGCACCGTTCTCCATCAGCGCGATGTCGAAGCCGCCGAACTTTTCGCCGATCTGCTTGAAGCCGGGGAAGTAACCCGTGTCGCCGCTGTAGAAGATGCGCTGGCCGCCGCTCTGGATGATCCACGACGCCCACAGCGTCTGGTCACGGTCCCACAGCGTGCGGCCGGAGAAGTGCTGGGCGGGTGCCGCCATCAACTCGATGCCGTTGTGGCCGCCCTTGTCCCACCAGTCGAACTCCTGGATGCGGTCGGCCGCGACGCCCATGGACACCAGCCGCTTGCCCACGCCCAGTGGCACGAAGTAGCGCTGCACGTTCTGGCGAAGATGCTCGATAGTGGCGACGTCCAGGTGGTCGTAATGGTCGTGCGAAAGGATCAGGCCTTCGATCGCCGGAAGTTCGGCCAGCGGCAGCGGCGTGGGATGGAACCGCTTGGGCCCCGCCCACTGCACCGGTGACGCCCGCTGGCTGAACACCGGATCGATCAGCCAGTACTTGCCGCGCAGCTTGAGCAGGTGCGACGAGTGGCCCAGCCGAACGATGTGGTTGGCCGCCGGGTCGAGCGCGTCGAGTGCGGCTTTGTCGAGCGTGCGCACCGGGATCGGGTCGATCGGCACCGTGCCTTCTTTTTTTGCGGCGAGGAAGCGACTCCAGATCTTCCACTGATTCTGCGTCGGCTTGGCCTGCGGATTGGGCATGTTGCGAAAGCGGCATTCGCCCGCGGCTTGCGGCGAGGCGGCGTAGCGGGGATCGCAGGCGGTTTGGCTGGTGGCGCAGCCGGAGGTGAGGCAGGCGAGGGCGACGAGCAGGAAGATGGCGAAGGGCTGGCGGAAGTGCGTCATGGGTGGTCTGCTTCAAAGAAGCCCTGTTTCCCTTGATGATGCCCTACGGTCGGGCACCGGGTTAAATGCGACCCAGCCAGTAACCGGGCCGCCGGCGGTGGGGCGCGACCGCTAACACTTCGATTTCGGTCTCCGCCAGGCGATAGAGAATGTTGTATGGGAAGCCAGGGATTCGAAATCGCCGAATGCCAGGGGCATGCTCGACACGGTAGCGTTCCGGGCTCTCACAGACCTTGGCCATTGCCACGTCGAAAGCGGCGAGATAGCGCGCGCCGAGACCGGGTCGTTGCTCCTCGTAGTACGCGACGTGTTCGAGGTGCTCAACACGCGCCGCATCAGCGAAGAAGTAGCTCACTTAAGCAGGGCTTGAGCCTGACGCCGTACCTCGTCAGAAGACACACGCGCTGCCAAGCCCTGATCGATCTCGCTGGCGCGCCGAGCAGCTTCGCGCAACCAGAGTTGCTCGATCTCCGCCTCAGACAGCGCGTCGAGGCTGGAAAGAAGCTGCTCTGCCAGTTCGGCCCTCTCCTGAACAGGAAGCGACAGCGCTTCACGACGGATGGTCTCGGTCTTCATGAGTGAAATACTAGCACTGACCGTGAGCGGGCTCAATGACTGCCTGCTCTCAGTGAACTCGCAGAACTGGCCAGCCGCGCTCTTGCGCAATGGACGCCAGCCGAAAATCAGGATCCACCACGACCGGCTCGTCCACCGCTTCCAGCAGCGCCAAGTCATTGATCGAATCGCTGTACGCCGTGCTGTGAAAGCGGGTCAGGCTTTCCGCGCGAGCGTCCAGCCAGTGATGCAAGCGCTCGACCTTGCCTTCGCGCATGTTCAGCGTGCCGCTGGAACGGCCGGTGAAGACGCCGTTCACCACTTCCGGCTCGGTCGCCAGCAGGTGCTCGATGCCGAAATGCTGCGCCGTGAGCTCGGTAATGAAGCGGTTGGTGGCAGTGGTCATCACGACCAGGTCACCCGCGCGTTGATGCTTTTGCACGAGTTCCATCGCAGCTTGGGGAATGCGCGGGATCACCTGCGTCACCAGGAATTCTCGCCGCGTGTCTTCCCACTCCTGCGGCGTCTTGCCCGCCAGTGTGCCGATGTAGAAATCCGCGAACTCCTGCACGCCCACGGTGCCCGCCTTGTAGCGCGCTTCCATGTCGGCATTGCGCGCCGCGAACGTGGTGCGATCGAGCACGCCCTTGTTCATCAGGAAGTCACACCACAACACGTCGCTGTCACCGGACAGCAGCGTGTGGTCCAGGTCGAACAGCGTAAGCTTGGGTTTGTTCACGCGGCCCGCAGGTGCCAGGCGCGGGGCCGGGTGAAGGCTTCGATGCCGTAGGTGGAGAGCGTGAGGCCCACGCCCGAATCGCCGAAGCCGCTCCACGGCAGGCGCGGGCTCACGCGGTCGCAGCAGTTCCAGTAGAGGCTTCCGGCATTGATGCGCGAGAGTACCTTCTGAGCACGCGCCGCGTCGGGCGTGTAGACGCCGGCGGTGAGGCCGTAGCGCGAATCGTTCATCAGCTGCACCGCCTCGTCGTCGCTCGCCACTTTCTGGATGCCGATGAGGGGGCCGAAGCTCTCTTCCTTCATCAGCTCCATCTGGTGGTTGACGTCGCTGAACACCGTGGGCGCATACCAGTTGCCGGGGCCGGGCAGGCGCTGGCCGCCGGTGAGCAGCGTCGCGCCTTTGGCCTTGGCGTCGGCGACCTGTGCTTCGAGCACGTCCAGTTGCGGGGCGCGCGTGATGGCGCCGATGTACGTGTCGTCTTGCATCGGGTCGCCGGCCTTGAAGCCCTTCACCGTTTCCACGAAAGCCGCGACGAAGGCGTCGTGGATCTTCTCGTGCACGTAGATGCGCTCGACCGAGCAGCAGCTCTGGCCCGTGTTGTACATGGCGCCGTCAGCCAGCGATTCGGCGGCGGCTTTCGGGTCCGCGTCGTCGCACACGTAGGTCGGGTCCTTGCCGCCCAGCTCGAGCTGCAGCTTCATGAAGCGCGAGCCCACGGTCTGCGCGATGCGCGCTCCGGTGGCGTAAGAGCCGGTGAAGAAGAGGCCTTCGATCTTCTGCTCCAGCAACGCCGCACCGACTGGGCCGCCGCCGACCAGCGCGGTGAAGACATGAGGCGGCACACCCGCCTCGTGCAGCAGGCGCGCGATCTCCAGCCCAGTGAGCGTCGCGTATTCCGACGGCTTGTAGACGACCGCATTGCCTGTGAGCAGCGCCGGCACGATGACGTTGCAGCCGACGAACCAGGGATAGTTCCAGGCCGAGATATTGCCCACCACGCCCAGCGGCATGTGCTCGATGCGTTCCTTCATGCCGCCTTCGTCGTACACAGTTTCCGGCGCCGTCACCGTGTCGACCATGCCGACGAAAAAATCCAGCCGCGGCAGCAACCCGTTCAACTCGTTGCGCGACATCTTGATGGGCTTGCCCGTCTCGCGCGTCATGGTCTGCGCGAGCGACTCCAGGTCTCGCACCACGCCGGCGCGAAAGCGCTCGATGCAGGCCTGGCGCTCGGAAAGTGGCCGTGCGGCCCAGGCAGGTTGCGCCGCGCGGGCGCGGGCGGTCTTGGCGGCGACGGAGGCCGCGTCGTCGGCCGGCACGTCGGCGATCTTCTCGCCGGTGGCCGGGTTGTAGATGGAGAGATGGTTCATGGGCTTTGCAGTTTGCGTCTGGCGGCGGTGGCGGCGGCGAGGAAGTCCGCCAGCAACGCCGCGTCGTCGATGGTGTCGGAATCGGCCATGTGAAACTCCGGGTGCCATTGCACCGCGGCGATGTAAGGCTTCGTGGAATCGGTGCGGCGGATCGCCTCGACAATGCCGTCGTCGTGGCTCATGGCCTCGATCTCGAAACCGGGGGCCAGGTCCTTGATCGCCTGGTGGTGGATGCTGTTGACCTTGACCCGCGGCCCGTTCGGGTACAGCGCGGCCAGCCGTGAGCCGGGTGCGAACTCCACGCCGTGGAAATTGTTGTCGTAGACCAGAGCGTCGCGGTGCTTGATCGCTTTGGGAATCTGCGTTTCGATGTCCTGGTAGAGCGTACCGCCGTAGGCCACATTCAACAGCTGCAGGCCGCGGCACACGCCGAACACCGGCTTGTCGTGGCGCTCGAACGCGGCGACCAGGTCGATCTCGTATTCGTCGCGGATCTTGTCGCCGGCCCATTTTTCCTGGATCGGCTTTTCGCCATAGCTGAGCGGCGAGACGTCGGCGCCACCGTGCAGCACCAGGCCGTCCAGCCATTGCGCGTAATGGTCCAGCGTGACGTCGCCGCGCTGTGTGGCGCCGGTGGGGCTGGGGATCATCACGGCCATCGCGCCGGTGGACATGACCCAATGCGCGATCGACTGCTCGACGTACTGCAGCGTCTTGCCGGTGAAGAGCTGGCGCGCCGGATCGGCGTGCATGAAGCAGGCCGAGATGCCGATCTTCAGGCGTTCCGCATGCGGCAGGGCGTCCACTACATCGCCTCCTCGAACAGGCGCTTGAAATCGTCGGACGTGCACGGGCGTGGGTTCGTCTGGTGGCAGATGTCGGCCACGGCGATTTCCACCAGGCGCGGCAGGTGCTCGCGCTTGACGCCGTGCTCGCCGAGCTTGCCGGTGATGCCGACGCGGGCCTTCAGCGCGCGCAACCAGGGAATGAACTGCTCGCCGCCGCCCGAGACCTTGCACACTCGCGCCAACTCTTCGAACTTTTCCGGCACCACTTCCTGGTTCCACTCCAGCACCGTGTCGATCATCAGCGCGTTGGCCAGGCCGTGGTGCAAGTCGCAAACAGCGCCCAGCGCGTGCGCGCAGGAATGCACCGCGCCCAGGTCTTTCTGGAAAGCGATGGCGCCCATCATCGACGCCATCATCATGTCGCTGCGCGCTTCGAGGTTGCCGGGTTGCTGCACGGCTGTGACGAGCGACCGGGCGGCAATGCGCGTGCCTTCCAGCGCGATGCCGTCGCACAGCGGGTGGTAGGCAGGCGAGAGGTAGCTCTCGATGTTGTGGGTGAGCGCGTCCATGCCGGTGGCGGCCGTCACATGCGGTGGCAGCGCCAGCGTCAGCTCCGGGTCGGCGAACACGATCTTCGCCAGCACCTTGGGGCTGAAGACGATTCGCTTCAAGTGCGTGTCGTCTTCGCTGATCACCGCCGAGCGGCCGACCTCGGAGCCGGTGCCCGCCGTCGTCGGCATCGCGACGAAATACGGCAGGTCTTTCTCGATCGCGCGCACCTTCGGGTGGTCCCACGCATATTCGATGATGTGGCCATCGTGCGTCGCCGCGATGCCGACAACCTTGGCCACGTCCAGTGCGGCGCCGCCGCCGAAGCCGATGATGCAATCCGCGTTGTGCGCCTGGTAGGCCTTCGCGCCGTCCATCACCTGGCTCGCGGTCGGGTTGCCGAACACGCCTGCGTAGACAGCGACGTCCAGGCCTGCGAGATGGCTCTTGAATTCCGCCAGCACGGGCAACGCGCCCAGCGCCTTGTCGGTGACGATCAGCGGGCGCTTCAGGCCCTGCGACTGAAGATGCTTGGCGACTTCCTTGCGTGCGCCCGCGCCGAAGCGGATGGAAGTGGGAAATGAAAAACCGGTGATGCTCATGATGTTGCCGTCAGGTCCAGGTACATGTGATTCTTGCCGTAGGCGCGCCCGCCCACTTTGATCGCGCGCGGCTCCACGCCGAAGGAACGGAAGCCGCAGTGCTCGTAGAGCCGGATGGCGCCGTCGTTGCCGTCGGTGACCGTCAGCACGATCGATTCCAGGCCGCTCGCGCGCGCTTCCGCCAATAAGGCCTCTACCAGCGCGCGCCCGATGCCACGCCCGGACTGCTCAGGCGCCACATACATGCCGATCAGCGTGGCCTTGTGGCGGCATTTGATGCGCAGCTCGGGCTCCAGGCCGACGTAGCCGAGCAGCACCGAATTTTCGAATGCGCCCCAGAACTTGAGGTGCGCCGAGGTGAAGCGCTTTTCCATGTCGGCGAACGACTGCTGCTCCAGCTCTTCGTAGCTGGTGGTGAACGCTTCGGGGTGATCGCGAAAAGAGCGCAGGCGCAGCGCGCGGTAGGCGGGAGCGTCGGCGATTGTGAGGCGGCGGATCTGCATGGTTGGCATCTGTCCAGGTCAGAGCCGCGTCAGGCGGTAGATCAGCAGGGCAGCGCGGATCGCGCCGCGTTCGATGGACGCGATCTCCAGGTCTTCGTCGTCGGTGTGTGCGCCGCTGCCGGCCGCGCCGAGACCGTCGATGCCGGTGGTGTAGGGCGCGACGAACTGCACGTCGCCCGCGCCGCGCATGGACGGATCGAGCGTGCCGATGGGCCCCAGGCCGGCGTCTTCGCTGGCCTTCGAATAGAGCGCGATCAGCCCGCGGCCCGCGTCCGTCGGCGGCATCGGCGGATATCCATCGCGGAAGGTGATCGTCGCGGTGGTTCCCGGGAGGTTCGCCGCCACGATGTCGCGCATGCGGGCCTTGACGCGTTCGCCCTGCTCGGGCGTGAGGAAGCGCAAATCTCCGCGCACCTGGAAATCCCGCGCGATCACATTGGTCTTGCCGAACGCGGTGCCGGTAGCGGTGTCGTCCGCGTAGGTGATGCTCGTGCCGCCAGTGGCGAGGCCCGGGTTGAACGTCAGGCTCGGCTCCATCAGCTGTTCGCGAAAGGCGTTCAGGATGCGCGCGCCTTCGTACACGGCGCCGTAACCCGCGTTCGGCGAGAACACGCCGGCGGAGTGGCCGGGCCGGCCGCGCGCGGTGAGCACCCAGCCGCCCGACGAGCGCCGCGCGATGCTGGCCATGTCGGTGCCGCCCACCTTCGCGCTGCCTTCGAACGACAGCGCGTAATCGCTGCGCTTGGCCATCTCCACCATCTCGGACCGCGCGCGCTCCAGTGGCGCGCCGGTACGCTCCTCGTCGCCGGTGAGGATCGCCTCGATGCGCGTCTTGTCGAGCGCGCCCGCGGCGGCCAGCGCACGCAGCGCCTCCAGCATGATGACGTTGCCGCCCTTCATGTCGCCCACGCCCTGGCCGCGCACGCGGTCGCCGCGGCGCTCCCACGGGACCACGGCGCTGTCCTTCTCGAAGACGGTGTCCAGGTGGCCCAGCAGCAGAACGCGCTTGCCTTGCCCACCATCGCGTGCAGCGATGAGGTGCCCCGCGCGCTTCATCTCGGGCGGCATCTCGGCCCAGCGCGTCGAAAAACCCAGCGCTTCGAATTCCGCCCGGAACACCGCGCCGACGCTGCGCACGCCTTCTGGATTGAGCGTGCCGCTGTTGATGCGCACCGAACGCTCCAGCAGTTCGAGCGCCTGCGGTGTGCGCTGCTTGACCGCGGCCACGATGCGCTGCTCGGTGTCGGTGAGTTGGGCGTGGGCCGCGGTCGCAGCGAAACAGAGCAGCAAGGCCGATGCCAATCCCCATCGCTTGTCATGCCGTGCTTGACCCGGCATCCATCGTGGCCTGCCAGCATGGATTGCGGGTCGAGCCCGCAATGACGGATTGGACGGTGACCGCTGCATCAGATGATCTCGAAGTAGCGCTTCAATTCCCAATCCGTCACCCCGTCCAGCCACTGGCGCCATTCCCAATCGCGGGTGGCGGCGAAGTGCTCGACGAACGTGTCGCCCAGCATCTCGCGGGCGATCTTCGAATTGCTGAAGTTGCGCGTGGTCTCGATCAGCGTGCGCGGCGCACGCGGGATGTTCTCCGCGCCCTGGTTGGTACCGGTGATCGGCGGGGCGGTGAGCTTGAGGCCCTTCTCCACGCCATACAGGCCGGCCGCGATCACGGCCGCCATGGCGAGATACGGGTTGACGTCGGCGCCCGGGCACCGCGTTTCCAGCCGCGTGGATTTCACCCCGCCCGCGATCACGCGAAAGCTCGCGGTGCGGTTGTCGATGCCCCAGGTCGGCTTGACGGGTGCCCAGAAACCGTCCACCAGCCGTTTGTAGCTGTTGATGGTCGGCCAGAACATGGGGGCGAATTCCATCAGGCACGCGACTTGCCCGGCCACGTAGCTCTCGAAAAGCTTGCTCATCTTGCGCGGGCTCTTGGCGTCGTAGAACTGGTTGGTCTTGCCGTCGGAAAGGCTCTGATGGATGTGGCCGCTGCATCCGGGCAGCGCTGAATTCCACTTCGCCATGAAGCTGGGCATGATGCCGAAGCGCGCGCCGATCTCCTTGGCACCGGTCTTGAACAGGATGGCGCGGTCGGCCTGCGCCAGCGCTTCGGAAAAGCCCAGCGCCGCCTCGTAGACGCCGGGCCCGGTCTCGGTGTGCAGCCCTTCGATCGGCACGCCGAAAGCCTGCATCTCGTCCATGATGGCGTTGAAGAACTCGCGGTTCTGGTTCACGCGCAGCAGCGAATAGCCGAACATCCCCGGCGTCAGCGTTTCGGGCGCCACACCTTTCTTGGCGGCCCAGCTCTGCGGCGTCTCCAGGAAGTTGAACCACTCGTATTCCATGCCCGTCATCACCTGGAAGCCCAGCTTCTCGGCGCGTTTGAGCACTCGCTTCAAGGTCTGGCGCGGACACACGGGATAAGGCGTTCCGTCGGCGTTGATGAACTCGCCCAGGAAGAAGTCGATGCCGCCGTCCCACGGGACGTTGCGGTGCGTGTCCAGGTCGAGCCGGGCCAACGCATCCGGAAAGCCGTGCTGCCAGCCGGTGACCTGCGTGTTGTCGTAGACGTTGTCGCTGGAGTCCCAGCCGAACACCACGTCGCAGAAGCCGAAGCCCCCTCCTGGCCCTTGATCGGCGGCGCCCTCGAACTTGTCCTTGTGCAGGTACTTGCCGCGCAGCACGCCGTCGATGTCGCTGCACGCGACCTTGACCTTGTTCGCGCCGGACTTGCGGATCTTCGCAAGGGCGGGATGGGTTTTCGCAGTCGCCATTTTTGTCTGCTCTCCTGTTGTTCTTGGATTCTTCTTTGCGTTGCTCTAGATCGCTGGTTCCCCGGAGGCGATGCCCATGTCCTCCAGCACCAGCGCCACGGCTTGCACGGCCTGCTCCATTTCATCGGGGCCAATGGCTCCGATACAGCCTACGCGAAAAGTTTCGACCTGTGTGAGCTTGCCCGGATACAGAATGAAACCCCGCTGGCGCGCTGCCGCGTAGAACGCCTTGAAGTCATAGCGCGGGTCGCCCGGCGCGTGGAACGTCACGATGATCGGCGCCTGCACCGACGGGTCGAGAAACGGCATGAAGCCCAGCCGTGACATGCCGTGGATCAGCGTCTGGTAGTTGGCGGTGTAGCGGGCGAGCCGCGCCGGCTGGCCGCCTTCGGCCTCGAACTGCGTGATCGCCTCGGCCAGCGCCACGACAACGTGGGTCGGCGGCGTGAAGCGCCACTGCCCGGTCTTCTCCATGTAGCTGTGCTGGTCGTGCAGGTCCATCGCCAGCGACTGGCTGCGCCCGGCGCAGCCGTCCAGCACAGCCTTGCGGATGAAGACGAAGCCCATCCCGGGCACGCCTTCCAGGCACTTGCCGCTGGCGGCGATCAGCGCATCGAACCTGGTTTCGCGCGCGTCGATCGGCAGCGCGCCGAACGAACTCATCGCGTCGACGATCAGGCCCTTGTCGTGCTTCGCGCAGACATCCGCGACCGCCTGCAGCGGGTTCCAGACGCCCGCGCCGGTCTCGCAATGGATGAGGACGACATGGGTGATGCTCTTGTCTTCGGTGAGCTTCGCTTCCAGCGCCACCGGCGACACCGGCGTGGCCTCGTCGAACGGCATGACCGTGCAGCTGCGGCCCATCAGCGAGGTGAGCTTCGCGGCGCGCTTGCAGTACGCGCCGTTGTCCATCACCAGCACGTGTCCGTCGCGCGGCACCAACGTGGCGACCGCGGCCTCGACGCTGAAAGTGCCGCTGCCCTGCATCGGTACGACGACGTGCGAGTCTTCGCCGTGGATGACCTTGAGCAGGCTGCGCCGCACCCGCGCCGTCACTTCATTAAAGTCGCTGTCCCACGAGCCCCAGTCGCGCAGCATGGCGAGCTTGGTGCGCAGCGTCGTGGTGAGGGGGCCGGGGGTGAGGAGGATTTTGTCTCGGTCCATGTCACGTACTTCCTGTCTATCTATCGGTGGAACGCCAGGCCTGGGTGCGTCGGTTGACCCACCAGCCCAGCGTCATGAAGATCAGCGTGGCAACGGCCGACGCGGCACCGATCAACACCGCCATCGCGGCAGCGGCGCCGATCTCGCCCGCCTCATCCAGGTTGAGGATGGCGATCGACGCGACCTTGGTCTCGGGCGAATACAAGAACACCACGGCCGAGATCGTCGTCATGGCGTTGATGAAGAAGTAGCGCGCGATGTCCACCAGCGCAGGCGTGCAGATCGGCAGCGTCACGCGCCAGAAGGTCTTGAAGAACGGCACCTTGAGCGAGGCGCTGACGGCCTCGAACTCGCCGTCGAGGGCCTTCAGCGCCGTCACTGCCGTGAGGTGGCCCGTGGTGTAGAAGTGGACGATGGTGCAAAGCGTGAGCAGCGTCACCGTGTGGTACAGGCCGTTGAGCGGATTCTTCGGCTCGTTGAAGAAGAAGATGTAGCCCAGGCCCAGCACCAGGCCGGGCACGGCCATCGGCAACATGGCAAGCAATTTCACGATGCCTCGCAACCCGTCCATGCCCTTGGTTTTTTCCAGCAGGTAGGCGCCGCAGAACACCAGAGCCGTGCCGAACACCGCCGTGCCCGCCGCCATCTTTAGGCTGTTGACGAAGGCCACGCTCACTTCGGCGTCCACCAGGCCGAGCGCGTAGTGGCGCAGGCTGGGCGAGAGGTTGTACGGCCAGAAGCTCGCGAACGAAGCGAAGATGGCCATGCCCAGCATCGCCAGCACCAGGAAGGCAATGAGTGAGCAGTAGAGCGTCATCGCCGCGTCGTACTTCGGCGCGGGCTTGGGCCGGTACGGGACGGCGCGTGCGGTGAGCATGGCCGTCTGCCTGCGGCTCACATAGCCGTCCACCGCGAAGGTGATGATGGCCGGCGCCAGCAGCAGAATGGCCACCACCGCGCCCTTGGAAAAGTCCTGCTGGCCGATCACCAGCTTGAACACGTCGGTGGCCAGCACATTGAAGCTGCCGCCGATGACCTTGGGGATGCCGAAGTCGGTGATCACCAGCGTGAAGGTGACGAGCGCCGCCGAGATCAGCCCGTACTTGGCGCCGGGCAGGGTGATGGTGAAGAACTTGCGCGCAGCGGTGGTGCCCATGGCATCCGCCGCTTCGTACAGGCGCGCGTCGGACAGGCTGAGCGCCGTCACCAGGATCATCAGCGCATGCGGGAACACCGCGAAGCATTCCGCGATGACGATGCCGGGCGCGCCGTAGATCTCGGTCCAGCCGAATGCCGTCATCCAACCCTTGAAGACGCCCTGGTTGCCGAACCAGTAGATGAGCGAAATGGCCGACAGCAGCGAGGGTGCGAGTAGCGGGATGAGCGTGATGCCGCGAAACAGCGGCTTGAACGGCATCAGCGATCGGGTGAGCGCATAGGCGAAGCCGAAGGCCAGCGGCACCGCGACGATCGTGACCACCGCAGAAACCCAGACGCTGTTCCACAAGCTGTTGAGCAGCGAGGGTGTTTTAGCGTACTCGATGAAGTTCGTGAGGCCCACGAACTCTTCCTGCTTGCCCTGCACCGCCTGCAGCAGGATGGTGAGCAGCGGCAAGGCCAGGAAGGCGACCAGCATCAGCGCCACCACCAGCAGCGCGATGTGCGCGATGCGGTCGGTCCAGTGGGCCGACTGCTTGACCGGGGCTGCGTGGGCAGCCGGCAGGACCGCAGCCATTTCAGAACACCTTGATGCGCTCGGGCAGCAATTTCAGCTTGAGCGGCGAGCCGACTTCCAGCGATTGCTCCGACAGGTAGTTGAGCGACAGGTACACCGTGAGCTTGTTCGAATCGAGCGCGGGCGAGCCGACCTTCACGTGGCAGTACGAGCCGAGAAACTCGATTTTCTCGATGCTGGCGTCGAACACATGCGGGTCACCATCGGCGATCGGCCGGGCCAGCACGTCCTCCGGGCGCAGGTAGAGGCGCGCCTCACGGTCAGCACCTTCGCACGGAATACGCAGTGCGCCCACCCTCAGCTCGCCGCCCGCCACCTTGGCCGGCAGCACGTTGACCTTGCCCACGAAGTCGGCGACGAAAGGCGAGGCCGGCTCGCGGTAAATGTCCATGGGCGTGCCGACCTGTTCGATCACGCCGTGGTTCATCACCACGATGCGGTCGGCCACCGACAGCGCCTCTTCCTGGTCGTGCGTGACCATGATGGTGGTGACGCCCACCTTCTGCTGCAACGCGCGGATTTCCTGGCGCAGCCGCACGCGCTCCAGCGCATCGAGCGCGGACAACGGCTCGTCGAGCAGCAGCAGGCCGGGTGACGTGGCGAGCGCGCGCGCCAGGGCGATACGCTGCTGCTGGCCGCCGGAGAGCTGCGCGGGGTATTTGCCTTCACTGCCCGGCAAGCCCACCAGCTTGACCAGCTCCATCACGCGCTTGTGAATTTCCGCTTTCGGCGTCTTGCCATTCACCAGCCCGTAGGCGACGTTGTCGGCGACGCTGAGGTTGGGGAACAGCGCGTAGCTCTGGAACACGATGCCGTAGTCGCGCTGCGCCGGCGGCAGCGTGGAGATGTTGCGGCCGCCCTGCCAGACTTCGCCAGAGGTCTGCACTTCCAGCCCGGCAATGATGCGCAGCAGCGTGGTCTTGCCGCAGCCCGAGGGCCCGAGGAAGCACACGAACTCGCCTTGGCGGATGCCCAGGTCGATGTCGTGCAGGGCCGTGAAGCCGCCGAAGTCCTTGCGGATGCGGCGCAGTTCGAGGAGCAGGTCCGCGGTCACCCTCTCGTCTTCCCGGCTCAACGCTTCTCGGACTTCGCGTTGTAGCGCTTGTTCCACTCGGTCAGGATGCGGTCCCGGTTGCTGGCGGCGTAGCTGAAGTCCATCTTGGTCAGGCGCGCCTCGTAGTCGGCCGGGATGTTGGCCAGCTTGGGCGCGACGCCCGGCTGCGCGGTGATGGCGAAATTCTTGCCGTACAACAGCATCGCGTCCTTGCTCGACGCCCAATCCGCGAGTTTCTTGGCGGCGTCCATCTTCTTGGTGCCTTTGTGGATGCCGAACGCTTCCAGGTCCCAGCCCAGGCCTTCTTTGGGGAACACCAGGTCGATGGGCGCGCCCTTGGCCTTGTTGCTGTGGCCGCGGTATTCGAAGGAGATGCCCACCACGTATTCGCCGGCCGCGGCCATGTTGCAGGGCTTGGAGCCCGAGTGCGTGTACTGGCCGATGTTGTCATGCAGGCCGTCCATGTATTTCCAGCCGCCGCCCTTGCCGGCGTCGTCGCCGAACATCGACAGCCAGGCGATGACGTCGAAGTAGCCGGTGCCCGACGACGCCGGATTGGGCATCACCACCTGTCCTTTGTAGACGGGCTTGAGCAGGTCCTTCCAGGTTTCGGGCTTGGGGATGTTGCGCTTTTGCGCTTCGACCGTGTTGAAGCAGACCGTCGCGCCATACACGTCCATGCCCCACCAGGCCGGCGGATTCTTCGCGTCGCGGTACTTGGACATGATGGCGTCCAGGTTCAGCGGGGCATAGGGCTCCAGCATCTTGTTTTGGTCGAACAGCGCCATGCCGGTGGCGGCCACGCCCCAGATCACGTCGGCCTGCGGGTTGTTCTTCTCGGCGAGCAGCTTGGCGATGATCACGCCCGTCGAGTCGCGCACCCACTTGATCTCGATGTTGGGCTCGACCCGGTTGAACGCCTCCTGGTAGGCCTTGATCTGGTCCGTCTCCAGCGCGGTGTAGACCAGCAACTGGGTTTTCTGGGCGAAGGCGCCGGCGGCAAATGCCGCGAGGCCGGCCAGCAGGAAGGACTTCATGACGAACGAACGACGCATGGGAGGCTCCTCAAGGACAGGTTGTGAATTGATTGGACGACGGACCTTATATGTTGTCAATTGTTTTTTGCAGATTGTTGACAATCCAAAAAAATGCTGCTTTGATGTGGGGCATGAACGCTCTCTTGCACCCCACGATCGCACTGCTGCAAAGCAGTTCGCTGACCAATGTGGTGCAGCAGGAAATCGAAAAGGCCATCCTGCAAGGCGAATACGCCCCCGGCAGCAAATTGATCGAAGCGACGCTGGCGCAGAAGATGGGCGTGTCGCGCGGGCCCGTGCGCGAGGCCTTCCGCATGCTCGAAGAGGCGGGCCTGGTGCGCAACGAGAAGAACCGCGGTGTCTTCGTGCGCGACATCCCGATCGACGAGGCGGTGGAAATCTTCGACCTGCGCGCCGCGATGGATGAACTGGTCGGCCGCAAGCTGGCGCGCGACATCACGCCCGCGCAATCGAAAGAGCTTAAGGGCCTGGTCGATTCGATGGAGAAAGCGGTGAAGGCCGAAGACGCCTACAACTACCACCTGCTCAATCTCAAGTTCCATGACCGGCTGGTGGAAATGGCGGGCAACAGCAAGCTCACCGCGATCTACCGCAAACTGATCAAGGAACTGTCGCTGTTCCGGCGGCTGAACCTGGCCGACGGCTGGCTGCTGCCTATCTCCGCCAGCGAGCATCGCCAGATCATCAAGGCCATCGCCTCGGGCGACCCGGACGCCGCGGGCAAGGCCATGTTCGCCCACGTGATGGACAGCAAGGAGCGCACGATCGAGAACGACCTGCGCCGCCAGGAGCGTGTGCGGCAACGCGAGATCGCGGCGGCAAAAAGCGGAAAGGGCACCCGTGCTGAACGTCAATAACCGCAGCTACAAGCTGCCCACCTCGCCCACCGTCGTCGTCTGCGTCGACGGCTGCGAGCCCGACTACCTGGCGCAGGCCGTGGCCGGCGGCCACATGCCCTGGTTGAAGCGGACATTGGCGAACGGTACGGGGCTGATCGCCGACTGCGTGGTGCCCAGCTTCACCAACCCCAACAACCTGTCCATCGTCACCGGTGCGCCACCCAGCGTGCACGGCATCTGCGGCAACTACCTGTACGACCAGGCCAGTGGCACCGAGGTGATGATGAACGACCCGAAGTGGCTGCGCGCGCCCACGCTGCTGGCGGCGCTGGCCGATGCGGGCAAGTCGGTCGCTGTCGTCACCGCCAAAGACAAGCTGCGGCGCCTGCTCGGGCACCAGATGAAGGGCATCTGCTTTTCTTCCGAAAAGTCCGACGAGGCGACCGTGGCCGAGAACGGCATCGACGGCGTTCCCGCGCTGGTCGGCATGGCCGTGCCCAGCGTGTACAGCGCGGAGTTGTCCGAGTTCGTCTTCGCCGCCGGCGTGAAGCTGATGGCGACGCGCAGGCCTGACGTGCTGTACCTGTCCACGACCGACTACGTTCAGCACAAGCACGCGCCCGGCGCGCCAGGTGCCAATGCCTTCAACGCGATGATGGACGGCTACCTGGCGCAACTCGACGCCATGGGCTGCGTCATCGCGCTCACCGCCGATCACGGCATGAACGCCAAGGTGGCGCTGGACGGCACGCCCGATGTCATCTACCTGCAGGACTGGTGCGACACGCAGCTGGGCGTGGGCAAGGCGCGCGTCATACTGCCGATCACCGACCCTTACGTTGTGCACCACGGCGCGCTGGGCTCATTCGCCACCATCTACTTGCCGGCCGATGTCGAAGCGGGGCCTGTCGTCGGCCAATTGCGCCGGCACCGGAACATGGAAATGGTGCTGACGCGCGAAGAAGCGGCGCGGCGCTTCGAGTTGCCGGCCGACCGCATCGGGGACATCGTCTGCGTCTCCGGGCGCTTCACCGTGCTCGGGACGTCGGTCAGCCGGCACGACCTCTCGGGCCTCGATGCACCACTGCGTTCGCATGGCGGTATCAGCGAGCAGCACGTACCGCTGATCCTCAACCGCAAGCTGCCGGGGCTGGACACGACCCGCCGGCTGCGGAATTTCGATGCGTTCGATCTGGCGTTGAACTATGCGCAATAGCCGCATGCGGATGTCTTCACGTAGGGTGGGCACTTGTGCCCACCGGCAATCATGCAGCCTCCCTGGTGGGCACAAGTGCCCACCCTACGGGGGGTGACTGCGTGAAGCAATTCATTCTCGACCACCAGCTCGACGCGATGCGCATCGCCGGCCGCAAGGTCGGCGCGGGCCGCGACCGCGCCATCGAGGTGTCCAACCCCTTCACCAACGAGCGAATCGGCACCGTACCCAAGGCGACGCTGGACGAAGTGCGCGAAGCTTTCACCACGGCCCACGCCTTCCGGCCCAGGCTCACCCGTTTCGAGCGCGCCGACATCCTCAACAAGGCCGCCGCCATCGTCCGCGAGCGGCTGGACGACGTCTCGCGCCTGATCACCGCCGAATCGGGCCTGTGCCTGAAGGACTCGCTCTACGAGGCCGGCCGCGTCAGCGACGTGCTGCTGTTCGGCGCCACCGAAGTGCTCAAGGATGACGGCCAGATCTTCAGCTGCGACCTGACGCCGCACGGCAAGAAGCGGCGCGTGTACACGCAGCGCTCGCCGCTGCTGGGCGTGATCACCGCCATCACGCCGTTCAACCACCCGATGAACCAGGTGGCGCACAAGGTGGTGCCCAGCATCGCGACCAACAACCGCATGGTGCTCAAGCCCTCGGAGAAAGTGCCGTTCTCGGCGATCTTCTTCGCGGACATCCTGTACCGAGCGGGCCTGCCGCCGGAGATGCTGAGCGTGGTCACCGGCGACCCGCGCGAGATCGCCGACGAGCTGATCACGAACGAGCATGTCGACCTGGTCACCTTCACCGGCGGCGTCGCCATCGGCAAATACATCGCGAGCAAGGCCGGCTACCGCCGCGTCGTGCTGGAGCTGGGCGGCAACGACCCGATCATCGTGATGGAGGACGCCGACCTCGACGAGGCGTCCACGCTGGCCGTGCAGGGCTCGTACAAGAACTCGGGGCAAAGGTGCACGGCCGTCAAGCGCATGCTGGTGCACGAGGCCGTGGCGGCGAAGTTCACGGAGCTGGTGGTGGACAAGACCCGCGCCTGGAAACACGGCGACCCGATGGACAAGGCCAGCGACATGGGCACCGTGATCGACGACCACGCCGCCAAGCTGTTCGAATCTCGGGTGGATGAGGCGGTCTCGCAGGGTGCCCGGCTTCTCGCGGGCAACCAGCGGCAAGGCGCGATGTACTCACCCACCGTCCTGGACAATGTGCGCCCCGAGATGACGCTGGTGCGCGAGGAGACGTTCGGCCCGGTCTCGCCGATCATCCGCTTCAAGTCCATCGAAGAAGCGATCGCCATTTCCAACGGAACGGCCTATGGCCTGTCCAGCTCCGTCTGCACCAACCGGCTCGACTACATCACCCGCTTCGTCAGCGAGCTGCAGGTCGGCAGCGTCAACGTGCGCGAAGTACCGGGCTACCGGCTCGAGCTCACGCCCTTCGGCGGCATCAAGGATTCGGGCCTGGGCTACAAGGAAGGCGTGCAGGAGGCGATGAAGAGCTTCACCAACCTCAAGACCTACTCGCTTCCCTGGGAGTGAGTCTTCCATTACTGCTGACATGGCCCTGACCTTTCGTGATATCGAAGAGCTCTTCGCCGAGCGCGGCGGCGAGCAGTACGCCGGCGAGCCGGTCACGCAGCTGCAGCACGCGCTGCAATGCGCGCAACTCGCCGAAGCCGAGAACGCCGGCGACGAACTGGTGACGGCCGCCCTGCTGCACGACCTGGGCCACCTGCTGCACGACCTGGGCGAGACGCCCAGCTTGCGCGGCGTGGACGACGTGCACCAGTACCGCGCGCTGCCCTTCCTGCGCGGCCTGTTCGGCGACAGCGTGATCGACGCCATCAAGCTGCACGTCGACGCCAAGCGCTATCTTTGCGCCACGCGTCCCGGCTACTTCGCGGCGCTGTCGGACGACTCCAAGCGTTCACTGGGCCTGCAAGGCGGCATCTTCAACGAAGGGCAGGCCGAGGCCTTCATCGCCCAGCGCGGGGCGGCCGACGCGGTGCGCGTGCGCATCTGGGACGACCAGGCCAAGGCCGCGGGCCTGGCCACGCCGTCGCTGGCCCATTACCTGGAACGAGCGCGCCGCTGCGCCCTGGCTGCGAGCGAGCAGCTTTCATGACCCTCACCTGGCCGGTGGTGGCGGCCGTGCTGGTCGGCGCGCTGCTGCACGCCAGCTGGAACGCGCTGGTCAAGGCTAGCGCCGACAAGGCTTTGGACACGGCGACGATCCACGTGGTCGGCTCGCTGCTGGCCGTGCCACTCATCCTCCTGGTCGGCTGGCCGCCCGCGGCCGCCTGGCCGTTCATCCTCGCTTCGGCCGCGATCCACATCGCCTATTACATCGCGCTCACCGGGGCCTACAAGCACGGCGACCTCGGGCTGACCTATCCGCTGATGCGCGGCACGGCGCCGCTGCTGGTGGCGCTGTCGGCGGCGACGGTGCTCGGCGAGACCTTGTCGCCGCTGTCGTGGGCCGGTGTGCTGGGCGTGAGCTGCGGCGTGCTGGCACTCGGCCTGTCGCGCCACGCGATCGATTCGCCGCGTGCGGTCGCGTTCGCCCTGGCCAACGCGGTGGTGATCGCGCTCTACACCGTCGTGGACGCGCTGGGCGCGCGTGCCAGCGGCAATGCGCTCCAGTACGTCGTGGCGCTGTTCGTCATCGACGGCTGGCCGTTCGCGCTGATCGTGTTCATGCGGCGCGGCGGCCCCGTCGTGTGGCCCTACGTGCGCGCGCGCTGGCCGATCGCGGCGATGGGCGCGGCCGCGTCACTCGGCTCCTACGGCATCGCACTCTGGGCCATGACGCGCGCGCCGGTCGCGACGGTGGCGGCATTGCGTGAGACATCGGTGCTGTTCGCGGCGCTGCTGGGTGTCTGGTTCCTGAAGGAAAAATTCAATGCGCAACGCGTGGCGGGCACGGCGGCCATCGTCGGCGGCGTGATGGCCCTGCGAATGGGCTGACCGCAAAGGAGACACCCCGATGGATTTGCCTATCCAAGCCCAGATCGTCATCGTCGGCGGTGGCATCGTGGGCTGCTCGGTCGCCTACCACCTGGCCAAGCTCGGCAAGACCGACGTACTGCTGCTGGAGCAGGGCCAGCTGACCAGCGGCACCACCTGGCATGCCGCGGGGCTGGTCGGCCAGATGCGCCCCAACCGCAACATGACGCAAATGAGCAAGTACGGCATCGAGCTGTACGCCACGCTCGAAGCGGAGACCGGGCTGGCCACCGGCTGGAAGCAGTGCGGCAGCGTCAACGTCGCGCGCACGCCCGAGCGCATGCAGGTCTTGCGCAAACAGCTCGCGATGGCACGCAGCTTCGGCGTCGAGTGCCAGGAGATTTCGCCGGCCGAAGCGGGGGAACGGTATCCCGTCATGCGCACCGACGACCTGCAAGGCGCGCTCTGGCTACCCGGCGACGGCAAGGCCAATCCGGCCGACCTGTGCATGTCGCTGGCCAAGGGCGCGCGCAAGCGGGGTGTGAAGATCATGGAAGGCGTGGAGGTCACCGGCGTGCTGACGGAGCAGGGCCGCGTGACGGGCCTGCGCACCACGCAAGGTGAAGTGCGCTGCGAAGTGCTGGTGAACTGCGCGGGCCAATGGGCGCGGCAATTCGGCGCGCTGGCCGGTGTGAACGTGCCGCTGTACTCGGCGGAGCATTTCTACGTCGTCACCGGCCTGATCCCCGGCGTGCACCCCATGCTGCCGGTGATGCGCGACCCGGACGGGTTCATCTACTACAAGGAAGAAGTGGGCGGGCTGGTGATGGGCGGCTTCGAGCCGAAGGCCAAGCCCTGGAAGATTCATCCTATTCCCAGCACCTTCCAGTTCCAGCTGCTGGACGAGGACTGGGACCAGTTCGAGGTGCTGATGACCAATGCCATGCACCGCACGCCCTGCCTGGAAACGGCCGAAATCAAGATGCTGCTCAATGGGCCGGAGAGCTTCACGCCCGACGGCAATTTCATCCTGGGCGAAGCGCCCGAGCTGCGCAATTACTTCGTGTGCGCCGGCTTCAATTCGGCCGGCATCGCCAACTCGGGCGGTGCGGGCCGGCTGATGGCCGAATGGATCGTAGGCGGGGAGCCCAGCACCGACCTGTGGGACGTGGACATCCGCCGCTTCGGCCCCTTCACCGGCAACCGCAAGGCCCTGGCCGAGCGCACCGGCGAGACGCTGGGCCTGCACTACGCGATGCGCTGGCCGCGGCAGGAGCTGGAGACCGCGCGGCCGCTGCGCACTTCGCCGCTCTATGACCTGTTGTCGGCGCGCGGCGCCGAGTTCGGCAGCAAGAACGGGTGGGAGCGGGCGAACTACTTCAAGCCGCCGGGCGTGGCGCGGCCGGAGTACACGCTGGGCACGCCGGGCTGGCTGCCCTGGATGATCGAGGAACAGAAGGCGACGCGCGAAGCGGTGGCGCTCTACGACCAAACCTCATTCTCCAAGCTGTTGCTGCAAGGCCGCGATGCGCTGGCGCTGCTGCAGCGGCTGTGCGCGAACGAGATGGATGTGCCCGTCGGCAAGATGGTCTACACGCCCATGCTCAACGAGCGCGGCGGCATCGAGAGCGATTTGACGGTGATGCGGCAGGCGGCAGACCGCTTCCTCATCGTCACCGGCTCGGCCCAGGCCACGCGCGATGCCGACTGGATCACGCGGCACATCGCCACCAACGAGCACGCCATCCTCACCGACGTCTCGGCGCTGTACTGCGTTCTGTCGGTGATGGGCCCCAAGGCACGCGAGCTGTTGGCGCGCGTGAGCCCGGACGACCTGTCGCCCGAGGCGCTGAAATTTTCCTGGACGAAAGAGATCGACGTCGGCTTCGCCCGCGTGCGCGCTGCAAGGATGAGCTACGTCGGTGGGCCGGGGTTCGAGCTGTATGTGCCGGTCGAGATGACACGGCATGTCTACCTGGCGCTGGTCGAGGCGGGTCAGGGGCTGGGCCTGCGCGATGCCGGCTACTACGCGCTCGACGCCCTGCGCATCGAACAGGGCCGCCGCGCCTGGGGCGCCGAGCTGGGCCCGGATGAAACGCCGTGGGAAGCTGGCCTGGGTTTCAGCGTCAAGCTGGACAAACCCACCGCATTCATCGGCCAGGCGGCGTTGCGCGCCACCAAGGATCAGCCCTTGCGCAAGAAGCTGGTCACACTGGTCGTGCAGTCGCCCGCGTATGTGTGGGGCGGCGAGACCATCCTGCTGGACGGCGAGCCGGTGGGCGAAATTTCATCGGCGGGCTACAGCCCGTTGGCGGAAGCGTGTGTGGCGTTAGGCTACGTGCGCGGCGACGACGCGAACCGCGTGCATGACGGCACGCCCGCGCAGCTCGAACTGTGGGGCAAACGGATTCCCGTGTTGGTGTACGACCGCTGGCCGCCGGCGGCAAGGCCGCAATGACAGGCAACGCTAACCTGCGCGGTCTTCCTTCGGCGGGGCGCTGTTCGATTCCGGCTCGGGGTCTTCGCCATGGTGCGCCGCGGCGCTGATGTGGCTGTCGGAGAACTCGTTGAACTGCCGCTGCAGCATCTTGCGTTGCAGCGAGCGCCCCAGCTCCTTGGTGTAGTAGGCCACCTCGAATTCTTCCCGTGGCGCCTTGCCGTCCCTGTCTTTTGGCGATGTCATCGATCAAGAATAGCGGGCGAGCGCTCACGTGATGTAGGACGATGCCCACGGTCGGGCTCGGACGGCTTCCCTCGCTCGCCTGCCCGGCTTAACATGTGCCGACGTTCCCCAGAGGAGAGCACGCAATGCCTACACCCGCGGAAATAGCCGAGCTGCGCACGCTGGCCCTGGTCGGACCGGCGACAGCCGGCAAGACCAGCCTGGTGGAGGCGCTGCTCTGGAAGGCCGGCGCCATCGGCGCGCCGGGCAGCGTGGAGCGCGGCTCCACCGTCAGCGACCACGACGCGCTCGAGAAAAAGGCGCAACGATCGCTCAACTCGTCGCTGGTGCACTTCCGACATCGAGGCATCCATGCGCACGTCATCGACACGCCCGGCGCGCCGGATTTTCTGGGGCAATCGCTGCCCGCGCTCGAAGCGGTGGAAACCGCGGCGGTGGTGATCAGTGCCACCGCCGGCGTCGAGCCGATGGCCGCCCGCATGATGAACTGGGCGGCGCAGCGCGAGCGCGACCGCATCATCGTCGTGAACAAGATCGACGCGCAGGGCGTGAACCTGGAAGCGCTGGTGGCGCAGATCCAGGCCGCGTTCGGCAAGGAGTGCCTGCCGGTCAACCTGCCGGCCGAGCGCGGCGCCAAGGTGGTGGACTGCTTCTACAACATGGCGCAGAACGGCGTCACGCCGGACTTCTCGTCGGTGGAGCAGGCGCATCGCGCCCTGGTGGAGCAGGTGGTCGAAGTGGATGCCGCCTTCGTCGAGCGCTACTTGAACGATGGCGACGTCGACCCGCAGGAGCTGCATGCGCCGCTGGAGCAGGCACTGCGCGAAGGCCACCTGATCCCGATCTGCTTCGTCTCCGCGCGCACCGGCGCCGGCGTGCCCGAGCTGCTGGACGTGATCGCGCGGCTGCTACCCGATCCGACCGAAGCCAACCCACCGGCCTTCCTCAATGGCGAAGGCGCGGATGCCAAGCCGCTGAAGGCCGAGCCGGACCCGAAGCAGCACGTGCTGGCCCATGTGTTCAAAGTGACGCAGGACCCTTACGTCGGCAAGATGGGCGTGATCCGCGTGCACCAGGGCACGCTCGCTACTGGCATGCAGCTGTACGTGGGCGATGCGCGCCGACCCTTCAAGGTCGGCCACCTGTTCTCGCTGCAGGGCAAGGAGTTCAAGGAAATTCCGCGTGCGCTGCCCGGTGACCTGTGCGCGATCGCCAAAGTGGAAGAGCTGCATTTCGACGCCGTGCTGCACGACGCGGCGGAAGACGATCACATTCACCTGAAGCCGCTGGAGTTTCCGGTGCCGGTGCACGGCCTCGCCATCGAGCCCAAGCGGCGCGGCGACGAGCAGCGCCTGCACGACATCCTGATCAAGCTGGTGAGCGAAGATCCGTGCCTGAAGCTGGAACATGCGGCCAGCACCAACGAAACCGTGGTGTACGGCCTGGGCGAGCTGCACCTGCGCACGCTGCTGGAACGGCTGACCGAAGTGCACAAGTGCGAGGTCAATACCCGCCCGCCCCGCATCGCCTATCGCGAAACCATCACCGCGCCGGCCGAGGGCCACCATCGCCACAAGAAGCAGACCGGCGGGGCCGGCCAGTTCGGCGAGGTGTTCTTGCGCGTCGAGCCGCTGCCACGTGGCACGGGCTTCGAGTTCGTCGACCAGGTCAAGGGCGGCGCCATTCCCTACAACTTCATGCCGGCGGTGGAGAAGGGCGTGCGGCTGGCATTGGAGGCAGGCGTGGTCGCGGGCTACCCGGTGGTGGATTTGCGCGTGGTGGTCTACGACGGCAAGCACCACACGGTGGACAGCAAGGAGATCGCCTTCATCCAGGCCGGCAAGAAGGCGGTGCAGGCGGCGGTGCAGGCCGCGCGGCCCAGCGTGCTGGAGCCGATCGTCAACGTGGAGATCCAGGCGCCGGAACAGCACATCGGTGACATCACGGGGGATCTCGCGTCACGGCGCGGCCAGGTGAGCGGCACGACCTCCTCGACTGGCAGCCTCGCGGTGGTCGCGCAGGCGCCTCTGTCGGAGCTGGCGAGTTATCAATCGCGCCTGAATGCGCTGACCGGCGGCCAGGGCCGCTACACCATCGTCTTCAGCCACTACGAAGCGGTGCCGCCCACCGTGCAGCAGCAACTGGCTTCGCAATACCGCGTCAAGGACGACGCGTAGCCTTCTTCGCCGGCGCGGTGGCAGGTGCGGGTGCGGGTGCGGCCAACGGCGCGAGCGTGCGCCGCAGCCGCTCGCCGGGGCCGGTCTTGGCGGGCACGGCGTCCAGCGCGTGCTCCACGTTGCCGATGTGTTCCAGCATGCGTTTTTCAGCGAGGGCGCGGTCGCCTTTTTCCAGCGCGCGAACGATGGCGGCGTGTTCCGCGCACGACTCCGCGGCGTCGTGCTTCGACTGGTAGAGCGTGGCCGCGAGCGTGGTGCGGGCCGTCAGGTCGCGCAGCACGTCGACCAGCAGCTTCTGGCCCAGGCTTTCGGCCAGGCAGACGTGGAAGTCGGCCAGCAGGAATGCGCGCGTCGCCGGGTCGGCTTCGTCGATCGCCTGCTTCTCGCGCTCGATGTGCTGGCGCAGCTGGCGCATCGCCGACTGCAGCGGCTTGCCCGCGTCGCGCAGGATGCCCGCCTCGATGATGCGGCGGGCCGAGAAAGCGTCCTGCGCCTGCTCGAAGGAAGGCTCGACCACGTACCAGCCCTTGCGCGTGCGCACTTCGACGAAACCGCGCGCCTGCAACTGCATGAGGGCTTCGCGCACCATCGTGCGGCTGACACCGAACAGTGCCGCCAGCTCCTGCTCGCCCAGGCGATCGCCCGGCGCGAGCTTTTGCGCCAGGATGGATTCGACGACCTGCTGTGCGATCTGGGTCTGGCTGGTGGCCATGGTTCTTTCGAAGGGGACGGCGCGATTCTAGGGCTCATCTCCGCGCGCGCGTTGCGGCATCACGTGACGGGTTTGGCGCGCGAGAAGAAGTCGCGCGGCAGCGTCGCCTTGAACCACACCATGGCGTTGATCATCAGCGCCTGCGAGTCGCCCGCCTCCAGCAGGAAGCGGTTGACCCGCGCCAGCAGCCGCGCCTCGTTCTTGCGCACGCCGATGTGGCAGGGACTGTCCTTGAGCAGCAGCACGCGCTGCGTTCGGTCGCGCGCCTGCACGTCCTTGATCGATTCGATGACCACGTTGCCGGCGGCCAGGTATTCGATCTGGTTCTTGAGATACGCATCGATGATGGCCGCGGAATTTTCGTAGCGCACGATCTCGGCATCGGGCACCTTGCGCACGAGCTCCTCCTCGTCCAGGCTGCCCTTGGTGACGCCGATCCGCTTGCCCTTGAGCGACGCACCTTCGGTTTTGGGCGGCGGGCCGAACACGCCGATGTAGAGCGGCGCGTAGGCCTGGGAGAAGTCGATCACCTTCTCGCGCTCCGGATTCTTGCCCAGGCTGGCGATGACCAGGTCCACCTTGCCTTCCTGCAGGAACGGCAGGCGCTGCGGGCTGGCCACCGGCACGATCTCCAGCCGTACCTTGAGGTCCAGCGCCAGCATGCGTGCGATGGCGATGTCGTAGCCTTCGGGGATGCCGTCGCGCAGGTAGCCGAACGGCGGAAACTCCTTGGGCACCGCCACGCGCAGCAGGCGGCTGGTCATGATCTGGTCCAACTGGTCCGGCAGCGCACCCGGCTTGCCGATGGCTTGCGCCCAACTGGCGGGGGATGACAGCGTGGCCATCGAAGCAATGGCGCCCGCGGCAGCCGCGACGAGCGAGCGGCGCGCGGGGGAGACAGGCTTGGACTGCATGGTTGTTCTCCTCGTTTACGCGGCGGCCACTGCCGCAGGGGTGGGATTCGCCGCGCCGTTCGGCGCTTCGAGGGCCGGCACGTCGGCGCCGTCCAGCACCTGGTGCGCACGCTCTCGGTCGATGTCGCCTTCCCATGCCGCGACGGCGACGGTGGCCACGCAGTTGCCGATCAGATTGCCCAGCGCGCGCGCGATGCCCATGAACCAGTCCACCGACAGCACCAGCACCAGGCCAATGGCGGGGATCGCGGGAATGGCCTGCAATGTGGCCGCCAGCACCACGATGGCCGAGCCGGGAACGCCGTGTGCGCCCTTCGAAGTGACCAGCGAGATCGCGAGGATGGTGAGCAAATCGGCCATCGAGATCGGCGTGTTGGTGGCCTGTGCGATGAAGACCGCCGCCAGCGTGATGTAGATCGAGAACGCGTCCAGGTTGAATGAGTAGCCGGTGGGGATGACCAGGCCGACGGTCGAGTCGCGGATGCCCATGTGCTTGAGCTTGGCCATCACCTGCGGCAGCACGCTGTCGGACGAAGTGGTGGCAAACACCACGGCCAGCTCCTCGCGCAAGTAGCGCAGCAGCTTGAAGAGCGAGAAGCCCGAGAACCGCATGATGCCGCCCAGCACGATGGCGACGAACAGGAAGACCGCGGCGTAGAACAGCACGACCAGCTGGCCCAGCTGCTTGAGCGAGCCGAGCCCGTACTTGCCCACGGTGAAAGCGATGGCGCCCAGCACGCCCAGCGGTGCCAGCTTGATGATGATGCCCATGGTCTTGAACAGCACATGCGACATGTCCTCGATAAAGCCGCTGACCTTGGCGCCGCGTTCGCCCAGCATCGCCAGCGCGCAGCCGAACAGCACCGCGAACAGCAGCACCTGCAGCACGTCGCCGTTGGCGAAGGCACTGATGGCCGTCGTGGGGATGAGCTTCATCAGGAACTCCACCGTCCCACCGCCGGTGAGCTTGCTCGCGTTGTCGACATAGGCGCCCATGGCCTTGGCGTCGAGCATCTTGGGATCGACGTTCATGCCGGCGCCGGGCTGGAACACGAAGGCCAGCACTAACCCTAGCGCCAGCGCCACGGTGGTCACGAGTTCGAAGTACACCAACGACTTCACGCCCACCCGGCCGACCCGCTTCAGATCGCCGGCCCCGGCGATGCCGTGCACCACGACGCAGAAGACGATCAGCGGAATCAGCATCTTGATGAGCTTGATGAAGGCGTCGCCCAACGGCTTGAGCTGGACGGCCTGCTGCGGCCAGAGGAAGCCGACCAGCACGCCGATGGCGAGCGCCAGCAGCACCTGGCCGAAGAGGGAACGAAAAAATCGGGGCATCGCGGATCTCCTGCGAAGGGTGAATTGACGGACCACACAAGAATTCATATCTTGTATGCAAGCAATGTAGGCAAGACTGCGCGGAATTTCTCCAGGGTTTTCCCGGGGGCGTTGCATCGCAAAAGGTCAAAACAGATTCACCGTGGGACTTGTTTTTTGGTTCGTCGCTGATTTCCGGGGAGTGCTTGTCCTGCTTTGCGTTCCTGAACCTCGCGGCAAAGCTGTGCGTGGGCGGGCTGCGGCGCGATGGCTACGGCGTTCGGCATCGCCTGCTTCGCAAGCTCCTGCCGAATCCCTTGCGCCGGGAGACCCCGCGACCCGCGCGAAAAAACTCGCCTCCGCTACGCTGCGACTCAAACAATTTTCGCGAGCATGAAACGGTCGCACGGCTGAAGCCGTGCTGGGTCGCGGGGTCACCCGCCGCAAGCGCCTGGGCTTTATTCGCGCCGCAGCCCGCCCACGCACAGCTTCGCAAACCATCGAGGCACGCCGCCGGTGGACGGCCAACGCTTCACCTGTTCGCCCCAACATTGGCGCGCCACCGCTGGCACGCCACCATCTCACTGCAACGCCGTGCATGGCCGGGCCGCGGCGCGAATAAAGCCCAGGCGCCCGCGGTGGACGGTCTTGCGGCCCAGCGTCGCTTGCGACGCGACCGTCTCATGCTCGCGGCACCTGTTTGA
>NZ_RKMB01000041.1 GCF_003797765.1 Ramlibacter sp. WS9 | reverse complement strand
GTGGCGGGGGTGGGGGCGGGCATCGGCTTGTCTTTCATCCGCTCGGCGATCAGTGCTTCGAGTGGATCCACCGTCTTGACCGGGTAGAAGTCGAACACCAGCCGGTTCTTGTAGGCCGCCACCGGGGTCAAGGTGAAAACCTGCGGGACCGCGACCTGCTTCAGGTCGATCGTCATGCGCACCACGCCCGGCGCATGCTGGGCGATGCGGATGCCGCTGATGAACGGGTCGTCGGCGCGGACCTTGGCCACCAGCTCGCGCAGCTCCGCGCTCAGGTCGAGGCCGTCGATATCGACCGCCAGGCGCGGCGGATTGGTCATGACGATCTGCTTGGAGGTGAGGGCGCCGTCCGACTCGATGGTGACGCGCGAATACTCCGGCGCCGGCCAGACGCGCACCGCGACGACGGTGGCGCCGCGCGCGATCTGCTGCGTGCCGAGCAGCAGCACCAGTGCGCCTTGGCGAAGGAGGTGCCGGCGATTGACGCGGCCGGCCGTCATTGCAGCAGTTCCTGGCCCAAAGGCGTTTGCGCAAGCAAGGTGACGTTGCGCGATTCGTCGGACTGCATCTCGATGCGGATCACCAGGTCGGCGCGCGGAAGCAGCCCCTCGGCCTTCTCGGGCCATTCGGCCAGCTTCAGCCCATCCCCGGCGAAGATGTCCCGAAAGCCGGCGTCTTCCCATTCGCGCGGGTCGTTGAAGCGGAAGAAGTCGAAGTGCCAGATCGACATGCCGGGCACTTCGTGCGGCTCGACCACGGCGTAAGTCGGGCTCTTCACGCGGCCCTGCACGCCCAGCGCGCGCAGCAGGTGCCGCACCAGCGTGGTCTTGCCCGCCCCCAGGTCGCCGTGCAGTTCGATGAAGGCATTGGCCAGCTGCGGATGCGCAGCCAGCTTCGCGGCGAAGGCGCGTGTGTCGTCTTCCGTGCGCAAAACCATGGCGCGAACGGCAGTTTCTACAATCGGCGGGTGGCGTTCAACAGTGCTCAGATGGGTCCTCAACTGGTCCGGCAAATCCGGGAATGGGCGGTCGAACTTGGATTTTCCCAAATCGGCATCGCGGGTGTCGACCTTTCTTCCGCGGAGGCGGGGCTTGCGGCCTGGCTCTCCAACGGATTCCACGGCGAAATGGCCTACATGCAAACCCATGGCCTCAAGAGAGCCCGCCCGGCGGAATTGGTTCCGGGCACGGTGAGCGTGATCACCGTGCGCATGGATTATTTGTCGGATGCCACCCCCGAAGGATGGCAGGCGGTGGAATTCGATCGGCTGAACCGGCCGGAAGAAGGCATCGTCTCGCTCTATGCCCGCGGCCGGGATTATCACAAGGTGCTGCGGGCGCGATTGCAAAAACTCAGCGACCGCATCTCGGCCGAGGTGGGGCCTTTCGGGTACCGCGTGTTCACGGATTCCGCGCCGGTGCTGGAAGCCGAGCTGGCCGCCCGCAGCGGCCAGGGCTGGCGCGGCAAGCACACGCTGGTGCTCAACCGGGAAGCAGGCTCGATGTTCTTCCTGGGCGAGATCTACGTGGACCTTGCCCTGCCGGCCAGCGAGCCCACCAGCGACCACTGCGGCAGCTGCAGCGCCTGCATCGAAGTCTGCCCGGCTCAGGCCATCATCGCGCCTTACCGCCTCGATGCCCGCCGCTGCATCTCGTACCTCACCATCGAGCACGCAGGGAGCATCCCAGAAGACCTGCGGCCATTGATCGGCAACCGCATCTACGGCTGCGACGATTGCCAGCTGATCTGCCCGTGGAACAAGTTCGCGCGCCGCAACGCACTGCCGGATTTCGACGAGCGCACGGGCTTGACGGGCCGCCAGCTGGTGGAACTGTTTGCCTGGACCGAGGCGGACTTCCTCACGCGAACCGAAGGCAGCCCGATCCGCCGCATCGGTCACGAACGATGGCTCCGCAACGTGGCGGTGGCCATGGGCAACGCGCTGCGTTCGCACGACGATGCGGTGTTGCGCGCCGCCTTGCAAGCTCGCGCTGACCACCCGAGCGATCTGGTGCGTGAACACGTGGCGTGGGCTTTGTCTTAGGCCGCTTGGGCCGCGGATTGCGCACTTCGGCGAGAGCGGGCTTGGGGTGGCTGGTACCCTGCACCCTCCGTGTCCCCCGCCGCCCTAGGGGCGGGCTCCTCCTTTACCTGCGGGTGCAGGGTACCAACCACCCCAAGCCCTGGTGCGTGCGGGGAGTTCGACCGACGCACACCCACCAGGGCCGGGGATGCCGGGGGCCGGTTCCGCGGAGGTAAAGGAGGAGCCCGCCCCTAGGGCGGCGGGGGACACGCAGCGGAACCGGCCCCCGGCGTCCCCGGCCCGTTCGCGGGGGTGGTCCCCCTTAACGCAAGACGCCCAGCGCGAACGGCAGGCTCAGCATGGCCAGGAGCGTTGACAGTGTGACCAGCCCGGCGGCGTACGCGCCGTTGTAGCCCATGCGCGCGGCCAGAACGTAGGCGCTCGACGCCGTCGGCAGGGCCGAAAACGCCAGCAGCACGGCCGTCTGTGTCGCGTCCAGCCGGAACAGGCGGGCGAGCGCGAATCCAATGAGCGGCGTCAGCAGGTGCCGGATCGCCAGCACCGCGACCGCGAGCGTCTTCGCTGTGGCCAGGGTGCCGAACTGCATGCCGGCGCCCGCGGCCATCAAGCCCAGCGCCAGGGAGGCGGCGCCGATGCGGCTCACGGTCGGCTCGAGCCACGGCGGGATCGACAGGCCCAGCAGGTTCGCGGCCAGGCCCAGCCCGGTGCCGATGATCAGCGGATTGCGCACCAGCGCGCCTACGAAGCCGGTCTGGCCGTGGCGCGCCATCGGCCAGACGGCGGCGACGTTGAACAGCGGCACGCAAACGCCGATCAGTACCGCGATCAGCAGCAGGCCCTGCGCACCCGCCAGCCGCTCGGCCAGCGCCAGCGCGATGAACGAGTTGAAGCGGAAGGCGATCTGCGCGCTCGCGGCGTGGTCTCGCACGTCGATGCGCTTGCCCAGCCACGGAAGGTGCGGCAGTGAATAGGCCAGTGCGATGCCGCAAAGTCCCGTCAGCAGGCCGGCCGCGATAAGGCTCGACGCGGCGCCCAGGTCGAGCGGGCTTTTCACGATCGACTGGAACAGCAGCACCGGGAAGAGGAAGTAGTAGACCAGGCTTTCCACCTGTTGCCAGACCGTGCGGTCGAGCGCTGTGTGGCGGCACACCAGGTACCCGCAAAGGATGAGCGAGAAGTCGGGAAACAGCAGCTGGGCGTAGTTCACCGCGCGAGCATAACGGCGCGGCCGTGATCTCTAGGGTTAGCCCCTAAGCGGATTCCACAGAGGGCCCGCCGAATCTGCTCATACGATGGAGGGTGTTTTGCTTTCTCACGAATCAGAAGGAGAGTCTTCAATGAAACGCCGTCAATGGTTTGCCCTGTCCGCCGCCGCCCTGGCCTTCGCCGCTGGCCCCGCGCTGGCGCAGAGCTATCCCAACAAACCCATCAAGCTGCAAGTGCCCTTCGCGCCCGGGGGCACGACGGACATCATCGCGCGCGTCATCGCCGAGCCGCTGGGCAAGGCGCTGGGCCAGTCGGTCATCGTGGAAAACAAGGCCGGTGGCGGCGGCGTGATCGGCGCGCTGGAAACCACCCGGTCCGCGCCGGACGGCTATTCGCTGGGCATGGCCACGGTGTCGACCACGGCGGCCAACCCCGCGATCAACACCAAGATCCCGTACAACCCGCTCACCGACTTCACGCCCATCATCAACATCGCCGCCACGCCCAACGTGATTGCGGTGCACCCCAGCTTCCCGGCCAAGGACTACAAGGCCTTCGTCGCTGAACTCAAGCGTGCGCCGGGCCGTTATTCGTATGCCTCCTCCGGCACGGGCGGCATCGGCCACCTGCAGATGGAGCTGTACAAGAACCTCTCGGGTACCTTCGTCACGCACATCCCGTACCGCGGCGCCGGCCCGGCCTTGAACGACACGGTCGCGGGGCAGGTGCCCATGGTCTTCGACAACCTGCCCTCGGCACTGCCCTTCATCAAGGACAACCGGCTCGTGCCCCTCGTCGTTGCCGCGCCCCAGCGCCTGAAGGAACTGCCGAACGTGCCGACCTTCAAGGAAGTGGGCCTGGAACCGGTGAACCGGATGGCCTACTACGGCATCCTGGGCCCCAAGGGCATGCCGCCGGAAGTGGTCGCCAAGATCCATGACGCGGTGGTCAAGGTGCTGCAGGACCCGGCGGTGCGCAAGCGCATCGAGGACACCGGTTCACTGATCGTGGGCAACACGCCGCAGCAGTTCAGCGAGCAGATCAAGGCCGAATATGCGGTCTACAAGAAAGTCGTCGACCAGGCGAAGCTGAAGCTGGATTGAGCGCAGACGCCATCGACGCCTTCATCGACGCCCTGTGGCTGGAAGAGGGCCTTTCGAAGAACACGCTGTCGGCCTACCGGCGAGACCTCTCGCTGTACGCCGCCTGGCTCACCGGCCAGGGCCGCACGCTGGCCGCCACCACGGAGGCCGACCTCAACGGCTACTTCGCGGCCCGCCACGCGCAGAGCAAGGCGACCACCGCCAACCGGCGGCTCACGGTGTTCAAGCGCTATTTTCGCTGGGCGCTGCGCGAGCGGCTCGTCACGGTCGATCCGACCCTGCGCCTGGAGTCGGCACGCCAGCCGCTGCGCGTCCCCAAGACGCTGACGGAGGGCCAGGTGGAGGCGTTGCTGGGCGCGCCCGACGTCGACACGCCGCTGGGCCTGCGCGACCGCACGATGCTGGAGCTGATGTACGCGAGCGGGCTGCGCGTTTCCGAGCTGGTGTCGCTCAAGACATTCAATGTGAGCATGACGGAGCACGTGCTTCGGGTGCTCGGCAAAGGCAACAAGGAACGGCTGGTGCCGTTCGGCCAGGTCGCACGCGACTGGATCGACCGCTACCTGCGTGAGGCCCGTCCTGAAATCCTTGGCGGCCAACAGACCGACGACCTGTTCGTCACCGCGCGGGGGCAGGGCATGACGCGCGTGATGTTCTGGGTGATCGTCAAGAAGCAGGCGCGCGCGGCCGGCATCACGGCGCCGCTGTCGCCGCATACGTTGCGCCACGCGTTTGCCACGCATCTGCTCAACCACGGCGCCGACCTGCGCGCCGTTCAGATGCTGCTGGGGCATGCGGACATTTCGACCACCACCATCTACACGCACGTTGCTCGCGAACGTTTGAAGAAACTGCATGCGGAGCACCATCCGCGCGGCTGATACCGTGCCGTACCTTGGCTAGTAAGTATTCATCGCGTCTTATGGAGGCGTCAAAGGCACTCGCCAGTGGTAACACGGCGTGACAGATGCGGTCGAGTCCGGTACAACCGCCTGACGAGGATGACAAGTTGGGTATGGAAGCAAACATTACTGGCCGGGCCGCTGGCCCCGGCGTCCACAAACGCGCGTGCCCGCACCACCGGCTCTTGCTGAGGTGAGCATGGCTATTCGATCGCCCGAAGAGGCGGATGCCCAGTTCCCGTCCACCGAAGCGGCTCCGCTGGAAGATTTCGGCGTGTCCACGCTGCAGGGCGAGATGCCCGCGCGCGACGAGCCCCGAGCCGGGCTGGCCACATTCATGTACGCCCGGCTGCGCAACTTCGCCAGCACCTGCGAAACGATGTCGGGCTCCGAGCTCACCACGTTCGTCAACGAGGTGCGCCGTGTGCTATCGGACGCAGTTTCGAAGCTGGGCGGGGTGATCGCGCAGCGCCGTCCCGATTCCATCCTGTGTGTGTTCCCGGACAAGCCCGAGGACACGGTGCCCGTCCATGCCAAGCGCGCGTTGCATGCGTCCATCCTGATCGTGCACGAGTCGGAGCAACTGGCGAGCCGCGTGGCGGCGCGTCCGCACTCCGCCGGCCTGCCGCCGCTGTCGATCGCGATCGGCGTTCACCTGGGCGTGGGAGAAGTGGTGCCCCGCGCGAAAACCGGCATGGTGCACGCCACCGGCGAGGCGGTGGAGATCGCGCGCCTGCTGCAAGTGGTGGCCACCGACATGCATTGGAGCGTCGTCACGTCGCTGTCCACGCGCGTCGCGGCGGGCAGCCGCGTCGACGCCGGCCGCGGCGGCACGCTGGGCCTGCCGGACGACACCTTCCTGGAAGTGGTGGAGATCACGGGGCTGTTCCCGCGCCAGAAATCGCTCACGCCGGCCAGCCACTACGATGCGCTGCGCCAGTCACTGGTGCGCAATCAGCAGCTGGCCCGCGCCGCGGCGGCAGCCGCCAATCCGGGCAAGCACGGTCCCGGCCATGTGCTGATCGAGAACTACCGTTTGCTGCGCAAGCTGGGCGAGGGCGGCATCGCCACCGTCTACCTGGCCCAGCCCATGGCAGGTGGCCCGCCGCAGGTGCTCAAGGTCTTGCGCCTGGACGACTCCAACGGCGACATGGACCTGCACCGCTTCATCCAGGAATTCGCGCTGCTCGCGCAGATCGACCACCCCAACGTGGCGCACATCTTCCGGCAGGATTTCTCCGGCGGCAACGCGTACATCGCCATGGAATACTTCCCGCAGGGCGACCTGCGCAGCCGGATGCGCCAGGCGCTGGACCCGGGCATCGCGCTGTATTTCCTGACGCAGATCGCGGCCGGCCTCGAAGCCATCCACCGCTCGGGCATCGTCCACCGCGACCTGAAGCCCGACAACATCATGATGCGCGAGGACGGCACGCTGGCCATCGCCGATTTCGGCATCGCCAAGCAGATGTCCATGCTCATCACCGACACAGGCGCGGGCGACATCGTCGGCACGCCGTACTACCTGAGCCCGGAGCAGGCCCAGGGCAAGACTGTTGACGTGCGCTGCGACCTGTACAGCCTGGGCGTCGTGGCTTACGAGATGTTCACCGGCGTGAAGCCGTACCTTGCGGCCACCGCACGGGAACTGCTGCTGATGCACGTCAATGCACCCGTGCCGGTGCTGCCCGCCGCGCACCGCAAGTACCAGCCGGTGCTGGAGAAGATGCTCGCGAAAAATCCCGCGCAACGGTTCGAGTCGGCCACCGAGTTGCTGGATGCGCTGGGGCGGGTGGGGCAATGACAACTTCCGCCACCCCGGGCCTGCCGCAAGTCGCGGGCTACCGGCTGGAAGCCGAGATCGGCCGCGGCCGCCGGTCTACCGTTTACCTGGCCTGGCACCTGGACACGATGCACCGCGTCGCGCTCAAACTGGCGCGCAACGGTAGCGACCGAACCTTTGCCGCGGCCGTGAGCTTTCAGGTGGAGTTCGAGGCCCAGGCCGCGCTGGCCGGCCCGGATGTGATCCGCGTGTTCGACACCGGCCGCACGGGCCGCCAGGACTTCCTGGCCATGGAGTACGCGGCCGGCGGATCGATGGCGGCACACCGCGGCGCTCTGGGCCACACGATGGTCCTGTCCGTCGTGTCCCAGGCTGCACGCGCCCTGCGCCGCATCCACGAGCATGGCTGGGTGCACCGCGACGTGAAACCCGCCAACATGCTGCTGCGGGCCGACGGTGGCCTGGCGCTGGCCGATTTCGGCTGCGCGCGCCGCGCCGGCGAAGACGAAGCGCTGGCGCAGGGATCGGTCACCGGCACGCCGCTCTACGCCGCGCCGGAACAAAGCGGCGGTGCGCCGGCGCATCCCGCGGCGGATGTCTACAGCCTCGGCATCTGCACCTACCAGATGCTGGCGGGCGAGCCGCCATTCCCCGGCCAGACGCTTGCGGAATTGCTGGGCCAGCACCTGTTGGCGCCCGTGCCGCGGCTCGCGTCCGCGCACGCAGCCTGGCAGCCGCTCGTCGATACGATGCTCGCCAAGGATCCCCACGACCGGCCCGCCGACGGGCAGGCCGTCCTCTCGCAGTTGCAACGCATGGAGAACACTTCCATTAGGAATTCATCGTGACCCCCAACGACCACTACCTCGTCGACGTCATCGGCTTCAACGACGTCGAACGATCGATGCTCACCAGCATCTTCGCGCTGGCGGCGCGGCGCGACCCGGGCTTCGCCCAGTTCGAGCCCGGCACGGGCCGCTCGCCGGACGTGTACCTCGTCGATGCCGACAACGCCGCCGCGTTCAGCGAATACAAGGCACTGCACAAGCGCGCGGGGCTGCCCGCGGTGCTCGTGGGCGCGCGGCCCCAGGGCACGGACGGACTGGTGCTTCCGCGGCCCTTGCAGTGGGCCCGGCTGCTGCAGGCGCTCGACGACACGCTCAACAGTGGTGACGAGGCGCCCGTTGCCGTGGCGCCGCCCCCGGCGCCCGCCGCATCCCTGCGGCGCAGCTTGTCGGGCGCGCCGCTGAACCGCTCCTTGCCGCGCAACGAGGCGCCGGACGCAGCCACCACGAAGCGCATGCTGGGTGACACCGTGCTGGTCGTCGACGACAACGCCACGGTGCGCATGTTCATGCAGGCCAAGCTCGCGCCCTTCGGTTTCGAGGTGGACATCGCCGAGACCGGCGAGGAAGCCATCGGCCTGTCCGCCACGCAGGAATACACATGCGTGTTCCTGGACGTGGTGCTGCCCGGCATCGACGGCTACCAGGTCTGCAAGCTGATCAAGTCGAACAAGCAGGCCATCAAGAAGACCGCGGTGGTGATGCTCACCAGCCGCAGCTCGCCGTTCGACAAACTGCGCGGCTCGATCGCCGGCTGCGACGAATACCTCACCAAGCCGCTGGACGAAGACCGCCTGCTGGAAGTCATCGCCAAGTTCCTTCCGTCCAGCCGCAAGCATACGGAGCGCAAATGACCAAGGCCAAGTCGATTCTGGTCGTGGACGACACGCGCTCGATGCGCAAAATGGTCGCGGCCATCCTGGGGCAGGCCGGCTATGAAGTGGCTGAGGCGGGCGATGGCGCGGAGGCGCTGGAGCTGGCCCGCGCGCGCCGGTACGACTTGGTGGTGACCGACCACAACATGCCGGTGATGGATGGCGTGACGCTGGTGGGCAAGCTGCGCGCGCTGTCCGACTACGACGCGGTCGCATTGATCGTCCTGTCCACGGAAGTCGACCCGGTGCTCAAGCAGAAGGGCCGCGAGGCGGGCGCCACCGGCTGGATGGCCAAGCCGTTCGATCCGCAGCGGATGCTCGACATCGTGGCCAAGTTCATCTGATCGGATACCTTCAAATGTACGGTCCCGGCGGCAACTTCGTCGACCCCAGCGCCTACCGCGCGATCTTTTTCGAGGAGACGCAGGATCACCTCGCCGACGTCGAGCGCATCCTGCTGGGCCTGCAGCCGGAGCAGCCGTATCTCGAAGACCTGAACGCCATCTTCCGCGCGGTGCACTCGATCAAGGGCAGCGCCGCGATGCTGGGCTGCGGCGACATGGCGGCGCTCGCGCACCTGCAAGAGAGCCTGCTGGATTTGCTGCGCAAGGAAGAGCGCCCGTTGGAACGCGGCGACGTGAGTGCGCTGCTCAAGGCCGGCGATGCGGTGCGCGCGCAGGCCCTGTGCCACCGCGGCGACGTGCCGGAACCGCCGGACAGCGGCCCGGCCGAGTCGCTCCTGCGCGAACAATTGGGCCGGCCCCGGACCGATGCAAGGAACGCGGCGGCGGGCCCTGTGATCCGTCGCTTCGCTGTGGCGCTCGGCCCGCTGGAGGAGCCGATCTCGGACGAAGAACTCGACATGATGCTGAGCGGCCTGGCCGAGATGGGTACGGTCACCGACACCGCCGTGGACAACACGCCAGGCGGGTGGGTCCGGTTCGAGGTCGAGCTGGAAGGCACGGCCATGGACTTGCAAAGCGTGTTGTCGCTGCTGGTCGCGCCCGACCAGATCCTGATCGACAAGCTGGAATTGCCGGACGTCGATGCTGCGGTGGAACCGATTGCACCAGCTGCGGCAGTCACGGCGCTCAATGGCGTGGACGCCGACCTCAGGCCGGACCTGGGCGACGAGTTCTTCGTCGACCCGGAGGAGTTCCGCCGCAAGCGCGAAGCGCTCCAGCCGGCCGCAGCGGTACGCGAGGTTCCGGAAAAGATTGAGGCTCCGTTCGTCCTGCACACACCCGATACCGCGCACATCCGCGTCGCCACCGAAAAGATCGACCTGCTGGTGAACCTGGTCGGCGAACTGGTGATCACGGAGGCGATGCTGGCGCGCTCAGGCCGGCTCGACGACGGCGCCACCGGCGCGCGGCTCGTCGAAGGTGGGCTTGCGGACCTCGCGCGCCACACGCGCAACCTGCAGGAAGCGGTGCTCGCGATCCGCATGCTGCCGATCTCCAACGCCTTCTCCCGCTTTCCGCGGCTGGTGCATGAACTTGCGGCGCGCCTCGGCAAGCGGGTCGAGCTCAAGTTCGCCGGCGAGTCGACCGAGGTGGACCGCGGCCTCATCGAAAAGATTTCCGATCCGCTGACGCACCTGGTGCGCAACGCCATCGACCATGGCCTCGAGTCGCCGCAAGAACGCGAAGAAGCGGGCAAGCCGCCGGTGGGTACGCTGCATATGGCGGCGCGCCAGCGTGGCGGCAACATCGTGATCGAAGTCCGCGACGACGGCCGCGGACTGGACCGCAAGCGGCTGCTGGAGCAGGCCGCGCGCAACGGGCTCGCCATCGCAGCCGACGCACCGGACGCGCAGGTGTGGCAACTGGTCTTCGAACCCGGCCTCTCCACCGCACGCGAAGTTACGGACCTCTCCGGGCGCGGCGTGGGCATGGACGTCGTGCGGCGCAACATCAAGGCGCTGGGCGGCAACATCGATCTCGCATCCTCTCCCGGCGAAGGCACGACCGTCACGGTCAGCGTGCCGCTCACACTCGCGATCATCGAAGCGATGATCGTCGCCATCGGTGATGCGACCTACGTGCTGCCGCTGGCCACCGTGGTCGAATCGCTCAGCGTCGAGCCCGGCGAGATCCACACGCTGCCGGGGCAGGGCGACACGCTGCGGGTGCGCGAGGCGTACTTGCCAGTGCTGCGCCTGGCCGACATCTTCCCGCCGCCCACGCCGTCCACGCAGACGCGTTCGATCGCGGTGATCGTCGAAGCCGATGGCGCGCACTGCGCGCTGGTGGTGGACGAGGTGGTGGGCCAGCAGCAGGTCGTCGTGAAGAGTCTGGAAGCGAACTTTCGCAAGGTCCCCGGAATTTCGGGGGCCACCGTGATGAGCGACGGCTCCGTCTCGCTCATCCTCGATGTGAACCACATCGTCCGAATGTCTTAGGAAACCAAGATGCAACAACAGGGATACCGCGCGCCTTCGCAGTCTCGCGACCAGCGGGAACTGGATGTCGTCAAGAACGAGTTCCTCACCTTCCGCCTCGGTGCCGAAAGCTATGGCATCGAGATCCTGAAGGTGCAGGAGATCCGTGGCTATGAAGCGCCGACCACCATCGCCAACGCGCCGCCATTCATCAAGGGCGTGATCAACCTGCGCGGCGTGATCGTCCCGATCCTCGACCTGCGCGTGAAATTCCGGCTGCCCGACAGCAAATACGACGAGTTCACTGTGGTCATCATCCTCAACGTGGCTTCGCGCGTCGTCGGTGTGGTGGTCGATTCGGTGTCCGACGTGGTGTCGCTCAGCGTCGACGAGGTTCGCGCGGCGCCGGAATTCGCGTCGACCACATTCGACACGCGCTACATCACAGGCCTGGCAAACGTCGAGGAGGGAATGCTCATCATGCTCGACATCGAAAAACTTCTCACCGGCTCCGACATGGCGCTGGTGGACTCGGTGATGCAATGAAAAAATTTTTCGACAGCCTTCCTCCGGACTTCTACCTCAGCAGCCTGATCGGCGCGCTGATGGCCGGCGTGCTCGCGTTCGCGGGCCTGGCCTACTACACGATGGACAAGTCCGGCGAACGCAGTGCGGCTGCCATGCGCGCCGGCCGCGACATCGGGGCCGCGTCGGCGCTCGCGCGGGCGGCGGACGCAGCGGCGCGCGCCCCGGTACCGGAAGGCGCAGCGGGCAAGGCGCCCGAGGCAGTGACGCGGAATCTGGACGAAGCCCGGGCGCTGCTCGTTGCGCACGGGCTGGACGTGAAGCAGCTGGACGAAGCTCGCCGCTTCCAGGCCCGGCCGGGCGAAGTGTGGCCCGACGTGGCACCCGCGGTGGAAAGCGCCGGGCGCCAGCATGCCTCGAATGCAGAGGCGCAGGCGGCGTCGCAGACCCAACGGGCGGGACTGGTCATGCTGGTGTTGCTGGCCGTCGGTCTCGTCCTGACGCTGCGCCTGCGGATTGCGATGCTGAAAGCGAACGGCCGCCTTCTCAAGGTCGCGACGGTAGTGGTCGAAAAGATCGCCGAAGGCGACCTGACGGCCCGGGCGGTGGGCCTGGACCAGGCGCATACGCTGCGGCTGGCCAAGGCGCTCGAAAACATGACTTCCAGCCTCCGCACGCTGGTGGCCGAGGTCGTCGAAGGCGCGCAGACGGTCGCGGAAACCAGTGCCCAGATCGCCCAGGGCAATCTGGATCTGTCCCAACGCACGGAAGAACAGGCCACGACGCTGGAAGAGACGGCGAGCTCGATGGAGCAACTCACTTCCACCGTGGCCCAGAACGCGGACAACGCGCGCGAAGCCAGCACCCTGGCTGTCGCGGCATCGGACGTGGCACGCAAGGGCGGCCAGGTGGTCGGCCAGGTGGTGACGACCATGAACGACATTTCCGGTTCGTCGCGCCGCATCGGCGACATCATCGGCGTCATCGACGGCATCGCCTTCCAGACCAACATCCTCGCGCTCAACGCCGCCGTGGAAGCGGCGCGCGCGGGCGAGCAGGGCCGCGGCTTCGCGGTGGTCGCAGCCGAGGTGCGCAACCTGGCGCAGCGTAGCGCCGCCGCCGCGAAGGAAATCAAAACCCTCATCGGCGATTCGCTGGACAAGGTCGAGACCGGCACCAAGCTGGTGGATGCGGCCGGCAAGACCATGGGCGAGATCGTCTCATCGGTGAAGAAGGTCAGCGACCTCATCGCCGAGATCGCGGCGGCCAGCCAGGAGCAAAGCCAGGGCATCGGGCAGATCAACACCGCCGTGGCGCAGATGGAGCAGGTGGTGCAGCAGAACGCTTCGCTGGTGGAGGAAGCCAGCGCCGCCACCGAGTCCATGAAGGACCAGGCTGCCGCGCTGCTCAACGCCGTGTCGAGCTTCCACCTGGGCGAGCGCTCAGCCACGGCGGTGCCGCACGCTGTGATGCGCAGCGCACCCCAGCCGCTGCCGGCGAGGCCCGGTGCCGCGCTGCCCCCGGCGTACGCCAAGGCCATCGGCGGATCGTCCACCAGCGCGTCGCGCGCGCAGGCCGGCCAATGGGAAGAGTTCTAGGCTGAAGTCCGCATGTTCGCCCATGTCTCCGTCATCACCAAACTGAATGCCATGATCGGCCTGCTGGTCGGCGCCATGCTCGGCCTGGCATGCATGCAACTTTTTCTCCCGGCGAACCTTCTCATGGGTGCAACGGCGCTTTGGGCGCTGCTGGTCGGGCTTGCTGGAATTTACCTGCGCCTGTCGATTCGACAGAGCATCCTGCGCTCGATCCGTGCGGCCGCACACGTGATCGGGCGTGTCGCCGAAGGCGACCTGACGGCCCGGGTGGGTGTTTCGGCGCATGGGGAGACCCAGAAGATGCTGGACGGGCTGCAGGCAATGACGGACGACCTGCGCAACCTGGTGAGCGAGGTGGCGCACAGCGCTCGTGTGGTGGCCGACACCAGCGCGCAGATTGCGCAAGGCAATCTCGATCTGTCGCAGCGCACAGAGGAGCAAGCCACCACCCTGGAGGAAACGGCCAGCTCGATGGAGGAGTTGACTTCCACCGTGGCGCACAACGCCGACAACGCGCGGCAGGCCAGCCACCTTGCGGTGGGCGCTGCCGATGTCGCCCGCAAAGGCGGGGACATGATGGGCCAGGTGGTGGCGACAATGACGGCAATTTCCCTGTCGTCGCGCCGCATCGGCGACATCATCGGCGTCATCGACGGCATCGCCTTCCAGACGAACATCCTGGCGCTGAACGCCGCGGTCGAGGCGGCGCGTGCGGGCGAGCAGGGCCGGGGCTTCGCCGTGGTGGCCGCGGAAGTGCGCAACCTCGCGCAGCGCAGTGCAGCGGCTGCCAAGGAGATCAAGGCGCTGATCGGCGATTCGGTCGGCAAGGTCGAAGCGGGCTCCAAGCTGGTGAACGCGGCCGGCAAGGCGATGAGCGAGATCGTCGATTCGGTGAAGCAGGTCAGAGACCTCATCGCCGAGATCGCCGCCGCCAGCCAGGAACAGAGCCAGGGCATCGGCCAGATCAACACCGCGGTGGCGCAGATGGAGCAGGTGGTGCAGCAGAATGCATCGCTGGTGGAAGAGGCGAGCGCGGCGACGGAGTCGATGAAGGACCAGGCCGCTGCGCTGCTCAACGCCGTGTCGAGCTTCCACCTGGGCGATCGGGCGGCCACGGCGCCTTCGCCGCGAGCCGCGATGCGCACCGCGCCGCCGTCCCATGCCCGCTCGGTCGGGTCCCTGCCGCCGGCGCATGCGAAAGCGATCGGCGGTTCGCCCAGCGCGCGGCGTAGGCGGGGCGGCGAGTGGGAAGAGTTCTAGACCACCCGATGACGGCAACCCACACAGCGCGCCCGATGTCCATTGACCGCGGCGGCCCCACGCGTCCCGACCTGGGCATCGAGACGCCTGCGCTGCTGGGCGACCGCGAGTTTGAACTCGCACGCCGGTTGATCGCCGAGTGGGCCGGCATCAAGCTCAGCCCGCACAAGCGCTACATGGTTCACAACCGGTTGCTGCGGCGCCTGCGCGAGCGCGGCGCGGGCAGCTTTGCCGAGTACATGGACACGGTGCAGTCCGAGGCGGACGAACGTGAGGCATTCATCAACGCGCTCACGACCAATCTCACATCGTTCTTCCGCGAGCCGCACCACTTCGAGCTGCTGCGTGTGCGCGCACAGCAGCATCGCGAACGCGAACGCCGGCCGTTGCGCATCTGGTCGGCCGCCTGCTCCACCGGCGAGGAAGCCTGGTCCATCGCCATGACGCTGCGCGAGGCGGGCTGCCCGGGCGATGTGCTCGCGACCGACATCGACACCAATGTGCTCGAGAAGGGCGATGCGGGCGTCTATCCGGCCGAGCGCACCGATGCGCTGCCGCCGGAACGCCTGCGCGCGCATTTCCTTCGAGGCACTGGTGAGAACGAAGGCTGGGTCAACATCCGGCCCGAACTGCGCGGGATCGTGAAGTTCCGGCAGCTGAACCTGCAGGCGCAGCCGTGGCCGGCCATGGATGCGTTCGACGTGATCTTCTGCCGCAACGTCGCGATCTACTTCGACCGCGAGGCGCAACGGCT
Source organism: Ramlibacter sp. WS9 (assembly GCF_003797765.1). Classification (GTDB taxonomy): domain Bacteria; phylum Pseudomonadota; class Gammaproteobacteria; order Burkholderiales; family Burkholderiaceae_C; genus Ramlibacter. The sequence continues at coordinate 24,734 of NZ_RKMB01000041.1, read as the reverse complement.
ATTGCTCGCACGTTTCGCCCAGCTGCTGCGTCCGGGCGGCCTGCTGGCCGTGGGCCATGCCGAGAGCTTCCCGGCGGCGAACCGTGCTTTCCGCGCCTGCGGCCGCACGGCCTACGAATACGTGCCCGCGTGATGGACACCACCGAACAGCTCGCCCCGGCCCGCTATTTCGATCGCGAGTTCAAGGTCGATTCGGTCAAGGTGCTGCCCGGCCAGTACTACGCCGGCACCGGCAACGGATCGATCTGCACCGTGGTGGGTTCGTGCGTGTCCACCTGCCTGTGGGACCCGGTCGAGCGAATCGGCGGCATGAACCACTTCATGCTGCCCGGCGACCATTCGTCCTCGGCTTCGCCCTGGGGCTTGCCGGCCCGCTTCGGCGTCTATGCGATGGAGCTCCTGATCAACGAAATGATCCACCTCGGCGCCGACCGGCGGCGGCTGGTGGCCAAGGTGTTCGGCGGCGCCCAGGTGCTGCAGGGTTTCGACACGCTCGACGTGGGCGCGATGAACAGCAAGTTCGTCGTGAGCTTCCTGAAGGAGGAAGGCATCGAGCTGCAGGCGCAGGACCTGCTGGGCACGTGGCCGCGCAAGCTTCACTTCTTTCCGGCCACCGGCAAGGTGCAGATGAAGCGCCTGCACCTGCAGTCCGCCGACGTGGCCGTGCAGCGCCAGGAGCGCGAGTACCTGGCGCGGCTGGCCGGCGCGACCGGCGGCGGCGAAATCGAAATCTTCGACGCACCGCGATGATCAAGGTCCTCGTCATCGACGATTCCGCCGTGATGCGCAACTTCCTGGGGCGCGTGGTGGCCGCGCAGCCGGACATGGAACTCACGGCCGTGGCGTCGGACCCGGTGTTCGCCATCGAGCGCATCCGCCAGAGCCCGCCGGACGTGATCACGCTCGACGTCGAAATGCCGCGCATGAATGGGCTGGACTTCCTGCGCAAGCTGATGGCGGCCCGGCCGTTGCCGGTGGTGATGATCTCGTCGCTCACGCGCGAGGGCGCGGACGCCACGATGCGCGCGCTGGAACTGGGGGCGGTGGATTTCTTCGCCAAGCCTGGCTCGCTCGATGAATTGCAGGCCGCAGGCCCGGAGATCGCCGAGAAGATCCGTGCGGCCGCGCAGGCCCATGTGTCGCGGCGGCTGCGCACGGCAGCGCCCATCCGTGCGGCGTCGCAACGGCCGGCCCGCGCGCACCGCGCCAGTGGCTTGGGGACGGTGATCGGCATCGGCGCGTCCACCGGCGGTGTCGAGGCCTTGCGCGAGATCGTGAGCCGCCTGCCCGGCGACATGCCGGCGATCCTCATCGCCCAGCACATGCTGCCGGGTTTCACCGGCGCGTTCGCGCGGAGGCTGGACGCGATCTGCGATATCTCCGTGAAGGAGGCCGAGGACGGCGAAGAGGTTTGCGAAGGCGTGGCCTATGTGGCCCCGGGCGGGCGCCACCTGCGACTGGGCCGCCGCAGCCTGAACTACGTGCTGCGCGTGACGGACGACCCGCCGCTGAACCGGCACCGGCCTTCGGTGGACGCGCTGTTTCGCTCGATGGCGGAGGTTGCCGGGTCCAACGCGATCGGTGTGATCCTCACCGGCATGGGTGCCGACGGTTCGCAGGCGCTGCTGGAGTTGCGCGAGGGCGGGGCACGGACGATTGCACAGGATGAAGCGACCAGCGTTGTCTTCGGTATGCCGAAGCAGGCCATCGCCCTGGGCGCGGCGCAGGAAGTGCTGGCACTGGGCGACGTGCCGCGCCGCCTGGAGGAGCTTTGTGGACGCGCACGCGTGCGCGACACGGGGGCGGGCGAGCCATGAGAAGCCATAGCGGGCCAAGTGCCGCGAACGGCGTGAGCGTTTGTAGTTTCAACGACGATTAGCAAGGCGTTACCAACCATGTTCAAGAACACCACCATCACGATGCGGCTGCTGGCCGGGTTCGGCGCGGTGATCGCGATGCTCGTCATCGTGGTCGGGCTGGCGCTGGCTTACCTGAACTCGCTGACGGCCCAGATCGACCTTCTGGCCACCAATCGCGTGCCCCAGGTCATCGCCGCCGGCAAGTGGGAAGCGTCCGTGCTGAGGACGGCGCGGCACATGCAGACGCTGTTTCTGCTGAGCGATCCCGTCGAGATCCGCGACGAGCTGAAGGCGATGAAGGACAACCGGGAGGAGCAAACCCGGCTGGCCGCGCAGATCAGGGCAATCGTCACCAGCGAGGAGGCTCAGGCCCAGCTACGGCAGATCGACCAGGCACGCAAGCTGTTCCTGCAGTCGGAGACCGAGGTCGTCGATCTGGCGGACGTGGGCCGGATCGACGAGGCCAAGGTCGTGCTGCTCGTCAAGGCCCGGCCGGCACAGGCCGCGTACACCGCCGGTATCTCCAAGCTCGGCGCGTTCTTTGCCGACGAGGCGCGCGAGATGTCCAAGCAGGCGGCCGACACCTATCACCGCAGCATCGGCGCGTTCGTGTTGGTGGCGCTGCTGTGCGTGGCCGGGGCCGCCGCCGTTGCGCTGTTCATATCTCGCTCGCTGCGCAACCAGCTGGGCGCGGAACCCGCTTACGCACGTTCGGTGGTGAAGGACGTGGCGGCCGGCGACCTGACGGTCGACGTGAAGCTGGACAAAGGCGACCAGACCAGCCTGCTGTTCGCCATGAGCGAGATGGTCAGGAACCTGCGCACTATGGTGGGAGAGACGGCCAGGGGCGCGCAGTCGGTCGCCGACACCAGCTCGCAGATCGCGCAGGGCAACCTGGATTTGTCGCAGCGGACCGAGGAGCAGGCCAGCACGCTGGAAGAGGCCGCCAGCTCGATGGAGGAGCTGACGGCCACAGTCGTGCAGAACGCCAACAACGCCAAGCAGGCCAGCGAGTTGGCCGCGTCCGCGGCGCAGACGGCGCAGCAGGGCAACGACGTCGTCGAGGACGTGGTCAACACGATGGACCAGATCCTCGATTCGTCCAAGAAGATTGCCGACATCATCGGCGTGATTGATGGCATTGCCTTCCAGACCAACATCCTGGCGCTCAATGCGGCCGTCGAGGCGGCGCGCGCGGGCGAACAGGGGCGCGGCTTCGCGGTGGTGGCGACGGAAGTGCGCAACCTGGCGCACCGCAGCGCCGCCGCGGCCAAGGAGATCAAGGCGCTCATCGCCGACTCGGCCAAGAAGGTCGAGGCCGGTTCCGAGCGCGTGGATGCCGCCGGCCACACGATGGTGGGCGTGGTGCTGTCGGTGAACAAGGTCAGCAAGCTGATCGCCGACATCGCTGCTGCCAGCCAGGACCAGAGCTCCAAGATCAAGCAGGTGAGTTCGGCCGTCAAGCAGATGGACACGGTGGTGCAGCAGAACGCATCGCTGGTGGAAGAAGCCGCGGCCGCGACCGAATCGATGAAGGACCAGGCCGGGACGCTGCTGGACATCGTCTCGCGCTTTCGCATCGACGAGAACGACCGCTCGTTCTCGTCGACCAGCCCGGCAGTTCTGGAGCCGTTGCTCGACGCCGCGCCGCGCAAGATTCGCGTGCGGCAGCGCCCGGCGCCGCAGCTTGCAGCAAGCAAGGCGGGGAACCGCAATACGCGCTGGACGGAGTTTTGATGTCATTGCGGGCTTGACCCGCAACCCATATTGACTGCCTGTCCATCGGCGGCCCTTGCTGACCGATCAACCGAATGTCAGGGGAAACAGGCGGGGTTTGCGGGCCGGATAACAACAAAGTCCGTTGCCTTGTCTGGACGTGCCCTGATATAAATCAGGTACTTAGAACAAAGAGCGGAGGAGCCACTTCAATGAATATCTGGCAGATAAACGCTATTCGTTAACCATCAGAGATGCGTGTACCCGACATCGAGGGCGAGTTCCACCTATTCGGCGGGGCGGAAAATGCACGCAAATACTCGGGGTACCGGCCGCAGCATGAGGTCCACGAAAATTACCAGACTTCAGGCATTCATGCGTACGTCGATCGAGAGTTCGTCGACCCTGGAGAAACCGTTCTAGTGCAGGTCCGACTCATCACTCCCGAGGTCTATCCCCGTTGCCTTTGGGAGGGCCGGGAGTTGAAGGTTCTGGAGGGCGCCAAACACGTCGGGACGTTGCGGGTTGCGAAAGTGATCAACACGTCGCTCCGAGTTGAGCCGGACGCGTATGAGTCGGTTTGGGTCGAACCCGAGGGTCTCGGGGATGGTCAGCCGGTCGGAAAATCTGATGGTTAACTTGTCAATCGACGCGGACCCACAACAGCAGGCTGCGGCTCCGCCGCTCATGTTGGTGGTCCGGTCATCTTCACGTTGAGGTTGTGCAAAAACTAAAACGGGGGCAATGACATCGATGCGCCAAGAAAATCAACCTCTCAGAACGGCCTACAAGCGACGATCGTGCGCCTCGGAAGGAGTCAAGGACCCCGGAAATCGACTGTGTTGGCCCGAGGCCAACCTTTTTGCACAGCCTCGTTAGACGGCATCATTCACAACCTACCCTCTCGGAGAGCACAAATGCACGAAGGCTCCTGCCACTGCGGCGCGGTTCGGATGAAATTGCCTTCTACGCCGGAGGTGGCCACCGCCTGCAACTGTTCCTTGTGCCGTCGCATCGGTGGGCCGTGGGTCTACTTCGAGTTCGGCACCGTCGAAATCCAAGGGCATCCGGAAGCAACTGCAGAGTACATCCAGGGGGACAAGACGCTGCGCACCATCCACTGCAGGACGTGTGGATGCGTCACTCACTGGGAACCATTGCAGCCGACTCCTGGCTGCAAGCACGGTGTCAACCTCGGAAACTTTGATCCCAAGCTCATTGCGGCGGTCCGCGTACGCCGACTCGATGGTGCCGACACTTGGAAATTCATGGACGACTGAGCATGCGCCGTCGAGCTTCGGCACACATGCCGTCTAACCCCTCCGTCAAGGGGACTGGCCTGCGGCCAGCCCCTTACGTCGAACGTCAGGCGTCGTGGTGCCGGCGCAGCGCCGGCACCCTTCTTAAATCCCCGTGACATCACGCCGATCGCTTATTCTGGCGACTTGCACACGCTGTCGCCCACGTGAGGAGGCTGGTCATGCATCAGGAATCCAATGTCCCTTCTGAGCGGCTGTCCGCCGACTTCACGCTGACGGGCGGAGACTTCCGCCTGACATTCCGCGCCACAGTGCCCGGCGGTCCGAGCAGGATGAGCGATCTACTTCCCCTCGTTCGATCCTTGTCGGACACTGTCATAGGCGAGACCTGTCGGACGTTGGAAGCATCGGGAAGGCGGGTCTCCTGCGCGAGCGGTTGCGGCGCTTGTTGCCGGAACCTGGTTGAAATCTCGCAGGTAGAGGCGCGGCGCATTGCCGATGTGGTTGCGGCGCTACCAGAGCCCCGGCGCGCCACAGTTGAATCTCGTTTTGCGCACGCCAAGGAGCGTCTTGAGCAAGCCGGTCTGCTGGAACGACTGCGTGTTCGAGACGAGTGGACCCCGCAAGAGTATGCCGCGCAGGTTGACTCTTACTTTGCCCTGAATGCTCCGTGTCCATTCCTGGAAGAGGAGTCGTGCTCGATCTACGAGGAACGACCCATCACCTGCCGCGAATACCTGGTCACGTCTCATCCTGCTCTGTGCGCAAACCTGGACTCAGCCGGCGTCGAACGGGTGCAACTGCCGCTGCAACTCTTCAACGCCATGGCTCGATGGCAGGCGCCGCAGAAAGGACCCTTCCTGGAACAATGGGTGCCATTGGTTCTGGCTCTGGAGTGGGCGGCACTTCACCCGGATGAACCGCCCAGCAAGACAGGTTTGGAGTTGCTACGGGAACTGCTCTCCCAGGTCAGCACATAGCCATGTCGCACCACGTACGTCTGGCCTCGCACTCAAGCGCCCCGAACTCTCGCATCAGCCGCGGCGCATCTTCCGCCGCTTCGCGTGATGCGAGCGTAGATGCAAGCCGACTGCTACGAGTGCTGAGCCTCCCGCTATCAGCAGCAGACCGAATACGCCGCTGATCACGCCTCCAATCGGCACGCCTGGGGTCAAGAGAGATCTGGCGGGATCGCCCGGATCGTAGAAGACGCGCACCGGGCTTCCCGCAGGCAACGCATCAGCTTCGCGCAGGGACTGCTCTTCGCTCTTGATGATGCCTACATCGTCCAGACTCTGCCGCGTACCAGTGAACGTTCGACCGTCCACTGCAAACTCATAGCGCAGCCTCACCACATGCGTCCCGACGGTGCCGCGCCGACCGGACGCCACGATAGGCTTGGAAAGCGCCGCCGATTCTTTCACGGCACCCACCGCCACAGGCCAGGAGCGGGATTGCCAGCCCTCGACAATCATCGGAACATTGCGCACCAGCAGAAAGGCACCGCCTCCGAAAGTGGCGGCGAAGATCAATCCGAGGATCACGACGGCGAGCAAACCCTGTAGCAGGCGCATGTTGCATGCAGCATAACGGACCTACATCAACAGCCAGGCCAACTCCTCATCGCTGAACCCGGCCCGCTTGCGGGCCGCTTCATTGAACGGCGGGTACAGCCGCGGCGCGTCGTGGCGCTGCACCAGCACGCCGTAGTGCGCCACCGGGTCCAGCCCGTCGCGTTCGCACAGCCAGCGGTACCAGTGATTCCCGATCGCCACGTGGCCGATCTCGTCGGCGAGGATGATGTCGAGAATGTCCACCGCCCGCTTTGCCTCGGGCGTGCCGACGCGGCGCAGCTTGTCCTGGATCTGCGGCGTCGCGTCCAGGCCGCGCGCCTCGAGTGTGCGCGGTACCAGCGCCATGCGGGCGACGACGTCATCCTTCGTCCGCTCGCACATGGTCCACAGGTTGTCGTGGGCGGGGAAGTCGCCGTAGCCGTAGCCCAGCGTTGCCAGATGTTCGCGCAGCAGGCTGAAGTGGTACGCCTCCTCGGCAGCCACGCGAACCCAATCGCGGTAGAACCGAGCAGGCATCCCTCCGAATCGCCAGGCGGCGTCGAGGGCCAGGTTGATGGCGTTGAACTCGATGTGGGCGATGGCGTGCAGCAGCGCGGCCAGGCCCTCAGGCTTGAAGGGCGAGCGGCGCGGCACGTTGGCGGGATGGATGAGCTCGGGCTTGGCCGGGCGGCCGGGCAGGCCCGAAACCGGCTGCGCCGGCGCCGCCGCGGCAATGTCCAGCGAGGCGCTGTGGCCCAGCAATTCACGTGCTTGCGCCACTTTCAGCAGGGGATCGGCGGTGCAGAGGGCCTGCAGCGCCCGTTGGCGAAGCTCCATCCCTACAATTCTAGGTTTTTACCCAAAGCAGCTATGGCGATATACGAACTCGACGGCAAGTCCCCCACGATGGCGCCGAGCGCCTGGGTGGCGGACAGCGCCCAGGTCATCGGCGACGTGGTACTGGGCGAGAGCGCGAGCGTCTGGTTCGGCGTCGTCATCCGCGGCGACACCGAGACCATCCGCATCGGCAAACGCACGAACATCCAGGACCAGTCGATGCTGCATGCCGACCTGGACGTGCCGCTCACGCTCGGTGACAACGTGACGGTGGGCCACCAGGTGATGCTGCACGGCTGCACCATTGGGGACGGCTCGCTCATCGGCATCCAGGCCGTGGTGCTGAACAAGGCGAAGATCGGGCGCAACTGCATCGTTGGCGCCGGCGCCGTGGTCACAGAAGGCAAGGAATTTCCGGACAACTCACTGATCGTCGGTGCGCCTGCCAAGGCGGTGCGCCAGCTCACCGATGAGCAGGTCAAGTTGCTGGGCCACCTGGCGGACCATTACGTCGACAACGCGTTGCGCTACCAGCGCGGCTTCAAGAAGATCGGCTGATGGCGGACGAACTCCACAAATTCATCTTCGACGGTCTCCCCGTGCGCGGCAGCATCGTGCGGCTGACCGACGCATGGACGGAGGTCCTGGCGCGGCGCCAGGCCAACGCCAGCACCGGATCGTGGCCGCCACCCGTGGCCGAGCTGCTGGGTGAGATGGCCGCGGCCGGCGTGCTGATGCAGTCCAACATCAAGTTCAACGGCGCGCTGGTGCTGCAGATCTTCGGCGATGGGCCGGTGAAAGTGGCGGTGGCTGAAGTGCAGCATGACTTGAGCCTGCGCGTCACGGCCAAGGTGGTCGGCGACGTGGGCGTGGACGCACGCCTCTCGGATATGGTCAACGCCACCAACAAGGGCAGGTGCGCCATCACGCTGGACCCGAAGGACAAGTTTCCCGGCCAGCAGCCCTACCAGGGCGTGGTGCCGCTGCATGGCGACCACCGCGAGAAGATCGAGAAGCTGAGCGAGGTGCTGCAACACTACATGCTGCAATCCGAGCAACTTGACACGACGCTCGTGCTGGCCGCCGACAGCAAGGTCGCCGCCGGCCTTCTGATCCAGCGGCTGCCGCTGGAGGGCGAAGGCAACCTGGCCGGGAGCAACGTGAGCAAGGCGAACGAAGACGAGATCGGCCTGAACGAGCACTACAACCGCATCTCGATCCTGGCGTCCAGCCTGAAACGCGAGGAGCTGCTGGAGCTCGACGTGGACACCATCTTGCGCCGGCTGTTCTGGGAAGAGAAGGTGTTGCGCTTCGAGCCGGAGACGCCGCGCTTCGCCTGCACCTGCAGCCGCGAACGCGTGGGCAACATGATTCGTGGGCTGGGCCAGGCCGAAGCGAAAGACATCGTCGCCGAACGTGGAGAGATCGATGTGGCCTGCGACTTCTGTGGCAAGCAGTACCGCTTCGATGCGGTCGATGCGGCGCAGCTGTTCGCCGCGCCCGGCGACCAGCCTCCGGTTGCGCCGACCGTGCAGTAGCCGCGTGCGTGCGCACGCCGATCCGGACGCGCGCTCAGCCTAGCGGACGAGCAGCACGGGCACGGTACACCGACTCAGCACACCATTGGCAACCGAGCCGAGGGCCATGTTGCTCAGCAAGGAGTGGCCGTGCGTGCCCATGACGATCAGGTCGGCCTTTTGCTCTTGCGCGTATGCGGCGATGGCATCGGAGGCGCGCCCATGCGCATGGACTGTGCTGACATCCCATCCATGCCCCGTGGCAAACACCCGCACGGGCGCCAGCACCCGCTCGGCCTCTTCGCGGTAATGGTCTTCGATCACGGTCTTGTCGATGAATCGCGCGGCGCCGGAAGGAACCGAGGGGACAACGGTGAAGGCGGTGTACCGGTTGCCCGCACCGAGCAGCTCCTTGTGCGCGGCGATGTAGTCCAGCATGCGCTGGGTGTGGTTGCTGCCGTCGACGGCCAACAGTATCTTCATATCGAGTCTCCAGAAAAAACCGTGGAAGGCAGTGCCTATGAGCCCAGGTCGCCGACGATGTCCGCTATGGAGCCGCCCGCGCGCCCCAGCCGCTGCGCCGCCTCTTCAGCGCTCACGGACAGCTTGGACATCACGATGGCCGTCTTCACGTGGCCGCCCGACGCCTCGAGCAGGCGCATCGCCTCGGTGCGCTCGACGCCGAGCGTATCCATCAGGATGCGCTCGCCCCGGTCCTGCAGCTTCTGGCACGTGACCTGCAAGTCCACCATCAGGTTGCCGTAGACCTTGCCGGTCTTGATCATGGCGGCGGTGCTGATGGTGTTCAACACCATCTTGGTGGCCGTGCCGGCCTTCATTCGGGTCGAGCCGGTGATGACCTCGGGGCCGACCAGCGGTGCGATCACCACGTCGTGCGACCTGATCAATTCCTCCGACGGGTAAGTGCACAGCAGGAAACCAGTGCGCGCGCCGCGGTCGCGCGCGCGTGCGAGCGCGCCGTGCACGTAGGGTGTGGTGCCCGACGCCGCGATGCCGAGCACGAAATCGTTCTCGCCGACGTTGCGCTCGTCCATCGCCGCCGCGCCTTGGTCAGGGTGGTCTTCCGCGCCTTCCTGCGAGCGCATCAAGGCCTCGTAGCCGCCGGCGATCACCCCTTGCACCATCTCAGGATCGGTGCGGTACGTCGGCGGCATCTCCGAGGCGTCCAGCACGCCTAGCCGGCCCGAAGTCCCGGCTCCGACGTAGATCAGGCGGCCGTCCCTTTGCAGGCAATCCACCACAAGGTCGACGGCGCGAGCGATCTGCTCGCGCTCCTCGCCCACGGCCGCCGCGACGATGCGGTCTTCCGCGTTGATGAGATCCACGATACCTGGCGTGGGCAACTGGTCGATGCGGGTGCTGCGCGGGTTGCGCTGCTCCGTCAACCGCGAGTCCAGCGGTTGCGCGCTGGGCTTGGGCTTGCGCACGGCAGGGGGAGAAGGTTGGGTCGGGAGTTCCAGTTTCATGGGCACATCCCATGGTAGGCGTATACCCAATCCTGGCGCTACAGCATGGTTGCTGCTGTAGGACCGGCCTCACTTTCCGTGTGGTATTTGAGCCACCCGAACGGCCGATTCACTCAAACTTGCTTCACAGGCAGCTAGAGCCTTGGAAGAACGTTGCAGTGGCTGAGGCAACTGCTTTTGCGGCCTGTGCCGAGAACATGTGCGACTCGTTGTGCGCCATCGTCTGGACGCGCGACGACCCGAACGCGGCCTGGAAAGTGGCAGCCTGTGAGGGGGGCACCAATCGATCGGCGCTGCCGAAATGCACCAGAAAATTCGTGGACGACGCAGTTGCGCTCTGCGAGCTTGGCGATACCGAAGCCCGCGCGGTGGGCGCGACGTAGTAGTCAAGTGAGGTGTTCGCCGGCCCGGAATTGAAGTCATTGAGCAGGTCGAGCGGGGCGGCGACCGAGGCCACGCAGCCATAGTTCGACGTGGTTCCGAGCAGTGCAACCAGGTGGCCACCAGCCGAGTGTCCGAAAAGTCTCACCCTGTCTGCGCTGACCTTGAAGACCGACGGGTCTGCTTTTACCAGCGCCGCGAAGTCGGCGATGTCGGCTTGCTGGGTCGGGCTCGGGTAGACGCCCGTATGGCCCCACGATGTCAGCCTGTACATCGGCGACAGCACGACGAAGCCTTGCAAAGCCAGCGCCGTGTTGAAGCCTTCCATGTGCTCCACCAAGCCGTTTCTCCAGCCACCTCCGTGTACGGAGATCACCGCCTGGAAGTTCGAGCCGGACACGAAGTCGGGGGGCAAAAAAGCCTGCGCGAGCAGCATGTCCCGATTGCTGTTGTACCAGACGAGATGCTTGTGAATCTTGACCCGGGCGTCGAGTGCCGCGGGCCGGGCTTCGCTGTACAGGCTGGCCGCCGTGAGCTCCCCGTCGAACCGCCTGGCTGGACTCGCCAATCGCCTGTCTCTTGTCAGCCGGTCGAGAGACTGCATCGCTTGGCTGAACGACTCATCCGAACTCATGATGCGCCTGACCAGCGTCGCGCCATCGGGCACTGAAAATCCCCTGCCGCGGGCCTTCTGGATGCGGCCTGCATATTCGATCGCGAGCATCCGGTTGACAAAGGTTCTGTGCGAGTTCGGATCCGCCGCCGCCGCGGCCCCCGCGGCGGCGAGGAAGTTGCTCACAACACCACCCCGGCTGAGGCCGCCATAGCCTTGGGCACAGAAAAACGTGCCGTCTATTTGCTGGGAGCCATCATCGGCAAGCAAGCATGCCCAGTACTGGATGCCTGCGGGATCGTCTTCGTACGATTTGCCCAGGAGATACGCATAGAGGTACTTGACGAACGAGAAGTTGGGCTCGTTCGCCGGAGCCATGCTCACGGCGGCGACGAAGGGCTCGATCGTGTTGTAAATCTCTTCAATCGAAGCCCTCTCCGGGGTGTTCGCAGCCCAGAAGTCCAACCCCGAGAGTTCGGGCGCCCGTCCGGAGAGCGCGAGATAGACCCGCGACACGTTGATCTCGTGGGATGTCAGCGGAGCGGTGGAGGAAATGAATGCCGGCGCAGGCGGAGCGGCGGCTACACAGGTGGAGATTGCAAGCAGCAAAGCCCCCACCGATCTTCTAATTATCGTCACTATTGTTACCATCCCTTACAGCATTTCAATAATACTGTAAAAGTAGGGCAAAGGGCCGCGCCCTCGAAAGAAAACTAAGTCTTGTGACCCATTAGCGACGTGAAGAGGCGATGCTCGCATTCCGGATCGCTGCACTTGTCGCAGGTCCATACCCAGGCGGATGTCCCTGCGGACGGCTTGCGGTCACCCGCTTCGGCGATCGCGGCGAGCGCGTTTTGCAGCCGCTCGGTGCCTTTTCCGTAGATCGTGCGATAGGGCACGTCCGCGCGTGCCAGCGCCTGGCGAACCAGGGCATCGACCGGCTCTCTCACGTGCGGGCCGTCGCGCTGCAGGCCGTCAGCCACCCACGGCAAGTCGAGCCCGGTGACGAGCGTGACGTCGTAGCCGCGCTGGCGCTCCAGCGCGAACTGGTACAGCGTGCCGTCCTCGAACAACATCGCGCTGTAGATGGCGACCATCAATGACGTCGTGTCGGCGATGACCACGTCGTGCGTCAAGGCGGCTGCATCGGCGCGCCGCTCCTGCTCCTGCGCGATCGGCAGTTGTTCTTCCGGGCGGGGCGTGCGGCCCTCCCGCTCGCACCATTCGCGCAGCACCTCCGAGACGACGGCCACGCTGCGGCCTTGCGCGCGCACTTGCGCCGCCAACTCCTGCGAGAGCTGGGTCTTGCCGGTGCTTTCGGCGCCGAGCAATGCCAGCTTGAGCTTCTTCGGCGGGGCGGCCTTCATGGCGTCTGCATCCGCCGCGACCATTCGCGCCAGCCGACCACGCTGAGCACGATGAACACGCTGTACAGCGCCACGGTCAACCACAGTCCCTTGTACGCGAACAGGCCGACGCTCACGACGTTGACGACGATCCACACCGCCCAGTTCTCGACGAACTTGCGGCCCAGCAGGAACTGGCCGACCAGGCTCACGGCAGTGGGGAACGCGTCCCACCAAGGCACGTCGGTGTCGGTGAAAGTCTTGAGAAAGAAGCCCGTGGCGGGCCAGAGCAAAGCGCATACGCCCACCGTCCAGGCAAGCCCCTGGCGAGTCAGCCGCGCGACACGCAGCGAAGAGCCGTCCGCGCGCACCCCGCGCAGCCACTGGAACCAGCCCCAAAGCGCGACCACGGCAAAGAAGATCTGCAAGCTGGCGTCGCCATACAGCTTGCTGCGCCAGAAAAGCGCGAAGTACATCGCCGAACTGACGATGGCCAGCGGCCATCCCCAGTGGATCTCGCGGATGTTGCAGCCGACCATGGCCAATGCGATGGCCACGGCCGCGATCTCGAGCCAGGTCGTCGGCGAGCCCCAAAGGGTGAACGCTTCGGCGAAGAGAAGCTCCATTACTTGGAAACGTTGACGAGGATCTCGTTGGGCTTGACCATGCCCAACTCCATCCTCGCCTTTTCCTCGACCATCTCCAGGCCTTCCTTCAGGTCCCGCACCTCGGAGGCCAGCTGCTCATTGGCCTGCTTGGCCTGGCCGTTGGCGGTCTTCTGCGCTTCCAGTTTCTGCTGCATGGCCGACACATTCCCGACACTGCCCCGCCCGAACCACAGCTGCGCATGAACGATGAGCAGCAGGGCGATCAGGATGGCGGGGACGAGCCGGTTGCGCACTGGCCTCAGCGGAGGTTGTAGAAGGCGGCTCGGCCCGGGTAGCTGGCGACGTCGCCGAGGTCTTCCTCGATGCGCAGCAGCTGGTTGTACTTGGCCATGCGGTCGCTGCGGCTGAGCGAGCCGGTCTTGATCTGGCCGGCGTTGGTGCCCACGGCGATGTCGGCGATCGTGCTGTCCTCGGTCTCGCCCGAACGGTGGCTGATGACGGAGGTGTAGCCCGCACGCTTGGCCATCTCGATGGCGGCGAAGGTTTCGGTCAGCGTGCCGATCTGGTTGATCTTGATGAGGATCGAGTTGGCGATCTTCTTGTCGATGCCTTCCTTCAGGATCTTGGTGTTGGTGACGAACAGGTCGTCGCCCACCAGCTGCACGCTTTTGCCCAGGCGCTCGGTGAGCGTCTTCCAGCCGTCCCAGTCGGACTCGCCCATGCCGTCCTCGATGCTGATGATGGGGTACTTCTCGGTCCAACTGGCGAGGATGTCGGTCCACTGCGCGGAATCCAGCACCTTGCCCTCGGCTTCGAGGTGGTACTTGCCGTCCTTGTAGAACTCGCTGGCCGCGCAGTCCAGGCCCAGGGCGATCTGCTCGCCGGGGCGGTAACCCGCCTTCTCGATGGCCTGCAGGATCATCTGGATCGCGGCCTCGTGGTTCTCGACGTTCGGCGCAAAGCCGCCTTCGTCGCCCACGGCCACGCTCATGCCCTTGTCGTGGATGATCTTCTTGAGCGCGTGGAACACCTCGGCGCCGTAGCGCACCGCTTCGCGGAAAGACGGCGCCCCCACCGGGATGATCATCAATTCCTGCAGGTCGAGGTTGTTGTTGGCGTGCGCGCCGCCGTTGACCACATTCATCATCGGCACCGGCAATTGCATGCCGCCCATGCCGCCGAAGTAGCGGTACAGGGGCAGGCCCGATTCTTCGGCGGCGGCGCGAGCGACGGCCATCGAGACGGCCAGCGTGGCGTTGGCGCCCAGGCGGCCCTTGTTGTCGGTGCCGTCCAGGTCGATCAGCGTCTTGTCCAGGAAGGCCTGCTCGGAAGCGTCCAGGCCCAGCACCGATTCGGAGATCTCGGTGTTGATGTGCTCGACAGCCTTCAGCACGCCTTTGCCCAGGTAGCGGCTCTTGTCGCCGTCGCGCAGCTCGATGGCTTCGCGCGAGCCGGTGGACGCGCCGGAAGGCACGGCCGCGCGGCCCATGGTGCCCGATTCCAGCAGCACGTCGCATTCGACGGTGGGGTTGCCGCGCGAGTCCAGGATTTCGCGGCCGACGATGTCAACGATTGCGCTCATTGCAGGTTTCTCTTCTTAAAGTGGATAAACGGTTCAGACACCCTCGACCAGGATCATGCGCATCACTGCGGCGCCCTGGCGCGACCGGCGGGCCGCGCTGTATTCGACGGAACTGTTGAAGGCCTTCGCGGCTTCCACCGAAGGAAATTTCAGCACGACCATGCGAGAGGGCGACCAGTCGCCTTCCAGCACTTCGACCTTGCCGCCGCGCACGCACGGCTCCGCGCCATGGGCCTTCATGGCAATGGTAGAGAGCCTCTTGTACTCTTCGTACTGTTCGGGGTTCGTAACTTCGACGTTGGCGATGATGTAGGCGCTGGTCATTTTTTGCGTGTGTTCAGGCGGAGAAGTTGTCTTCGAGGTAGCCGTTCTTCTTGGTGACGGCATCGAGCGCGAGGAGGGTCTCCAGCAGCGCCTTCATGTGCTTCAGTGGAACTGCATTGGGGCCGTCGGACAAGGCCTTCGCGGGATCAGGATGCGTTTCCATGAACAGGCCCGCCACACCCACTGCGACGGCCGCGCGTGCCAGGACGGGCACCATTTCGCGCTGGCCGCCCGAGGTCGTGCCTTGCCCGCCGGGCAATTGCACCGAGTGCGTGGCGTCGAACACCACCGGAGCGCCGGTCTCACGCATGATCGCGAGCGAGCGCATGTCGGAGACCAGGTTGTTGTAGCCGAAGCTGGCGCCGCGTTCGCAGGCCATGAAGCTGTCTTCGGGCAAGCCCTTTTCCTTCGCGGCTTCGCGGGCCTTGGCGATCACGTTCTTCATGTCGCCGGGCGCAAGGAACTGGCCTTTCTTGATGTTCACCGGCTTGCCGGACTGCGCGACCGCACAGATGAAATCGGTCTGGCGGCACAGGAACGCCGGCGTCTGCAGCACGTCGACCACCTTCGCCACTTCGGCGATTTCACTTTCGCTGTGCACGTCGGTAAGGATGGGCAAGCCCAGGTCTTTCTTCACCTTGGCCAGGATCTCCAGGCCGCGCTGCATGCCCGGGCCGCGGAAACTTGTCCCCGAAGAACGGTTGGCCTTGTCGTAGCTGCTCTTGAAGATGAACGGGATGCCCAGCGACGCAGTGATCTCCTTCAGCGCACCGGCGGTGTCCATCTGCAGTTGCTCGGACTCCACCACGCAGGGGCCCGCGATCAAAAAAAAGGGCTTGTGAAGCCCTATTTCAAAGTTGCAGAGCTTCATTGGATGTCATTGCGGGCTTGACCCGCAATCCATGGAGGCCGGATCGAGTCCGGCATGAGTGTGGCGAATCTCATGCCACGGCTTTCAGTGACTTGTTGCCCGCTGCGTGGTGCTCCACGGACGCCTTGATGAACGAGTTGAACAGCGGGTGGCCGTCCCAAGGCGTGGACTTGAATTCGGGGTGGAACTGCACGCCCATGAACCATGGGTGCACGTCCTGCGGCAGCTCGACGATCTCGGTCAACTGCTCACGCTGGGTCAGCGCGGAGATCACGAGGCCGGCCTGACGCAGCTTGTTCAGGTAATTGACGTTGGCTTCGTAGCGATGGCGATGGCGCTCCGTCACCACATCGCCGTAGATCTTGTGGGCCAGCGTGCCGCGCGCAACGTCGGAGCTTTGCGCGCCCAGGCGCATGGTGCCGCCCAGGTCGGAGGTTTCACTGCGGGTCTGGATGCTGCCGTCCTTGTCCTGCCACTCGGTGATGAGGGCGATGACGGGATGGGGCGTTTCCGGCTCGAACTCAGTGCTGTTGGCATCCTGCAGCCCAGCCACGTGCCGCGCGTATTCGATGGTGGCGACCTGCATGCCCAGGCAGATGCCCAGATAGGGCAGCTTGTTTTCGCGGGCGAAACGCGCGGCGGCGATCTTGCCTTCGATTCCGCGCTTGCCGAAGCCGCCGGGCACCAGGATGGCGTCGAACTTCGCGAGCTGACGCACGCTGTCGGGCGTGATGGTTTCAGAGTCGACATAGTCGATCTTCACCCGCACATGGTTCTTCATGCCGGCGTGGCGCAGCGCTTCGTTGAGCGACTTGTAGCTGTCCGACAGGTCGACGTACTTGCCGACCATCGCGATGCTGACTTCGCCCTGCGGGTGTTCGGTCTCGTAGACCAGCTCGTCCCAGCGCTTCAGGTTGGCGGGCGGGGTGTTCAGGCGCAGCTTGTCGCAGATGAGGCCGTCCAGGCCCTGCTCGTGCAGCATGCGCGGCACCTTGTAGATGGTGTTGACGTCCCACATGCTGATCACGCCCCATTCGGGGACGTTGGTGAACAGCGAGATCTTGGCCCGCTCGTCTTCCGGGATCTTTCGGTCGGCGCGGCACAGCAGCGCGTCGGCGGAAATGCCGATGGCCCGCAGTTCCTTGGCGGTGTGCTGCGTCGGCTTGGTCTTGAGCTCGCCGGCCGCGGCGATCCAGGGCACATACGTCAGGTGAACGAACGCGGTGTTATTGGCGCCCATGCGCAGGCTCATCTGGCGTGCCGCTTCCAGGAAGGGAAGGGATTCGATGTCACCCACGGTGCCGCCGATTTCGACAATCGCCACATCGGCCGCGCCCGGGTCTCCAAAATGCGCACCGCGCTTGATGAATTCCTGGATCTCGTTGGTGATGTGCGGGATGACCTGCACGGTCTTGCCCAGGTAATCGCCGCGGCGCTCTTTCTCGAGCACCGCCTGGTAGATCTTCCCGGTGGTGAAGTTGTTGACCTTGCCCATGCGGGTGGTCACGAAGCGTTCGTAGTGGCCGAGGTCGAGGTCGGTCTCGGCGCCGTCGTCGGTGACGAAGACTTCGCCGTGCTGGAATGGCGACATCGTGCCGGGATCGACGTTGATGTACGGATCCAGCTTGATGAGGGTGACTTTGAGGCCCCGCGATTCGAGAATCGCAGCGAGGGAGGCTGAGGCGATTCCCTTGCCGAGGGAGGACACCACACCGCCGGTGACGAAGACAAATTTGGTCATGTCATGGCCGGAAGAAGAGCTTCCGGAAGGTGGGAAATGTGAATTATACCGACGCCTGTCGGCGCGGAATAATTCTGCGGGCGGTCCAGTCGGTCGGCGAAGCCGCCGCTGACCGCCCGCGGGCCGCGCTTACGCGGGCCTGAACAGTGCCCATCTTGCGTGTGCGTACGCACGCGCTGCCGGCGATCAGCGGCCGCGCCAGCGGTCCGCCTGGATTCCCGGCAAAGAGTGTGCGCGCCCCAGGCGTCGCTACACTCGCGCATATGAACGACCTCGCGGGCAAGCACTTCGTCCTTGGACTCTCCGGCGGCATCGCTTGCTACAAGGCCGCGGAGCTGTGCCGCGCGCTGATCAAGGAAGGCGCCACGGTGCAGGTCGTCATGACCGAAGCGGCGGAACAGTTCATCACCCCGGTGACGATGCAGGCCCTGTCCGGGCGTCCGGTTTACGGTTCGCAATGGGACAGCCGCGAGCCCAACAACATGCCGCACATCAACCTGTCGCGCGAGGCCGATGCCATCCTCGTCGCGCCCTGCAGTGCGGACTTCATGGCGAAATTGCTGCATGGCCGCGCCGATGAACTGCTGAGCTTGATGTGCCTGGCGCGGCCGATCGACAAAGTGCCGCTGCTGCTTGCGCCCGCGATGAACCGCGAGATGTGGGCGAATCCGGCCACGCAACGCAACATGATGCAGATCGCGGCCGACGGTGCGCATATCCTGGGCGTGGGCTCGGGCTTCCAGGCCTGCGGCGAGACCGGCGACGGCCGCATGCTGGAGCCGCCCGAACTGCTCGAAGACATCATCGCCTTCTTCCAGCCCAAGCGGCTGGCCGGCAAGCGCGTGCTGGTCACCGCCGGCCCGACCTTCGAGGCGATCGACCCGGTGCGCGGCATCACGAATCTCTCCAGCGGCAAGATGGGATTCGCCATCGCACGGGCGGCGCGCGAAGCCGGCGCCGAGGTGACGCTGGTTGCCGGCCCCGTCAGCCTTTCGACGCCGCGCGGCGTCACACGCATCGACGTGAAGTCGGCCGAGGACATGCTGCGTGCCACAGAGCCGCAGGCGCAGTCGGCCGACGTCTTCGTCGCCACCGCGGCCGTCGCCGACTGGCGGCCCGCCAGTGCCAGCGACCACAAGATCAAGAAGGACGGCTCCGGCCAGACGCCGCAGCTCGCCTTCACGGAGAATCCCGACATCCTCGCCAGGGTGGCGCAGTCGCAGCGCGCCAAATCAGGTGCGCTGTACTGCGTCGGCTTCGCGGCCGAAAGCCACGATCTCGTCGCCAACGCCCAGGCCAAACGTGTGCGCAAGGCGGTTCCGCTGCTCGTGGGCAATATCGGCCCCGCGACTTTCGGCGCAGACGACAACGCGCTGCTGCTGGTGGATGAAAAGGGCACGCGCGAAGTGCCACGCGCTTCCAAACTCGAACTGGCCCGCCAACTGGTGGCCGAAATAGCCGATCGCTTATGAACATCGACGTCAAGATCCTCGACCCGCGCATGGTCGACCAACTCCCCGCCTATGCCACACCGGGCAGCGCGGGCCTCGACCTGCGGGCCTGCCTGGACGGACCGCTGACCCTGGAACCCAACGCATGGCGGCTGGTGCCCACCGGCATTTCGATCTGGATCAAGGACCCGGGTTACGCCGCTCTTATCCTTCCGCGATCGGGGCTCGGCCACAAGCACGGCATCGTGCTGGGCAACCTGGTGGGGCTCATCGACAGCGACTACCAGGGCCAGTTGATGGTCAGCGCGTGGAACCGGAGCGACGTGGCCTTCACGCTGCAGCCGATGGAACGGCTCGCGCAACTGGTGATCGTGCCCGTGGTGCAGGCGCAGTTCAACGTGGTCACCGAATTCCCCGCGACCCAGCGCGGGGAGGGCGGTTACGGCTCCACCGGCAAGGGCTGAGTCAGGACACTGCCGGCGACAGCGTGACGACCCAGGTGTCCACCGAAGTGCCGTTGTATTGCACGCTGTTGATCAGCGGCCCCGAACCGAGTCGGTCGCTGTAGGGGATCGAATAAGCCTGGTTCCCCGAGGCCTTGTAGATCACGTTGGCGTACTGGTTGTAGTACGCGTTGTTGGTCTGGATATCAGAGAACGCGACCGTGGGATTCAGCTTCCACCAGGTGGAGCTGGGCAGGTTGCCGATGGCTTGCGTCTGCCCCGCCGGAATGGTGGCACTGTTGACGAAGCCGCCCAGCAGCCCGGTGGTGATTTCGCCAATGGCCAGGTTCTGCGTGGTGGCCAGCGCGCCTTGGGCGGACAGGCCCACGCTCTCCATGTAATTGCCCAGCGCCGTCCAGCCGCTGCCGAAACTCACGGCTCCTGAAATCGCTTGCCCATAGATCGTGAAATTGAGCGCATTCGCATCCGCCGCGGAGATCGTCACTGAGCAGTCGTCGAAGGTCTGCCCCGCCGTGGCCGTGCCGCCGTAGGGGATGATCGTGGTGGAGATGGAGCCGTTCAGGTGGATGGAGTTGTCCGAACCGACGGTGGCCCCGAGATTCAGGGTGAAGTTGTAGTTGGTCGAGCCCACGCCCGCAGTGGGCGGCACGTTGAAGGCGTTGTTGTTGGAGATGGCGGTGATCTGCCCGGCCGCGTTGATGGCCGTGAGGTAGGCGCTGAAAGACGGGTAAGGGTTGGCGTCGGCCGGGCCGTAGGAGGACGGGCCGACGTAGCGGATCACGCTGCCGCCCGAGCCGTTGGTGATCACCGCGCTGGACGAGTTGCCCGAGAGCGGCCCCAGCAAGGCGCCGATGGCCGATGCGGTCTGCGTGAAGCCGCGCGACTCCAGCAGCGTGCCGCTGGCGCCGCCGTTGTAGCTGCTGATCTGCATCGGCGCGGTGAAGTAGTTGATGTTCGTCATGTTGCCCTGGTCGCCCGAGCCGCCGGTGCGGGTCAGCTCGAACGGCTGGAACTGCGTGAGGTAGTCCGAGCCGCCGCTGCCGATGAAGCTGGGCACGGAGGTGGTGGACGTGAGCGCCGCGCCGTAAGACACGAAGATCACCACCCCGCTTGCCTTGGTGACGGTGAAACCGCCGCTGCCGATGGCCTGCAGGCTCAGCGACGTGGACATGATGTTGCCCTGGGCCGCAAACGGCACGGCCGCCTGGTCCTGGCCGTACGTGACGGTCAGGTTGTTCGAACCCAGCGCCGGGTTCTGGAACGTGATGAACACGCTCGAATCCGGCAGGCCGGTGTTATTGACGAACTGCAGGCTCAGCGAGCCGGTCGACGGTGCGGTCATGGGTTCCCTCCTTGGTTTTGGGAACCCGACTCTACTGCCACGCGATGGCTCTCGTGTGTCACGCCCTGTCAGGTCTGACAGGTTGGAAGACAGTGTGCTCCTACAGGAATGCGCGGCATTCCCTGCGGCCCAACCGCCGAGCACGGGGTATGTAATCGCTTTACACAAGGCCGGCCACCCAAGGCTGGGCCATCCGTACCCCAATGCCAAAGGAGATCCCATGCGCACTACTCGACTTGCATCGATCGCATCCTTGACGGCGCTGGCCGCGCTGCTCTCCGCGTGTGTGTCCAGGCCCATCGTGGTCAATACTGTCCCGCCCACTGTGGCAGCCGCCCCGGCGACGACGATCGTCACCACACCCGCGCCCGCGTCGCTCGAGATGGGGCGCATCACCAACATCGAATTCTTCCAGGCTGGTGCACCCACCAGCGGTATCAACGTGCCCGGCGCGATCGTCGGCGGCATCGCCGGTGCCGTGGTGGGCAATGCCCTCAGTGGCGGCCGTGATGCGGCCACGGTGCTCGGCGGTGTCGCTGGCGCGGCCGTGGGCAGCCAGGTCAACAAGCCCGCTGGCGCGGTGAGTTCCGTGTACCGCGTCACCATCCAGACCGATGCGGGTGGCTGGCGAACCTATGACGTGCCCGCCACCGGCGACCTGCGGATCGGCGACCGCGTGCGAGTCGAAAACGGCGTCATCTACCGCGCCTGACCTTCAACAACAACCTGGAGAACTTCATGATCAAGACAACACGATTCACCGCCCTGGCGGCTTCCCTGGCTGCTGCCGCGGCCCTGACAGCCTGCGGCACCGTGGACCCGTACGGGCCCAACAACTATCCCGTCGCGTCGAACTCGCCGACCGTCGACAACCGTGTCTACCCCGCCGGCCAGTATCCATACGGCCAGTATCCAGTGCAGACCGTGGGCGTGGTCGAATTCGGCCGCGTGCAGAACGTGACGATGATCAGCGGCGGCGCACCGAGCTACCAGCCCAACCGCAGCGCGGCCGGCGGCATCATCGGCGCTGTGATTGGCGGCGTGCTGGGCAACCAGATCGGGAGCGGCGGCGGGCGAGCAGCCGCCACGGTGCTGGGCGCGACAGCCGGCGCGGTCATCGGCGCGAACGCGGGGAACCGCGTGAGCCCCAACGCCTACAACAACCAGTACCCCGTGTACCGCGTGACGGTGCAGACCGACCAGGGCGCATGGCGCACCTATGACGTCAACGCCACCGGCGACCTCCGCCCGGGCGATCGCGTGCGGATCGAAAACGGCGTGATCTTTCTGGCCTGAGCAAGCTCGATCAGGCTAATGCAGCGTGGCGCCTCCGGGCGCCTCGCGCTGTACCTTGAAGAAGCCGGTCCCGGCCGTGCCGCTGCCGGCTTCTTCTTCGGTGGCTTCGCGCACGCGCTCCACCTTCAGGTGCAGGCGCAGCGCGATGCCTGCCAGCGGGTGGTTGCCGTCCAGCACCACGTGTTCCGGGTAGATCTCGGTCACCGTATAGAGCAAGTCCTTGGGTGCGTCGGCGTTACCGCCCGCGGGCAGCCCTTCGAAAGCCATTCCTTCCTCGAGCACCTCGGGCAACAGGCCGCGAGGTTCCAGGAACACCAGCTGTTCGTTGTATTCGCCGAACGCATCTTCGGGTTCCAGGTGCAGGTCGACCTTCGCTCCGGGCTCGTGGCCCTGAAGGGCATCTTCGATCTTGGCCAGCAGGTCGTCGCCGCCCACCATGAACTCCACCGGCTCGTCGAGTTCGTCCAGCACTTCGCCCAGCGTGTCCTTGAGCGTCCAGGTCAGCGCGACCACGCATTGTCTTGTGATTTCCATACGACAATTGTGGCACTGCATGGACACCACACAAGCCCTTACCCTGCTGGGCGGCCTCTCGCCCCAGCAATTCATGAAACGGCACTGGCAGAAAAAGCCGCTGCTGGTGCGCGGCGCATTGCCGGGATTCAAGCCGCTGCTCGATCGCAATGCGCTCTTCGCCATGGCCGAACGCGACGAGGTCGAGTCGCGCTTCGTTGCCCAGCAGGGCGCAGACTGGAAATTCCGGCGCGGACCATTCGCGCGCAGGGCGCTGCCGCCGCTCTCCAGGCCGGGGTGGACGCTGCTGGTGCAGGGCATGGATCTGCACCACGCGCCCGCGCATGAGTTGCTGTCGCAATTCCGTTTCGTGCCGCAGGCGCGGCTCGACGATTTGATGATCAGCTGGGCGACGGATGGTGGCGGGGTCGGCCCACACTTCGACAGCTATGACGTCTTCCTGCTGCAAGCCCAAGGCCAGCGGCGCTGGCGCATCGGGCGCCAGAAAGACCTGTCATTGCGCGAAGGTGTGCCGCTCAAGATCCTCGACAACTTCGAACCCGAAGAAGAGTACGTCCTCGACCCCGGTGACATGCTTTATCTGCCGCCGCGATATGCGCACGACGGCATCGCGCAAGGCGAATGCCAGACCTACTCGATCGGCTTTCGCGCACCGGGCCGCGGCGAACTTGCGCAGGAGCTTCTGCACCGGCTGGCGGAAGACGCGGCGGAGCTCGCCGGCGAGGGCGTGTATGGCGACAGGGGGCAGGACGCAACGGACGCGCCGGGGGCCGTTCCCGCGCGGCTGCAAGACTTCGCGCGGGACGCGGTCCAAGCCGCCCTGAAAAATCCTGTCGCACTGGACCGTGCTTTGGGCGAATATCTGACGGAGCCCAAGGCCAGCGTCTGGTTCGAGTCCGGCAGTGCCCGGGGCGCCATGCGCACGGCGGTGCTGGACCGCCGCACCGGCATGATGTATGACGCGCAGCATGTGTTCATCAACGGCGAAAGCTATCTCGCCTCCGGCCGCGACGCGCAGTTGATGCGCCGGCTGGCCGATCGCCGCCGTCTCACCGCCGCCGAGCTGGCGGGCGCCAGTGAAGGCGCCGTGTCGCTGCTCAAGTCCTGGCGCGAGGCGGGCTGGGTCCACGCTGGAGAAGCACCACCATGACCGAACCCACCGATGAAGGCCGCGAAGGCCGGGCGCTCCACCAGGGGCGCTTCGAAGGGCGCAATGATTTTCAGCAGCTGGTGCGCGACGCGCTGGCCTGCGCGGCAAGTGAAGGGTGGCGCCAGATCATCCTCTGCGATGCGAGCTTCGAGGACTGGCCTTTGGGCGAGCGCGCGGTGGCGGAATCGCTTCAAGCATGGTCGGCCAGCGGACGGCATTGCACCTTGATTGCGCGCAAGTGGGACGACGTCATCCGGCGCCATGCCCGTTTCGTGACGTGGCGGCGCACCTGGTCGCACATCATCGATGCGCGGGCTTGCCCATCCGCCGACTCCACCGACTTGCCCAGCGCCATCTGGAGCCCGGGCTGGGCGATGCAGCGGCTGGACCTGACGCGGTCGAACGGCTATTGCGGCAGCGAGCCGGAACGTCGCGTGCTGCTGAGGCAGAACCTCAACGAATGGCTGCAGCGCAGCACGCCGGCATTCCCCGCCAACACCGCAGGCCTCTGAGCATTGGCCAGGAATGCGCAGGTTGGGGTTAATCCGGGTAGATTGTCTTTTCGGCATATAATTTCGGGCTGAACAGCTAGAGCTCGAGTCCTTGCTGCTCAGTCATCGCGGCCATACCGGCAGCACTGACAATTTCCGGAAATTGTTTTTTCTCCCCCCATAAAAGGAAACCTGAAATGAAGAAATCGCTCGTCCTGGCGACCCTGGTTGCAGCCGCCGCGCTGGCCGCTTGCAGCAAGACCGAAGCGCCGGCACCGGCTCCGGCCCCCGCCCCCGCTGCTGCTCCCGCAC
>NZ_RKMB01000040.1 GCF_003797765.1 Ramlibacter sp. WS9 | reverse complement strand
TCACCCAGGCCGATCGCCTCGTCCTGGGCCTGCTCTGCCAACTGCTCCATGGGACACCTCCGACTCAGCTGATGCAACAGCAGAAGGATATCTCAGAAGTCAGTGTTTAAGTTAGCGCTTATGGGATTTGATCCGGCATCCATGACCCCGGCTGTCATTGCGGACTTGATCCGCAATCCATGAACCCGAATTCATTCGTTGTGTTCTGAGGCCGCGTGGCAAAGCTGTGCGTGGGCGGGCTGCGGCGCGATGGCTACGGCGTTCGGCTTCGGTGCTTCGCACCTCCAGCCGAATCCCTTGCGCCGGGAGACCCCGCGACCCGCGCGAAAAAACTCGCCTCCGCTACGCTGCGACTCAAACAATTTTCGCGAGCATGAGACGGTCGCACGGCTGAAGCCGTGCTGGGTCGCGCGGTCACCCGCCGCAAGCGCCTGGGCTTTATTCGCGCCACAGCCCGCCCACGCACAGCTTCGCAAATCATCGAGGCGCGCCACCGGTAGAGTGCCAACACTTCACGGGGCCGCCGACACGTCGGCGCACCACCGCTGGCACGCCACCCTGTCACCGCAACGCCGTGCATGGCCGGGCCGCGGCGCGAATAAAGCACAGGCGCCCGCGGTGGGCCGCAAGACCGTCCAGCGCGGGGACTCCGGCAGGAGCTTGCGAGAGCAAGTGATGCCGGACGCCGTAGCCATCGCGCCGCGGCCCGGCCATGCACGGCGTTGCCGCGCGCGGCCTCAGAGCACAGGCAAGGAGTCATGGATTGCGGATCAAGTCCGCAATGACAGCCAAAGAGAGAGCCCCGCGATCCGGGGCCGCAATGACGACTGAAGCGGCTCAGTGGGCGTCGAGCAGTTCGACGTCGAACTTCAGTGTGGCGTTCGGCGGAATCACGCCACCCGCG
This sequence comes from Ramlibacter sp. WS9, assembly GCF_003797765.1. Classification (GTDB taxonomy): domain Bacteria; phylum Pseudomonadota; class Gammaproteobacteria; order Burkholderiales; family Burkholderiaceae_C; genus Ramlibacter. Next base: position 41,233 of record NZ_RKMB01000040.1, on the reverse strand, counting down.
CCGCGCGCGCCATAACCCAGCTGCGGCGGGATGATGAGCGTGCGCTTGCCGCCGATCTTCATGCCGGCGACGCCTTCGTCCCAGCCCTTGATGACCATGCCGGCGCCCAGCGAGAAGGCGAAAGGATCGTTGCGGTCCAGGCTGGAATCGAACTTTGCGCCTTGCTGGCCGTCGTTGAAGAGCCAGCCGGTGTAGTGCACGTGCACGTGCTGGCCTTTGGTGGCTTCGGCGCCGCCGCCCACGGTCGTGTCTTCGTATTGCAGGCCGGAGGGTGTGGTGATCATGGGTGTTCCTTTGCTTTTGATGGGTTCAACGCGGCAGTCCGCGGCGGGCGAGGTCGCGCATGAGCGCGGCTGTGCCATAAGTCCACGGTGCCACCTTGTCGCTGGTGTTGACGCGATTGACGAGTGTACCGAGGCGCGGGGTCGACACCGCAACGATGTCCCCGACGACATGGGTGAAGCCCTGGCCCGGGCCATGGCGGTCCTGCGTGGGCGCGAACATGGTGCCCAGGAACAGCATGAAGCCGTCCGGGTATTGGTGATTGGCACCGATGGCCTGACCGGCCAGATCGAGCGGGTCGCGGCTGATCATGGAGATGGCGCTCGAGCCCTGCATCACGAAGCCCTCCGGGCCGAGAACCTGCATCGCCAAGTCGCATTGGCGCACGTCGTCAATGCCGAAGGCATCATCGAACAGGCGGATGAATGGGCCGATCGCGCAACTCGCGTTGTTGTCTTTCGCCTTGCCCAGCAACAGCGCGCTGCGGCCTTCGAAATCGCGCAGGTTCACGTCGTTGCCGAGCGATGCGCCCACCACCTGGCCGCGGCCGTTCACGGCCAGCACGATCTCCGGCTCGGGGTTGTTCCAGGTGCTGGCGGGATGGATGCCGACTTCCGCACCGGTGCCCACCGAGCTCATGGGCTGCGATTTGGTGAAGATTTCGGCGTCGGGGCCGATGCCCACTTCGAGGTACTGCGACCACATGCCTTGCGCGACCAGCACCTCTTTCAAGCGCGCCGCTTCGGCGGAGCCTGGCCGCACGGCCGCGAGGTCTTCGCCGATCACGGAGACCACGGCGGCGCGAACTTCTTCCGCACGCGATGCATCGCCGCGCGCCTGCTCCTCGATCACGCGCTCGAGCATCGACGCGACGAACGTGACACCGGCGGCCTTGATCGCCTGCAGGTCGCACGGCGCCAGAAACCAGGGCAGCGAAGGCTTGCGCGCGTCGTACGCGCTGTTCAACAGGATGTCGGGCGTGGCGCCGATGCGCTTTCCCTGGCTGGCGCGCACGGCAGCGGCGGCGCCGGGCAGTTCGAGCAGCTCACTGCACGTGGCTGCCAGGTGCGACAGGTCGAACACGCCGTCGGGGCGCACCTGCACGACAACGGCTCCCGTGCCTTCGACATGCACGCGGCCGATGAGCAGCGCATCGTGCGCGTCCGCCGGCAACACGCGTGCGGCTTCGAGGTGGGCAATCATGCGGCTTTCTCTTTCTTCTTGATCTGGCTCGCGACCCACTTGGCCGCGAACGCAGGCAGTTCGTGCAGGCGCTTGAGCAGATCGGCGCCCGCAGGCGTGACGACGTAGCCGTCGCTGCCGTGCGTGACGAGTCCCGCTTCGCGCAGTTCCTTGATCCGGGTGTTGAGGGTGTTGGGGGTGATGCCGCCCACGCTGTCCTGCAGCAGGCGAAACGTCTGCGCATGGCCGTCACGCAAGGCCCAGAGCACCCGGATCGCATAGCGCGCCTCCAGCAGCCCCAGCAGCTGGCTGATGGCGGCGTTTTCCTTGGAACTCATGCCAGACGTGCTCCTCGAGCCGGTTTTGTTTTTTGGACGGCGGGGAACGGAGTGTACGCACTTGCCGCTATACAAACAATAGCAGCGTCAGCAAACCGCAACGAGGCAAACTACAGGTAGACTTTTTTCAGCAGGCGGATCAGGGTCTTGGCCTCGGTGGGCGAGAGGCGCCCCGAGACCTCGGCTTCGAGCGCCGCTGCGGTGCGCTCGGCATCGCGCATCAACTTCAGGCCGCTCGGGGTGAGGTGCAGTCCCATGGCGCGGCCGTCGCGCGGATGCGGCTTGCGCGCGATGAGTTCGCGCTTTTCCAGCGCATTGATCATGCCCACCAGGTTGGGCGGCAGGATGCCCAGCGTGCTGCACAACTGGCGCGATGTGATGCCCGGGTTGTGCGTGATGAGGGAGAGCACGGAGAAATCCACCGGCCTCAGGTCGTACGGCGCCATGCGCTCCATGAAGACTTCGATGACGGCCAGTGCCGCCCGCCGCGCGTTGTACCCCAGCAGGCCTTCGAGGTAGCTGGTGTCGACGGCATCAACCGCGGGCGCGGGGCTGGGAGTCTTGCGGGCGGGCACGTTCATCATCGGGCGGAGCGGCGAGCATAGCGCGCCAGTCCTCGCTTCGTCATGGCGTGCAACGGAAGCTGGCGGCGGACTCCGCATCGCCGCCACGATAACGCGGGACCTGTGGGTAGGGGCACAGGAGGCGCGTGCGCGTGGGGCTCCAGGTCGCCGGGACCTCGGGGTTGGGAACGGCAGAACCCGGCCCACGCGCCTGCGCGACAACAGCCTCGGGCGCCTGGCCTTGCTCCACCCACTTCACCAGCGCATCCAGCATGTTGACCTGGTCGGTGGCTGGCCCGCCGCGGCTGTGGTTCATGCCGGGCACCAGGTACAGGCGCGCGTGCTGGTCTGCCGCGCTGACGTGCACCTGCCGGAATGCATCGAGCCACGCGACGGTGTCCAGCGCGGAGAACACCGGGTCCGCCGTGCCGTGGAACGCCAGGAGCTTGCCGCCGCGAGCCACGAAAGCGCGCATCGCCGGATCGGGCGGCGTCATGAAACTCATCGCCGATTCGGTGTAGGGGCCACTGGTCGCGAAGATGGTGGGGAGGTCGCGATCGAGGTTGAACGACAGCGCGTAGTCGATGAGTGTGTTGCCTTGGCCCGTCACCACGGCGGGCGAAGCGGGCGGCGTGCTGAACACGAACGCGATGGCGATCGCGTCGCGCGGGCCCACGCTGTTGACGAACTTCCACGCGCCCCAGTCGCGCCCGGCGATGCCCGGGTCGGCAGGAAGGCCGGCGTACACCGCCGCGCCGGCGCGGTCTTTGGGCCCCGCCAGTACTTTGCCGAGCACCGCCTTTTGCGCATCGCTCAAGCACGTGCCTGCACCCGTGGCGGCCGAACACGTCGGCACGTCGCGCTCGATGCGAAACGCTGCCTGGCAGCCCTGCACGTCGGAAACGATGCCGTCCGCCAGGCCATCGAGGGCGTCGCATCGGGCGAGGACGCTTCGCGCGAAGACCGCGAGGTCGGCCGGCGTGAGCGCCGTCGTGAGGTCGGGCCGCCCGGTCGAGGCGTTGGGTTTGGAGATGCCCGCGAACTGCTGCGCGCCCCAGACTTGGGCCACTGCCGCGCGAGGAAGCCGCCAACCCGGTGTACTGACCAGGATGCCGTCGTACTCTTGCGGCAGCCGCGACGCGGTGACGAATCCGTGGCGGCCGCCGTTCGAAGTGCCTACGAGATACGAGACGTCCGGAGTCTTGCCGTAGTAGGTGCGAATCAGCGTCTTGGCCATCGGCGTGAGCTGCGCCACCGCGTTGTAGCCGTAGTCCAGGCGGGCTTGCGGATCGAGGCCGAACGTCGCACCCCCGATCGGGCTCGTCCGGTCGAAGGCGTGCCCGGCGTCCGAGCTGATGACGGCGAAGCCTTGCTGCAGGCCATTGGTTGCGGGGCCGCCGCCCAGGATGTCGCCGTAGGCCGGCGTCTGGAAGCCGTCCAGCCCGCCATTCGCTTGATAGAAGAAGCGGCCGTTCCACGCGATGGGCAGGCGCATCTCGAAGCCGATCGCGTAGCGCTTGCCGTCCACAGGACTGGTGCGCTCGTGCATCACGCCCTTGACCACGCAATGCTCGGGCATGGGCTGGGCGATGCCCGGCAGGGTCAGCTGGCCCGCGGCAATTCGTTCAGCCGACAGCAACCGCGTTTGCGGAAACGCGAAGCGCGCAGCCAGTGCGTCGCACGCCATCGCGGCACTGGCGGGCGCGGCAGCCTTGGCCGTGGGCCGATGCGGCGTGCTGCCGCATCCGGCGAGCGCAGCGACGCATGCGGCCGCCAAGGCGGCGCGCATCACGCGGCGCCCCGTCGCGGCGCTCATCACGACTCCGCCGTGAAGCCGACCTTCTTGACCAGCGGGCCCCAGCGCGCGAATTCTTCCTTCTGGCTCTTGTCCATGTCGGCTGCCGATGAGCCGTGGGCTACCAGGCCCATCACGGCCAGCGACTCGATGACGCTGCGCTCGCGCAGCGCGGCGTTGATCGCGGCGTTGGCGTTGGCGACGACATATGCCGGCGTCTTGGCCGGCGCGTAGAAGCCGAACCATTCTTCGGTGGTCAAGTCGGCGAAGCCTTGTTCCGCGTACGTGGCCACTTCAGGCGTGAACGGCGTGCGCTTGGCGCCCGACGTCGCGAGGATGCGGACCTTGCCGGCGCGATGGTTGGCCAGCGCGTCGCCGGTTGGAGTCGACGTGGAAGCCAACTGTCCGCCGAGCATGTCCGCCACGGCGGGCAACGAACCGCGGTACGGCACGTGCTTGAGATCGACGCCCGTGTTGATGCCCAGCAGCGCTGCCAGGAAGTGCGGCGTCGAACCGGCGGCGGGCGAACCGTAGTTGGCGTCCTTCGGGTTGGCCTTGGCCCATGCCAGGAAGTCTTTCACCGTCTTCACGCTGGCCGGTACCATCGGGCCGACCGTGAGGGCGTGCGTCATCACCGCGCCCATCGACACGGGAACGAGATCCTTGAACGGGTCGTAGCTGAGCTTGCTGTAGATGTGCGGGTAGATGGCGGTGCACGAGTAGGGCGTGAGCAGGAGCACAGAGCCATCCGGATTGGCCGACTTCACCGTTTCGCAGGCGATGCGTCCGCCGGCGCCGGGCTTGTTCTCGACGACGCCGGCGCTCTTGGAGTACGGCGTGCCGCCGAGCTTTTCAGCTACGCGGCGGCTGGTGCTGTCGGCCGTGCCGCCGGCGGGAAAACCGTTGACGATCTTCACGGCATCGAACGACTGGGCGAAAGCGCCCAGGGGAAAGGCTCCGAGCGCAGCAAGCGAAGCGGCGGACTGGACGAATTGGCGGCGCGTAGTCATTGACAAATCTCCGATCGGTGAACATCCGGGGGCCACCGCGGAACCGGCTTTGCCGGGCCGCCAGTGGCGCCCCCTTGAGGGGGAGGCGGCCGCAGGCCGCTTCGGGGGTGGGCTAGGACTCTGCCGTGAAGCCGATCTGCTTGATGAGGCGGCGCCATTCTTCGGCGTCCGCACGCAGCAGGTCGCCCAGCACTTGCGGCGACGAAGACTGCACCTCCATGCCGACCTGCGCCATGCTGGTGATCAGGTCCTGCTGCGCAAGCGCGGGCTGCAGGTAAGCGGCGGCGCGGCGCACGGCTTCCGGCTTGGCCTTGCCGGGCAGGAAGACGCCGTACCACTCGCGCACGGTGATCGGGTAGCCCTGTTGGCGGTACGTGGCCACATCGGGCACGAACGGGCTGCGGTTCAGGCCGGAGATGGCCAGGATGCGCAGCTTGCCCGACTTGAGGTAGGGCAGGTAGTCGCCGACGGGCGACGACATAGCGGAGATCTGTCCGCCCAGCAAGTCCTGGATGCCGGGCGCCGATCCGCGATAGGGAATGTGCTTCAGGTCGCTGCCGGTCAGCTTGTTCAAGAGGCCCACGATCAGGTGCGGCATGGAGCCGGCGCCGGGCGAGCCGTAGTTGGCCTTGGTGGGGTTGTCCTTGGCCCACGCCAGGAAGTCCTTCACGGTCTTGACGCTCTCGGGCACCGCGGGGCCGACGCCGAAGGCGTGGTTGAAGTAGCAGGCCAGCGAGACCGGCTGAACGTCTTCCAGCGGCTTGTACGGCAGCGTCTTGTAGACGAAGGGGTAGATCGACAGCATGGACGACGGCGTCAGCAGCATGGTGCTGCCGTCGGCCGGGCTGTCCTTGAGCAGGCTGACGGCGATCTGGCCGCCGGCGCCCGGCTTGTTCTCGACCACGACGTTGTTCGCGTAGTTGCCGCGCAGCTTGTCGGCGATGCGGCGAGACATCGCGTCGCTGGTGCCGCCGGGCGGAAATCCGCACAGGATCTTGGCGAGGTCCAGGCTCTGCGCCCGTGCGGTGAGCGGCAGGCCCGTTGAGCCGAGAGCGGCAAGGGCGGCCGTTTGGTTCAGGAAGTGGCGTCGAGTGGTCATGATGTCTCCTGGCTTGTGATCAGTGTAGGGTTCAGCGGGGCGCCATGCGCAATGCGCCGTCGAGGCGAATCACTTCGCCATTGAGGTGGGTGTTGGTGACGATGTGACAGGCCAGCTGGGCGAATTCCTCCGGCTTGCCGAGCCGCGGCGGGAACGGGATGGACGCGGCCAGCGACTGCTGCACGGGTTCAGGCAGCTGGCGCATCAGCGGCGTCGAGAACAGGCCCGGCGCCACGGTGCACACGCGAATGCCGTGCTGCGCGAGGTCGCGTGCCATTGGCAGCGTCATGCCCACCAGCCCGCCCTTGGACGCACTATAGGCCTGCTGGCCGACCTGGCCGTCGAAGGCCGCGACCGAAGCCGTGAACATCATCACGCCGCGTTCGCCGTCTTCCATCGGCGCCAGCTTGGCACATTCGGCCGCGAACAGCCGGCTGGCGTTGTAGGTGCCGATGAGGTTGATGGTGACGACGCGAGCGAAGTCTTCCAGCGGCGCCGCGCTGCCGTCTTTCTGCACCACGCGCTTGGCGCTGCCGATGCCGGCAATGTTCATCAGGATGCGGGCCGGGCCGTGCGCAGCGGACGCCTTCGTGAGCGCGGCAGAGAGGCTGTCGGCGTTCGTGATGTCGCACTGGCACGCCACGCCGCCAATGTCAGCGGCAACCTTCTCCGCCAGTTCGAGATTGACGTCGAGCACCGCGACCTTCGCGCCCAGCCGCGCGAGTTCCCGCGCTGTCGCTTCGCCCAGGCCCGATGCGCCGCCGGTCACCAGTGCGGCTTGTCCTTCGATCTTCATTTCGTATTTTCTTTCGGTGTCAGGGTATGCGGCAATGTGCCGTCGTGCAAGGCATTGACCAGCGCTTCGCGGTGCTTGAGCACGGCGCGCTGGTTGATCGAGCCCTTGTCGGTGACTTCGCCCTTGTCGATCGACGCGGGCTCGTGCAGAAGATGCATGCGCGCGACACGGCTGGCGCTGCCCGTGGCGCCGCTCGCGAGTTCATCCAGCACCTTCTGGAAGTGCGCCTGGACCGGCGGGCTCTCCAGCACGTCCTTCATCGTCGCGCCGTCGGGCAGGCCCGCCAGCTTGCGAATGGCGGTGGTGGGGAAGATCAGCGCGCCGATCTCCTTCAAGTTGATGCCGGTGATCACCGCGTCCTGCACGTAGGGCGCTCCCGCCGCGATGATCTTCGAGCGAAGCGGCCCGACCGAGACGAAGGTGCCGGTGGCGAGCTTGAAATCCTCGGCGATGCGGCCGTCGAACTTCAGGCCCTGATGCACGTCGTTATCGTCGATCCACAGCACCGCGTCACCGGTGCAGAAGAAACCTTCTTCGTCGAACGCCTCGGCGGTCGCATCGGGCGCGCGCCAGTAGCCGGGGGTGATGTTCGGCCCCTTGTAGCGGATTTCCGTCTTGCCATCGGTCGGCACCAGCTTGAGTTCCAGGCCCGGCGTGGGCACGCCGAGGTAGCCGGCCTTGACGTTGGGGTTGGTGACGAACACGGCGAACGGCGACGACTCCGTCATGCCCAGGCCCGTGCCCATCACGATGCGTTCGCCGATCTCGCGCTCCTGCACTTCATGCAGTGTGTCCCACACCGGCTGGGCGAGCGCCGCGCCGGCATAGAAGAACATCTTGACGCGCGACAGCAGGTTGCGGCGCAGCGCGTCATCCGTCTTCATCGCGTTGGCGATGGCTTCGAAGCCCGTGGGCACGTTGAAGTAGACCGTGGGCGCGATCTCGCGCAGGTTGCGCAGCGTCTCGCCCATCAGCGCGGGCACCGGCTTGCCGTCGTCGATGTACAGCGTGCCGCCGTTGTAGACGGTGAGCCCGAAATTGTGGTTGCCGCCGAAAGTGTGGTTCCAGGGCAGCCAGTCCACCAGTACCGGCGGCTCTTGCGCGAGCACCGGCATCGACTGCCGCATCTGCTGCTGGTTGGCGCACCACATGCCGTGGGTGTTGATCACGGCCTTGGGCAGCTTGGTCGAGCCGGAGGTGAACAGGAACTTGGTGATGGTGTCGGGGCCGGTGGCCTGCATCGCGGCGTCGACGGTGGGCGAGGCCTCTGTCGCCAGCAGGGCGGAGAGAGCAGTCGTTGCCCGGCCGTCGATGGCGCCATGGGTCAACACGACTTCGACGTCGGCCGGAACTGCCGCCGTGATCGCCTTGCCGTAACGCGCCGAATCGGCGGCGAAGACCAGGCCTGGTGTCAGCGTCGTCAGCACGTGGCGCAGCTTTTCGTAGTCCTGGCTCACCGTCGAGTACGCGGGCGACACCGGGCAGTAAGGGATGCCGGCATACAGGCAGCCCAGCGCCAGCAGCGCGTGCTCGAGATCGTTTTCGCTCAGGATCGCCACAGGCCGTTCGGCATCGAGCCCGCGGTCGAGCAGGGCCTGCCCGATGCGACGCGCGCTGTCGAGTGCCTCGCCGTACGAGATGCGGCGCCACTCGCCTGTACTGCCATCCGCGTTCCTGGTGCGGCGTGCGATGAAGGTGCGATCGGGCTCGGTGTTGGCCCAATGAACCAGACGGTCCGTCAGGCGGCGGGCGTGCTCGGCCAGGGGCTGCTCGGCGCGCACATAGCGCTCGCCGGCGGGGCCGTCGCGCAAGGCGACGCGCGTCACGCCGAATTCGAGGGGGCGGTACTTGGGCTGGCTCACGTCACACCTTCGCGACTTTGGCGGCCCGGCCTTCCAGGAAGGCGCGGACACGGTCTTTGGCTTCAGGCGCGCTCTGGGCGATGGCGGCCATCAGGGCTTCGGTGAGGAAGCCCTGGTCGGCCGGCTGCTCGGCAATACGCGGCAGGGCGTGCATCAGGGCGTAGTTGGTGAGCGGCGCGTTTTCCGCGACCCGCAGCGCGAGTTCGAAGGCCTTTTCGGAAGCCTGGCCCTTGGGCACCAGGTATTCCGCGAAGCCCACGCGCTCGCCGTCTTGCGCGTTGTAGACGCGGCCGGTGAGCATCATGTCCGTCATGCGTGAAACGCCGATCAGCCGCGGGATGCGGACCGCGCCGCCACCGCCGACGAAGATGCCCCGCGAGCCTTCCGGCAGCGCGAAGAACGCGGACTCATCTGCAACGCGGATGTGGCAGGCGCTCGCCAGTTCGAGCCCGCCGCCGACGACGGCGCCATGCAACGCCGCGATGACGGGAACCGGGCCGTACTGCACCTGCTCCAACGCCGAGTGCCACATGCGGGAGTGGTGCAGCCCCTCGCCCGCGTTGCGGTCCTTGAGCTCGGACAGGTCCAGCCCGGCGCAGAAGTGATCGCCCTCACCGTCGAGCACAGCGGCGCGGACGGTTTCGGGCAGGTTTTCGAACACGCCGCGCACTTCCGCGATCAGGCCGTCGCTCAGTGCATTGCGCTTGGCCGGCCTGCAGAGCCGCACCACGGCAACGGGGCCGCGGATTTCGAGGGAGATGTCTTTGAGGTTCATCAGGGATTTGCGAAGTTGAAGGATTATTGTTATAAATCATAACCAATTCAAGCCGCACTTCCTAGTACTTTCCCTAGGTCGCGCGTAAACCCGGAGCCATCATGGACCACGCCAACCTCATCGCCATCGACGTCCACACCCACGCGGAAGTCAGCTGCTGGAACCCCTTCGACAACTACGGCGAAGAGTACGACCGCGCCGCGGACAAGTACTTCCGCAACAGCCGCCGCCCGACCATCGCGGAAACCATCGCGTACTACCGCGAGCGCAAGATCGGCCTGGTGATGTTCACCGTCGACAGCGAGTCGAAGCTGGGGCGCCGCCGCATCCCGAACGAGGAGATCGCGCAGGCGGCCCAGGAGAACAGCGACATGATGATGTGCTTCGCCAGCATCGACCCGCACAAGGGAAAGATGGGCGCGCGCGAGGCCGAGCGGCTGATCAAGGAACACGGCGTCAAGGGCTTCAAGTTCCACCCGACCGTGCAGGGTTACCACCCGTACGACAAGATGGCCTGGCCCATCTACGAGGTGATCAACGCGCACAAGATGCCGGCCATCTTCCACACCGGCCACAGCGGCATCGGCTCGGGCATGCGCTGCGGCGGCGGCCTGCGGCTGGAGTACAGCAACCCCATGCACCTGGACGACGTCGCGATCGACTTCCCCGACATGCAGATCGTGATGGCGCACCCCAGCTTCCCGTGGCAGGACGAGGCGCTGTCGGTCGCGACGCACAAGCCCAACGTGTGGATCGACCTGTCGGGCTGGAGTCCCAAGTATTTCCCCAAGCAACTGGTGCAGTACGCCAACACCTTGCTCAAAGACCGCATCCTCTTCGGCAGCGACTATCCGCTGATCACGCCCGAGCGCTGGATGAAGGACTTCGAGGACGCCGGCTTCAAGCCAGAGGTGATGCCGGGGATCTTGAAGGGCAACGCGGTGCGGCTGCTCGGGTTGGTTTGACTATGTGGTACGTACCATAGTTGATGGTTTCTTGGCAAGACGGGGGAACAGGATAACGTCTATGCAATTAAATTGGTACGTACCAGTATTGCGAATTTCAGGCCCTAGCTCTATCATCCTGCCATCCCGACTCGATCGGATGGCAGGAGTGAGACATGACGGTACGAAACACGGCGCTGGTGGTTGCGCTCGCGGCCCTTGCGCTGGCCGCGCAGGCCCAGGGCTTCGCGAAGCAGGCGCCGGTGCGCCTCACCATCCTGCACACCAACGACCACCACGGCCACTTCTGGCGCAATGAAGCCGGCGAATACGGGCTGGCGGCGCGCAAGACACTGATCGACGGCATCCGCGCCGAGGTGAAGGCGCAAGGCGGCCATGTCCTGTTGCTGGACGCGGGCGACGTCAACACCGGCATCCCCGAATCAGACCAGCTGGAAGGCGAGCCCGATTTCCGCGGCATGTCGCTCTTGGGGTACGACGCCATGGCGGTGGGCAACCACGAGTTCGACAAGTCGCCGGCCACCCTGGAGCAGCAACGCACGAACTGGTCAACCTTTCCCTGGCTGTCGGCCAACATCTACAAGGGCGGTGCGCGGGCATTCGAGCCGTATCGGGTCTTTCACTTCGGGACGCTGCGCGTCGCCGTGATGGGCCTGACCACCGACGACACGGCGAAACTGGTCGACCGCAAGAAATTCCCCGATGTTTCGTTTCGCTCGCCGATCGAGGAGGCGCGCCGCGTGGTCCCCGAGTTGCGCAAGCAGGCGGACGTCGTCATCGCCGCCACCCACATGGGCCACTACACCGATGGCCGGCGTGGCGTCAACGGTCCCGGCGACGTGGAACTGGCGCGGTCGGTGCAGGGCATCGACGTGATCGTAGGTGGGCACAGCCACACGGCGCTGTGCATGAAGCACGAAAACGTGCGTGTCGAGAACTACGAGCCGGGCGCGGGCTGCCTTCCCGACCACCAGAACGGCGCGTGGATCCTGCAGTCCGGCGACCTGGGCCGGTTCGTCGGCCGCGCCGATGGCGAATACCGCGACGGGAAGTTCCGACTCATGCAGTACAGCCTGCTCCCTGTGAATCTGCGCAAGAGCGGCGCGGCCGAAGGTCCCCGCATCGCCGAAGACCCTGCCATGCTGGCATTGCTGGAGCCCTTCCAGCAAAGGGCGGCCGCCGGTCTGTCGATGGCCGTCGCGACGACCGAGGGACTGTTCGAGGGCGCCCGCCCGCTGGTACGGGCCAGGCAAACCAATCTCGGCATGCTGATCACCGCCGCGATGGTTGACAAGACCAAGGCGGACATCGGCCTCATCAGCTCGGGAGGCGTGCGGGACTCGCTGCCGGTGGGGCTGGTCAGCTACCGCGACATCCTCAAGGTGCAGCCGTTCGGCAACCACATCTACGTCGTCGCCTTGACCGGCGCGGAATTGATGGACTACCTGCAGTTCGCCGCGACCCGGACGCCCGGTTCGGGCGCGCTGCCGCAGATGTACGGGGTGCGGCTGCTCGTCGAGCAGGGACGGTTGCGCCAAGTAGAAGTCGGTGGCAAGCCGGTTGAGCCGGCGGCCACCTACCGGCTGGCCGTCAACAGTTTCGTCGCCAAGGGCGGCGACGGCTACCCCGATCTTTCCATTCACCCGTCGGCGGTGAACACCGGATACGTGGACGCCGAGGTGCTGCGCGAATACGCCGCGTCGCGCAAGGTGCTGCGCGCCGGCGCCTTCGACCCGTCTGGGGTGCTGGTTCGCAAGTGACCTTGCGAGCGGCCTAACGCTCCGCGACCTCGAACGCCAGGAACTGGTTGACCTGTTGCGGCGCGAAGTTGTCGTCGGAGATGAGGATCAGCGTCGCGTTGCCGTTGGCCAGGCGCGGTCCCCAGGCGGCGGCCTCGATGTTGTCAATGCTGCCGATGCCGGCCTGGTTCAAGTCGAGCACGAGGCGCTTTGACATGGGCACGTAGCGGGCCCCGGCCAGCGAATCGACTCCCGCGATGTTGGTGGCGGCGCCGAGCTTGACCTCGTAGATGCGGATCGCGAACTGGAACACCAGCTCCGCGACCTCGTAGCCGCACCGCTCGATCACGAGAAGTGTGTCCTCGTCGACGGCGAGGATCTCGCTCACGCCGTTGTCGGAGCGCAATTTGCCGCCGGTGGCATCGCGCGGGATGGCATCGGCCGGGTAGGCGTACTGCCCGGTCACGCGGCGGTTCGCATCGAGCCTGGTGAAGCGCGCGACGGCGCCGGCCATCCGGCTCGCGGCAGGGCCGTCCTCGTAAAGCGGCGCTTCCATCGCCACCCACAACCCGCCCGAAGGCGTGAAAGCCATGCCTTCGATGGCCAGGTTGTTGCGGGCTCCTCTTTCGGTGTCCTTGTGGGTTGCCAGGTTTGCCGGCAGCGCCACCTCGCCGGCAAACGCGCCGTCGCGGGTGGACTGGCGCACGAACGGGCTGAGCCCGAGCCGGCGGTCGCCTTCGCTGGACCAGAACAGCGTGCCGGTCGCCGGGTCGAAGCGGATGGCTTCCGGATCGGCCACCTCACCGCCAGCCTTGGGCGCCGGGTACAGCGAGCCGTCCGGCCGCTTCAGGCTGACCGCCGATGTGATGTGGATGGACTTGAAGCCGCGCTCATTCACGTCGATGGCTGCGGTGTAGAACCGCGCCGGCGCTTTGTCCGAACGGTCGTCGCTGAGCAGGTACCAGGTGTTGGTGGCAGGGTCGCGGTCGGCGCCCGAGATCCCGCCGAGGTCGCGCGTCAAGGCGGAAGCATCGCGGGTGATGACGACGCTGCCCAGGAAGCCCAGCGATTTGACCGCCGCAGGGGCCGACGCCAGCTGCGCAGGCCCGTGCGCACAACCAGCCAGCGCCAGCGCGCCGAACAGCAGCCAGGCTGCATGACGTGTCTTCACGGGGTTTTCCTCCAGAGTCGGCGTAATTGGTACGTACCATAGCCAATGATGAATTACGAGTCAATAACGAAAACCACAGGAAATGGCGAACAAAATGCATTTATAGTGGTACGGACCAGTTATGAGCTGATTCCAAGGGCGGAACCGGGCAGCACTTTTTCTTTCGGGAGCATGAACATGAACACCCCATTTGGCAACCTCACCCGCCGCGCCGTCCTCGGCTGCGCCGGCGCCTCTCTGGCGCAGGCCAGCGGGCTGGCAAGCGCACAGCCGGCCGCCCGCGGCAAGACGCTGCGGTTCGGCCTGTTCACCGCGCGCGACCGCGAAAAGATGCTGGAGGACTGGAAGCCCTTCATGGCGCTGTTGTCTCGCGCGACGGGCCGCGAGGTCGAGGCCGTCGCGGCGGCCGAGAGCGAAATCGTGACGGCTTTCAAGGCGGGCGACCTGGACCTGGCGTGGCTCGGGAACGTGCCTGCGCTGGAGGTGGTCGAAAGCGGCGTGGGTGCCGTGTTCGCGCAGATCGTCACCAAGGAAGGCCTGTCTGACTACGCGTCGGTCATCGCGGTCGATGCGGCCAGCAAGTTCCAGACGCTCGACGACGTGCTGGCACAAGCGGGCAAGCTGCGGTTGGCCATCGGCGACAAGGGCAGCGTATCGGGCTACCTGGTCCCGCTGTATTACGCGTTCGCCAAGCGCCGAGTCAATGCCCCGGAAAAGGTGTTTCAGCAGGTCACGACGGGCTCGGCCCGCCAGAACCTGACGGCCATCGCCAGCGCGCAGGCCGACGTGGGCGTGAGCAATACCGTGGAGATCGGGTTCCTCAAGGCGAGTAAGTCCGATCTGCTGAAGAAGTTCAAGGTCGTGTGGACGTCGCCGCTGATCCCCCAATCCCCGCTGGTCTGGAACATCGGCCTGCCGGCCGACCTGCGCCGCAAGATCCAGGACTTCTGCGCGTCCTTCGGCAAGAAGTCGCCGGAAGAACTCGTCGCGCTGAACAAGGTTCACCTCGGCGGCTTCAAGGTGTCCAAGAACCGGCAGCTGGTCCCGATCGCCGACATCCAGATGTTCCTGGAGTGGCAGCAGATCAACAACCTGCCGGCGCAGTCGCCCGAGGAGAAGCGCAAGGGCGTCGAGGCGGTGGCGCAGCGCGGCTCGCGGCTGGAGATGCTGCTGAAGATGGAGAAATAGAAAGTTCTTCGCTGAACTCCGTTTCGTGTGTTACGCATTCCTGGACCTCGCGGCCCAGCCGTGCGCGGCGTTGTCGCGAGGTCGCAGAGTGCAGACAGGGAACGCGGGATTTCCCGTCACTCGAACTTGAACGCGAATTCCTGGGTGGCGACCACATCACCGCCGGTGGTCACGCAACGGTAGCGCAGCATCGCCTCGCGCACGGGTTCGCGGAACACTTGCGGACCCGACAGAATGTCCACCTTGACCACCGCGCCGTCGCGGATCAGCACCTGCGCGCGGACCACGCCCTCTATGCCTTCCTTGGCGGCCCGGCTGGGCATCTCCGGCCGGACCTGGGTTGGGCATGCGACCTTGATGTCGGCTCGTCCCACCGGTGCGGGTGCAGGCGGGGGTGGCGGCGCGATGACCGCCGGCGTCGGCGGCGGAGCCTGCACCGATGCAATGGTCGGCGCCGAGGTCGTTGGCGGCGTGACCTCCGGAGGCGGCACGAAAGGCGGCGGCGGAGCCTCCACCTTAGGCTGCTTGATCTCCGGCTGCTTGATCTCCTTGGGCGGCGGTGGAGGCGGCGGCGGGATGATCACTTCCTGGATCACCGCGGCTTCCAGCGGCTTCTTGATGATCTCCAGGCCCTTGCGCGCGGTGCCGGTGACCAGCGCCCACAACACGATGGCGTGAACGGCGACCACCACGCCCCAGCCCACCATGCGGCGGGTCGGATCGCTCGAGCCGAACCCGGCCCTGGGTATGACAGCGGCGCTCATAGCACGAACTGCTCATGGCCGATGACGGCCATTTTGGAGAGCCCCTTGCGTTTGGACGTGGACAGCACGTTCGCGAAAACCGCGTACTGGCAGTCCTTGTTCGGCCGGATGTGCACTTCCGGCTGCGGGTTCATCGCGGCCAGCGCGGTCATCTTCTCGTCGAGCTCGGCCGCCGACACGGGCAAACCCTGCCAGTAGACGGTGCTCTTCTCGTCGATGTCGATCTGCACCTTCTCGGGCTTGATCTCGTTGGTGGGAGGCGTTCCCACCGGCATTTCCAGGTTCACCGCGTGAAGCTGGATCGGGATGGTGATGATGAGCATCACGAGCAGCACCAGCATCACGTCGATCAGCGGCGTGGTGTTGATGTCCATCATGACTTCGGCGTCGCCTCCTTTGCCGAAGCGCTGGGATGTAAGGCCCATATGTATTCCTTCAGCCGCCCAGGGGCGGGGGTTCGGTGATGAACGCGACCTTGGTGATGCCCGCGCGCTGGCAGGCCAGCAGCACCTTGCCCACGCCCGCGTAGCGCGCCGTGGCGTCGCCACGGACCTGCACTTCGGGCTGCGGCGTCTTCCTGGATACGTCCTTCAGCTTGGCCACCAGGGCTTCCTCGCCGGCCATGCGCTGGTCGTACCAGAAGATGCCGCCCTTCGGGTCCACCGAAATGATGATGTTCTCGGGCTTGGTCTCCCGCACCTCGACGCGTTCCTTGGGCAGGGACACGGGGATCGAGGTGGTGACCACCGGAATAGTGATCAGGAAGATGATCAGCAGCACCAGCATCACGTCCACGAGGGGCGTGGTATTGATGGCGGAGATGACGTCGTCGTCCGACGACTCGCCGACAGCCATGGCCATGGTTACGCGGCCTTGCCGTGCGAACCGATGATGACCGCGTTGATCTCATGCGCGAACTCGCGCACTTCATCCATCACCGCCTTGTTGCGGCGGGCCAGCCAGTTGTAGGCCAGCACGGCGGGGATGGCGACCGCGAGGCCGATGGCCGTCATGATCAGCGCCTCGCCGACGGGGCCGGCGACCTTGTCGATGGAGGCCTGGCCGGAGATGCCGATGGCCGTCAACGCGTGATAGATGCCCCACACGGTGCCGAACAGGCCGACGAAAGGAGAGGTGGAGCCGACGGTGGCGAGGAACGCCAGGCCGCCCTGCGTGGTGGCATGAACGCGGTCCACGGCGGCGGTGATGCTCATCGGGATCCAGTCGGCTACCGGGATGTGGCCTTTGAGGCCCCCGTGTTCCGCCGTGGCGCGCGCGCCGGCCTCGGCAATGAAGCGGTAGGCGCTCTTTTTCTCCAGCGCGCCGGCGCCCGCGATGACGGACGGCGCGCGCCAGAACTGCCGGGTCACGGTGCGGGCGTGGCGGTTCATCTTGGACTGTTCGAGCAACTTGGTGACCATGATGTACCAGCTGCCGACGCTCATGATGGCCAGCAGCACCAGCACCGACCGCGCGATGTTGTCCGAGCCTTTCCACAGCGCTTCGATGCCGTAGGGGTTCTCGACGGCGTCGCCGCTCTTCTTGGCTACGCCGGATGCGGCGGGTGACGCCGCAACGATGGCTTGCGGGGCCGCGGGCGCTGGCTGCTGCGCGAGCGCGTGGCCCGGCAGCAGCGCCGCGGCTGAAAGTGCCAGCGCGCAGGCGGCGCGGCGGGCTTGGAATGAAATGGAAGTAAGCAAGATGAACTCCTTCTTGTCGACTGGGGAATGCGCTCCGCCATCCCCCGGGCGAATCGTCCAGGGGAGGGTGCGGATGGGGTGGCTGGCGGCTAGGCCGTCACATCTCGACCTTCGCCCACAGCACGATGGTGCGGGGCGCGCCGATGAAGTAGCGGCCGACGGTGGACGGCGACGTCATCAACTCCGGCGCGATACCGGAGATGTATTTCTTGTCGCCGATGTTCTCGACGTTCACGCCGATGCTGCCGTTCTTGAAGCTGTAAGACCCGTTCAGGCCGAACAGCGCGTAGGCGGGCAGCCTTTCGTCGGTGCCGCTGCCGGCGATGCGCGGATTGGCGTAGTAGCCGGCGCGGCTGCCGATGTAGCGGCCGTTCATCGCGAGCTTCAGGTTTTCGGTGGGCCGCCACGTCGCTTCGAGGAAGAGGTTTTGGCTCGCGATGCCGACCAGGTCGGCGCCGTTGCGGATGAAGCCCTTTTCCGGATAGCCCGCCGCGTCGGTGTTGCTCAGCACGTACTTGTGCTTCTGGATCGTGTAGGCGCCAAACAGCTTCCAGTCGCCGATGCGCCCGCTGTACGTCATCTCCAGGCCGTGGATGCGCCGGCCCTGGCTGACGTTCTGGGACTGCAGCGTGCCGACGATGTCGGCGGCCACCGTTTCCTTGGAGTCGATCAGGAACGCCTGGGCGCCGACCGCGTAGTTGTCGCCCTTGTGGCGCAGGCCGACGTCGAAGGCGTTGGCCGTGTCCATGTCCCGCACCTTCGAAGCGGCAGCCAGCGTGGCGGCGGCGCCGCCTTCGAGCGTGGCATCGGTGACGCTTGCCGCGTTCTTGGCGTAGCCGCCGAACAACTCGGTGTTCTCGGCCAGCGAATAGACCGCGCCCACCTTGGGCAGGAAGCCCGAGTTCACGTCGGCTTCATTGACGAAGTTGAACTTGTTGGTCCTGGAGTCCTGGATCGGCGCACGGTAGTCGACCTTGTTGGCCATGTACGTGACGCCGTAGTCAAACTTGAGGCGGCCGTCCATGAAGCTGGAGCGGTTCGCGGCGTACAGCATGCCGATGGTGTTCTTCCAGTGCTTGTTTTCGCTCGTGGTGGCGGGCGTGCCGCTGTACGCCGGGCCCACGGCTTCGCTGAGCACCGGGTACCAGTTGCGCACCTGGCTGCGGTCATAGGTTTCGTACCACGCGCCAACGCGCCAGTCGATCAGGTCGCTGTGCTTGCCGGCCAGGTCGGCCAGGGCGCCGCGGCGGATCATGCCGTACTCATTGGCGCGGAAGTAGATGCTGCTCGCCTGCCCGTCCAGGCCCGGAAAGCCACCGCTGCCCAGACCGGTTTCCTTGCCGATGCCTTCCTGCGTGTGGTAGTAGACCTTGCCGGTGAGCTTGAGGTTCGAGCCCAGCGGCATCGAGCCGTCCAGGTAAGTGAGGTGGTCCTGGCGCGGATTGCCCTTGAGCCCGCGGTAGTTGCGGTCGGTGCCCGGCGTACCCGTCCAGGTGTCGGTGTAGCCGTCGGCCTTCGGGTTCTTGTTGAACTGCGTCAGCGTCACGATGTTGGTGCCGCTTTCTTCCTTGCGGTCGTTCCAGCCGCTACGCAGCTTGAGCACGGCGCCGTTGTCGAATTTCGACATCAGCTTCACGTCGACGTGGTCGCGGCTGTTCTCGCCCGCCGGATCGTCGACATACGACACGCGCCATTGCTGCTTCGACACGCTCAGGTAGCCGCTGAGGCCGGGAGCGATCTCGCCGCTGTCGACCCGCCCGTACAGGCGGCCATAGCGGGAACTGCCGCCGGCGGCCTCGGCGCGCGCACCGAAGCGCTTTTCCGGATCCTGCGTCAGGTAGTTCACATGGCCGACCAGGGATTGGTGAGAAGGCGAGCCGATGACGCCGGCCGACTGCGACACGTCCACGCCGGCCAGGTTGCTGGAATCGAAATAGCGGGTCGGGACGGAGCCGCCGCCCAGCGTGGTCCGCCCGTTGGGCACGCCGTCGATGGAGAAGCCGATGCTGTCCTTGGCGAAGCCGCGCATGTTGATCGTGCTTTCGAAGCCGTCGCCCCCGAACGCGTTCGACGAGCCGAGCTGGATGCCGGTGACGCGTTCGAGCACCTTGTCGGCGCTGACGCCGGGCGGGTAGTACTCGAGGTCGGCCGCCGTGATCTTGACGTTGGCCCGGGTCTGCCGGATGCCCACGGCGTTGCCGAAGATCGTGACCTGTTCGAGCGCCTTGGCAGCTTCGGCGGGCGTCTGCGTGGGTGTGGGTTCCGGAGCGGGTGCCACCTGGGCCAGCGCAGGCAGCACCTGCGTCGAGATCAGGAAGGCCAGCAGCTTGAACTTGAGGCAAGGGGTGGTTCGCATCGTTATGGCTCCAAGAGGGATTGGCTGGGTTTGCGGGAGGAAAGTCAATATCCGTATGAAAATGTAGTGTGGTACGTACCAGCTGTCAATGGGCTACGGGAAAACGATGACAAAAATACCAGCACCATCAGGGAACGCCTACTCGGCAATGCACCAAAACCGGTGCGAAGTTGTTTGACATTGTGGTACGTACCACATTACAATGACGTCACCGTGGCGGTTCTGGGCGAAACTTGAAGCACATGCACTACCGCCCCCACGGGAGACACACGATGGCCACGGAACAAAGCAACTCGACCACCACGCCCCGCTACAAGCAGCTCGCGGACATCATCCGCAACGCGATCGAGCAGGGCCTGCTCGCCGACAACCAGGCGCTGCCCTCCGAGCGCGAGCTGGCGGAGAAGTACGAAGTCAGCCGCGACACGGTGCGCAAGTCGGTGCGCTACCTGGAGGAGCGGGGCGTGATCTACAGCGACCACGGCCGCGGCACCTTCGTGGCGCCGTCCATCGTGCGGCGCATGTCGCGCTTCATCGACAGCTTTTCGCAGGACACGCAGCATCGCGGCGGCGCGCCGGGCCAGCGCATCCTGACGGTGGAGCCATCGGCCGCGTCGATGGGCGTCGCCGGGTTACTGGGCCTGGAGCCGGGCTACCCGCTGATCCGCGTGCGGCGCGTCCGCCTGATCGACGGTGCGGCCGTTGGCCTGCATGACGCCTACTTCCCGCTGCCGCGCGGTTCAAAGCTGGACCGCGCCGAACTCGAGCAGGCGGAGTCCCTCTACAAGCTGCTGACCGAGAAGTTCGGCTTCGCGCCCGCCGAAGCCGTGGAGAACCTGCACGCCGGCAGCGCCGACGCGGAAGACGCCCAACTGCTCGGCATTCCCCCGGGCTCACCGATCCTGATCGTCGAGCGCATCACGCTGTCCGACCGGCGCGAGCCGATTGAGTACTGCCTGATGAAGTACGTGTCGAGCTACCGCTACAGCACGCGCATCGCCAAGTACAGCGGCGTCGCCTGAACTGGTACGTCCCATGCCCGAGCTGTCCGCCATCAAGTCCTTCATCCGGAGCGCCGCCATGCAAGCGGCCTGGATCCTGGGCACGCTGGCGATCCTGTTCGGCGTGGCGCAGCTGAGCGAGCGCACCGGCGCCGCAAAGCCCGAAGGCGTGAAGCTGCGGGTGGCGCTGTTCATCAACGGCACCTTGGGCGACAAGTCCTTCTTCGACTCCGCGGCGCGCGGCCTGAAGAACGCGAAGCAGACGCTGCCGGTGATGGTCAAGGTGATCGAAGGCGGCACCGACCCGACGCGCTGGGAGGCGGCCCTGACGGACCTGGCCGACAGCGGCGACTTCGACCTGATCGTGGCAGGCACTTTCACGATGGTGCCCTACATCCAGCGGCTGGCCGGCGAGTTTCCGCAGGCGCGCTTCGTCGTGTTCGACGCGGCGGTGGACTATGCCGCGTGCAAGTGCGCCAATGTGCACTCGATCCTCTTTCGCCAGAACGAGGGCGCCTATCTCGCCGGCTATCTGGCCGCCAGCCTCGATCGCGCGGGGTTTGCCGGCCTCAAGCCTTCGAGCGGGCTGGGCGTGGTGGGCGGTATGCAGTTCCCGGTGATCGACGACTTCATCGTCGGCTTTCGCGCGGGTGCGCTGGCGGCGACGCCCGGCGTGACGGTGCTGAGCCAGTACGCCAACTCCTTCTCCGACCCGGCGGCCGGCAAGGAGATCGCCAAGGCGCAATACGGCCGCGGCGTGGCGCTGATCTTCCACGCGGCCGGCGCGACCGGGCAGGGCGTGAACGAGGCGGCGCTGGAAGCCGGTCGCTATGCGATCGCGGTCGATATGGACCAGTACGCGATGTACCAGGCGACCAAGCCGGCGCTGGCCTCGCGCATCGTGACGTCTGTGCTGAAGAACGTGGACGTGGCCGTGCTGCGGGCGATCCAGCAGCAGCTCGAAGGCCGCCTGGCCTTCGGGCGCACCGAGTCGTTGGGCCTGGCGGAGCATGGCGTCAGCCTCGCGCGCAACTCGATGGTGTTGTCGCAGGCGCCGCCTGCGTTGCTGAAGTCGCTCGACGAAGTAGAGACGGCCATCGTCGAAAAGCGCGTGATGGTGCCTAGCGCATTCACGCCGAAGGCCGTGGCCTCGGCCGCGCGAGGTGCGCCATGAACGCCGTCGAACTGCGCGGCGTGTCCAAGCGCTACGCCAACGGGACGCTGGCCAACGACGGGGTGAGCCTGTGCGTGGCGCAAGGCGAGATCCACGCGATCGTCGGCGAGAACGGCGCGGGCAAGTCGACGGTGATGAAGATGCTCTACGGCCTGGAACAGCCCAGCGCCGGCGAGATTCTTGTCAACGGCACAGCGGCACGCTTCAAGCACCCGCGTGAGGCGATTGCCGCCGGTATCGGGCTGGTCCCGCAGCATCTCGAACTGGTGCCTTCGTTCACCGTGGCGGAGAACGTCGTCCTGGGCAGCGAGCCGATGCGCGGTATCGTGATCGACCGGCGCCGTGCGGCTGCCGACGTAGCCGAAGTCTCGCAGCGCTTCGGCCTGGAGGTCGATCCGCATGCGATGGTGCGGGATCTTTCCGTTGGCGAGCAGCAGCGCGTGGAGATTCTCAAGACGCTCTACCGAGGCGCGAAGATCGTGCTGCTGGACGAGCCCTCGGCCGTGCTCACGCCGCAGGAAACGCAGGCGCTGTTTGTGGCGTTGCGCAAGCTGGTGACGGCCGGCTTCACAGTGATCCTCATCACCCACAAGCTCTCCGAAGTGCGGGAGGTGTCGGACCGCTTCACCGTGATGCGTGCCGGCAAGGTGACCGGCCAGGCCGAGTCGCGTGGCGCGCGCGCCGACGACATCACCGAGATGATCGTGGGCCGGCCGGTCGCGCCGCTGCGCGTCAGCCGCGTGCTCAAGCACGGCGCCGCCGCGCTGGTGGCAGTCCAGGACTTGACCTTGCACGGCGGCGACGGGCAGACCCATGTGGAAGATGTTTCCTTCGACATCGCCGCCGGCGAGATCCTGGGCATTGCCGGGGTCGAGGGCAACGGGCAGGCCGCATTGGCCGACTTGCTGGGCGGCCTGCGCCAGCCTTCGCGCGGGACGGCGATGCTCGAAGGCCGCGTGTTCACCGGCCTTGGCGTGCGCGCGGTGCGTACCAGCCGCGTGGCCCTGATCCCCGAGGACCGGCTGCACAACGGCGTCGCGGCCGACATGAGCATCACCGAGAACGTGATCGCGGTGGACTATCACAAGCCACCGCTGTCGCGCCTCGGGTGGCTCGACACCGGTGCGGCCCGCACCCTGGCGCAGCGCGTGCTGACGGACTACGGCGTGGTCGCGCGTTCGCCGGACCAACCCATCGCGGGCCTGTCGGGCGGCAACATGCAGAAGGTGGTGCTGGCGCGCGAAGTGGCATCGCAGCCGCGCTTCCTGGTCGCGAGCCAGCCGACGCGCGGCGTCGACATCGGCGCGGCGCAGTTCCTGAGGCAGCAGCTGGTCGACCTGCGCGACAAGGGCGCGGCGGTGCTGCTCATCTCGGCCGACCTGGATGAGGTTCTCGCGCTGTCGGACCGCATCGCCGTGATGTTCCGCGGCAGGATCGTCGCGCACTTCGCGGCCAACGCAGCCGACGCTCGGGAGCTGGGCCTCTACATGACCGGATTGGCTTCGCAGGAGGGTGCCACGGCGCTGCTGGACGCGCCCTTCACGCCGGCGCGTGCCGAGGAGATGGCATGAGCACGGCAGGCAGCACCAACTCGTCGCGCTTGCAAACGGCCGTGGCAGTGATCGCCGCGCTGGCCGTGGGCTTCGTGATCACGGCGTTCGTGAGCGAGTCGCCGGTGCGGGCCTACATCGCCCTCATCACGGGCGCGCTGCCGGACATCCGCTGGACGGAGGAAGGGTGGCAGGTCCGCCGCCTGGTGCGCTTTGGCTCGGTGATCGAGGACGCGATCACCCTCACTTTCCTCGGCCTGGCCGTTGCCATTCCCTTCCAGGCCCGGCAGTTTTCGCTGGGTGCCGACGGGCAGATGTTCCTCGCGGCACTGGCGGCGGCGGCGATGAGCCTGTATGTGGGCGGCCCGTGGTTCATCGTGCTGCCGGTGGCATTTGTCGCGGCCGTCCTGACGGGCTTCGCCTGGGGGCTCGTTCCGGGCCTGCTCAAGGCCCGCTACAACGCGAACGAGATCGTGACGACGCTGATGCTCAACGTGATTGCGGTGCAGTTCTACCGGCTGATGATCTCGGAGCACATGCGCGATCCGGGTGCGGGTTTCCTCGTCACGCCGCTGCTGCCGTCCGCCTCTATCCTGCCCAACCTGATGGCGCGCACCAACGTGACGGCGATGCTGTTCCTGGTTCCGCTGGTCGTGGCCGCGGCCTGGCTGTTGCTGCAGCGGACCACGGTGGGGTATGAGATCCGCACCGTCGGGCAGGCGCCATCGTTCGCCCGGCAGGTCGGCATGCCGGTCACGCGCGCCGTCGTGCTGTCGATGGCGATTGGCGGCGCGTTCGCAGCCTTCGCCGGCGTGCACATCAGCAACGCGCTGCTCAAGCGCCTGCCGGTGGACCTGAGCCCGGGCATGGGGTTCGAGGGCCTTGTCGTGGCCCTGCTGGCGCGCAACGACCCGAAGTCCATACCGTTCGCGGCCTTCCTCTACGCGTACCTGCGCACCGGCGCCCAGGCGATGGAACGTACCACCGACGTGTCGCGCGAAGTCGTGCTCGTGATCCAGGCCTTCATCATCCTGTTCGTCGTGTCGCAGCGGCTGCTGCCGCGCAGGGAAGGGCGGCCTTCATGAGCGCCGATTTCCTCTCGTGGGGCCTGCTCGCGGCGACGATCGTGGTCGCGGTGCTGCGTGCGGCGACGCCCATCCTCTTCGCCGCGCTCGGCGGCCTGATTTCGGACCTGGCCGGCAGCATCAACGTCGCTCTGGAAGGGCTGATGCTGATTGCCGCGTTCTTCGGCGTGATTGCGTCGGTGCAAGCCGCTGCGTGGTTCCCAGGCCTGCCGGTATGGACGTACCCGTGGATTGGCTGCGCGGTCGGTGTCGCCGCGGCGCTGCTGGCGACTGCGCTGCTCGCGTTCTTCCATCTGGAGTTGGGTGCCGACCTGATCGTGGCCGGCATCGCCATCAACATCCTGGCCGCCGGCCTCACCGTGTTCCTGCTGGTGACCATCGCGGGTGACAAGGGTTCCACGGCGGGCTTGAACAGCCCCGCGCTGCCGTCCATCCGCATTCCCGGCCTGGCCGACGTCCCGCTGCTGGACACGCTTATCAACGGCGAGGGCGGCCAGGGCCATCATGTGCTGCTGTACCTGGCGTTCATCGCCGTGCCGGCGACCTGGGCGATGCTGTCGCGCACGCGCTGGGGCATGTGGATGCGCGCCGTGGGGGAGAACCCGCAGGCCGCGCTGGCGGCCGGCATCCCGGTCAAGCGTGTCCGGTACGCGGCGCTGCTGCTCAGCGGGATGCTGGCCGGCCTGGGCGGCGTGTATCTCAGCATGGGCTTGCTCACGCTGTTCCAGGCCGACATGACGGCGGGCCGGGGCTTCCTGGCACTGGCCGCGATCTTCCTGGGCGCGCGGCGCCCGTTGGGCACGATGGGCGCGGCGCTGCTGTTCGGCGCATCGGGCGTCCTGGCCACGCAATTGGGCGCCGTCGAGATCCCCACGCAGGTGGTCTACATGCTGCCGCCTTTCATCACGATCTGCGCGCTGGTTTTTGCCGGGCGGCGCGGCACACAAAAATCAAGGAGTACCGTTTGAACCAAGACATGATCCAGGACCGCATCCTGGCCTCGCTGACCCTGGCCGGCATGGGCGACGCGCTGGGCGCGCCCACCGAGCAATGGAGCATCGCCGAGATCGCCGCCAAGTATGGCGGCCTGGTGACGAGCTTCGGCGAGCCACCGGAGGACACCTTCGCGGGCGCCAACGAGGGCCGATGCGCCGAGGTGACCGACGACGCGAGCCAGATGTATTACCTGGCTCGCGCATTGATCGTTGCCGGCGGCACGCTCGACTACGAGGGCTGGGTCGACTGCCTGCTCGACTGGGCCGGCACCAGCCCCAAGGCCGGCTTCATGGGCCCGAGCACGGCCGGCATGGTCAAGGCGCTGCAAGAGGGCAGCGACACGGCGCGTGTGGGCATCATCGGCCGCTCCAGCCGCAAGATGACGTCGGTGGGCATCACCAATGGCGCCGCGATGAGGGTCGCGCCGGTCGGCTTGATCTTTCCCGGCGACATCGAGCGGGCCTGCAAGCAAGCGCTGGTCACATGCCTGCCTTCGCACGATACCGACATCGCGATTTCGGCGGCCTGCTCGGTGGCGGCCGCGGTGGCCCAGGCCGTGGTGCCCGGCCGCCTGGAGGACGTCATCGCCGCCGCGGTCCGGGGCGCCGATCGCGGCGAGCAGCTCGCGAAGGAACATGCCCGCATCGTGCCGGGCGCCAGCTACCGCGCTCGGCTGGACCTCGCGCTCAACATCGCCTGCAAAGCCACTGACGACATGACCTTCATGACCGACATCGAGCGGCTGGTCGGCAACTCGGTGCTGGCGGCCGAATCGGTGCCGGCCGCGCTGGCAGTCGTTCTCTATGCCAAGGGCGATCCGATGCGCACCATCTCGGTTGCGGCGTCGATGGGCAACGACACCGACTCGATCGCCACCATGGCCGGCTCCATCGTGGGCGCGATGGCCGGCACTCGCGATTTGCCGCCAAAGCTGGTTTCCGAATTCCGCCAGGCCAACGCCAGGGACTTCGATCTCGACACGATGGCGTCGGGCCTGGCGGGCATCGCCTGGCGGCACTTCGCAAAGTGAGGATGGAAATGAACCGGCGTTGGGACGTTCTGGCATTCGGAGACCCTTGCGTGGACATCGTTCTGGCGGCTGATCAGTTGCCGGTCATCGGCGAAAAAGTCCTGGGCCGGCCCGTCGGTGTCTTCGCCGGTGGCACTGAGGCCAATGTGGCCTGCGCCGTGGCCAGGCTGGGCAGAAGGTCCGCAGTCTATGGTCGCGTGGGTAGCGACGCGCACGCGGCTATGCTCCGGCGCACGTTGGAGGATTTCGGCGTCGGCACCGAACCGCTGGTGGTCGAACCGTCCGCGCAGTCGGCGTGTGCCATCGCAATGCTGGCCGGCTCGGGCGAACGGGCCATCGTCTACCTGCCGATGCCACCCCGGCCCGCCGATCCGCCATCCCTCG
This sequence comes from Ramlibacter sp. WS9, assembly GCF_003797765.1. Lineage (GTDB taxonomy): Bacteria > Pseudomonadota > Gammaproteobacteria > Burkholderiales > Burkholderiaceae_C > Ramlibacter. Next base: position 14,428 of record NZ_RKMB01000040.1, on the reverse strand, counting down.
ACAACGCGCTGCACCAGGCGGCCATCGCGTATTCGATGCCCTATGAGCTGGACGCCTTTCTCACGCTGAGCCGCGCGGCGCGGCGTGCATCCACGCTGGTCGCGATCGACATCGAAGCCGCGGTCGCGCCCGACGCCGCTGCCATGTGGAGCCGCGTCGAGGCCGCCGACATCGTTTTTTTCAATGAGGACGGCTTCCTGGCCGGCACCGGCGAGCAGCCGGGGAGGGAGGCGCTGGGCAAGCTGCTGCGTGCCGGGCCGCGCCGCGTCGTGGTCAGCCTGGGCGCCGGGGGCGCGGTCGCGATGGATCGCGATGGCACCTTCGCCAGCCAGGCGGCGTTCCCCGCCAAGGTGGTCGATACCACGGGCGCGGGCGATACCTTCAACGCAGCGTTCCTGGTGGCGTACATGGACGGCCGGCCGCTGGCCGAGGCGCTGCGGTTTGGCTGTGCCGCGGCCAGTTGCACCGTGGCCGCGATGGGCGCGCGGGCTGGGTTGCCGGATCGCGCAGCCGTCGAATCCATCGCGGGGCCGATGCCAGCCGCGGCGCAAGGAGCGGTGTCATGCTGACCGTCTTCGGATCGATCAACCTCGATGTCTGCGTGCGCACGAAGCGCATGCCGAAGCCCGGCGAGACGGTGCTGGGCTCCGATGCACTGGTTTCGCCGGGCGGCAAGGGGGCCAACCAGGCCCATGCCGCCGCGCTCTTCGGTGCCGCTACACGCCTGTACGGGATGGTCGGCAACGACGGCTTCGCCGTGCCCGCCCTGTCCAAACTGATCGCCCACGGCGTTGACACCTCGGGCGTCGGCGTTGCCAAGGCGCAAAGCACGGGGGTGGCGCTGGTCACCGTCAACGACGCCGGCGACAACACCATCGTGGTCGCGCCGGGCGCCAACTTGTTCGCGCGGGCCGAGCAGGTTCCCGCCGCCGTACTGCGCGATTCATGCGTCGTGCTGCTGCAGCTCGAAGTGCCGCAAGACGAATGCATGGAGCTCGCCCGGCGGGCCGGGCGAGCGGGTTGCAAGGTGGTCCTGAACGCGTCGCCGATTCCGGCCGGCTTCAGCCTGAAGACGGGCGAGGTGGACGTGCTGATCGTGAATCGGGTGGAACTCGACCAGTTGTGCAATCAGCTGCAGGCTTTCGGCATCGACCCGCTGGACAAGGCCCGTCTGGCTGCGCGATCGCTGGGCTTGGAGGTGCTGGTGACGCTGGGCGCCGAAGGGTCGGTCCTGGCCCGCCCCGACGGCAAGTCCTTCGCCGCCCGGGCCAGCAACCTCTCCGTGGTCGACACGACGGGGGCCGGCGACACCTACGCCGGTGTGTTCGCGGCTTCCATCGCCATGGGCAGCTCGACAGCGGAGGCCATGGAAGTGGCGTCCGCGGCGGCGGGCCTGGCGTGCACGCGGCAGGGCGCACAGGTGGCCCAGCCGTCGCGGGGGGCCATCGACGCTGAACTGGCGCGGCGCAAGCTGCGCACCGGCCAGGGGGTTGCATGATTCCATTGATCATCGACTGCGACCCTGGGATCGACGACGCGCTGGCGTTGTTGCTGGCCGCAGGCAGCGTGGAATTCGAATTGCTCGCGGTGACGACGGTGGCCGGCAACCGCCCGGTGGAGACCACGACGGCGAACGCGCGCCGCATCCTGGACCTGGCCGGTCGCGAAGACGTTCCCGTTCACGCGGGCTGCGCCCGGCCCTTGGGTGCCGCCGCGCCGCGCTGCAACCTTGTCCATGGCGAAGACGGCCTGTGCGGCGCACGGCTACCACCAACACGCGCGGCCGCCCCTGGCCACGCGGCCGACCTGATCACGGCCACGCTGATGCAGTCGCCGCCCAACACGGTGACACTGGTGGCGGTCGGGCCACTGACCAACCTGGCACTGGCGGAGATCAAGACGCCCGGTGTGCTGCGGCGAGCCCGGTCGCTGGTGATCATGGGCGGTGCGGCGTTCTGCCCCGGCAACATCACGCCCGCGGCGGAGTTCAACTTCCATGCCGATCCGCTGGCCGCGCACACGGTCCTGGCGGCCGGCGCGGACGTGAAGCTGTTCGGGCTCGACGTGACGTCCAAGGCCGCAATGTCAGCTGAGTGGATCGAGTCGCTCGGCGCGTTGCGCACGCGTTGCGGCACGGCCGCCGCCGCGATGCTGACGGCCTACGCCCAGGCCGATCCGCTGCTGCACGACGCTTGCCCGGTGGCCTGGTTGCTCGATCCCACACTGTTCGCGGGGCAGCAGTGCTCGGTATCGGTGGACTGGCGCGCCGGACCGACCGAGGGCCAGACGCTGGCGTGGCAGGAAGAGCGTATGGACAAGCCATTCCCTCCCAATGCACGTGTGTTTGTCGATCTGCGAACGGACCGCGTACTGGAGTTGGTCCGGCAGCGGATCGCGCGACTGCCTTGAGCGTAGGCCCTTGATCTAGAGCGCACTCGAGGTTTTCCAATCGCCTTTCTTGAAACCACGAGAGGCGAACATGAATACCACGACCCACTCGGGCAAGCGGTTGATGCAGACCATGTTCAACGGCCTGGTCATCGGCGACTCCAAGCTCTTCCTCAACAGCTTGCACGTGGACTTGTGCTGGACGCGTACCGGCGCCTTGCGCGTCAAGCCGCCGTAGGCGGTTGCGAAGGTTGCGACCACTGTTCGACCACGTGCCTGAGGGCATCGCCCAGGCGATACAGGTCGATGGGTTTCGCAACGTAGCCGTCGCAACCCAGGTCGTGGGCCTTGCGCACGTCCGCCGGATTGCTCGAACTGGTGAGGACAACCATCGGGATCCCACGCAACCGCCCATCCCGGGAGCGCTCGGCCAGCACGTCGAAGCCGCTCATTCGCGGCATGTTCAGGTCGAGCAGCACCAGGTCGGGTGGAGGCCCGTCCTCGCGCAGGCGGGCCAGGCAGGCCTCGCCGCTGTCGGCGCGGCTGAGCTGCACGTGAACCCCGGCAAACTCGAGTGCCGTCTCCACCAGCAGGACCTGGTCGTCCTGGTCTTCCACCAGAAGGATGTTCATGCCGGCACGGCGGCGCCTCGCAGCGCCACCTTGAACGTGCTGCCCTTGCCCTCTTGCGATTCCACCCAGATGCGGCCGCCTTGCCGCGCCGCGATGGTCCTGCAAATCGCCAGCCCGATGCCGGTGCCGCCGTAGTCGCCGACCTTGTGCAGGCGGTTGAACACCTCGAAGATCCGCTCGTGATGCTTCGGGTCGATGCCGATGCCGTTGTCGGCGACGCTGATGACCCACTCTGCACCCGCCCGCTCGGCCGTGATCCGGACTTCGGGTGCCTGTTGCCCGTGGTACTTGACGGCATTGGCAATCAGGTTGAGGAAAAGGTGTGTCAATTCGCCGTGCACGCCCATCACCACGGGAAGATCGCCCACAGTGACGGTTGCGCCCGCGTCGCGGATGGGTTGCTCCATCAACTGCAGCGCCTCCTGGACGGCGTCCCGGCAATCGACCGGGGCGAAGGCAGGTACCTCGCCTTCCAAGTCCGCGAGCTGAAGCAGGTCGTCAGTGAGTTGCTCCAGCCGTGCGGCCGCCGCGGAAAGCCGGCGCAGCAGGCCGATGCCTTTGGCATCGAGCGCGCCGTGGTACGAGTGCTCAAGGATCTGGGCGATCCCGCCGATGGAACGCAAGGGCGACTTGAGGTCATGCGATGCGACGTAGGCGAACTGCCGCAAATCCGCGTTGCTGCGCTCCAGCGCCTGGCGCGCCTTCACCCGCTCGGTGATGTCGCGCAGGACCACCGTATAGAAGTTCTTGCCGTCCTCGTTGATCTTCGAGATCGAAGCCTCGATCGGAAACTCCTGTCCGTCTCTATTCAGTCCGAGCAATTCGCCGGATTCGCCCATGCCGCGCCGCGCTCTGTTGCGCTGCCCGAACGCCTCGACATGCCGCACATGCGCGTCGCGAAAGCGAGCCGGGATGAATTGGGACAGCGGCCGGCCGACGGCTTCCTCGGGGGGCCAGCCGAACACTGCAGCCGCCGCACGGTTGTACAGGATCACCCGCTGGTCGTCGTCGACGGTGATGATCGCGTCCATGGCCGAATCCATGATGGCCGTCAGGCGGGCATCGTGCCGGGCGACGGCCGCGCTCGCATCGTGCAGCAAAGCCGACGCGGTCGAAAGCGTTTCGCCCAGAACATTGGCCTCGTGGAAGTAGAGCGGGGGCACGGTGACCTTCGCGCCGTACCCCAACGCGAACGCCGGCTTGGCCAGTTCGAATATCGACCCGGAGATGCGAGAGCCAATGTGCCAGGCGGTCGCGAAGCCGGTGGCAAGGAGCACGCCGACGACGGCAATGGCCACGACGACGGCCAGCCAGAGCTGGTTCGTCAGGGACCTCCTGGGAATGCCCAGCGCCACGGCCCAGCCGCTGGAAGGCGAACGCACGAACGCGGTGTACACCTTCACGCCTTCGAGGGTGACGGTGTCGAGCGTCCCGTGGGTTTCGGCCTGGAGCCTTTCCCGCAGGCCGGGGGAGGCCTTCTTGCCGACGAACTCGTCCATCTGGTGGCTTCTTGCGACGATGGTCCCGCTGCTGTCGAAGACGGCGGCAATCCAGTCCCGCGGCAGGTTCTGCTGCCTGAGCATCGCGGCCACCGTCTCGGGCATCACGCCCGCCGCAAGGGCATGCGTTACCCGGGTGCCATCGCTGACGGGCACGGCGATGCCGAACAGGTGGGTTTTGAGTGCCTTGCCGTAGAACAGGTCGGTGACGACGGGCCGATCGGCATCGAACAGTCCCTTGACGCGCACCGGCTGGCCGACCACGGGGAGCGGGCTGCCAAACGGTACCCTGGTGTTGACCAGCTGCTGGCCCGAGGGGGCCGTGAGAACGATGTCGTGGGCCTTCAGGTTCTGGAGCACGCGGCTCGCCCGCTGCTGGAAGCCCGCCAGATCGCCCTTTTCGAGGAGGTCGGAAGTGCCCAGTGCGTAGAGGGCCGATTGTGTGCTGGCGAAGTCCCGATCGACTGCGTTCACGGCCGACTGCGCCAGTTCGTGCGCCTGCTCCAGCGCGTGCGCCTTTTCCCTCTGGAAGTTGTACGCAATGAGGAGTATCGCAGCGAGAACTGCCGGGATCGCGCAGGCGAGAACGAGCATCGCAAGGCGTGAGCCCAACGTCGCTACGGCGGGTGCGGATTGTGTCACCGGAAGCACGGTCCCATCGCTTTGGATGGGTTCAGTCTACGCGACCCGAAGCGCAGGGACTTGACATGTATCAACCGCAGCCGCGAGGCCGTGCGTGGCGGCGGTGAGGCTCTTGGGCCTCGACAAATAGCTTGACCTAGAGCGCACTCCAGGTTTTCCAATCGTGGTTCTCCACCAAAGGAAAGACCATGGAAGCGCAAACCCACCCAGGCAAACTGCTGATGCAGGCGATCTTCGGCGGCTTAGCGGCCGGCGACCCGAAACCCTTCCTGGGCAGCCTGCACGAAGACTTCTGCTGGACAGTCACCGGGAGCAACAGCTGGTCGGGCGTCTATCGGGGGCGCAAGGCTGTGCGCGAGCAATTGCTGCGTCCGCTGTTCTCCAACTTCGCCACGCAATACACCAACACGGCGCGCCGCTTCATCGCTGACGGTGAATGGGTGGTGGTGGAGTGCCAGGGAAAGGTCAAGACGAAGGCCGGCCAGCCCTACGACAACCGCTATTGCTGGGTCTGCCGCGTGGAGGACGGAAAGCTGCTCGAATTGATTGAATACATGGACACAGAGCTGGTGGCCACCGCGCTGACGCCCAGGGCCTAAAGCGTCTCCTGCGGAACGCCGGCGTGCCGCTTGATCCACTTGTCGTAGAGCTGCACCTTCTTGTCGATCAGCGCGAGCGCATCCCGCAGTTCCTGCACCTGCGCCTCGACCTGGGCCCGGTGTTCACGCAGCAATTGCTGGCGCGCCGTCAACGTGCTCTTACCCGCCCGGACCTGGCGTGCGTAGACCTGCATCTGCCGGATGCTCATACCCGACGCGCGCAGCCGGTGCATCAGCTCCAGCCAGTCCACGTGGAGCTGGTTGAACACGCGCCGGCCGCCCGCGTCGCGCGCCGCGCCCGGCATGAGGCCTTGCGCCTCGTACCAGCGGATGGTGTGGACGCTGCGGCCCGACAGGCGAGCGAGTTCGCCGATGCGCAGTTGCGGCGGTGTTTTGGCGGCGACGGAAGGGGGCTGCTTGCTCATGCAGCGATTCTGGCAAACCGAAAGGCCAGGCCGCAAGGCCCAGCCGCCCTCAAGGCATGTACTGCCCGCCGCTGATGTCGATGATCTGCCCGGTGACATAGCCCGACAGGGCCTCGGAAGCCAGGTAGAGGAAGGCGCCGACGCATTCGTCGGGCGTGCCGAGGCGCCCCATCGTCATGCCGGCGAAGGAAGAACTGTCGGGGGTCATGGAAAGCTCCTTACTTGCCCAAGACGATCGACGGCAGCCACAGCGAAAACGCCGGCACGTAGGTCACCAGCATCAGCGCCGCGATCAGGCCGCCGTAGAACGGCCAGATGGTGCGCATCACGGTGCCCACCGAGACCCCTCCGATGGCGCACCCGACGAACTGGGTCGACCCCACGGGTGGCGTGTTGAGGCCGAGCGCGCAGTTGATCAGCATCATCACGCCGAACTGCATCGGGTTCATGCCGAACTGCGCGCAGATCGGCAGGAAGATCGGTGTGCAGATCAGGATGGTGGCCGCCATGTCCAGGAAGGTTCCCAGGACGAACAGCAGCACGTTGACCATCAGGAAGATGACCCACGGCGTCTGGCTGATCGACGCCATCATCTCGCCTGTCTTCTGCGGCACTTCGTACAGCGCCATGAAGTAGCCGAACGCCGCCGAAATGCCGATCAGCAGCAGCACCACACCCGTGGTCTTGCAGGCCTTGGCACAGGCCTTGAAGAAGTGCTCGCGTGACAGAGATCGATAGACCAGTACCGTCACCAGCAGTGCCCACAGCACGGCGGTGGCGGCCGACTCTGTGGCCGTGAACACGCCCGACAGGATGCCGCCCAGGATGATGAAGATCACGAACAGGCCGGGCAGCGCGGCGGCCAGGCTGCGCCCCACCTCGCCCCAGCCGACGAAATCGCCGCGGGTCGGGTAGCCGCGCTTCACGGCGACAAAGTAGGCAGCGGCGAGGTTGCACAGCGTGAGGATCACGGCCGGGATCAGGCAGGCCACGATCAGGCCCAGCACACTGACCGACGCAATGCCTGTGGTGGCCAGTACGAAGATGATGATGTTGTGCGAGGTCGGCATCAGGGCGCCGACGAGCGCCGCGTGGGTGGTGACATTCACCGCATAGTCGGCGTGGTAACCCTCCTTCTTCATCAACGGGATCATCACCGAGCCCATCGCCGACACGTCGGCCAGCGGCGATCCGGCAACGCCGCCGAACAGGGTGCAACCCACCACGTTGCTCATGCCCAGCCCGCCGCGCACGTGGCCCACCAGGCTGTTGGCGAAGCGCACGATGCGGTCCGCGATGCCGCCGTAGAGCATCAGCTCACCCGCGAAGATGAAGAACGGAATCGCGAGGAAAGAGAACACCTGCATGCCGCCGACCATCTTCTGGAACACGACAGCGACAGGCAGCCCGGCCGCCACGATGGTGGCGACGGACGAAAGGCCAATGGCGAACGCCACCGGCACGCCCATCAGCAAGAGGAGCGTGAAGCTCAGGGCCAGGACAGTCAATTCCATGCGGGTGCGACCTCGTGCCCGCGCAAGAGGGCGATGATGTGTTCGGTGCAGAAAAGCACGATGAGGATGCCGGCCACGACGAGCGGCACGTAGTCGGCGCCTTCGGGGACGCCGAGCATGGGCTTCTTCTCGTTCCATTTGCCGGTAGCCCAGAGCCAGCCGCTCTTGGCCATCAGCACGCCGAAGGTCGCAACCAGCAGGTGCACCACCATGGCGAGCCAGCGCTGCCATGAGAGCGGCAGCAGCGTGGCGAGCGACTCCAGGCCGATGTGGCCGGCGTCACGTACGCCCACCGCCACGCCCAGCGAAGTCATGTACAGCACGAGCAGCAGCGCCAATGCCTCGGCCCAGGTCGGTGTGTCGTTGAAGACGTAGCGGCCGATCACCTGCCATTGCACGCAGACGATGACGCCGATGAGAAGGGCCACGGCCAGCATCAGGCTGGCACGGGCCAGGCCCGCGCAGAGGGCCGTGTACCAACGGAAAACCGCGGGCCCGGCCTGCGGCGCGTGCGCCGCGGCTGTTTCCTGCATTTACTTGGTGTCCTGGACGGTCTTCACCAGGCGCTTCAGGTCCGGCGTGGTGATGAACTTGTCGTAGACCGGCGTCATGGCGTTCTGGAACGATGCCTTGTCCACTTCGACGATTTCCGCGCCGGCGGCCTTGACCACCGACAGCGACTTGGCTTCCTGCTCGTCCCACTTCTTGCGCTGGAAAGCCACGGAATCCTTGGCGGCCTTGCGGATCATCTGCTGCTCGGCGGGCGTGAGCTTGTCGTACACCGTCTTGCTCATGAGCAGCATCTCCGGGGCCATCGAGTGCTCGGTCTTGCTGTAGAACTTGACGGCTTCATTGTGCTTGGACGTGTCGTACGACGGCACGTTGTTCTCGGCGGCGTCGATGATGCCGGTCTTCAGCGCGGTGTACACCTCGCCATAGGGCATGGGGGTGGGGTTGGCGCCCATCGCGCCGACCAGGGCGACCCACAGGTCAGACTGCTGGACGCGAATCTTCAGCCCCTTCGTGTCCGCCACGGTCTTGATCGGCTTCTTGGCGTAGATCGAGCGCGCGCCAGAGTCGTAGAACGCCAAGCCGACGAAGCCGTAAGGCTCGCAGTCCTTCAGGATCTCGTCGCCCACCGGGCCGTCCAGCACCTTGCGCATGTGGTCCACCGAGCGGAACAGGAACGGCATGGTCGGCACCTGCGTCTTGGCGCAGATCGCGTTCATGGGGCTGATGTTGACGCGTGTGAAATCCAGCGCGCCGATCTTCGTCTGGTCGATGGTTTCTTTCTCGGAGCCCAGGGCGCCCTTGTTGAACACCTTGATCGAGTGCTTGCCGCCACTGGCCTGCTTGAGCAGGTCACTCATGTATTTGACGGCGGCCACGGTCGGGTAGTCGTCGCTGTTGTGCACGTCGGACGAACGGAATTCGGTGGCGTGGGCGCCCAGGGCCAGGGCGGCCGCCAGCGCGGGGAGCAGGGTCTTGAACTTCATGTCTTCCTCTTTGGGGGTTGCGAAAAAAAAGCGGTGGGAACGCTCAGGGCGTTTCGAAAGGGCCGGCTTTCACGAAGCCGCCGCCCTGGTACTGCGCGGCGGGGTCGGCCGCGTCCAACGGAGGGAAGGCCTCGACCTTTTCGCGGAACGGCTCCGAGCTGTCTTGTGGATGAAAGCCCAGGTGCGCGGCGGCGGTGTTGTCCCACCACTTGTCGCGGTTGGCGGACATGCCATAGACGATGGTGTGGCCCAGGCGGGGCGCGAACAGGCAGCAGCGCACCAGCTCCGCCAGGTCGCGATAGCTGAGCCAGGTGATCAGCATGCGGCGGTCCTTGGGTTCGGGAAACGAGGATCCGATGCGAAGGCAAGCCGTCTCGATGCCGTAGCGGTCGAAGTAGAAGCGCGAGAGGTCTTCGCCATACGCCTTGGACAAGCCGTAGTAGCCGTCGGGCCGGGGTTCGCAATCTGTTTGCAGCATCTCACCCTGTTTATGGAAGCCCACCACGTGGTTCGAACTCGCGAACACGACCCGCTTGACGCCGTGGCGGCGGGCGCCTTCGTAGAGGTTGAACACGCCCTTGATGTTCGCTTCGAGGATTTCTTCGAACGGGCGTTCCACCGAAACGCCGCCCAGATGGACGATGGCATCGCAGCCTTGCACCAGACGGTCGACTGCCGCCTTGTCGGCGAGGTCGCAGCGCACCGCCTCTTCGCTTTCATTGGCCGGGGTGATGGGCACAATGTCGGACAGGCGCATCAGCTCGGCATAGGGTTTGAGCCGTTCGCGCAGGACTTTGCCCAGGCCGCCGCCGGCACCGGTGAGCAGCAGCCGCCCCAATCTGTTTGTTTCGGTCATCTTGTGTTGTGTTATCAGTTGTCGTACAACAATAAAGCAATTATCATGAGGGCATGGCGACCTTGTCAACCGCGCGGCCTGCGGACAATCCCGAAGTGCTCGTGCCCTTGCCGGACAGTGCCGGGCACCCGCCGGCGCCGTTGCGCAAGCGCTCGCGCAGCCTCGCGCACGAGTTGGTGGAAAGCATCGGCGCCCGCATCCAGGGCCAGCTGCTCAAGCCCGGCGACAAGCTGCCCACCGAATCCGAGATCATGAAGTCGTACGGCGTCAGCCGCACCGTGGTGCGGGAGGCGATCTCACGCATGCAGGCAGGCGGCCTGGTGGAAACGCGGCACGGCATCGGTACATTCGTGCTGGAGCCCCGTCCCGGGCAGGGCTTTGGCATCGACCCAGCCGATATCGCCACGGCGGTGGACGTGATGGCCGTGCTCGAGCTGCGCATCAGCCTCGAGACGGAGTCGGCCGGCCTGGCCGCCCAGCGGCGCACCGAGGCGCAGCTGGCCGAGATGCGGGCGGCGCTCGATGCGTTCGAGGCCAACGTCGGTGGGGCGGGGGACGCGGTCTCGCCGGATTTCCGTTTCCACCTCGCCATCGCGAACGCCACGGCCAACCGTTACTTCGCGGACATCATGAGCCACCTGGGCGCGACGCTCATTCCGCGCACCCGGATCAACTCGTCGCGTGTCGCGCAGGAAGACCTCCCGCAGTACCTGCGCCGGGTCAACCGCGAGCACGAAGAAATCTTCTCGGCCATCGCGCGGGGCGATCCGGAATCGGCCCGCGCGGCGATGCGCATCCACCTGACCAACAGCCGCGAGCGGCTGCGGCGCGCCCAGGAGGCCGTCCAGGGCGGCGCTGCGGGCGGGCATTCCTGACCGGATAGGGTGTCGATTTTCCGGGCTTGCGCTTTCTTTTTTATGGTTGTACGATAACCGACAACTTGCTGTCATCGACCAAAGGAAAATCCATGTCCATTCCTCGCCGTGCCGTCCTGGCGGCTGTCGCCGCGGCCATTGCCGCTCCCGCTGTCCGGGCCCAGTCCGCCTGGCCCGGCAAGACCTTGCGCATCATCGTTCCGTACCCGCCGGGTGGGTCGTCGGACATCATCGCGCGTTCCATCAGCCAGCCCTTGTCCGACGCGCTCAAGCAGAGCGTGATCGTCGAGAACCGGGCAGGGGCCAACGGCAACCTCGGCGCCGACCTGGTGGCCAAGTCGGCGCCGGACGGATACACCATGCTCCTGTGCGACACCGGTGCGCTGGCCATCAGCCCGTCCGTCTACACCAAGCTCGCGTTCGACCCGTCGAAAGACCTGCGCGGCGCCACCATGCTCGCGTATTCGCCGCACCTGCTGGTGGTTCATCCGTCGGTGCCGGCCAACAACCTCAAGGAACTGGTCGCGCTGTCGAAGCAGAAGGATCTGAACTTCGCCGTGACGGCCACTGGCAGTGCGCCCCACCTGGCTGGCGTGGCGCTGGAGCGCGCGAGCGGTGCGCGCTGGCAGTACGTTCCCTACAAAGGTGGCGTGCAGGCCGTGCTCGACACGGTGTCCGGCCAGACGCAGGTGCTGATGAACGGCATGCTTGCCACATTGCCGCACGTGCAGAGCGGCAAGCTCAAGGTGCTGGGCGTCTCCAAGCGCACGCGCATGCCGCTGATCGGCGACGTGCCCACGATCGCCGAACAAGGTGTGCCGGGCTACGAGTCGGGCACATGGCAAGGCATGCTCGTCCCGCGCGGCACGCCCGATGCCATCGTGCAAAAGCTCAATGCGGAATTGATCCGTGCCATTCGCTCGCCCGACGTACGGGCCCGCCTGGCAGGGCAAGGCGCCGAGGTTGTCACCATGACCTCCGCGGAACAAGACCGGTTCTTCGACACCGAACGCGTCCGCTGGGCGCAGGTTGTCGCCCAGGCCCAGATCAAACTCGACTGATACCCACCTTCACTTTCCAAGCATGAGCCCCCAGAACCTCAAGACCATCATCGGCTCCGGCCTGCTTTCGTTCCCGCTCACCGACTTCGACGCGCAGGGCGATTTCGACGCGGCCGGCTACGCCCGGCGGCTCGAATGGCTCGCGCCCTACGGCGCCACAGCACTGTTCGCCGCGGGCGGCACGGGCGAATTCTTCTCGCTCACGGGCGATGAATATCCGCGCATCATCAAGACTGCCGTCGACACCTGCCGCGGCAAGGTGCCCATCATCGCGGGCGCGGGCGGGCCGACGCGCTTCGCCATCCAGTGCGCGCGCCAGGCGGAAATTGCCGGCGCCCACGGCGTACTCTTGCTGCCGCACTACCTGACCGAAGCAGGGCAGGAAGGCCTTGCCGCTCACGTCGAAGCGGTGTGCCACAGCGTGCGCTTCGGCGTCATCGTCTACAACCGCGGCGTCAGCAAACTGCTGCCCGAGACGCTGGCGAAGCTGGCCGACCGCTGCCCCAACCTGATCGGCTTCAAGGACGGCATCGGCGACATCGAACTGATGATGTCGATCTACCAGAAGATGGGCGACCGCTTCGCGTACCTGGGCGGCCTGCCCACGGCCGAGGTGTACGCGGCCGCGTACAAGGCGCTGGGCACGCCGGTGTATTCGTCGGCGGTGTTCAACTTCATTCCGAAGACGGCGATGCAGTTCTACGAAGCGGTGCGCACGGACGACCATGCGACGCAGCACCGGCTGTTGAAGGATTTCTTCATGCCGTACCTGGACATCCGCAACAAGGGCGCCGGCTACGCAGTGAGCATCGTCAAGGCCGGCGCGACCATCGTGGGCCGCGGCGCCGGGCCGGTGCGCCCGCCATTGACCGACCTCAAGCCCTCGGAAGTGGAAGAGTTGCGCGTGTTGATCGAGAAGCTCGGGGCGCAGTAACCTCCCCGGTCCTCATGCCGAACTTGATCCGGCATCCATGGGGGATGTGACCACGTTCGTTCATCCTCGCGTCGCGGCAGACGGTCCCCGGCAGGGCCTCACACTGTGGCGGTCGTCGCTTCGCGCCGACTTCGCTGAGATTCTTGGCCCGGGGCCGGCGCCGTACAACTCGCAGAGCGCCTAAGGCCGCTCTGCTCAAACAGGTCCGGCGAGCATGAAACGAAGCGCGCAAGCGCGCCCAGCCCCAGTCCAAGAATCTCAGCCGCCACAGAGATCGGCCCTGCCGGGGACCGTCTGCCGCGTGGAACCAAGTTAGCTCTCGACGGATGCGACCCGTCGTGGTCTCGGGAAGAAGCTTCCGTTGGAGCGCGCGCGGGGCATCAATCGCCGATCCGGATTGCCGTGCGTTGTGCGAGGTACCGTGGTATGGCTTAATCAACCCGTGTCCAGAGCAAGAGACTTGTTCATTCGACTTCGCGATGGGGGATGTGCGGCACTTGATGCGCTCATCGCCGAGCGCGAACTTGAGTCGCTCTTTTTGGACTTCAAGCGATCGCCCGCCGACGGTGCAGCAGTTCATTTCGCGCCCGACGACAACAAGAATTTGGCAAAGGCGGTGTCCGGTTTCTCGAACTCCTCTGGTGGCGTCCTCGTTTGGGGCGTGGATTGTCGCAAGGATCCTGCAACAGCAAAGGAAGTCGCCGAGAAACGTCCTCTTGTGGATGCTGCTGGCTTCGCAACAAAGGTGCAGAACGCAATTTCGCGAGTAACTTTGCCTCCGCATACAAGCGTGGAGGTTGCCTTCTTTGACGAGCCTAGTGCATCCCCTACCGGGTATGTCGCGGTCCTCATTCCCCAATCAGTGGTTGGGCCGCTTCGCTCGGTCGTTAGCAATCACTACCACCTCCGCTCCGGATCCGACTTCGGCATCGTTCCGCACGACGTGCTCGCTGGCATGTTCGGCCGTGCGCCTCAGCCTGAGGTGGATATTAACGTCGTCTCTTATCGGGCGCGGCTTGATGGCCGTCCGGGTTGCTTCACGCTGGCGCTTGGACTCTTCGCCGTTAATCTTGGAGCGGTCGTAGCAGAGCGACCATACATTTCAGTTGCCTACTTTGACACGCCCTACGAATTCCTTGCGGTTCAGTGCCCAGACTCTGAGAACTTCTCTGTGTTGCGAGGCCCACTACCCGTATTCAGCGCAATAGCAAATTCTGGTGTGGTCCTGCCACCGGGTTCTTCGGCGCACGTTTGCGACATCGTTCTCGACACGCCACTGGAGCAGCCAAGGTCAATCAAGCTCGATTGCACCCTGGGTGTTTTGGGTGCTCCACCGAAGCGGTTCTCGTTCGTTGCCTCCGAGGCCATGGTTCGTGATGGCATGAATCGGGTCAAAAAATCCGCGCTCCAGACAACAGAGGTTTTGCAACTCAACCCTCGCGCGGAGCAATAGCGCCTTCACGCCCCCCATCGCGGTGTGTTCCCCGCCCCCAAGTCCCAGTACAAC